>CAVPTW010000001.1:0-4223 GCA_963708735.1 uncultured Gammaproteobacteria bacterium
CGACGTATTGCTGGCCCAGGTTGCTCATCACGGTGGCGACCAGGGTGTTGGAGGCCAGTTCCCCGGATTCCTGCATGGCCAGCGCCATCATCACCATGATGGCGTCACCGTCGATGAGTTCGCCGCGGGCGTCGACGGCAAGGCACCGGTCGGCGTCGCCGTCGTGCGCCAGCCCGATGTCGGCGCCGTGTGCCACGACGGCCTGCTGCAGCACCGCCATGTGTGTCGATCCGCAGCCCTCGTTGATGTTGAGTCCATTGGGCTCGGCGTGCAGCGTGATGACGTCGGCGCCCGCCGGCGCGGTAGGCAAGCGGTGCGGCGGCAGACGCGGCGCCATGTGCGCAGTCCACCACCACCTTGATGCCGTCCAGCCTGGTGGTGACGGCCTTCGCGACATGGCGCAGGTAGCGGTCCCGGGCGTCCTCGGCGTCCACCGCGTGCGCAGCAGCTCGGCGGTTTGCTCGATACCGAGTCCATCCACCCCGGCTGCGCCTTGGTTGGCTTTGACCCGCTTCCACGCCCGTTGCAGGTTCTGTCTCGTCAGCGCCGCTTCCAGCAGGCCACCGGTGCCCGCCTTTGGCCTTGCCGACCCTGTGCCCGGGTGTTCACGCGGCGGGCCGCTGGCTTCGTCGCTGACAGGATCACGCGCGGCTTCACCGCGCGCTACGCCCGCCCGCCCGGATGGCTCCGGCATCTGACGCATGGCCTTTGACATCACACGTGTCCTCGGTCACTCACTCTCGTTCGGCCCTTCACTCTTACCTTGTGGCCTCATCGGCCCCGGCGCCAGCTACTACGGCCTCTGCTGACTTCTCGCTCCGGCATGGCCGTCGGGCTTTCACCCATAAGGCGAGATCTCCCCGGGTAAGAACACATTCCTTCGCTGCACAACCGCCGGATCTACGCCACCTCGCCTTGATCACGAGAGCTTCGCGGTCTTTGGCCCGCTCGCCCTGCTCGGCAGCGCCTTCTATCCGGTTCTTGTTCATCGGCTCGCAGCTGCGCTCCACGCTTCCTTCCCACACTCGGTCGCCCTCATGCAGTTGCGCTTCGCTTCGCTCGTCGTGATCAACTTGCGGGAGGACTTGCACCTCCAGGAGTGCGCCCGTGCCGGGCGCACCAAAAAAAACCCCGGTCACGAGTGGCCGGGGATAGAAGGGAATAAACCCGCTCAGGGAGGGGAAGCGGGTGATACCTCGCAGAGGTCTCGCTTGTTAAGACCGGGGCTGGCACCGGAAAGTTTCACCTGCGGCCAGGCTTTTTTGCGTTGGCCGCAGCGCGGCGTCGACGGGCCGTTTTCGGCTCCACCTGCAGCGGCAGGTACAGCTCCAGCCGGTCGCCATCGGCGAGCGGCGTATCCGCTGTCACAGCCCGCCCGAACACGCCCAGCGCGCCACCCTCCCCCACCGTCAGGCCGTAAAGCGCCAGCGCAGCGCCGGCCGTGGCGCCGACCGGCACGTCAGCCTGAATGACCCGGTAGTCCGACCCGTCCGGGCAGGCAATCTCGACCCGGATCCGCTCAGCGCCGGCCATGCAGCGCGTCCGCACGGCGGCAGAACGAATCCACCAGACCGTCCGCCACCACGCTCAACACGGGACCCAGCGCCATGCCCAGCAGCCGGCCGGCCAGCGCGTAGGCGATGTGAAAGCCGACCCGCGTCTGCGGCCGTGCCGTGGCTTCGCCCAGATCATCGAAGGTCCACACCGCGTGAAAGCGACTGAACGGCCCCTCCACCAGGCGCAATTCCACGCGCCGGTTCGGTTCGAGCAAATTGCGGGTGGTGACACGCTTGTGCAGGCCGGCCATCGCCATGTCGAGACTGGCCAGCATGCTGGAGTCGTCCCGCTCCAGCACCCGGCCCGAGGCGCACCACGGCAGGAACTTCGGGTACGACTCCACGTCGTTGACCAGGACGAACATCTCCTGCGCGCTGTGCGCCACCACCACCGACTTGCGTATTTCCCGATCCGCCGCCATCTGTTCCCCATGCCATGGCCCGCGGCCAGGATGCCGCCGGCGCATGATAACGGACGCCCCGCGCCGCCCATCCCCTACAATGCCCGCCCGCTTCTGCCCGCCGTCTGTCCATGTCCAGCGCCGCCTCCGCCAGCATCATCGTCAACAAGAAGGCGCGCTTCGACTACCACCTCGAAGACCGCTTCGAGGCCGGCATCGCGCTCGAAGGCTGGGAGGTCAAGAGCCTGCGCGCCGGGCGCGTGCAGCTGGTCGACAGCTACGTGATCATCAAGAACGGCGAGGCCTTCCTGCTGGGCGCCATCATCACGCCGCTGGCGACCGTCTCCACCCACTACGTGCCCGAGCCGCGGCGCACCCGCAAGCTGCTGCTGCACCGCGAGGAGCTGAACAAGCTGATCGGCGCCGTCGAGCGCAAGGGCTACACCCTGGTGGCGCTGGCCATGTACTGGAAGCGCGGCAAGTGCAAGGTGGAAATCGGCCTGGCCAAGGGCAAGCAGGCGCACGACAAGCGCGACAGCGAGCGCGACCGCGACTGGCAGCGCGAGCGCGGGCGGATATTGAAATCGTCCAAACGCTAGTGCGGAAAATGTTTTGCCTGGCCGGGAACCGCGACCAGGCGTACCATGTCTTACACACCGATCACATGGGGGCGACCTGGCTTCGACGTGGGTTGCGAAACCTGAGGTGCATGCCGAGGTGCAGTGACCTCGTAAATCACTCTGCAAAACTTTAGTTGCCAACGACGACAACTACGCACTCGCTGCTTAAAACCCAGTAGGGTGCCGTCTGACCGGATGTGCTTGTGCGTTCGGGGTTCAGGCGTCGACACACACAAGCTCGCGGCAAGGCAGGCCTGGGGCCGACCCGCTAAAACCTTTCAGGATCGCTGACTGTTTTCCCTGCCCGTCGGGTAGCAGCCGGCTAAAACAATAGACTGGGATAAGCATGTAGATCCAACGGCAGAGGACTTGCGGACGCGGGTTCGATTCCCGCCGCCTCCACCATTCACCCGTAACACCCCGTATCACGAAGCAACGAAAACCCGCGTCCGGCAACGGATTGCGGGTTTTTTGTTGTGTCATGGCACCGCATGCCGTAGCATCAAAACGCCCCCTTTTTGGGGGTACGTCCGGGGGTATCTGCTGCCGTCGGCGTTTCGATACCCCCAAGGGGATGCGCCATGCCGCTGACCGACGCTGCCATCCGCAAGTCCAAGCCTGCGCCCAAGGCCCGCAAGCTGTCCGACGGTGGCGGACTGTTTCTGCTGGTCGCTTCGACCGGCGGCAAGCTGTGGCGCCTGAAATACCGCTTCGGCGGCAAGGAGAAGCTGCTTTCGCTGGGCGCGTATCCACACGTTACGCTGGCGCGCGCCCGTGAGCTGCGCGATGAGGCGAAACGGCAGCTCACTGAAGGCATCGACCCCGGCCAGCTCAAGAAAGCCGTCAAGTCCCAGCAGGTAGAACGCGCCGCCAACAGCTTCGAGGCCGTCGCCCGCGAATGGGTTGCCCGCCACCTGGCCGAGCGGGCCGAAAGCCACCGCAGCCGCGTGGTGAGCCGACTTGAACGCTGCGTCTTCCCGTACCTTGGCGCCCGCGCGGTGGCCGAGATCAGCGCCCCGGAAGTGCTCGCCGTGGCCCGGCGCATCGAGTCGCGCAGGGCGGCCAGTCAGTATATCCCGCAGCTTTCAGGTGGTTCAACGCGTGCCGAAGTCATTGCCGGGTGCCGGGGGCGAGCTGGTCGCCGGCTGCGCAAGCCCGAGGCGACGGCATTCGGCGACGGCGTAGCGGTCGGTCATGCCGGCAATATGGTCGGCTACGGTGCGCGCCTGACCGCTGATCCCCTGTTGGGAAAGCAAGTTTTGCGCCTTTTTTGCCGTCTCGGCAGGAAGGGCTTCGGGATGGGCCATGAAGTGGGTGAACAAGGCCTGAATGAACCGGCGCGCCTCATCGGTCATGGCATCCACCTGGGGGTGGCGGTACAGCGTGCGATAGAGGAAACGCTTGAGGGCGAGGTTCTGCGCAGCCATGGCCTCGCTGTAGGCGATCAGGGGCGCGGGCTGGGCGTGCACGGCGTCGAGGTCGGGGGGCGCGGCGCTCGCCAGTTGGGCGGCGCTGGTTTCGATCAGATCGCAGACCTGGGCGTTGATCATGCGCCGTACGGTTTCGGCGATGTGTCGGCGCGGCGGCAGCGCGCCATCCGGCGCTGAGCATGCCGATAGGGCGCGGCGAACAAGTCGAGCTGCTGG
>CAVPTW010000002.1:0-11473 GCA_963708735.1 uncultured Gammaproteobacteria bacterium
CGCTGGAAGCCTTGGTGAACGACCACCGGCGCTTGATGGCGGTGGTGGAGCGCATGTCGCGTGCCTACCCGCGAGAGCTGCTGCTACGTATGGCGGAAGCTCCAGTGCTCAGCGTAGAGCAGCTTGGCCGTCAGGAGGAGGTGGATGCCTGGGTTGCCGCCCTGGCAGAAGATATCGCTGGCGGTAGTGCCCCCGCCGGCTACCGGATGAGCGTATTCCGCGATCCGGAGCGGTCGCTGTTTCTACCCTGTTGTGATCTGGTAACCCACGGTGTCGGAACGAGATTTCTTGTCACCCCGGACTTTCTCGACTCGGCGGAATATCGTGCGTTGACGACGCGGGGTCATCTGTTCAAGGGGCTTCTGGAGCCTGGCGCCTATGTGGCCCGGGGAGAGAGGAAGGCCCCGGTGGCCAGCTTTGACGCCGCACTGGCCTGGCTGATGGCAGAGGCCCGGCGCGGCTATACCGTGCAGCGCTACAAGGGCTTGGGGGAAATGAATCCGGAGCAACTGTGGGACACCACGATGAATCCCGAGACCCGGCGGCTGTTGAAGGTGACCATCGAAGATGCGATCGCCGCCGATCAAATGTTCAGCACTCTGATGGGTGATATCGTCGAACCCCGTCGCGCGTTCATCGAGACCAATGCCCTGTCGGTGGCCAACCTGGATATCTAGCCAGGTTGGCCAGAAGACGGGGTGCGATCTGCTGCCAAAAGACGGCAACGCCGCGCAGGGCTGATAGCGGTTAGTTTCTTCCCCCAAAAAGCTGATCTTCCCTGCGCCGACCGCGGTTCTTGCGGCGGTCTTCCCGGTCCGGCTCGAAACGCACTTCCTCGCGCCGGTCAGTTTTTTCCCGGCGCTGCTCGCGCCGCCGCTCGGGACCCTTGTAGGTGTCCGCCATAGCCATGCTCCGTCACATCAGGTGGAAAATCCTTGCGAAATCATAGCACCGGGGGCTTGTCCCGGCTAACCGGTCAACCGAATAAGGGTCGCGTTCATCCATTCGGCGACGTCATTTGTGATGGACTTGGCATCTCGCCCGACAGTGGAGATGGGTTTCCCGAATACCAGCGTGATGGTGCCTGGATACTTGACGAATCTGTGGGCCGGCCAGCAGGTTCCCGCGTTGTGGCACACCGGGAGTACGGGAACCCCGGCGGCAATTGCCAACGCTGCGCCGCTGCGATTGAATTTGGGCGCGGTCGCGCCCGCGTCGATGCGGGTGCCTTCGGGGTAGAGCAGCACGTTCATGCCGGCGTCCAGGCGGGCGCGACCCTGCTGCATCACCTGTCGCAGCGCCTCCCGGGGATTACCGCGGTCGATGGCGATGGGCGCAACTACGGCGAGGCCCCAGCCAAAGAAGGGGATTTTCAGCAGCTCCCGCTTCAGAACCGTGCTCACAGGGCGCAGCAACCGCTGCAGGTAATAGGTCTCCCAGCTGGACTGATGCTTGCTGAGCGCAACAAAAGGCCGTGGCGGGATATTTTCCAGCCCTTCGATTCGCAGCTTCACGCCGCAGCAGAGACGCAGCCAGATCACCACCAGGGCGTTGGCGGTGGTCGCCAGGGTTTGCCGTGGCGCTTGTGGCAGCAGCAGTCCCACGGTGAACGCAAGGGTTGAAAACAACCCCACGATGACGACGTAGCCGCAGTAAAACGCCAGTGAACGCAACGCCAACCACAGTTTCATGATGGCTGTTTCGAGATCAGGAAATCGGCAGCGGCGGCCAGATCATCCAGCACGACGATGTCGTGCAGCCGGGCATCGGGGTGTGAAGTGAGCGCATACTCTGTCACTACACCATTGCCGGTGCGCACCAGGATCGGTGCGCACCCCACCGCGACCGCCGCCTCCAGGTCGCGCAGGCTGTCGCCAATGGCGGGAACCCCCATCAATTCGATAGCAAACTGCGTGGCGATGGTCTGCAAAAGACCGGGCCGGGGCTTGCGGCAGTCGCAGCCATCCTCGGGCACATGGGGGCAACAAAAAATGCCGGCGATGTGGCCTCCGGCGGCGGCCACCAAACGCTCCAGCTCGCAGTGCATGGCGGCGAGCGCCTCTGGCGCGATCAAGCCGCGTCCCACCCCCGACTGGTTCGTGGCAACTGCCACCCGGAACCCGGCTCGGCACAGGCGCGCGATGGCATCGATGCTGCCGGGCAGCGGCCGCCATTCATCCAGATTTCTGATGAAATGGTCAGAGTCAGCGTTGATCACGCCATCCCGGTCCAGGATCACCCAGGGGGTCATTGGGCTCCGGTCCGCGCCGCGAGCTGGGAGAGGTCGGCGATGGCGATAAACCGCGCGCGCAGCGCGGCCAGCAATCGCAGGCGATTGCTGCGCAGGGCCGCATCGTCGGCCATGACCATGACATCCCTGAAAAATTGATCGACCGGATCCCGCAATTGCCGGAGGGCGTCGAGCGCCGCACTGTAATCGTTGCGGGAAACCAGCTCCTGCAACCGGAGATCCGTCGCACCCAGGCGCCCCCAGAGCGCACGCTCGGCTTCCGTCTCAAACAAAGCCGGGTCCACGGTGCCGCCATCCAGGGTTTGCTGCTGTTGCAGATTGGCGATGCGCTTGTCGGTGGCGACCAGGCTGGCCGCCTCCGGCAGCTTGGCAAAGGCTTCCACTGCCACCATGCGCCGCCAGAGATCAAGCGGTTTGGCAACGCCAAGATCGGACACCGAGAGAAAGACCTCGGTTGAAATGCCCTGTTCTTCGCTGAAGGCGCGCAATCTGCCCAGGATGTAGGCAAGCACGCGGTTTGCCAGCGCCTCGGGTTCGCCGAGTTGCTCATGGCCGCGCGCAGCCGCAACCAGCAAGGGCTTGAGATCCAGGTCGAGCTCGCACTCGATGAGGATGCGCAAGACCGCGATGCTGGCGCGACGCAGTCCGAAAGGGTCGCGGGAGCCGGTCGGTTCCAGACCCACGCCGAAGATGCCGGTCAGGGTGTCGAGGCGGTCAGCCAATGCGAGCACGATGCCCGCCGGCGTCGCCGGCAGCACGTCGCTGGCGTGGCGCGGCAGGTAATGTTCGAACAGCGCCTCGGCCACTTCGGTTGCTTCGCCATCGTGCCGTGCGTAGTAGCGGCCCATGACGCCCTGCAGCTCGCCAAATTCCTGCACCATGGCGCTGACCAGATCCGACTTGGCGAGCTCGGCGCTGCGTATGGCGTGGTGGCTGTCGGCCCCGATCTGCGGCGCCAGGAACGCGCACAGTCGAGCGAGACGCACGGTCTTGTCGTAAAGGGTTCCCAGGCGGTCCTGGTAGACGATGGTCCGGAGTCGCTCGCGCCGTGCCGCCAGGGTGGTCTTGAGATCGGTCTGATAGAAGAAAGCCGCATCGGCAAAGCGGGGCCGGATAACGCGTTCGTTGCCTGCCACCACCAGCGCGGGTTGCCCACTTTCAATATTGGCAACGGTGACAAACACGGGCAGCAGGGAACCGTTGGCAGCGATGACCGGGAAGTATTTCTGGTGCTCCTGCATGGAGCTGACCAGCGCCTCGCGCGGCACCGCGAGAAAGTGTGCCTCGAAACGGCCCAGCAGCGGAACTGGCCACTCATTGAGCGCGGTCACCTCGTCGAGCAATGCGGGATCGAGTACCGCGGTACCACCGGCGTGCGTCGCCAACGCGGTGACGCCGGCAGCGATGATGTCCCGGCGGTCGCTGAAGTCGGCGATGACGTAGGCGTCGCGCAGCTTATCTTCATAGCTCTCTGGCGAAGTAAGCACTAACTCGCCAGGCGCGTGGACCCGGTGCCCGCGCGTCCTGTTGCCGGCATGGACACCAAGGATTTCCGCCGGTATGGGTTCGTCGCCGAACAGCAGGACGACCCAGTGCACGGGACGCACGAACTCCACCCGACTGGCGCCCCAGCGCATGCGGCGGGGAATCGGCAAGGCGCCGAGCGCCACCCGCATCAGTTCGGGAATCAGATCGCGGGTAGCTGCGCCGGGTCGCGTTTCCCGGAAGCAGAGCCGCGGACCTTTATCGGTCTCGACCCGCAGCAACTCGGTCGGATCGGTCAGGCCACAACTGCGCGCAAATCCCTGGGCGGCCGGGGTCGGCGTCCCGTCTGCGGTAAAGGCTGCACTGACGGCCGGGCCGAGCTTCTCGATCCGGATATCCGGTTGGCGTTCGGCGAGCCCGGCGACCCGCACGGCAAGCCGCCGGGGGGTCGCGAAACCCCGCACCGCACCGTGCTCGAGCTGGACGCCGACCAGCCCTGACTGGACTTCCGCGACCAGCGCTTCCATCAACGACCGCAGTGCCTTGGGTGGCAACTCCTCGGTACCGATTTCGATCAGGAGGGAGCGGCTCACGAACGGCCACCGGAAGCCAGTTGCCGGACTTCTGCCGCCAGCGCCGCGGGTGCGAGCGGAAAACCCAGCGCCAGGCGGGCATCGAAATACGCCTGAGCCACGGCCCGGGCCAGCGCGCGGACCCGCAAAATGTAGCGCTGGCGCTCGGTTACCGAAATGGCGTGGCGCGCATCCAGCAGATTGAAGGCGTGGGACGCTTTCATCACCATCTCGTAGGCGGGCAGCGACAGGCCGGCGGTCACCAGGCGCGTACTTTCGCGCTCGCAGTGATCGAAGGTCAGGGACAGGAACTCCACGTCGGCCTCCTCGAAATTGAAGCGCGACATCTCGACCTCGTTCTGGTGAAACACATCGCCATAGGTGACGACGCCGCCGTCGGGGGCGCGCGTCCACACCAGATCGAAAATGCTGTCGACGCCCTGCAGGTACATGGCGAGGCGTTCGAGGCCGTAGGTGATCTCGCCGGTCACCGGATAGCACTCCAGGCCGCCCACCTGCTGGAAATAGGTGAACTGGGTGACTTCCATGCCGTTCAACCAGATCTCCCAACCCAGCCCCCAGGCGCCCAGCGTCGGCGATTCCCAGTTGTCCTCGACAAAGCGGATGTCGTGAATGGCGGCGTCGAAGCCGAGTTCGCGCAGGGACGCCAGATACAGTTCCTGAATATTAGCGGGCGAAGGTTTCAGCACGACCTGGAACTGGTAATAGTGCTGGAGCCGGTTGGGATTCTCCCCGTAGCGGCCGTCGGCCGGGCGTCGGCAGGGCTGCACATAAGCGCTGTTCCAGGTTTCCGGCCCGATGGCGCGCAGAAAAGTGGCGGGATGGAAGGTGCCGGCACCCACCTCCATGTCCAGCGGCTGCAAAATGACGCAGCCCTGACGTGCCCAGTAGTCCTGGAGCGCGAGGATCAGACCCTGAAAAGTCGCGAGATCAGGCATCGCCACAGCGCCGCCCCCTGGTTCAAGAGCCGGCGATTATATCGGCACCCCCCGGGGGTGACGAGGGTGATGCGCAGTATCCCGGTGTATGCTCCCACCGGCGCAGCAACCACAGACAGAGGACAGCAGATGAAAACCAGCCGGTCGGTTACTCCCCTGTGGTGGTTTCGCCGCGGGCTATCGGCGCTTGTTCTGGCGGTGGCGCCCCTGGGCCACACCAGCGAACACTGGGATTCGGTGGTGATCGAGACGGTCCCGGTCAGCGCGGGGATCTACATGCTGACCGGCGAGGGCGGCAACATCGGGGTCTCCGTGGGTGTGGACGGAACCCTGATCATCGACGACCAGTACGCGCCCCTGGCGGGCAAGATAGAGGCTGCGCTCAACCGGCTCGCCAAAGGCGCCCCGAGATTTCTCATCAACACGCATTGGCACGGCGATCATGCCGGCGGCAACGAGCACTTCGGCCGGGCGGGCGCCATCATCGTCGCCCACGCCAAGGTACGCGAAGCGCTGAAAATCGAGAAAACCATCCCGCTGTTCAATATGCACAAGCCGCCTTCGCCGCGTGCGGCCCTGCCCGTGGTGACCTTTGAAGATCGCCTAATGCTGCACTGGAACGACCATGACATGGTCTTGTTGCATGCACCCAATGCGCACACTGACGGCGATGTCATCGTGCATTTTCGCGACCTCAACGTGATTCACATGGGCGACACCTTCTTCAACGGTTTTTACCCGTTCATCGATACCGATTCCGGCGGCAGCATTGTGGGCATGATCGCGGCCGCGGAGCGGGTGCTGGCGCTCGCCGACGCGCACACCCAAATCATCCCGGGTCACGGCCCACTCGCCAACCGTGCCGACTTGATCGCCTATCGCGACATGCTGGTCACCGCGGAGCGAACCATTCGGACCCTCCGGGATGCCGGCAGGACACCGGACGAAATTGTCGCGGCCAAGCCGACGGCGGCGCTCGATCCGGACTGGGGCAAGGGCTTTCTCGCGCCGGACGTCTGGGTGCGCATCGTGGTGAGCGGGATGCGCTGAGAGCGTTACCGGCGAGGGGGGACAACGAGCGAACGGGGGATGATCGGAGCGCAGACGCCGGATGACACTGACACGCGACTGTAATATTTCGTTCATAGTCCGGTCATCTCCAGCCCCTAGGCTGGCGCAGCGAATCCCCCCACAGGAGTCAAGGTTGTGAAAACTACCCTTAGAAACACTATATGCGGCCTAAGCGTTGGCGCGGTGCTGACGCTGGCGGGTGCCGATGCGTTGGCCCAGTCGCGAGACTACATTTACGCCGTCGGCTCCTCGACGGTGTACCCATTCGCCACCACGGTGGCCGAACGTTTCGCCAAGGCTGCCGGTGGCGCTACGCCGAAAATAGAATCTACGGGTACCGGTGGCGGCTTGAAGCTCTTCTGCGGTGGCGTTGGCACAGGGCATCCGGATATTGCCAACGCCTCCCGCCAGATAAAGAAGGTGGAGTTCGACGAGTGTCAGGCGAATGGGGTGAAGGATATTATTGAAGTTCAGATCGGTTTCGATGGCATCGTGCTGGCCAATTCGGTCAATACGGCGCCCCTGCAGTTGACCCCCAAAGATATTTTCCTCGCTTTGGCGAAGGGCATTCCCGCAAAGTACGGCCCGAAACTGGTGCCCAACCCCAACAAAACCTGGAAGGATGTCAACCCGGCGCTGCCCGACACCAAGATCGAAGTGCTCGGACCGCCGCCCACCTCTGGCACCCGTGATGCTTTCGTGGAGTTGGCGATGGAAGCGGGCTGCTCGTCTTTCGAGTGGATCAAGGATCTGAAGAAAGTGAATGAAGCAGAGTACAAGAATATCTGCCACCCCCTGCGCGAAGACGGCGCCTTCGTGGAGGCGGGTGAAAACGACAACCTGATCGTGCAGAAACTCGCCGCCAATCCCAAAGCGGTGGGCATATTTGGTTTCAGCTTCCTTGAGCAGAACTCCGACAAGATCCATGGTGCGGTCATTAGCGGCGTCGCTCCTTCCTTTGAGACCATTGCCAACAAGACTTATCCGGTGTCGCGACCATTGTTCATCTATGTCAAAAAGGCCCATATCGGTGTCGTGCCGAATATGCAGGGTTTCCTGGCCGAGTTCACCAGCGAAAAAGCCTGGGGCGAAAACGGCTATCTGGCTGACAAGGGCATGATCCCGATGCCGGAACCGATGCGCAAACAAGTGGCTGCCAGTGTGGCTGCGCAGGCGACAATGAGCGGGGCAGGGCTGAAGTAGGCGCCCTTTGTCACCTGTTATACTCTCGCGGCCCGATGTATGTCGGGCCTTTTTTTCAGGATCCCGCCCGGAACTGTCCGATGTCCCTGGTTAACTTGGTCATCGTTCTCGCGCTGCTGGTTGTCGTCGCGTACTATCTGGCGCATAACCGCTCGCTGGCGCTCGCCAAACCGCTGGGCGGCATTCGCCATCTCCATTCCTTGCCTCTGTACTACGGCTTGCGCGGTGCCATCTGGTGCGGGCTTCCGGCACTTGCCCTGCTAACACTGTGGCTGGTGCTTGACGATCCTCTGGTCAGGGCGCTGGTGCTCGCGGGATTACCGCCGGACACGGTTCCGGACGGCGTGGCTGAGACCAACCTGTTCATGAGCACGGTCGTCAATGTGGCGAGCGGTGCCCTACCGGCTGACACCCAGCCGGCCGCCGTAGTGGCGGCGGCGGAACGCTACCAGTCGCTGCGCGGCAGCGGCCAGTTGTTGATCGCGGTCGTCACCGTCGGCGTCGCGGTTGCCGGCCTGCTCTGGGGCGTGCGGCGGATGTCCCCGCGGTTGCGCGCTCGCCAGGAAGTAGAGACGGTATTTCGCTGGGCGCTGTTGGCCTGTGCCTGCGTGGCCATTTTTGCCACCTTTGGCATCGTGGTGTCGGTACTGGTCGAGTCGATTCGCTTCTTCGAGGTGGTGCCGCTCGCGGACTTTCTGTTCGGGCTCGAATGGAGCCCCCAGATGGCGATCCGCGCGGACCAGGTGGGAAGTTCGGGTGCCTTCGGCGCGATACCGTTGTTCACGGGTAGCCTGCTGATTTCCGCTATTGCACTGGTGGTGGCGGTGCCGGTGGGTCTGATGTCCGCCATTTATCTGGGCGAATACGCGAGTTCGCGGCTCCGCAATATTGCCAAGCCGGCCCTGGAAATACTCGCCGGCGTGCCAACCGTGGTTTACGGCTTCTTTGCGGCACTTTCGGTAGCGCCCTTCATTCGCGATCTGGGCGCACGCCTGGGACTTTCGGTCTCGTCCGAAAGCGCGCTGGCCGCGGGACTGGTGATGGGCGTCATGATCATTCCCTTTGTCTCGTCGCTCGCCGATGACGTCATCACGGCAGTGCCCCGGAGTCTGCGCGACGGCTCGCTGGCGCTGGGTGCGACCCGCTCCGAAACCGTGAAGAAAGTGATTATCCCCGCCGCGCTGCCGGGTATCGTCGGTGGCGTGCTCCTGGCTGCCTCGCGCGCCATTGGCGAGACCATGATCGTGGTCATGGCGGCGGGGATGGCGGCACGCCTCACGTTCAATCCACTGGAAGCAGTCACCACCGTTACCGTCCAGATCGTCACCTTGCTGGTGGGGGATCAGGAGTTCGATAGTCCGAAAACCCTCGCAGCCTTTGCGCTGGGGTTGATGCTGTTTTTGATCACGCTGTTGCTCAATGTGATCGCCCAGCACATCGTCAAAAAATATCGGGAGCTCTATGACTGAGCACAAGGCTTCCACAACGCAAATCATTCGCGCCAGTCTCAAACGCCGCTATCGCGCGGAGCGGCGGTTCCGGCTGTACGGCTTCCTGGCGGTCTGCTTCGGACTGCTCGCAGTGCTGCTCCTGCTCGCGGACATCATCGGCAAAGGTCACGGCGCCTTCCGGCAGACCTATGTGCAGTTGCGGATCCATTACGACCCGGAAGCGCTCGGCATCGGCTCTGCCACCGATCCAGCGGCATTGGCGCTTGGCGATTACGATGCGCTGGTGCGTCAGGCACTGTACGAGCGCTTTGGCGAGCCCACGGAGCGCGTCGCGCGGCGGGAGTTGAGCGCGCTCATCAGCAATGGTGCCGGCTACGAGCTGCAGGCGCGTCTGCGGGCCAACCGCGCGTTGCTGGGGACCAGCGAGACGCTCTGGCTGCTCGCCGACGACGATATCGACGCCTGGTTCAAAACTCGCGGTGGTGACGAGTTCACCGGCAGAATGAGCGAGCGGAAGCTTGCGTGGGTGGACAGTCTGCTTGAAAACGACGAGATCGAACTCCGGTTCAATCCGGAGTTCTTTGTCCGGGGGGATTCCCGCGAACCCGAGCTGGCCGGCATCGGCGGTGCGACCAAAGGTACCCTGCTGACGCTCGTCATCACCCTGTTGCTGTCGTTTCCGATGGGTGTTGCCGCGGCAATTTATCTGGAGGAGTTCGCACCACAAAACCGCTGGACCGACTTCATTGAAGTCAACATCAACAACCTGGCGGCGGTACCGTCGGTCATCTTTGGTCTGTTGGGGCTCGCGGTATTCATCAATTTTTTTCAGATGCCGCGTTCGGCGCCGGTGCTGGGCGGCGTGGTGCTCGCACTGGTGACCCTGCCGACTGTGATTATCTCCAGCCGCGCGGCGATCAAGTCCGTGCCGCCATCGATCCGGGAGGCCGCGCTCGGGGTCGGTGCTTCCAGAATGCAGGTCGTACTCAGCCATGTACTGCCGCTTGCCATGCCCGGCATGCTGACCGGGGCCATTCTGGGCATGGCCCGCGCACTCGGCGAAACAGCGCCACTGTTGATGATCGGCATGGTGGCGTTCATCGCTGATGTACCGCACGGTTTCACGGATCCTGCCACGGTGCTGCCGGTGCAGATTTTTCTGTGGGCAGATAGTCCCGAGCGCGCGTTTGTCGAGAAAACCTCCGGTGCCATCATGGTGTTGCTGGCGTTTCTCATCTTGATGAATGCGCTGGCCGTAGTATTGCGCAAGCGCCTTGAACGGCGCTGGTGATGGGAGAAACAAGATGACGACGGCAGCACTGGAACCAGCAGTGGCGACGGCAGCGCCGGCAGCGCCGGATCGTCACCGCGTTACCGAACTGAGCGAGATCCTGGCCCAGCCCACGGTCGGACAACCTTTCGTCGACGCGCCCAAGGTGCGGACCCGCAATGTCAATGTCTACTATGGCGAGAAGCAGGCGATCTTCGACGTCGGTCTGGATATCGGCCGCAATCAGGTCATCGCCATGATCGGTCCGTCCGGCTGCGGCAAGTCCACCTTTCTGCGCGCCCTCAACCGCATGAACGACACGGTAGTCGGTTGTCGCGTAACTGGGGAGTTTTTGCTCGACGACGAAGATATCTATTCGCCGAAAATGGATCCGGTGGCGCTGCGGGCGCGGGTGGGCATGGTGTTCCAGAAACCCAATCCCTTTCCGAAGAGCATCTACGACAACATTGCCTACGGTGCAAAACTGCACGGATTGGCGAGTCGGCGTATCGAACTCGATGAAATCGTCGAGGGCAGCCTGCGCAAGGCCGGCCTGTGGGAAGAGGTCAAGGAGCGCCTCGCCCAGCCCGGCACCGGCCTGTCCGGCGGCCAGCAGCAGCGGCTGTGCATCGCGCGCGCGATCGCCATCAACCCGGAGGTGATCCTCATGGACGAACCCTGTTCCGCGCTCGACCCAATTGCCACCGCGCGGGTCGAAGAGCTGATCGCGGAGTTGGCGCAAAACTACACCATCGCCATCGTGACGCACTCGATGCAGCAGGCCGCCCGGGTCTCACATCGCACGGCCTACTTTCATCTCGGCAAGCTGATCGAAGTGAACGATACGCAGATAGTGTTCACTTCGCCGCAGCATGAATTGACGGAAGCCTATATCACTGGCCGTTTCGGCTGAGGAGGTCGTAATGGACAAGGTGTCGCTCGACCAGCACATCTCGCGCCAGTTCAACGCTGATCTGGAACATCTCAAAAGCCAGACCCTGGCCATGGGCGGCATGGTGGAGAAACAGCTTCACGACGCCATGATGGCATTGGAGAACGCCGACAGCGAACTCGCATTGCAGGTCCTGGAAGCGGAAAAGAAAATCGATGAAATGGAGCTCATCATCGATGATGCCTGTACCACCACCATTGCCCGCCGTCAGCCCGCCGCGACCGATCTGCGGATGATCCTGGCGGTTAGCCGCTCGGTA
>CAVPTW010000003.1:0-13019 GCA_963708735.1 uncultured Gammaproteobacteria bacterium
CTATGCCATTTCCGGCGATCTGCCGATCGTGCTGCTGCAGATCGGTGATGCGGCCAATATGGAATTGGTGCGTCAACTGGTGCAGGCCCATGCCTACTGGCGCCTGAAGGGGCTGGCGGTGGACCTGGTGATCTGGAACGAGGATCACGCCGGTTACCGGCAGCAACTGCACGACCAGATCATGGGCTTGATCGCCTCTGGCACCGAGGCCAGCGTGATCGACCGGCCAGGCGGCATCTTCGTGCGCTCGGCGGAGCAGATCTCCGCCGAGGATCGCATCCTGTTCCAGGCGGTGGCGCGCGCGGTGATCGCCGACGACCGCGGTACTCTGGCCGAACAGCTCGGCCGGCGCGGGCCGGTGGAGCCGCGCCCGCTGCGCTTTGTGCCCACCCGTGCGCCGCGGCCGGAAACCGGCGCCCCCATCGACCCCGCGCTCACCCGGCGCGATCTGATCCTGGCCAATGGCCTCGGCGGTTTCACCCCCGACGGGCGCGAATATGTGATTGCGCTGGCGCCCGGCGAGGTGACGCCCGCGCCCTGGGTGAACGTGCTCGCCAATCCCCACTTCGGCACGGTGGTCTCGGAGAGCGGTGGCGCCTACAGCTGGAGCGAGAACGCCCACGAATTCCGCCTCACGCCCTGGCACAACGACCCGGTGAGCGATGGCAGCGGCGAGGCGCTCTACCTGCGCGACGAGGAAACCGGTGAGTTCTGGTCGCCCACGCCCCTGCCGGCGCGCGCGCGGCGCCCTACGTCACCCGCCACGGCTTCGGCTACAGCGTGTTCGAGCACGTCAGCCACGGCATCCGCTCGGAGCTGTGGGTGTACGTGGCCACCGATGCGGCGGTCAAGTTCTCGGTGCTGAAGCTGCGCAATCTGTCGGGACGGGCGCGCAAGCTCTCCGCCACCGGCTACGTGGAGTGGGTGCTGGGGGATCTGCCGGCCAAATCGGCCATGCACGTGACCACCGAGATCAGCCCGAAAAGCGGTGCGCTGTGCGCCCGCAACCCCTACAACCCCGAGTTCGCCGAGCCGGTGGCCTTCTTCGACGTCGATGACCCGATGCGGCGGATAAGTGGCGATCGCACGGAATTCCTGGGCCGCAACGGCAGCCTGCGCGATCCGGCCGCGCTGCGGCGCGCGCGCCTGTCCGGCAAGGTCGGAGCGGGCCTGGACCCCTGCGGCGCGATCCAGGTGAGTTTTGATCTGGCCGACGGGCAGGAGCGGGAGATCGTGTTCCGGCTCGGTGTCGGGCGCAATGCCGACGATGCCGCCGCGCTGGTGCAGCGTTTTCGCGGCGGCGCGGCCGCGCGCACGGCACTGGAAGCCGTATGGCACTACTGGAACCACACCCTGGGCGCGGTGCAGGTGGAAACCCCGGACCCGTCGGTCAATGTGCTGGCCAACGGCTGGCTGCTGTACCAGACCCTCGCCTGCCGGATCTGGGCCCGCAGCGGCTATTACCAGTCCGGCGGCGCCTTCGGTTTTCGCGACCAGTTGCAGGACACGATGGCGCTGGTCCATGCCGAGCCCGCGCTGGTGCGCGCACACCTGCTGCTGTGCGCCAGCCGGCAGTTCCCGGAGGGCGATGTCCAGCACTGGTGGCATCCGCCGGCCGGCCGCGGCGTGCGCACCCACTGTTCGGACGACTACCTGTGGCTGCCGCTGGCGGTCTGCCGCTATGTGGCGAGCATCGGCGACACCGGCGTGCTGGACGAGCCCGTGCCTTTTCTGGAGGGGCGCCCGGTCAACCCGGAGGACGATTCCTACTACGATCTGCCGGGCCGCTCGCCTGATTCAGCCAGCCTGTACGAACACTGCGTGCGCGCCATCCGCCACGGCCTGCGTTTCGGCGCGCACGGCCTGCCGCTGATGGGCGGCGGCGACTGGAACGACGGCATGAACCTGGTCGGCATGCAGGGCCGCGGCGAGAGCGTCTGGCTGGGCTTCTTCCTGTGCACCGTGCTCAGGCAGTTTGCCGAGCTGTCGCGCGGGCATGGCGATACCGCCTTTGCGGACTTTTGCCTGGCGCAGGCGCAGCAGTTGCGCCACAACATCGACGCGCATGCCTGGGATGGCGCCTGGTACCGCCGCGCCTGGTTTGACGATGGCACGCCGCTGGGCTCGGCGGGCAGCGCCGAATGCCAGATCGATTCCATCTCGCAGAGCTGGTCGGTGCTCTCCCAGGTCGGGCCATCCGGGGCGACCGGTTCGGTCAGCTCGGCCCGCTCGTTGCTGGCCATGGAAGCGGTCGACCAGCGCCTGGTGCGCCGCGACAGCCAACTGGTCCAGCTGCTCGATCCGCCCTTCGACAAATCGGCCGTGGATCCGGGTTACATCCGCGGCTACGTGCCCGGCGTGCGCGAAAACGGCGGCCAATACACCCACGGCGCCATCTGGGCGGCGATGGCGTTTGCCGCGCTCGGCGATCGCGAACGCGCCTGGGAGCTGCTGACCATGATCAATCCGGCGAACCATGCGCGTTCGCCGGACAGCCATCGCGACTTACAAAGTGGAGCCCTACGTCGTCGCCGCCGACGTCTACGCGGTCGCGCCGCACATCGGCCGTGGCGGCTGGAGCTGGTACACGGGTTCTGCCGGCTGGATGTATCGCCTGATCATGGAATCATTGCTCGGTTTGCGGCTCGAAGCCGACAAACTGCATCTGGCGCCCTGCCTGCCCGCCGATTGGCGGGGGTTCAAGATCCACTACCGCTATCGCGAGACGGTCTACCACATCGCGGTGACGCAAACCGGTGTCGCCGACGCCGGAACCGGTACCGGGGTGCGCGTCACGGTCGATGGCGTCGAGCAACACGATCGGATCATTCCGCTGGTTGATGACCAGCGTGAACATTGGGTCGAAGTGTCGATCGCTGCCCAGGCTCGGAATGCTCGGGAGTAATAAGGAGGCACCATGAACAGGCCGCCTGCGCAAATCGGTCCGTCATCCGGGAAACTGTGCGCCGGTCCGGCGGTCAAGGTCATGCCACCCGATGAAGTGAGCCCATGAAAACACCCAATGACGTCGTGTTCCTGCTCGACTGCGACAACACCCTGCTCGATAACGATCGCATCATCGCCGATCTGAGCGATCACCTTGCCCGTGAGTTCGGCGATGAGAATCGGGCCCGCTACTGGAAAATCTTTGAAGCCTTGCGCGCCGAACTCGGCTATGCGGATTATCTGGGCGCGCTGCAACGCTATCGACTGGGCGCCGACAACGATCCACGCTTGCTGATGATCTCGTCGTTTTTGGTGGACTATCCCTTTGCCGAGCGCCTGTATCCCGGCGCGCTCGAGGTCCTCGCCCATCTGCGTCGCTGGGGAGAGACGGTGATTCTTTCGGATGGCGACGTGGTGTTCCAGCCGCGCAAAGTACAGAAATCGGGATTGTGGGATGCAGCCGAGGGCCGGGTGCTGATTTATCTGCACAAGGAGCAAATGCTCGATGATGTCGTGCGGCGTTTCCCGGCGCGCCATTACGTCATGGTGGACGACAAACTGCGCATTCTGGCGGCGATGAAAAAGATCTGGGGTCATCGCCTGACCACCGTCTTCCCGCGCCAGGGCCATTACGCACTCGATCCCGGCAATATCGCTGCCTATCCCGCGGCGGATATCGCAGTCGAGCGCATCGGCGATCTGATCGGTTACGCGCTCCCGGCGCTATTGCGCAATCCAACATCGACCGACCTGCGCAATTGACCAAACAGACCATTCACCCAGACCATTCGCATCAGGGACAAATTACCGAAAGGATGTGGGCATTCATTCGAGGAACACACCATGCTGGTCACATTCACGACCAAAGCCCATGCCGACGTCACCCTGTTTGGCGATATCGGGCTTGCGATGTTGAAAATGATGGGGCACAGCGCCACCGTGCCGGGCGCGATTCCGGCGGACGCTGTTCCCGCGGCCCTGACTCGATTGACCGCCGCTGTCGAAGCAGAAAAATCCTCTCCGCCCGTTGCGAACAGGGACGAGGCTGAGCCCGTGGTCAGCCTGGCGCATCGGGCGCTGCCGCTCATTGAGCTTCTTACCGCTGCCGCACAGGCAAACACTTATGTGATGTGGAAATGAAACCAAATCCATTGGCGGGGAAGCCCGCCCAGCCGGCCATGCTGGTCAATGTACCCAGACTCGTCACCGCCTATTACAGCAAGGTGCCGGACGCTTCCGTGCCGGCGCAGCGAGTTGCGTTCGGCACTTCGGGACATCGTGGCTCCTCATTCGAAGTGAGCTTCAACGAATGGCATGTGCTGGCCATCAGTCAGGCCATTTGTGATTACCGCAAACAGCAGGGCATCGATGGCCCGCTGTTTCTGGGCATCGACACCCACGCGCTGTCGGAGCCGGCCTCTGCCAGTGCGCTCGAAGTGCTGGCCGCCAACGGCGTGGAAGTCATGCTCGCTGCGCGCGACGACTACACGCCCACACCGGTGATCTCGCACGCCATCCTCTGCTACAACCGGGGCCGGGCCGAAGGGCTGGCCGATGGCATCGTCATCACACCGTCGCACAATCCGCCCGATAGTGGCGGCTTCAAGTACAACCCGCCCAACGGCGGTCCGGCGGGCAACGATGTCACCGGCTGGATCGAAGCCAGGGCCAATGCGTTTCTGCAGGATGGCCTCCGTGGCGTGCAAAGGATGTCTTTCGAAAAAGCGCTGTGCGCCACCACCACGCATAGGCACGATTTCGTGAATGCCTACGTGGGCGATCTGGGCAGCGTGCTCGATATGGACGCGATCCGCGGCGCCCGGGTCCGCATGGGCGTGGATCCGCTCGGCGGCGCGGGCGTCCATTACTGGGGCGCGATTGCCGAGCGCTACGGCCTGGACCTGACGGTGGTGAACGACATCGTCGATCCGACCTTTCGTTTCATGACGGTCGATTGGGACGGCCGGATTCGCATGGACCCGTCCTCGTCCTGGGCCATGCAGGGCCTGATCGGTCTGAAGGACCGCTTCGACATCGCCTTTGCCTGCGATACCGATCACGACCGGCACGGGATCGTCACCCAAGGCGCCGGCCTGCTGCCGCCGAACCACTATCTTTCGGTGGCCATTTTCTATCTGTTCCAGCATCGTGGGCAGTGGAGCCCGACGGCGGCGGTGGGCAAGACGCTGGTCAGCAGCCAGATGATCGACCGCGTGGCGGCCAAGCTGGGCCGCCGGCTCTACGAGGTGCCGGTCGGCTTCAAGTGGTTCGTCGACGGCCTGATGGACGGTTCGCTGGGTTTCGGCGGGGAGGAGAGCGCCGGTGCCTCCTTCGTGCGCCGGGACGGCAGCGTGTGGACCACCGACAAGGACGGCATGGTGCCGGCCCTGCTGGCGGGCGAGATCACCGCCCGCATGGGTCGCGATCCGGGCGAAATCTACCGCCAGCTCACCGACGAGTTCGGCGCGCCGGCCTATGACCGTGTCGATGCGCCCGCGACCCCGGCGCAAAAGAAGATGCTGGCGCAGCTGTCGCCGCAACAGATACGGTCGGCAGAACTGGCTGGCGAAAAGATCCAGAGCATCCTCACCCAGGCGCCCGGCAACGGCGCACCCATTGGTGGCCTGAAAGTAGCGACGCAGAGCGGCTGGTTTGCGGCGCGTCCGTCCGGTACCGAGGACATCTACAAGATCTATGCAGAGAGCTTCCGCGGCGCGGACCATCTGCGCCGCATTCAGGAAGAGGCACAGACCATCGTGAGCGATGCGCTGGCAGCATCCGCCCCGCCACCGCCCAATCCACCCCGAAAACACGCCAGGGATATCCCATGAGCAGTCCGACCCGGACCAGCCACCCTCTCTATGGTCTGCTCCCCACGGACATCGAGGGGTTCGACCTGCTGGCCGAACTGGCGCTGGATATGCGCTCGTCATGGAATCACGCCACCGACAAGGTGTGGCGCAAGCTGGATCCCGTGCTGTGGGAACTCACGCATAACCCCTGGGGCCTGCTGCAGACGGTCTCCCGCGATCGCATCGAGCAGGTATTGGCCGATCCGGATTTCCGCCAGAAAGTCGATGCGCTGGTGCAAACCCGGCGCGACGCCGCGGACGTTCCCGCCTGGTTTCAGCAAACCTATCCGCAAGCGTCGCTCGGCTGCGTTGCCTACTTCAGCATGGAGTTCATGTTGAGCGAGGCCTTGCCGATCTATTCGGGCGGTCTCGGCAACGTGGCCGGCGATCAACTCAAGGCAGCGAGCGATCTGGGCGTGCCCGTGATCGGTGTGGGACTGCTGTACAGCCAAGGCTACTTTCACCAGATGATCGACCAGGACGGGGCGCAGCAGGCGCTGTTTCCCTACAACGATCCCGGACAGCTGCCCATCACGCCGCTGCGCAAGGAAAACGGCGAATGGTTGCGCCTGCAGATCGCGCTGCCCGGTTATTCGGTCTGGCTGCGCGCCTGGCAGGTCCAGGTCGGCCGGGTGAAGCTCTACCTGCTCGACAGCAATGATGCCGCGAACCTGCCCGTGCACCGGGGCATCACCAGCGAGCTGTATGGCGGCGGGTCGCAGTTGCGCCTGGAGCAGGAGTTGCTGCTGGGGATCGGCGGCTGGCACCTGCTGACCGCGCTGGGTATCCAGCCGCAAGTCTGTCATCTGAATGAAGGGCATGCGGCCTTTGCGGTGCTGGCACGCGCCCATGATTTCATGCAGGCCTCCGGGCAATCGTTCGAGGTGGCGCTCGCCGTCACCCGGGCCGGCAACCTGTTCACCACCCACACGGCGGTGGCCGCGGGCTTCGACTGTTTCGCGCCGGCCCTCATCGAGCAATACCTCGGGGATCATGCCGAGCAGGCGCTGGGCATTTCACGCCACGATTTGCTGGCCCTGGGTCGCCGCAACCCGAACGACGCATCGGAACCGTTCAACATGGCCTATCTGGCGATCCGTGGCAGCGGTGCGATCAATGGCGTGAGCCGCCTGCATGGGAGGGTGAGCCGGCATCTGTTCGAGCCGCTGTTTCCCCACTGGCCGACGGCAGAGGTCCCGGTCGGACAGGTGACCAACGGCATCCATGTGCCGACCTGGGACTCGGTGGCGGCGGATCAGCTGTGGACGGAAGCCTGCGGAAAGGACCGCTGGCTGGGAATGACGGAGACGCTGGAGCAGGACCTGCGCCGCGTCTCCGCTGCCCGACTCTGGCAGTTCCGCACCGACACCACCCAAGCTCTCGTCGACTACGCGCGTGAACGATTGTCCCGGCAACTGGCTGCCACCGGCGCGTCGCCCGAGGCAGTCGCGGCGGCCAGGCATCTGTTCAACCCGGATAGCCTGACGCTGGGCTTTGCGCGTCGCTTCGCAAGCTACAAGCGGCCGAACCTGCTGCTGCATGACCCCGAGCGGCTGGTGCGCCTGCTGAGCGATCCGCAGCGCCCCGTGCAGCTCATCATGGCCGGCAAGGCCCATCCGGCGGATGCGGCAGGTCAGGCTCTGATCCGGCAATGGACGCAGTTCGTGCGGCGCCCCGAGGTACGTCCCCACGCGATTTTCCTCAGCGACTACGACATGCATCTGACCGAGCACCTGGTGGAGGGCGTGGATGTGTGGCTCAACACGCCGCGCCGGCCCTGGGAAGCCTGCGGCACCAGCGGCATGAAGGTGCTCGTCAACGGCGGTCTGAATCTGTCGGAACTGGACGGCTGGTGGGCGGAAGCCTATACGCCGGAAGTGGGCTGGGCCTTGGGCGATGGTCAGGAACATGATTCGGATCCGGCCTGGGACGCGATCGAAGCAAACGCCCTCTACGACTTGCTCGAACGCGAGGTGATCCCCGAGTTCTATACCCGCGATGAGCTCGGCATCCCCCAGGCCTGGGTAGCGCGGATGCGGGAAAGCATGGCCAGCCTGACGCCCCGCTTTTCCAGCACCCGCGCGGTGCGCGAATACACCGAGCAGTACTACCTCCCGGCGGCCACCGCTTACCGGGAGCGGGCCGCCGACAAGGGCGCGGCAGCGCGGCCACGGTCACGTGGCAGCGCGCACTGAACGAAAAATGGACAGCGCTGCGTTTCGGCGAAGTCAAGGTACAGACTGACGACGCGCGACACCTGTTCGAGATTCAGGCTTACCTGGATGGTCTGGACCCGGAGGCGGTGCGGGTCGAGCTTTATGCCGATGGCCTTGACGGCCACGCACCGGAGCGGATCGAGATGACGCGCGTACGGCAGCTGGTGGGTACGACAAACGGCTATGCCTACCGCGGGGACGTGCCGGCAACCCGCCCGGCGACGGACTACACCGCGCGACTCATCCCGCACCGGGAGGGCGTGGCGGTGCCGCTCGAAGCCGCGCAAATCCTGTGGCAACGATGACTTCGGTTCAATTCGGGGGACCCGGACCATGAAATCCAATGCGCTCTCGGCAGAATTGCGCCAAAAAATCGATGCCTACTGGCGCGCCGCCAATTACCTGTCGGTCGGCCAGATCTTTCTCTACGACAATCCGCTGTTGAGGCGCCCGCTGGCGCCCACCGACGTCAAGCGCATGCTGCTGGGGCACTGGGGCACGACGCCGGGGCAGAACTTCATCTACGCGCACCTGAACCGGGTCATCAAGCACTACGACCTGGACATGATTTACGTGTCCGGCCCCGGCCATGGTGGCCCGGCGGTGGTGGCCAATACCTATCTCGAAGGGACCTACAGCGAGATCTATCCGGATATCAGTCAGGATGAGGCCGGGCTCAAGAAGCTGTTTACGCAGTTCTCGTTCCCCGGCGGTATTCCCAGCCACGCATCGCCCGAGTGCCCGGGCTCGATCCACGAGGGCGGTGAGCTGGGTTATTCACTCAGCCATGCCTTCGGCGCGGTGTTCGACAATCCCGAGCTGATTGTCGCCTGCGTGGTCGGCGACGGCGAGGCGGAAACCGGCCCGCTGGCCACCGCCTGGCATTCCAACAAGTTTCTCGACCCGGTCGGCGACGGTGCAGTGCTGCCGATCCTGCACCTGAACGGCTACAAGATCGCCAACCCGACCATCCTCGCCCGCATCACCCGCGAGGAGCTGGAGCAGTTCCTGCGCGGCTGCGGCTGGACGCCGTACTTCGTCGAGGGTCGCGAACCCGACCTGATGCACGAGGCGATGGCCGCCACGCTCGACACGGCGGTGGAGCAGATCCGGAACATCCAGCAGGATGCCCGGCAGCACGGCAATCGCATACGTCCGCGCTGGCCGATGATCGTGCTGGCCTCGCCCAAGGGCTGGACCGGGCCCAAGGTCGTCGACGGCCTACCGATCGAGGGCACCTTCCGGGCGCACCAGGTGCCCCTGCAACCGAACGTCCATCCGGAACACCTGAGGCTGTTGGAAGAGTGGCTCCGGAGCTACCGCCCCGAGGAACTGTTCGATGAGCAGGGGCGTCTGCAACCGGAACTGGCCGAACTGGCGCCCACCGGCAACCGCCGCATGGGCGCGAATCCCCACGCCAACGGCGGCATGCTGCTGCGCGATCTACGCATGCCGGATTTTCGCGACTACGGGGTCGATGTGCCGACGCCGGGAACGCCTGGCATCGGCGACACGCGCGTGCTGGGACCCTTCCTGCGCGATGTGGCGCGGCTCAACGACGCCCAGCGCAATTTCCGCGTCTTCGGCCCCGACGAGACGATCTCGAACGGCCTGGGCGCCCTGTTCGAGGCGACCGAACGCCAGTGGGATGCGGCGACCGTGCCCAACGACGAGTTTCTCGCGCCCGCCGGTCGCGTGCTGGAGGTGCTGAGCGAACACCAGTGCCAAGGCTGGCTGGAGGGCTATCTGCTCACCGGCCGGCACGGCCTGTTCAACTGCTACGAGGCGTTCATCCACATCGTGGATTCGATGTTCAACCAGCACGCCAAGTGGCTGACGGTGACCGCGCACCTGCCCTGGCGGCGCAAGATCGCATCGTTGAACTACCTGCTGGCCTCGCACGTCTGGCGCCAGGATCACAACGGCTTCACGCACCAGGATCCGGGCTTCATCGACCTCGTGGTCAACAAGAAGGCCGAGGTGGTGCGGGTCTACTTTCCGCCGGATGCCAACTGCCTGCTGTCGGTGCTGGACCACTGCCTGCGCAGCCGGCACTACGTCAACGTGGTGGTCGCCGGCAAGCACCCGGCGCCGCAATGGCTGACGATGGATGCCGCCGTCAAGCACTGCACCGCAGGGCATCGGCATCTGGCAGTGGGCCAGCAACGACCAGGCGGTTGCGCCGGACGTGGTCATGGCCTGTTGCGGCGACGTGCCCACGCTGGAGACGCTGGCGGCGGTTTCGATCCTGCGCGAGCACCTGCCGGAGCTGAAAATCCGCGTCGTCAACATCGTCGACCTGATGAAGCTGCAGCCGCCCAGCGAACACCCGCACGGCCTCAGCGACCGGGATTTCGACGAGCTGTTCACCCGCGACAAGCCGGTGATCTTCGCCTATCACGCCTACCCGTGGCTGATCCACCGGCTGACCTACCGCCGCACCAACCACGACAACATCCACGTGCGCGGCTACAAGGAGGAGGGCACCATCACCACGCCCTTCGACATGACCGTGCTGAACGATCTGGACCGCTTCCACCTGGCGATGGACGCCATCGACCGCCTGCCGCAGACCGGCGAGCGGGGCCTCTACCTGAAGCAGCAGCTCAAGGACAAGCTGATCGAGCACCGGCAGTACATCAACAAACACGGCCAGGACATGCCGGAGATTCGGGACTGGAAGTGGCCCGGATGAGCCTCGGGAAACTGTAGGAGCCCGGCTCCGCCGGGCGATCATCGCGCAGCGAAGCCGCGCCTTCTTGGCCTGAAGCCGGCCGGTCACGGCCGGGCGGCTATAATCGCCGCCCCCTCGCTCCCGCCTGCCGGCCTTTCATGTCCATCCATATCCGCAATATCGCCATCATCGCCCACGTCGATCATGGCAAGACCACGCTGGTCGACCAGCTCCTGCGCCAGTCCGGCACCTTCGCCGCCCACGAGGACCACGGCAACCTGGTCATGGACAGCAATGACCTGGAGCGCGAGCGGGGCATCACCATCACCGCCAAGAACACGGCCGTGGACTGGACCCCGCCGGGCGGCGACACGCCCTACCGCATCAACATCGTGGACACCCCCGGCCATGCCGACTTCGGCGGCGAGGTGGAGCGCATCCTGTCGATGGTCGACTCGGTATTGTTGCTGGTGGACGCCGTCGACGGGCCGATGCCGCAAACGCGCTTCGTGACCGAAAAGGCCTTCGCGGCCGGCCTGCACCCGATCGTCATCATCAACAAGGTGGACCGCCCTGGTGCGCGCCCGGACTGGGTGCTGAACCAGACCTTCGACCTGTTCGACCGGCTCGGTGCCAGCGATGAGCAGCTCGATTTCCCGGTGGTCTACACCTCGGCCCTGATGGGCTACGCAGGGCTCGACGACAGCGTGCGCGAAGGCGACATGACGCCGCTGTTCCAGACCATCGTGGACAAGGTGCCGCCGCCGCAGGTGGAAGTCGACGGCCCGCTGCAGATGCAGATCAGCGCGCTGGGCTATTCGAGCTACGTGGGCGTGATCGGCATCGGCCGCATCCGGCGCGGCACGCTAAAGCGCGGCCAGTCGGTGATGGTGGTCGGCGCCGGCGGCACGCAGCGCCGCGGCCGGGCGCTGCAGGTGCTGGCCTTTCGCGGTCTGGAGCGCTACGAGGTCGAGCAGGCCTCGGCCGGCGACATCATCGCCGTCACCGGCGTCGAGGGCCTGGCCATTTCGGACACCCTGTGCGACCCGGAACGCCCGGAAGCCATGCCGGCGCTGACGGTGGACGAACCCACCATCACCATGAATTTCGAGGTCAACAAGTCGCCCTTCGCCGGCCGCGACGGGCAGTTCCTGACCTCCCGCCAGCTGCGCGAGCGCCTGTACCGGGAGCTGCTGACCAACATCGCGCTGCGGGTCGAGGACGGCGAGGATCCGGACGTGTTTCGCGTGTCCGGCCGCGGCGAACTGCATCTGTCGATCCTGATCGAGACCATGCGCCGCGAGGGTTACGAGCTGGCCGTGTCGCGGCCGCAGGTGATCGTCAAGGAAATCGACGGCGTGGCCTGCGAGCCTTACGAACAGCTCACCATCGACGTGGACTCCGCCTACCAGGGCAACATCATGGAGCTGATCGGCGCCCGCCGCGGCGAGCTGACCAACATGGTGCCGGACGGCCGCGGCCGGGTGCGCCTGGACTACCGCATCCCGACCCGCGGCCTGATCGGCCTGCGCACCGACTTTCTGTCGGCCAGTGCCGGCACCGGCCTCATGCACCACGTGTTCGACGCCTACGCGCCGGTCGCCAGCGGCGAGGTGGCAACGCGCAAGAATGGCGTGCTAATCAGCAACGGCACCGGCAAGGCGGTCGGCTTTGCGCTGTTCAACCTGCAGGAGCGCGGACGGCTGATGGTCGGCCCGGGCGACGAGGTGTACGAGGGACAGGTGATCGGCCTGCACAGCCGCGGTAACGACCTGACCGTGAACCCGCTCAAGGCCAAGCAGCTGACCAACATGCGCGCCTCCGGCAGCGACGAGAACATCGTGCTGACGCCACACACGCGCCTATCGCTGGAACAGGCACTCGAGTTCATCGAGAACGACGAGCTGGTCGAGGTCACGCCGCACTTCCTGCGCGTGCGCAAGCGCTATTTGCTCGAAGCCGACCGCCGCCGCCACAGCCGCGCCGCCGACTGAGCGTGCTGGCGCTGCTGCAGCGGGTCACCGAGGCCCACGTCAGCGTCGCCGGTGACACCGTCGGCCAGATCGGGCCGGGCCTGCTGGTGCTGGTCGGCGTGCAGCCGGGCGACGCCCCGGCGCAGGCGCAGCGCATGGCCGAGCGGATACTCGGCTACCGCGTGTTCGACGATGCCGATGGGCGCATGAACCTGAGCCTTGCCGACACCCGCGGCGGCCTGCTGCTGGTGCCCCAGTTCACCCTGGCCGCCGATACCGACCGCGGCCGACGGCCGAGCTTCACGTCCGCCGCCGAGCCGGCGCACGCCAGGGCGATGTTCGATTGCCTGGTCGACGC
>CAVPTW010000004.1:0-94346 GCA_963708735.1 uncultured Gammaproteobacteria bacterium
GCGCCAGCATGGCTGTGCTCTTTTCCTTGTCGACCGCCGACTCGCTGATAAAACCGCGCGCACGAAGTTCCACCGAGCGTTTGTGCTCGCTCTGTGCAATCCACAGATCCGCTTCCGCGGCAGCCAGGGCGGCCTCGGCGGCGGCCAGATTCAGCCGCGCATCTTGCGGATCGAGCACCGCCAGCACCTCGCCGCGCCGGACCTGCGTACCCACATCGATGGCGCGCGAGACAATCTTGCCCGACACGCGAAACGCCAGATCCGCCTCGACTCGCGCGCGCACCGCGCCAGCATAGGCATCGATCATGCTGTGGGCCAGCGGCAGCGGCGATTCGACCACCACGGCGCGCGGATCCTGAACCGGCGGCGCCGGGTCGGTGCAGCTTGCCAAAAATACGATCGCAAGGAGCACGACAAAACGGGTTATGCCTTGAAGCACCAATTTTTCCAACCGGCGACCGCCGGGCGCGCTGAGTCCCGTCGAATAATACAGCCATTCCCACCCTGGACGGCGTTGCCGCCGCAATCCTTTCGCCCAAGGCTTCGACGAACAGCCAGTTATCGCCGTGCGCAGGGGGCGCGCGACGGAGCTGTTTGTCTGCGGTTGGTCGGATAGGGGTTCATCCGCGTGTGCGGGGAACGCGTGACTACATCGGACGGTTCATCCCCGCGTGTGCGGGGAACGCTTGAAACCCCGCCATCGTGATAATCCGCCAGCCGGTTCATCCCCGCGTGTGCGGGGAACGCAACCCATGGGCCTACTGGGACGCCCAGCGCGCCGGTTCATCCCCGCGTGTGCGGGGAACGCGGTGCCGGTTGATTTCCGGGAACGGCGACGGCCGGTTCATCCCCGCGTGTGCGGGGAACGCGCGATCCGTGTTGGTAGTCCGGTGTACGACGGCGGTTCATCCCCGCGTGTGCGGGGAACGCCAACGCGATGCATACCAGCGTCTCCAACCGATCGGTTCATCCCCGCGTGTGCGGGGAACGCTTGGTGAATCCCGGGAGCTTGGACGGGTCGCGCGGTTCATCCCCGCGTGTGCGGGGAACGCAGGATTTCACGCACGAGGATTTCGACTCGCTGCGGTTCATCCCCGCGTGTGCGGGGAACGCGACCAGCTCGATATAGGGCGCCTCGAACGCTGCGGTTCATCCCCGCGTGTGCGGGGAACGCGACCAGCTCGATATAGGGCGCCTCGAACGCCGCGGTTCATCCCCGCGTGTGCGGGGAACGCCAGGCCAGCGACAGATCGTCCAGATCGCCGCTCGGTTCATCCCCGCGTGTGCGGGGAACGCCGCCTCAAACATTTCGCACGGCCGGCTGTCTTCGGTTCATCCCCGCGTGTGCGGGGAACGCATCCACGCCATTCCGCAAAATTCCACCAAACGCGGTTCATCCCCGCGTGTGCGGGGAACGCCAGCCCGTCGTAGCGGCACTGGACCACGCAGTCGGTTCATTCCCGCGTGTGCGGGGAACGCTGGCTCATGGGGTGGCCGCTCGGGTGGACCGGCGGTTCATCCCCGCGTGTGCGGGGAACGCGAGCTCATCCAACCCAAGCTCCAATTCATCGCCGGTTCATCCCCGCGTGTGCGGGGAACGCGAGATGACGACGAATGTGAATTCGACTCCTACCGGTTCATCCCCGCGTGTGCGGGGAACGCGGCCATTTTGGCCGTAGGATTTATCGTATTTTCGGTTCATCCCCGCGTGTGCGGGGAACGCGAAACGCTGGCTGATTTTGCGACTTTTGCTTGCGGTTCATCCCCGCGTGTGCGGGGAACGCGGCCGACGCGCTCCGGGAATCGCAGTGGGACGCGGTTCATCCCCGCGTGTGCGGGGAACGCCACCCGACGGGCTATAAGTCTCACCCATGAGACGGTTCATCCCCGCGTGTGCGGGGAACGCGCAGTCGGCGTATATGCATTTGCCCGGCGATCCGGTTCATCCCCGCGTGTGCGGGGAACGCCACTAACGGAAGATGCCGGGGACGTTAGCACGCGGTTCATCCCCGCGTGTGCGGGGAACGCTGGGACGAGGGCTTGTCCGCGTGCTCGCTGACCGGTTCATCCCCGCGTGTGCGGGGAACGCACGCATTACACGCGGCAGGTGGCGCCCTGTTTCGGTTCATCCCCGCGTGTGCGGGGAACGCGCAATCAAACGCATCGCGGAGATGATGAAATGCGGTTCATCCCCGCGTGTGCGGGGAACGCTTTTCTGCTCCGAAAATTTCGCCCACCTGGCCCGGTTCATCCCCGCGTGTGCGGGGAACGCAGGTGTGGACGGTTGGGACGGTTGGGACAGCCCGGTTCATCCCCGCGTGTGCGGGGAACGCTGCGGACCCTCCAGCACCAGCATGAAATCAACCGGTTCATCCCCGCGTGTGCGGGGAACGCCCGCTGTCCCAACCTGTCCCAACCTGTCCCAACCGGTTCATCCCCGCGTGTGCGGGGAACGCTTTTCTGTTCCGAAAATTTCGCCCAACTGGCCCGGTTCATCCCCGCGTGTGCGGGGAACGCTGCGGACCCTCCAGCACCAGCATGAAATCAACCGGTTCATCCCCGCGTGTGCGGGGAACGCCCGCTGTCCCAACCTGTCCCAACCTGTCCCAACCGGTTCATCCCCGCGTGTGCGGGGAACGCTTGGCGAGCAGGTAGCGCATCAAACCTGCCGGCGGTTCATCCCCGCGTGTGCGGGGAACGCGATAGCACGAGCCGCTCCGACTTAGCCGCCCACGGTTCATCCCCGCGTGTGCGGGGAACGCTGACGCATACGGAGATGTTGTTGTCCCTGGCGCCGGTTCATCCCCGCGTGTGCGGGGAACGCCAGCACAGACACCACGCGAGCGAACTATCTCCCGGTTCATCCCCGCGTGTGCGGGGAACGCTAGCAGCGATGGTGAAATCGGTTGTACCAAACCGGTTCATCCCCGCGTGTGCGGGGAACGCGCTGAGTCCCAGCGCCCACCCAGAGCTTTTATCGGTTCATCCCCGCGTGTGCGGGGAACGCTGATCGACGACATGGCAGACGAGATGGAGGACCGGTTCATCCCCGCGTGTGCGGGGAACGCGCGGCCGCGACGTTTGCCGCGATGATGGCGGGCGGTTCATCCCCGCGTGTGCGGGGAACGCCCGGCATCCGACAGGCAGCGCAGTACGTCCGCCGGTTCATCCCCGCGTGTGCGGGGAACGCCATCGCTTCGTCGAATCCTTCCGGCCGTAAATCGGTTCATCCCCGCGTGTGCGGGGAACGCTTTTTGCGCTTGCCGGTAAGCGACTTATGCAGCGGTTCATCCCCGCGTGTGCGGGGAACGCCCAGCAGATCGGCGCGACTGATCTCGTACTCGCGGTTCATCCCCGCGTGTGCGGGGAACGCGGTATCTGTACGGCAAGCGTATCAGTAATGACCGGTTCATCCCCGCGTGTGCGGGGAACGCTAGCCGATTGATAGGCCATCAATGTCTCCTGCCGGTTCATCCCCGCGTGTGCGGGGAACGCCGTCCCGCATTGGTTGCACCACCACATCCCGTCGGTTCATCCCCGCGTGTGCGGGGAACGCCTGCTACTCAGGCGGCGTATAAGACCAAGCACCGGTTCATCCCCGCGTGTGCGGGGAACGCTCCGGCGGTGCAACACCCGGGGGCTGGGCGGACGGTTCATCCCCGCGTGTGCGGGGAACGCCCGAATTTCGGGTTTGTGGTGTTGTTGGGAATCGGTTCATCCCCGCGTGTGCGGGGAACGCGGGGTGCCCGGCGGGGTGGCGAGATCGCGATCCGGTTCATCCCCGCGTGTGCGGGGAACGCGCAGCCACATCCTCCCGGGAAAGGTAGCCCAGCGGTTCATCCCCGCGTGTGCGGGGAACGCCATGCGCGAGACAGCCGCGGGTGTCGCGCCGATCGGTTCATCCCCGCGTGTGCGGGGAACGCAGGTGTGGACGGTTGGGACGGTTGGGACAGCCCGGTTCATCCCCGCGTGTGCGGGGAACGCACCTGGCCGACGCCAAGCGCGACCCGTCCAAGCGGTTCATCCCCGCGTGTGCGGGGAACGCCCCGCCGCGCGTTTGGTGTGCCGTTCGAGGCGCGGTTCATCCCCGCGTGTGCGGGGAACGCCGGAAATAGGTGTTCGGGCGCCAGGCGTAGGGCGGTTCATCCCCGCGTGTGCGGGGAACGCGAAAAACTCAAACAGGTGCGCCACCACCCCGCCGGTTCATCCCCGCGTGTGCGGGGAACGCGGTGACGATCATTATTTCTTGCCGCCTTTTTTCGGTTCATCCCCGCGTGTGCGGGGAACGCGCGGTGACTCGCGCCTCGCATCCAATGACCAACTGGTTCATCCCCGCGTGTGCGGGGAACGCGTGGCCGCTCTTGAGGTGCATCGACATCAGGGCGGTTCATCCCCGCGTGTGCGGGGAACGCGTGGCCGCTCTTGAGGTGCATCGACATCAGGGCGGTTCATCCCCGCGTGTGCGGGGAACGCCGCGGGCGCCAAAGCGGCCACCTATGTGCTGACGGTTCATCCCCGCGTGTGCGGGGAACGCTATTCTCTCCACATCACTATATGAGCGCCTACCGGTTCATCCCCGCGTGTGCGGGGAACGCTTTTCAAGCTCGATCCGCTTGGCTTGTACCTCCGGTTCATCCCCGCGTGTGCGGGGAACGCGGAACAGGGGTCTGAAAGTTGCGCCGATGCTGCGGTTCATCCCCGCGTGTGCGGGGAACGCCTGCCCTGTAGCACGCTGGGGTTCTGATGATGCGGTTCATCCCCGCGTGTGCGGGGAACGCGGCCGCGCGCCTGCCGGCCACGCTGGGTGGCATGGGTTCATCCCCGCGTGTGCGGGGAACGCCAGTTCCACCAGCGGCGGCGACGGGTCCGCGCCGGTTCATCCCCGCGTGTGCGGGGAACGCCGCAAATGCGCGCGCCTTCTTCGCCGCGACTGCGGTTCATCCCCGCGTGTGCGGGGAACGCGATAGAGGAACGCGGGTGCATACTGCATGCAGCGGTTCATCCCCGCGTGTGCGGGGAACGCACCTTGCCCTTCGCGACCGCAGCGTCAAAGCGCGGTTCATCCCCGCGTGTGCGGGGAACGCTGGTTTGATCGACGGCTAGGGTAAGCATGTCACGGTTCATCCCCGCGTGTGCGGGGAACGCACATGATCCGGGATGCCCTTGCGCTCAAGCGCCGGTTCATCCCCGCGTGTGCGGGGAACGCTCACGCGGCGCTAGATCGGGCTAGGATTGAAACGGTTCATCCCCGCGTGTGCGGGGAACGCCGCCCATCGCGCCAATAAACCCGGCCATGCTTCGGTTCATCCCCGCGTGTGCGGGGAACGCATGCCGGACGTTCAGGTGGCCAGTGTCCAAACCGGTTCATCCCCGCGTGTGCGGGGAACGCTGCATAGCCTTGTTTGAGTGCGCAGGCTCGGCCGGTTCATCCCCGCGTGTGCGGGGAACGCCTCGAAAACGGCAACTACCAGTTTCAAATGTCCGGTTCATCCCCGCGTGTGCGGGGAACGCACCAGTCCCGCATTGGTTGCACCACCACATGCCGGTTCATCCCCGCGTGTGCGGGGAACGCTGGGTGGCTGGCCTTGGGATCGGCCACATGGCCGGTTCATCCCCGCGTGTGCGGGGAACGCCTTACCAGTCACCGGATTCGCGTTTGCTTTTTCGGTTCATCCCCGCGTGTGCGGGGAACGCCCAGCCGATTGCGGCCATCCGATCAGTGACAGCGGTTCATCCCCGCGTGTGCGGGGAACGCCACACGCAGGACACGTTTTTTCCTTCTCAAATCGGTTCATCCCCGCGTGTGCGGGGAACGCTGAGAAGCTGTCGAATGTGCGCGCTTACCTAGCGGTTCATCCCCGCGTGTGCGGGGAACGCCGCCTTCCGAGAGACGCGAGCGCGGCGAGACGCGGTTCATCCCCGCGTGTGCGGGGAACGCTTATTGAACCCAAGACAGCCGAAGGCGCTGTCCGGTTCATCCCCGCGTGTGCGGGGAACGCTACCACATTTCTTCGAGCACGAGCTGGTACACCGGTTCATCCCCGCGTGTGCGGGGAACGCGGCCGCCCCCAGGGCCGAAAGCGCGGGACGATCGGTTCATCCCCGCGTGTGCGGGGAACGCCGCAGCCATACGCCCGCCAGATTCATTTCGTGCGGTTCATCCCCGCGTGTGCGGGGAACGCGGCCGTGGCCGCGAATTCCTCCGCCCAGGCTTCGGTTCATCCCCGCGTGTGCGGGGAACGCCCACCCGGTTCAGGAACCAGCCAAACATGAACCGGTTCATCCCCGCGTGTGCGGGGAACGCACGAACACGCACTCGCGCCGGTCACTGTTCGGCGGTTCATCCCCGCGTGTGCGGGGAACGCACAGCGTCAGATTGCTGCGCCGCGTGATCGCAAGCGGTTCATCCCCGCGTGTGCGGGGAACGCGACGCAGCGAGTTTGACGGGACCAGCCACATGCGGTTCATCCCCGCGTGTGCGGGGAACGCATCGACCCAGGGCAGCGGCGTTGATAAACAGGCGGTTCATCCCCGCGTGTGCGGGGAACGCTTACGGCTTGGAAACAAATGCTCGGCCAGGAGGCGGTTCATCCCCGCGTGTGCGGGGAACGCAACGGTCTGCTCGTCGCGTATCTGCGTCAGACGCGGTTCATCCCCGCGTGTGCGGGGAACGCGCGCGCGCCCTTGGTGTCGTGCCGCAGGTCACATACGGTTCATCCCCGCGTGTGCGGGGAACGCGTGCGCCGGACCAGTGCCGCCTACGTCATGACGGACGGTTCATCCCCGCGTGTGCGGGGAACGCGTCGAGCACTCCGGTCGCGAGCCACCCGCCGGCCGGTTCATCCCCGCGTGTGCGGGGAACGCACGCTATGCGCCAGCTGCAGACGACCGCGGCAACCGGTTCATCCCCGCGTGTGCGGGGAACGCACTTCTTCCAACCTCTTGAATCATAACAGGAAAAAGCGTGCGAAAAAATCTACCAGATAAACCAGCTTCAAGGTAGCGAATTTCCAGTTGTTAAAGAACGTCATCATCTTGGTTCTTCCTGGATCAACGGCAAGAAAGAAACCAGCTTCACGCCATCGAGCTCGATCGGAATTCTTCTGTTCGTCCCGCAGGTGACGAAGTCGAAGCCCGCCTCAGTGGGCGCAGTCCAGGCCATGACTGCGTTGCCGTCGCCAATGCCCTGCTCCACCTGCTGCCAGATGTTGTCCCGCACCCGCCGCGAGTAGTCACCGACATAGACTCCCGCGCGAATCTCCAGCAGCCAGACGGCCAGCCGTCCGCGCAGCCGGGGCGGCGCGTTTTCAACCACGATGACCAGCATCGCCCAGCGGCTTGGGGTCGGGAAAAGCGGGGCCGACAGCATCTGCCGGCGCAGTCGGCGGGGCTATCTCGCCGGCGGCGAGCATGTCCTCGATACCGGGAATGATGCGCTCCAGCAGTTTGGTCTGGCGAAAGATGTCGCGACAGCGCAGGCGCACTTCGCGCTCGGCATTCACCGGCTTTTTCGCGGCAATCTGGAATGCCACCGGGACCACAGTCTCGAATTTGTATACGTCTGCCACGTCGTAAACGAACGACAGCGGCTTGCCGGTGTGGATGAAGCCGACCGCCGGCGCGTAACCGGCAGCCAGGACGGCGGCTTCGGTCACGCCATACAGGCAAGCGGTGGCGGACGACAGGCAGCGATTGGGCAGGTCGGAGCCATCCCATTCCTCGGGGTCGTAATCGCGCCGCGTCCAGGTCACGCCAAACTTTTGCGCGAGGCGCTTGTACATCTCGCGCACGCGGGCGCCCTCGATGCCGCGCAGTTGCTCGACCGAGCGCCGCTGGGGCGGCGCCTCACCGAAGCGCAGTTCATACATCTTGCGGACCACCTTGAGGCGCAGATCCGGATCCAGCGCCAACTTGGCCTGATAGAGCAGCCGATCGGAACGCGCGCCGCCCGGCTGGCCGGCGGAATAGAGCCGCACACCGGCTTCGCCGATCCACACCAGCAGGGTGCCGACGCGGGCGGCGAGCGTTACCGCCGCATGGGAGACGCGCGCGCCGGGCTCCAGCATCAGGCAGGCGACGCCACCCACCGGAATATGCGTGCGCACGCCGGTGGCATCCACCACCACGAAGGCGCCGTCGAGCACATCGAGCTGGCCGCGCTCGATGTAGAGCACCGAGAGCCGTTCCTTGATGGGGATGGGGCGCAGCGGGGGCAGCAGATCGGCCACAGATCACTCCAGCAAGCGATGGGTCGGGAGTCGGGCGGCCTTCTTGTCGAAGGTGACCGTGGTTTCGCATTCAGCCCGCTGGTGCAGCGCGCCGATCAGGCAATCGGCAAAGTCGGCCGCGCCGGCCGAAAAGGCGACGAGCGCCAACCGGATCAACGGTGCATCCTGAATCCGAATTTCCTCACTCGACAGCAGCGTGCCGAGCACCTCTCCCAGCATCGAGCGTGGATAGCCGTACCCGCGCTCCAACACCCAGATGAGCTCCGCCAGGACCAGATGCGAGATGTATCCGGGCGTCTCGCGGCTGCACTTGTGTTCGATGCAATGGTCAGCCAAGGCGGTCTGTGCCGGATCGTCCCGCACGATATAGCGCGCCAGCACATTGGTATCCAGGCCGATCATGAGCCGGCCGCACCCTTGGCGATGGCATCGTCCATCTCGTCAAGGGTCAAGGCGCGCGCTGGCTTGGGCAGGATACCCTTGAGGCGCCTGACGGACCCGGTGATCGGCAGCACCCGCACGGTGCCGTCCGCTCCCAGGATGAAATCGAGCCGATCACCGGTGCGCAGGTGCAGCGCATCGCGCACTGCCTTGGGGATGGTGACCTGGCCTTTGCTGGTCAGTGTCGCTTCCATTTCTTACCTCCTGGACAATCCTTACCTTCGAGTAAGGATAAGCCGCCTCCAACAGGCGTACAAGCGTCGTACCAGCAGCACGCGGCAGCCGAAGGCATTAGGGGCCGATGCGCGCGCCGGGCTCCAGCATCAGGCAGGCGACACCACCCACCGGAATATGCGTGCGCACGCCGGTGGCATCCACCACCACGAAGGCGCCGTCGAGCACGTCGAGCTGGCCGCGCTCGATATAGAGCACCGAAAGCCGTTCCTTGATGGGGATGGGGCGCAGCGGGGGCAGCAGATCGGCCATCAGTAAAAATCGTCCTCGCGTTGGTGCCGCACAGCCAGCAACGTGATTGTTGCACCGTCCTCGATTTCGTAAAGCGCGACATAGCCCGCCCGGCCATACTCGATCACCATCTCCCGCAAGAACGGTTGCTCCGATGTGGCCTTGGGGCAAGCAAACGGAAACGTCTGCAAAAAGTCGAAAGCCTTCTCAATTGCCACCCGCGCTCGTTCGGCAGTGCTCAGATCAGGTTCCGCCAGGTAGTCGAACAGGCGCTGTAAATCCTCGGCCGCACCGGGCGTCAGCCGTAGCTTGTAACTCACCGCGTATTCGCCTCCTGCTTGCTGCGTACGGCGACAAGGGAGGCATCGAGCCGTGCCAGCATCTCGTCCGTGCCCACATACTCGCCGGACGCCCGCGCTTGTTCGCGCGACGACAAGCCACGCGCGATGAACTCGCGCTGCGCCTCGCGCCGCGCGATGTGGAGACGAACGGCCTCGAGCACGAAACCGGAAAGCGTTTCACGGTCGCGCAACACCGCTTCGGCGGCGGCGCGCAATTCGCTATCCACGCGCAGGGGCGGCAGGGTGGCTTTTTCATGGGGCACTCCTTTTTGTATTGCATATGCGATGCAGTTTAGGGTGGCCCGACTGTCCGGGCAAGAATCAAACACGCCGCACCAGCAGCAGCCCGCAGCCGAAGGCTTTGGCGGGACCGATGCCATGTCATCCCGGTAGGGGCACGACGGACAGTAACCCCAGCCCGATCACCTTGCCGTGGCCGATCCCGGCCTTGAGTGCGGCTTTGAACAGGGCGACATCGGTTACCGTCAGGCGACCTTCGAACAGCGCTGAATACACTCGTATCGTATTGCCGTCGTACTGTCGGCCGCTCAGCATTTGCTCGTGCGAGATGCGCACATCCTGATACGCGCGACCCGTTCGAGTCGCGAGAAATTCAAAATAATCAGGCGTAGCAGGCTCCGGCAGCGCAAAACCGTGCCGTTCGCCCTTGCGAATGAGCCACGTCCTTTGAGCGTCGGAACCGGTGAGGCCGATCCGCTTTCCCTGGACGGTCTTGGACGGGTTGGCGCGCAGCCTGAAGCGAAATGCCCGCCCGGGAATGAGCGCATCAAGTGCAAGTTTTTGCGCCAAATCGACGCCGGGGTCGGCCCCGGCCAACCAGTCCGGATCGGCAATGCGTGACCATTCCGGCCGTGCATCGCTCTGGATAAGAATCCGCGGCCTGCCGTCACGGTCGGTTTCAGGCTCCAACCGCCACAACAACGCCCCGGGTGGACATTTCGTTTCCTGTGGGAAAAATGCCCGGCACAGAGTCGCGTGCATTTGATAAGGGTCGGCGAGATCGCCGCGCGCTCGTTTACAGCGCGGGTTCAGATTAATTCTATGCAGGTGCATCGGCGCCCTCCCGCGTCATCTCGATCCATTCGGACCGCACATAGCGTGCGCCGAAGCGCCTGTCCGAAAACGAAGACAGGGGCTGGTCCATCCGCAGGACACCGGAGTCGTCCAGCGACTCCATCGATAGCAGTAACCGCTCCGGCGCGGATTCCCAGCGGTGCGGCGCAGCAATCCACGGCCAGGCTCTGAGCGCATCCACAAGCGGCGCGTCGAGCACGCCGCCGTCGAACCAGATCGATTCGGAAGGCACATAGGATTTGCGCCCCAGGGCCAGCGGCCAGACCGGGTTCTGCAAAGCGCAGTGGGCACGTTCGAGCAAGCGAGGGTCCGGGCCTTCCAGCCCGACCAGGAACACCGCGTCAGAGAGGTAGTGGCGCTGTGAGGTCACGCCATCATCGGACAAGGAACCATCTGCACGTCTCATCTTATCGCTCGCAGCGCCGCCTGCGGTTTGATAGTCGCGCTTCAGCACGCCGGGCCGGTCGTGACGCACCCCCATCGTGAGCCGCGTCAGCGGTTCGAGGTCGATCCAGTTTTCCCGGTCGATCCCGAGCGCGGCGGCAAGCAGTCCGATGACGCCGGATTTGCTCGGCTCCTTGCCGGTATCGCGCTGGTCGAAGCGGCTGGTCGTGCCCCAGGACTGCATCGGCCCCGCCAGTCGTAAAAGCAGAGTGGGCATGGCTTCAACCCCGCACGGCTTTGAGCGTTGCTTCCAGCACGTCGTCCAGCGAGTCCTTTACGCTGCCGAAGCCGTCCAGCTCGGCGCCGGCGAGGTTGAGCACGAAGGTTTGGGACTTTCTGGGGTAAGCCTTTTCCAGCGCCTTGCCCTTCTTCGCCAGTTCCTCCGCCGATCTGCGCGTCAAGGATTCGCCAATCCTGGCACGAATCGCCGTTTCAAAGGCATTGGCGAGGTTGCGCGGGGCGGCGTCATGGCACACCGTCACGGCGACGAATTCCGGCGGGTTGTGCGCGGCGAAACTGTTCTGTTTGCCGGTGGGTTCGGCCACGACAAAGCCTTGCAGGAAGGTGTGCAGCCCCTTGGCGGCGAGTTCCGCGTCGTCTTGCAGGTTCTCGACCAGCTTCGCCCAGTCGACCACCGCGTAGCGGTAGTAACACGCCGAATTGAATTCCACGGTGCCCATCATGTCGGCCCCGGCGGTGTCTTCCGGCTTCAGATCGTCGACCGCCGTGTAGAAGTCGAATTCGCGTTCGACCGCGTGGGTGGAAATGGCGTGCGCGACCTGGCAGGCGGCGTTCTGGTTTTTTTCCGGCATGACAGCGAGCATCCGCCCGAAGAGAGCGATATCGAGTGTCAGCCTTGACTTGTTTTCCTTGCCATCAAGCGAGTCAGTAATAGTTTTGGCAACATCGGTGCCGATTTTCGATTTCAACAATTCGTTGAAATTGGCTGCAATGGCAGCGGCGAGCGCATCAACCTCGGCATTACTCAAGAACAAAAGAACATCGGTCTTGAGTTGCCCGTTCTTCTTGTCTTTTTCTACCTTGACCTTCTTGTCGCCAGAGCCAATGCAGTTGATGGCTGCCGTGATCGCCTTTTCAAGGTTTTCCGGCGTGCAGCTCTTTTCGTCGCGAACCTTTGGGTCAATGCGCTGAATCAGTGAGTCGACGACCCTCTTTGTTCTCGACGCAAAGTATTCGTCGTTTTGAGTCTTGAAATACTCGCGCACCGCGCGCTTGTTGCACTGGCTCGACACCCGCGCCCGGCGCGTGCCGCCGAAGAAAGCATCCTTGGGCGCGCCGGTGTCGTCGCGGTTGAGGTTGGACGGCGCAAAATTTTGCAGGATGTGAACTTCGATCAGGGTTTTCATTCGGCGGTCTCCGTAGCGGTATCGGGTTGAGTCTGGGAAGCGGGCGCGAGGGCGCGATAGAAGTTACGTGCCCAGGCGTTCTGGGTGTGTTTGGATTCGCCGTTCCAACGCAGCAGGTCGTCCAGCAAGGCTTCAAAATCGATGGGCTGTTCGCCCAGCAAGGCGACCATCTGGCGCAGGCGGTGCGGAAGTTGTTCACGATCCGCGTCCAGCAGGCTGATGAAGCGTCGCTCGGTACTGGCTGATCCGCTTTTTATTTGGTGCGCTGCGCAGGCACGGGCCAGTGGCAAAGCTGCTCCCGCGCGCCCTTCACGCCAATGCCCAGCCCACAGTGCAGCGACCAGATAATGCATGTCCCTGCGCCAACTGGATTCCTCGCCCTTCAGAAAAGGCTCAACGTAGGGAAAAGCCGGAATGTGCTGCCCTGGGTCGAAAGCAAGGCTGCGGCGCAACACCGCGCGAACCTTGCTGTCCGTCTCGTTCAGTTGTTCCAGCCAGGCGATGAGTCCGCTCATGCTGTTTCCTCCTGCTGATTGCGATGTGTTTCGTATTTCTGGATTTCGTCGTTCAGCGCCTTGAGTTGCTTGCCGATGGTGCCTTCGGCGCGAACCAGCGCGCGGATCGCCCAGGCGTCGCCGGTCGAGACGCTGGCCGCGTGCTGCGCCCAGACATCGCGCAGCGCCGCACGCACGGCTTTCAGCCAGTCGAGGCGAATGTCATCGGGGTCGCGCTCCAGTGTGTAGTGGCGCAGGGTCTCGTGGAAGGCGGCTTCCAGCCCAGACCAGTAGGCCGCATTAGCGGGCATTTGATCGACGAATTTGCCGATATCCTTGCCGTCCGGCACGCGCTCGCCACGGCTCAATAGATTGCGGGCGAAACCGCGGCAAGCTTTCCCCAGCGCTTTCTGGGTTTCTTCGGCATCTCCGAGCAGCTGGTGGATTTCGCTGCGGATTGCGCGGTCGCCAAGCAAAGCTTGCGGCAGAGCAAAGCGCTCCATGCGCCAGTACTCGATCTTGGCCTTGTTGTTGGCCTGCCCCAGAACCATGACCGAACGTGGAAAGCGGTCTCTAGCAATGCGCGTCAACGCAGCGGCGTGCTCAATCACGCCAGGCGCAAGCCGCGTATCGTCCGGAAGCAGCGAGTCGAAGTCGCGCCACAGACCGTGATCCTTGAACTGGATCGGCAAGCGGCCTATTTCGTTGTCGATGCGGTAAGCGAGCATGGGGTCGAGCGCGTCCTTGGACGCGTTTTCCACGCCGGACGCAAACCTAAGCAGGTTCACATTTCCAACCTCGTCGTGACGCAGGCGGATCGAACGGGTGCGCCAGGTGTAGCGATCGGCGAACCCCCCGATGGCGCGCTCGACACCGGCTTTCAGGCTGGCGAGCGAATCGGCGCTGCGTTCCCAAATAGGAAGATCCTGCGCGATCACCGCCCGGTTTTGTGGGACGAGCGACAGCAGCAGCGTGTCTTCCAGATTCTGTCCGAACGGCAAGGCCATCGCCGCCGTCGCTGCAGGCGCAGTGCCGGTGTGCGACAGCTCGCTCTTGCCTGCGCTCACCGAAAAGGTCTGGGTCGCCAGCATCCAGCGTGCCGCCATGCCTGCCGACACGGCACCCGCGTGGGTCACGTCGATGTGATCGAACAACACCTTGGCGTTGTCGGCGTTGTGTTCGGCGGCGAGTACCGTCCAGGCGCGCCAGGTTTTGGGTTCGAAGTCGAGAATCTGGCCGAAGGGATATTTTTCATCGAACAGCCAGAACCGCTCCCGCCAGCGTTCCAGATAGGCTTCGATCTTGTCTGCTGGCAGGCCGGTCTTGAACCAGCCCTTGGCCTGATCGATGTCAGTCGGCCCTTCCAGCGCGCGATAGAGCACTGCGAGCAGGAAGCGGTGCAGGCTCGCCACGACCAGCGGCGAGGCGTCTTCGATGACCGCGATGTCTTTCGCGCGCAGCAGGGTGTCGCGGATACCGAGTTCGGCCCGCGTTCCATCTGGAAAACGCACGGGAATCCAGGATTCGTCGATCAGGTTGAAACGGCTCATTCGGTCTCCTTCGGTTCGTAAACCAGTCCAAGCGCTTCGTCGAGCCGCACACTGGCGTCGTCCGTCCAGCACGATTCGGCGTCGAGCGGCAGCGGGTAGCAATTTCTTAACAGCGCACTTTTCTTCCAGCCTTCCGGCACGCCCGTTTTCTGCAAGGGCTTGACGACGCCCTTGCGCGAGACGCTGATGGCGCGCAGGAACCAAGCCTTGGCCTGCGCGAAATCCGGCTCGGCGGCGGGGCTGAAGTGGTCGACCTCGCGTAGCGGAATGACGACGATGGAATCGTCGCCGAGGCGAGTTTTAGCCTTGAGGGTGGGGTGGACGCCGGGCTCATCGTCGTCATAGAGCGTGAAATTGGCGCTGGTCTTCCACGAACCGTCGTCGGGCAGCCCGATGATGGCCTGATTCGCTGCGCCGACATGCGCGTAGTTGATGCCCAGTGCATCCTGCATGGCACGGTCCAGACGCGCTTCCAGGGATTCGGCCACGCCGACTTCTTCCTCGTAGACCGCCGCCACCAGCGCGTCGATCTCGTCCGGCAGTTGCAGGACGGCTTTGTCGCGCAACAGGCTGCGGGTGCGCAGCAGCACGTCTTCGCGATAGACGGCGCCCCACCACAAGGGCTTGCCGAACGAGGGTGGCGGGTCTTCCGCCAGCCCGGCCACGATCAACATGGGCTCGGCCAGCGGGCGTGTGCCACGCCGGTGTCGCCACAAGCGGCCTGCGCGCTGCAACAGCAGGTCGATGGGCGCGAGATCGGTGGCGATGAGGTCGAAATCCAGGTCGAGGCTTTGTTCGGCGACTTGCGTCGCAATCAGGATTTTGCGCCCGATGCGCGGACCGGATTCGCCTGTGGCGGGCGGGCCGAACACCTTGAGCACGGCGTCTTCGCGCCGCTGTCGCTGGTCGGCGGGGAAGCGTGCGTGAAACAGATAAACCTCGGTGCCGTCGGCGAGCCGTTTGCCTACTGGTTGGCCGTCGATCAGCAAAGGGTCGCCCTCGCCATAGTCCTGATACAGCTTCTGTGCACGCTGCACGGTGTTGAGCAGCGCGAGCGCATAACCACCCGGGGCGAGCCGTTGATCGAGCGCGGCCTTGATGGCGGGCAGGTCGGCGGTGACAGGCGCGATCGTCAGACGCAGACGACGCTCGGGATCGGCGTCAAACGCGATTTGCTGAACCGCATGGCCATTCCGATAGACCGAGAGGCGTGGGTAGGCTGCCTCCTGCGCTGGCATTTCCGCGCTGGTCAGTTCGGCAAGCTGGCGTCGAATCTGCGGCGGCAGGGTTGCCGACAGCAACACGACCGACGAGCCCAGCGCCAGCAACCAGCCCAGCAGGTGCAGCAGCAGCGTCCCGGTGTAGGCGTCATAGGCGTGGATTTCGTCGAACACGACCACCCGGTTCGCCAATCCCCACAGCCGCACGAACTGATGGCGCACCGGCAGGATGGTGAGCAGCGCCTGGTCGACAGTGCCGACGCCGTATTCCGAGAGCAGGGCGCGCTTCTTGTGGGTGAACCATTCACCTGCGCGCACGTCCCCGCCCGTAGTGGTGTCGAAGATGCCGCCGGGTTTGAGCTGTTGGTATTTATCGTTGAGCAGCGCCCCACCGTGCAGCAGTTGCAGGTCGAGTGGCCGATTGCAGTTCTGGCCATCCAGGAACTTCAAGACACGACCAAACATCGCGTTGCCCGTGGCCTTGGTCGGCAAAGCCACGTAGAGGCCGCGATGGCCGAGCCGCCGCTGCAATTCCAGATGGGCGTAGAGCGCTGCCTCGGTCTTGCCCTCGCCCATCGGAGCTTCGACCAGCAGAATTGCAGGCTGGTCGATGGCACCGAGTGCATCGACCACGGCTTGCTGCAACGGGCGCGGCGGGAAGCCAAACACTTCGGCGAAGGCTTTGGACGAAACTGTCAGCGGCAAACGCGGCATCCAGCCGATCGCATCGAGCGCCGCTTCCGCGTGGCGCGCGCGTCGCGTTGCGAACCAGCCGGCCAGATCGTCGCAATCCTCGGGTGTGCCGAAAGGAAAATACAGCTCGTTCGAACCGATCCAGTCGGCAAAGCTCGTCAGCCCGGCGAGCAGCATGAAATCCGGGCCGGTGAGCGTGATTTTTGTGGGCGGCTCGGCAGGCGCGAGGACTTCGATCAAGGCATCGAAGATGGCGCGACGGGCTTCGCGCCATTCGGGTTTGCCCAGCGCCCGACGGTTGCCTTCCAAGTTACTGATCGTGTTGGCGTTCGCGCGTTCACCGTGGTGGCACCCCACGGCATCGGCAACCAGCTCCGCCGTGTCCTCCGGCCATCCCAATTCGAGCAGTAATGGGAGCAGCTCGACCTGGCTCACAAATGCGTGATTGATCGTCGTGTCGGGGCTGGGGCCGCCGTCCAGACCAGACAGATTCCGCCACTTGTACTGAAATCCAGGACACGCCTTGCCGAGGTCGTGGCAGGCGATCAGTAGCAGCAGCCACGGACGAGCTTGACTCCATTCCAGGCCAACTACTTCTGCGAGCCGCTCGCGGGTTGTGTTTGGCTCTCTGGCGACGATGGCATCGGCTGCCGCCGCCACATCTAACGTGTGAAGGATCAGAGGGTGCCAGCGGCCCTCTTCGGTGGTGGAGCTTTTTGCCCAGATGTTTTGCATCGCGTACTCGGGTCTCCGCTAGACGTGGGACACGTCGGAACATCGGCCCTGAAATGCTTGCGCCAATTTGCCGAAGTCATGGATGGCTGGCCAATACGCCACCCTGCCGCCATGTTTATCGCCACCAAGATCAGATTGAGTCAGCCGCCTAACCGCCGGCGCCCGGGCGAGGTATTCCACCCCCACTGCCGCCACATCCAGGCAGTGATACGCGAGCGGATGCCACTTGGGCTCGCCGGGATAGGCGGGGTCGGCCTTGCCCCAATACTTCAACAATGCACTGTCGCTGGTCATGCGCCGCGCCGCGCGGGCCGTGGGGCGACGACCGACTTGCGGTCCGGGAGGATCGCTTCAGGCGGGCGGGATATCGGGTGAGTCCAGTGGCGAGCCAGCGCGGCGTGGGTATTGATGGTCTGTACGGCGCCCACACTTCGACTCCCTGTCATTGTCGAACGGTCTTTTTACCACAGCCACTGTGCATTCATGGCTACCGCGGAAAACACATTGCCTGGCTTGCGCCATCCTGACGAATGTAGGTTCCGGCAATGGTACTCCGGAAGCGGTCAGCTCCCGGAGCTTTTTACCCGGGACTTTTTACCGGAGCCTCTTTACCCGGAACCGTGCGTCAGGCGGTGGCGGCCAACCGCTGGCGGATACGGTCCAGCCGCGTCAACAGATAGATCGCGCCCACGATATTGCCGACGATGAACAGTGCCACGGCCCAGGGCAGCGCCGCGCGCGCCGAGCCCTCGACGTAATAGATGATCCAGGACAGCAACAGACAGCCGAACACGAAGTCGAGGGTGACTACCAGCCCCCACGGCTCGCGCACCGCGGTAAGAAAGCCGGCAAATGTGGGATCGGCCAGGATGGCCCAGACGAAGACGGCGAGAAAAGCCAGAAGATAGAGAACGATGGTCGGTTTTGCTGAGCTCATGACAATCTCCAGGTTGTGATTATTGTGGGTAGGTTCGAGACGGCCGCCGCGCAGCGCCCGGGGTTGTTGTCGAGCGCGTGCTGTCGGGCGATCCTGCTGTGTGATTGCGCAACAGAGCGCTCCCGAACGCCGTTCATGGTCGGCGGCGCTACCGGGCGCTGTCAAATGCCCTTGTCAGACTTGACCCGCAGCTTGGCGGTCTGCCGGGCCAGTGCCACCAGCGTGCCGCGGCTGTCCCACAACCAGCCGTCTTCATTCAGCGTACCTGCGGTAATCAGTTGGGTTTCGAACTTGCATCGCAGTGGTCCCGGCGCCGGACGCGCGTGAATCTGCACCGATAAATCCAGAGTCGGAACCCAGCCCTCGGGCCCGTAAAGGGAGAAAGCCGGCGGCGGCATGGCATCGGAGAACAGCAACAGACCGAACAGATCGATGGGACCGCCGTCGGCGAAGTCGGTCCAGCCCAGCCAGCAGCCCGACCCGTCCGGCGTGCCCTCCAGTGCCTGCACGTTGGCGGGCGTCATGCGCTGGACAAGCTGTTTGCGCAGCGGGACGTTATCCGCAACAGGCGTGTCGATACAGGCGGCGAAATCCGGCATCGCGGGAATGGGTACGGCGCAGTGATTCACGCCGCGGATGCGGTCGAGATCGGTATAGGTTCCGATCAACTGGATCATGGTTTCGCCGCCCTGGACCATACGCACCATGCCGGTTGAGGTGCCCTTCCCCACCCGCAGTACCTCGACCTCGCAGCGCACCGGACCGGACCCGGGGCGCGCCACATAGTAGGCGGTCACGGTCATGGGGTCGGGATGCGGCAGGGCCGCCGCCAATGCCCGCGCCCCGAGCGCCATGGCATAGCCGCCGTTGGGCGCCTGCCCGATGCTCCAGTCGGGGGAGAACTCCCCTTCCCAGGTGCGTTCGTCGATGCGCCGCACCTGGGTATCGCGTTCGAACTTGCTTATCGCCGTTGTTGCTGGATTCAATGAATTGGTGGTCACCTGTTGGTCTCTCGTTACGTCGACGCCGGCGCCATTATCCGGAAATCACGCCGCGGCGCGAGCCCGACCACGCATGGTTCACTGATTTCAATTAGACTCGAAAAAATCACCTGTGGAGCGGACATGGCCAGCATCGGAACCTACCCGGATATCAGCGTTGCGCTGGAGGATTTCGTCGCCACCATCACCATCCGGCGGCCGCCTTTCAATTATTTCGACGTAACCCTGATCAATTCCATCGCCGACGCCTTCGCGGACCTGGACGCGATGCCGGAGTGCCGCGCACTGGTGCTCGCCGCCGAGGGCAAGGCGTTCTGCGCTGGCGCCGATTTTGCCGGTGGCGACCGCCTCGACAGGGACAATGCCGGCGCTGACGATTCCGCCTTCAAAAAACGGTCGGGCCGGCTGTATCAGGAAGCGGTCCGGCTGTTCCGCAACAAAAAGCCCGTGGTGTGCGCGGTGCAGGGTGCCGCCATCGGCGGTGGTCTGGGTCTGGCGCTGGTGGGCGATTTTCGCGTCACCTGTCCGGAAGCGCGTTTCAGTGCCAATTTTTCGCGCCTCGGCTTTCATCCGGGGTTTGGCCTCACCCACACGTTGCCCGCGCTGATCGGTCAGCAGAAGGCGCATCTGATGTTCTACAGCGGCCGCCGCGTACCGGGCGATCAGGCCTGCGCCTGGGGACTCGCCGACCTGCTGGTGACGCAGGATCAGGTGCTGGCGAGCGCGCAGGCTCTCGCCCGCGAGATCGCCGGCTCGGCGCCGCTCGCGGTGCAGTCGATCCGCGAAACCCTGCGCATGGGGCTCGCCGACCGGGTACAGGCCGCCACCGACCGCGAGCTGGGCGAGCAGCAATGGCTGCTCAAGACGGCCGATGCCAAAGAAGGCATCAAGGCCACTGCCGAGCGCCGTGAGCCCGATTTCAAAGGGAATTAGCGACACGCTGAGCAACCGTCATGCTTGCGGAAGCAGACGCAACGCTTCGCCAGCGCAGGTTCCAGATCGCGCGCAACGGACCACAGGCTCCAGTACCACTGATATAAAGACTGATAAAAGGGAGTGCCCCATGAACGATCGTAAATTTCCGGAAGCACTGCGCCGCGCCGCGCTGGCACTCGCGCTCACCTCGGTACTCGCGAGCTGCGGCAAGGACACTCCGGCGCGCCATGGGCTGCTGGACGCCGAAGGCACCAGCGAGCCCTATCTGGTGCAGTATCTGGTGCCCGGCGCCGATTTTCTTGGCGTTCATGGACTTACCTTCGACCGCGACGACAACCTCTATGTGGGCAGTGTCATCGGCCAGGCCATCTACAGGGTGGACGTCAACACCGGCGAATCGGAGGTATTCGTGGGGCCGCCCGAGGGCATGGCCGACGATCTGGAATTCGGCCCCGACGGCACGCTCGTGTGGACGTCGATTCTCACCGGGAAGGTCCATGCGCGCCGTCCGGATGGGACTGTCGTTGTGCTCGCCGACAACCTGCCCGGTATCAATTCCGTTGCCTTCCGCAACGACGGGCGGCTGTTTGTCACCCAGGTGCTGTGGGGCGATGCCCTGTGGGAACTGGATCCCAAGGGCCACAGGGAACCGCGGCGGGTGCTGGCCGACATGGGGAGTCTTAACGGCTTCGATTTCGGCAAGGACGGCCTGCTCTACGGACCCCTGCTGTTCAAGGGCCAGGTGGTGAAGATCGATGTGGACAGCGGCACATTGACCACGGTGGCCGCCGGCTTCCGGATTCCGGTGGCCGCGAATCTCGATAGCCACGACAACCTCTATGTGCCCGACACCGCGCTCGGTCGGGTGGTGCGCGTGGATATCCACAGCGGCGAGAAGACCCTGGTCGCCACCGTACCCACGGGCATCGACAATCTGGCGTTCGACTCCCGCGACCAGCTCTACATTACCAACATGGTCGATAACACCATTCTCAAGATCAACACCCGCACCGGCGCGGCGCACACCGTCGTGAAGAGCGCGCTCGCGGTGCCCGGCGGGCTGGACGTGCGGGTCGAAAACGGCGTCGATCAGATCTATCTGGCGGACCTGTTTTCCTTCAAGAAAATCGCCGGCGACAGCGGCGCCGTGACCGAATTGAGGCGCGGCCTGCGCGACCGCATGGAAATGCCGATGACGGTCACCCTCCAGGGCAACCGCGCGGTGACCTCGAGCTGGTTCACCAACGCGGTCGAAGTCTTCAATCTGGCCACCAACGAATCCATCGCCACCTACCACGATCTCAAGCATCCGGTCGACGCCCTGGAGCTGGAGCCCGGCGTGCTGCTGATCGCCGAACAGGGCACCGGGCGCCTGCTGCGGGTGTCGGGCGAGCACGGTGCCAAGCGCAAAACCATCGCCGAAGATCTGCCCGGCATGGCCGCCCTGCGTCCGGTACCGGGCGACAAGGAAGGCAAGCCGATCACCCGCGTCTATCTGACCGACACCTTGAACGGGCAACTGCTGCGCCTGAATTCGGATAACGGCAAGCGCAAGGTGATCGCCGAAGGACTGGATCGACCCGAGGGCTTCGCCGTGGCACCCGATGGCACCATCGTGCTCGCCGAGGTCGGTCGGCAGCGCCTGGTGCGGATCGATCCGAAAAACGGCAAGGTCACCGAGATCGCGCGCAACCTCGCCATCGGCTATCCGGCCGCCGAAGGCATGCCGCCCGGCTATGTGCTCACCGGCGTGGGTGTATCGCCGAGCGGCGCCATCTATGTTGCGGCGGATCGCGCCACGGCGCTCTACAAAATCACGCCACAGAGTGCCGCCGGGCATTGATGGCTGAGCGGGCGTGAAGCCCGCCATGCGTCGCCCAATCTGACCACCGCCGCCGCAACCCGGGAACCACATCATGTCCGACGAAGCCCGCATCGCCCTGCTCATCGACGCCGACAACTGCCCAGCGGGCAAGATCGAGGTGATCCTCGACGAACTGGCCAAATACGGCGTGCCCAATGTGCGCCGCGCCTACGGCAACTGGAAGAGCAACAATCTCAAGGGCTGGGAAGACGTGCTGCACGACTACGCGATCCAACCGATCCAGCAGTTTGCCTACACCAAGGGCAAGAACGCCACCGACAGCGCCATGATCATCGATGCCATGGACCTGCTGTACACCCAGAAGCTCGACGCCTTTTGCCTGGCCTCCTCCGATTCCGACTTCACGCCGCTGGTGATGCGCATCCGCGCCAACGGGCTCAAGGTCTACGGCTTTGGCGAAAAGAAAACGCCGACGCCGTTCGTCAACGCCTGCTCCAAATTTCTTTATCTGGAAAACCTCGGTACGCTTTCCCAGGTCAACGAGGAAACCACGGCGAGTCCACAGAAGAAATCTGCCAAGGAACTCAAGAGCGACCCCAAGCTGGTCGGCCTGCTGCGCAATGCCGTCGAAGCCTGCATGCTCGAAGATGGCTGGTCGAGCCTGGCGCTGGTCGGCTCGCACATCTCCAACCAGGCGTCTTTCGATCCGCGCAACTTCGGCTACCGGAAACTCGGTGACCTTATCGAGGCGACCGGCCTGTTTGAATTCGAGCGCCGCGGCACACACCTGTTCTTGCGCGACAAACGCGCGGCCAGGAAGCCGGTGACTTCGTAGTTCCGACAGAACACCAGCGACCTGCAAGATCGGACGGCCCCGCCGCTTCTCGATTCGACCGCGACAGACCGGACATCGGCAGGGAATCCGATCAAGCCCGGTCGCAGAATCCGCTCACCAACCGAACACCTGCTTGATGAAGGGCACCGTAAGCTGGCGCTGATGCGCGAGCGCCGCGTGATCGAGGCGATCCAGACAATCCATCAGGCTTGCCAGATCGCGCGGCGCGCGGTGCAGCAGGTAGCGACCGGCATCCGGCCCCAGGGACAAGCCGAGACGCGCGGCGCGGAAGCGGAGAATTTCCAGACAGTGCGCGTCGTCGTACTCCGCCAGACCGAATCCATATCCGGCGATGAGGCGGGAACGCAGATCGGGCAATCGCAACGGCAGTTCGCGCGGGGGCATCCGCGCCGTCGTCAACAGGCGCCCGCCGCGCTCCAGCAAGCGGTTGTGGAGGGCGAACAGCGCCAGGTCCCAGTCGTCCCTGCCGGCGACAGCATCCAGCTCGTCCAGCGCCAGCAGGTTGAGGTTATCGAGATCGGCGAGCACCTGTTCGGGAACACAGTCGCGCAAGGCGCCCAGCGGTAGATAAAGCGCGTGGGGATAATACCGGCAACTGGCGCGCGCCAGATGGCTCTTGCCGGTTCCCGGACCACCCCAGAGGCAGACCAGGGTGCCCGGCAGGAACCGATCGCGCAGCAGCGCGAGCGCCTGGCCGGCGACCGACTCGGGTGCGGCGAGGAAATTCCCGAAACCGGCATCGTCGCGCAAGGTCACCGGCAGCGCGAGCTGACGAGACAATCAGGGCTCCCGCCAGAGATAGTGGCGTTCGGCGGGGGGTTTCGCCGCGGGTTCGGCGGGGGGAATCACCGCGGTTTGGGGGGTGGTTTCCGCTGTGGAGCTGGCCGCAGAATCGACGCTGGAAGCCACAGGCTCGGGCTGAACCTCAGGCGCGGCCGCGACGGCCGGAGCGATGGCGCCAAACCGCGGATTGCTGTCGAGTGCCGCCCAGAGGAGATTCGGATCGCTGTCCAGATGCAGCGCAAGGTTCAGTCGCCCCGCCGCCATCGCGGTCACCTCTACCCCCCGCACAAACTCCATGGCCTTCAGCGTATCCAGCACAGCGCGATAGGCGCCGTAACTGTGGACATCCTCGATCACCAGGGTCTGCGGCGCGGAACCGGTCTGGGGCAGATAGGCAAGTCGCGCGGCCAGTTGGTCCACGGCATCGCCGACGCTCGCCTCGACCCAATGCGCCAGGGAATCCGCGGTGGAAGCGCCGGCGAGCAGGGCGCCGCCACCCCCCATCCGCCAGCGGCCCCCCTGGGAATCGCCGCCGGCAGCAGGATCGAGCGCAAGCCAGTGGCTCGCACCGTAGCGGTGTGCCACCGCCTCGATCCGATCCGCGGCGAAGACCGCGTCGGTCGCACCGATCGCCTGGCGATCCTGGAGATCCCACAAAGGTTCGAGCAGCGGAACTCCGCGCTCCGCCAGCGCGCGACGGGCGACCTCGATCACTGCGGCGCGCTCGCCTTCATCACCGCTCGCCAGCAACAAAAGCTGTGGCCGCTGCGCGGGCCAGAGCGGCACGCGCAGTCTCCGCAATGCCGCATCCACCGAGGTGGCGGCAAATTTGACCTGCAACAGAAAGTTCGGTTTATCGGCAACTTCGAGTTCCGGTCCCGGTCCCGATCCCGATTGTGAGCCAGAGCCCGGCGCCTGCACATAGTTGTAGCGCTCGACCAGCTGCGGCGCCGTCGTCACCAGTTCGGCAACGCCGGCATCACCCAGCACCGCGCGCTGCCCGGTCAGCTTCACAACAACCTGACCCAGGCCCACGCGAAAACCCCGTTCCCGTTCAGTATCGCTCTGATCGGCCACCGGCACGGTGGCGACCAGCAGGTCCTCCACCGTTGTGGCATCCGCCACGCGCGGCGTGAGAACAGGCAAAAGCGCGAAGAATAGAGCGTAAATATGTCTGATTTTCATCACTGCATTCTAACAGCATGAGGGCATAGGGCTGTCTGCATGATCCGCAAGGGCCGCAACCCTGCAAGCTCCGCCCTGACTTTACCCACGCAGCGAGCTAAAATGCCGCTCGTTTACGGGAATACGCACCCATGAGTGATAAATCCGCGCCGCTCAGCTATCGCGATGCCGGCGTCGACATTGACGCCGGCAATCGACTGGTTGACCGGATCAAAGCCGTGGCACAGGCGACGCGCCGGCCCGAAGTGCTGGCCGGACTCGGTGGTTTCAGTGCCCTGTGCCGGCTGCCCGCGGGCTATCGCGAGCCGCTGCTGGTGTCGGCCACCGACGGCGTCGGCACCAAACTGCGCCTGGCCATGGAGCTTGATCAGCACGATACCATCGGCGTCGATCTGGTCGCCATGTGCGTCAATGATCTGGTGGTATGCGGCGCCGAACCGCTGTTTTTTCTTGATTACTACGCCACCGGTAAACTCGATGTCGATACCGCCGCGCGGGTGATCGCCGGCATCGGCGCCGGCTGCCAGCTCGCCGGCTGCGCCCTGGTCGGCGGTGAAACCGCCGAAATGCCCGGCATGTACCAGGGTTCCGACTACGACCTCGCCGGCTTCTGTGTGGGGGTGGTCGAAGCCGCCAAGGTGATCGACGGCAGCTTCGTGGCCGCCGGTGATACCCTGATCGGCCTGCCCTCCAGCGGCCCGCATTCCAACGGCTATTCGCTGATCCGCAAGATTCTGGAGCGCACCGGGGCGAACCCCGCAAGCACACTCATCGACGGCGAGGGTCCCGGCGCGGAAAGTCTGGCCAAAGCCCTGCTCGCGCCCACGCGCATTTACGTCAAGTCGGTACGTGAGCTGGTGCGACTGCAACCCGTGCACGCCCTCGCCCACATCACCGGCGGCGGCCTGATCGAGAACCTGCCACGGGTGCTGCCCGCAGGCACGCACGCGCTGATCGATACCGACGCCTGGGTACCACCACCGGTATTTGAGTGGTTGCAGCGGCGGGGAAACATCGCGTGGCGGGAAATGTTCCGTACCTTCAATTGTGGCATCGGCATGGTCATTGTCGTTCCCCCGGACACCGCCGTCATCGCCCTCGACATCCTGGCCGGCTGCGGTGAACAACCTTTCGTACTGGGCACCATCGTCCCGGGGGAGGGCGATGCCGCAGTCCACTTCACCGGTAGCCGGGCCCCGGAGCAGTGAACGTTTTTTTGCTGGAGTCGTCCAAGCTGACATGACCAAACCCCGTCTCCGCGCATTTCATTACCGCCCATTGCTCGCGACCGCGCTGCTTTTGCTGGCGCTGAACGCTCAGGGCGAGACTGCGCTTGCGCCCTATACGGCGACCTACAAGGCCAGCTTCAACGGTATTCCGGTGGTCATCACGCAGACCCTGGCAACGATCCCGACGGGCTATCGTGTCGTAACCGCCGCGGCCAATGCCCTCGGCGAAATTCGCGAGCAGGAAGACTTTCACGTCACTGACGGCGCCATACTGGTCGATGAATACCGGCATCAACGCAGCCTGCTGGGCAGCACGCGCAATGAGCAATTGTCCGTTGATCGCAGCCAGGGCGTCGCACACTACCAGCGCGACGGCAATCCGCGCGACATCCCGCTGCAATCCGGCTATCTCGGACCGATCAGCTATCAGGTCCAGCTACGCCGTGACCTGATCGCCGGCAAAACCCGTTTCGAGTACCAGGTGATGGATCGCGGCAAGGTCAAGCAGTATGCCTTCCAGAGCGAGGGAACCGACACTATCCACACCGTCACCGGCGACGTGGAGGCGGTGCGTGTGCGCCGGGTGCGCGACGACAATGTGCGGCAGACGATCTTCTGGATGGCGCCCACTCTTGGCTACCAGCTGGTGAAACTGCGCCAGGAGGAAGGCGGAGACAGCTACGAATTGCTGCTCACCGAGTTGACCGTCCCGCCCATAGCCGCCGCCAAAACTGCACCGGTGATCCAATGACCGAGCGCTTCGAACCCAGCCGTAAGCCGCCCGGTGTGACCCGGGTGCTACCGGTGCTGGCGGTATTGATAGGTCTGGGCATCGGCGCGTACTTCCTGTTTTTCGGCACCCCCACGCCACCCCCGACTCCACCGGGAGAAACGCCACAGCCAGCCCCCGCACCCGCTGTGACGCCAACGACCGATGCCACGCCCGGAGTGCCCGATGCTGGAGCAACGGCACAATCGACGCCGGCACACATCCCGGACGCGCCGGCACTTCAGACGGCCCTGCCCAGCGTGGAGGAGAGCGACACCGAGGTGAGGGAACATCTGCGCGCGCTGCTCGGTGATGGCCCTCTGGCGGCCTGGCTCAAGCAGGACAGTCTGCTGCAGCGCATCGCTGTGCTGATTGCCGGTATTGCCCGGGGCGAATTCGCGCTGGAAACGCTGTTTCTGGAACCGCCGGCCGGAGGCTTTCAGGTGGACGTGCGCGACGGCCACACCTATGTAAGCCCGCGCAACTACGCCCGTTACAACACCATGGTCGGACTCATCGATGGCGTGGATGTGACTGCCCTGACGGAATTTTTCCAGCGCTACCGCCCCTTGCTCCAGGCAGCCTACGGCGAGCTCGGCCAACCGCCGGAGCAACTGGATACAGCGCTGCTCGGTGCCATCGATCACCTGCTGGGGACTCCGGAGCTCGCCGAGCCGCCGGCGCTGGCGCACGAATCCGTGGCCTATACCTACGCGGATCCCGGACTGGAACAACTGTCGGCGGCGCGCAAACAGCTGCTGCGCATGGGGCCCGTGCATACCCGCACCCTGAAGGCCAAACTCAAGGCCTTGCGCGCGGCACTCCTGGCGACCCCGCCTGGCGCTGCGGCAGTTCCGGCGGCAGCAGAGCACTCGCCAGCTCCCAACTGAGCAAGCCCGACAGGCTGCGGACGCTCAGGCCCTGGGCAGGGTCACGCCGCGCTGACCCTGATATTTTCCGCCGCGATCCCGGTAGGAAACCTCGCACACTTCGTCGGACTCGAAAAACAGCATCTGCGCCACGCCCTCGTTGGCGTAGACCTTGGCCGGCAGGCTGGTGGTATTGGAGAATTCCAGGGTGACATGCCCTTCCCACTCGGGCTCTAGGGGCGTGACATTGACGATGATGCCGCAGCGCGCGTAGGTGGACTTGCCGAGACAGATGGTGAGCACACTGCGGGGAATGCGGAAATACTCCACCGTGCGAGCAAGCACGAAGGAATTGGGCGGAATCACGCAATGGTCGCCCTTCACGTCCACGAAACTGCTCGGATCGAAATTCTTGGGATCCACCGTGGCCGAGTGCACGTTGGTGAAAATCTTGAATTCGTCCGCGCAGCGCACGTCGTAGCCGTAGCTGGACAGCCCGTAGGAAATCACCCGGGCACCACCGTCGTCGGGATCCCGCACCTGACGATCCACAAAGGGTTCGATCATCCCCTGCACCGCCATGCGGCGGATCCATTTATCCGATTTGATACTCAAGGTTCTGCTCTCCGCACGGCTGTGTCGCGAGTGATGTACAGCACTGCTATTCGATGACGATTTCGGGAATCGCGGCATCCAGACCGGCGAGCGCCGTCAACACCCCGCGCGCGATTTCACGATAGCGACCAGCCAGATCACCTTCCGGGTCGGCAGCCACAACCGGGCGGCCGGCATCGCCTTCGCGGATGCGCCGGTCCAGCGGCAGCGAACCCAGCAGCACGGTGCCGTATTCCGCCGCCACCCTGGCGCCGCCGCCGGTATCGAAGATGGGTTCGGCGTGGCCGCACTGGGTGCAGACATGGAGACTCATGTTCTCCACCACCCCCAGCACAGGAATCTGCACCTTGCTGAACATCTCGATGCCCTTGCGCGCATCCAGCAGCGCGATGTCCTGGGGCGTGGTGACGATCACCGCCCCGGACACCCGGGCCTTCTGAGCGAGCGTGAGCTGGATATCGCCGGTGCCGGGCGGCATGTCCACCACCAGTACGTCGAGCTCGCCCCAGTTGGTCTGGGTGAGCATCTGGATCAGCGCCCCGCCCGCCATGGGACCGCGCCACACCATGGGCGTGCTGGCGCTGGCCAGATAGGCCATCGACATGGTCTTGAGGTTGTGCGCCGCCACCGGCACGAAGGTATTGCCGTTCAGCACCTTCGGCTGAGTGCCATCCGGCACCCCGAGCAGCATGCCGACACTGGGTCCGTAAATATCGGCATCCAGCAGACCGACGCTGCGGCCCTCGGCGACCAGCGCGAGCGCCAGGTTTATCGCCGTGGTGGATTTGCCCACGCCGCCCTTGCCGGAGGCCACCGCGACAATGTGCCGCACGCCCTGCAAACCTGCTGCCACTTCTGCCATCGAGATCTCCGTACCTTTGGTGTGGATGAAACTCTTGCTGATGATGGAATTCGCGCGAATGATGAAAGTCGTGCGAATGAAAAAAAGCGGCAAAGCCGCTATAGTTCCCGCCCTTTTCCGCACCCGGCTTCGGCCCGTTTCCATGGCCTCTTCGACCACGAATTCCACCGCTTCTGCTTCCGCGAGCCAGCCGCGCCGCATCCTGGTAACCAGTGCATTGCCCTACGCCAACGGCGCCATCCATCTGGGCCATCTGGTGGAATACATTCAGACCGATATCTGGGTGCGTTTTCAGAAATTGCGCGGGCACGAATGTTACTACGTCTGCGCCGACGATGCCCATGGCACCGCGATCATGCTGAAGGCCGAGGAGCTGGGGCTGACCGCCGAGGCACTGATCGAAAAGGTCAATGCCGAGCATCGCGCGGACTTCGCGAGCTTTCTGATCGAATTCGACAACTACCACTCCACCCACGCGCCGGAAAACCGCGAACTGTCGGAAACCATCTATCGCCGCCTGCGCGCCAACGGCCATATCGCGACCCGCAGCGTCACCCAGCCCTACGATCCCGAAAAAGGCCTGTTCCTGGCCGACCGCTACATCAAGGGCAAGTGTCCGCGCTGCAAGGCACCGGATCAGTACGGCGACAACTGCGAAGCCTGCGGCGCCACCTACAGCCCCACGGAACTGATCGACGCGCGCTCGGTGATTTCCGGCGCCACCCCGGTGCTGCGGGAATCGATCCACTATTTTTTCACCCTGCCCGCCTTCACCGACTTCCTCAAGGCCTGGACCCGCGCCGGCCATGTCGCGGAAGAAATCGCCAACAAGCTCAGTGAATGGCTCGACGGTGGCTTGCAGGAATGGGATATCAGCCGCGATGCGCCCTATTTCGGCTTTGAAATTCCCGATGCGCCCGGCAAGTATTTCTACGTCTGGCTGGATGCGCCCATCGGCTACATGGCCAGCTTCAAGAATCTCTGCGCACGCAACAAGCTGGATTTCGACGCTTTCTGGGGACGCGACTCCAGCGCCGAGCTGTATCACTTCATCGGCAAGGACATCGTCAATTTCCATGCACTGTTCTGGCCGGCGATGCTGGAGAGCGCCGGCTTTCGCACGCCCGACAAAATTTGCGTGCACGGTTTTCTCACCGTGAACGGCAAGAAGATGTCGAAATCCCGCGGCACCTTCATCAATGCCCGCGCCTATCTCGATCAACTGAATCCGGAATATTTGCGCTATTACTTCGCGGCCAAACTGTCCGCCGGCATCGATGATCTCGATCTGAATCTCGACGACTTCGTGCAACGGGTCAACAGCGATCTGGTGGGCAAACTGGTCAATATCGCGAGCCGCTGTGCCCGCTTCATCGGTGACGGCAAGGGCGGTGTGCTGGCGACGGAGCTCGCCGAACCTGAACTCTGGCAGCGCGCCCTGGGGATCGCCGACAGCGTCGCCGGCCATTACGAGAACCGCGAATACGGCAAGGCGATGCGGGAAATCCTGGCCATCGCCGATGCCGCGAATGAGTACATCGCCACTCAGGAACCCTGGAAGCTCGTCAAGCAGCCGGGCCGCGAAGCCGAAGTGCTGGGCATCTGCTCGCTCGGAATCAACCTGTTCCGCATCCTGATGCTGTATCTCAAGCCGGTGCTGCCGCGCATGGCGGAAGAGGCCGAGCGGTTCCTCAACGATAAACTGCGCTGGGATGGTCCCATCGCGCCCCTGCTCGGCCACCGCATCGCCGCCTTCACGCCCCTGATGCAACGGGTCGAGAAAAAGCAGATCGACGCCATGCTCGCCGCGAGCGCCGCGGACCAGCCGGCCGCCGCGGCACCCACAGGGATGGCGGTCACCGCAAACACCCATGTCGAGCCGCTGGCGGCGCAAATCGGCTTCGACGATTTCAGCAAGGTGGATCTGCGCATCGCCCGCATTGTCAGGGCGCGTACCGTCGAAGGTTCGGACAAGCTTTTGCAGCTGACGCTCGATCTCGGCGGCGAAACCCGCACGGTTTTTTCCGGGATTCGCGCCAGTTACCGCCCCGAGGATCTCGAAGGCCGGCTCACGGTGATGGTCGCCAATCTGGCGCCGCGCAAGATGCGCTTCGGGGTGTCCGAAGGCATGGTGCTCGCCGCCGGGGACGCGAGTGGCATCTATCTGCTCGCGCCCGACAGCGGCGCCCAGCCGGGTCAGCGGGTGACCTGACAGCGGCGCGACCGGCGCCGATGGACGCCATCGCCCCGTGGCGGCATGCTGATACAACAGGCGCCCCGATGGGCGTTTCCGCCTTCAACAGGTAACCGCATGCAGGAAGTCGCACTGGTTCTGCTGAGCACTGTGCTGGTCAACAATGTGCTGCTCACGCAGACGCTGGGCGTCTCGGCATTGTGGGGAATGTCGTCCCGCCTGAGCGGCGCCGCCGGCCTGGCGGCGGCCACCAGCGCCCTGCTGTTGCTGAGCGCCGGGACCAACCACATCCTTTACCACTGGCTGTTGATGCCGCTGGGTATTCAATACCTGGCATTGCCCGTATTCGTGCTGGCGATCGCCTCGATCGCGCGCGGCCTCGTGCTGGGCAGCCGACGCCTCGACCCGCGACTGCACCGCAACCTGAAGGCACTAGAGCCACTGCTGATGGCCAACGCCGCCGTACTCGGCCTGACGCTGCTCAACGCCGCCGACACAGCTTCTCTGGCTCTCGCGCTGCTGCGCGCGCTGGGCACCGCGCTCGGATTTGCCCTGGTGCTGGTGTTGTTCGCGGGACTGCGCGAACAACTCACGGTCGCCGCGGTACCCCTACCCTTTCGCGGCCCCGCCATCGCCATGATCAGTGCCGGCCTGATGGCACTCGCTTTCATGGGCTTCGTCGGGATGGTTTGAGATGGGCAGCGCCGAGCTTCTGACCCAGTTGCCGACGGCGCTCGCCGCGCTGGCGGCATTGGCAGCGTTCGCGGCCGCGATATTTGCACGCGCGACCCCTAGCGACAGCGACAACGATTTCCCGATCCCCAGTCCCCCAGGAGTCGAGCGCGAGCTCGCGGCACTCATCGAGGATCTGCTGCCCCAGACCCAGTGCGGCCAGTGCGGTCATCCGGGCTGCCGACCCTATGCGCGCGCCATCGCAGCGGGCGAAGCATTCAACAAATGTCCGCCGGGCGGTCGCGCCACCATCGCGGCCATCGCCGATCTGCTGGGCACGACGCCGCTGGCACTGGATCCGGAACACGGCCGCGAAGGTCCCAAGCTGGTCGCCTATATCCGCGAGGCCGAATGTATCGGCTGCACCAAATGTCTGCCCGCCTGCCCGGTGGATGCGATCCTCGGCGCGACGCGCCAGATGCACACGGTGATCGCGGCGGAATGCACCGGCTGCGACCTGTGCGTCGAGCCCTGCCCCGTGAACTGCATCGAGATGATCCCGGCGCCAGCGTCCCGGGCCGCGATCATTGCGAGCGACCGGCCAGCTCCGGTGACGGCATGAGCCAGACATGGACATTTCCCGGCGGCCTCCTGCTGCCGGCCCATAAACACGCATCCAGCGCGACGCCCATTCGCACTGCGGCTCTGCCGCCGGAACTGATCCTGCCGCTGGGCGCCGCCGCGCCACTGATTGCGGTGGGCGATTCCGTGCTGAAGGGGCAGTTGCTCGCGGCGGCCGGGAGCGATGGCTTGCCGGTGCATGCGCCTACTTCGGGGCATGTCGCCGGCATCGAATTTCGACCCCAGGCCGAGGGGATCGAACCCTGCGCTGCGCTGATCCCTGATGGTGCGGAACGCTGGATCGAACGCGCGGCACCCGTGGATCCCGCGACGCGCACGCTCCCGGAACTGCTGGCCGCCGTGCGTGCCGCCGGGATCGTCGGGCTGGGCGGCGGTGGTTTTCCCACGCACATCAAGCTCGCCCCGACCCAGCCTATCGATACCCTGGTGGTCAACGGCATGGAGTGCGAACCCTACATCACCGCCGATGACCGACTGATGCGCGAGGAAGCCGACGCCATCGTCGCCGGCGTGCGTCTGGCGGCGCGCCTGCTGGGCGATCCGGCCCGCATCCTGATCGGCCTCGAGGACGACAAACCGCAAGCCGCAGCGGCCATGACGACGGCACTGACCGCCACGGATGACAACCAGAAAATGGACATCGTAGTGCTGCCCAGCCGTTACCCGGCAGGCGGCGAACGGCAGCTGATTCAGCTGCTGACCGGCCGGCAGGTGCCGAGCGGCGGACTGCCGCAGGATGTCGGTGTCATCTGTATCAATGTTGGCACGCTCTACGCCCTGTATCGCGCGCTCGCGTTCGACGAGCCGCTGCTGTCGCGGATAGTGACCATCACCGGCGGTGCCTGCCGCGAGCCGGCCAACTACCGGGCGCTGCTGGGGACCCCCATCGCCCACTTGCTGGCGGCCAGCGGTTACCAACCCGAGCTGTGCGAACAACTGCTGCTCGGCGGACCCATGATGGGAAGCCCGCTGGAAGACGTGCAGGCGCCGGTCATCAAGACCACCCACTGCGTGCTCGCCGCAACGGCGGCGGAACTGCCGCCGCCACGCGAACTCCAGCCCTGCATCCGCTGCGGTCTCTGCGCCGATGTCTGTCCCGCCTCGCTGTTGCCGCACCAGCTCCTGCGCTATGCCATCGCCCGGGATCATCGGCAACTCGAACGCCATCATCTGCTGGACTGCATCGACTGCGGCGCCTGCGCCTATGTGTGCCCGAGCGCGATTCCGCTGGTGGAGCACTACCGCGTCGCCAAGGCCGAAGTGCGTGCGCTCCGCGCCGAGCGCGTCGCGGCGGACCATGCCCGCCGCCGCTTCGAAGCCCACCAGATGCGGGTGGCCCGGCAGCTCGGGGAGCGCAGCGCGCGTCACGCCGAACGGCTCGGGATATCCGCGGAGGACGCCAACGCGCCGGCGTCCGCTCCGGTCGCCGCCGCACCCGTCGCCACCGATCTGGTACAGCAAGCCCGGGAGCGCGCCGGTGCCGCCACGCCCCGGCGGGCGCAACTGGAGCGCGCCCTGAGCGCGGCGGAAAATCGCATCGCGCAACTTGAAACACAGCTTGCGGTGCTGGACGCGACGGCGACCGAATCCCGGCGCAACGGCCTGCGCGCGCGCCTCGCACAGGCGCGTCTCGATGGCGATCTGGCGCGCCGGCGGCTGCACGCGCTGCCGGTGGAATCGCCGTCCACCGGTGACGGGAATCCGCCATGACCCGTTGCGCGCCCCATGCCCACAGCGGCCTGACCACCGGCGCGGTGATGCAGCGCGTGCTGGTCGCGACACTGCCCGGGATCGCCGCCATGCTGTGGTATTTCGGCCCGGGCACGCTGATTCAGATCGCCCTCGCCGGCAGTGCCGCCCTCGCCGCCGAAGCCATGGTGTTGCGACTGCGCCGGCTTCCGCTGGGGCCGACGCTCGCCGATGGCAGTGCGCTGGTCACCGGTGTGCTGATCGGCATCGCCCTGCCACCGCTCGCGCCCTGGTGGCTCGCGGTCACCGGCAGCGCCATTGCGATCCTCATTGCCAAGCATCCCTACGGCGGGCTGGGCTACAACCTGTTCAATCCCGCCATGGCGGCCTACGCGGCGCTGCTGGTGTCCTTCCCCGACGCCCTGTCACAGTGGTCCGGGCCGCGCCCGTTGCTGGCCGAGGGAGCACCGCCCGGTCTCGTCGATGCCTTGCAACGGATTTTTACCGGGCACAACGCCGCCCCCGACGGCTTCACCATGGCGACCCCGCTGGAGCTGTTTCGCCACAATTCAGGCCTGATGGTGCAGCAGTTCTATACTGCGCATCCGCTGTTCGCCCGCGGCAATCTGGCCGGCGTCGGCTGGGAGACCGTCAACCTCGGCTTTCTCGCGGGTGGCCTGTATCTGCTGGCGCGCCGGGTCATCACCTGGCACGCGCCCGTCGCCATGCTGGCCGCACTCGTCCTGATGGCGCTGCTGTGCAACGACGGCGGCAGTTCCGCAAGCCAGGGTCCCCCCGGCCTGCATCTGTTCAGCGGCGCCACCATGCTGGGTGCGTTTTTCATCGTCACCGACCCGGTCACCACCGCTGCCAGCAAGCGTGGCCGTCTTTTGTGCGGACTGCTGACCGGTGTGCTGGTGTTTGCGATTCGCGCCTGGGGCGGTTATCCGGATGGCGTTGCCTTCGCGGTCTTGCTGATGAATCTGGCCGTACCTCTCATCGATCGTGTCACCGTCCCGCGTGCCTATGGTCAACCAGCCGGGCAGCGACACCACGAGAAGGCGCCGGAATGACTGACGCGGCGCGCGGCGGCATTTTGGATTGGACGCGGCATGACGCCGTCGTGCTGGTCGTCGTGGCGCTGGCCGCCGCAATGTTGCTGAGCGCCGTTCATGGGCTCACCCGAGCGCCCATCGCACGGGCGCGGGAACTGGCCGCCGAAGCCGCGCTGCTCGACGTGGTACCGGAGTTCGCCAAAGCCACCGATGTGTCCCTGGACTTCCTGCCCGTCCCGCCCCGGTTCCGAATCGGCCTGGGCAGCGAGGAGGGCGCGCGCATTTATCGCATCAAACGCGGCGGCGAAATTCTGGCCGTGATCGTGCCGGCGCTGTCGCCCTCGGGTTACGGCGGCCCCATCCGCCTGATCGCGGGAATCGACCGCAACGGAATTGTCACCGGGGTAAAGGTGCTGGAACACCACGAAACGCCGGGGCTCGGCGATCGCATAGCGACCGACAAAAGCGACTGGATTCGCCGCTTCACCGGCAAATCCCTGACCGATCCCGCGCCCAACCGCTGGCAGGTGCGGCGCGACGGTGGGGCCTTCGATCAGATCAGCGGCGCCACCATCAGCTCGCGGGCAGTGGTGCGACAGGTGCGGCGCGCGCTCGATTATTTTCAGGATGATCGCGCGCGCCTGCTGGATGTCAGCGCAACTGCGACACCGGAGTCCGCGCCATGACGCCGACAGATCGAGACGCCGGCGCCGGCACGGTCGGCGGATTGTGGCGCAACAATCCCGTGCTGGTGCAATTGCTCGGACTCTCGCCACTGCTCGCCATGAGCCGCTCGGTGGCGACCGCCCTGGGGCTCGGGCTCGCCACGCTGACGGTGCTGGTCGCCTCCAGCGTCGCGGTCGCCCTGCTCCGCAACCGCACACCCGACGCGGCGCGGATTCCCCTGTTCCTGCTGCTGATCGCCACCTTCACCGGCTGCATCGAGCTGCTGCTCCAGGCCTACCGCTACCCGCTGTATCAGGCGCTCGGTATCTTCGTGCCGCTGATCGCCGCGAACGGCGCGCTGTTGGCCAGTGCCGACACCAGCAGCCGGCATTCGCTGACCACGGCGGCACGCGACGGACTGTTGACGGGACTGGGTTTCGCCGGAGTCTTGATCGTGCTCGGCGCACTGCGGGAACTGCTCGGACAGGGCACTCTGTGCCGTCAAATGGATTTGTTGTTCGGCCCCAGTGCCGCCGCCTGGCAACTCCAGGTATTGCCGGACAATTACGAATTCCCACTCTGGGTACTGCCGCCTGGCGCCTTTCTGCTGACGGGCTTGCTGCTCGCCCTGAAAAACGCCATCGATCTGCGGTGCGCCACCCCACGGCCACCAGCGCCAGTACCGACGCCGGGCGCGAAACGGGTGCGGATTACCGACGTGCCGCGCTAGACGCGCACCGCTTCGGGATTCGCGCAATTGACCGGCATCTCGCCTCGCCGCAGGCGCTCGATGTTCTCCGCCACCTTGCGCGCGATACCGCGAAAACTGAGATCGGTGGCGCCGCCGATATGCGGCGTACCGATGACGTTGTAGCCAAAAATAGGGTCCGCGGGATCCATGGGTTCCTGCCAGAACACATCCAGTCCCGCACCGGCGATACGTTGGTCACGCAGCGCGGTGAGCAGGGCGTCGTAATCGATCACGCCGCCGCGGGCCACGTTGATGACGTAGGCCGAGGGTTTCAACAGCGCAAATTCCGCCACACCCAGCAGTCCGCGCGTCGTATCGTTGAGGGGTGGTGCGAGCACCACGAAGTCGGCCTCGCGCAGCGCGTCGTGCAATCCACTTGCCGGATAATGGCCGGCGACGGGAATCGCCTCTTCCTCCACGCTGTGCTTGGGTCCGCTGCGCGACACGGCGAGCACCCGCATTTCGAAACCGGCGAGCCGCCGCGCCACTTCACGGCCGACGCCGCCGTAGCCCACGATCACCGCCGTGCGTCCCTTGAGCGACCAACCGGTGGGCGTCGCCACGCGGCCCTGACGGACGCTTTCCTGCGCGGCCGGGAACTGGCGCGCGAGCGCGAGCATGAGCAGCACCGCAATTTCTGCCACCGACTCGGCGTTGCCGGTGCCAGCGGCGGGCACATTGGCGACCTGGATTCCCAGGCGCGTCGCCGCCGCTATATCGACCGTGTCCAGGCCGGCGCCGAACTGCTGCACCAGCCGGACCTTGCTGCCGGCGAGCAGAGACGCACCGATCGGCGTCAGGGTCGGGATGAGCACGTCGGCTTCACCCACCACCTCCGCCAGCCGCGCAGGCGCGCATTCGAGTACTTCATCGTTCGGCAACTCGCGCTGGAGCATTTCCCGGATGATGCGCAGTCCTTCCCGACAGAAATAGATTTTCACGTTGTTTCCCTTTTTGTTTGATGCTGTTCAAGCGCAGTCTGGATCCTGCTGGAATTCCACCGTGTTGCCGGCCGGGTCGCTGGTGAAAATAAAACGGTCGAAGCGGTCGAACGGAATGCGATTGGCTTCGAGATGCCGTGCCGCGGCCTCGATGTCCGCGACGAAAAACGCGGTGTGCGGACCCATGGGATTGGCGTGATGGCAGGTCATGCCGGGGATGGCGTTGGCGCCGGTCGCGGGGTCGGACTGAATGACGTGGACCTGGCCGTTGGGAAACTGCATCCAGAAACCGGGAATCCTGTCGGCGAGCTTGGGGGGAATATCCCGCTCCACGGTAGCGACACCCAGCACATCGACATAGAAGTGCTGCATGGCATCGAGCTCGGCGCGGGTGCCGATGGCGGTGTGATTGATGCGTGTGACCTTGAGCATGGCGGTTACCTCCCCTGAAGTTTTTCCCAGTGTAGCCCAAGGTCATCCAGCATCCGACCCGGGCTCAATCGTCGCTTATTTTCCCGCGCAATGCTTTCGCGTTGCCGCGTTTGGTTTTGCTGTCCATGCGCCGGGCCTGTGAACCTTGCGTGGGCCTGGTGGGGCGGCGTTTTTTGGGCACCACCATGGCGGCGCGAATGAGGTCGGCAAGGCGCGCCAGCGCATCGGCGCGGTTTTTCGGCTGGCTGTTGAACGACTGCGCCTTGATGACGATCACGCCGTCGTCAGTGATGCGCGCGTCGCGCCACACCAGCAGCCGCGCCTTGTATGCGTCCGGCAGCGACGATGCCGCGATGTCGAAACGCAGGTGTACCGCGGTCGAGACCTTGTTGACGTTTTGACCGCCAGCACCCTGGGCGCGGATCGCGTGCAGCTCGATCTCGCTGTCGGGGATGGCGATCGTGTTCGATATCTCCAGCATCTATCGGTTCCTGCTCGGCCGCGAATGGCGACGAATTGGTGCGGAGTGCTCAGACGGCAAGGCCGGCCGCATGACCCGACGCCCAGGCCCACTGGAAATTGAAGCCGCCGAGCTGGCCGGCGACATCCACCACCTCGCCGATGAAATATAAACCCGGCACGATCTTCGACTCCATTGTCGCGGATGACAACCGGTTCGTGTCGACGCCACCCTGCGTGACTTCCGCGGTGCGATAGCCCTCGGTGCCCGCAGGTCGCAGCAACCAGTGTGCCAACTGACCGGCGACTGCGCCGAGCTCGGTCGGACCGTACTGCCTGAGCGGCCGGCTCGTCAGCTCGTGCGCGCACAGATCCTGCGCAAGGCGCTTGGGCAGCTCCCGCGCAAGCACGGTCTGCAGATGGGTATCCGGCTGCTCGGCGCGGCACTGTTGCAGCCACTTGCGCGCGTCCATCCCCGGCAACAGGTCGATGTCCAGCACCTCCCCCGGCTCCCAGTACGACGAGATCTGCAACATCGCCGGGCCGCTGATGCCGCGATGGGTGAACAACATGGCCCCGGTGAACTCAATGCCGCGACAGCGGACGCTGACCGGCAGCGACACACCGCTGAGCGCCGTGCAGCGTTCGCGCGCGGCGCCGCCGAACGTGAAGGGCACCAGGGCGGCGCGCGTCGGGCGCAGGTCGTGACCGAATTGCCGGGCGACCTCATAACCGAAGCCGGTGGCGCCCAGGGTCGGGATCGAGAGACCGCCAGTGGCGATCACCAGCGCGGCAGCGGTGACCGGACCTGCGGATGTGGAAAGGGCAAAGCCGGCATCCGTCTTCGCAATGGCGCCGACCGTGCATTTCACCGCGATGCGGACCCCGGCGTGTGCGCACTCGGCGCTCAACATCTCGACGATTTCGCTGGCCGACTCGTCGCAGAACAATTGCCCGAGTTCCTTTTCGTGGTAGCGAATACGATGTTTCTGGACCAGGGCGATGAAGTCCTGGGGCCCGTAGCGGGCCAGGGCCGACTTGCAGAAATGCGGATTGGCGGACAGAAAATTGGCGGGCGTCGTGTGCAGATTGGTGAAATTGCAGCGCCCGCCGCCGGACATCAGGATCTTCTTGCCGATCCGGTTGCTGTGTTCGATCACCAGCACGCGGCGGCCGCGACCGCCGGCGGTGAGGGCACACATCAATCCGGCCGCGCCGCCGCCGACGATCACGACATCGAAAGGACTCGTGTTCACCCGCCCTGCTGGCCGGATTGCCGGGTGTGCGCGGCTACCAGATCGCGCGCCACGGCTTCGGCAATCTCGATACCGTCGATGGCCGCCGAGTAGATTCCACCCGCGTACCCCGCTCCCTCGCCCGCCGGATACAGGCCCTGGGTGTTGACGCTTTCCAGGGTGTCGCGCTCGCGGCAGATCCGCAGCGGCGACGAGGTGCGGGTTTCCACGGCGGTGAAAACCGCGTCCGCCGCGTCGAAGCCGGGAATCTGGCGCCCGAATACCGGCATCGCCTCACGGATCGCCGCGGTGGCGTAATCGGGCAGCAATCCGACAAGATTGGTGAGGTGGACGCCCGGCTGGTACGAGGGGATCAGGTCGCCCAGCTGCGTTGAAGCGCGATTGGCGAGAAAGTCGCCGACCCGTTGCGCGGGCGCATCGTAGTTGCCGCCGCCCAGCGCAAAGGCACGCGCCTCCAGATCTTCCTGCAATGCGATGCCCGCAAGCGGATCGTCGGAGGGAAAATCCGCCGGCGTGATGCCGACCACAATGGCGGCGTTGGCGTTGCGCTCGTTGCGCGAATACTGGCTCATGCCATTGGTCACCACACGACCCGGCTCGCTGGTGGCGGCGACCACGGTGCCGCCCGGACACATGCAGAAACTGTAGACCGCGCGGCCGTTTTTCGCGTGATGCACCAGTTTGTAATCGGCCGCACCGAGCAGCGGGTGACCGGCCTGGGTTCCGAAGCGGGCGCGGTCGATGATCGATTGCGGATGCTCGACCCGCAGGCCGATGGAGAATGGTTTCGGCTCCATGTGCACATCGCGCCCATGCAGCATGCGGAAGGTATCGCGAGCGCTGTGGCCGACTGCGAGCACGACGTGCCGGGTGGCGATACGCGCACCGTCCGCGAGCTGCACGCCGGTGACCTGGCGATCTTCCAGCAGCAGATCCGTCACCTGCTGCCGAAAGCGGACTTCGCCCCCCAGGGCGATGATTTTTTCGCGCATCGCCTGCACTACCGTCACCAGGCGGAAGGTGCCGATGTGCGGCTTGCTGACGTAGCGGATTTCTTCCGGGGCGCCGGCGGCGACGAACTCGGCCAGCACCTTGCGCCCGAGATGGCGCGGATCCTTGATCTGGCTGTAGAGCTTGCCGTCGGAAAAAGTGCCGGCGCCACCTTCGCCGAACTGCACATTCGATTCCGGATTCAGCTCGCGCTCGCGCCACAGGCCCCAGGTATCCCGGGTGCGCTCGCGCACGGCCTTGCCGCGCTCCAGCACGATGGGCCGGAAATCGGCCTCCGCCAGGATCAGCGCCGCGAACAGACCGCAGGGGCCGAAGCCGATCACCACCGGGCGTTCATCCACCCCGGACGGCGCCCGGGTCAACCGGCCGGTATGTGGTATCCGGCGTGCGACTGACGTGGGGATCGCGGGCGAATTTTTCCAGCAGAGCGACGTCGCGGGTGGTCTCGATATCGAGCGTATACACCAGCTGGATATGGCCGCGCTTGCGCGCATCCTGACCGCGACGGAACAGCGTATAGGTTCGCAGTTCAGCGTCGGCAATGCCGAGCCGGCTCAGGATCGCCGCGCGCAGATCGGCGGCGGTGTGATCCAGCGGCAATTTGAGTTCAGTCAGTCGCAGCATGTCCGGACAGCAAGGGTAAGGGTCCGTCGGATGACGACCGGCAGCAGGCGAGACGGCTCAGAGTTCGACCTGACTGCCCAGCTCCACCACCCGATTGGTGGGAATTCGGAAAAACGTCATGGCACCCGCCGCGTTCCGTGCCATGCTGATGAACAGCTTCTCGCGCCATTGCGCCATGCCCGGCACCTTGGTGGAAATCAGCGTCTCGCGGCTGAAGAAAAACGAGGTCTCCATCATGCGGAACTCGATCCCGAAGGCACCACAGGCTTCGAGCGCCGCGGGCACATCGGGCTCATCCTTGAAGCCGTAGCGCAGCAGCAGCCGGTAAAAATTTTCCGCCAGGGGCTCGATCGCCACGCGCTCCTCGGCCGGAACATTGGGAACGTCTTCGTTGGTCACGGTCAGCAACACCACCCGCTCGTGCAACACCTTGTTGTGAATCAGGTTGTGGAGCAGCGCGTGGGGCACGCCTTCAAGACTCGCGGTCATGAAGACGGCGGTGCCCGGAACCCTGGGCAGTGGGTGCGCGGCAATCCCGGCCAGAAAGGAATCGAGGTCAACCGCGCCGCTGCCGAGCCGCCGCAACAGCAACTCCCGGCCGCGTTTCCAGGTTGACAGCAGAGTAAACATCGCGATGGCGATCACCACCGGCACCCAGCCGCCGTGGAAAAGCTTCGCGGCATTGGCACCAAAAAATGCCAGGTCAACCGCCAGAAACGTCACCGCACAGGCGGCCGCCGCGAACCAGCCCCAGGACCATAGCGTCGCCGCCACCACGGCGGCCAATATCGTATCGATGGCCATGGTGCCAGTGACCGCGATGCCATAGGCTGCCGCCAGATGGGAGGATGACTTGAACACCAAAACGAGCAACACCACACCCGCCAGCAAGCCCCAGTTGACCAGGGGAATATAGATCTGTCCGATCTCTCGGTCCGAGGTGTGAACCACCTCCAGGCGCGGGCAATAACCCAACTGCATCGCCTGCCGCGTCACCGAAAACGCCCCGGAAATCACGGCCTGGGATGCGATGACCGTCGCCGCGGTGGCCAGCAGCACCAGCGGATACAGACCCCAGGACGGCGCCAGCAGGTAAAACGGACTCTGGGTGGCAGAGGGATCCCGTAACATCAGCGCGCCCTGTCCAAAGTAATTGAGCAGCAGGGCGGGCCACACGAACCAGAGCCAGGAGAGCCGGATGGGGCGCGGACCAAAATGCCCCATATCCGCATACAGCGCTTCACCACCGGTCACCGCCAGCACCACTGCCCCCAGGGCGAGAAAGCCGTACCAGTGATTATCGAGAAAGAACCGCACCGCGTAGAGCGGATTCACGGCCTTCAGTACCGAGGGCTCGGCCAGGATGCTGGTCACTCCCAGGACCGCGAGCACCAGAAACCACAGACACATGACGGGGCCGAACAGCGCCCCCATGCTGGCGGTTCCCCGCGCCTGAACCACGAACAGCAGGACCAGTATGACCAGGGTAACGGGCACCACATAGGCCTCCAGCGCTGGCGCGGCGACCTTGAGCCCCTCCACGGCACTGAGGACCGAGATCGCCGGGGTGATCACCCCATCGCCGTAGAACAGTGCTGCCCCGAACAGACCCAGCGACATCAAGGCCCAGCGCAATCGTTCGTGACGCTGGACGGCGCGCAGGGTCAACGCGATCAGGGCCATGATGCCGCCCTCGCCGCGGTTGTCGGCACGCATGATGAAACTGACGTATTTGAGGGTAATCACGATAAACAGCGCCCAGAACACCAGGGACAGGATTCCGAACAGATTGCCCTGGGTCAGTGCGAGTGGATGAGACCCTGCGAACACTACCTGCAGAGTGTAGAGCGGGCTGGTGCCTATATCCCCGTACACCACGCCGATCGCCGCAAGGGCGAGCGGTAAGGTGCGCTTATCGGGGGAGGCGAGTGCGTTCGCGGGTGAATTCACGGATTTCTCGACAGCAGAGGGCGGTACCAAGCTTGCGTCGCCCCGCGACTGGGATGGAGCGAAGCCAACGGCAGGCGCGCGATTCTAAGGGATTCCGATTGCAAGGTAACCAGTTCTGGTGACATCGCCGGCGCTCGCGCCCCCGACGCGACGCAAACCGCGACGGCCATTGGGGCGCAACAGGCTGACCGATGGTCCACTGGTTCTTACTATACGCGCCAGTATCACGATTGACTTTCGGGTAGGTTTATGGGGTACTGGCGCCCGCCGGGGGCTCCCTTGGTTGAACCGATTTCAAAAACGATTCCTCACACTCTCAGGAGGCAACATCCATGATCAAACCGGCGATTTCAGCGGATTCGCATATTGTCGAACCGCCAAACTGCTACACCGATTTTATCGAGCCCAAGTATCGCGACCAGGCGCCTCGGATCATGGATGCGCCCGGCGGCGGGCATATCTTTCACATCCCCGGTGTCGACGATGTCATCCCGGTTGCGCTCCTGGGTGCCGCCGGCGTTCCGGCCAACGAGCTCGCCAAATACCGCAACAGCAAGTTCGAGGATCTCCCCAAGGCAGCCTGGGATCCGAAATTCCGCACCGAAGCCCAGGATCGCGACGGCGTCTGCGCCGAGATCATCTATGCCTCGATCGGCATGGTGCTCTGCACCCACAAGGACTTCGCCTACAAGTCCGCCTGCATGCGCGCCTACAACCGCTGGCTCGAAACCTTCTGCGGCGGCGCGCCCAACCGCTTGTTCGGACTGGCGCAAACCGCGGCCGAAAGCGTGGACGAGACGATCAAGGACTTCCGCAAGGCCAAGGAGATGGGCATGGTCGGCATGATGATGCCTGGCCGTCCGCAACACAAAGACTACGATCATGCCGATTACGATGCGCTGTGGGAGTGCGCGACCGACCTCGACATGCCGGTCTGCTTCCATATCCTGACCTCCGACGACAACAGCGTGAAGGAAGCACTGGCCCCCAAGCGCGGCGCTTTGGCCAACGGCTTTATGAACATCATGCGCAGTGTTCAGGATGTCCTGGGCGTGTTCCTGTTCGGCGGCAACTTCGACAGGCACCCCAATCTCAAGATGGTGATCGCCGAAGCCGATGCCGGCTGGATTCCGCACTACGCCTACCGTGCCGACCACGCCATCAAGCGCCTGGGCGCGATCGCCGAGTCCACGCTCAAAAAGATGCCGAGCGAGTACATCACCAAGAATGTGTCCTTCACCTTCCAGGACGATGCCACGGCCTACCTGAATCAGAACATCGTCGATGCCGGCTGCCTGGTCTGGGCCAACGACTATCCGCACACGGACGCCACCTGGCCCAACTCTCAGGCGATTCTCACGGAGCAGATGGCGCATCTGAGCGAAACGCAGAAAAACGCCATTCGGCACGATAACGTGAAAAAACTGTTCAACCTGCCCATTCAGGTTCAATAACGTTCGTCGTTAAAACCGCCGTCGCCCCGGGGCGATGGCGGTTTTTTTATGCCCGGCCAATACCCGGTTGCTGCCACTCTCTGCCGGCGCAACAATCCCGGCATCGACTAGCTGACCGGGAGCTCCCATGAACCGATTTCTCGCACTGCACGGCGCTGCTGCCAACGCCATCAAACTCAGCCCTGGGTGGCGCGCTGAACGCGTGACGCCGCCGAGCGCACTGTTCGGCGCCAACGGCATGCAGTTCGGTCCGGACGGCCGGCTCTATGTCGCCCAGGCCATGGGCAGTCAGGTCACCGCCATTGACACCGCGACCGCCGCGCTCGATCACATCGCACCCAACGGATTGGCCATTACCGGCCCGGACGATGTGGCGTTCGATGCGGACGGCAATCTCTATGCGACAGAGGTGATGAGCGCCCGGGTCAGCCGGCGCCGACCCGATGGCCGCATCGATATCGTCGCCGGTGATCTGCCCAGCGCCAACGGCATCACGGTATTCCGAAATCGCCTGTTCATCGACGAGCACCGTCCCGGCGGCCGCCTGTTCGAACTCTATCCCGATGGCAGCCGCCCGCCCCGACTGATCGCCGATGACCTCGACGGCCCCAATGCCCTCGCTAGCGGGCCGGACGGCAAGCTGTATTTCCCGCTGGTGCCGCGCGGGGAGATCTGGCGCGCCGACCCCGAGACAGGCGCGCTGGAAAAAGTCACCGAGGGGTTGTCGTTTCCCACCGCCTGCAAGTTCACTCCGGCGGGCGAACTGCTCTCGCCCCAGGCCGGCAACGGCGAAGTGGCAAAAATCGACATCGCCACGGGCCGTTGGCAGGTGATCGCCCGGGTGCGTCCCGGCATCGACAATCTGGCCATCGATACTGCCGGGAAACTCTTTCTCTCCCACTATGTCGATGGCGGTGTCGCGGAAGTCGCCACCGATGGCAGCAATCGCGAGCGGGTGCTGGTCGAGCCCGGCTGGGTCGGGCCCTGGGGCATCGCCTGCGATCCTTCCGGTGTCTCGCTGGTGGTGGATGGATTGAGTCTGGCCGCACTGTCCGCGACGGGGCAGGTGCGCCACATCGGCAGCCCCCTCGACAAATCGGCGCCGCGCTTTGTACGCGCCGTGGCGGCGGGAAATCCCGGCGAAATCCTGATGACCACCGCCCGCGGCGACGTACTGCGCTACGACATCGGTTCCGGCAAGGCGCGTGCGCAGGCGGAAAAACTGGGTGAGCTCAAGGGAGTCTGTGCGGGCGCCGATGGCGTGATCTACGCGGTGCGCGCCGGCGACGGCGCCGTACTGCACATCGCAGCGGACGGCGCGGTCACGCCCCTGTTATCCGGATTGAACCGCCCCACGGACGTACTCTGCGCCAACGGCGAACTCCATGTGGCGGAAAACGGCGCCGGACGTGTCATACGAATCCGCGACGGAGCTGCCACTACGCTGATCGGCGGCCTCCGCGATCCGCGTGGGCTGGCCTGCCTGGACGGCTGGCTCCATGTGCTCGACCGCGGTCAGCGTGCGCTTCATAAAGTCAGCCTCGGCGATCCCGGCGCTACCTCGGTCGTCGCTGAAAACCTGCCGGTGGGCGCCACCTGCCCGCTCGATTTTGCCGGCGGCCTCTGCGTGGACCAGCGCCGCGGGTTGTTGATCGCGGCCGACGGCGAGGGCAGTATCCTGCGCCTCACTCCGAACTGACCCTCCATGCGCCTCGCCGCCCACGTCGCACGGAGTCGATCATGCCGCCGGTAATCGCCACCATCGCCTTGCTGCTGTGCAGCAACGTTTTCATGACGTTCGCCTGGTACGCCCACCTGCGCGAACTCAACCACAGACCCTGGCTGGTCGCGGCGCTGGCCAGTTGGGGCATCGCACTGTTCGAGTACCTGTTTCAGGTTCCCGCCAACCGCATTGGCTACACCGTGCTCAGCGTCGGCGAGCTGAAGATCATTCAGGAAATCATCACGCTCAGTGTGTTCGTGCCGTTTGCCGTGCTATATCTGAAGGAGCCACTGAAGCTCGATTACCTGTGGGCTGGACTCTGTCTGGTTGGCGCCGTATTTTTCATGTTCCGCAGTCGCATTGGTTGATCGCTGCACTGTTGCGTCTCTATTTGATTCGGCACATCAAGCTACCGCGCTGCACTCCCTGTTCTCACCACACCACCGGCTGGGCGCCTTTATCCGGCGCTATCGGTTGTCACTTAATGTCCTCCTATTGTCGTTTTCTGACCTGCATCAAGCGTCGACCAATCTTCTAGAGTGCGTCACCGATAAAAATGCGCCAGATCAACCGGTCTCGCGTCCCAACCAAATGAATTGCAGGGGTAGATTCCATGACCGCAACAACCACGCGTACCAGTATCCCGGCGGAAGTCCTCGCGATTCCGCTCGAAGACATCAACGTCGCCGACGCCAAGATCCTCGCCACCGACAGTTATGGCCCCTACTTCGCGCGCCTGCGCCGCGAAGCGCCGGTCCATTACTGCAAAAGCAGCGCCTACGGCCCCTACTGGTCGGTGACCAAGTACCACGACATCGTCAAGGTGGAGACCAGCCACCCGATCTTCTCGTCCCAGCAAGGCGGCATCACCCTGGACGATGGCAACCTGGGTCTCGATATCGAGATGTTCATCGCCATGGACCCGCCCAAGCACGACGTCCAGCGCGCGGTGGTCTCGCCGGCGGTCGGTCCGGAGAATCTGGCCAAATTCGCCGAGGGCATCCGCGAACGTACCGGCGAGACCCTGGACGCCTTGCCGCTGAACCAGACCTTCGACTGGGTGGATCGGGTTTCCATCGAGCTGACCACCCAGATGCTGGCAACCCTGTTCGATTTCCCTTGGGCAGAGCGCCGCAAACTCACCCACTGGTCCGACACCGCGACCGCCATGACCGGCTATGTGTCCGCCGCCGAGCGCGCCGCTGGCATGGGTGAGCTCCAGGAATGCGCCGCCTATTTCTCCCGCATGTGGAACGAACGGGTGAACGCCGAACCGCGCCCCGACCTCATCTCCATGCTGGCCCACTCCGAAGCGTTCCGGAACATGCCGCCGCAGGAGTTCCTGGGCACCCTGATCCTGTTGATCGTCGGCGGCAACGACACCACCCGCAACTCGATGACAGGCGGCCTGCTGGCGCTCAACACCTACCCGGAACAGTATCGCAAGCTGTGCGCCAATCCCAAGCTGGTCGAATCCCTGATTCCGGAGATCATCCGCTGGCAGACGCCGGTAATGAGCATGCGGCGCACCGCACTCGAGGATGCAGAACTCGGCGGCAAGATCATCCGCAAGGGCGAAAAACTGGTGATGTGGTACTACTCGGGCAACCGTGACGAGGAAGTGATCGAAAATGCCGAGGAGTTGATCATCGACCGGCCCCGACCGCGCCAGCATCTGTCATTCGGTTTCGGCATTCACCGCTGCGTCGGCAACCGGCTCGCCGAACTGCAATTGAAAATCCTCTGGGAAGAGGCCATCAAGCGCTGGCCCGAGCCGGGCCAGATCGAGGTGGTGGCCCAACCCGAGCGCGCGACGACCTACGCCATTCGCAATTACAAATCGATGCCGGTCCGCATCAACGCCTGAACGGAGCGCAATTCATGACTGAGACCGCGCTCGTTCTCGGCGGCGGCCAGGCCGGCGCGCAGGCGGCTGTCAGCCTGCGCCAGGAAGGCTTCGGCGGCCGCATTCTGCTGATTGGGGCCGAGCCGCTGCTGCCCTACCAGCGTCCGCCGCTGTCCAAGGCGTTTCTGGCCGGCGAACTGCCCAGGGAACGCCTGCTTATCAAACCGGAGGCGTTTTACCGGCAGGCCGACGTCGAACCCGTGCTGGGTGTCGCGGCTACCACTCTGGATGCGCAGGCTAAACGTTTGACGCTGGACGATGGACAGCAACTGGCGTTCGACCAGCTGCTGCTCGCCACCGGCGGTCGACCACGCCAACTCGACTGCCCGGGGGCCGACCATCCGCGGTTGCATTACCTGCGGACCGTGGCAGATGTGGATCAGATGCGCCCCAGGTTCGCCGCGGGTGCACGGCTGGTGATCATCGGCGCCGGTTATATCGGCCTCGAAGTCGCTGCGGTTGCCGCCAAGCACGGCCTCCGGGTCACGGTGCTGGAGGCCGCCCCCAGGGCGCTGGCGCGGGTCACCAGCCCGGAGGTGTCGGAGTTTTTCCAGCGCGTCCACGCCGAGGCCGGCGTCGAAATTCGTTGCAACACTACCGTCGCCCGTATCGACGGCAGCGCCGACCTGGCGCGGGTCATCACCGGAGGCGGAGAGCATCTCGACGCGGAACTGGTACTCGCCGGCATCGGGCTGCTGCCCAATGTAGAGCTGGCCCAGAACGCCGGCATCGCCTGCGACAACGGTATCTTGGTGGACGAACTGGGCAATACTTCGGCCGCCGACATCCTGGCCGCGGGGGACTGCGCCAATCACCCCAACGCGATCTACGGCTGCCGCTTCCGGCTGGAATCGGTGCACAACGCCATCGAACAGGCGAAGACCGCGGCGGCCACCATGGCCGGCAAACACAAACCCTACGCCCAGGTGCCCTGGTTCTGGTCCGACCAGTACGACATCAAGTTGCAGACCGCGGGCATCAACCGCGGCTACGACAGTGTCGTGGTGCGAGGCGATCCGGCAACCCGCTCATTTGCGGTTTTCTACTTCCAGGCCAACCGTCTGCTGGCAGTCGATGCCATCAACCGGCCGGCGGAATTCATCCTCGCACGAACCCTGATTCCGCGCCAGGGCACTGTGGATACGACCCGTCTCGCCGATGATGCCGTACCGGTAAAAGACCTGCTGGCCTGAACCCACACCGTCCGCGGCTTGCCGCGGGCACTCAACAAATCCTGCCCATCAAAGGAGTTTCAGCGTGATAAAAGTCACTTATATCGAGCACAACGGTACCCAGCGCGTCGTGGACGTCGAGGAAGGCATGTCACTGATGGAAGCAGCGGTCAGCAATCTGGTCCCGGGCATCGATGGCGACTGCGGTGGCGTGTGCGCCTGTGCCACCTGCCATGTCTTTGTCGATGACGCCTGGATCGCCAAGCTGGCGCCCATGGAAAGCATGGAGGATGCGATGCTGAACCTGGCGGAAGGGCGCGAAGCCAATTCCCGCCTGGCGTGCCAGCTCAAGGCCGCACCGGAACTGGATGGTCTGGTGCTGCGCACGCCGATCGGACAGCACTGATCGAAAGTCAGGACGGTCTGGCTCCCTGCACCGGGAGCCGGAGCACAACGCTCAGGTGCCGGAACTCTGCCAAAAGGGTTTCCGCAGTTCGTTTTTCATGATCTTGCCGGTGCCGGAAATGGGCAGCGGGTGGACTCGGATCTCGACCGAGCGCGGACACTGATAGGCGGCGAGCCGCGCGCGGCAATGGGCGATGACCTCCTCCCCCGTCAACGCGGCGCCCGCACGAGGCACCACCACCGCATGTACCGCCTCCACCCAGTCCGGATGGGGAATGCCGAACACCGCGCATTCTCCCACCGCTTCCAGCTCGTGAATGCAATCCTCCACCACCACCGACGCGACATTGACGCCGCCGGTGATCACCATGTCCTTGATGCGATCGACGATGTAGAAAAAGCCGTCGGCGTCCCGGTAGCCGGCATCACCGGTATGCATCCAGCCCTCGCGCACGGCTTTTGCGGTCGCCTCCGGATCGCGCCAGTAGCCCTGCATCACCATGGGTCCGCGCACGACAATCTCACCGACTTCGCCGACCGGTACCGGATGATCCTGCTGGTCCACGATGCGCACGTCAGCGCCCCATACCGCGCGTCCGCAGGAGCGCAGACGTCCAGCGTCCGGACCCTCGAGAACGTGATAGCGCGTGTCGAGAAAGGTCGCCGCCGGCGACAGCTCGGTCATGCCATAGGCCTGGCAAAAGCCGACACCGGGAAGCTTCTGCAAGGCGTCCGCGAGCACCGACTGGGGCATGGGCGAAGCCCCGTAGGCGATGGTGCGCAGACTCGACAGATCGTAATCGCCTAGTGCAGGATCGTTCACCAGCCGGTTGATCATGGTGGGCACCAGCAGCAGGCTGGTGACACGATGCCGTTCAATGGCTGCCAATAATGCCTGAACATCAAAGCGCGGGAGAATGATGTTGGTAACGCCGGCGGTCACCATGGTGAATACCCGCGAGCCACCGGCGGCGTGGAACAGCGGCGTGGCGTGGAGATAGACCGTCTCCTCGCTGAGACCATAGTTGATGATGCCGCTCATGGCGTTCCAGAGCAGATTGCGATGGCTGAGCATCACGCCCTTGGGCCGCCCGGTGGTGCCGCTGGTGTAGAAAATACCCGCCATATCCTCGTAGCCGCGCAGTTGATCATCGCGGGGCGACACTGAGGCGATCAGGTTTTCGTAGGCGCTGTCATCCCGGCCCGGCGCGAAATAAAGGGTTTTCTCCACCGACTCCAGTTGCCCGGAAAAATCTTCTATCAACACGCGGAAATCCTCGTCGGCGAGCAGAAACCGGGTGCCCGAATGATTCAGGATGTACACCAGATCAGCGGCGGTAAGCTTGTTGTTCAGGGGTACGATCACCCCGCCCGCCCAGGGCACGCCGTAGCTGAACTCGAAGTATTCGGGGCCGTTGTGGGAGAGGATCGCGACCCGGTCGTTGGGCCGCAGCCCCATGGCCACCAACCCACCCGCCAACCGCGCGACCCGATCGTTGAATTCACGCCAGCTCCACCGGCGGCCTCCCCCCGCCAGCGCGAGCCGCTCCGGGTTGCGCTCGGCACAACGTCGCAACCCCTGCGTCAGATACATAGGCAATCTCTCGTCGTTGAATCATGGCGGCCGGAAAGCGCGCCATGGTAGCCGAAACCGGCGCAGTTGATGGCCAGTTGCCGCGTGTTCCCCTCGGTGTGTTTGCTTGCTGTAACGCGACCTTGCCCCGCATCTGCCGACGCCAAGCATGCCAAGCACTGGCGCTATGGGTACAGGGGGCGGCGCGATCGCCGGGACTTTCCCGGTATTGCGCAGGGGGGGCGCTACAGCTGCGGGCGCCTTGCAGGCCAAGGCACGCGAAGAAACCAACAAGCTGCCACGGCCAAGCCGGCGCCACGGAGACATTGAGCAAGCGCTTAGGCCTGTGCTGCCGCGGTAAAACCGCCTCGCCAGCCTCTGTCAAAAAGCTGGCGAAGCGCCACGGTTCAGGATATCAAGGTGCCCAACGCACAAACCGATGGAATTTGTCTTGCAGGGAAATCAGCCACCAAGGTGTGCCCTGGCCCGTGCCGAGCATCTGGAGCCCCTGATGCCGGGACAGGACATCGGTCAGAAGTGACCGCTGATCGGCGCGCAAGTCGACAAAAAAGATATGTCGTCCCTCGTCAAGCACTTTTTGAAAAGGACGAAACCGCATATTGGGCAACTGAAAGCCCAGAAAGCCTGCTTCCCAAGTGCAAAACCCCAACACAACCACCGCCAGAAAGACAAAGGGAATCCAGCCAAACTGAGCTGCGAGACCAGACGTTGACGCAATCACCAATACCGCCGCGCCGCCCAGAATCCCGCACAACGCCCCGACCAGACCTTTGCGAATGACATCGGTACGCATCAGACTGCTCACCTCATGCAGCCGGTGATGCGCCACTTCACTATCGAGATTGCTCAGTACATGAATCTGTGGTGTCACGACCCCCAGTTGTTCGAGCTCCATTTCCAGAACCTCAAGATCCTGAAGGCTGTCGCTGGCAAAAAAATGTCGTTCCATTGTCGCTCTCCCGATTGCTTCAACTTCAGACGAACGCAACATCTGCGCGCGCCGGATCGCCGCACAATCAGTGCCTCTCGATCAGCGGCTCCCTGAGTTTAGTCTAATCCCATAAGCAAGGTTATCCACAACCAGCGGGACTATCAGAGACCTCAAAAAGAGATCCGGTCGCGAAGACCTTTTCTTTGGGATCAGCACTGAGGAAAATAGAGGACGACCGGCATCTGGTCCGACAACCGTTTGCTGTCTTTTCTGCACACGGCTGGTCTCAGTGGCGACGAAGCAAACACCTGGAGAATCCGGTGATGCAACTCAAGAATGTGGACGGCGGGCGGGCGGGCATTCTGGAGTCGCTCGCGCTCCTGTTGGCGCTCCAGGGCTCGTGGACATGGGCGGAAACCCAGATTTACAAATCGACGGATGCCAAAGGGCGGGTTACCTACGGCGATAAGCCTACCCCCGGGGCCATTGTGGTCGAGGATATGGGCGTTACCGCGCCGGATCCCACGATCTCGGAAGAAGAACAGCAAAAGCGCATCAACAACATCGTGGAGACCACCAACCGCTTGCGTGACGACCGCTTGCTGCGCGAGAAAGCGCAAGCCGACGCCCGACCGCTGCCCGCCTTGCCACCTCCCGCGATACCCGGTCCGGACTATGGGTCAGAATCCACGGGTTATGCGCCGCAGATCCTGGGCTATCCCGGTTACAACCGTTATATCCACCCGCATCAGGGTGTGCCGTTCGATATCGATATCCACGGCAACCGCGACCGTCATCATCATGGCGTCCCACCAGGGCACTATCGCGGTCACGGACCCCGTATGGATGACGACGATCTCCATCCGCTGCCGGCGGATAGGGAACCCAGAACCCCTTATCGCGCACCGCGCCTGCTGCGGAATTCCCGTCCGTGACGGTACCCCGCGACGGGAACTCTCAGCTCGGCATGCGCGGACACTACTGCCGCACGCCTCAAACCGGATCCAGGTCGTTGCGCAAGGATGCCACTACTTCGCGTGGAACAACGACAGATTCAATCATGCAGTTCGGATGATCGATACCCATGGTAATACCGGCCCCCGCGTGCAGGGCCGCGCTCGCCACCGGCGGGATTTCATAGCGCAGAAAATGCACCGCCGACGTTTTGCCGTCCCGTTCGCGCTCAATGTCCTCGTCCGCGATCGGATAGATCCTTTCGTTACCGGCAATCTGTAGCCAAACCCGGTCTTCGATCCCGGATAACTGCTCCAACGCGGCCTGTCGCTCTCCGGCGTCTTCGTATTCAATCATGAAGGTCGCCTTCCAGTTGCTGCCATCCGGCACCAGCGGATTGTAGGCGTCAAGTTCATTCTGAATCCCGGCAGGCTCAAAAATGCGTTCTATCCGCAGCATTTCCTGGATCTGATACTGAACGGTCAGCCGGTCTTCGAAATAGACCCGCGCATGCGGTCCGAGCCCTACCTGTCGCGTGCGCTTGTGCTCCAGCACCTGGCGGCGAAACTCCGGACGTCGTTCCGCATACTGTTCCAACGGCCACAAGTCGCTTCGTTTCAGCTTCTGCATCGATCGCCCCCTAAAGTCCGTATGCCATGCGCAACAGCGTCATGGGATGCTCAGGTTTTTCCTCGCGTTCCGCGAGATCCGCGATGTGGGCGGCGGCCATGGGGCAGTCGCTGGAAAAATGCGCCGGTTTAAGCTCATTGATTTTGCGCGCTACCGGGCGGCCGATCTTGACGGCGTTGGCATGGGTCTCGCGCTTCACTGCGTAGGTGCCATCGTGGCCTGAACAGCGCGCTTGCGGATGGACCCTGGTATCCGGTATCAGTGCCAGGATATCCCGGGTCTTCATGCCGATGTTTTGCACCCGCAAATGACAGGCCACGTGATAGCCGATATCACCCAGACCCTGTTTGAACTCGGTGTTGAACATACCTTCCTTGTGACGCAAAAACAGGTATTCGAAGGGATCAAAAAACGCGTTCCGGACTTTTTGGACATCCGGGTCGTCCGGGTACATCAGGGGCAACTCCTGCTTGTACATCAGCACGCAGGACGGCACTGGTGCAATCAGGTCGAAACCTTCGTCGACGAGCTTGGCAAGTACCGGAATATTTGCCCCGCGAGCGCGTTTGACACTGTCGAGATCGCCGAGTTCGAGCTTGGGCATGCCGCAGCAGCGTTCGCGGGGCACCAGTTCGATATGGATGCCGTTATGTTGGAATACTGCGTAAAAATCCTCGCCCAGATCCGGGCTGTTGTAGTTTCCGTAGCAGGTGGCATAGAGCGCCACCTTGCCCGTGGTGCGGCCCGCGCGCTGCGCCGGAATGCTCTTGGCAAGCGATTTCACTTTTTTGCGCAGGGTTCTGCTGTGATATTCGGGGACCGGCGCGTCCTTGTGCACACCAAAGGCCGTTTCGAAAATCCGACGGAAGCCGGCGTTGCGATTCAGCGCATTCACCGTCACATCTATCAGAGGAATGCTTGCCAGTTTGCCGATCCGATCTGTACTGGTCAGAGTTCTATCCCGAAAGGAAGCGCCCTGCTCACGAAAATTGACCGCCTTGGCGCGCAACATGAGGTGCGGAAAATCCACATTCCACTCATGGGGCGGCACATAGGGGCATTTGGTCATGTAACAGAGGTCGCACAGATAGCATTGATCGACGACCTTGTGGTAATCGCCCTTTGCCACGCCATCGACTTCCATCGTCTCGGAGGAATCGACAAGATCAAACAACGTTGGAAAGGATTCGCACAGGCTCACGCAGCGGCGGCAGCCGTGGCAGATGTCGTAAACCCGTTCCAGCTCGGTATCGAGGCTGTCACGATCCCAGAATGCGGGCGATTGCCAGTCGAGGGCATGCCGCATCGGAGCCCCGAGACTACCTTCGCCAACCCCGGATTCGTTGCTCATTGGGAAGCCCTGAAACGGATTTGTCTGAGTCCCTTCCCGGACTGCTCGGAAGGGTACCGATGCCGGCACATTGCCGGCGGAGAATTGAAGCGGAGCATTGAAAAGGCTCCGGCGCGAACGCCGGAGCCGCTTGCCGGCAATCAGGAACCCAGCGTATCCAGAGCTTTCTGGAAGCGGTTGGCATGACTGCGCTCCGCCTTGGCCAGGGTTTCCATCCAGTCGGCCACTTCGCTCAGGCCTTCATCACGCGCGGTTTTCGCCATACCGGGATACATGTCGGTATATTCGTGGGTCTCGCCCGCGATGGCAGCTCTCAGGTTGTCAGCGGTGCCGCCGATCGGCAGACCGGTCGCCGGGTCACCGGTTTCTTCCAGATACTCGAGGTGCCCGTGCGCATGACCGGTTTCACCTTCCGCGGTGGAACGGAATACCGCAGCCACATCGTTATAGCCTTCGACGTCTGCCTTGGCTGCAAAATACAGGTAACGACGATTGGCTTGAGATTCGCCCGCAAAGGCGTCCTTCAGATTTTTTTCGGTTTTGGTGCCTTTCAGTGCCATGGAAGTTCTCCTGATGCCGGTTGGGGGTGATTGATGGCGCACTTCTGCCACCGGATGTCGACAGTTCCCGACGGAACTTGCGTCCACCATAGTCGCTATCCTACAATCGGTAAAGTTAATTTTTTTGACGTTATTGATCGACATATTCGATGGCTCAAAAGCCCACGCTCCGACAGCTGAAGTACCTCTGTGCGGTCGCCGACGAACACCATTTCGGCAATGCCGCCAAGGCCTGTCATGTCACCCAGTCCACGCTCAGCGCTGGCATCCAGGAGTTGGAGGCTGCGCTTGGCATCGCGCTCATCGAGCGCAGCCACAAGAGGGTGCTGCTGACCCCGATCGGGATCATGGTCGTCCGCCGTTCGCGCCAGATATTGACTGAAGTGGAAGCCCTCATCGAGGAAGCCGCCGCTGCGCTCGCACCTTTCAATCGTCCGATCCGCCTGGGCGTCATACCGACGATTGCGCCTTTCCTGCTGCCCACCGCGCTGGCGGCGCTGCGTCGGGATCATCCCGAATTTCAGCTGCTTATCCGCGAAGACCTGTCCGAGAAGCTGGTCAATCTGCTCCACCAGGGCGAACTCGATCTGCTGCTGATGGCGCTCCCATATCCCATGACCAATGTCACGACCCATCACCTGTTCGATGATCCTTTTGTGCTGGCTTATCCCGCGCGCCATCCTCTCGGCAAGGTTCATCAACTGCGGACAAGGGACCTCAAGGGCCACGATATTTTGCTGCTGGAACAGGGCCACTGCCTGCGCGATCAGGCGCTGGAGGCCTGCAAGCTGCAAAGTACCCAGATATCCCTGGCGTTCGAAGCCACCAGTTTGCACACGCTGGTGCCCATGGTGGCGAACGGCATAGGCGTGACACTGCTGCCGCGCATGGCCATAGACAGCGGGATTATCTCAGGGTTGCAGAATATTGATATACGGGCGTTCGACGGCAGGGAGGTCTCCCGCTCGATCGACCTGGTCTGGCGCAAGCAGAGTCCCCGGAGCCAGGAATACCAGATGCTCGTGGACTATTTGATGGCTGCCAAAAATCGTCGCCCGTAGCTGGCTGTTGCAAAACTACCGCGTTCGCCACCGGCTGCGTTGGGTGCCTTGCCTACTATCCGCCGTGCGCCTCGCAGCTGAGGTTCTTGCGACGTTTCTTGGGCCCAGCCGAGTGCGTAACCTGCCCATCGTAGGATAAACGAAAACCCCGCGTACTGGCGACGCGAAGGCGCTGAAGGCCCGGAGTCCACCTGTTTGCGTATGCGTGATTTACACCACGCTCGCCTGCCCTGGCGTTGCTAGATCATTGCACTTCCCGCGCACTGCAACTGGCGTCACTCACGACGACCTTCCGATAACCTACCGAGGCAAGTCGTTAAAGGGGTACGACTTTCTCCGCCTGCGGGCCCTTCTGGCCCTGAGTAACTTCGAAAGAGACCTTCTGGCCTTCTTTCAGCGTCTTGTAACCGTCCGAAACGATTGCGCGAAAATGCACGAACACGTCAGGACCATTTTCCTGCGCGATAAATCCATATCCCTTGTCAGCGTTGAACCACTTGACGATGCCAGTTGCCGTGGACATTTTTAAAGCTCCGATGCGAATCCGAATCAAGTGCACGCCATCATGCGTCAGCGGGTCCCAAGACCCTACGTGGTCCCGGGCAGGATGTCCCGCCCGACACCAACGGCGAAGGGCAGAACACCCGCGCCGCAAATGGCTTGCGGCTCGAGATTACAGGGTTTTGCACCGCCGCACCACCGGGTGCCGACGCCGTCCTCACCTGGGAGCGACAAGTGGGCGTCGGTATCCCAACGACCGGGACGAATCGATCTCCCCCTGCGATGTGGTCCTGGCATCGCCTGCCCATACAGGGTGTGGGCTTATCGTTCAACGCTTCATGAAAAACGCGTTGAATTTGTTGCCGTCGAGATCGCGAAAATAACCGCAGTGGAATGCTCCCTCGCCACGCGGTCCAGGTGCTCCCTCATCGGTCCCCCCCAGCGCCAGAGCTTTGGCGTGAATTGCGGCAACCTGCTCGGGGGAGCTGGCGGTTAGCGCCACCATGACGCCATTGCCGGGGGTTGCCGGTTTGCCGTCAAACGGTTTCATTACCATCAACATGGGTGCGCCCTTGGGCCCCACCCAGCCTATGGATCTGTCGGTCGTCAGAGCCCGTTTGCCGCCGACCACCGCCAGCAATTCATCATAAAACTTACCAGCCCGGTCGAGATCATTGGTTCCCAAAGTGATGTAATTGATCATCTGCTCGTTTCCTGCTTTTGGTTGAGTTGTTGCGCATGGAGCGCACACTTAGGCAGCCGGACAGCGGCGAATTGACGCCGCCAATCTGATCCGCGGCAGCATAGAGTCACTGCGGCGCCTTTAGCAACCCTGCCACCCAGCGCCGCCCGTGCACGGGCTTGCAATTTCACGACGAACGGAAAAACATGGAACCTGAGGTATTCACCAGGCAGGGCGCGGCTCTGGAGGACCATCCGGTGTCAAAAGTGCGTATACCCAATATCGAACACCTGCTGCGTCCGCGCGGCGCTCCCGCAAAAATTTCACGGGAGGCTATCGCCTATCACGAGGCGGGCCATGTCCTCGTCTGCTATCACTACTCCCGCGACGTGCTGCGGGCAACGGTCGCAGAGCAGGACGTCACCACGGAACCCAGCCACGTCCACTTTGAACCCAATCACGCGCTGGCGTCCCTGATGCAGCGCCCGGGAAATCCCCGCCGGTTATGGCCCGAGGCGCTGGAACAGACGCTCTCGACCGTGCGCATCCTGTTTGGTGGCCCGGCCGCACAGGCTTTGTACCAGGGCGTTGCGTTTAATCAGATAGACGGCGGTTACGACTATCAGCTGGCGGTCCGTTCGCTGTTATCTCTCGAACGGTTACGACTGGAATACGAGGAGCTTGCGGACGTTGATCTGAGCCACAAGGACGCCAGCACTCTCGACGGTCTTGCCGCCGATGCCAACCGGGTTATCCAGAGCGCCGATAACCAGCTTTACCTGGACCGGATTGCGCTGCGATTGCTTGTCCGCAACTCGCTTGACGGAGAGGAAATCAACGATCTTTTGAGCGGAATGAAGCGCCACGACCGGATGCGCGATGTCCACCGCAAGCTCGTCTTGCGGCAGCGTCCGGTTCGGGACGAACACTGAAAGCGCCGCGGTCGCACCTTCGCGGAGCTTCGCTCAGCGCGGCAGTACTCCATCGATAAACTCGATCACCCGATGTTCAAACCCCGGCCAATGCGCATGTCCTCCCGGAGCACGGCAAAGCAGTGTCGGCACGGTACAGCCCGAAAAGGCTTCGCAGTCGGGAAACCCGGAAGCCTCAAGGTTGGCCGAGCAACCGTTGCAGCGAGCCCACCAGGTCGCGACACCGACGCCATAATCCGGGAAATGATGGTCGTCCTTGTTGTGCATCAGCATCACCGGCGTGGGCCCAGGGCAAGCAAAGGTGACCATATCCTGCTCCTGCATGCCCATGGCACTCGGCGCGATCACCGCCGGGTGCAGGCCAAGCCCGGGCAGCACCGCGAGCGCATTGCTCACCGTGCCACCGTCGGAATGGCCGGTGTAAGCGATGCGCGCGGGATCAATGCACCATCTGGCTATTGCCGCGGCCGGGATCTCGGCGAGCGCGCGCAACGCCTTCTCGCCCAGCGGCACGCTGCGGCTGTATAGCACGATGAAACCATGCTCAGTGGCGGCCCCGGTAAGGCCGGTAAAGCGCTCCGAAAATTGTTCGCTCAAACCGGACGGCGCCCACACAACAAGCAGGGGATGCGCAAAATCGGCGCGATAGTTGCGTGGCGTCGTCACCGAAAAATGCAGCCCCGCCGCCGTTGTCGCTCGCTCGTGATCCGCGGCCGCGCCCAATCCACCAAGGCACGCCGGGCGGTAGTCAGGGGGATAGTCATAGTCGCTGGCGCGCAGATAGTCTCCACGGTAAGTGAACTCGAGGTAGATCCAGCCAACGCCTGCCACCACGAGGGCGACCAACAACCCGTAACAAAGGGTCAGACCCGACCAGCCCCCGCTTCGAACCACGGACCTGGACGCGAAATTCCGCAAACTTGAATTCAGATAGCCAGCCAAAGCACCGCGCCATAACGTGCAAATTTGCCCGTGAAGAGGATCAGCGCCGTAGTCGGCACCCGCATCTTCAGCCATCCCGCGGCAAGACAAAGTCCATCGCCGACAAGCGGCAGCCAGGAGAACAACAGCGCCGGATAACCCCAGCGTCGCACACGCGCAAGCGCCTGGAGGTCAACGATGCCCCGGTTCGTCGGCACGTGCCCCGCAACCGCCAGACGACCGAGACCATAGGTCGACAGGCCTCCCAGGGTATTGGCCAGCGCGGCAGTCCACAGCAGGGTCGCGGGCGTCCACGCCTGTTGCCGGGCCAGGAGTACGAGCAGAATCTCGGAACCTCCCGGGAGCAGCGTCGCCGACAGGAACGCACTGAGCGCCAGGCCACCGAGACCCCATTCCGGTGCGATCTCCGGCACGATCACGGTGTCGGGTGTTCACTGGCGGCACAGGCCGCCGCGGCGGCCAGTGCATGTACCGCGCGGGGAATTTCGCGCGCCATCACCGCGCGGATATCGGCCATGGTGATCTCGGCCGCCGAAATACCGGCCGCCACGTTGACCACTAGCACGAGACTCGCGTAGGCGAGATTTTTTTCGCGCGCCAACGCGGCTTCCGGCATCCCCGTCATGCCCACCAGATCGCAGCCATCCTGTCGCAAGCGACGAATTTCGGCGGCGGATTCCAGCCGCGGCCCCTGTGTGGCGGCGTACACGCCATGCGGCACCACGGGCACACCGGCGGCGCGCGCGCCGCGCAGCAAATACTCCCGGGCCCCGCCATCATAGGGCTGGGTGAAATCCACGTGCAGCAGTTCGCCGGTGTCGTCCTCCCAGAAACTGTGCTCACGACCCCAGGTGTAATCGATGATCTGATCGGGAACCGCCAGCGTTCCGGCGGGAAAATCAGCGCCGATGCCGCCGGCCGCATTGAAGGCAAACACTTGCCGGGCACCCAGCTCTGTCAGGGCCGCGACATTGGCGCGGTAGTTCACTTTGTGGGGCGGGATGGCGCGCTCGCCGCCATGCCGCGGCAGAAACAACAGCTCTGTCCCATCCAGCATTCCATATTGGACAGGAGCCGAAGGGGCGCCCCAAGCCGTCGTTACCCTAATGTGCTCCATTTGCCTGAATCCGGGAAGCGTCTGGAGACCACTGCCGCCGATTATCGCAATTCGAGCATTCACCGCACCACCCTCAGCAGACCGCCAATGCGGCGCGAATCGTGTCGCGACGGGCATCGCCCTCGAGCGAAGCCCAGTCGGGGCGGCGCCGTGCCCGCATCGTCGCCAGCTGCGGCGACACCCTGACATCCGCGGATTCCAGCGCCGCCAGTACCTCTAGCGCACCAGCGCGGTCATTACATACCAGCAACATGTCGCAACCGGCCGCCAGTGCCACGCGCGCCTTTTCGGGGTATCCACCCATCAGATCGGCGCCCTTCATGGCCAGATCGTCGCTGAATACGACACCGCTGAAGCCCAATTCACCACGCAGGAAATCCTGTATCCAGAAGGGAGAGAATCCCGCCGGGCGCTGATCGATTTCGCTGTAAACGATGTGAGCCGGCATCACGGCATCGAGCTCATCGACAAGCTCGGCAAAAGGTCGCAGATCGTGGGCACGCAACATCGCCAGCGACCGCCCATCGCGAGGCGTCTCCAGATGGCTGTCGCCTCGCACCCCCCCATGACCCGGAAAATGCTTGCCCGTCACCGCCATGCCGGCCTCATGCATGCCGGCGATGAGGGCCCGCAGCGCGATAATGGCGATTTCCGGTGTCGCATGAAACGCCCGCTCGGCAATCACCGCGCAATGATCCCGGTCGAGGTCGAGCACGGGCGCAAAGCTGAAATCGAGTCCGGACGCCAGTACCTCACTGGCCAGCAGCCAGCCGGTTTCCCGACACAACCACTCGCCCCGCGCCGGATCGCGCGCCACGACCTCTCCCAGACGCTGCATCGCCGGCAATGCGCTAAAGCCGTCGCGAAGGCGCTGCACCCGGCCGCCCTCCTGATCCACGGCCAGCAGCAATTCTGGACGCAGCGCACGCACTTCGGCGACAAGATCGATGAACTGCCCGCGGGAAACAATGTTGCGCGCAAAAAAGATCACCCCGCCAACTCCGGGGTTCCACAGCAGATCCCGCTCTTCCGATGTCAGCATCAAGCCGTCGAGATCAAGCATCACGGGGCCAGGCACGGCGATCACGAGAGGTCATCCAATTGCCGCGCCGGTAACCACAGCGTCATCCAGGGCTGACAAGGACGCATCGCGCTGCGCAGACACCGGGACTTGCTGGACAGATCGCCGACTTCAAAAATACCGAACACCAGGAACAGGACGCTACATCTCACGGTTGGTCGCTCTTTACCTCGCCAGTCATGCGGTTATGATAACCCTTGATCCCGGCGACTGCGCCGTGCACGGTCACCCCGACACGAAGCTGCGACCGACCACATGTCACCAAACTATCCTCGCAGTGGTAGTTTGATTCACAAGAACAAATCAAGGAGCCCGTCGCCATGGCCAAGCGCCGCCCCGTCATCAGCAAGTGGTACCAGGACGTCAGCGAAGACGAAATCTTTGAAGTTGTGGCTGTCGATGAAGACAGCGACACCATCGCCATACAATATGTCGATGGCGATATCAGCGAGATTGACTTTGACACCTGGCGCCAAATGATCCTGCTGCCCGCCGAACCTCCGGACGATCTGCGCGAAATCGAATACCTCGACGATGAGGATGCGGACAGTCCCCGCAGCAACTATCGCGAACCCCTGTGGGAAGACCCTTTCGACGACAGCAAGTCCGAGGGCTATGACGATGATGAGGATTTCTAAAGCGCTTCCCAAGGACACCCTCGTCCGGGCTATTCGGCGAGGGATTGCGCCTGCAGCATACGGACGTGATGCAGGATCACCGCGGCGGCGTCTTCGGCGGTATCCACCAAGGTAAACAGATTGAGATCGTGCGTACCGATACAGCCAGTGCCCTGCATGGTGGTCTCCATCCAGTCGAGCAGCCCGCGCCAATATTGGGCGCCCACCAGCACAATCGGAAAAGGCTTCACCTTGGCGGTCTGGACCAGGGTCAGCGCTTCGAATAATTCATCCATGGTGCCGAAACCACCCGGGAATATGACGAAACCAATCGCATATTTAACAAACATGAACTTGCGCACGAAGAAATAGCGGAAGGTCAGGGCGATGTCCTGGTAGGTGTTCGGGATTTGCTCCCCCGGCAGATTGATATTGAGCCCCACTGCATCCGCCGGTGTACTGAAACAGCCGCGATTGGCGGCCTCCATGATCCCCGGCCCACCACCGGTTATCACCGGAATACCTTCGGAACCCAGCAGTCCACCCACCTTGAGTGCGACGTCATACCAATGCGAGCCCTCGCCCAGCCGCGCACTGCCGAACACCGTTACCGCACGGCGCAATGGGGTGAGGGCTTCAATGCCCTCGACCAATTCCGACTGGATACGCAGTACCCGCCAGGCTTCCGGTAATTTGCTTTCGTCCATCTGTACCCCCTTTTTGCGGTATCCCTTGATCGCCCACCGTATCAGCGATCCTTGCTGCACGGCTGATACTGACTATAATCACAGTAGTTCATTGCCACGGTCACCCCTCAGATGCCAACCGCGATCCTGACCAAGCGCCAGCGTGAAATATTCGATTACATCGGTGCCTATCAGAACCAGCATGGCTACCCGCCAACCCGCGCCGAAATAGCCCATCACTTCGGTTTTCGGTCCGCGAACGCCGCGGAACAGCATCTGCGCGCGCTGGCGCGCAAGGACATGCTGCAGATGATACCCGGAGCGTCGCGCGGCATCCGGTTGCACGAGGAAGCCGGCGGACTTCCCATCGTCGGAAGGGTCGCCGCGGGCAGCCCAATTCTCGCCGAGGAATGCCTAGAGGGTCATTGCCAGGTTGATCCCGGTCTGTTCAGCCCACCGGCCGATTATCTGCTGCGCATCCAGGGCGACAGCATGCGCGACGTCGGGATTCGCGATGGCGATCTGCTGGCGGTGGCGAAAGCGGTGGTGGCCGATAACGGCAGCATCGTGGTAGCGCGCATCGATGACGCCGTTACCGTCAAGCGGCTACAGTTCACTTCCGAGCCGCACCGGCTGCGGCTATTGCCGGAAAACCCGGATTTCCAGCCGATCGAAGTGGATCTCCGCACCAGCACCTTCGCCCTCGAAGGCATCAGCGTTGGTTTGGTGCGTACGAAACTTTAAGCGCGACGGACTTTAAGCGCGACGGAAAAGAACAAGCACGAACCGGGGATGGCAAAGGGTTCCGCGGAGTTCTGGACTCAAGGGCCGGAAGTTGAACACTCCCCGCGCATCATCCCGGCCGCGCCGGATGCACCTGCCAAAAGCACCCGATTGACCGCCGGCTTGATACATCGCCCGCGAATTAATGGAGCACATGCCGCCCGGACATGCCAACACCTTCGGTCCCGGCGCTCGGCCCGAGATTTTCGATAGCCTCGATCCCCGCATCGATCATCGCCCGCGCCACATCCAGACCCGAATCCCGAAGGTAAACCCGGGCCTCCTCGGAAAACTCGATTCGCACCAAGGGCTCACCGTCTTCACCGGAGCGCTGCAACGCGAATTCGCCATCCGGCAGCTCGACGATTTCATAGAGAGAGGAAGCCATCCAATCACCACTCGTGCGGTCAGAGCACCAAGTATAGCAGCCCGATCCGGGCATTGGCATCCGAGCACCCATGGAGCAGTGGCGCCGGGGAGTCCGCCGTCACTTGCTCTTATCGGTAACCTGCCACAGGCCATCGCGAAAATCGGCGCGCCAGCCAGTCGGCTTGCCGTCGACCTCGGTCTGTACATAGTGCTCGCCGGTCTTGCGTCCGAACCGCACTACCGCAGGGTTTCCAGAGGGATCGCGCACCGGTGCATCGAGCAGGTACCGATACTTCGGATCGATGTCGTCACGGTGCGCAAGCAATTCAGACACCAGCGGAGCGCGAGTTTCCCGGTACCTGGGAAACTGACTCGCCGCGAGGAACAGACCGGCGGCACCGTCGCGCAGCACATAGTAATCGTCCACCTTCAGACAGCGCAGCTCGGGCATGGGAACGGCCGGCACCTTCGGCGGCGCCGGCTGCCCGCTGCGCAACAGCTTGCGGGTATTGCCGCAGGTAGTGGCCGTGCAGCCGAAGTACTTGCCAAAGCGACCAGACTTGAGCTGCATTTCGCTGCCGCATTTGTCGCACGCGATCACCGGCCCTTCATAGCCCTTGAGACGGAAACTACCGGTTTCCACCTCGTAGCCCGGACAATCCGGACTCGCGCCGCAGATATGGATTTTGGTTTTGGCATCGATCAGGTAACTGTCCATGGCAGTGTCGCAACGAACGCAGCGGCGCTTGTTCAACAACCGCCGCGATTCGGCCTCGTCGTCCTCGTCGAGCTGTACCGCCTCGTCCCCCGGGATCAGGTTCCGGGTGCCCTTGCAGCGCTCCTTGGGCGGCAATGCATACCCGGAACAGCCGAGAAAAACGCCGGTGCTGCCGGTGCGAATCTGCATCGGACGATTACACAGGGGGCAGGGAATGTCCGTGTCCACAGCGGCATTCGGCCGCATGCCGCCCTCACTCCCTTTCGCGCGCTCCAGCTTCTCCGTAAAGCCCGCGTAAAAGCCATCGAGTACCTGGCGCCAGTCCAGTTCACCTTCGGCGACTCGATCGAGTTGTTCCTCCATGGCGGCGGTAAAGCCGTAATCCATCAGATCGGTGAAATTCTCATCCAGACGACTGGTGACGATATCGCCGATTTTTTCCGCATGAAAACGCCGGTTCTCCAGGACCACGTAACCGCGCTCCTGAATGGTGGAGATGATGGCCGCGTAGGTTGAGGGCCGGCCAATACCGCGTTTTTCCAGCTCACGCACCAGGGTGGCCTCGGTGTAGCGCGGCGAAGGCTTGGTAAAATGCTGTTGCGGCAACAGTTCCACCAGACGCAACACCTCACCGACCGTCAGCTCGGGTAACTCGACGTCATCCTTGCTGCGCTGCGCCGGCAGCGCGCGCAAAAACCCGTCGAACAGCACTACCCTGCCCCGTGCCCGCAGCTCGTAGTCGCCGGCCAGCACGGTGACGCCCGTGCTGGTAAAGCGGGCCGGCACCATCTGGCACGCCACAAATTGCTGCCAGATCAATTGATAAAGCCTCTTGGCGTCGTCATCGACACCCTGCAAGTCGGCTTCCGTCACCTCGACTGCGGAAGGTCGAATCGCCTCGTGCGCTTCCTGGGCGCCAGCCTTCGCGCTGTAGCTGTTGGGCTGCGCGGGCACATAGTCCTTGCCATAGCGGGTTTCGATCAGCTTGCGGCAGGCCGCCACCGCGTCGGCGCTGAGATTGGTCGAGTCGGTACGCATGTAAGTGATGTAGCCGGCCTCGTAGAGCCGCTGCGCAAGCGTCATGGTCTTCTTGACGCCGAACCCGAGTCGGGTGCTCGCCGCCTGTTGCAGTGTCGAGGTGATGAAAGGCGCCGATGGCCGGGTCTGGGTCGGGGTGTCGTCCCGCGCCGCAACGCGAAAGGCGGCATCGCGCAAGGCGGCAACCGCGCGCGCGGACTGCTCGCCGTTGATCGGCCGGTAGTTTTGTTCGCCCACCTTTTTTACTTCGAAACGCACCTGGGCGCCGGCCGCTTTGGCGAGGTCCGCGTGCAGGGTCCAGTATTCCTCGGGCTGGAACGCTTGAATCTCCCGCTCCCGCTCGACGATCAGTTTCACCGCGACCGACTGCACGCGTCCTGCCGACAATCCGCGGGCGATTTTCTCCCACAGCAGCGGCGACACCATGAAGCCGACGACCCGATCGAGAAAACGTCGCGCCTGCTGGGCATTGACCCGGTTGAGGTCGAGCTCGCCGGGATGCGCAAAGGCCTCGCGAATCGCTTTCTGGGTAATCTCGTTGAACACCACGCGTCGGTAGCGATCATCGGCACCACCGATGATTTCCCGCAGATGCCAGGCGATCGCCTCGCCCTCGCGATCAAGGTCGGTGGCGAGGTAGATGGCGTCGGCCGATTTGGCGGCCTTTTTCAGGTCTTCGACGACTTTTTCCTTGCCGGGCAGTACCTGATAGTCCGCTTTCCAGCCGTGCTCGGGATCTATCCCCATGCGGCGGACCAGTTGCTCGCGGCCTTTTTGGATCTTGATGAGCGCCTTGTCCTCGGCGCTAACGACCTTCCCGCGACGCGCGGAAGCGGCCCGCCTCGTCCCCTCAACAGCTTGCTTCGCACCGCCACCCATCGGCAGATCACGGACATGTCCGACACTCGACTTGACGATAAAGTCTTTGCCCAAATACTTGTTGATGGTTTTCGCTTTGGCAGGCGATTCCACTATAACCAATGATTTACCCATGAAACCCGCTTTATCTCATAAAAAAACAACCGCCAACCGGCGGCCGAACGCGTGCATATATAAGGGGTGGCCCCGCAGGGGTCAAGCCGTAGTTCCAGCAGCCACCGGAACTGACTCACCGCTTGCAGTCGATATTGCTCGCACCGATAGAGCAGTTACACTGACTCCCATCAGGGTCATCGGAGATATGTCATGGCAGTCTACAAGCACGTCCTCGTGGGCCTCGATCTGTCGCCGGAATCAGCACAAGTGATGCGCCGGGTACGCGAGCTGCTTGGGGAAAGCGATGCCCGACTGTCGCTGGTCCATGTGCAGGAACCGCTTTCCTTTGCCTATGGCGGCGATATCCCGATGGATCTCGGCGAACTCCAGGTCAGGCTCGAAGATCAGGCCCGCGAGCGATTGCAGGCCCTCGCCCGGGAAAACGGCTTCGAGGCGGCACAATGCCACATTCTGATTGGCCAGCCCGCCCAGGAAATGCATCGCTTCGCTCGCGAAAACGCCGTGGATCTCGCCGTAGTGGGCAGCTATGGACGCCACGGCCTGACCCTGATTTTCGGTTCTACTGCGAATGGCGTGCTGCACGGCGCGACCTGCGATGTCCTCGCCGTACGCATCAACCCGGAGCAAAAGAGTTGAAGGCAGAAGCCCGGAAAGCGGCATTTCCATGACACCGTACGCCAATCGCGGCGTCCACGCCGGCAACCGGGTCTTTGCATGGCGCGCACCTCTGCTGGTGTTCCCGGCACTGCTGTGGCTCGCGCAACTTTTATCCGCCACGCCTGCGGTTGCCGATGAACTGGACACCCAGCGCGCAGCCTATCGCGCCGCGCAACAGGCCGCTGCCAGCAGCGACTGGGCTGAATTCTTCCGGCTGCGCGAGGAGCTGCACGATTATCCGCTGTACCCCTACCTGGAATATGAAACCCTCGGCTCCGCCCCTTACCCCGAAGCGCGTGAGGCCATCGACCGCTTTCTCGACACTCTGGGCGACATGCCCCTTGCCAACCGCCTGCGCGCCCGCCTGCTGCGTGAGTTCTACGCGCAACACGACTGGCGCAATTTTCTCGCGTACTACCGCGATTCCGTTCATACCCTGGAATTCGAGTGCCAATTCCAGGAAGCGCGCTACCAGGTGGGTGAGCGTCGCGATGCCATCCGTGTCGGCCTCGCGCTGTGGAATGTCGGTCACTCCCAGCCTGATGGGTGCGACAGCCTGTTTGCGCTGCTGACCCGCACCGGAGCCATCACTGAAACTGTCGCCTGGCAGCGCTACACCAAGGCGGTAATGGCAAACCAGTTGAGTCTGGCGCACCACCTGGAACACTTCTTTGTCTCGGCGTCAGTCCGCACCAAGGCCACACGCTATCTTCAGCTGTATCAGAACCCTGGCTTGCTGAGCAACCATACCTTGCTTCCCGAGCGCAGTCCCGAGGTTGTCGCGCTGATCGCGCAGACACTGGAGCGTACCGCCCGTACCGATGCCGCGCGGGCGCTGGAGCATTGGCAGTATTACCAACGCAATCCCGCTTTCGACGTCGCTACCCGCAGTCGCGTGCAAACCGCAATCGTTCGCGCCCTCTACGATCAGGGCTACGCCAGCGAAGTGGTCACCCAAATTCAGCGCCATGGCGACTTGCTGGACAGTGGCTTCCATGAATGGTACTTGCGGCGCCATATCGCTGCGGGCGACTGGCACGCGCTTGCAGCCGGCATCGATCAACTGCCGGCCTCCCTTCAGGCGGAGCCGCGCTGGCGTTACTGGCGTGCGCGGGCAGTGCAACTCCTGGGCGAATCCGATCCCGGCACGGCAACCACTTTCGCCGAGCTCGCCACCCAGCGCAGTTTCTATGGCTTTCTCGCCTGCGACTGGCTGGATCAGGGCTACACCATTGTGCAGAGAGAAGAAAAACCGGATGAAGCAGGGATCGCCGCCCTGGCGGCGCAGCCCGCGCTGCTGCGGGTTCGCGAGCTGCTTTACCACGGACAGGAATTCGACGCCGCCCGCGAATGGTGGCGGGCAACCCGGAACCTCACCGAAACCGAATGGCTCGCCGCCGGCCATCTTGCCCATCGCTGGGGATGGCACTATCAGGCGATCCTTGCCATGGTGAAAGCGAGCCGCTGGGACGAAATCGATACCCGCTTCCCGGTGTTGCACCGCGAGCCGTTCGAGACCCAGTCGGAGCGTCAACGCCTGCCGGTGCAGCTGATGCTGGCACTCGCGCGTCAGGAAAGCGCCTTCCGGACTGAAGCGCTCTCGCCTACCGGCGCGCGTGGTCTGATGCAGTTGATGCCGGCGACGGCGAATGAAGTCGCGAGGACTCACGACATTCCCTACCGCAACGAGAGCCAGCTGTACGAACCCGAGCTGAATATCGCGCTCGGAACCAGTTATTATCGCGACATGCTCGATCGCTTCCAGGACAACCGGATCCTTGCCACTGCTGCCTATAACGCCGGTCCCGGCCGCGTCCACAGCTGGCTCACCGCAAGCGGTGGTCGCCTGCCGTTCGATGCCTGGATTGAAGCCATTCCGTTCGTCGAAACCCGTAACTATGTGCAGAACGTGCTTACCTTCTCGGCAATCTACGCCCATCGTTTGGGTACTACGGAACATATTCTGTCGCCGCAAGAACGGCAGCGCCCGCTCTGACCATGCCAGACTCCGCGGACAGTAACGGGCAGCCTCCCGAACGCCGCGCGCCAGGCCACGCTGGCGCCACCCCTCCCCCAATGGCCATACCATGGAATTCCTGATTCTCGCCGTACTGATCCTGATCAACGGCGGCTTTGCGATGTCCGAAATTGCGCTGATCGCGGCGCGGCGCGCGCGCCTGACGCGCCTCGCCGAGGACGGTGACGCGGGCGCCGCCGCCGCCATTGAGCTCGGCTCCGAACCAACCCGGTTTCTCTCCACGGTGCAGATCGGCATCACCTCCATCGGCATTCTGAATGGTATCTTTGGGGAAGCCGCGCTCGCGGCACCCCTCGCGCGCTGGTTACAGGATCGCGGCCTGGCGCAAACCCCCAGCGAGATCGGCGCGACGGCGCTGGTGGTCATCGTCATCACCTACGTCTCCATCGTCGCCGGCGAGCTGGTCCCCAAGCGCATCGCCCAGATCAATCCCGAAGGCATCGCGCGCCTGGTCGCACGGCCGATGCGCGCCCTGTCGGTGGCCACGCGACCCTTTGTATATCTGCTCAGCTGGTCGACCGCCGGACTGCTGCGCCTCATGGGACAGCAAGACTCGGGCGCCGCGATCATCACCGAGGAAGAGATTCACGCACTGCTGGATGAAGGCTCCCAGGCGGGAGTGATCGAGGAAAACGAGCGCCAGATGGTGCGCAACGTGTTTCGCCTCGACGAGCGTCAGGTCGGCTCCCTGATGGTGCCGCGCGCCGACATTGTGTGGCTCGACCTGGAAAAATCCCGCGACGAGAATCTGGCGCGCATGACCGAGTCGAATCACTCCCGGTTCCCGGTCTGTCGCGGCGGCCTCGGCGACATCGCAGGCATCATCACCGCCAAGCAGGTAGCGCAGCAGATCTTGCGGGGCGAGCCGATCAATATCGATACGCACCTGGCAGCGCCCACCTATGTTCCGGAATCGCTCTCCGGAATGGAGCTGCTCGATCACTTCCGGCTGTCGCGCACCCAGATGGCCTTCGTGGTTGACGAATACGGCGAAGTCCAGGGCCTCGCGACCCTCCAGGACGTCCTCGAAGCGGTCACCGGCGAATTCGAACCCTGGGATCAGGACGAGGCCTGGGCAGTGCAGCGCGAGGATGGTTCCTGGCTGATCGACGGCATGATTCCCATCCCGGAGTTAAAAGATCGCCTCGGCCTCAAGACGGTGCCCGAAGAGGACAAAAATCACTACCACACCCTGAGCGGGCTGATGATGTGGCTGCTCGGCCGGGTGCCGCACACCGGCGACATCGGCGTCTGGGAGCAGTGGCGCCTCGAAGTGGTCGATCTCGACGGCCGGCGTATCGACAAGGTACTGGCCAGCCGGATCCCCGACCCGGTGGACAGCCCGGAGGCTACCGACCCGGATCCGGTATCCGAAGGTTAGTCAGCTCATTGCGAGCAGCCAGCGACGGACTTTGCCAGCGCTGAACGGCCAGCCGAGCTCGCGCCCGTCCGGAGTGCGCAGCACGGGTATCCGGATCCCGTACGCGGCCGTCAGCTCGGCGTTGCCGGTGATCGACACCTCCGCCAGGAACCAGCCCGCCTGCGCGGCGACCGGCCCGGCGATGGCGCGCGCCTGCGCGCACAGGTGGCAGCCGCTGCCCGTGTAGAGAATGAGGGTGGTCAGAGTCACAGGAGCGCCCGGTGCCGGATCAGCCAGCAATGGTGAATGCGTTCATCGCCCCGGAAGTCCGGATCCAGCGTGCGCGTCGATACGTTCTCGACGCCAAACTCCTCGACGATCTCCGCGTCCAGGCGGAAGCGGCGAAAATTATTGGAAAACACCAGCGTGCCCCCGGGCGCAAGCAGGCCCATGCTCGTACGGATCAGGCGGGGATGATCGCGCTGGACGTCCAGGGTGTCCGTCATTTTCTTGGAATTGGAAAATGTCGGCGGATCCAGCAGGATCAAGTCGAAAGCACCGGCATGCTCCTCTTCGGCGGTCCGCAGCCAGTCCAGGCAATCCGCGCGCAGCAGGCGATGCCGCTCACCGGCAATGCCGTTGAGCACAAAGTTGCGATAGGCCCAGTCCAGATAAGTATTCGAGAGATCGATGCTGAGACTGGCGGAGGCGCCGGCCAGGGCCGCCTGTACGGTGGCGGTGGCGGTGTAGCAGAACAGGTTGAGCAGACGCCGGCCCGGAGCCAACCCGGCAATCAGACGCCGTACCGGCCGATGGTCCAGGAACAGGCCGGTATCGAGGTACGACGCCAGATCCACCTCGAATACCCCGCGCCCTTCCCGCACCTGGAACACACCGGCATTGCTGCCGTCGCCCAAGGGCTGATACTGACTGGCCCCGGACTGACGCTCGCGGCGCTTGGTGAATACCAGGCTCGGGTCCGGTTGCAGCACCTCGGCGATGGCCGCCGCCACCTCGCCCAGGCGGCGCCGGGCAGTGGCCTCGGGCACCGTGGCGGGCGGCGCATATTCCTGCACGTGCACGGCATCGCCGTAGCAGTCTATCGCCACGGCGTACTCCGGCAGATCGGCGTCGTAGAGCCGATAGCACTGAATTTCTTCGCGCTTCACCCAGGGCGCGAGTCGGCGGCGATTCTTGACCAACCGGTTGGCGAGCATGGTGATGCCCGCGCGCTGCTGTTCGGCCCGCGCTGCGTGGAATTCCCGCGCCGCCGCCGCTTGCTCCGCGGTGTGGACCGAACAAACCAGTAGCTGGCTCGCCAGCGCGCCGTTGTAAAACTGATAACGCCGCTCCGCCTTGAGCCCGAGGGCGTGGCCGAGATCGGGGTTGGCGGTGATGATGGCGGCGCGCCAGCCTGCGCACTGGCGTTTGATGGCGGCGCCCAGATCCCGGTAGGTGGCGACCAGTTCCTGGGCGTCGCCGAGGCGTTCACCGTAGGGCGGATTGGTGATGACCAGCCCTGTCGCTCCGTGCGAACCCAGGTCGTCCAGCTGCCCGCGCTCGAACCGCAAGCGGTCGCCGAGCCCCGCGGCCTCGGCATTGGCACGGCTGATGGCGATGGCCGCCGGATCCCAGTCGCGCCCTTCGAGGCGCGGCAGGCGGTCGATTCCAACAGCCCGCCGGGCCTCCGCGGCGGCAATCAGCGCGTCCCAGAGTGCGGCATCAAACCCCCGCCAGGCATGAAAACCGAAGCGCTCGCGCAGCAGTCCCGGTGCAATGTCCCCTGCCATCAGGGCTGCTTCGATGACGAGCGTACCGCTGCCGCACAGGGGGTCGAGCAGTTCGCCACCGGCGGCCGCGATCTCCGGCCAGCCGGCGCGCAGCAGCAATGCCGCGGCGAGATTTTCCTTCAGGGGCGCCGTCAATTGCCGCGTCCGATAGCCACGCCGATGCAGGCTGGCGCCGGAAAAATCCAGACTCAGCGCCAGCCGGCCGCGATGCAAGCGGGCATTGATGCGGATATCGGGGTCCGCCACATCGACGTCTGGACGCACGCCATCGATGGCGCGGAAATGATCGACGATGGCGTCCTTGACGCGCTGGGCACCGAATACCGTGTGGCGAACGCCACCCCAGGTGCCGATAAAATCCACGGCGATGCTGGTGTCCGGGCCAAGATGCGCCGACCAGTCCACGGCGCCGGCAGCCCGGTACAACTGGTCACCGTCGTCGACCTCGGTCTCGAGCAACATCAGCAGTACCCGGTTGGCCAGACGCGACCACAGACAGGCGCGATAGCCCAGTGTCACGGAGCCTGCCATCGCCACCCCCGACACCGACTCCTTCACCGCCTCGGCGCCAAGTCCACGGAGTTCGGCAGCCAGCAGCGCCTCCATGCCCCGGGGGCAAGTCACAAACCACTGTCTCGCGTCCGTCATCAGATGACCATTTGGTTACAGGAAGGCATAGCGTTCAGACTGCATATGACAGATTGATCTTCGACAGCACGGGATCGATCTGGTGAACTGTTCTACCCATCAAGGGAATCGACCTTTACTATCGGGCGGCCTTCATGGCGTCCCAGACTGGAGATTCGTGTCTATGAAGCGATGCAAGCGCAACCCCCTTCAACGCGTATTCACCAAAGGCTATCAAGCCGGCTCCAACAACCGCTCACGCACCAGTTGTCCCTATGACGCCACTACTGAAATCGGCCAGAGCTGGCTGCAGGGCTGGCGTGAAGGCCGTACCGACCAATACGACGGCTACAGTCTCCGCGCCGTTCAGGCGAAGATTGTTTCTTTTTGATTTCAAAAAGTTAAGGATAATTCCTCATAACTTTCAAGATGTCGAAGCGGCGGCCAGACCGGTCGCCGCGACGGCCTCGCGGACCAGCCCAGGACCGCGGTAGACAAAGCCCGTATAGAGCTGCACCAGTACCGCACCCGCGGCAATTTTGGCCGCTGCATCAACGCCCGTCTCGACACCCCCGACTGCGATCACCGGTAATTGCGCGCCAAACTCGGAGGCCAGCAGACGCACGACCTCGGTGCTGCGCGCGCGCAGGGGCGCACCGCTCAAGCCACCGGCTTCGGTCGCGTGCGGTGCGCCGGCAACGCCATCCCGCGCAACCGTGGTATTGGTCGCGATCACCGCATCGATACCCTGGGCGACCAGAATTCTGCCCACCTGCCGCAGTTCCTCCGCACTCATGTCGGGAGCAATCTTGACCGCCAGCGGCACGCGTCGGCCCCAGCGCTCCGCGAGCTGCTGTCGTCGCGCCGTCAGTTGCGCGAGCAGTTCATCCAGGTAGGCGCCAAACTGAAGTTCGCGCAACCCCGGCGTATTGGGCGAGGAAATATTGACCGCGATGTAGTCGGCATGAGGGTAAACCCGCTCCAGGCACACCAGATAGTCATCCGCCGCCGCCGCCAGTGACGTTGTGAGGTTCTTGCCGATGTTGATACCCAGCACCCCCGGGTAACGCCGGCGCTCGAGTTGCGCCACCAGATGATCCACGCCCCTATTGTTGAAGCCCATGCGGTTGATCAGGGCATGCTGATCCGGCAGGCGAAACAGCCGCGGTCGCGGATTGCCGGGCTGCGCGCGCGGCGTCACCGTCCCGACCTCGATGAAACCGAAGCCCAGGCTCCCCAGGCCATCGATGCAGACACCGTCCTTGTCGAAGCCGGCCGCCAGGCCAATGCGATTGGGGAACCGCAGTCCCATGACCTCGACCGGCGCCGCGACCAGCGGCGGCGCCACCGGCAACAGCCTGGCACGCACCTGTAAAGCAGCCAGCGCGCACGCGTGCGCGGCCTCGGGCGGCAGCAGGAAAAGTGCACGGCGCAACGCGGCATACATGGGAAAGAGACCCGGTCCCGAGGGGGTCGGCATTATAGCCTTCCGCGCTGCTGCCGCCCGTGCGGGACCGATCAGGTCCGGTCGAGGAGCCGGTTGAGTTCCGAGATGCCGATGTAGCCGAGACCGCTGGCGAAATTCATCATGGCGTCGAGGTGGGTGCGCCGACCGTGGGCGACGCGCAGGCTGGTGGCGACCGCGATCACCGAGATCTTGTAGTAGGAAAACACCTGGTAGTAAAACAATCGCTGCCGGTCCACCGGATTGCCCGACACCTGTTCATAGCGGTCCAGAAATTCGTCCACCGGCATCAGGCTGCTGGCGAGCCCGGCGCCGGCTTCGTCCGGGCAACTGAACAACGCCAGGCTGGCCCAGGCGAGATCGTCGTGGTAATCGCCGAGGTAGGCAAGCTCCCAGTCGAAGATGGCGTTGATGGCCAGCGCATCGTCATACATGAAATTGCCGCTGCGGTAATCGCCGTGCACCAGCACCGGCCGCTCGACCACGGGGCGGTTTTCCCGCAGCCAGAGCGCCGCGCGCTCCATGATGGGGTGGGCGTCGAGGGTATCCTCGTGCCAGGCGCGCTCCCAGAGACCCAGCGCCCAGTCGACGGCCTGAGTGGTCCCGGGTGCCGGCACTGCGAAACTGGGCAGGGATTTCGCCCGCCAGTCCAGGTTGTGAATACGGGCGAGAATGGCGACGAACTGTTCCTTCAGCACTTCGCGCAGACTCGGCTCGAAATACATGCCGACCCCACTCATCTTGTCGGCACCCGGGGGCCGCACCGTGCCTTCGACAAAACCGGCGATCAGGGCCGGGCGACCCAGCGCCGTGCCTTCCGGGTCCAGCCAGAGCACCTCGGGCACCGGTACCACACCCTGCATGGCCCGCAGCACTTCCCACTCCCGCAGCCGGTGGGTCTCGACGATGGCCTCGGACGGGTCCATGCGCAGCATCAGGCGCTGGGTGACGGGTTGCGCGGCGCCCTCCGGCTGCCAGGTAAGCAAAAAGCTGAACTGTTCCTTGGAGGCGCCGCCGGAAAGGCGCGCCACCTGCTCCACCTTGAGATCGGCCTGCCCGGTCTCTCGCGCCAGAAAGGCGCGCAGGCGTTCCGGCAGCGCGCTGAAGTCCATCGAGTGTTCCGGCAGCTCGATGCGCTTGCCGAGCTTGCGGGTGAAAACCGCATCGATCGCCGGCTCCACCGGATAGCGCGCGCGCAGGGCGGCGATCCACTCCGGCGTGGGGCGGTGGCGCAGGGCGAGGTTCGCGGTGTGGTGTTTCATCCGGACTTCATCCGAATTGCTTCCGCAAATCCCGCTGCGCGGCGCGCGGTGCGTCGTCGAGCAGGTGCTGCAACTTCGAGATCGCGATGTAGCCGAAGCCACTCAGCAGATTCATCATGGCATCCAGATGGGTGCGCCGCCCATGGGCGGTGCGCAGGCTGGTGGCGACTGCGATCACGGCCATCTTGTAGGCGTTGAGGACGTCGAAATAAAACAGCTTGTCTTCATCGACCGGCAGGCCACCGTGGTCCCGATAACGGGCCAGAAACTCCGCCCGCGGCAGCAGGCCGGACACCAGCAAGGTACCCTTTTCGTCCGGGCAGCCCAGGATTTCGCTCGCGGTGTAGGACAGATCCTCGTGGTGATCGCCGATATGGGCCAGCTCCCAGTCGAGCACCGCATTGATCTGCAGATCGTCGGTGTACATGAAGTTGCCGCTGCGGTAATCGCCGTGCACCACCACCGGCTTCTCCACCACCGGCATGTTGCGCTTCAGCCAATCCGCGGCGTACTCCATGATGGGATGCTCCTCCAGCACATCCTCGTGCCAGACCCGCTCCCACACCCCCAGCGACCAAGCGTTGCCCTGGAGGGTGCCCGGCTCGGGACGGTCGTAGGACGAGAGATCCCGATTCCGCCAATCCACCCTGTGGATGCGCGCCAGGTGCCGCACGAACTGATCCTTGAGCCCGTCGCGCAAGCGCGGCTCGAAATACATACCGAGCCCGCTCGCCTTCTTGCCGCCCTCGGGTTGCACCGTGCCTTCGAGAAAGCCCGCGATCAGGAAGGGATGGCCCAGGCTCGCGGGCGTCGCATCCACCCACAGCACCTCCGGCACCGGCACTTCGCCCCACATGGCGCGCAGCAACTGCGCTTCCCGCAGGCGGTGGGTCTCGACGATGGATTCGCTCGGATCCATGCGCAGAATCAGCTTGCGCGTGGCGCGCGCGCCATCGTCATGCCGCCAGGTCAGATCGAAGGTGAACTGCTCCTTCGATGCGCCGCCGGAAAGTCTTGCGAGTCGGGCGAGTTCCAGATCCGGCTGCCCGGTGACGCGGCGCAGCCAGGCGCCGAGACGCTCGGCAAGATTGTCGAAATCGGTGCGGTGTTCCGCCGGATGAGCACGGTTTTGAAGCTTGCGGGTGAGCACCTCATCGAGATGGCTCTCCACCGGGAAACGGCCGCGGATGGCGGCGATCCAGTCCGCCGTGGGCGCGGCGCGCAAGCGCTGGGTCGGGGTATGGACGGTCATCTCAGCCGGCGTCCGGAAGTCGAAGTTTGTCATCGCAGTAGAGCAGTTCCTCGATATCGGGCAGCTCGTCCGCCTTGGCATCGAAGCCCAGCGGTTTCACCCAGGCCCGCTCGCGCACTTCGAGTTCGCGGAAGAAAGGGCGCAACAGGTTATCGAAGGCTTCGCGCACCGGGCCGGGCAGCTCCGGCTGGTTGCGGATCAGGGTACACAGGTGCTCCTTGAGGGTCTCGTTGGCGCCGCGTAAATAATGGTAGGGTCGCAGATGCATCTCGCTGCCGACAGGGTCGGACGCCACGTGCTCGCGCAGCGCCGCGAGGGTGACGGCAACTTCGTGCTGTGGCGGAGTCGCACCATCGAGCACCGCCACCACTTCGTTCAGCAGATTCCTGTAGAGATGGTTCTCCAGCAGCTCGTAGTGGAACACCTTGTCGTGAATCTGCTCCAGAAATCCCAGTGTGGCGGCCACGATGCCCGCCTGCTCCTGGGCAAAGCGATCGGTCAGGTTCGGCAACACCACCTGCTCCATGGTTTTCTTCATGCCGGACAAAAACTGGGACATCTCCGGACCCATGGCTACCCCCTGGACTGGTCGTTCATTCACCGATGAGTGGCCCGGACCGGCGGGTGCCGGCCCGGTGTTTCGTATCGTTATGCAGGCAGCTTGCTGTTGAATGCTTCCTTGCACAGATCCTGGACCTCGCCCCAACCGGTGACGCCGCCGCGATCCCAGCGCACGAACGCATGGCTCAGGTACATCTGCGGCCAGGGAATCCAGGGATTGGCGGTCATCGCGGTGCCGGTGAACTCGTGGACCTTGCCGCGTACATCTTCCACTTCAAGATCGAAAAACTGATGCAGAAAGCCGTTGCGGCGCACCTTGCCGGTGCCGCCCTTGATGCCATGGACCTGATTGCCCTCGCGCACATAGCCGTGGGCGATGGTCGGGTAGCAATCGAGCTGTTTGGGGTCCATCAGCCAGATGCAGTGAATGCTCGAGTCATCGGTGAAATTGGCGTTCATCCAGCAGAAATTCTTGAGGGCGCGCTCGTCGCGCAGACCCCAGCTGTGATCCATGCTGGCAACGCAATCAATCGCATACTGCTTGCCGCGCAGGTTGAGCGAACCGCGCACCCGACCCGACTGATCCCAGTGCCCGGCGTAGGCGTGGGCGCTGACGGTATCCCCTTCGAGCTGCGCGCCGGCCAGCGGATCCATGCTCGGGTCGTGGATGTCGTAGGGCTCCATCAGGCCGGTGTAGGTCACGTCAAAGCTGACCCCCTGGCCGCCGTCGAAACGGATCGCATAGTCCATCACCGGCTTGGTGCACTTGATCGCCAGCCCGTTGTTGAGCACGAAATCGTCGAGATTGCCCTTGGGCATCGGCAGATGCACATGGCAGTCGAAGTAGTTGATCTCGTGGGGCGTGTTGGAGAAGCCGTCGAAAATGGTCACGCTCGACATCACCGCGCCCAGATTGGGCTTGGCCTGTACATAGGCGCCCACATGGAGGTTCGCCTCGGGTACATAGAAACCGAAATAGTTGGTCTCGGCCCAGGTGTAGTGGTCCGATGTAGGGGGATGAAAATACATGTCCTGTGCGGTAATCACATGCTACTCCTGGGGTTGCTTGAACCGGCGATTCCGCCAAGGGCGCGATGGCGCCCTTGGCGGTGTCATGAGGCTGAATCATTATTGTCATACGCGACCGGTAAACTAGTCGATCGGGCGCGATGCGGTCAAGCGACGCCGCAAACGCCGGCGTGCGGGTCTGCTACAGTCCCGAACCGTCGCGCAGTACTCGAGGGGATATCGAAGATGGAACGCTTTTTCACGCTGGGAAAAACCAGCAATTTTCGCCACATGGGTGGCTACCAGACTGCCGCTGGCACCACTACCCGGGCGGATCGCCTGTACCGCTCGGGCTATGTCAATGCGCCTACCGCCGAAGTGCATGCGACCTTCGACCGGCTCGGCATCGCCACCGTCTACGATTTCCGCAGCCCGATCGAGCGCGAGAAAAATCCGCTGGCCGTGACCGCCGATGTCGCCGTGGTCGAGCTGGGCATGCTGGTGGCCAGCGTCGAGAACCTCTGGGACATGCTGCTCGCGGAAGGGCTGACACCCGCCGGCGCCGAAAAAATCATGGGCGACCGCTATCTCGAACTGACCCGGGAAGAAATCCCGGGTTACCGCACCATGTTCCAGCACATGGTGGCAAGCGACGGCGGCGCCCTGGTGATGTGTTCGTTCGGCAAGGACCGCGCCGGCATCGCCTCGGCGCTGCTGCTGTCCGCGCTCGGCGTCCCGCCCGAGCAGGTCGAAGCCGATTATCTGCTCTCCGCGGTCGCCTATGCCGACGAAGATGCCGCCATCGGCAAGTTCGAACAATTCTTCAGCGCCCAGGGATTGCCCGTGGATCGCGATATCGTGCTACCGATTCTGGACGCACGCCCGCAATATCTGAACGTCGCGTTCGATCTGATCAACCGCGAAGCCGGTGGCATGGACAGGTTCCTGCACAGGGATCTGGGCATGGGGCCGGCGGAGCGCGCGCAACTGGCACGACGTTTCACCCTGCCCCGGAGCTGATCCGGGGTCGCTCCGGATCAGCGCACGCTCCGCGGCCGGCTTCGCGCTCAGTCAATGGCAAGCCGGTTCGCGGACACCACCACCCCGTTATCGTCGGCGTAGACAAATTCACCTGGATTGAAGGTCACACCGCCAAAGGTCACCGGGACATTCAGCTCGCCGACGCCCTTGCGCTCGGTTTTGAGCGGGATCGCGGCCAGCGCCTGTACGCCGAGATCGAGCCCCGACAATTCACAGACATCGCGCACGCAGCCGTAGATGATGACGCCCGCCCAGCCGTTTTTGACCGCGCTGGCGCCGATCATGTCGCCCAGCAGTGCGCGGCGCAGCGAGCCGCCGCCATCCACGACCAGCACCCTGCCGTTGCCGGGCTTGCCGAGCTGGTCCTTGACCAGCGAGTTATCCTCGAAACACTTCAGGGTGACGATCTCGCCACCGAACACGGGCCGGCCACCGAAATTCGAAAGCATCGGCTCCAGTACCCGCACTTCAGGATGCTTATCGCACAGATCAGGCGTCAGGTCGTAGGGTGCGCTCGCCATGGAGAATCCTCGTCGGGGTTTCGGGCCGGTCAGTATAAACGCGCACCGGGATGCGGACGCGACGCGTTGCCAGCGCGGGGCGGGAAGTCTAGGCTGCGCGCTTTCGCCGAGTGCGCCATGACCGCGATCCAGGAACTCGACTATCGCACCGACGCGGCACCGTTGCTCGCGGCGGTGCGCGACCTGCCGAGCCCGGTGTGGCTGGACAGCGGCCGCCCCCACTCCAGTGCCGGCCGCTTCGACATCATCAGTGCCGCGCCGCTGCGGATGTTGACCGCGCGCGCCGGCCGGGGCGTCGCAGCGCTGGCCGACACGGCCGCGCTGCTGGCGGAATTTTCCGCACCGCACGCGCCGCCCACGGCAACACTACCCTTTGTCGGCGGCCTGATCGGCTGGCTGGGCTATGGCCTGGGCATGGAGCTTCAGGCCGTCACACAGCGCGCCCCGGAGATCACCCGACTGCCGGCGCTGCGCATCGGCTTTTATGCCTGGGCGGCCATCGTCGATCACCAGACGCAGCGCGCAATACTGGTGTTCCATCCGGCTTGCCCGCCGGCGCTGCGGCGGGATATCGAAAAACGCTGCCGGGCAGCACCCGCGCGACCTAACACCAAGGCGACCGGTTTTGCGCTGGAGACCCCGTTTATCGCCACCACGTCGGCGGCGCGCTACCGCGCCGACATCGCCCGCATCCTGGACTATCTCGCCGCCGGTGACTGCTATCAGGTCAACTACGCGCAACATTTCAGCGCCACCTATGCCGGCGACCCCTGGCAGGCGTACTGCCGGTTGCGCGCGCTGTTGCCCTCGCCGTTCAGCGCCTATCTCGCCACGGAAGACGACACGGTGCTCAGCTTCTCGCCCGAGCGGTTTTTGCGCGTTGAAGGAGATGTGGTGGAGACGCGCCCGATCAAGGGCACCATCGCGCGGGGACGTACCGCCGCGGAGGATGCCGAACTGGCCCACCGGCTGCAAACCAGCGCCAAGGACCGCGCCGAGAACCTGATGATCGTGGATCTGCTGCGCAACGATCTGGGTAAATCCTGTGTACCGGGATCGATCGCGGTGCCGGAACTGTTCGCGCTCGAAAGCTTTGCCAACGTCCACCATCTGGTGAGCACGGTCAGCGGGCGGCTGCGCGCCGACCAGACCCCACTCGATCTGCTGGCCAACTGTTTTCCGGGCGGTTCCGTCACCGGCGCACCCAAGAAACGCGCCATGGAAATCATCGCGGAGCTGGAGCCGGTCGCGCGCGCACTCTATTGCGGCAGCATTTTCTATTTATCGACCCACGGCCGCATGGACAGCAATATCGCGATCCGCACCCTGGTCGCCGACGGCGCCCGCATCCACTGCTGGGGCGGAGGCGGCATCGTGGCCGATTCCGACCCGGAGGCGGAATACCAGGAATCCCTGATGAAAGTTCAGCTCTTGATGCAGGCGCTGAATCCCTGAGCGGGTGCGCCCTCGGTGCGCGCCGTGCGCCTCGCATCTGGCCGCCTCGCGACGTTTTTCGACAAGCCGCTAGAGCGCCAGCGCGCGCTCACTCGCCGCAATAAAGGCGCGCTTCAGCTCATCGTAGGTCGAGACCGCGGGAAACTGCGGAAACTCCGCCACCACATTGGCCGGCGCCTGGAACAGGATGCCCGCATCCGCCTGGGCGAGCATGGTGGTGTCGTTGTAGGAGTCGCCCGCGGCGATGGTGCGGTAATAGAGGGTTTGCAGCGCGAGCACCGCCTGCCGCTTGGGATTGGACTGGCGCAGGCGATAGCCGACCACGCGCCCCGCGGCATCCACTTCGAGCCGGTGGCACAGCAGCGCGGGAAAGCCGAGCTGCCGCATCAGGGGTTGCGCAAACTCGTAAAAGGTATCCGACAGAATCAACACCTGAAAACGCTCGCGCAGCCAGTGCAGAAACTCGGCCGCACCCGGCAGTGGCGCGAGTGTCGCGATCACGTCCTGAATCTCCCGCAATCCCAGACCGTGCTGGTCCAGCAGCGCCAGACGCTGGCGCATCAACTGATCGTAGTCCGGGATATCGCGGGTGGTGGCGCGCAGCTCGGGGATACCGGTGGCATCGGCAAAGGCGATCCAGATCTCCGGCACCAGGACTCCTTCGAGATCGAGACAGGCGATTTCCACAGGCAACTCCAAGGGTCCAGGGCGGGAAAGGCGGCTACTCTAACCAACCCGCGTGGGGCGGGCAAACCATCTGGGCGCGCATCGCATACGCGGATAATTCAACTCACAGGTAACCACGGGCGTGGCGCTGGGTGTTTTTCCCGCACCGATTTTGAGGTGGAAGAATTGCTCGATCCGCGCGACACTTGCGCGCTTTGTGCCACCGGCACCGGCCTGAGCCGCCTCCATCGGATATCCGGAACCGGCGCGCTTTTAGTTTGCCACCGTGCGGTCTCTCTTTTTATTGGCTTATTTGTGCAGGAATCTGCCCGTGAACGACCTGCGAAGACTCCGCCACTTTCCCGCGAGCCGCAAACGGTGATTGACTGGTTGCTGGTCAGCTCAGGCGCGCTTACCGGCCTGTTGGTGGGCCTCACCGGCGTCGGTGGCGGCGCGCTGATGACGCCACTGCTGCTTCTGCTGTTCGGCGTCGCCCCCCTCGCCGCCGTCGGCACCGATCTGTGGTTTGCCGCCATCACCAAAATGGTCGCGACCCGGGTTCACCACGGTTACGGCCTGATCGACTGGTCGGTGGCAAAGCGCCTCTGGCTCGGAAGTCTTCCCGCCTCGCTGGCGACGCTCGCCTGGGTCCATCTGCATCCACCGACGGAATCCACCGTGGGGCTGCTCAAGACCGCCATCGCCGGCGCCGTGATGCTGACCGCGCTCGGTCTGCTGCTTCAACACCGCCTGCACGCCTTGGGCCGACGGCTGCGCACCGCCGATGACGTCCACTTCAAAGCGGTGCAACCGCCGCTCACCGTCCTCTCCGGCGCAGTACTCGGCGTCCTGGTGACGCTGACCTCCGTCGGTGCGGGTGCGTTGGGCGTCGTGTTCCTGGCCTACATTTATCCGCTGCGCCTGACGCCCCCACGCCTGATCGCCACCGACATCGTGCATGCCATCCCGCTGGCGATCTTCGCAGGCTTCGGCCATCTGTTGCTCGGCAATGTGGATTTTCACTTGCTGGGCAATTTGCTGGCGGGCTCGATTCCCGCGGTATTGCTCGGCGCCCGGCTCTCCGCCAGCCTGCCCCACGGCTTCCTGCGCGGGCTGCTGGCGGTAGTGTTGCTGGCGATCGGCGGCAAGCTGGTGTGGTCGGTGTCCGCCGGCTGAGCGACCCGGTCGTGAGCATTCGCCAACGGAAAACTCAGCCGCCAAAACCCGCGATATCAACCGTCCGGGGGGTGGAGTTGACCGGTTGGGTTGACGGCTTGTGTCGGCGCCGGTAACCCTCGGCTTACTGCCCGGCCCGCGGCTCGATGATGGTGAAATCGGGATTTGCCGCCGGCGATCCACTCGCAACCGCGGCGGTACCCGCCGCCTCTGGAACCGCCACCGACCCACTTGCGCGGGGCGCCTGGGCATCGACAACGCCGGGGGGCTCCACCGCGACAGCTTCGTCGGTGAAGTCCCGCTCCATCGCTTTTTGCACGGTATCCGCGAGCGCGTTGAAGGCAGAGGCGACCACACCGAATTCATTCTGCCACTTCCGCGAAATCCGCAGACTGAAGTTGCCCGCGGCAAGATCGAGCAACGAGCGCTTGATGAACAACAGGTTGCGGGACATCAGCTTGTTGAAAAAGTACAGCATCAACAGCACGGTCAGCACGACCGTGAGCGCAAGCACAATCATGACCCTGCCGGTTGTCGTCATGACATCGTCGAGCTTTTCCCGACCGACACCGAGATCGAGACGACCTACCGGCGTGTCCTTGAACAGAACCGGCACATTGAAATTGTAGATGGGAGGCTTGTCGTCCTGGACGACATTGGACACGACCACGCCGTCGATGGTCCGGACCGGCTCGGCATCCGGAGGCGGCGTCAGCGGCTTGCCGATCAGGCTCTTGTCGGTGGCCGCGCGCACTATTCCCCCATGATCACTGAGAATGATGTAGGCGAAGGAATTGCGCCGCGCGGCGCCGTCCGCGATGGATTCGAGACCGATCCAATCCTCGCCCAGGACGGGAACCGCGCTCTCCGAGGCAATGAACGTGGCGAGCGCAACGCCGGAACCCACTACCTGATCCGTGAGCATCCGGGTCTGGATATGAAACACGGTGAACGCACTGATCGCCATCACCAGGGCAACGACGCCGCCCAGAATGGCCGTCCATTTGACCTGGATCGGCACATAGTTCCGTTCCTCTTCGTCATCCTGCAAATTGCGCAGCTCGCGTTCCAGCGCCTCCTGCAGATCGCGTCCGCGTTGAAAACGCTTTTCGGGTTTCTTTTGCAGCAGCTTGTTGACGATGGCCTGCAAGCCCGTCGGCACCTCGGGACACAGACGGCGAATCGGCTCGGGTTCCTCCTGGATGATCTGCAGGATCAGCGTGGGCATGGATTCGGCGTTGAAGGCCTTGTGCCCGGTCAGCATTTCGTAGAGCACCACCCCGAGGGAGAACAGATCGGAGCGACCGTCGACGGATTCGCCCCGGGCCTGCTCGGGGGACATGTAGCGCGGCGTGCCCAGAATCATGCCGGCCTGGGTGGCCTCGTGAATTTCCGGATTGCTGCGCCGGGCAATGCCGAAATCGGCGATTTTCACCGAGCTGTTTTCGACTTTGAAAATGATGTTGTCGGGCTTGATGTCCCGATGCACCACGCCCATGGAGTGGGCGTAATCGAGCGCGCTGGCGATTTGCAGCGAGACTTGCAGGACGGTCTTGATGGGCAGTTTTTCGCCGCGCTTCAGGGTTTCCGTCAGGGTCTCGCCTTCCAGCAACTCCATCATGATGTAGGGGACTTCGTCGAACTTGCCGACGTCGTAGACCGTGACAATGTTGGGATGCGTGAGAAAGCCCGAGGCCTTGGCCTCCTTGAGGAAGCGGTTGAAGTACTCCTTGTCGACGGCATGATCCTGCTTGAGGATTTTCATCGCGCCGGTGCGATCGATTTCCGGATCGTAGGCGCGGTAAACATCCGCCATCGCGCCTGAGCCGACGAGCTCCTTGATTTGATAACGGCCGATCTGCGTGCCGGATCTGTCCATAATCCACTTCCCTCTGGTGACTACTTTGCCTTTTTGGTTGAGAAGAAACGTCCAAGGGCACCCCGGACGCCACGCGAGCCCTCTTCGGTGGCAGGGGGCGGCGCCGGAGCGACCAGCGTGTGGCGATCAAGATCCGGCGCACCGGCTTGCGGCGCGGCCGCAGCGGGCACACCGGACGCCCCCGGACTGGGCGCCGCCATGCGAGTGTCGCTGCGGTCGAGTTCCGGATCCACGACGATGATGGTCACATTGTCCCTGCCGCCTGCCGTCAAGGAGCCTTGCAAAAGACTTGCCGCCTGCTCCTGCAACGAGCTGGCCGCCGCCAACCGCTCGGCGATCTCCGGCTCACGGATTTCATCGTTGAGGCCATCGCTGCACAACAGCAGGCGCTGTCCTGGCCGCAAGGTGCCGACAATGCTATCGACCTGCAATTCATGGTCCGGCGTGACGCCGATGGACTGGGTGATGATATTGCGCTTGGGGTGCTTGAAGGCTTCTTCCTGATTGATGATCCCCTTGGCAAGCAGGGTTTCCACCAGGGAATGATCCCGGGTCAACAGGGTGAGTCGACCGTCCCACAGGTAGGCGCGGCTGTCACCGACCCAGGCAATCTCGTAGTCACGTCCCCGCAGCGCCAAGGCGACCACGGTCGAGCCCATGTTGGGCTTGCCCTCGCCGCGGCGGATGGCACCGAGCACCGCTGCGTGCGCGGCTTCGATGGCGGCGCGCAGATCTCCGCTGCCCCGGAACACCTCCTTTATGGTGGCACGGGTCAGTTCGCTGGCGATCTCGCCGCCGGCGTGGCCACCGACCCCGTCGGCCACCAGCCACAAGCCGACTTCGGGATCGGCTTCGTAACAGTCCTCGTTGAGACTGCGCACCAAGCCGCGGTGAGTTTCAGCAGCGTAAGCAACCATCAGGCAATCAAATTCCTGCGAACATGCGGTACTGCCGGGCAATTTACCGCCGTTCAAACCCAAAAGCCATTGACGAATCAAACCCTTGGCAACCGCGCGTCCCGCGCACGCTCACCACCACCGCCAGGGCGCGCGGACCGGGCACAGTCTCCCGGAGCGGTGTGGGGTCGGGCGTTTATTGCCCTTTGTCGCGGAGCACAGTACCATCCGCGCTTCGGACAGGCAGCGTTGGCTGCCTGTTTGCGTTTTCTATTTTTTGTTTCTTTTTGTTTCTCGCTGCGGCTCTGGCCGCAGCCACAGCCCGGGGCAATGCCGCCCGGCGGCACAGGCAGTGACGATGGCGGATGGCAGTGCTTTGATGAACACCTACGGCGAACGGCGGCTGACGCTGGTACGGGGCGAAGGCGCCTGGGTCTGGGACGCCGAGGGCAAACGCTATCTGGACGCGCTGTCCGGCATCGCCGTGTGCGGCCTCGGCCATGCCCATCCGGAAGTCACCCGCGCCATCGCGGAGCAGGCCGCCACCCTGGTGCACTGCTCCAACCTCTACAACATCCCCGCCCAACAGGCGCTGTCACTGGCCCTGCGCGATGCCAGCGGCATGGACAAGGTGTTTTTCGGCAACTCCGGCGCCGAAGCAAACGAGGCCGCGATCAAGATTGCACGCCTGCACGGCCATGCCCGCAACATCGACGTGCCGACGACCATCTGCATGGAAAAGGCCTTCCACGGCCGCACCCTCGCCACCCTGACCGCCACCGGCAACCGCAAGGTGCAGGCCGGGTTCGAACCCCTGGTGCGCGGCTTCGTGCGGGCGCCCTACGACGATATCGACGCGATCGAAACCATCGCCCGCAACAATCCCGACATCGCCGCGATCCTGGTCGAACCCATCCAGGGCGAGGGCGGCATCCGGATTCCGGCGCCGGATTACCTGGCGCGCCTGCGGGCGATCTGCGACCGCCACGACTGGCTGTTGATGCTCGACGAGATCCAGACCGGCAACGGCCGCACCGGTAGCCTGTTCCACTATCAGCAGCGCGGTCTGATGCCCGACGTCGTCACCCTCGCCAAGGGTCTCGGCAACGGCGTCCCCATCGGCGCCTGTCTGGCGCGCGGCAAGGCCGCCGAACTGATGCGGCCCGGCAATCACGGTTCGACCTTCGGCGGCAACCCGGTCGCCTGCGCGGCCGGGCTCGCGACCCTCAAAGTGATCGCCGAACAGAATCTCTGCGACCGGGCCACCACACTGGGCGCACGTCTGCGCGCGGATTTTCAGACGGCATTGGCGGGTTGCGACAGGGTGCGCGAGGTACGCGGGTGTGGATTGATGCTGGGCATCGAACTGGATCGCCCCTGCGCGGAACTGGTCGATCGCGCCGCCGACCAGGGTTTGCTGATCAATGTCACCGCCGAATCCGTGATCCGCCTGCTGCCGCCGCTGATCATGAGCGATATCGAGGCTGACCACCTGGTGGCGACGCTCGCGCCCCTGATCCGCGCCTTCTGAGACGAACATCCGACCGCGCTCCCGCCACTTCCTCATGTCCGCTCATGCCCGCCTTGCGGGGGGGACCAACACCATGGAACCGAGACATTTTCTGACGCTGGGCGATCTCTCCCGCGCCGAACTCGATGCCGTCATCGCGCGCGCCATCGCCCTCAAGCAGACACACCGGGAAGGCCGCGAGCAGCCGTCCATGACCGGCAAGGTGCTGGGGATGATTTTCGAGAAGTCCTCGACCCGTACCCGGGTATCCTTCGAGGCCGGCATGGCCCAGATGGGGGGCAGCGCGATATTCCTGTCGCCCCAGGACACCCAGCTCGGCCGCGGCGAGCCGGTGGAAGACACCGCCCGCGTGCTGTCGCGGATGGTGGACATCATCATGGTGCGCACCTACGCCCACGCCAAGATCGAAGCGTTCGCCCGCCACTCCCGGGTGCCGGTCATCAACGCCCTCACCGATGCCCTGCACCCCTGTCAGGTGCTCGCCGACATCCAGACCTTCGTCGAACAGCGCGGCTCGCTGAGCGGCCGGACGGTGGCCTGGGTGGGCGACGGCAACAACATGTGCCAGTCCTACATCGAGGCCGCGGGCCTGTTCGACTTCGAACTGCGCATCGCCTGCCCGGCCGGCTACGAACCCGATCCCGCGCGGGTGCAGGCCCAGGGCGCGCGCATCCGGCTGGGCCATGATCCAGTGGCGGCCGTGGCGGGCGCCGATCTGATCGTCACGGACGTGTTCACTTCCATGGGCCAGGAAACCGAGCAACAGGAACGCGCCGCGCGCTTCGCGGGCTTCCAGGTCAACCACCAGCTGCTCGCCGGTGCCGCGCCCGATGCGCTGTTCATGCACTGCCTGCCCGCCCATCGCGGCGAGGAAGTGAGCGCCGAACTGATCGAGGACCCGCGCCACTCCATCGTCTGGGAGGAAGCCGAGAACCGGCTCCACAGCCAGAAAGCCCTGATGCAGTTTTTGCTCGGCCACTACTGAGCGCACCGCTACCGGCCGCAGTGTCCCGGGGTCCCGGGCCGCGCGGTTTGTCACGATTTTCCCGCCTCCGATAAGTGGCCGCGCGCAAGCTCGCGGTCACGTAATTTCTCGCCGCGCCCCCACCCCGGTAACCGCCTTGTCGTACCCGGGTTATCCACAGGGTATGAACATCTTTTTTAGGCACATCTTGTGTTGCATTCGTGCTGCGCCCACACTATCTTGTATCCACTCACCGGACCCGTCCCCACACCCGGTTATGGGGCAGGCGCTTCCGGGGACACGGCGTAAAGGCCCGCTGCGCGATCAAACCACAGCGCCGCTTTTACGAGAAAGCAGGAGCAGATACGAGAAAGTACGAACAGAGGAACGCGAGGGACGCACCGGGAACGCCCCGCAAGACACCGCCGCGCAGCGGCAGACCGACTCACCAACACAACAAACGCAGACAGGCACATGACCATGGAACAGCACCCCGACATCCGCTCGTCAGCGAACGAACCCGCCGCCCGCGCCGCCGGCTCCAGCGCAGGCAACGCGCTGCCGCTCAGCTCCAGCTCCATCGCCGCCACCGCGCCCGGCCAGCTCAAGGTGATCAAGCGCAACGGCACCGTGGTGCCCTATGACGAAAGCAAGATCGCCATCGCCATCACCAAGGCGTTTCTGGCCGTCGAAGGCCCGGCCGCCGCCGCCTCGGGGCGCATTCACCAGACCGTCTCGACGCTGACCCAGATGGTCATCGACACCTTCCGCCGCCGCATGCCCTCGGGCGGCTCGGTGCACATCGAGGACATCCAGGATCAGGTCGAGCTCGCGCTGATGCGCCAGGGCGAACACGCCATCGCGCGCAGCTATGTGATCTACCGCGAGGACCGTGCCCGCGAGCGCGCCGCGCGCAAGGCGCCGGCCGTCGCCGTTGAAACCCCGGACACCGCCCCCGGCATCACCGTCGTCCATCCCGACGGCAGCCGCCGCCCCCTCGACCTGGCGCGCCTGCACACCCTGGTGGACGAAGCCTGCGCCGGGCTCAAGGACGTCGATCCCCGCCTCATCCTCGACGAAGCCCTGCGCAACCTCTACGACGGCGTCTCCAGCGCCGATCTCAACACCGCGCTGGTGATCACCGCGCGCACCCTGGTGGAGCGCGAGCCCAACTACACCCATGCCACCGCGCGCCTGCTGCTCGACGGCCTGCGCACCGAGGCGCTCGGCTTTCTCGGCATCGCCGAGGCCGCCACCCAGCACGAGATGACGGCGCTCTACCCCGCCGCCTTCAAGGCCTATGTGGCCCGGGGCGTGGCCTGGAGCTGATCGATCCCGAACTCGCGCGCTTCGACCTCGCCCGCCTCGGCGCCGCCATCGATCCCGCGCGCGACCTGCAATTCAGCTACCTGGGCCTGCAGACCCTCTGCGACCGCTACTTCATTCATAGCGATTCGGTGACCTTCGAGCTGCCCCAGTGCTTCTTCATGCGTGTCGCCATGGGTCTCGCCATCCGCGAGGACGACCGCGAAGCGCGCGCCATCGAGTTCTACAATCTGCTGTCGTCGTTCGACTACATGAGCTCGACGCCGACCCTGTTCAACGCCGGCACCCTGCGCCCGCAACTGTCGAGCTGCTACCTGACCACGGTGCCCGACCACCTCGAAGGCATCTTCGGCGCCATCCACGACAACGCCATGCTGTCCAAATGGGCCGGCGGCCTCGGCAACGACTGGACGCCGGTGCGCGGCCTCGGCTCCTACATCAAGGGTACCAACGGCAAGTCCCAGGGCGTGGTGCCCTTCCTGAAAGTGGTCAACGACACCGCGGTGGCGGTCAACCAGGGCGGCAAGCGCAAGGGCGCCGTGTGCGCCTACCTCGAGACCTGGCACATCGACATCGAGGAATTCATCGAACTGCGCAAGAACACCGGCGACGACCGCCGCCGCACCCACGACATGAACACCGCCAACTGGGTGCCCGACCTGTTCATGCAGCGGGTGTTCGACGATGGTCCCTGGACGCTGTTCTCGCCCAACGAGACACCGGACCTGCACGACCTCTACGGCCGCGCCTTCGCCGCGCGCTACGCCGAATACGAAGTGCTCGCCGCCCAGGGCAAGCTGCTCCACAAGACCGTCCGCGCCCAGGAACTGTGGCGCAAGATGCTCGGCATGCTGTTCGAGACCGGCCATCCCTGGATCACCTTCAAGGACGCCTGCAACCTGCGCTCGCCCCAGCAGCACTGCGGCGTGGTGCATTCCTCCAACCTGTGCACCGAGATCACCCTCAACACCCGCTCCGGCGAGGATCCCGAAATCGCCGTGTGCAACCTGGGCTCGATCAATCTCGTCCAGCACATCAGTGCGGACGGTACGCTCGATCTGGCCAAGCTGCGCCACACCACGCGCACTGCGGTGCGCATGCTCGACAACGTCATCGACATCAACTACTACGCCGTGGATGCCGCGCGCCAGTCGAACCTCCGCCACCGTCCGGTCGGACTCGGCCTGATGGGCTTTCAGGACGCGCTCTACAAGCAGCGCATCGCCTACGCCTCGGATGCCGCGGTGGACTTCGCCGACCGCTCCATGGAGGCGATCAGCTACTTCGCCATCGAAGCCTCCGCCGATCTCGCCGCCGAACGCGGCCGCTATTCGTCCTTCGAGGGTTCGCTGTGGAGCCGCGGCATCCTGCCCCTCGACTCCCTCGACCTGCTCGAAGCCGAGCGCGGCAGCGCCTACATCGAGGTCGACAGATCCAGCACCCTGGACTGGGACAGCCTGCGCGCCAAGGTGCTGGCGCAGGGCATGCGCAACTCCAATGTGATGGCCATCGCCCCCACCGCCACCATCGCCAACATCGTCGGCGTCAGCCAATCCATCGAGCCCACCTACCAGAACCTCTATGTGAAATCGAACCTCTCGGGCGAATTCACCGTGCTCAACAGCGATCTGGTACACGACCTCAAGGACCGCGGCCTGTGGGACCCGGTGATGGTCAACGACCTCAAGTACTTCGACGGCTCGGTGCTGCCGATCGACCGTATTCCGGCCGACCTCAAGGCGCTCTACGCCACCGCCTTCGAAGTCGAACCGCGCTGGATCGTCGATGCCGCCAGCCGGCGCCAGAAATGGCTGGATCAGGCCCAGAGCCTGAACCTCTATATTTCCGGCGTCAGCGGCAAGAAGCTCGACGTCACCTACCGCATGGCCTGGTACCGGGGGCTCAAGACCACCTATTACCTGCGCTCGCTCGCCGCCACCAGCACCGAGAAATCCACCGTCAGCGGCGGCACCCTGAACGCCGTGGCGGCAAGTGGTCCGGCGCCAGTGCCCCTGGCCTGCTCCATCGACGATCCCGACTGCGAAGCATGCCAATGAGCGTGGCCCGCAACATCCGCACGCAAACCATCTGTACCGAACAGCGTCACGAGGCAAAACGAACATGTTGAGTTGGGACGATTTTCATCACGAGGAACCCCTTCGCAAACCGGCGCCCCCCGCGCCGCCGCGCGCGCCGAAGCTGACGCCCACGCCGGCCGCCGTCGCCGTGGCAATGCCCGCGCCGCAAACGGCCACCGCCACCCCGCCGCCAGCGCCCGCCGCCAGCACCGCCCCCGCCGATCCCCACCGCGAAGCCCAGGAACAGCTCGCGGCACTCGACGTGGCACGCGGCCTCGAAGCCCTCGAAATGGGCGCCGCGCGGGTGCAGGTGGACGACAAGCGCATGATCAACTGCCGCGCCGATCTCAACCAGTTGGTGCCCTTCCGCTACGAGTGGGCCTGGCAGAAATACCTCGACGGCTGCGCCAACCACTGGATGCCGCAAGAGATCAACATGACCGCCGACGTCGCCACCTGGCGCAGCGCCGATGGCCTGAGCGCCGACGAGCGCGAAATCGTCAAACGCTCGCTCGGCTACTTCTCCACCGCGGATTCGCTGGTCGCCAACAACCTGGTGCTCGCCATCTACCGCCACATCACCAACCCCGAGGCGCGCCAGTACCTGCTGCGCCAGGCGTTCGAGGAGGCCATCCACACCCACGCCTACCAGTACTGCATCGAATCCCTGGGCATGGACGAAGGCGAAGTCTTCAACATGTACCGCGAAGTGCCCTCGGTGGCGAAGAAAGCCGCCTGGAGCCTCAAGTACACCCAGGCGCTGGGCGATCCGACCTTCGTCACCGGCACCCCGGAGACCGACCGCGAGCTGCTGCGCAACCTGCTCGCCTTCTACTGCGTCACCGAAGGCATCTTCTTCTACTGCGGCTTCACCCAGATTCTCTCCATGGGCCGCCGCAACAAGATGACCGGCGTCTCCGAGCAGTTCCAGTACATCCTGCGCGACGAGTCCATGCACCTCAATTTCGGCATCGATGTCATCAACCAGATCAAGCTCGAAAACCCCCACCTGTGGAGCGAAGACTTCCAGCGCGAGGCGGTGCGCATGATCATCGAAGGCACCGAACTCGAAATCGCCTACGCCCGCGACACCATGCCCCGCGGCGTGCTGGGCATGAACGCCGCCATGATGGAGGACTACCTCCACTTCATCGCCAACCGCCGCCTCAACCAGATCGGACTTGCCGAGCAGTACCCGGGCGCCAGCAACCCCTTCCCGTGGATGTCGGAGATGATGGATTTGCGGAAGGAGAAAAATTTCTTCGAAACGCGGGTGATTGAATATCAGACTGGTGGGGCTTTGAGTTG
>CAVPTW010000005.1:0-362495 GCA_963708735.1 uncultured Gammaproteobacteria bacterium
CTTGCCGCCATCGATCGTCGGGCCTATCCTGCATCCGAGGCGCTGGCGCCATCGCTGCCACTGCGGCTTCCTCGACACGGGATGACAGTGTATGGCCGGCGACCCGGCGATAGTCACCAGCAACCTCGTCAAAGACTACGGCGACACCCGGGCGGTGGACGGCGTCAGCCTGACGGTATCGCAGGGCGAAATCTTTGGCCTGATCGGCCCCAACGGCGCCGGCAAAAGCACTCTCATCAAGATGCTGACGACCCTGCTGCCGCCCAGCGCCGGCTCGGCCACGGTGGCGGGTTTCGACGTGCAGCGTCAGGCGGCGCAGGTGCGCCGGCACATCGGCTATGTGCCGCAGCTGCTGTCCGCCGACGGTGCACTGACCGGGCGCGAGAACCTGCTGCTCTCGGCCCGGCTCTATGGCATTGCGCGGCACGAGCGGGCGGCGCGCATCGGCCGGGCACTCGAGGTCATGGGCCTCGCAGACGCTGCCGACCTGTTGGTGCAGCGCTATTCCGGCGGCATGATCCGGCGCCTGGAGATTGCCCAGAGCATGCTGCACCGGCCGGCGGTGCTGTTCATGGACGAGCCCACCGTGGGCCTCGATCCGGTGGCGCGCCGGGCTGTGCTGGAACACATTCGCGGCCTGCGGCAGCACCTGCGCACCACCATCGTGCTGACCACGCACTACATGGAAGAAGTGGAGGAAATGTGCGACCGCGTAGCCCTGATCCACCAGGGTCGCATCGTCGAAGTCGGCAGCCCGGCAGCCCTCAAGGCGGCGCTCGGCCCACAGGCGACGCTCGATGAAGTCTTCGCCCATTTAACTGACACCGACACGCTTACCGAAGGCAGTTACGATGACGTCCGACGCACCCGCCGCTCCGCGCGCGAACACGGCTGAACGGCGCCCCGGCGATCGAGTGGCGGACTACGCCACCCAGGTATTCGCCGTGGCGATGGCGGAGATACAGAAGTTGCGCCACGACCCGGTGGAACTACTGACGCGCGCCGTGCAGCCGGTGCTGTGGCTGTTGCTGTTTGGTGGGGTGATGGCACGGGTGCGCGGCATCGCCACCGGCGACCTGCGCTATCTGGACTTCCTGTCCGCCGGCATCCTGGCGCAGAGCGTGCTGTTCGTTGCCATCTTCTACGGCATTTCAGCGATCTGGGAGCGCGACCTCGGCGTCCTGCAGCGCTATCTGGTGAGCCCGGCGCCGCGCTCGGCCCTGATCATTGGGAAGTCGCTGGCCGCCGGCGTGCGCGCCCTTTCGCAGGCCGGCGTCGTCTATCTGCTGGCGGCGGTGCTGGGGGTTGCGCTGCGGCTCGATCCGCCGGCAATCCTTGGTGTGGTGCTGCTGATCGGACTGGGTTCCGGCCTGTTCTCCACGCTCTCGCTCATCATCGCCTGCATCGTCAAAACCCGCGAGCGCTTCATGGGCATCGGCCAGGTGCTGACGATGCCGATCTTCTTCGCCAGCAACGCCATCTATCCGCTGGACTTGATGCCGGGCTGGCTGCACGCGGTGTCGCGCGCCAATCCGCTCACCTACCAGGTGGACGGACTGCGGGCGCTGATGCTGCACGGCGGGGTAAGCGTGTTCGGCCTGGTGCCGGATTTCGCCGTGCTGCTCGGCGGCTGGGCGGTGCTGGTGGTCATCGCCGCGCGGCTGTATCCACACATGGGCAGCTGACCTCCGCGGGAAGGTCGAGTCCGGCCAGAACCACTCCATCCGCCGGGCAGTATCGCGCCTTCGCCAGCGCTCGCAACCGCGCTCCAGTCAGCAATGGCTGCTCGTGCTCAACCGCCTGGGCCTGTACCGGAAGGTTCGGTACCGACGGTAGTGGCCGCAAACAGATCGCGCTGCTCAGGCTCGGAACCCGCGCTGTCGCGCAGCCTCACACCAAGGCCCAGCAGCCGCACGGGTCGCGCGCGGCGCGCCCAGGCTTCTTCGCACAAGCGGCGGTAGCCCGTGAGCGCCGTGCCCTCGGGCAAGGCACGTTCGATGGTGGTCGCCGTGAAATCATCGAAACGCAATTTCAGAAAATGACGCTCGATGCGGTAACTGGCATCGAGCCGCGCCAGACGCCGCTCCAGTTCGATGTGAAGCTCGGCCAGGGCGTCGAGACAGGCGGCCAGACCCGGCAGGTCCTGTGCGTACGTGGTCTCGACGCTGAGGGATTTGGAGCGCCGATCGGCCAGCACTGGACGCAGGTCGATGCCGCGGCAGAGTTCGTACAGACGCTGTCCCAGGGCGCCGAAATTTTCGGCAAGCCGCGGCTGCGACAAGCTGCGCAGATCGGCGCAGGTTTCGACCCCGAGTCCCGCCAGTTTTTTGGCGGTGGCGGCGCCGACCCCGAACAGCCGCGTCACCGGCAGCGCGCGCACGAAATCGTCCACCCGCTGCGGCGTGATCACGAACAGGCCATCCGGCTTGCGCCATTCGCTTGCGATCTTGGCGAGAAATTTGTTGGGCGCGACGCCCGCCGATACCGTGATGCGCACTTCGCTGCGCACCCGCGCGCGGATTTCCCGGGCGATGCGTATCGCGCTGCCACCACCGGCGCTCGCGCCGGTGACATCGAGAAAGGCTTCGTCCAGCGACAGCGGCTCGACGTGCGGGGTGTAGTCGAGAAAAATCTCACGGATCTGTTCCGCCGCCCGGCGATAGCGGGTGAAATCCGGCGGCAACACCACCAGTCCGGGACAGCGGCGCAAGGCCTGCGCCATGGGCATCGCCGAACGGATGCCGAACGCGCGCGCCTCGTAGTTGCAGGTCGCCACCACGCCGCGCCGCTCGGGCCGCCCGCCCACCGCCAGCGGCCGACCGGCGAGGCCGGGGTCGTCGCGGGTTTCGACGGCGGCATAGAAGCAGTCGCAATCGCAGTGAATGATCTTGCGCGGTTCGGACAATTCCATGGCGTCATTATCGCGGGCGGGGCCGCAGGAACAATCGCGGTGCGCGGCGGACGGTTGCGCCGCACTCGGGCCGACGCAGTCGGTATCGGGTGCCCAGTGCCCAGTGCCGAGTGCCGAGTGCCGAGTGCCGAGTGCCGAGTGCGACAATTTGTCGCATCGACAGGGGGGCGTCGCGGCCGGTAGTTTTGCCGGTTGCCAATAGCCGTCCAGAAGCGAAGGATCATGTCCACATTTTTACGCCGCAGTTGCCTGTGCGGTATCCCGGTGCTCGCCTTGAACCTTGCCGCCGGCGCCTGGGCCGATCACGCCTCTGTGGGTCTCGGCGGCGGCGCCGGCAGTCCGATCTACACGGAATCCGCCATCACGCTGCCGGAAGGCCGCTGGAGCGCCGGCCTGCGTTCGGAATACAACAATTTTTCCCGGTTTTCCGACCCGCGCCTGGCAGGTACGGAGCGGCACAGCGTCGACACCCTGCGAGCCACGGCGCTGGGACTCAGCTACGGCCTTACCGACGACCTGACCCTGGGCCTGCGCCTGCCCTATATCCAGCGCCAGAACGTCAGGGAAGCGGATCACCACGTCTTCGATCACGGCGCCGGTGCCCACGAGCACGCAGACCGGATTCTGAACCTGGGCGACCCCGAAGGTCTCGGCGACGCCACCCTGTTCGGGGAATACCGCTTCTTCCGCAGCGTCGATCAGCAGACCCATCTCGCCGCGCTGTTCGGAGTGAAACTCCCCACCGGGGAGACGCATCGCAAGCACGATGGCGAACGCCTGGAGACAGAGTTTCAGCCCGGCTCCGGCTCCACCGACGGCCTGCTCGGAGTCGCGGCTACCCACCTGTCCGGCGCTCTGTCCTACGACGCCAGCCTGCTCTATTCCGTGGTCACCACCGGCGCCCAGCACACCAATATGGGGGATGTGCTCAGCTACAACCTGGCGACATCCTACCGGCTCGGTGGCGAGCGACCGACCAACCCCTACGATATGACGCGGCCGCACGCCTGGGATCTGATGCTGGAGCTCAATGGCGAGTACCGGGAACACGAGCAGGTCAGGGGCGAGCGCGATGCAAACTCCGGCGGCAATATCGTCTATCTGGCGCCCGGCGTGCGTTATCTGAACAAGGCGGGCTGGGGACTGGCGCTTTCCCTGGGCGTTCCGGTGGTGGAAAATTTCAACGGCACCCAGGCCGACCCGGACTACCGGGTGCTAAGCTCCCTGAATGCCGCATTCTGATCCGCTTGGCAAAATCCTGATCCGACGCAAGCGCACGCCGGTGCGGACATTGACCTGTGTGGTGGTGTTCGCGCTGCTGTTCGGCAGCGCGGCCAACACCCGCGCGGAAGCCGATTTCCAGCTCGCCGTGACGGCAGCCTTCGCTCCCGATGGCCGCCTGTGGCGCCTGCGCAGCGATGGTCATCAGGTGTTCGCCGATCATTCGGATGACTTGGGCACGACGTTCAGCATCCCGGTCCCGGTGAACACCGAGCCCCAGCCGCTCGCGATCTCCGTCGAGGAGCGCGCCAGCATCGCCTTCGCCGGCGACGCGGTGCACGTCGCCTATCCGGTGGCGGCCGGGGCTGGCGCTTCCCGCCTGTATCACGCGCTATCAACGGACGCCGGGCGGAGCTTTTCGACTCCGCAGCCCCTGGAGCAGGCGCCCGGTCGGCTGCACCGATTTGCCGTGAATGCCACCGGCGAACCACAGCACTTCTGGTACCAGGAGCCGGCGCCCGGCGCGCCCACGGCGCTCTATCGCGCGACTGCGGACCTGCCCCAACAACTGTTGGCCACCGGCCTGTGCGACTGCTGCCGGCCCGCGCTCGCCTTCGATCCGCAGGGGCAGCCGGTCATCGCGGCGCGCTTCGTGTATTCCGGCAACATCCGCGACCACGGCCTGATTCGCGTACCTGCGGTCGGACCGGCAAAGGTACAGCGTGTCACCTTCGACCAGTGGCGGATCGCCGCCTGCCCGACCCAGGGGCCGACGCTCGCGATCACCCAGACGGGCCGCTATCACCTGGCCTGGCTCACTCTCGGCGCTCACCGGGGCCTGTTCCGTGCCTATTCCGATGACGCCGGCGCACATTTCTCGCCCCCCGAAGCGTTCGGCGATCCCGACGCCTATGCCATGAATCCGGCGGTCGCGGCCCAGGCCGACGCGGTGGTGCTCCTCTGGCAGGAATACCGCGGCGGCCGCATCCGCGTACTGACCCAGCGTTCGGCGGATCGCGGTGCAAGCTGGGGTCCGGCGCGGGAGCTGGCCGTCACCACAGGGACTGCCGACCGTCCCGAACTGCTGACCCGCGAAAATGCGTTCTACCTGTCGTGGCATACCGGCGCGGGTTATCAATTGCTGCCGATTCCTCCCGCGCCCTGATAGCGGGATGTCCCTGGTAACCGGCGGCCCACTGATACAATGCGGCCATGCACGGGCTTCATTTCGATAACCGCTTTCACGCCCTGGGCGATGCCTTCTATACGGCACTCGCACCCACCGGCTTTGCCAATCCACATCTGGTAGCCGCCAACCCCGCGGTGGCCGGGTTGTTGGGACTGACGCCCGCCGCCCTCGACACCCCGGAATTCCTCGCCTGGGCCAGCGGCAACAGCGACGCGCCGGGCAGCGCGCCGCTCGCCATGGTCTACGCCGGCCACCAGTTCGGCGGTTACAGCCCGCAACTGGGCGACGGCCGCGGCCTGCTGCTCGGCCAGGTGCGGACCCGCGCCGGCCTGCTCGACCTCCATCTCAAGGGCGCCGGCAAGACGCCCTACTCGCGCTTTGCCGACGGCCGCGCGGTACTGCGCTCGACCATCCGCGAATACCTCGCCGGCGAAGCGCTCCACGGCCTGGGCATTCCCAGCACGCGCGCGCTCGCCATCGTCGGCAGCGACGAGCCGGTGATGCGCGAGCAGATCGAAGCCGGCGCCATGTTGATCCGGGTGGCCCGCACCCACATCCGCTTCGGTTCCTTCGAGTATTTTCATCACCGCCAGCGCCCCGACGACGTGCGCGCCCTGGCCGACCATGTGATCGCCACCTACCTTCCCGAACTCGCCGTTGCCGCCAATCCCTATCTGGAGCTGTTCCGCCACGCCGTGCATGCCACCGCGCGGCTGATTGCCGCATGGCAGACGGTGGGCTTCTGTCACGGGGTGATGAACACCGACAACATGTCGATTCTGGGCGAAACCCTCGACTTCGGCCCTTACGGTTTCCTGGACGCCTATGATCCCGGACACATCTGCAATCACTCCGACCACGAGGGCCGCTACGCCTACCACCGCCAACCGGCGATAGGGCTGTGGAACTGCAACGCCCTGGCGCACGGCCTGAGTTCCCTGATCGCGGCCGACGACCTGCGCACCGTACTGCTGGAATATGAGCCGCTGCTGCTCGCGGAACTGCGCCGCCGCCAGCGCGACAAGCTGGGTTTGGCGCTGGAACTGGAGGGCGACACCGCCCTGATCGACGACCTGCTCGCACTCCTGGCCAAGGGCGGCGTCGACTACACGCTGTTTTTCCGCCAGCTCTGCGACTTCGTGCCCGGCGAGGTCAACACGCCGCTGCGCGATCTCTGCCCGGATCGCGCCGCCTTCGCGCCTGGGCCGCGCGCTACAGTACGCGGCTCGGCGCGGAAACCCGCACTGCCGCGGCGCGTCGCGCCGCCATGCGGCAGGTCAACCCGGCCCATGTGCTGCGCAACTATCTGGCCGAAACGGCGATTCGCGCGGCCGTCGACCAGGGTGATTACCGTGAAATCGAGCAGTTGCGCCAAGCCCTGGCGCAGCCGTTCGAACCGCCACCCGAATTCGCCCGCTACGCAGCGCCACCTCCGGACTGGGGTCGGGGCATCGCGGTCAGTTGTTCATCATGAACAATGCGTCCCTGACCCGCGCCCGCCGCTCCGGCGCGCTACTGTCCAGCGGATTGCTGCTGCTGTGCGCCCTGCTCGCCCCGCAAACCTACGGCGCCGACGTCGCCATACCCCTGACTATCGATGGGCACCACCTCGACAGTGCCGTCGAACTCGCGCTGCACATGGACGCGGACCACCGCGCGACGCTCGCGGAAAACGCCTGCAACCGGGTCGAGATCGCCGATCCCAAGGTTCATACCGACCAGGGGCCGCTTGAAGTCGAGCTGACGCTGGTGGTGACGACCGCGCTCGAGGTCATGGGCGAGTGTCGCGGCCCCGAGCCCTGGCACGGCCAGATGACCGTCGAACTCAAACCCCGGACCGACGATTCCGGCCTCGCGGTGGTGTTTACGCCCCTCGGTGCGCAGGTGTGGCGTGGCGACGGCACCGAGGGCCTGCTGAGCCAGCCGGCGAAAGTGCTTGCGGAAAAACTGATTCTTCCGCAACTGGGCCAGGTGCGGGTGGATCTGGCCGCGCCGCTACGCGCTATCGACGACCTGCTGGCGGAACTCCAAAAAACCGGCGCGGAAACACCCCCACCGCTGGTGAAACGCTGCCACATTCAGTCCCTTGCGGTACTCCCCGAAGGCTTGCGCGCCACGCTCAGTTTCGCGCTGGCACCCCATCCGGTCGCCGCCGGCCCCGAACCGGTTCTCACCCCGGAAGAGCTTGCCGAATGGGCGCGCGTCGAGGATGAGCTGGACGGCTTTCTGACCACCATCATCGCGATGCTCGCGGAAACAGCGGATACGCGAGATCTACGTTTCGAGTTGCTGGGCGTGCTGCTGGACGCGCGCTACGCCATCGCCCAGGCGCTCACCGAGAACCATCCCGGCGGCGATCCGGTGCGGAAACTGTTCGCCGATACCTGGGATCGTCTGCGCCCCCACCTCGCGACACTCGCGCGCGCCAACCTGCCCGCGCTCGGCAATGACCTGCGTCTCGCCGGCTTCATCGCGGGGGGCGACGCGCTGCGGGCACTTGATGGCCTCGGGCCGGAATACGGCATCGAGATTACCCGCGACGGCCTGCGCCGGCTCGCCCGCCTGCTGCTCGCCGACGCCGCGCCGGCCTCGTTCACCCCCTTGCCGCTGGAGGTGGACCAGCGCCTGCGGAACCTGTTCCTGCTGGACGATTCCGAGACCAGTCGCGGCGGTCCGATGTTCCAGAATCTGGTGCAGTGGCTGGTACCGGCGGCGCAGGCGGCGGAGTCCGCGCCCCGACTCGCAACCAAAGTGCCCAGCCCCGGCGAACTCCAGGCCTATCTGACGCAGGTCGCCGCCATCCTCGATGACAAGGCCAATGCCCGCCTGGGGCGCGACTCCCATCTGCCACAGCGCCTGGCCAAATCGTTCAATCCCCTGGTGCGTGCGACCGCGTGGAAGGAATCCTGCTGGCGCCAGTTCGTCGGTACCGCGGCGAAACCCGAGGTGCTGAAGTCTCCCGTCGGCGCCGTCGGCATGATGCAGATCAACGGCCGCGTGTGGCGCGGGCTTTACGACCTCAAGCGCCTGGCGGAAGAGACCGACTACAACATCGCCGCGGGCGCCGAGATACTCGACCACTACCTGGTGGATTACGCGCTGCGGCGCGGTGAGAATCGGCGTCCCGGCGGCGACGACAACCTCATTCGCGCGACCTATGCCGCCTATAACGGCGGCCCCGGACAGCTCTCCCGGTACCGGCGCACCGACACGCCGCAGTGGCAGCGCGCGATCGACAATGCCTTTTGGGATCACTACCAACAGATGAAGACGAAAGGCTGGCCGGATGTCGCCAGTTGTTATCCTGAAATCAGCTGACTTCAGCGGAGTTCCCGGAGCGGCCTTCAGCCTCCCAGGGAGCGGGAAAAGATCTGCAACACGGCGACCCCGGCCACGATCAGGGCGAGCCCGATCAGCGCCGCGAAATCCAGTGTCTGCCCGAACCACAGCCAGCCGATCACCGCGATGAGCGCGGTCCCGACCCCCGACCAGATGGCGTAGGCGACACCGACGGGCACCACCTTCAGACTGAGCGAGAGACAATAAAACGCCATGCCGTAACCCAGCACCACCAGCAACGACGGGAGCGGTCGGGTAAAGCCCGCGGCGGTCTTGAGCGCCGAGGTGGCGACTACCTCTGCGACAATGGCCAGGGCGAGATACCACCAGTGCATGGCGCGGCGTTGCGGTTCGTCAGCGCTTGCGCAGCAGGCTGAGTCCATCGCCGATGGGCACCAGACTCAGGTCCACCCGCACATCCCTGTGGATGCGGCGATTGAACGCCCGGATCGCGCGCGTGTCCGCGTCGGCGGTCGCCGTATCCAGCACCCGGCCGTTCCACAGCACGTTATCGACCACGATCAATCCGCCCGGCCGCAACAGCGCCAGGCACTGTTCGTAATAGCCCGCGTAGCCGGTCTTGTCGGCGTCGATAAAGGCGAGATCGAAGCTGCCCGCGGCGCCCTCGGCAAGCAGCGTCGCCAGGGTTTCGGACGCCGGCGCAAGGCGCAGGTCGATGCGATCGGCAACCCCGGCGCGCGCCCAGTATTCCTGTGCAATGCGGGTGTATTCGGCGCTGATGTCGCAGGCGATCAAACGCCCGTCGGCGGGCAATGCCGCCGCCACGCAGAGCGCGCTGTAGCCGGTGAAGACGCCGATCTCCAGCGCCTTGCGCACCCCCAGCAGACGCGCCAGCAGGGTCATGAACTGACCCTGCTCGGGCGCGATCTGCATGCGGGCTTCCGGCATCTGACGGGTGCGCTCGCGCAACTCCTGCAACAGATCCGACTCGCGCAGCGAGACCTCGAGCAGATAGGTGTAAAGTTCCGGCGTGAGCTGAATGCTCTGATTCGACATGACGCGTTCCCGACCGGATGGGTTGGCACTCTAGCACCGCCGGCAACCGCGCGTAATGAATGCAGTCCGGGCCGCGACCAGGGCTCTGGGCAGCGCGCGTGTCGCGGGCATGCCCGATTTTTCCGCACCGACATTACCGGACCCGACGACGACCATGATCCAACGTGTTGCCCTCTGGATACTTGTCGGCGTGGCCGTCGTCGCCTTCCTTGCGCTCGATCTCGGCCACTGGCTGACGTTCGAGAATCTCCAGAGCCAGCGCGCGGCCCTGGTGGGCTACCGGGACGCACACCCGCTGCTGGCCACCGCCCTCTTCTTTGCCCTGTATGTGGTGGCCACCGGTCTGTCGCTGCCCGGCGCCGCCATCCTGACCCTCGCCGCCGGCGCCATCTTCGGACTGGTGTGGGCAACGCTGCTAGTCTCCTTTGCATCAAGCCTGGGCGCTACCCTGGCGTTTCTGACCGCGCGTTATCTCGTTCGCGATTCCATCCGGTCCCGCTACGGAACCCGTCTCCAGGCCATCGATGCCGGCATCGCCCGCGACGGCGCGTTCTATCTGTTCACCCTGCGGCTGGTGCCGCTGTTTCCGTTCGTTGTGATCAATCTGCTGCTCGGCCTGACCGCGATGCGCACCCGGACCTTCTATTGGGTGAGTCAGCTCGGGATGTTGCCGGCAACGCTCGTCTATGTGAACGCCGGCACCCAGCTCGGCCAGCTGTCCTCGCCCGCCGGCATTCTATCGCCGCGGTTGCTCGGGGCGTTCGCGCTGCTGGGCCTGTTTCCGCTGCTCGCCCGCAAGCTCCTGGCGCGCCTCCGGGCGCGACGCCAGTACGCGGGCTTCGCCAAACCCGCACGCTTCGACCGCAATCTGATCGTGATCGGCGCCGGCAGCGCCGGGCTGGTGAGCGCCTATATTGCCGCTGCGGTGAAAGCCAAGGTCACCCTGATCGAAGCGCACCGCATGGGCGGCGACTGCCTCAATACCGGCTGCGTACCATCGAAAGCCCTGCTGCGCGCGGCGAAGTTTGCCCACGAACTGGGCCGCGCCGGGGAATTCGGTTTCGCTGCCGTGCCGGTCGTGCCGGATTTCGCCCGCGTCATGGATCGGGTACGGGAGGTGATTCGCGCCATCGAACCCCATGATTCGGTGGCGCGCTACGAAGCACTCGGGGTCGAGTGCTTGCAGGGCCATGCCCGTCTGGTGGACCCCTGGACAGTCGAAGTCGATGGCCGGCGCCTGAGCGCACCCAATATCGTGCTCGCCACCGGCGCACGGCCCTTCGCGCCGCCACTGCCGGGGCTGGCGGAAGCCGGCTATCTCACTTCCGACAATCTCTGGGAGCTGCGCGAACTGCCGCCGCGGCTGGTGGTGCTGGGCGGCGGCCCCATCGGCTGCGAACTGGCGCAGGCCTTCGCCCGCCTGGGCAGCAAAGTGACCCAGGTGGAAATGCTGCCGCGCCTGCTGATCCGCGAAGACCCCGAGGTATCGCTCGCCGTCCAGGCGCAGTTTGCCGCCGAAGGCATCGCCGTGCTGCTGGATACCCGGGCGCTCCGTGTCGAGCGGATTGCCGCTGAAAAAATTCTGATCTGCGCCCGTGTGACGGACAGGAATTGCAGATTCCCTGCGACCATATCCTGGTCGCGGTGGGCCGCGCGGCCCGCCTCGAAGGGTACGGTCTGGAGGAACTCGGCGTGAAAACCGGCAAGACCATCGAGGTGAACGAATTCCTGCAAACCAGTTTCCCCAACATCTACGCCTGTGGCGATGTTGCCGGACCCTATCAGTTCACCCACACCGCCGCCCACATGGCCTGGTACTGCGCGGTGAATGCGCTGTTCGCGCCCTTGTTGACGCTGCGCGGCGGCAAGTTCCGGGTCGATTATTCAGTGATTCCCTGGGCCACCTTCACCGCTCCCGAAGTGGCGCGGGTGGGCCTCAACGAGACCGAGGCGAAGGAGCGCGGCATTCCCCACGAAGTCACGCGGTATCCCCTGGCGGATCTGGATCGCGCCATCGCCGAAGGCGCCACCGATGGCTTCGTCAAGGTGCTCACGGTGCCCGGCCGCGACCGCATTCTGGGCGCCACCATCGTCGGTGCCCAGGCCGGCGAACTGATCGCCGAATTCGTGCTGGCGATGCGCCAGCGCATCGGGCTCAACAAGATCCTCGCCACTATCCACATCTATCCGACCCTGGCGGAGGCCAACAAATACGCTGCCGGGCGCTGGCAACAGGCCCACCAACCTGAAGCCCTGCTGCGCTGGGTGGCGCGCTTTCACGCCTGGCGGCGGCGCTGAAGCACGGCAAGAAATCCGGGCGCGGGCAACGCGCTGGAGGGGCGCTACAATCAGCGAATAAGCGAATCAGCGCCCGGTGTCCCGGCCACTCACGACCACACCGCAGGAGACCAGCCGATGTCCGCACTTCCCTCCCGTCGCTTCTGGCTCGCCGCCCTGCTCGCCCTGGCGACCACGGCCGCGACCGCCGCGCCTTCCAGCGGACCCTATACCAACAAGCGGTTCTGGGCCTTGCAGGACGAGAACGCCCTGATTCTGGTGGCCGTCACCGGACCCGGCTGCCCCGCCTGCCGGGCGCAGCGCGCCGTGCTGGACCGCTTCCAGAAACAGCATCCGGAAGCCGACTTGAACATACTGTGGGTCGACTACGATCACCAGAAGCGCGAACTCAGGTATCTGAACGCGTCCCTCGCCGGGACGCTGATTCTGTATCGCGGCACCGAGCGACTCGGGGCGACGGTAGCGAAGATGGAGGAAGACGCGATCATCGCGCCGATCCTCAGCGCCGCCGCACGTTAACCGCGCAGGGTTACGACGGCGCTGAGCGCCGGTTCATGGCCCGGCGTCGGGTGTGTTCTCCGGCGGTTGCGACTCCGGCCCGGTCGCCGCGACCTCCTGTGTCACCGGCATCACCGTCACGCCCTGACCCAGCATCACGCCGATCCAGCGCGTGCCGGGATCGCTCTCCAGCGCGATCTTGACCAGGATGGTGAGAGGCACCGAAAGCAGCATGCCGATGGGCCCCAGCACCCAGCCCCAGAACACCAGGGACAGGAACACTACCAGGGGCGACAGATTGAGCCCGCGCCCCATCCAGCGCGGCTCCAGCACATTGCCGATCACCACATTGATGATGATCTGCACGCCGGCGGCGAGCCCAGCCGTCACCGGCCCGGCCTGTACCAGGGCCAGCAGCACCGGCGGCGCTGCCGCAAGAAACGACCCGATGGTGGGCACGAAATTGAGCAGGAAGGTAAGCAGCCCCCACATCAGCGGATAGCCGACACCGAGCAGCCACAGCGCCAGCCACACCAGTACGCCGGTGAGCAGACTGGTGAGGGTTTTGAGTCCGACATAGTGATTGACGCTGTCGGTAAAGCGGCCGATCGCCGGGAGCGAATCGGGCGGGACATTGCGCGCCTGGGCCAGCTTGTCGCGAAACCCGACCTGCTCGGCGAGGATGAACACCACCGTGATCAGGATCATGAAGCCGTTGGTGGTGACACTGCCCAGCGACGCCAGCGTATTGCCGGCGAGCTGCATGACCGCGCCGGGATTGACGCTGTCGCGCCAGTCGCCGATATCGAAAACCACCCCGCGCTCCGCGAGCCATTGTTGCAAGCCGGCCGTCATCTCGAGGAGCCGCGTCTCGTAGAACGGCAGATCCGTGCGGAAATCCCGGATCGAGCTGCCGACCAGGGTGCCCACCAGGGCGGCGGCCGTGATGATCGCCAACACCATCACCGCAATGGCGGCCCAGCCCGGCAAGCCACGCCCCTTGAGCCAGGCGACCGGCGGCACACAGATCAGCGCAATGAAAATGGACAACAGGAAGGGCACCAACAGCGACGCCGCTGCCTTCATCCCGGCCACCACCACGATGAAGGCAGCGGTGTAGAGCAGAAACCGCGCGGCCACGGACAGTCTGAAACCCATGATCATCTCCTTGTGTTTGCGCCTTCGCAGGCCGCTACCGGCGTCCACGGCAGGCTGATCACGGGAGTGATCAGTTCCGGTTCGGAATGATGAGCCCACACAGCAAACGCCCGCGATGGTAGCAGAGCCCGTTCCGGTTCCGCTCAGGCTGTGCCGCGCCACTGCATCAGCAGCGCCAGCGCGCGCCGCCGCAGACTCTGGTCATGGATGTCACAGGTGAACATCAGTTCGTCTACTTCGACACGCGCAAGCAGCTTGTCGAGCTGGGCACACACCCGCTCGCGCCCGCCGATGGCGGCGAGACCCAGCAATCCCTGCACCGCGGCCCGTTCGTCCGCGGACCAGAGCGCGTCGAGCGCCGCCACTGGCGGTTGCAGGCGCAGACTCTGGCCGCGCAGCAGTGCCAGCGCGCGCTGCTGCAGGCTGGTGGCGAGGTATTCGGCCTCCGCGTCGGTCGGCGCCGCGATCAGCGGCACGCCCGCCATCGCATAGGGCTGTGCCAGCGCGGGCGACGGTTGAAAATTGCGCCGGTAAAGCGCGAGCGCCTCTTCCAGATAGTGCGGCGCGAAATGCGAAGCAAAGGCGTAGGGAAGGCCGAGCGCGGCGGCAAGCTGGGCGCTGTACAGACTCGAACCCAGCAGCCAGATGGCGACGCCGCTGTTGGTTCCCGGTATCGCCTGCAACGGCTGCCCTGCCTGCGCAGGCCCCAGCAGGCGCCGCACTTGCGCCACTTCGGCCGGGAAGTCCTCCACCCCGCCGGGACGGTCCCGGCGCAAGGCGCGTGCGGTGAGCGGATCGGTGCCGGGTGCGCGTCCAAGTCCCAGATCGATGCGGCCCGGATGCAGCGCGTCCAGGGTGCCGAACTGCTCGGCCACCACCAGCGGCGGATGGTTGGGCAGCATCACCCCACCCGCGCCGAGACGCAGCCGCGTGGTGCCGGCGGCGAGGTGGGCGATCAGCACCGCCGGCGCGGAGCTGGCGATGCCGTCCATGTTGTGGTGCTCGGCGACCCAGAAACGGGTGTAGCCCAGTTCCTCGGCACAGCGCGCCAGATCGAGGGAGTCGCGCAAGGCACTGGTGACATCGCCATCGGCGCGGATGGGCGCCAGATCCAGCACCGAAACGGGAATGGCCGCGAGCCGACTCACCGGCCCAGGTTCTCCACCCCGGCCCCGCCGTTCAGGCCTGGTTGCTCCAGTCGAAGTCGTAGCAGCTTGTTGAAAAACGTCGCGAGGGGGCCAGATGCGAGGCGCACGGCGCGCAGCGACCGAGACATATCAAATAGATAGGCGAGGGAGCGAGCACCGCGCAACGAAGCAGATGGCTGCCGCAGCAGTTTTTCAACACGCTGGTAGAGGATCCAGTTGCGGTTATCGAATTTCATGTGGGTGCCCAGAGCCATCGGCGCACCATCATGACCCAACTGCAGCCGAGACGGAACAGGCCGTGCGCGTCGCCCATGCGGAACGCGCCGGTGTCCCGTTGCCGCCGACCGCCGGGCTACAATCCCGGACACCGACACCCGGCGGCCATGCCCCGGTCGCCGCCCACGGAACCACACCTCATGATGCCTGCCAGCCCTGCTTCGCATCGCCACCGGCGGCGCCCATCCGGCGCGCGAAATCCGTGACCCCTACCGGCGGTGCCCGCGCCAACACGGTCAGTGCGAGGCGCACGCTCGCCATCCGGCTGCTGCTCGTTTTGTGCGCCACCGGATGCGCGACGGCAATGGCGGCGCCCGCCATGCCGGCCACCCCGCGCTACGGCTACGAAATCGTTCACAGCTATCCCCACGACCCGGACGCGTTCACCCAGGGCCTCGCCTGGGCGGATGGCCGGCTGTTCGAGAGCACGGGACTGCTGGGACGCTCCAGTCTGCGCGAAACCGAACTGGCAACCGGTCGGATACTGAGACGGGCCGCGCTCGCTCCCTGGCTGTTTGGTGAGGGCATCGCGGTGGTGGGCGACCGCATCGTCCAGCTCACCTGGCACGAACAGCAGGCCTTCGTCCGCGATCGCGATACCTTTGAACTGCGCACTACCCTCGCCTATCGGGGTGAAGGCTGGGGCCTGACCTGGGATGGCCGCCGGCTGATCATGAGCGACGGCTCCGCCACCCTGTATTTCCGCGATCCGGAGACCTTCGCCGAACTGGGGCGGATCGCCGTCACCGATGCCGGCGCGCCGGTCACGCAGCTCAACGAACTGGAAATGGTGGGCAATGAAATCTGGGCCAATATCTGGGGCAACGAGCGCATCGCCCGTATCGCTCCCGCGAGCGGACGCGTGACCGGCTGGATCGACCTCAAGGGGCTGATGCCCGCCGCCGCGCCGGGACACCCCATCGATGTGCTGAACGGCATCGCCTGGGACGCCGCCGGCAAGCGCCTGTTCGTGACCGGCAAGCTGTGGCCGCGCCTGTTCGAGATCCGGCTGGTGCCGGAGCGTCGCTGAGGGTGCGATGAATCTGCTGCTGCTTCACCCCGAGGATTTTGTCGCCGCCGACCGGGTGCGGATTCGCGATCGCCGCCTCGCCCATCTGCGCGAGGTACTCGGGGTTGCACCCGGCAGTGAACTGCGCGCGGGCTTGCTCGATGGCCCGCTGGGAACCGCCACGCTGCTGCACGTCGACGCCGACAGGGCGGAATTGACCGTGGCGCTGGATTCACCGCCGCCGCCCCCGCTGGCGGTGAGCCTGATTCTCGCGCTGCCCCGACCCAAGATCTTGCGCCGTGTGCTGCGCGCGGCCACCATGCTCGGTGTCAAGGAGATCCATCTGGTCAACAGCTGGCGGGTCGACAAGAGCTATTGGCAGACGCCACTGCTGACTCCGGAGCGCTTGCGCGCCGAACTGCTGCTCGGCCTCGAGCAGGCACTCGATACCGCGCTGCCCAGCGTACACAGCCATCGGCGTTTCAAGCCCTTTGTCGAGGATGAACTCGATGCCATCGCCGGCGCGCGCCGGCGCCTGGTGGCCCATCCGCGCAGCGCCCTGCCGCTCACCAGCACACCGCTGGACAAACCTGTGCTGCTGGCCCTGGGACCCGAGGGCGGCTTCATTCCCTACGAGATCGACGCCCTGATCGCCGGTGGCTTTACGCCCGTAACCCTCGGGCCCCGGGTGCTCACCGTGGAAGTCGCGCTCGCCGCGGCGCTGGGCCGGTTGTCGCGGTAGTGGTCCCCGCCTCGGCGCGGCCTGCCGGAATCACCACAAGCGAAAACCCTGGCCAGTCCACTATTACTCGAATGGGGAGCCCTCCCCCTCGCGCGCGATCAGGGATGGAGCAGCTGGAGTAACGGTTCCGGATAGATGCCGATCGCCAGCGTCAGCAGGACCGCGAGCAGCACCATGACGGCACCCGCGGACCAGCGCGCCGCGACGGCGGTGCCCGTGGCCACGGGGGTCGGGGAGCCGGCGGGCGGTGCCGCGTAGAGCGCGCCGATCACCCGCAGGTAATAGAAAAGTCCGATGGCGCTGCCGAGCAGCAGACCACCCACCAGCAACCATTGACCGGAGGCGACGGCGAGTGCGAGCACGCTGAATTTCCCGATGAAACCGGCGGTGACGGGAATGCCGGCGAGCGACAGCAGCATCAGGGTCAGGGCGGCGACTACCCAGGGGCGTCGCTGGAACAGGCCGCGATAGTCGCCGAGCAGCTCGCGATCCCGGTCGCCGGCGGGGCTGGAGGCCAGCGCAACGGCGCCGAACACACCCAGCGCGGTGACGACATAGGTGAGCAGGTAGATGGCCGCGACGGCGGACGTGCCCGCGCCGGGCACGACCAGAATGATCAACAGGAAGCCGAAGTGCGCAATCGACGAATAGGCCAGCAGGCGCTTGAGATTGTCCTGGCGCAGCGCCAGCACACTGCCGACCAGGATCGAGGCCAACGCCAGTACCACCAGGGCATTGACGAACTGCGGTGCGGCAGTGCCGCCGCCGGCGTGGAGCAGGCGCAACACGACCGCGAAGACACCGACCTTGACCACGGTGGCGAGATAGGCGGCGACGGGTGCCGGCGCGGCTTCATAAACGTCGGGCGTCCACTGATGAAAGGGCACGAGCGACAACTTGAAAGCGAGGCCGGCGAGCAGCATCGCGCCACCTGTCAGCACCAGTGGCGTGTCGGCACTCGCGCCGGCCAGCGCCGTGGCGAGTGCGCCCAGGTCGAGGCGGCCGATGTCGGCGTAGATCAGCGCCAGCCCGAACAGCAAGGTAGCCGATGCCCCCGCCGACAGCGCCAGGTATTTCACGCCGCCTTCGAGCGCGCGGCGATCATGGATGGCATAGGCCACGCCAGCCACCATCGGCAGACTGAGCAGCTCGATGCCGATGAACAGGGTAGCGGCATGGCTCGCGCCCGCCAGCGTGAGGCCGCCGAGCCCGCCCAGCAGAATCAGCAGATAGATTTCCTCGCGATCACCGGCGCAGCCCGCAAAGTAGGCGTGACAAAGGGCCAGCACACCCAGCACGGCCGCCAACACCAGCAGCATGTAAAACCCGGACTGCGCGTCGATGGTCAGCAGCGGGGTCACGACGACGGGCTCGGCGCCGCCGAGCCAGATGGGCATCACACACACCAGCGCCAGCGCGGCGCCCAGCATGGAAAGGGTAGCGGTGACGCGATGGCAGCGGCGCACGGCGATGCCGAGCATGACCGTGACGATGGTGGCCGACAGGACGATGCTGGGCAGCAGCGCGCCTAACTGGGTCGCATCGAACTGGATCGCGTTCATTGCGGCGCTCCCGTGGTAACCGCTTCGGTGGCAAGAGCAGCGTCTGTGGTAACGGCGGCCTCGGTCGCTGCGCCACCAACGGCGTACAGATGCTGGACCGCCTGCACCGAAGGCCGCGCCAGGTCAATCACCGGCTGCGGATAGAGCCCGAGTCCCAGCAACAGCAGCCCCAGTACCGCGATCAGACCCAGGGTCCGGCCATCGAGCGCCGCCAGGGTGCCCACCCGGTGAGGCGGGCCGTGCAATGCCTTCTGGACCATGATCAGCGCGTAGGCCACCGCCAGCACCAATCCCGATGCGGCGACCAGGGTGACCAGGGGCGCGACGCTGAAGGTGCCCAACAGGATCAGGAACTCACCCACGAAGTTGCCGAGCCCCGGCAGGCCGAGGGACGCGAGGGCGAAGAACAACAACAGCGGCGGCAGCGCCGGCATGGCGGCCCAAAGCCCGCCCATGGCGCCGAGCTCGCGGGTTTGCAGCCGCGCCTGGATTTCGCCGCACAGCATGAACAGCGCAGCGGCCGAGAGACCGTGGGCAATCATCTGCACCACCACGCCCTGCAATGCCTGTTCGGTGCCCGCGTAAAGCCCGATGACCACGAAGCCCATGTGGGAAATACCACTGTAGGCGATCAGGCGTTTGAGGTCGGTCTGCGCGAACGCCAGCACGGCACCGTACACCACGCCGAGCACACCCAGCCACATGGCGACGGGCGCCAGCGCGTGGGCGACTTCCGGAAAATACGGAATCCCGAAGCGCAGCAGGCCATAGGCGCCGGTCTTGAGCAGCAGCCCCGCCAGATCCAGCGAGCCCGCGGCGGGCGCGCAGCAGTGCGCATCCGCGAGCCAGGTGTGGAATGGCACCACCGGCATCTTCACCGCGAAGGCGATCCAGAAACCCAGCATCACCAGCCAGGCGATATCGCGGCGCAGCGGCGTATTGAGCAGGTCGTGGTAGTCGAAACTGAGCACGCCGGTGGCCTGCCGATGGAAAAACACCAGCGCCAGAATGGCGAGCAGCAGCAGCAGTCCGGAGGACTGGGTGTAGACCGCGAACTTGAGCGCCGCCGCTTCCCGCCGGCGGCCGCCGGGCGCATCCTGGCCCCAGCGCGCGATCAGGAAGTACATGGGCACCAGCATCATTTCCCAGCAGAAAAAGAACAGGAACATGTCGAGCGCGAGAAACACGCCGATCACGCTGCCCAGATTCCACAGCAGGTTGAAATAGAACAGGCCGGGGCGCGTGCCGGCGTCGCGGGTGCCGCAGCACACCGCCACCGCGCCAAGCAGATTGGTGAGCACCACCATCAACAGCGACAGGCCGTCGAGTCCCAGGTGAAAGCTGATGCCGAAGCTCGGGATCCAGTCCGTGCGAAACTCAAAGGCCCACTGCGGCAGCACCCCGAGGCTGGCGGTGAACCCGGCGCCGATGAGGCTGTAGTCGCCGTTGCGCCACAGCCACAGCGAAAGCGCGAGCGAGGCCAGCATCGCCATCAGCGCGATCCCCTGCGCGCAGACGCTCGACCAGCGGCCGCCGAGCCAGGCCAGCAGGGCGCCGAGCAGGGGAATCAGGATCAGCCAGACCAACACCATCGTCGCAATCCTTAATCAGCGATTCAGCGCAGCGCCACGAGCGCGAGCAGCAAACAGGTTCCAAAGCCCGCGACCGCCGCATACCAGCGCAGATTGCCGGTCTGGGTCCACGCCAGCACGGCATTGGCGCCGCGCAGGGTCGCCGGAATCACGCCGATCAGGCGGTCGGCGACATCGTTGCGGCCGAGGGTCGCGGCGCGCACAAAAGGTCGGGTCAGCAGCCGGTCATAGAGCCAGTCGAAACCCCAGGCGCTGCGCCACAGGCGTGCGACGGCGGCGCCGATACTGTTCTGCGCGAGCGCCGCGGGAATCCGCGGGAACTGCACAAAGAGCAGCCAGGCCAGGACGATGCCGGCGAGGGACACCAGCAGTGGCAGTTGCTCGGCCAGAGCATCGATCGCGTCCACGCCCGCCACCGGCGCCGCCGGCAACACGGTCGCCAGCATGGCTTCCAGTGGCAGCTGCAACAGGCCGCCGCCCAGCGCCAGCAACAGCAGCACCGCGAGCGGGAGATGATGGTCAAGCGTACGCGCGCCCTGGGGCGTGCCGTGCCCGGTGTTGAAACGCTCGGCGCCGAAGAACACGATGAAGATCAAACGGAAGCTGTAGAGCGCGGTCAGAAAGGCACCCACCAGGCCCGCCACCCAGAGCTCGTGGTGCCCGCTCAGATAGACCTGGTGCAGGATTTCGTCTTTCGAGTAGTAGCCGGCGGTGAACGGGAATGCGGTCAGCGCCAGGGTGCCGGCCAGCATGCAGGCGAACACGAACGGCAGCCGCTTGCGCAATCCGCCCATCCGGAAGATATCCTGCTCGTGATGCAGGGCGAGAATCACCGAACCCGCCGCCAGGAACAGCAGCGCCTTGAAAAAGGCGTGGGTCATGAGGTGGAACACCGCCGAGCCGTAAGCGCCCACGCCTTCGGCCAGGAACATGTAGCCGATCTGGCTCATGGTCGAGTAGGCCAGAATTTTCTTGATGTCGGTCTGCACCAGCGCGGTGAAGCCGGCGAGCAGCAGCGTCAGCGCGCCGATCACGGCGACCAGATGCTGCGCGAAGGGCGCCAGCGCGAACAGGGCGTGGGTGCGGGCGATCAGATAAACCCCGGCGGTGACCATGGTGGCGGCGTGGATCAGCGCCGACACCGGTGTCGGGCCCGCCATCGCGTCCGCCAGCCAGGTTTGCAACGGCAACTGCGCCGACTTGCCCACCGCGCCGCCCAGTATCAGCAGCGCGGCGATGGTCGCCAGTGGCGAGCCCACGGCCCAGTGCAGGGTCGCGTTGGCCGCCAGTTCCTGGATATTGAGGGTACCGAATTCGCGGTACAGCAGGAACAACCCGATGGCGAGCATTGTGTCGCCGACGCGGGTGACGATGAACGCCTTGCGCGCGGCGCGGCCGTTGGCCGGATCCTGATACCAGAAACCGATCAGCAGGTAGGAGGCGAGACCCACGCCTTCCCAGCCCAGGTACAGAAACAGCAGGTCGTCGCCCAGCACCAACAACAGCATGCTGGCGATGAACAGGTTCATGTAGGCGAAAAAGCGCGTGTAGCCCGGATCGCCGCGCATGTACCAGGAGGCGAACAGATGGATGAAAAAGCCGACGCCGGTGATGACACCCATCATGGTCAGCGACAGCGCATCCAGGCGCAGGGTGAACGCGGGCGCGAAATTGCCCACCTGCATCCAGGTCCAGAGTTTGACCGCGACGAAACCATCCGCCGGCGGCTGAGTGAGGAACTGCCAGCCCACATTCAGTGTGGCCAGGGCGGCGACGCCAATACTGCCGACACCGAGCAGCGCCGTGAGATTTTCCGGGATACGGCCACGGGCCAGGCCGAGCAATACGAAACCGACGAGGGGAGCGACGCAAGCCAGTATCAGCATGTCCATGGTGTCAGCCCCGCATCGTGCTGGCGGCATCGATATCCAGCGTCTTGAAGCGTTTGTAAAGCTGGATCACCAGCGCCAGGCCGATGCTGACTTCGGCCGCCGCGAGCGTCAGCACCAGAATGAACATGATCTGGCCATCGGCCTGCTGCCAGCGGCTGCCGGCGGTGACGAAGGCGAGTCCCGCCGCGTTCATCATCACCTCGATCGCCATCAGTATGAAAATGACATTGCGGCGCAGAACGAGACCGCCGAGACCCAGCACGAACAGCACCGCCGCGAGCAGCAGACCGTGTTCCATCGGGATGGTGTGAATCATGGTCGTGCTTCCGGCTTGCCCAGGTGATAGGCGGCCACGAGGCCGGCCAGCAACAGCATGGAGGCGAGCTCGACCGCCAGCAGATAAGGTCCATACAGCGCGACGCCGATGGCCTTCGCATCGATCGTTTGCAGACCGACGGGCGCGGCGTCCAGTCCCCACAGGTTGCGCAGCAGCAGGTACAGCAGCACGCCGGCCAGCAGAGCCGGGCCGAGCGCCGCGCCCGGCGACAGCCAGCGCAGCTCCTGTTCCACCGTGCGCCGCCCCAGGTTCAGCATCATCACCACGAATACGAACAGCACCATGATGGCGCCCGCGTAGACAATGACTTCAAGGACGCCGGCAAAGGGCGCGCCCAGGGTGAAAAACACCGTCGCGACCGCGAGCAGCGACAGCACCAGGTACAGCAGCGCATGCACCGGATGCGGACAGGTCACCACCATGGCCGTGGCGAACACGGCGATGGCGGCGGCGGCGTAAAAAGTCAGTTCGATCATCCTCCCGTCCTCAGGGCAGCAGGCTTTTGACGTCGATCGGCCGCGCTTCGTCCTGCGCCTCACCCTTGTCCTTGCCCGCGATGGCGAGGCCGGAAACCCGATAGAAGTTGTAGTCGGGATACTTGCCAGGGCCGTCGATCAACAGGTGTTCTTTTTCGTAAACGAGGTTCTGGCGCTTGTATTCGCCCATCTCGTAATCCGGCGTAAGCTGGATCGCGTTGGTGGGACAGGCCTCCTCGCACAGACCGCAAAAAATGCAACGCGAAAAATTGATGCGGAAAAACTCGGGGTACCAGCGACCGTCGTCGCGCTCGGCCTTTTGCAGCGCGATGCAGCCGACCGGACAGGCCACCGCGCACAGGTTGCAGGCGACGCAGCGCTCCTCGCCGTCCGGGTCCCGGGTCAGCACGATGCGGCCCCGGTAGCGCGGCGGCATGTAAGGCCGCACTTCCGGGTAAGCGATGGTGTCGCGGGGCCGGAAGCTGTGCATGAAGATCATCGCAATACTGCGCAGCACGGTGTAAATGCCGTAGAGCACGGCGCGGATCTGGTTCATATCAGGCTCCCGACCCCTGCCAGAGAATGACGGCGCCCGTGATCAGCAGATTCGCGAGCGACAGCGGCAGGCAGACTTTCCACGCCGCCGCCATCATCTGGTCGTAGCGGGGGCGCGGCAGCGCGGCGCGCAGCAGGATGAAACTCGACATGAACAGGAGCGACTTGATGGCAAACCAGACAAAGGGGATCCGGTCGCTCCAGAACGGCCCTTCCCAGCCGCCGAAGAACAGCGCGGTGGTCAGGCCGGACACCATCACGATGCCGACATACTCACCGACGAAAAACATGCCGAACTTCATGCCGGAATATTCGGTGTGATAACCCGCCGCCAGTTCGGACTCGGCTTCGGGCAGATCGAACGGGGTGCGGTGAGTGACCGCGATTGCCGCCAGCGACCACACGCAGAAACCCAGGAATTGCGGGATCACGTTCCACCAGCCGGCCTGCTGGGCGAGCACGATGTCGCGCACGTTGAAGCTGCCGGCCTGCATTACGACACCCATCAGCGACAGGCCCATGAACACTTCGTAGGAGATGGTTTGCGCCGTGGAACGCAAGCCGCCGAGCAGGGAGTATTTGCTGTTCGACGACCAGCCGCCCAGCATCACCGCGTACACCGCGAGTCCGGCGATCGCGAAGAAAAACAGCAGGCCCAGCTCCGGCGCCGCCACACCCCAGGCCGGCGTGATGGGCACCAGTGCGTAGCCCAGCATCATCAGGCTCATCGCCAGCAGCGGCGCCAGAATGAAGGTGAACTTGTCGACGAAGGGCGGCGTCCAGTCCTCCTTGAAGAAGATCTTGATCATGTCGGCGATCACCTGACCGAGCCCGAACGGGCCGACCCGGTTGGGGCCGAGGCGATCCTGCCACAGCGCCAGCAGGCGCCGCTCCAGCCAGATCATCCAGGCCGCGGAAATCACCAGGCCGAGGAGAATGACCACGGCCTGCACCACCGCCCACAGCGCCGCGAGCACGGGGGGCGACATCAACCAGGCGAGCAGCGCTGCGAACATCGGTCAGGGCTCCCGCGCCAGGGTGGCAATCGCGCCCGCCGCCACGGGCGGCACGCCGACCAGGCCGACCGGCAGTCCGACCACGCCGCGCGCCAGATCGGGGCGCAATTCCACCGTCAGGCGCAGGGTCTGACCGGCGACACCGATCGCGATGCGCTCGCCGGCGGCAATGCCGAAGCGCGCCGCATCGGCGGGATTGAGCGCGGCGCACGACGCCGGGATGCGCGCCTGGATCGGTTCCGCGCGCGCCGACAGTTCTTCGCTGCCGAAATGCGCGTACAGGGGTTCGACGCGCAGAGCGCCGTCCCGCTCCATCGCCGCAGGCACCGCTGCGAAGTAGTCGCAGCCTGCGCCGCCGGCAAGCAACTGCACACCGGGATCGCCGCCGCGCAAATGGCCGCCGACTTCGGCCTGGAATTTGTTCCAGGACTGCGGGGAGTTCCAGCCCGGAGCCCAGGCGAAGGGCAACAGTGCCGGCGGCCGATCGACGCCGGCGGCGCCGTTGACGCCCTCCATGGAAAAGGCGAGTGCGGAATCCGGATCCTGGGTTGCCCGTATCTCATGCACGCGAATCTTCGCGCGCGCGGCGGTACGGCCGGACTGACGCTGGGGCGCCCGGGCGATCTTCATGCCGCGCAGGCGGAAGCTCGCATTCGGTGCAGCGGCCGCAATGCCGCGCAGCGCCGGCACGGCGACTTCGCACAGCGCCACCGCCTGGTCCAGATTTTCGTGGGCCGCGGCGCCGTTCTGTATCCGATCCAGCCAGCGCCAGGATTCGGCCACTGCCACCTCGGGGTCGTAATAAGCCGGGTCGTAGACCTGAAAGAAGCGTTGTGCACGGCCTTCGTAGTTGACCAGCGTGCCATCGCCTTCGGCGAAGCTCGCCGCCGGCAACACCGCCTGGGCGCGACTGACCGTCGCGGTGAGCTGGTGATCGAGTACGATCAGGGTGGCGTCGGCGAGCGCATGGTCGATCCGCGCCGCGCTCAGCCGGGTGTAGAGATCGTTCTCGACGACGACCACCACACTGGGTGCGTGCGCCACGCGCTCCAGCAGAGTCTCCAGATCCTGGGCCGCGAAGTGCGCCACGCCGAGACTGTTGGCCTCGAGCGGCGCGAGGCAGATCGCGGTCGCCGGGTTGAGCGCGTGCAGTGCCTTGGTGATGTTGGCGGCGGCTTCGATCACCGCAAGGTCGCGACAACCGGCACCGGAGACGATCAGCGGCCGCTGCGCGCCGCGCAGTGCGGCGGCGATGCGGTCCGCGAGCGCGGCGGTATCGGCGTCGAGGTCGACCACCGCGGGCGCGGCGGCATCGAGGGCATGGGCCACGGCGAAACCGAGGCGGGCGATGTCGGGCGCGGCGGCGCGCAGCGTCTCGCGGGCAAAGTCGTCGCAGCCTGTGGCGGCGGGGGTAACGATGAATACCGGATACGACTCGCCCTGCGCGATATCGGCGGCGGAGGCGGCCTGCCATGCGGGGACTTTGCGTTCGGTGCACATCTCGGAAGCGCGACCGCGCCCCGCCTGACGCAGCGCCAGTGCCATGCGCGGCGCAGTGGCCAGCACGTCTTCGCCCAGCACCAGCACGGCGTCCGCCTGTTCCATGGCATGCAGGGTGGCGGAGCGCGCCGGACCGCTGCGCAATACGTCGAGACAGCGGCCGACCAGCGCGGCATCCAGCGCGGTCTGGCCGCTGCTGAAATTGTCGCGTCCCACCAGTTCCATGAGGGCGGCATTGGTTTCGAGCGAAGCGCGCGGCGAGCCGATGCCGAACACCGGCCGGCCAGCCGCGAGCTGCGCGCGGATGAAATCCAGCACCGCCGTCGTTTCCGCAGGAACCAGACCTTCGGACCCGAGCAGCAACGCGCGACGCGGGCGATCCTTGCGGTTCACATGGCCGTAACCGAAGCGGCCGCGGTCGCACAGAAAATAACCGTTCACTTCGCCGTGGTAGCGGTTTTCGATACGGCGCAATTCGCCGTAGCGTTCGCCCGGTGAGATATTGCAGCCCACCGCACAGCCCGTGCAGATGCTCGGTGCAAACTGCATGTCCCAGCGCCGGTTGTAGCGTTGGGCGTGAGTCTTGTCGGTGAATACGCCGGTGGGGCAGACCTCGGTGAGGTTGCCGGAAAATTCGCTCTCCAGCACACCGTCCTGGGCGCGGCCGAAGTAGAGATTGGCGGCGGCGCCGTACGCGCCCAGATCGGTGCCCCCGGCATAGTCGTTGTAGTAACGCACACAGCGATAGCAGGCGATGCAGCGGTTCATCTCGTGCTTGATGAACGGCCCCAGCTCCTGATTGCGGTGGGTGCGCTTGGTGAAGCGGTAGTTGCGATTGTGGTGGCCGGTCATCACCGTCATGTCCTGCAAATGACAGTGGCCGCCCTCCTCGCACACCGGGCAATCGTGGGGGTGATTGGTCATCAGGAAGCTGATGATGGCCTCGCGGAATTCCCGGGCCTCGGCGTCGTCGATGGAAATCCAGCTGCCGTCGGTGACCGGCGTCATGCAGGACATCACGATGCGGCCCTTCTTGTCATCCGGACCGCTGTATTGCTTGACCGCGCACTGGCGGCAGGCGCCGACGCTGCCGAGCGCCGGATGCCAGCAGAAATAGGGAATATCCAGGCCCAGCGAGAGACAGGCGTGAAGCAGGTTGTCGCCGCCCGTGACCTCGTACTGTTTGCCGTCGACGTGAAGGATGGCCATCGCTCAACCTGCTGCGGAACTGACCGGGGAGCCGGCGGCGGGGGCGTCATCCGCCCGGATGCCGGCCTCGAACTCGGCGCGGAAAAATTTGAGCGCCGACTGGAGTGGCTCCATGGCGCCCGGCGCGTGGGCGCAGAAGGTGCGGCCGGGGCCCAGCGCCCGCGTCATCAGCAGCAGTTGCTCGATATCGCCACTCCTGCCTTGCCCGGCTTCGAGCGCCTGCAGAATCTTCACGGTCCAGGGCAGGCCATCGCGGCAGGGTGTGCACCAGCCGCAGGATTCGCGCGCGAAGAACTCTTCCAGATTGCGCACCACCGACACCATGTTGTGGGTCTGATCGACCACGGCGAGCAGACCGGTGCCCATGCGCGATCCCGCCTTGCCGATGGTGTCGTAGTCCATCGCCAGATCCAGATGCTCGGGAAGCAGGAAATCCGTGGAGGCACCGCCCGGCAGCCAGCACTTCAGCTGATAGCCGTCCTGCATGCCGCCGGCGTGTTCTTCGAGAATCTCGCGCGCCGTGGTACCGATCGGCAGCTCGAACACCCCGGGTCGCTTGACGCGGCCGGACACGCCATAGAGCTTGGTACCGCTGTCCGGGGACTTGCCCTGGGACAGGCCGCGGAACCACTCGGCGCCGTTGAGCACGATGGGCGCGACGTTATTGAGGGTCTCGACGTTGTTGATGACCGTCGGACGCCCCCAGGCCCCGGCGATCTGGGGAAAGGGCGGCTTGGCGCGCGGATTGGCACGGCGGCCTTCGAGGGAGTTGATCAGCGCGGTCTCTTCGCCGCAGATGTAGCGGCCGGCACCGGTGTGCACGAAGCAGTCGAAATCCCAGCCGCTGCCGAGGACGTTGCGCCCCAGCAGGCCGGCGGCGCGCGCTTCGGCGAGTGCCTGATTCAGGCGCGCGGCCGCCAGCACATATTCGCCGCGCAAAAAAATGTAGCCGGTGGTGACCTGGGTCGCATAGGCCGCAACCAACATGCCTTCGATCAGTTGATGGGGTGCGCCTTCCATCAGCAGGCGATCCTTGAAGGTGCCGGGCTCCATTTCGTCGGCGTTGCAGACAAGGTATTTGATCCCCGCGTCCGGCCCCATGGGGATCAGGCTCCACTTGACCCCGGCGGGGAAGCCGGCGCCACCGCGGCCGCGCAGATTCGCGTCCTTGACCCGCGCCTGCACATCCTGGGGCGACAGCTCCTTGATGGCCAGGCGCAGCGCACGGTAGCCGCCGCTCGCTTCAAAGGTGGCGAGATCCATCGGCTGCGCGGTATTGACGCGCGCCGTCAGGGGTTTGGTCAGCAATTGCTGTTCGAGCGTCATGGTGGATTCGCGCGTCATGGATAGGCCGCCAGCAGCTCGGCAACGGCGTCCGGCGCGACATTGCCGTGGAGGTCGTCGTCGATCATCAGTGTCGGTCCGCGGTCGCAGGCGCCCAGACAGCAGACCGGCAGCAAGGTGAAGCGCTGATCCGGCGTGGTCTGGCCGTAGCCGATGCCGAGTTGCTGCTCCAGTGCGGCGCGCAGTTCGTCGTAGCCGGTGAGATAGCACGAGATGCTGTCGCACAGCTTGATGACGTGGCGGCCGACCGGCTGGCGGAAAATCAGGCTGTAGAAAGTCGCGACGCCTTCGAGGTCGGCGGCGGAAATACCGATCAGCGCTGCCACCGGCGCGAGCGCCCCGTCCGGCACCCAGCCGCGGTGCTGCTGCACGATCTTGAGCGCCTCGATGCTGGCGGCGCGACCATCCGGGTAGTGACCGAGCGCGTGTTCGATGGCGTGGCGCTCGGCATCACTCAGCACGAAGGGCGCGGCGCGCTCCAGATCGGTGAGCCGGATCAGGTTGTCGTTCATGGCGTTACTCCCGCGATCAGCCCGGCGCGCCCGTGAAGCACCCCCCCGCAATGGCTGCGGATCGCGCCGGGTGCCGGAAAGACAGCGTCAGCGGTCAACATCGGCCATCACAAAATCGATACTGGCGACGTGCGCGATCAGGTCGGGCACCATTTGGCCGCGCACCACGGACGGGATCTGTTGCAGGTGCGTGAAACTCGGGGTGCGGATGCGGGTGCGGTAGCTTGAGGTGCTGTGGTCGCTCATCAGGTAATAGCTGTTGATGCCCTTGGTGGCCTCGACCATCTGGCTGGTCTCGCCGGCCGGCATCACCGGTCCCCAGGACACGCCGAGGAAATGCGGAATCAGGGTGTCGATGTCGCGCAGGGTGCGCTCCTTCGGCGGCGGACAGGTCAGCGGATGATCGGCCTTGTACGGCCCCGAGGGCATGTTGTCGAGACACTGCCGAATGATGCCCAGCGACTGGCGGATTTCTTCCTCGCGCGCCAGCGCCCGGTCGTAGACATCGCCGTTGTGGAACACCGGCACGTCGAAGTCGAACTGTTCGTAGCCGGAATAGGGGCGCGCCTTGCGCAGATCGTAGTTGCAGCCGGTGGCGCGCAGGCCGGGGCCGGTGACGCCCCAATCCATCGCGTTGGCGGTGTCGTACACGGCAACGCCCTTGCAGCGCGCCTTGAGAATGGCGTTCTCCAGCGCGGCCTTGCGATAACCGTCGAGGCGTTTGGGCATCCACTCGAGAAACTCGCGCACCTTGCGGTCCCAGCCGCGCGGCAGATCCTGGGCGACGCCGCCGATGCGGAACCACGCGGGATGCATGCGAAAACCGGTGATGGCCTCGATCACGTCGTAGGCTTTCTGGCGGTCGACAAACATGAAGAACACCGGCGACATGGCGCCGAGATCCTGGGCAAAAGTGCCGTAAAACAGCAGATGCGAGCAGATCCGGAAGAATTCCACCAGCATCACCCGGATCGTCTTGACGCGCTCCGGCACCTGGATGCCGGCGAGTTTTTCCAGCGCCAGCACATAGGGCAGATTGTTCATGACCCCACCGAGATAATCGATGCGGTCGGTGTAGGGAATATAGGAATGCCAGGACTGGCGCTCGCCCATCTTCTCGGCGCCACGGTGGTGGTAGCCGATGTCGGGCACGCAGTCGACCACCTCTTCGCCATCCAGCTGCAGCACGATGCGGAAGGCGCCGTGGGCGGAGGGATGGTTGGGGCCCAGGTTGAGGAACATGAAATCGTGATCGTCGGTGCTGCGTTTCATGCCCCAATCCTCGGGGATGAAGCGCAGCGCCTCCTGCTCCTGATCCTGACGCAGGGCGTCGAGATGGAAGGGATCGAATTCGGTGGCGCGCGCCGGATAGTCCTTGCGCAGCGGGTGGCCGGTCCAGGTGGGCGGCAGCAGGATGCGGCGCAGACGCGGGTGGCCTTCGAACCCGATACCGAACAGATCCCAGACTTCGCGCTCGTACCAGTTGGCGTTCGGATAGATGCCGGACACGGTCGGCAGCGAGGGAAAATCGCCGCGCAAGGCGACCTTGATGCGGATGTCGCCCTGCCCGCGCGTGGCAATGTCGCGCGCCACCGACAGCAGGTGATAGACGACGGTGAAATCCGCCGCCGGCAGGCCGTCGCGGTACTTGCGCAGACGCTCGTCGACCGCGGTCAGGTCGTACAGCATCGCGTAGGGCTGCGTCACTCCGGTGCGCAGCAGGCGCAGGACCTCGGCAATGCGCGCCACCGGTACCCACAGGGTCGGAACCCGATCGACAGTGTGCTCGACCGTGACCGCATCGGTGCCGCACAGTGCGATGATCGCGCTGGCGCTGTCAGGCAACCCGGGAACCGCGCCGTCGGCCATCCGTCAGACCTCGTCCGGGGTGCGCAGCACGGTCTGCGCCTTGCGCTCGGCCTGCTTCAGATCACGCTGGACCGGCATCTCGGCCTGGTAAATTCCCTGATCGCCGACCACCCAGGACAGCGGCCGCCGCTCCTTGCCGATCGAATCCTGGAGCAGCATCAGCCCCTGGAGAAAGGCCTCGGGGCGCGGCGGACAGCCCGCCACATAGAGATCCACCGGGAGAAACTTGTCCACACCCTGCACCACGGAATAGATGTCGTACATGCCGCCGGAGTTGGCGCAGGAACCCATGGAAATCACCCACTTGGGCTCCAGCAACTGCTCGTACAGGCGTTGCACGACCGGCGCCATCTTGATGAAACAGGTGCCGGCAATGACCATCAGGTCGGCCTGGCGCGGCGACGCGCGAATCACTTCGGCGCCGAAGCGGGCGATGTCATGGGTCGAGGTAAACGCGGTCGCCATCTCGACATAGCAGCACGACAATCCAAAGTTGTAGGGCCAGATCGAATGCTTGCGCCCCCACTGCACCAGATCCGACAGCTTGGCGGTCAGCACATTGCGGCGAACTTCTTCTTCCGTGAAGGCTTCTTCGGTCTTGATGGTGAGGGGCGAAACGCCCGTGGGGCGATTGGGATCGACGCGGGTAAAGCTGTATCGCATGGGATCGGCCTCGCGCCTCAGGAATTATTGCCGGGCGAACGCCGGAAATAGGTACGCGGCGCCCAGTCGAGGGCACCGATGCGGATCAGGTAGATCAGACTGGCGCCCAGTACACCGATGAAGAGCGCCGCCTCGATAAAGCCGGCCCAACCCGCTTCGCGCACAGACACCGCCCACGCATAGAGAAACAGCGCCTCGACATCGAAAATCACGAAGAACACCGCCACCAGGTAGAACTTGGCCGACAGGCGCAGGCGCTCGGGTGAGGCGGAAACCACGCCCGACTCGAACGGTTCGTTGCGCGCGCGCGCACCGCTGCGACCGCCCAGTAACCAGGACAGACCGAGCATCAGCCAGCAAAGTCCGAACACCGCCACGACATAAACTGCCGTGCCCCAGAATTCGGGGGCGTCCGGGAAGATTTTCAATAGCTCGGTCATGTAAAGCTTCGCTAGGTCCGGCGGAGTCCGCCGTACAAGGTCGCCGTGTTCGGGGTTAGATCAGGGTTCCGGGCTAGACCGGACTCCGCCAACCGCGTTGGCCAGCCCCGCACCGGTTTACCGCCTGCGGCTGACCCGCGGCGGTTGACCAAGCGGCGGGTAACCGTCACGAATTGGCCCGGTGCCAGCGGGCCGGGATTATAGACCAGCAGCATTCGGCGACGCTAACCTAAATCAATTTTAATCAATACCCTGCCGTTTTCATGGCGCGAGCGGCGGGCGTACCCATTCCGGTACCCGCGACCGAGTCCGATACCCTTGCCTATGGCGAGGCGCCCGGCGGCACCGTGCTCACCCGCCTGTTTCAGGATCCCGACGGCTTCATCCTGCAATTCGACGAACGCCTCGGATGACCGGTGGGACGTCGCCGGCAACACAGATTCGGGCGCCAACTTTGTGGGCACTCTGTGAACTCGCCCTCGCCCCGGCGTTGGTTTCCGCAAGCACTCTCTCTATACTCCAGGTAAAACGACCCGCCGTGCACGGGCGCGCGTCGACCTGGTTCACTCAGGAGGGAGCATCGGTGAAACTGCAAGCCTTCAGAACAAATACGATGGCGCGTCCGCTGGCATTGACTGCGGCACTGCTGTTGTGCCAGCCGGCATTCGCGACTACCGATGACGATGCAGATCCGAACGATGTGTCCGCGATGGACATGACCGGCGATCTGCTGATCGGGCGCCCGCTGTTGTTCACCGCTACCGTGCTCGGTACCGCCATCTGGCTCGTGGCCCTGCCATTTACCGCCGCGGGCGGAAATGTAAAGGAGTCCGGACAAAAGCTGGTGGTCTGGCCGGCAAAAAATACCTTCGTCCGCTGCCTCGGCTGCCCTACGGCCGGCTACAAGAAAGATTGATCGACGTATCGGCCGTGCCTTCGGCGCGGCCTCCGATGTTCTCTGTTCCACAATCGACTCACTGAATTGCGGGCCGCCCGGATGGGGCAAGGGGCGCAGTGCATCCGCGCATCCCGACGAACGCGCATTCCAGCCCGGACCAACGAATCGCCCCGTCGTGGGCTGCAAGGATTCAGCCCGCCTTGTCGCTTAGCGGCGATGTCACGTCTCGGTCACCTCGCGGTTTTCAACCTGAAACATTCCCACTCTAGTCTTGGCGGACATGAACCGAGTCCGATCAGAGCGCCGTTCCGTACTGGGATATATCCAGCAGGGAGATATCGTCACCTTCAATTGGTGCATGCGTCGCAAGCGCCGCGAGCTGTTCACAACGGTCGGTCACCTCATCTCCAAAACTGCTGACGGCCCCTACTATTTCGCCGCACCCCTGGCGCTGCTGCCGATCAACAGCGCGGCGGCAACCACACTGTTCATCGTGCTCGTCACCGCCTTTGCGATTGAGCGTCCGCTCTACACCATTCTCAAACGCGGCCTCAAACGCAACCGCCCGGCAGACGCCATGCCCGGTTTCGAAAGTTTCATCGCGCCCGCGGACCAGTTCAGCTTTCCTTCCGGTCATACCAGCGGCGCTTTTTTGATGGCCACGGCGACCGGCTGGATTTTTCCGGCCCTGCTGGTGCCGCTGTACCTGTGGGCGGCGCTGGTCGGCACCTCGCGCGTATTTCTGGGCGTGCACTTTCCCTCCGATATCGCCGCCGGCGCCCTGATGGGCACCAGCATCGGGTTGCTGGCAATCAGCGTGCTGCCTTCTGGATTGTTCCCCTGATGCGCATCCTTTACGGCGTCCAGGGCACCGGCAACGGCCATATCACGCGCGCCCGCGCCATGGCCAAAGCCATGGCCGATCAGGGCCTTGCCGTGGATTACCTGTTTTCCGGGCGGGAACCCGACCAGTTCTTCGACATGGAGCCCTTCGGCGACTACCGCCTCTGCAAGGGCCTCACGCTCGCCATTGAAGCGGGTCGGCTGCGCAGCTTCGGAACCCTGCGGAAATTCGCTCCGCGCCGGCTGGTGAACGAAATCCGCGCGCTGGATCTGTCCCCCTACGATCTCGTCCTCACCGACTTCGAACCGGTCACTGCCTGGGCGGCTCGCCTGCACAACAAACCCTGCGTCGGAATCGGCCACCAGTACGCGTTTCGCTATCCGGTTCCGCGACCGGCCGGCAACTACCATCAGCGCCTGCTGCTGCGCTGGACGGCGCCAGCGGACAGCTGCCTGGGTTTGCACTGGTACCACTTCGACGCACCGCTGTTGCCCCCCGTGGCACCTGTGCCCGAGCTGGGCAGCGAGCAGGATGCGCGGCTGATCGTGGTCTACCTGCCCTTCGAGAGGCCCGCCGCCATCAACGCGCTGCTCAAACCTTTTGTCGACTTCCGGTTCGCGGTGTATCACCCGGATGCCGACGACGTCGCGGCCTGTGCGGCGCACATCCACTGGCAGCGACCCAATCGCCACGGCTTTCACCAGGAACTCGCCCGCTCCGGCGGCGTGATTTGCAGTGCCGGATTCGAACTGGCAAGCGAGGCCCTGCAACTGGGCATCAAGCTGCTGGTCAAGCCCGTGCGGGGACAATCCGAGCAGCACGCCAACGCCATGGCGCTGGTACGGCTGGGAGTGGGTTACACCATGGATCGCCTCGATGGCGCGCGGGTGCGTGATTGGCTCGAAGGCGGTCGCGCGGTGCGCGTGCGCTATCCGGATGTGGCGGCCGCCATCGCGCGCTGGATCGCTGCCGGACACCACCCCCAGGACATTCAGACTCTGTCGGCGGCACTGTGGCGCACCACCCGGTTCCCCGACGTCCCGCTGTTTCCACCGCTGGAGATGCATCCTGTTGGCTCGGAACCCTGAATCCGGCACACCTGAAGGCAACACACCCGGCGCGCTGCCGTTTCCCGGACGGCGCACCCCCGACAAACCGGACATCTCTCCGCTGACGCAACGCCTCAACGCCGTCTGGCTTTCCGATATCCACCTGGGCAGCCGCGGTTGCCGCGCCGAGTTCCTGCTCGACTTTCTGGAGCATACCCAGTGCAACGTGCTTTATCTGCTCGGCGACATTGTCGATCTGTGGGCCCTGAAACGAAGTTTCTACTGGCCGCGCAGCCACCAGGCCGTACTGCGCAAGATTATTGCCAAAGCCGGTGAGGGGACCCGCGTGGTCTATGTGCCCGGCAACCACGACATGCTGGCGCGCGATATCGCCGCCCGACAGTTTCTCGATATCGAGGTGGCGATGGAGGCGGTTCACACCACCGCGGATGGCCGTCGGCTGCTGCTGATACACGGCGACCAGTTCGATCATGTGGTGCTGTGCTCGCGCTTCAATCGCTGGGTCGGCAACGCCAGTTATTCGCTGCTGTTGATACTCAATCAGCTCGCCAACGGTGCGCGGCGCCAACTGCGGTTGCCCTACTGGTCGCTCGCCTACTATGTGAAAAATCGCGTCGGCAACGCGCGCGCGGCGATCGAAACCTTCGAGCACGCCGCGGTGCATGAGGCGCGCCGACGCGGTTTCGACGGCGTGATCTGCGGCCACATCCACCAGCCGGAACTGCGGGTGATCGACGATCTCCTCTACTGCAACGACGGCGACTGGGTCGAAAGCTGCACCGCGCTGGTGGAACACCGCGTCGGCCGCCTGGAACTGGTGCACTGGGGCGATCTGCAACAGCCCATCAAGTGCGAACATGCCGCGGGTGCGGGGGAGACTTCCAGTTGCTGCAATTGCCACGCCTGTCGGCACGCTGACCGATCCGCGGCGACTGCCAGGCGCCGTCAGGCCGCCCGCACCGGCTGGCGCCGGGCACGCACGCCGGCCGGTTGGGGATCGATGCCGCGACCAATCGCCATGTAGTCAAAACCCTGTTCCGCCAGCAGCGCCGGGTCGTAGAGGTTGCGGCCATCGAAAATCACCGGGTTGCGCAACAGCGTCCGCAACAGATCGAAATCCGGGGCCCAGAAACCCTTCCATTCAGTGCAGATGATCAATGCGTCGGCGCCCTTGGCAGCGGCCTCCTTGGTGCCGAGCAGCAGCAGATCGTCACGCTCGCCATAACGCGCCTGGCACTCATTCATGGCGCGTGGATCGAAGGCCCGTACCCGCGCGCCCGCTTGCCAGAGGGCTTCGAGCAACGCGCGACTCGGCGCTTCGCGCATGTCGTCGGTGCGCGGTTTGAACGCGAGGCCCCAAACTGCGAAGGTGCGCCCACGGATGTCCTTGTCGTAATAGGCGAGGACCTTCTCGGCGAGCCGCTGTTTCTGCCGCTCGTTTACCTCCCGGACGGCGCGCAGCAACTGGGGCCGGTAGCCCAAATTGAGCGCCATGGCTTCCAGTGCGCGCACATCCTTGGGAAAACACGAACCGCCGTAACCGCAGCCCGGATAGATGAACTGATAGCCGATGCGGGGATCGGCACCAATACCCTGACGAACTTTTTCGATATCGGCGCCCAGGATCTCGGCAATATTGGCGATCTCGTTGATAAAGCTGATCTTGGTGGCCAGCATGGCGTTGGCGGCGTATTTGGTCAGCTCCGCCGAGCGCACGTCCATCACCATGATGCGCTCGTGATTGCGGTTGAATGGCGCGTAGAGGCTGCGCAGAACTTTCTCCGCCCAAGGCGAATCGGTACCGATGACGATGCGATCCGGTTTCATGAAATCGCCAACTGCCGCGCCTTCCTTGAGAAACTCCGGATTGGACGCCACCGCGAAGTCGAGCTTCGCGCCCCGCTTGGCCAGCACTTGCCCAATACGTTCGCGCACCTGTTCGGTCGTCCCCACCGGCACGGTGGACTTGGTGACCACCAGCGCCTGCTGCTCCAGATGGCGCCCCACCAGCGTCGCCGCCGCCAGCACATGGCAGATATCCGCGGAGCCGTCCTCGCCGGGCGGTGTGCCGACGGCGATGATGATTACCTCGGCACCGGCCAAGGCCGTGGCTGGCGCATCGCTGAAAGCGAGCGATGCGGCCCGCATGCCCTGGACGATACAGTCCTCCAGGCCAGGTTCGAAGACCGGGCAGATGCCCTGGCGCAAGCGGTCGATGCGGGTGCTGTCGATATCGAAACACACGACCTGATGACCGGCATTGGCGAGGCAGGCGCTGCTCACCAGCCCCACATAACCGCTACCCATTACCGTGACTTTCATGGCTGCCTCCGGCAGTGTTGTCGCGGGCAATTGTCGGGGTTCAGTGTGACCGGATTATGTCCCCGGCTGCGGTCTTGCGAGCCGGCGGACTTGCGGGTGGGCGGGCTTGGGTTACACTGAAAGCCAGCCATTCCAGACTCGCACCATGACCCCAATGCGCGCACACAATGCCGGCGCCTGCCCCCGGCAACGACGGAGCACGGGCTCCCTCCGGCCGCAGGCGTCGACTCCGCGCCATCGCGGCACCACCCGCATCCGCTGCTGACGCCCGTCTCCATGCCTGTATTCGAACGACGCCTGCGGCAGCTCGATCAGCCCGCCACCCGACCCCTGCTGCGGCAGGTGGTGCGCGGCATCGAGAAGGAAAGTCTGCGCGTGGACGCGGCCGGCAACCTGTCCCAGCGCCCGCACCCGCGCGCACTGGGCTCCGCCCTCACTCATCCCAGCATCACCACCGATTTCTCGGAAGCGCTGCTCGAATTCATCACACCGCCATCCACCTCGGTGACGGAAACCCTGGCGACCCTCGAAGAGATCCACCGCTTCACCTATCAGGTGCTCGACGACGAACTGATCTGGGTGAACAGCATGCCCTGCGTGCTGGGCGAGGACGCCGACATCCCGGTGGCGCGCTACGGCAGCTCCAACATCGGCCGGATGAAAACCATTTACCGGATTGGACTCGGCCACCGCTACGGCCGTCTGATGCAGACCATCGCCGGCATTCACTACAACTGGTCGCTGCCCGACAGTTGCTGGGAAGTGCTGCGCGCCGATGACGGTGCGGGGCAATCGCTGCAGGCATACAAGACCGCGCGCTATTTCGGACTGATCCGCAATTTCCGGCGCTATTTCTGGCTGCTGCTGTACCTGTTCGGCGCCGCGCCGGCCGTCTGCCGCTCCTTCGTCCGTGGTCGGGAGCACAGCCTGACGCCCTTCGGCGCCGACAGCCACAGCCTGCACGCGCCCTACGGGACTTCGCTGCGCATGGGCAATCTCGGTTATCAGAGTAATGCGCAACAGCAACTCAACATCTGCTACAACAGTCTCGATTCCTACATCAGCCATCTCCGCCAGGGCCTGACCACACCCTACCCGCCCTACGCGGCGCTGGGCCTGAAAGATGCCGACGGCAGCTACCGGCAACTGAGCAAATCGCTGCTGCAGATCGAAAACGAGTTCTACAGCACCATTCGACCCAAACGCACCAGCGCCAAAGGCGAGGTGCCGCTGCGCGCGCTCGGACAACACGGCGTCGAATACATCGAGGTGCGCTGCATCGATCTCAATCCCTATGCGCCGGTGGGTATCGACGCCGCACAAATCCGGTTTCTCGACACCTTTCTGCTGTTCTGCCTGCTGGCAGAGAGCCCGCTCACCAGCCCCGACGAACACCGGCTGCTCCAGGCGAACCAGCATCAGGTGGTATATCGCGGCCGCGACCCGGAACTGAAACTGGAAATTCTCGGCCGCGAAAACAAGCTCACCGACTGGGCACGCGAACTGTTCGCCGCCATGATGCCGGTGGCGGCCGTGTTCGACGCCGCGCATGGGAGCGACGATCACGGCTCAGCATTGCTCGCCTTGGCGCCGCGTATCGAGGATGCGTCGCTCACGCCCGCGGCGCGCCTGCTCGCCGAAATGGCCGCCACCCGACAGAGTTATTTTCAGACCGCCCTGCGCCAGGCCCGTGAGCACCGCGATCATTTCCGCGCCATGCCACTGGACGCCGCAACGCTGGCGCGCTACCAGGCCATGGCGGAGCAATCGCTGGCCGACCAGGCGGCACTGGAAGCGGCCGACAAAACCGACTTTGCGCAATTTCTTGCTGCCTATTATGCCCAGTACGATTTCGACCCGAATGCCTGAGTCGCCGGCGATAAATTCTTTCCGTGAAAATTTCCAGGCAGCACTTTTCCGATGGAAATGCGCTGCCGAAAATCTTCCGGGGAAATGTTCGTCATACGTTTTTTCTTTCGGTATTTCCGGAATGATTTTTCAATCGTGAACTACCTCGGCCACCTGTATCTCGCCGGCAGTGACCCGGATATGCAGGTCGGCGGTCTGCTCGGCGATTTCGTCAAGGGGCCATTGCGCGGCGACTACCCGCCGCGCATCGAAGCCGGCATCTGCTTGCACCGCCGCATCGATGTCCTGTGCGACAGCCTGCCCGCGACCCGGCAGTTGCTGGAAGTGTTTCCCGCGCCCTGGCGCCGCTATGGCGGCATCGTCATCGACGTCGTGTTCGACCATCTGCTGGCACGGCACTGGGACGACTTTCATCCACAATCACTGGGGGATTTCTGCCAGACGTTCTATTGCGTCCTGGCCAACCACCGCGATCTGCTGCCGGAGCGGGCCCAGGCTTTCTGTGATCGCGCACCATTACTGCACTGGCTCGAAAGCTACCGCGACGCCGCACAGATTCCCCGGGTACTGGCGCACATCGGCCAGCGTCTGCATCGCCCGCTGCCCCTCGAACAGGCCTGGCTGGCGATGCAGCCCTTTGCCGCGAGCTTCGAACCCGGTTTTCGCGAAGTCATGGCTGCACTGGACACTGCCATCGCGGGGCCAGCGCAGGAAACGTCGGACGGACCTTGCCTACCCACAACCTTGCCTTGACGTCGCGGTGCGGCTCTGAAAGCATCCGCGCCCATCACCCGCTCCGGAACCCAGCCATGCCCTCACGCCGCCAAATGAACCTGATCGGGGCCTTCGGCTGCGCCGCACTGATCGCGGTCGCGCTGTACATGCAGTACGCGATGGATCTGAAACCCTGTTACTTATGCATCCTGCAGCGCGGATTCGTGATCGCCACCGGACTGGTGCTGCTGATCGCCGCGATCCACCACCCCGGGCGCGGCGGCCAGTGGGTCTACAGCGGCCTCGGCATGCTGACCGCACTCGGGGGTTCGGGGTTCTCGCTGCGCCAGCTCTGGCTGCAAAGTCTGCCGAAAGACCAGGTGCCCGCCTGCGGGCCGCCCCCGGAATATCTGTTCGACGCCCTGCCCTTCAAGGAGGCGCTCGGATTGTTGTTTCGTGGCGACGGCAATTGCGCGGAAATCCAGTGGTCGCTGTTCGGGATCAGCATTCCGGGCTACACCCTGATGGCCTTCGCCGGGTTGTTTGCGCTCTGCCTGTGGCAGGCGTTGCGGCGCGACTGATGTATTCGACGGCCTGCCGCGCCCCCGATGTTCGCTCCGGCATTGATCCCGCGCGTTGAACCAACGCGTCGGTCCGTGCTCTACTGCGCCATCGACGGTCGCGCCCTGTTGCCGATGCTTCCCATCAAACCCCTGCCCTGGTTGCTCGCGCTGCTGCTGTGCTGGCAGGCGGTGGCCACCACCACGGCGCCGATGAAGGTGCCGGCTGACGGCCCGGCAGCAACGGCCACCGGGCATCTGGTGGCGGCGACCGACGACTGCGAACATGCCATGCCGAAGCACTGCGCGGAGTCCCGCAGCCTGGCTGCGGGCGCCGATCATTGCGGGCAACATTGCAAACACTGCCCAAGCTCTGCCACCGGCCATCTGCTGACTTTGATCGCGGTGATTCCAATGCCGGCAACATCCGGTCAGCCTTCGTTCACCCAACTGCCGTTCTCCTCCCGCCAGCCCCTCGTCATCCATCGCCCGCCCATCGCAGCCTGATTACAGGCAAGGTGCGCCCGTTTTTCGGGCGCGATCCGAAGGCGATCACGAAACGGCGGTTTTTTCATGAAAAATACACAGAACACCCGGCACCCGATGGGGAGTGGCATACGGCTGTCGCGACGCCGCTTCGTCACCGGGCTCGCCGCCGGTGGCGCCGCACTCGCCTGCGGCCGCCTGCTGGCGGCGCCCGGGCCGATTGCGGTTCCGGAGCTGGCCGGCGCGCGTTTCGATCTGCGCATCGGCTACCAGCGCGTGAATTTCACCGGCGTGGAGCGTCTCGCCACCACCATCAACGGCAGTCTGCCCGGGCCGATTCTGCACTGGCGCGAGGGCGACCGGGTGCGCCTGCGGGTGACCAATCAGCTCGCCGAGGAGACCTCCCTCCACTGGCACGGGATCGTTCTGCCGGCCGCCATGGACGGGGTGCCGGGGATCAGCTTTCATGGCATCCACCCCGGCGAGAGCTTCGACTACGCCTTCGACGTGCGTCAGAGCGGCACCTACTGGTACCACAGTCATTCCGGATTTCAGGAGCAGACCGGCAGCGTTGGCGCCCTGGTCATCCATCCCCGTGAGCCGGATCCTTTTGCCTGCGCGCGCGACTATGTGGTGATGTTGTCGGACTGGACCGACGAAGACCCGGCCAAGGTCCACGCCAAGCTGAAGAAGCTGAGCCACTACTACAATTTCGGCGAACGCACGGCGGGCGATCTCTGGCGCGATATCCAGGCCAGGGGCGTCGCCCAGACCTGGCGCGACCGCGCCATGTGGAACCGGATGCGGATGAGCGACCGCGACATCTCCGATGTCAGCGGTTACACCTACACCTATCTGATGAACGGCCAGCCTCCCGCCACCGGCTGGACCGGGCTGTTCCGGCCCGGCGAGCGGGTGCGCCTGCGCTTCATCAACGCCGCCGCGATGACCTATTTCGATGTGCGCATTCCGGGCCTGAAAATGCGCGTGATCGCCGCCGACGGCCAGCCCGTGGAACCGGTGACGGTGGACGATTTCCGCATCGGTGTCGCCGAAACCTATGACGTCATCGTCGAACCCGCGGGTGATACCGCGTACGCGCTGTTCGCCCAGGCCATCGACCGCAGCGGTTACGCCTGCGGCACGCTGACGCCGGATCTGGGCCTGAAGGCGGCGCCGCCGGCCATGGATCCCCGACCGGTGCTCACCCACGTCGACATGGGCATGGAGGAAGGCGAGCATCAGAGTCATGGGGGGGGTGGCACAGCAGGATCCGCCGCGGGTGACGGCGTGGATCACTCCGCCATGGATCATGCCGCGATGGGCCACGCGATGCCCGGAGCCGGCGTCGCGGATTCAGGCGTCATGGGCTCGGGCGCGGCGGGTTACGGCAGCAGCGTGCCGGTGCGGCACAGCGCCACCGAATACGGCCCCGAGGTGGACGCCCGCGCGGAACCGTCCGGGTACCGGCTCGACGATCCCGGTGTCGGCCTGCGCGATCACCTATCCCGGTATGGACGCCGGGTGCTGACCTACGCCGATCTGCGCCACCGCTACGGCACCCCCGATCCGCGCGAACCGGGCCGGGAAATCCAGCTCCATCTCACCGGCAACATGGCGCGCTACCTCTGGTCCTTCGACGGCATTCGCTTTGCCGACGCCGAGCCAATGCGGTTGCGCCTGGGCGAGCGGCTGCGCATCACCCTCGTGAACGACACCATGATGCATCACCCCATCCATCTGCACGGCATGTGGAGCGATCTCGAAACCGGCGACGGTGCGCACATTCCGCGCAAGCACACGGTATCGGTGCCGCCGGGCGCCCGGATCAGTTACCTGGTTACCGCGGATGCGCCGGGCAGCTGGGCCTATCACTGCCATCTGCTCTACCACATGCTGGGCATGATGCGCGAAGTCCGCGTGGAGGGCGGCGCATGAAAACCAGTATCGGTTTACTGGCTGCGCTGGCGCTGCTCGCAGCCACCCAGGTTCGCGCCCACGGCGACGACGATCCCCTGCTCGGCAAGGTGATGTTCGACCAGCTGGAATGGCGCGATGGCTCCGGCGACGGTGCCCTGGTGTGGGACGGCGACGCCTGGCTGGGCCACGATCTCGACAAGCTGTGGTTCAAAACCGAGGGCCGACGGAGCGCGGGCAGTACCGAAGAGGCGGAAGTGCAGGCGCTCTACAGTCACGCGCTCGCGCCGTTCTGGGATATCCAGGTCGGCTGGCGCAGCGATTTGCAGCCGACGCCGAATCGCCACTGGCTGGCGCTCGGCATGCGGGGTATCGCCCCCTACTGGTTCGACACCGACATCGCCCTGTTCGCCGACGCCGACGGCCGCACCGCACTGCGTCTCAAGGCCCGCTACGAGCTGCTGTTCACCCAGCGTTTGATCCTGGCACCGGATATCGAAATCAATCTGCACGGTCAGGACGACCGCGCTACCGCCACCGGTTCCGGGTTGTCCGATGTGGAACTGGGCCTGCGCCTGCGCTACGAGATTCGCCGCGAGTTTGCGCCTTACATCGGCGTGGTCGGCTGGCGCAAGTTCGGCAACAGCGCCGACTTTGCTCGCCAGCAGGGCGAACGCAGCGACGATCTGGAGCTGGTGGTGGGCGCCAGATTCTGGTTTTGAGGGTGTTGCGGTAGCCTGGCAGTCGTCGCCGGCGGTGCCGGAAGGCCAGCGTTCAGGTGCCGGCCGCTTCGCGCTGAAACCGATAATCCCGGCGCTCGGTGGCGCGACCGCGATGGTAGCTCTGTTCCGCGAAATGCACGGTGCCGTCGCGGTGCATCAACAGCGCGGTGGTGCAGCGCGTGCCATAGCTGTCCGACACGATGAAGGGCGCGGACAGCACCCGCTCCATTTCCAGACCTATGCCCGTGTCGGGCAAATGAGCGTCGGGAAACTGCTCGCGCGACCCGAGGATCGCCAGCAGGCGGTCGAGCTCCGGGGCATCGGGCTGGTCGAGCACGGCGGTCAGCATGCGACGGGCGTATTCGGCCTTGGGCCAGGGCGTGTCGAGGACATCGTTGCTGAGAGTGTAGATGCCGGGTTCGAGCACCCGGACACTGGCGTTCTGGTTGGTGCAGTAGACGAGCTGTTCGGGTGTGCCCGCGAGCAGGCTGAAGCCGCGAAACCGGTGCGCCTCCGCCAAAACGCTTTCGGCATAGGCTGCGGGGGAGCTCGCGGCGCGGAGAAAGTTGACCGGCAGATCGCCACGCGAGCGGGCATTGGCGCCCAGCGCACCGCCCCGGTAGTTGGTGACCGTGGCCCAGCGCCCACGGCGGTCAACCCCAAACCAAGTGCCCCCCGCTTCCTCGTCGCGACCGCCGAGGATGTTCGGGTGATCGTCCCAGAACTGCGCCACCCGGGCGGGACGGTCGTAGTACTCGTCGCGGTTCGCGACCACCACCAGTGGATAGTCGGGATGGCGGCGAAACGCGAGGGCTACCAGACACACGGCGAGAAGCTCCCCGGTCTACTCCTCGTGGTCCTGCTCTTCTTCGACAACCTCCAGGTAGGCCTGGGCGTCCAGCAGATCGTCCAGCTCAGCCGGGTCCGCAAGACGCAACCGGTAGAACCAGCCGTCGCCATAGGGCGAGGCGTTGATGATTTCGGGCGTATCCTCAAGCGCTTCGTTGATGGCGATCACGGTACCGGTCAGGGGCGCGAAGATGTCGGACGCCGCCTTGACCGACTCGACCACACCCGCTTCCTGGCCGAGATCAAGCTCATCCCCCAGTTCCGGCAACTCGACGTAGACAATGTCGCCGAGGCTGTCCTGGGCGTAATCGGTAATGCCCACGGTCACGGTTCCATCACCTTCGTTGCGCACCCATTCGTGGGTTTCGCGGTAGCCAAGCTCCTTGGGGATATCGACCATGTTGGTTCTCCAATCTTCGGCGTTCTGAGTGGTTTGTTGCCGGGTGTCCAGGGGAAATCCGCCACGGGCGCGGCGGACGCTCAGTTGTAAACCTTTTTACCGTGGCGCACAAAGGGCGGTCGCACCACCCGCACCGGCGCCAGCCGACCGCGAATATCCACCACCGCCTCGCGCGCGCCGATGTCCGGAATGCGCGCCAGCGCGATGGCGTGCCCCAGGGTGGGGGAATAGGTGCCGCTGGTGATCACACCGACCTTCGGACTGCCCGCTACCCGCACCAGCTGACCGGCCCGCAGCACGCCGGGTTTGGTCATCACCAGGCCGGCCAGGATCAGATAGCCACCGCGCTGGCGCAGTTCTTCGAGGGCGGTACGACCGATGAAATGTCTGGTCTCCGGATCCCAGGCGACGGTCCAGGCCATGTTGGCTTCAAGCGGGGTGACATCCTCGTCCATCTCGTGGCTGTGGAGATTGAGTCCAGCCTCCAGACGCAAGGTATCGCGCGCGGCAAGTCCAGCCGGCCGCACGCCCTGCGCCACCAGCGCGCGCCAGCAGTCCGTCGCCGCGCTCGCAGGTAGCATGATCTCGAAGCCGTCTTCGCCGGTATAACCGGTGCGCGCCACCAGCCAGTCACCGATCCAGCAGAAATTGAAGGAGGGCAGCGACACCAGGGCAGCGGCCGCAACGCCGAATGCGCCCTGCATCGCCGCCAATGCCGCCGGCCCCTGCACCGCGATGATGGCGCCATCGGTCTGTTCGCGAACCTTCACGCGCTGGCCGCTGGCCTGCCGCGTGATCCAGGGCAACACGCGCTCGTGCGTGGCGCAGTTCAGTACCAGTCGATAATTGTCATCCGCCAGCGCATAGACGATCAGATCGTCGATCACGCCGCCCTTCTCGTTCAGCATGGCGCTGTAGAGCGCGGCGCCCGGCGCCGCAAGGCGAGCCACGTCGTTGGCCAGCAGGCGGCGCAGAAAATCCCGCGCCCCGCTGCCGCTCACGTCCACCGTGGTCATGTGACTGACATCGAACAGGCCCGCCTGCTCGCGCACGCAGCGATGCTCGAGCAGTTGCGAGCCGTAGTGGAGCGGCATGTCCCAGCCGGCGAAATCAACCATGCGGGCGCCGTGTTGGATGTGGGTGTCGTAAAGAGGTGTACGCCGGCCCATGCTGCCTCCCGCGCGGAGCCATGCATTCTAAACAGTGGCCGGCATCGGGTCGAGGCTGATCGCACCGACCCAACGCGCAGGTGGACGCGGGCTATACTCCCTGGGAGGGCGCGGGCCTTTGCTTCAGCGCATTCGCCGTACGCCAGTCACCGATCCGGGCACTCGACAATAACCGCGGAGACAGGCGTGGATCTCGGACTCGGAAACAAAGTGGCACTGGTGACCGGCAGCAATCGCGGTACCGGCGCAATCATCGCGGAGCGGCTCGCCGCCGAAGGCGCCACCGTCATCGCCCACGGTTTCACGACCGGCAGCGCCGACCATCTGCTGAGGCAGGGCATAGCGCACGCCGTCTGGGGCGATCTGTGCACCGACGCGGGCTGCGCGCAGGTGGCGCGGGACGCCCTCGCGCTGACCGGGCGCGTCGATATCCTGGTGAACAACTACGGCACCGCCGAGGAAGCGCGCTGGGCCGACGCGGACACGGCAGTCTGGCTCGACATGTACCAGAAAAACCTGCTGTCGGCGGTGCGGCTGGCGCGCCTGCTCAGCCCCCAGATGCGCTCCCGCGGCTGGGGGCGGATCATCCAGCTCGGCACCATCGGCTCGACCCAACCGAACGCGCTGCGCCCCGCTTATTACGCCGCCAAGAGTGCGCTGGCGAGCATCGCGGTGACCCTGTCGCAAGAGCTGGCCAATAGCGGCATCACCGTGAACACGGTATCGCCGGGTTATATCCGCACCCCGGAAGTGGAAGCGGCGTTTCGCGCCAAGGCTGCGCGCGAAGGCTGGGGCGACGACTGGGCCACCATCGAGGCGCGCATCGTGGCCAAGCGCTTCCCGAATCCCGTCGGCCGCATCGCCACCCGCGAGGAAGTGGCCGACCTGGTGTGCTTTGTTGCCAGTACCCGGGCCGCCTTCATCAACGGCCAGAACCTGCGCATCGACGGCGGCGCGCTGGGCCTGGTGCAATAGCACGCACCGGACTATCGCAAGCCGCCGACCCGGTTGGCAGCAGGCCACAGGCTCTGCCGGGAGCTAACCGGTTCGGCTACAATGCCGGCCCATTCCAGCCTGTGATTCTCCCCACGCAATGGCCCAATACGTCTATACCATGAACCGGGTGGGCAAGATCGTCCCGCCCAAGCGCGAAATCCTCAAGGATATTTCTCTCTCGTTTTTCCCCGGCGCCAAGATCGGCGTGCTGGGGCTGAACGGTTCCGGAAAATCCACCCTGCTGCGCATCATGGCGGGCGTGGACACCGATATCGTCGGCGAGGCGCGGCCGATGCCGGGCCTCAAGATCGGCTATCTGTCGCAAGAGCCCCAGCTCGACGACGCCAAGGATGTGCGCGGCAATGTCGAAGACGGCGTGCACGAGGCGGTGGGCGCGCTGCGGGAGCTGGATCAGGTATTCGCGGCCTATGGTGAAGCGGACGCCGACTTCGATGCACTGGCCAAGCGCCAGAGCGAACTCGAGGACATCATCCAGGCCTGGGATGCCCACAATCTGAACCACACCCTGGATGTCGCCGCCGACGCCCTGCGGCTGCCGCCCTGGGACGCGGAGGTCTCCCGCCTCTCGGGCGGCGAGCGGCGCCGCGTCGCACTCTGCAAGCTGTTGCTGTCGCGCCCCGACATGCTGCTGCTGGACGAACCCACCAACCACCTGGATGCCGAATCCGTATTCTGGCTGGAGCAGTTTCTGCACAACTTCTCCGGCACCGTGGTCGCGGTCACTCACGACCGCTACTTCCTCGACAATGTCGCGGGCTGGATTCTGGAACTCGACCGCGGTCGCGGCATTCCCTACGAGGGCAATTACAGCACCTGGCTGGAGACCAAGGAAAAACGTCTGGCGCAGGAACAGCGCGCCGAGGAGAGCCACCGCAAGGCCCTGAAGGAAGAGCTGGAGTGGGTGCGCAAGAATCCCAAGGCGCGCCAGGCCAAGAACAAGGCCCGCCTGCAACGCTTCGATGAGCTCAGCAGCCAGGAATTCCAGGCCCGCAACGAAACCAATGAAATCTATATTCCGCCCGGGCCGCGGCTGGGCGACAAGGTGATCCAGCTTGAAGGCGTCTGCAAAGGCTTTGGCGACCACCTGCTGATCGACAATCTGAATCTGAACATTCCCAAAGGGGCCGTGGTCGGCATCATCGGCGGCAACGGTGCCGGTAAATCGACCCTGTTCCGGATGATCGCCGGCAGCGAGCAACCCGACGCCGGCCGGATCGTCCTGGGCGAGACTGTACAACTCGCCTTCGTCGAACAGAGTCGCGCGTCGCTCGACGACAGCAAGACGGTCTGGGAGGCGATCTCCGGCGGTCAGGACATTCTGCGCATCGGCACCTACGAGGTGGGTTCACGCTCCTATGTGGGTCGTTTCAACTTCAAGGGCAGCGACCAGCAGAAACGGGTCGGCGATCTCTCCGGTGGTGAGCGGGGCCGCCTGCATCTGGCCAACACCCTCAAGCAGGGCGCCAATGTGCTGCTCCTGGACGAACCCTCCAACGACCTGGATCTGGAAACCCTGCGCGCGCTGGAAGAAGCGATCCTGGCGTTTCCCGGCTGCGTCCTGGTGATCTCCCACGACCGCTGGTTCCTGGACCGTATCGCCACCCACATTCTGGCGTTTGAAGGCAACAGCGAAGTGGTGTTCCACGAGGGCAACTACAGCGATTACCACGCGGATCTGCTGGCCCGCAAAGGTGCGGAAGCACAGCCCCAACGCGTCCGCTACAAGCCGCTGAAAACCTGATCGGCGTAAATCAGGATTCGGCCCACGACCCTGCGGGTAGCGGGGTATGCGGCATGAAGGAGACGAAATAGTGATCGACACCACTTTTCTCGCCGTCGGCTCACTGATGCTCCTGTCGGGATATGCCGTGATGGGCCGCAGCAATCTGGTACATACGCAACAGCAGGCCCGCAACGCGTGGGACCTTATCGAGAGCCCTTTGAAGCAACGCGATGCCGCACTGAGCGAGCTGGAACCCTTGTGCCGGCAATTGATGCCGCGGGAACGCGGCGCACTGGAGCGGGTCATGGCGGCGCGAGCGCGGGTGGCGGGGGCATATCAGGCGTTCGATGCCGCGGCATTGGGGCCTGCGGAAACCGAACTGCGCGCCGGACTCAGCCAGTTATTCGCGACGGCGGAAAACTTGCAGAATCAGGGAGCCAGCGCGCCGTTTCAGCAACTGTCGTCGCGGATCATTGCGTTCGAGGCGAAGATTGCGGAGCGTGGCCAACTCTACAATTCCGCAGTTAATTTCCATAACATGCAGATCAAACAGTTTCCCTACCTGCTGCTGGCCCGGCCATTGGGGTTTGCCGCGTTCGAGCGCCTTGACTCAGCCGCTTTCCAAGCGACCGAGTCCGGTGGAAGGGTCCCGTTGTAGTTTGGTTCCGTTGTGACTGAGTGCCTGTTTTTCCGGGCTCCTTTGCAACAATGGCATTGTCGATAATCTGCGGTTCATCAACTTTGGGGACGCCGATCACCGCGCACCTGCGCAACAGGCGTCATTTTCAGGATTTTGCCATGTTCTGGTTCAGCCGCCCGCTGTGGGCGACATTGCTTGTTGGTGCGCTGCTGGTCCAGGCATCCGCATACGCAGACACGTTCATTCTCGCGCCTGCGGATACGCGGCTGGTGGGCGCGGTGCGCTATGTGAAGTCGCGGCCCGAAGATACCCTGGTCGATCTCGCCCTGCTTCACGGCCAGGGCTACGACGAGATGCGCAGCGCCAACCCGAACGTTGACCCCTGGCTCCCCGGACAGGGCACCCGGATCACGATTCCTTCACAGTACCTCCTGCCCGATGCGGCGCGGGAAGGGATCATCGTGAATCTGGCGGAGATGCGCCTTTACTACTACCCGAAGCCCGGCGTCGGGGTGCCGCCATCGGTCATTACCTATCCGATCGGGATCGGCCGCGACGACTGGCCTTCCCCCACCGGGGAAACCAAAATTGTGGAGAAAATACCCCAGCCTGCCTGGCATCCACCAGCGTCGATCCGCGCGGAACATGCCGCTTACGGCGACCCCTTGCCCGTGCTGGTCCCCCCCGGACCCGACAATCCGCTCGGCCAGTACGCCATGCGCCTGGGTATCTCGGGCTACCTTCTGCACGGGACCAACAAGCGTTACGGTGTGGGGATGCGGGTGTCCCACGGCTGTATCCGGCTGTATCCAGCGGACATTGAAGCGCTATTCGCCCAAGTACCCAACGGGACCCGGGTGGAATTGATCGATCAGCCCTACAAGGCCGCCGTCCAGAACGGACGCCTCTATGTCGAGGTGCATCAGCGCTACAACGAGAATGGCATTACTCAAGGTGACTTCACCGCCTTGCTGGATGCGGTTGACCGGACTCTGGCCGGGCATTCCAATCTGCTGGCGGGAACGCCAAATCTGGCGCAGCTCCCTGCTATTTATGCGCAGGCAAGCGGGATGCCGGTCGCGCTCGAGGTCATCGGTGGCGGTCGAGCAGCTGACAATCGTCGCCTGACGCAAGCCGGTGGAGCCGGACCACGGTAATTACTCCGCGTCGGTCTCAGAGACGGCAGATGGCAGAAAAGATTTAAGACAGACACAAAAAAGGCCAGCCTCGGTATACCGAGGCTGGCCTGCGCCGCACGCCTAGCCCGCCGGGCTTCGGCGCCGGAAGATCACTTGCGCTGTGAACGCTCGAATACGCGATCCAGCTTGCTCTGAACTTCGGTGCAGCACGCTTGCGACTTGTCAGCCTTGGCGGATGCTGCGTCTGCCGCGGATTTTGCGGCTGAAGCAGTTTGCTGCGCTGAGCTTGCGGTCTGTTTGGCTTCCTGAGCAGTACGCAGCGCCTCGTCTGCGGTGCTCTGGGCCTTCTGGACGGTTGAGTTGGATGCGCAACCTGCGGCCAGAGCCACAACAGCTGCCAGAGCCAGCACCCTTATTCCCTTGCTTTGCTGAAGCATGGTAAATCCCCTTGATGGAATGGTCAGTTTGGCACATTAACGAAACAAAACAGTGGTGTCGCATCGCCCCCGATCGCCCGGCACCACCCGACCCGCGGACAGTATCCAAACTCCAGGCACCACGGCCACCAGAGGAACCATACCAAATTCGGACCAAAAACGCAGCCGATATGTATCAAGTTCCGGTGCACAATCCAGCGGCGGTGCCCTCAAGAGGCTGGCGAAGCGACCGCCGCGGGCGCAGCTTCCGGCGGCACCTGGGGAACAGCGTTCACCGGACGCACCCAAATCTCCAGATCGCGCGGTGCCCCGCTGCGATGCCAGGCCTCGAGCGCGGACCTGACGCTCTCGAAACTCCCGAAGGTGACCAAGATATATCGATTCGGACCGGGCGGTTCCTGCTGCAACGTCAAGGTCGGCAGATCACCCAGGTTGTGTTGCGCGATATAGGCGCGGGCAGCGCGATCGCTTTTGAAAGCGCCGATCTGCACCGTGTAGGTACGCCGATCGCGGCTTCCAGTCGGGCCCGATTCCGAGACCGCGCCAACCGCCGGTACTGACCGTCGCTTGATGGGTGCGGTGGCGGTGGGCGTGGTGGGTGGAGCGAACACTTTTTCGGACTGCGGGAGTTCCTCGTGGACTTCGCCCCGCTGTTCCGCTGCCGCTTTGGCGTCCGCCGCTTTTTCCCAACGCGCGAAGACCGGCTCCGGCTCGGGTGGCGGTTTCCGCGGTTCCCGATCCGGAGCTGTCGACCCAGGCAGCGGTGGGGCCTCGACAACGCCAGCGGACAGTGCCGGCAAAGCCGCAGCCCATCGGTTTGCGTTGCTCTCAGGTTGCTGGAGCACGAGCTGAGGCCTGGTCTCCTGGGCCTTCTCGGTCGCGCCAGACGGTTCATTTGCAACGGTCGCGGTTCCCGTCTCGACGTTGGGCGCGACCTGCTGCGACGCCGCGACGCCCGCGGTGCCGGCCTTTTGAGTCGCTGCCGCCGACACGGTGTTCCGTTGGCGCTGCTGGCTGCAGGTCCAGTCGCGGCCATCCGGCGTTCGCTCGCAGAACCAGCTCTCCTGATCGTTCCGCGGCTGTGGCGTTCCGCAACCGGCGGTGCATATCACAAGGACACCCAGCAACGCCCTGCCGCGCGGCACCCAGATGATCGCCCGCAGTTGTCGAAGCACGACGCGCGCAGCCGGTCACACGCCCAGGTCGGCGAGCGCATCGACGACCCGGCGCATGGCAGCGGCGATACTCGGATGAGTGGCCTCGAACACCCCTATCTGGGCCTCGAGGCGCGCGCGCAGCGTTGCCCGCCCCGCGCTCGGCGCTTCGGCGGTAAGGGTGGTTACATCGTGGACCACATGACTCACGAGGGTCAGCAGATCCGGATCTGCTTCTCTGGCGCGCGCGAGCTCCTCCTGGAGGGCAGCCAGTTCTTCGGCGAGGGATTTCCGCATGTCCATGTCAAGGCTCCAATCATGCTCGGCGCGGGGATTCATGGAAGCCTAACGGGCGCCGGGCCAGTCTCATAAAAAAACGTAACTTGCTGATGCAGTCCAGTGCGAGTTTGCCGATCCTCCGCGCGGAACCAGGTCGCTCAGTACCGTCCAGGTATTGGCCGGGCTACTTTATGACAGACTCGCCGGTTAGCACAGGAATCTTTGATCGGCTCGCGCAGCGCCACCACAACGCACCAGAATAAGGCGATAAGTCTATACGCGCATATTATTGGCGCAATATTTGCTTACGCCTGACACGAATGTGAGTTTCTCGTTAAAAAAGCACCGTTTTGGGTCGTAATTACTTCCTGGCCCTTTTCTGTGCACCTTTTAAGAACACACTTGCCGTGAGACACCCCATGCCATCCGCCCTGAAAAGAATCGCCGGGCTGCCGCCAGCCGCGCTCCCGCTGCTGGCACTGCCGGCGCCCGGATATGCCGATACATTGAACAGCGCCGACACCGCCTGGATGCTGACCGCCACCGCACTGGTGCTGTTCATGACCATCCCCGGGCTGTCGCTGTTTTACAGCGGCCTGGTACGCACCAAAAATGTGCTCTCGGTGGCCATGCAATGCTTCGCGATCACCTGCGGTGCCTCCGTCATCTGGCTGTTGGTCGGCTACAGCCTCGCGTTCGGCGACGGCGGCGGCGCCAACGCCTGGATCGGCGGCCTGGACCGGATGCTGTTCCGGGGTATCGGTGTCGATTCCGTGAAGGGCACCATCCCGGAATCGCTCTTCGCGCTCTTTCAAATGACCTTCGCCATCATCACGCCGGCCCTGATCGTCGGCGGCTTCGCTGAACGCATGCGCTTTTCGGCCATGCTGATTTTCAGTCTGGCCTGGTTGCTGCTGGTCTATGTCCCGGTGTGTCACTGGGTCTGGGGCGGCGGCTGGCTGGCGCAAGTGGGTCTGCTCGATTTCGCCGGTGGCACCGTCGTCCACATTACGGCCGGCGTCGCCGCTCTGGTTGCCGCCGTGGTGCTCGGCCCCCGCAAGGGTTTCGGCACCCATAGCATGTCACCCCACAACCTCACCCTCACCATTGCCGGCGCGGGAATGCTGTGGGTGGGCTGGTTCGGTTTCAACGGTGGTTCCGCCCTGGCCGCCAACGGCAGCGCCAGCATGGCGATCCTGGTGACCCATATCTCGGCGGCTGGGGGCGCCTTCGCCTGGATGGGAATGGAATGGCTGCGCCACGGTAAACCCTCGGTGCTGGGTATCGTCACCGGCATGGTGGCGGGACTCGGGACCATCACGCCGGCGTCGGGATATGTAGGCCCGGGCGCTGCGCTGGTGATCGGACTCGTGGCCGGGGTGGTCTGTTACTTTGCTACGCAAACGCTCAAGCAGGTGTTGCGGGTGGACGATGCGCTGGATGTATTCCCGGTCCACGGCGTCGGCGGAATGCTGGGCACCCTGTTGGCTGGCGTCTTTGCGTCCGATCAGCTGGGGATATTCAGCGGCAGGGGCTACGCCGTGGGCAAGACCATGAGTGCTCAGGTGGCCGTTCAATTGACGGGCATTGCCGCCACCCTGATATTCACTGCCGTCGTTACCTTGGTATTGCTCAAGGTTCTGGACCTGACCCTGGGTTTGCGGGTAACCACCGACCAGGAGACCGAAGGCCTCGACCTCACCCAGCACGACGAGCGCGGTTACGATCTCTGATGCCCGCACCGTTCACCGCCATGGTCGACACAACGGCCATGGCGGTGGACGAATACCTCAGGCCAGCGCACTGTGCCGGTCCGACCGGACGGCAAGCCAGTGCTCCATCCCGAACAGCAGCGCGCCATAAACCAGCGTCGCAAGCACTGTCTGGTGAAAAAACGGCAGCGCCGCGACATAGCAGGCCGCCAATCCCGCGCTGCTGGCGGGATAGAGATCCTGGGTCAACCAGACGCCGGCGTTGCTGACCAGAAAAAACAGGCTTGCGCCCGCCGTCCCCGCCGCCAGCAGCGGCAGCGGACGGCGCCGCGCTCCGAGCCAGCGTCCAGCCCCGACCATCAACACCATGCCCAGATAGACAAACACCATGGTGGCGTGAAACCCCAGCCACAGATCCGCCAGCAGCATCGCCGCCAACGGCACCAGCAAGGCCAGCCGCCAGTCCCGCAGCGCGGCGCCACTGAACAGCGCCAGCGCCATCACCGGTGAAAAATTCGGCGGATGCGGCAGCAGGCGGGTCAACGCGGCAATGACAATGGCGATGACGAGAATCCGGGTGGTCGGGGACGGCATGGCTTAACTCCTAATCATGTGGTTCCGGATCCCGTGATTCCTGACGCACTGGTCCGGTTCAGAAGTCGCGGGAAAGGGTCAGCATCAAATTCCGCTCGGGGGATGGATACAGCGCCCGGGTACCGAAAAAGCTGGCGAACTCAGTGTACTGCTTGTCGGTGATATTGTTCAGCCGGGCCTGTAGCGTCCAGGCCTGCCGGGTCCAGGTCGCCGCCAGATTGGCCAGGGTATAGCCTCCGACTTCCGCGCGGTTGCCCAGATCAAGGTTCCGGGGGCCGGTATAAACCAGTTCGCCGAACAGGCTGAAGTTCGGATCAAAGCGATAGTTGGCGTTGAGTTTCAGTAACTGGCGGGCGACATCGGGCACCCGATTGTTGTCGTAAGGCCCGGCCACGAAGCGGGCATCGACATAGGTATAAATGCCGCCGAACACGAGTGCGTCGGTCGCGTGATAGCGCGCATCCAGGGTTCCGCCACGGCGGCGCGTGTCATCGAAATTGGCGTTGGCGCCAAAATCTCCAAGCCCGGGATCGAAACCAATTTCGTGCTTCAGATCCTGCTGGAACAGCGCGGCGTGGAGATCGATCACAGCCCAGCTCCACTCGCTGCCCAGCTCCCAGGCGACGCCGCGCTGCACCTTCAACGGATTGAAATTACCCATGAAGTCGATGTTTTCGTCGGCTAGGGCGAAGCGGAACGTCTCGTCCCGATTCAGGTAATAACGGCCGCGGTCGCCGCGCCAGTTGAGACCGACGGTGTGTACCTGTGTGCTCTGGTCGTAGTTCAGACCAAAGGGCGCGACTTCGGCATCCAGGCGGGCATGACGCAGCCCGCCTTGCAGATCCAGACGCTCGATCGGGGTATAGATGAAGTGCAGGTATTCGCTGCGTTTACGCTGGCGCTGCCCGGTGCCACTCGGGCCGAAGCCGAAATCCAGCGCGAAGTCGTAGTCGACCCGCTCGACATCCGTGCCCAGCGTGACCCGCAATCCATCCGCCGTGAACACCATACGTGGATCGAGGGTCCTGACCTGGCGCTGCTGTCCGGTGACCGCCGCGCCAAAGCTCGACATCGAATTGATGACCACGTCCTCGTTCCGGTCACCGTAGCTTGCGAACAGCTCCAGATACTCGCCGAGCCGCTGGTCAATCCCGATGCGGGCCGCCCGGTTATTGGCGTTGTAATCATTGAAGCTGGAACCCGCCTGACGCCGGTCCTGCGCGACCTGAGCCGCCGAGAGCGCACCGGCCAGGCGGTAGTTGTCATCGCTCGCGCGCGCCTCGACGAACAGCTCGCCATCCGCGTGGCGCCAGCCCACCCGTCCACTGTAATTTCCGTAAGCGACCGCACCGCCATCCCGGTAGGCGTCGCTGCGCTCCACCTCGCTGCCGACCCGGTAGTAGAGCCCGGACGCAAACCGATCCTGGTAACTCCCGGCATAGTTTTCGGAATCGTAGCTGCCGTGCCCGACACTGACCCTACCCTGACGGGGTCCGCCGCTGCGCGTGATGATGTTGATCACCCCGCCCACCGCCTGATCGCCGTAGAGCGTGCCGGCGCCGCCTTCCAGAATTTCCACGCGCTCGATATCGCCCACCGCTACCGCGGTGAGATCGGGTCCGGCGAGATCCGTATTGTTGAGGGAGCGTCCGTCCACCAGCACCAGGACGTTCTGCGCAGTGGCGAACCCGCGCAGCGCCAGCCGACTGTCACGTCCGTTGCCCATGCTGTCCTGCACCTGAACCGGGCCCAGGTTGCGCAGCAGATCGGAAAGATTGTGGGCGCCACTGGCGCGGATTTGCTCCGCGTCGATCACCCGCACCGTGCTTGCGACATGATCGGCGCTATAGGGCGAGCGGGTGGCGGTGACCACCAGCTCTTCGTCGACCGGGATTGCCGCGCCTGCCGTCGCGACGGCAAACAAGGGTGCCGCCAGCGCGCCTGAAAACGCGCCCGACAACAAACGTTTCGAGTTGAACTGAACTGACATGAACGTGCTCCGCAAGCTAAACCGCCGGACACGGACACAGCAGCGGAACCACAGACATTGTGATCCGGCGCGGCGACCGTGCGTCTGCGCTGCACGGCGAACCACGACGGCCCGCAGCAACGGTTACCCCGACCGTTACACGACAACGCGGTTGTGGCAGGTCTCCTGGCTTCCGGGTCGGTGCGTCCGCCCGCCTTCCCGACCGAGGTCAGTGGCATCCGGGCGGCGCTCGCCGGGTACAGTTGCGGAGACAGCTTCGATTGACGCAGCCACCGGGCTGCGGGCGAATTCCCTCGGGGCCCTCGCGGGCACCACAACGGCGGGGATTCTACCAGCGCGCCGCCCCTGGCGCGCCGGTGGCATGGTCAGACTGGAGCCGGCTCGCAGAACACCACGCCCTCGCCGATCCAGCCGTTGGCGATCATGTGGCGGTACACGTCGACTCTGGTCACGAAACGGTGGTTGCTGTCGTTTTGGGCGAAGCGGCCGTTGTAAAGCCGCCACACCGGCCGGGTGCCGGGGTAGCAGGAACCGTTGATGGGCACCAGAATACGAAAGGCGATACCTTCGTAGGTCCACCCCGAATCTGGCTGCTTGAGCAGTTCGCACTCGTTGGCTCCGGCGGTGTAGAAGTGCGAGTTCACCGCCGCTGAATAGAACCGGCACACGGGTTTGGCGGCATCCGGTGCCGGGTAATCCACAGGCCAGGCACTGAAAAGACCCGTCGAGTACCAGCCTCCACCGCCACCGCCTTGCACCAGCGAATTCGCCTCGCCGCTGCCGTCGGAGGCAAGGAAATAATGCAGGGTTGTGCGATTACGGAATTCGCGGATCGGTCCATTGTAAGGACCGGGGCTGACAGTGACAGTCCCCACTTCCACCGGAGGGTAGGGAAGCAGAAATTGATCCCCGTCGACCGGCGCAAAAATTTGGTAGGTACCACCGGGAAGTCCCGAGATGTTTGCCACTCTCCTGCGATCAAGGGGTGCACCTCCGCAATCCTGTGGGAGCACAATCCTCACGTAGATTGCGCGCACACTCGCGGTTACCACCCGCGTATCTATGGCTATGTCAACATCGACGTCATGAAGCTCGTCACCGCGCGCACACTCAAACCACTCGATGGTAAATGGCTGATAGGCTTCAGGCGCCGCAGGCGTTACCGTCACGCCCTGTGCCTGACCGAACATCGGCAACCCCAACAGCCCACAGCCAGCCACCAGCCATAGCAATGGCCGCAAGCAATAGCGGATGAATTTCATGAGCGGTCTCCTGACCAATTGAACAAACGGGACGGCGGAACACCGCGGGCGCGGTGGGCAACCTGACGCAAGAACCTCAGCGGACAACTGTCGCGACCGCGGGGTGGTGGCGTGAACCTGGGGGGATGACTTTCGGGGCACGGCATCCTGCCAGTCCTTTGCCGCAGAGGTTTGCGCAGAGTAGCCGGCGGTCGTGTCAGCGGCAAGTCGCCGCACCGTTACTACCCATCGAGCGCGGCCAGCGCCTCGGCCAGATGGCGCACGCCGATCACTTCCATGCCCGCCGGCGCCTGCTTGGGAGCATTGCCGGCCGGGACGATCGCGCGGGTGAAGCCGTGCTTGGCCGCCTCCCGCAGCCGCTCCTGACCGCCGGGCACCGGACGGATCTCGCCGGCCAGGCCGATTTCGCCAAAGGCCACCAGTTGCCGCGACAGCGGGCGATCGCGAAAGCTCGACACCACCGCGAACAGCACCGCGAGATCGGCGCCGGTCTCCAGCACCCGTACACCGCCCACCACGTTGGCGAACACGTCCTGGTCTCCCACCATCAGGCCACCGTGGCGGTGCAACACGGCGAGCAGCATGGCCAGCCGGTTGCCATCCAGCCCGACCGTCACCCGCCGGGGATTGCCGAGCGCACTCGCATCCACCAGCGCCTGCACTTCGACCAGCAGCGGCCGGGTGCCTTCCCAGACCACCATCACCACGCTGCCGGCGGCGGTCTCCTCGCCGCGCTGCAGGAAGATCGCCGAGGGGTTGGCGACCTCGCGCAGCCCGCGGTCGGTCATGGCGAAGACGCCGAGCTCGTTGACCGCGCCGAAGCGGTTCTTGTGACTGCGCAGGGTGCGAAAACGGCTGTCGTCGGAGGCTTCGAGCATCAGCGAACAGTCGATCATGTGCTCCAGCACCTTGGGGCCGGCGAGCGCCCCTTCCTTGGTGACATGGCCGACCAGGAACAGGGCCATGCCGGTCTGCTTGGCCAGCCGCACCAGTTGCGCGGCGCTTTCCCGCACCTGCGACACCGTGCCGGGCGCGGCGCTGAGTTCGGCGCAATGCAGCACCTGCACCGAGTCGACCACCATCACCCGGGGCGCGCGGCGCAGCGCGGTGGCGCAGATGGTCTCGGTGGCGGTTTCCGCCATGATCTCGACCCGATCCAGGGGCAGGCCCAGGCGCCGCGCCCGCAGCGCCACCTGCTGGGGCGATTCCTCGCCGGTGACGTAGAGCGCCGGCACCCGCGCGCCGAGTTCGCACAGGGCCTGGAGCAACAGGGTGCTCTTGCCGGCGCCGGGTTCGCCGCCCATGAGCACACAGGAGCCCGCCACCAGACCGCCACCCAGCACCAGATCCAGCTCCGCAAAGCCGGTAGCCAAACGCGGCTCCGCTGCCACTTCGACATCCGCGAGGCGCACGACCGTGCCATCGGCCGCGCCCGCGAAGCCACGCACCGCGCCGCCGCCGGTGACCGCCGCGAGGCGGATTTCGGCGAGCGTATTCCAGGCGCCACAGTCGCTGCACTGCCCCTGCCACTTGCCGAATTCGGCGCCGCAGTCGCCGCAGACGTAGGCGCTCGCCGGTCTCTTCGCCACGCTGGTCTCCCGAATGAATGCGGGCATCCTAGCCCTCGCCGCTGGTGTGCACAAACCGCCGGGGCATGCTCGGCGATGGTCGGGGCACGGTTCGCAACAGCGATCTGCTAAAGTGCCCACCATGTCCTTGATCCCCGAAAAACCTCTGCTCTTCTTCCCCCATGTGGCGGTGACCCTGGGGCTGCACGAAGCCATCCTGCTGCAAACCCTCAAGGAAATCGCCTGCCACCAGCCGGCCGAAGAGCGCAACGGCTTCCGCTGGGTGGAGATTGCGGGGGCCAGCCTGCTGGCGCTGCTGCCCTTCTGGAGCGAGGCGGAGTTGCAGCATCTCACCGCCAAACTGCGCGAACAGGGAATCCTGCTGATCGGCGGCGCGCCCCTGTCCGCGACCGGGCGCTGGCGCTTCGCCTTCAACGAGCAGTGCGCCGGCTCCGTCCGTGCCGCCGAGCGCACCACCAACGTGCAGCCGATTCGCGGGGACTGGCAACCGGAGCGCGACCTGCTGGCGCAACTCGCCCAGTACGGTATCCCCGGCGCGTTCGCCCTCGCCCAGGTCCCCGAGTTCGTCACCTACTGGAGCGAACGCGGCGAGCCACGCCACAGTTGGGGCGCGAAATTCATCAAGCAGGTACTGCGCTGCTGGCGCGAACAGGAAACCGTGCAGACGCGCCGCGATCAGGAACAGCCCATGACAGCGGACTGGCAGCCCGGCGTCGATGCCATGGAAATCCTGGTCCGTGCCGACATCAACCGCAATTTCATCGAAGACGCGGTACCCGAGTTCGTCCTCTACTGGCGCGACCGCGGTACCCTGTCGAGCACCTGGAATTCCCAGTTCGTCCAGCACGTGCGGCGCCAGTGGGCGCGCTACACCACGACGCTGGCCAACGACACCACGCCCCGACCCATGGTGCCTGACTGGCGCCCCGACCCCGCGGTCTACGACGTGCTCGCCATGGCGGGCATCGGGCAGGACTTCGGCGCCAGCCTGGTTCCGGAATTTGTTCTGTACTGGCAGGAGAGCGGTGCCGTCCTCAATACCTGGAATACCAAGTTTTTGCAGTACGTCAAACGGCAATGGGCTCAACGCAACACCACGGTGGAAGTGCAACATGCAACACGGCAAGGACCTGGCAGAACAGGCAGCACGCGATCTCGCGACCTCGTCGACGAACTCAGCGACCGCAGTTGGGCCGGCTGAACGGTCGCCCCCCGATCCGGCGCTGATCGACGCCATCAATCAGGCGTTTGCGCTGTTCCGCGTCAACTATCACAACCAGTTTTACAGCGCCTTTGCCGATACCACCCTGCTCGACCAGGCCAAGCGCCTGTGGCTCGACAGCCTGCGCCATTTCGGTCCCGGGCTGGTGCTCACCGCCGCCCGCGCGCTGATCGAGCAGGAGGACTACCTTCCCACCCTGCGCAAGATGCTCGGCGCCTGCGAGGACCAGTTGGCCGCACGCGGCATGCCGCGCCCCCGCGATGCCTACCGCGAAGCCTGCAACGCGCCCCGCCCCAAGGACGCCCAGCGCTGGTCGCACCCGGCGGTCTACCACGCCGGTCGCGCTCTGGGTTGGTACGACCTGGCAACGCGGCCCGAAAGCGTGACCTGGCCGGAATTTCAGCGTGCCTACCGCGACTGCTGCCGCCGCGCGCTCGCCGGCGAAGACCTGAGCATTCCGGCACCGCCCGCGCCGACACCGGTGCCCGCGCTCAGCCGGGAGGACGGCGCCAGGCGGCTGCACGAACTGCGCCGGCAACTGGAGTCCTGACCCGGTGCGAACCGCCGTGCAGCCTGCCGCGACCGCAGGTCCGTTGCGCAACAGCGCGGCGCGGCGCATGGCCAAAACCATCTACAACGGCTTTCACAGCTATTTCGCCGATTTCCAGAACATCACCATGGGAGCCAAGGCGCGTTTCGAAAAAGCCGACTGGCATGCGGTACAAAGCGCCAATCAGGGCCGTATCGAACTCTATAAAAGCAAGGTGCGAATGACCGCTGAGCTGCTCGGCACAGTAACCAACCGGGATGTCACTGAACTCGACCTCTGGCGCCAGGCCAAGGATGTCTACACCCGCCTGGTGGCCGGCGCACCGAACTTCGAAATCGCTGAAACCTTTTTCAACTCCGTGTTCGGTCTGATCAACGACCACGACAAGATCGACGACGCGCTGATCTATGTGTTTTCGTCCCAGCACAAGCAGTTGCCCGGCAGCGAATACAGCATTTATGTTCGCTACGAAAATCAGGCCTCACCCCGCGCTCTGTTCCGGCAGATCCTGCTCGATGCCGAATTCTCGGTGCCCTGGGAAGACCTCGACCGGGATGCGGACACCATCGCCGCGGCATTCATGGAGGAAGCCGAGCCCGAGATCGGCAGCAAGTTCCACCAGCTCAAATTCGATCTGCTGGAATCCGTGTTCTACCGTGGCAAGGCGGCCTATCTGATCGGCCGCATCATCGACAGCTACCGCTCGCTGCCGCTGGTGCTGGCCGTGCTCAACAACGAAGCCGGCGGGCTGCTGATCGACGCGGCGATTTTCAACCGCGCCGAAATGAGTGTGATCTTCAGCTTCGCCCGCGCCCACTTCATGGTGGATGCGCCACTGCCCTATCAATACCTGCATTTTCTCAAGCAGTTGCTGCCCCACAAGGGCGACTATGAGGTCTATACCAGCCTGGGCTTTACCAAACATGCCAAGACCGAGTTCTACCGGGAATTCGTCCAGCACCTGAAAATCTCCCAGGACCAGTTCGTTGCCGCGCCCGGCATCAAGGGCATGGTGATGACGGTCTTCACGCTCCCTTCCTACGATATCGTATTCAAGGTGATCAAGGACCGCTTTGACTACCCCAAGGATGTCACCCGCGAAGTCGTGCGGGAAAAATACCGCCTGGTGTCCCGCCACGACCGCATCGGCCGCATGGCCGACACTCAGGAATTCCACAACCTCACCTTTCCACTGCACCGGTTTTCGCCCGCGCTGCTGGAAGAATTGCAAGCCACGGCGCCGTCGCTGCTCCACATCTCAGGCGACCGGCTGATCATCCGCCACCTCTACACCGAGCGGCGCATGACCCCGCTTAATCTCTATCTACGAACCGCGGATGAAACGGAAACCCGCAACGTGATTGACGAATACGGCAACGCCATCAAGCAGCTTGCGGCCGCGAACATCTTTCCTGGCGACATGCTGCTGAAAAATTTTGGCGTCACCCGCCACGGCCGCGTGGTGTTCTACGACTACGACGAAATCTGTTATCTCACCGACTGCAACTTCCGCCACCTGCCCGAACCCCAAACCGAGGAGCAAGCCCTGTCGGCCCGGCCCTGGTACACGGTGGGACCCAACGACATTTTCCCGGAGGAATTCCGGCTATTTTTTTCCGGCAATCCGCTGGCGCGAAAACTTTTCGAGGAACTCCACAGCGACATTTACACGCCGGAATTCTGGCAGGGAATCCAGATGGAGATTCGCGCAGGCAAGATCGTGGATGTGTTTCCCTATCGCCGCAAACGGCGTTTTTCCGCACGGGCGCGGGCAGACTGAAGCCGAGCAGTTTTGGATCAACGGAGATCGACGAACGCAAGGGCTGTCCCGATCTTGGTGGGTGGATCAGGGCTTAACGTCATCAGGGTAAAGTGTAGTCAACCGAGGTACATTGCGTTGCGGATCGACGTCACTTTCAATCAGACGTCACCCTCAACCAGTTGACGACTGGCACTTCATTCAGCGCCGTGAAGCCGCCCCCCAACTCCGCCCACGGAACTCAGACATCATCACGGCTTTGCAATACCCGGGATCCGAATGTTATAGCCAAGCATCTGTCATGGGTAGCGGGCTAAGCTGCCCTGATTGGGGAAGACCCCAAAAAGCTAACTAGTCTTTGATTTCGACTTGAAGATACTGCGACGGCCAGAACCCCAGATAAACACGCCGCAAAACAAAAACAACAGCGCATAGTAAGCAACGTATTTGGCGTAGTGCCCGCCCCCAACGTAGAACGGGAACACCGAGCGGTAACTCAGCCCGGTAGCTTGGTGGTGAGCCTCAATAACGCCCACATAGCCACCAGGTTCCACGAAAGAATAATGAATGCTTATTGTGCCCGAGCTATACGACTTTGGTTTTTCGTAGAAAACGGTGGCTTTTTCGACCGCCTCCGGGCCGCCCAAGTCCTCGTAAGTCGCCCTGCGGCCAATGTTTTTGACATCGCGGACAATCCGGAAATCGATGTCCATTACCCGCAGTTCGTCGCTAATGAAGTCGATTACGAAAATCGCCTTGGTGACCACTGGAATATCTTCACAAAACTCCTGAGAAGCGCGTTCCTGCGGGAGATAGCCAGTAAAGTGCGCGCTGTATGGCCCGATCTTTATCATGCATACATCCTCTTCCATGGAGACGCCACCGTGGCCGAGTGCGGGTGCCGACGCGAAAAGCAAGCTCATCCCTACCCACAGACCAAGCGCCAAGTTCGAGACGCCTGGATGTGTGAGACGATTTTTTTTATTTTCGATCATGAGATAGCCAGCCCGCGCGTCGCAAACCACCGTCAAAAATAGCTGGGCAGAACTGATCCACCCACTTCCTGATAGTAACGTTTCCCTTGATCATCGTTGTAAAACAATAATCCCGCAAAACGACTGTCAGGATCGTGAATCAACCCAGTCATCCGATATTGTTCCCAGAGCGTATCGGATGCCACGATGACAGCATCCTTGGTTTCCCCTGGATTGATGGTATCAACCGAGACAGTGAGGCCATTGCGCGCAACCATTTCCTCGCCTTCGACAATTTTCCCCTCGGCGACTTTCGGGTTTATGAAACGGATGTTGGCGGTAATGAATTCATCGATACGCAAGGGCCGCTCGCCGTTGTTAGTCATTTTGACATGCATTGTCAGGCTTCTACCTTCGAGCTTGTAGGATGCACTATCGACATAGATTTTTAGATTCCCGGTGGGCACATCCAGACCTTGAACCCCGACCTTGCCTGTCTGCAGCGGGATTGTGAGGGGATATTTCCGCTCGGCCCACAGATATCCAGTGAGGATAATGGTCAATGTCAAAGTGAAGAATATTGCCGAAACAACGAAGTCTTTTTTGGTCAGCAGCTCATTTGCCCGGCCAGCACCCAGCGCCCTGATGCGCATGAATCTTGGGATAAAAAGCTCTTTTCGGATCAGCCAGAATAGCAACCATGCGACACCCATGGCAATCCAAACCAGGTGCCAACCGATAACGCTACGCAATCCGAAGGTCTCGAGGTCGACGGTTTCGCCAGTAAGCAGCGTGGCGTTGTTCACAAACGGAGCATCTGTGTCTGCCTTATCAATCTCAATCCAAGTCCCTTTGCCAATAAGCGAGCCGGCATTCAATACATTTATCAGGGGATGTACATGATAGCGGCCGGGAATTCGCGCGCGCAGGACGACCTTGTATTCGTACACCTTTCCTAAAGGGAAGGCGGTGGACCGCATCATGGGCACACCGTTGACTTCCGAGTGGACCCTGAGGAAGGTGGGACCAGGTACGCCGACGTTCAGATAGGCGGTAGCAGCGATGCTGGGCAGAGTTTCCGGCCAATATACGGACGGGATAAACTTGCCCGTAAGCGTGACGGTATCGCCCACTTTGGCCTTGAGGGGAGTGACCTGGGTGTCGAACCAATGCACCGTCCGCATCCGCATGCTCGGCAACTGGGCACGCTCTCCGTGAGCCAGGACATCGCCGGAGAACAGCACCAGTGCCGACAGCACGACCCATGCCAGCCCCAATCTCGAATACATTTTTTTTGCAGCCATCATAATATGTTTGGTAGCGCCCACGCCTTATGCCCCTTGGTCTTGTTCATGTACTTGTTGAAACACTGGTTGATATTCGCTCACATAATGCGTTTGGCAAAAGTCACCAGTCTATTCACATAAGAACCCACCCAAAGAAAGATGGCGTAGACGACGATGCTGCAAAAGCCCGCGAACACCGCCGTCAATGGCACCACCGATCCGCCGAAAGTACGCAGCGTGGAGCTCTCGATAATTCGCAAGTATTCCGGCGTGGTAGTACGGATATATTCGTACCCCATCAGATCGGCCAACGACAGCAGCATGCCATTGAACTCCACCGCCGTTCTGTAAGGGGCAATCAACGGCCAGTTCAACGGGTACACCAGGGCGCCAAACAAACCTGCGCCTATCATGGCGGAGACAATGAGACTGCGCGTCATTACCAACGTGCAATCGAGCAAAATGCCGACTCCGATATAGGTTGCCGGAAAGACAAAGGTCAGCGGAAAGTAGGTAAAGTGATAGAAATTCAGATAGTGGCTGCCCCAGGCAACCAGGCACAGCAGAGTGGTCAAAGCGGTCGCGATGATGGGTAGACGTACCCGCTGCCATATGCCATAGGTGAAAGCTCCTATTGGCATCAACAGGGTGAACGGCGTCACCAAAGGCCACCACCGGCGATCTTTCCAATCCACCCAGTAATCCCAATCTCCCGCCGTCAAGGTGAACTGGATCTGGATTCCGAGGGTAAGAAAAGTAAACAACACCAGGATCAAAATCCCGTCGAGACGACGGTACAGCTTCATGGCGGCCGGGTTGTTAAGCGATTCCATGTCGAGAATCTGCGCCCTGGCTTCTTTTACTTCCTTGGCCCGCAACTCTTCTGATTGCACTTCGTTCATTTGGGCGACACCTCACGTTTTTGAAATGGCAATGGGCTGAGGGCGTGCAGCAGCTGTCGGCAGAAAAGAGTCCCCGCAAGTATGCTTGCGGGGACTCGGGGATTACCACTTTAGTACGCCGAGATCTCTCGACAAAAAGATGGTGCTTGATGGATAGATCAAACCGCCTGGCGACTTTTGAGGGCAGTCACCTGTGCGATGGAGCGGCCCATGTAGGTGAAGAGCTGCACGACCAGCGGTACAAAGAAAAACAGCGACCAGCCCAGCAAGACAAAGCCCCAATGGATCGGCGCCGCAAACAGTTCCTCTGCATAGAAGAACGTGTGGCCCCACTCATTGAACCCATAGTTGGGCATGATCATGAGAATGCCGACAACCACCGCCAGGAACGGCAGCGACACCTTGTTCATGTAGACCGGCAGACGGGTATGCGCCCAGATGAACGTCGGGATCAGCATCGCGGTCAGGAATGGCAGCGAGAAGTAAAAAATAATGATGTGCGTCGGGGTAAAATCCGTATCCCGTATCGTCACCTGATGCCAGGCAGCATCCGACTCCACCGACGTAATCGCCACTGTCGCCGCCCACAACCCCATGACGGTAAATATACCCAGCAGCTTCCAGTAGCGGCTCAACTCAAGCTCGGGGCCGATTTTGCTGGCATCCGTCTCCCGCGTCATCCATAGATAAATGGACGAGCCAATGGTGAACATTGCCAGCACAATGATTTCGCCGTACAGCAGCGGCATCCAATATGTCTGGAACTCCGGAGCGTAATAGTCAGTTCCTGTCGCGAACGCCATCATCCCCATGTAGAGGCGCAACCCAGCGCCCACTGCCAACACCAACGCACCGAATCCCCAAGCAATCCGGTTTCGCTTGAAGTGCCCGGCGACCTTGGTGCCAAAACTCTCGTTGGAGCCGACAGCTACATCGTTCGCTGTGCGTGTGTGTGCCATATCGAGTACCCCTATAATGGTGTCAGTCGTTGGTTCAGTTAACGTATGTGCCCCATCCCCAGCGGGCGAGCCCGTTGCCCCGCGGACACCGCGACTACCTCGCTGAAGACTGCCGGCCCAAGCTGCACCACGAAGCGCAGGAGCGCTCTTCATGATCATGCACATGACCATACGTTATTTTATGGAGCGAACTATAGGCAAGCCGCCCGATACTGATACAGGGCAATAGGTGACAGGGATGGTGCAGAAAGTGACACGGGCTTATGGGTCCGGTCCGCATCTGTGGCGGCACGCCCGCCTGAGAACATTCAAGGAGGCTCCTTCGGCGGGTCCATGCAGAGCGCCTTTGCCCGCTTGCCGCGGGCGTGCGAGAATTGTTCGTTAAGCAAACATTCCATCGCGAAGCCGCCCCGCAGACGCTGACTGCCTGATAGTTGCAGTCGATGTAACCCGCTGTGGGGCCGTGGTCAGAGAGATAACATGACAGAACCACACGGCTCCATGCGCCCCCCCGACAAGCTGGCGGTCGCGGCACAACCACCCACGCCCGATAGCCGCTTCGTCAATGCCAGCTACGCCAACATGGTATTCCATACCTTGGGCGGCGGGCCCGAGGTACGCACTATTTTCGAGCGCCATGGCCTGCCGAAGTCGCTGCTGGAAGACTCGAGTGCGCCGGTCCCGTTCGCGGATCTGGCGCAAGCCGTGTTCGCGGTCATGGCGGCGCTCGACCTGCCCGCTGCGGGATTGTCACTAGGCTCCAAGCTCCATGTCTCCAAGCATGGCACCATCGGCATGGCGGTCATCTCCGCCGAAACGGTAGGGCAGGCGATCAAGGACATCGCCAGGTACTACCAGACGACCGTAACCTTCTGCGACATGGCCATGTTCTACGAGGGGGACCGAATTGTCCTGGAGCTCAAGGAAGCGTTCACCAGCCCTGAAATCAAGGTGATCGTCGTCGAGGCGCTGATGCTGACGCTGCAAAACGCCCTCGAATTCGTCAGCGGCCAGCCACTCACCGACAGCCGGGTCATCTTCGGGTACCCACCACCGCCCTATGCGGACCAGTACGATCTGTATTTTTCCGGCAAGACCGAGTTCGACGGCGATCGCCATCTGATGATTCTGCCGGCGTCCCTCCAGGCAGTACGCTGCGTCTCGGCCGATGCCCGCATCCACCGCATGGCGGAAGAGCAACTCCAGCATCAGATGCACGAGCTGCGCGCCAACAACATCACCGCCCAGCATATCCTGGCGGAATTGCGCAAAAACCCTGCCGCGATGCCGACGCTCAAGGACATGGCCAAAGCGTTCAGTCTCTCGTCGCGCACCCTGATCCGCCATCTACAAACGGAAGGCACTACTTACCGCGATCTGCGCGAGAGTATCCACAAGCAAATGGCGATGGATTCGCTGCGCAATTCCGACCAGTCCATCGACGCCATCGCGATGGAATTGGGGTATCAGGATACCACCAGCTTTCGCCGCGCCTTCAAACGCTGGTGCGGCTGCTCGGCGTCCGAGTACCGGGAACGCAGCCGCCGCGAATAAGGCGACCCTGATCATCTGTCGGCGCATCCGCGCCGACGGGAAGCATTCAACACATCCAGTCCGGGAGGACACCCATGGCAAATCAAGGCATTCAAATTTCCCTGGCCGGCAAGGTCGCACTGATCACCGGCGCGGCGCGCGGTCTCGGCGCCGAAATCGCCGCCACGTTTTCCCGCGCCGGTGCCGCCGTCATGATCGCCGATATCCTGGAGGATCAGGGGCGCCAGACTGCCGCCGCCATCCAGGCCAGCGGCGGGCGGGCGGCCTTTATCCGCCAGGACGTGACCCGTGAAGCCGACTGGGAGACCGCCGTCACCGAAACGGTACGGCAACTGGGCGGCCTGGATATCCTGGTCAACAACGCCGGCATCGAGATCTGTGCCCTGGTCGAAAACACCGAGCTGAAGGATTTCCAGCGCATCCTGGACATCAATGTGACCGGAGTTTTCCTGGGCCTGAAAGCCGCCTGCAAGGCGATGAAGCCGAGTGGCACAGCAGGTCGCGGTGGCGCCATCATCAATCTGTCGTCGGTGGCCGGACTGCGGGGCTTCTCGGGCCTGAGCGCCTACTGCGGCAGCAAGGGCGCGGTCAAACTGTTGACCAAGGCCGCCGCCGTCGAATTCGGATTTCTCAACTACGGCATCCGGGTGAATTCCATCCATCCCGGTCTGATCCCGACCGACATGGGCAACGCGGTGCTGAAAGGGTTTGTGACGGCAGGTCTCGGCAAGGACGCGGCCAGTGTGCAGCAGGCGTTCGAGCGCGGGACGCCGCTGGGTATGAAAGGCACCCCGTCGGATATCGCCAAGGCGGCCCTGTTCCTGGCGGGCGACCAGTCGCCCTGGGTCACGGGCGCCGAGATCGTGGTCGACGGCGGGACTACCGCCACCTGACCCCGGTCACCACGTGAAATCCCGCGACGCCGGTGTGGCGTCGTGCGGGTTCAGTCCGGTTTTGCGCGCGCATTCGCACGTGTGGACCGGCTCAACCAGCGCAGGATACGCAGCCACTGCTCCCGGTCCGGCAGGGTCCTGGCCGGGGCGAACTCGAAGATCGACAGGCCCCGCTCGGCGGCCTGAATATAGTTCTGGCTGGCGCGCAACGCCGCGAGGAAGGGAAATGGCTTGCCGCTGGGCAGGCTGAAGTTCTGCAGGTAGCTTTCCAGACCCGCCGCCGCCACGGATTGCTCCCGCACCCGATTGGCCACCGTCGCCAGCCGCACGCCGCCATTGACCAGCTTGCGCACCGCGTTCAACTCACCGATGAAATGATTCGCCGCACGGATATCGATGGGCGAAGGCAACAGAGGCATCAGCACGCTGTCGGCGCGCCGTACCAGATCCGCCAGTTCACGGCCATGGGTTGCCGCCGGACTGTCCATGATCAGCCAGTCGGTATCGCGGGGTACTCGCATTCCGTCGCGCCAGGCGGCGATGCCCTCGATCCCGGGACGATCCGCGGGGCGCACAGCGAGCCAGTCCATGCTGCAGCCCTGGGGATCGAAATCGGCCAGTACCACGCGCCTGCCCTTGCTGGCGTGATAGCCGGCCAGATTGGTGGCCAGGGTGGTTTTGCCACATCCACCCTTGGCATTGAGAACCAGCACACTTCGCATAGTCCCTCCTCCCTGTTCCGACACCGCCAGACTGGCTTTCCTCCGCTCCACCGGGCTCCGGAACTCAGTGTGCGGTATAGCCGCCGTCGATAATCAGTTCCGTACCCGTGACGTAGCGGGACTCGTCGGAGGCGAGATACAGAATTCCGTACGCCTGATCGATGGGCTCAGCCATGTGACCGATGACGATCTCGTGTTGGATTCGTGCCAGATCGGCGGGACCAAATACATCCCCGACACTTTCCGCCATGGGCGTCTTGGTAAACCCGGGATGTACGGAATTCACCCGGATGTTGTACTTCTTCTCGGCGCAGTAGAGCGCCGCCGATTTGGTGAACAGCCGCACCCCACCCTTGCTGGCGTTGTAGGCCGCGGAACGCGGATCGCCGATGATGCCTTCAATCGATGAGATGTTCACGATACTGCCGCCGCCGTTCTGCTTCATCTGGCGAATCGCATTCTGGGTGCCCATGAATACCGCTTCCAGATTGACCGCATGCACAAAGCGCCAGTGGGCGAGATCGCTGTTTTCCAGATCGGTGCCGGCGCCCACACCGGCGTTGTTGACCAGCACATCGAGCCGGCCATGGTGGCGCACCACCTCGGCGACGACTTCGCGCCAGCGCGTCTCGGACGTCACGTCCTGTTCGATAAAACGGGCGTCATAACCCTGGTCACGCAATTTTTGCGCCGCCGCCTCGCCTTCCCGCGGACGTATATCGGTGATCACCACCGCACCGCCCTCGCGGCCGAACAGCTCGGCGCTGGCGTAGCCGATGCCGGCCGTGCCGCCCGTGATCAGACAGACCTTGCCCTGAATCCTTCCCATGACCATCTCCTCGTCAGTGCGCCATCAATGCGCCATCAGTGCGCAGTGAAGCCGCCGTCGATGACCAGCTCGGAACCCGTCATGTAGCGGGACTCGTCGGACGCCAGAAACAGGATGCCGTACGCCTGGTCGATGGGCTCGGCCATATGGCCCACCACGATCTCGCGATTGATGCGCTCGGCATCCGCAGGCGAGAACAGGTCGATCGCGCTGTCCACCATGGGCGTCTTGGTGAAACCCGGATGCACCGAATTGACCCGGATGTTGTATTTTTTCTCGGCACAGTAGAGGGCGGCGGATTTGGTGAACAGGCGCACCCCGCCCTTGCTGGCGTTGTAGGCCGCAAATCTGGGGTCACCCACCAATCCCTCAATGGACGAGATGTTGATGATGCTGCCGCCGCCATTGAGTTTCATCTGCCGGATCGCGTGTTTGGTGCCCAGGAACACCGCTTCCATATTGACGCTGTTGACGAAGCGCCAGTGGGCGAGATCGCTGTTTTCCAGATCGGTCTCGACGCCGACGCCGGCGTTGTTGACCAGCACGTCGAGGCGACCATGGTGGCGCACCGCCTCGGCGACCACTTCGGGCCAGCGCTGTCTCGGACGTTACATCCTGCTCGATGAAACGCGCGTCATAACCCTGGTCGCGCAGTTTCTGCGCCGCCGCTTCGCCTTCCTTCGGGCGAATGTCGGTGATCACCACCTTGCCGCCCTCGCGCCCGAACAGCTCGGCACTGGCATAGCCTATGCCCGCAGTGCCGCCGGTAATCAGACAGACCTTCCCCTGAACTCGTCCCATCACACGTTCTCCGGATTGTGGTTAGGTTGCATGTATCGCCTTGAACCGAAAACAAACCCGCCGCATCAATTGACCTGGCGGGGCTGGGCGCCCCAGTACTTGGCGCGCAGTGTTTTCTTGTCGGGCTTACCGTAGGCGGTGAGCGGAATGTCCGTCACCACCTCGACGACCTTGGGCACCTTGTAGGCAGCGAGCCGCTGCTTGCAGAACGCGATCAGGTCGTCGGCGTCGAACTCCGGGCCGGCCGGAATCACCGCCGCGCACACCGCTTCGCCCCAATCCTCGTGGGGAATTCCGATCACCATCACCTGGCGCACGCCGGGATATTCCTGTATCGCGTTCTCCACCTCGGACGAATACACATTCATGCCGCCCGTGATGATCATGTCCTTGGAGCGATCGACGATGAAGACATGGCCGGTGTCCAGCTGATAGCCCACGTCGCCGGTCTTGATCCATTCGCCGACATAAACCTCGGCGGTTTTCTGCGGGTCGTTGTAATAGCTCTCCAGGGTATAGGGCGAACGCACCATGATCTCGCCGACCTCGCCAAAGGGCAGCGGTCTGCCCATGGGATCGCCAATACTCACCTCGGCGGTGATCACCGGTTGGCCGCAGGAGCCCAGAAAACGCTCGTCGAGGTGATCCGCCTTGGACAGCTTGGTCGCGAAATCCGGCACTTCGGTCTGCCCGAACAGTTGCAACAACACCGGACCGAGCTTGGCGAGCACCTCCTGCAACCGCACCCGGGTGATGGGCGCGGCGCCGTACACCAGGGTGCGCAACGAGCTCAGGTCGTGGCGCGCCGGATCATAGGCGTCCAGTACCCGGTAGATCATGGTCGGCACCATGAAGGTCCAGGTGATTTTCTCGTTGATGACGGTCGCGATCACCCGTTCCGCGTCGAACTTGTCGTGCACATGGACACAGGCGCCAGCCAGGAAACCGGCCTGAAGAAAAAATCCCGCCGCATGGGGCAGCGGACTGGTCAGCAGCATCTGCTCGGTCTCGCCGATTTCGCCGTTCACCACATGAGTGAGGCCGTTGATCATCATGCTGCGGTGGGTATGCAAGACGCCCTTGGAGCGCCCGGTGGTGCCGCCGGTGTAGAGGATGAACGCGGGATCGTAGGGCTGTACTTCCCGCCACTCGAACGTGCGTGCGCCACCGGCAAAGAGTGCACTCCAGGCATCGCGGCCCGCGCCGGTGCCGCGGCCCAGATCATCGACTTCGATGATGTTGCGCAGGTCGGTGGCAGCCAGCGCCACGCCATCCAGCTTGTCGGCCAGCGAACTGTGCAGTACCAGGGCCTTGGCGCCCGAGTGGCCGATCATGTAGCTCACGTCGCTCTGGCTGAGCAGTTCGTTGAGCGGCACCTTCACCGCGCCCAGTTTGAAAATGGCGAGATCGGTGAGCGCAAATTCGACGCTGTTGCGCAGCATGATGGCGAGGCGATCGCCACGCGCGATCCCGCGCTCGGCGAGGCCCGCGGCGAGGGTGCTGGAAAGACTGTCCAGTTCGCGATAGGTGTAGGAACGTCCGCCGACGACCAGCGCGGTCTTCGCCGCATGCCGCCACAGGGCATTGCGAAACATGAACTGGGAGGTCTGGCTGGTGTGAATCATGGATACCTCCATTGGCGGGCGCGCACGCCCGAAACATCAGGGCAATAAGCCGACGCGCTGTGCAATCAACGCGGGGTCGAGATCCGCCGGCACCGTGCCGTACACGGCCACGCCGGCATCCGGCGGCGGTCCGCCTTGCCAGAACGCCCGCTCCAGACTGACGCATGCCGGGGCAGTTGAAGGCAACGCCACCCCCGCATCCGCCGGCAGCCAGAGATCGGGACCGACTTCGGCCCAGGCTTCGGCCTGCGCGGAGTTGGCGATACGCAGTGCAAACAGCCAGTCGTAGTGCGCCGCGCTGCTACGGATGGGCTCCGCCGCATCGATTTCGTCCGCGGCGGAAATTCCGGTAGCGGCGAGCGCCATCACCACGCCGTCGATGCCGGCGGCGGCCTTGGTGCGCAAAAAATCCGCGATCAGGCCCGCCGCATCATCGAGCATGTCGAAATCGATGGCGACGGCCGGCTCACCCAGCGCGACCAGTGCGCCACCGGGCGACGGCAACGCAAGCCACACATCGGCGCGACCCGCCTGCTGATGGACCAGCGCCGCGATGGCGGTATCGCAAAAGCCCGCCACGACGGGAGACTTCAGCACCGCGGCGAGGCGCGCAGCGCCTTCGGCATCGGCGGCCAGTACTGCGTGCGCGGCCCAGAGCGCGCCCAGGTCGAATTCAACCACCTGGGAGCGCAGCACCTTGTTGGCATCGGCAAGCCCCGCGACCTGCCGCATCGGCTCGCGGAACCAGTCCGGATGCTCGCCGCCGAACACGCGCCGCGCGTAGTCGTGAAAGCTCAGCCAGCGCAGGGCAGCGCCGTCATCGAGCCAGGCGCGTACCCGTCCGGTCACGCCAGCCGCGCCCGCAGCGTCTCGAGCTCGGCCTGGAGCCGCTCGATCTCGACATCCTTGGGATCGGGCATCATCACCGCCTGGATGGCATCCGCCGGGCAGGTGCGCTCGGGCGAGCCCAAGTGCAGCACGGTGGGGTCGTCCCAGCTGCCGTAGTAGGGCAGATGGGCGGGCGGCAACGCCTGCGTCCACCGGGCGGCAAATTCCTTGAACGGCACGGCGCGGGCCAGGCGGCGCTTGCGCTCCTCGGCCCGCGCCCGTTCCGTGGCTTCCAGATCGACCGCGCCGGTGTCGTAGTTCATCACCACGTGATACAGGGTTTCGATCACCCGGCGCGACACGATGCCGTCGCGCCAGTCGCGCACGATGTCCTCGGGGTCGCGTTCGAGCACATCGCCGTAACCGCCGCCGCCACCCTGGGTGATCATGTACAGCTCGCCGGGCTGGCCCAGCTCGAATTGCAGGCCGCCGTGATGGCTGCTGTAGCGGGCGTTCGGAAACGGCCGCTCGTTCATGATTTCCTCGATGGTGTAGCGCATCAGCTCGCGGCTGTCCCGCATCGCCTCGAAGACGTTGACGCCCTTCACCTTGCACAGCGGATAACAGCCCGGCGCGTAGCCGCCGAAAATGCCGTAGGTCGAGGGAAACTTCGACCCGATGAAATTCGTCATGTAGCCCCAGGCGCCGGTGTCCTTGTGGGTGGCGATCTGCTGGTAACCGTGGCCGCCGCGATATTTGCCGAAGCCGCAGTTGTCCACCATCACCCGATGCGGAACGATCTTCATCATCGGCACTTCTTCTTCGATCAATTCCTGCTCACCGAGGTCGGCCATGGACGCAAAGATGGGCGCGACCGAGTGCTCGCCATCGCGGGTGGCGCGGGCCGCGCCGCCCATGCCGTTGAGATCCGCACAGACATTGCCGACGAATTCATCGTGCTGGTTGATCCCGCCGTAAACGAAGGTGGTGATCATGTTGTACCAGCAGGCGATGATGTCAGTGGATTTGTAGCCCGCCGAATACAGCAGTTTCGGAATCGTCACCTGGACCGCGGTGAAGGCCGGGAAGAAGGTCATCATGCTCTGGGCATTGGGCGCTTCCGGCGAGCAGTTGAGCGTCGAACCCGGATCGGTGAGTACCCGGATCGGCGCGAACACCGCCTGGTTGCGCGGCAGGTCTGGCCACACGAACATCAAAAAGAGCTGCGCCAGCATGCCCTTCATGGACGCCAGCACCGTGTTGTTGGCGCGATTGAGAAACTGCGGCGAAGAACCGCGCAGATCGATGATCAGCTCGTCGTCGCGCTTGGTGACTTCGCAGCGAATCTTGATCAGCACGTTCTCGCGCAAGGTGCTGTCGGCGAACACCACCGAGCGTGCGGTGCCGTCGGGCCAGGTGCGCAGGCGGCGGCGCACTTCCATCTCGGTATCGGTGAGGGTGCCACGCACGGTGGCGAGGAAAGCCTCGACACTGTGGGCGCGGATGATGTCCTCGACCCGCTGCTTCACACGCAGACAGGCATGGAGCTTGGCCTTCATGCCTTCGAGTTGCAGCTTGGGTTCGCGCACGGAGTTTTGCAGGAAGGTGAGCAGGTCGCGGCGGAACTCGAAATTCTCGCCCACCTTGAACGGCGACATTTTCAGGCCTTCGTCGTAGGGCGATTCGGCGCCGCCCGGCATGCCGCCCGGTTCGCAGGCGCCGTTTTCGCCCTCGTGAACGATGGCGCCGACAAAGCAGACGATCTCGCCGTCATCGAACACCGGGATGAACAGGCTCTGGTCGGTGTTGTGAATGTTGCCGTAACGGGCGTCGTTGTGCATGAAGATGTCGCCCTCACGGATACCCACCGTGGGATCGTCCTTCCAGTACTTGAGAACGAACTTGACCGGGTGCTGGGCCAGCACCGAGAACACCAGCACACCGCCGGCGCTCGACAGCGACAAATCTCCCTGACAGGAGAAGATGCCCGAGATCAGATCGCCCCACTTGGCGCCCGGCGCCGCGCCCATCTGCTCGACCATGTCGAAGGATTCGTTGCAGGCGGTCTGCAGACGGTTGCGAATCAGGTTGAGCTCCTCGGGTTTGTCTTTCCAGGCCGCGACCGCGGCCAGCTCCCGCGCCGTGGGCGTCGACACACTGTGGTCGCCCATGATCGCGGGGTCGGGTCCGAGGTAGAGCACATTTTCGTCGAGGAATTTCTCGATCAGGCTGCGCTGGCCCGGTGTGTGGCCATGGCTGTGACCGTGGCTGTGACCGTGGCTGTTACCCTGGGAAGGTGTCTGTGTCATGGATGCAATCTCAGTTGACGCCGTGCCGTTCCAGCCAGGCGGAGCCCTGGCGGCCCATGGTCAGCGACCAGTCGGGATACACGAGATAAGTGGTGTGCGGGGTCTCCACCAGCGCCGGGCCGGCAATCACCGCGCCCTCCGGCACCTCGGCAATGTCGTACACCCGGGTGGAAACCGGCCCCTCGATGCCGTCGTACCAGCAATCGCGGGTGGATTTCGGTGTCGCCATTGCGGCGGGACGCGGGGCGGCGCGCTCCAGCATCACCGCGGCGTGCTCGACATAGGACAGCACGCGAATCACATTGACGCGGATGCCGGCTTCCGGCGCCGCGCTGCCCACGCCGTAGCGCTTCTGGTAGTTGGCACTGAACAGATCCAGCAGGGTCATCACGTCCTGGTCCGAGCGGACGCGGTTGATCGGGCTCACCACCGCGGTCTGGGCGAGCTGATTGCCGTAGCGCATGTCGAATTCGACGCGCACGCGGATGGCGTCCGGTGCCACCCCCTGACGCAGGAGATCCTCGCGACCCAGTTCTTCGAGCAATGCCACGGTCTCATTGATGGCGGTGAAATCGTCGAGCACCTGCCGCTTGGTGGCGTCGTAGAGCATCAGGTACAGCGAGCGCTCGTGAATGTGGAGCTGATTCATGCTGCCCGCGCCGAGCGCCGAAAACACCGCGCTGAAGGGTGGAATCAGGATGCGGGAAATGCCGATCTTGCCGGCATAACCGCAGGCGTGGAGCGGACCGCCGCCGCCGTAGGACAGCAGGGTGAACTGGCGCGGGTCATAACCCTTCACCGCGACTTCCTTGAAGATCGCATCGGCCATGTTGGCGTCCACCTTGCGGCGCATGGCGAGCGCCGCCGCTTCGAGATCCAGGCCGGTGGGTTCGCAGATATGCTCGCGGATGGCGCGCTCGGCGCGGCGCCGGTTCAGCTTGATGCGCCCGCCGGCGTAGTTGTTCTCGTCGAGGTAGCCGAGGATGAGGTTGGCATCGGTGGTGGTCGGGAAGCGGCCGCCGCGGCCGTAGCAGGCCGGACCCGGATCGGAGCCGGCGCTTTCCGGTCCCACTTCCACCGCATTCCAGAGGCGGTTGAAGCGGGCGATGGAGCCGCCACCCGCGCCCAGCGTGTGGAGGTAGCTCATCGGGGTACTGACCAGCCAACGGTCGATGATGGGATTGAAATCGTAGAACTTCACCCCGTCGCCGGTGACCAGCCCGATATCGAAGCTGGTGCCGCCCATGTCGGTGGCGATCAGATTGGGCTCGTCGAACTGCACGGACAGGCTCTGGGTCGCCTCCAGTCCCGCCACCGGACCCGAGTGCACGGTTTGCAGGGCGTGGGTGGAACTCATCTGCGCCATGCCGCCGGAGTTGTGCACCACCAGCATGGGGCGCCGGTAACCGTGCCGGCGCAGCACGCGCTCCAGGCTCGCCAGACCGTGGTACATCTGGTCGTGCAGGTAGGCGTCGAGAATCGCCGACATGGTGCGGGCGTATTCGCCCTTGCGGCCCGCCACGCGGTGGGACAGCACGATCGGAATCGCGCCCAGCAGGTGGCTCGGGTATTCCTCCAGAATGATCCGCTCCACCTGTTTTTCATGGGCCGGATTGACCACCGAGTTCACCAGCGCCACCACGAAGGCCTGGGCGCCGCGATCCACCAACCGGCGCACCGCGGTGCGGACATTCTCCGGATCCACCGCAAAAACCACATCGCCACGGAAATCGATGCGCTCGTCGATGCCCTCGATCATGGCGCGCGGCACGATGGGTACCGGCCGGGTCGCCGCCGGCAGATCCTGCTGCTGGGCATCGCTGAGGCCGTCGCCGTAGCCCCGCGCCCGCATCAGGGGTACCGAAAACTCGAAGCCCGAGGTGGTGAGCAGGCCAACGCGCGGACCCTTGCGCTCGATCAGCGCATTGGTGCCGAGCGTGGTGGCGTAGCGCACCGCATCCACTTCGGACAATACCTGCTCGACCTCGAGGCCGAGCTGGCCGCAGGCATCCTCGAGCGCCGCCATGAAACCGGACGCCAGATTGTGGTGCGTGGTGAGCGCCTTGCCCTCGGCGCGGCGTTCGTTCCACACCAGAAAACAGTCGGTGAAGGTCCCTCCGATATCAACGCTGACCCGCTTCATCTCACCGGCGGCGCCGGCCGCCGCTGTCATCGTTGCCGCCTGACTCACGACCGGCCCTCCCCGTGACGCGCCTTGAGGCTGTCGATATCGAGTTGCAGGTCGTCCCGCGTCAACGGATGTCCGGGCGGCAGGTATTCGACTTCGATCTGGGTCGCGCACTGCGGGCAGTAGTATTCGATGATCCGGCACCAGGTCGGGTCGGGCGCAAAGGTGAACGCATAGCGCTCGGGATCGATCTTGGGATGATGCACCTCCCGGGGATCGCGCTCGCACACCAGCAGCGCCTCCTTGTACGGTCCGCGCGCGCTGCCCAGCTCCGCGTCGCAGCGGCGGCAGTGCCAGGTCTCGCGCGTCAGATCGATGGCGAGGTATTCGGTGATGGCTACCCGATTGGGTTCAGACATGGGCTTGTGCCTCCAGAATCAGATCGCCATTGGCGGATACCCGAAACGACCAGCCGGGCCGCACCAGACAGGTGAGATAGGCGTCGCGAAACAGCGCGGGTCCAACACCCGCGCTGCCGGGTGACAGGTCTTTCAGGGCGTAAACCGGCACCTCGGTGGGCTCCCCGTCCAGGTGCACCAGAGCCGAACCGGTTGCGGCCGCCGCCTGCGTCGACACCTCCGTGCTGGCCGGCAACTGGGGTTGCCGCAGGCCATGGGTCGCCACCAGGCGCAGGCCCGCATCGTCCAGGCCGGCGGGGAACACGCCCTGCCAGGGCTGCGCCATCAGGCGTCGGTCCACCGCGCCGCAAACCTCGACCACTTCGGTCCAGGTGCCGGCGGCCAGGCCTTCGCCAAACATGTCGCGGCGGGCGCGCTCGCGCAGCTCGGCGAGCACCACGTCGGCACCGCGCGCCTTCACTTCCGCCGTCGGCACCCGGTACTGGTGGGACAGATCGCTGAAGCCGATACCGTAGGCGCTGAACACGGACGCGTAGGCCGGCACGATCACGCGCCGGAATCGCGCCGCGGCGGCGATGCCGCAGGCGTTCATGGGCCCGCCGCCGCCGAAGGCGAGCAGATCGCCGCCGGCGGCAATGCCGCGACTGGCGAGGATATCCCGCAGATGCGTCGCCACCTGGGATTCGTAGGCCGCGATCATGCGCTGCACGGCCGCGCCCAGCGCCAATCCCAAGGGCTCGGCGATGTGCTCGCCGATCACTTTCTCGGCCAGACCGGGATCGAGCTTGAGCTCGCCGCCGAGATAATTGTCCGGGTCCAGGACGCCGGCGAGCAACAGGGCATCGGTGATGGTGGGCAGGCTGCCGCCGCGACCAAAGCAGGCGGGGCCGGGCGCGGCGCCGACACTTTCCGGCCCGATCCGGATGGCCTCGCCGTCCAGACGAAAGATGGAGCTGCCCCCGTAACCGATGCTGACGATATCGCCCATCGGAAAGGACGACGGGATTTCCTCATCGCCGACCAGCCCGTGAGCGAACTCGGTGGCCGCGCCGTCCACCAGCGTGGAGATATCGGTAGTGGTGCCGCCGATATCCACGGCGACCAGCAGCGGCGATCCGTACCAGCGCGCATAGGCGGCGGCGCCGGCCAGGCCACCGCGCGGTCCCGAGCCATAGGTCTTGATCGCGGTGGTCTTGGCCACCCGGGCCGAATCGCCGTCGTTGCGATAGATCAGCAGCGGACTGCCCAGATGGTGCTGCCGGGTGACGCGCTCGGCGCCGTACAGAAACAGCTCCATGCCGGGATGCAGGTAGGAATTCACCACCGCGGAAAACAGGCGGCGGCCGTGATCGTCGTCGCGCACCAGCTCGTGCGAAAACAGCACTGGAATGGCGCCCAGCAGATGACGCGGATAGCGCTCCAGCACCTCGTCCTTGACGCACAGCTCCTGCGCCGGCTCCGGCAGCGCCACCACGATGCGCGACACGCCCTGGGAGATAAGCTGGCTGACGCTGGCCATCAGCCCGGTGGCATCGACCACGCCGCCGTCAAACCGCAAGCCCACCACGGGGCTCGGCACCATGGCCGCCCACAGGGCCGTGTCGCGCAGGCGGTCGGCGCCGTAGAGGCGATCCTCCTCGCCCGCCAGCACCATGACGCCGACCGGCGTGCCCTTGTGCTCCACCACCGCGTTGGTGCCGGAAGTCGTCGAGTAACGCAGATATTCGGTCTCGCCGAGCAGGCGCGCGAGATCGGTTTCGCCGTAACACTCCCGGGACAGGCGCTCCAGTACCGCAATGAAACACTGCGACAGGTCGTGGGGCGTGGTCGGCGACTTGACGTGCAGCACACGTTCGCCGTCGGTGGCGATGGCATCCGTGAAGGAACCGCCGTTGTCGATATTGACCAGGAATGCCATGAAATATCGTCCAGTGCTTGATGATGACTGACCGCGGGAAGCGCAGCGACCGGCCCCGCCACACCCGCAAAAACCGGTGTGGTCAGCGTCGCACTACGGATTTCCCGGCCTCGGCCGCACGCGCCGGCCTGTAGTTATGGAGATGGCTATCGAGATAGTTATCGGGCTCGCCGGCGCGGCGCCCATGACAATACAAGGACCCCGGTACTGTCAACCTGGGCCTTACCGGTCGTAGTCATCGGTCTCTTCAATCCCTTCTTTTTCAGGTCTGCTTTCGAACGCGATGGGGTATTCAACACGATGCTGGCAGGTTCGTCTTAATCCCTTCTTTTTCAGGTCTGCTTTCGAACGGCATCTCCAGCAACGCGCACATGCGCGGAACGTCTTAATCCCTTCTTTTTCAGGTCTGCTTTCGAACCATCCCGATGATAAAACACCTGTTTGCCCGCGCGTCTTAATCCCTTCTTTTTCAGGTCTGCTTTCGAACGATATTGCCAACATGCTGCATTGATGTTGCGTCTTTTGGTCTTAATCCCTTCTTTTTCAGGTCTGCTTTCGAACAGCGGTCGCATCGATTCGCGCCGCCGCATCGAGTCTTAATCCCTTCTTTTTCAGGTCTGCTTTCGAACCCCGGCATTGAGCTGATTTCCGACGGCACAATCTGTCTTAATCCCTTCTTTTTCAGGTCTGCTTTCGAACGAACTTGGAGACAGACATGAACGACACTATTTCCGTCTTAATCCCTTCTTTTTCAGGTCTGCTTTCGAACGCCAGAGCAGCGTGCAAGGCGGCGCTGGCCTAGTCTTAATCCCTTCTTTTTCAGGTCTGCTTTCGAACGAAAACCATGGTTATTGCAGCGTCGAGACAGTGTCTTAATCCCTTCTTTTTCAGGTCTGCTTTCGAACGTCGATGAGGACGAGCCGTACAGATTCAACGCGTCTTAATCCCTTCTTTTTCAGGTCTGCTTTCGAACTGAGATCGATGACCAGGTGCGCGCGGCGGCGCGGGTCTTAATCCCTTCTTTTTCAGGTCTGCTTTCGAACGGTGCTACAACGTATATTGAGATCTGGGTAATCAGTCTTAATCCCTTCTTTTTCAGGTCTGCTTTCGAACACTATCACCGCGACATGATTCGATACCGTGTCGTGGTCTTAATCCCTTCTTTTTCAGGTCTGCTTTCGAACCGCTGTTGAGTGCGAACCCTACGCCGCAAGCGTTGTCTTAATCCCTTCTTTTTCAGGTCTGCTTTCGAACCTACAGCATGCACGATCAGGGCGTCGGCTACTCGTCTTAATCCCTTCTTTTTCAGGTCTGCTTTCGAACTATCAAGTGGTACGAGGAAGAACACGGCTCGGGGTCTTAATCCCTTCTTTTTCAGGTCTGCTTTCGAACCAGAATTCGGGCATATCGAGATCGCGCCCGAGTCTTAATCCCTTCTTTTTCAGGTCTGCTTTCGAACAAATAAGGAGATCAACATGACCAACCCCGCCCCAGTCTTAATCCCTTCTTTTTCAGGTCTGCTTTCGAACATCACCTCCATGACCAGGACGCCCAAATGGCGCGCGTCTTAATCCCTTCTTTTTCAGGTCTGCTTTCGAACGCCTGAGAGGATTGAGACATGATTCAGTTCGGAGGTCTTAATCCCTTCTTTTTCAGGTCTGCTTTCGAACTCCCAACCGGCGGCGTTCCTCGGGCTGGAAGTGGGGTCTTAATCCCTTCTTTTTCAGGTCTGCTTTCGAACGGAATCACTCCGCCAACTGCATCAGGGCCTCCATGGTCTTAATCCCTTCTTTTTCAGGTCTGCTTTCGAACCACGATTTATATCAAAGACCCGGCGCTCCTGGCCGTCTTAATCCCTTCTTTTTCAGGTCTGCTTTCGAACCAGATTCACGGTCTTAAATCGGTGAGCATTTTCCGTCTTAATCCCTTCTTTTTCAGGTCTGCTTTCGAACCGCGACTACCTGAGCGGGAAGTACCGCACCATCGTCTTAATCCCTTCTTTTTCAGGTCTGCTTTCGAACAGATACTGGAGAAAGCATGAATACAGCCCTCAGTCTTAATCCCTTCTTTTTCAGGTCTGCTTTCGAACTGCCGGCGCGGATTTTTCCTTGCGCTTTATAGCGTTATCCATGGCACCCGGGATTTTTTTCGGTTTCATGAAGTTGGGGACTCTTGCGCTGTTGCCAAGCCGGCACGGGACACACTACGGGGGCCACCCGCCAGGGTCAAGGCCGGCAGGCCGCCTCCCAGCAACTGCACGCCTTCCGGCCAGTGCGACCGACCGTAGACGATCGGTTCCATTCGCACCGGCAGCGGATATATCCGCACATCGTCCTCGCGCGGATCGATAAGCCGCCGCAGTTCGCCGGCCAGTTTATTGCGCTGCCGTGGGGTCAATTGTGCCAAAAACACCGAGTACTGGATGCGCAGGCCGCGACGGCCGACACACCGCGCCACCCGCTGCAGTCGGCGCGGGTCGGCAATGTCGTAGGTCACCAGATAGGGCTGACGGCGGCTCACAGCGCGATCTGCCAGAGGTGGCGGATCAACCGCGCAACCGTGCCAGCCATGGGCGCGGCCAGGTGGCGCTGGTAGTGGGCGAACGCCTCGCCCGAGGCCACGGGCGGCGCTGCCGGACTTGCCAGCAGACGGCCGCGCAAGGGCCAGGCGGCGAGGCGCACCAGATCGTCGGCCAGGTTGATGCCGCCCCAGGCACCGGTTGCGAGGCCGGCGTCGATGCCGGCCTGGGCCAGGCTTTCGGCAACGGTAGCGCGCAGTCCCGCCATGGGTCCGCCGAGCAGGGTCTGCGGCGGCTGCCGCCAGTGCCGATGCAGCGCGAGGTGCAGGCGGCGCTGCACGACGCCGGGCCGGCAGTCGCTCAGGTGCCAGCCGAGGGCCTCGGCAAGCCGGTTGATGACCCGGCGCTGCTGGCTCAGGTACCAGTTGCCGTAGCGCTCCGACCATTCGGGCGCCAGGGTGGCGCTCGCCAGATGCAGGGCGAGGTCCGCCGGGGGGTGCCGGTGAGGCGTCAGCACGCCGCGCAGGCGGCCGTCGTCCGCAAGGAGCAGGACGGGGACGCCATGGTCGAGGCAGCCGGCCAGCGCTTCGCCGCTCCAGGCGACGGCGCCGCGGCTGAGGATTCTGCTGACGCGGGGCAGAGGGTACAGGGCATCGGCGCGGCCCTGCACGGCGATGGAAAGCGCCGGCGCACGATAGGTCACGTCCATGGGCTGATGGGCGACCAGATAGAGGGGGCGCCGCTCAGTCATCGGCCAGGTCCGGCGCGGATTCACGCATTTTGCGGGCGAGCATGCGGCAGAGTCGGCGCAGCAACCGGCGCGGCTGCGCCGCGAAGGGTTCGTAAGCGGCATAAAAATGCCCGCGCCCGGCCTTGCCCAGCAGGCAGGCATCGCCTTGCCGGCTGAAGTGATCGGCGCGCAGCGTGGCTTCGGCCAGCAGACGCCAGACGAAGCGGTCCGCGCTCGGGCGAAGAATTTCGAGCAGATCGGAAGCCAGGGACTCGCGGCTGAATGCGGGCCGGTGGTAGAACCCCAGATAGGGGTCCAGACCGACCGCATAGGCGGCGCGTACGGCGTCGAAATGCAGCAGGGTGTAGGTGAGCGACAGCAGGGCGTTGACCGGATCGCGGGGCGGCCGCCGGTTGCGCCCGCCAAAGTCGAGCGCCGCCGGCAGCACGGCGGCCAAGGCACCGAAATAGGCCGCGGCGGCGGCGCCCTCGATGCCGCGCAAGGTCGCCGGGGCGGCCGTTTGGGCGCAATGCGCGAGGGCGGCATCGAGGGCCTGGATGCCCTTGTGCAGCGGCAACCTCGCCTCCGGGCGCAGCGCCATGGCGTTGCGCAACAGGCGGCGCTGGCCAACGAGCTTGGCGCGCACCAGCCGCTGCGACCAGGTGCCGACCCACTCCGGATGATCCAGCAGGCGATACTGGCCGAGCCGCACCCCGAGATCGTTGTGGGGCGCACCGAGCAGAAAGGCCACGCGATCCGCGCTGCGCGGGTTGAGGATCATCACGGCGACGCCGGCAGCACCCAGCCTCGCGAGCAGGCTGGAGTCCAGCCGGGTGGTGGCGGTGATGACGACCCGCTCCAGGAGCGCGAGGGGCACGTCCTGTACCCGGCCGTCGGGATGGCGGACGCGCAGGCGCCCGCTGGCCAGCTCCACGGCGAGGTCGCGACGATCGAGATAGAGGGTCGTCACGATCAGCTCACCAGCAGGAAAAACGGCGGGTCCAGGGGCGGCCGGGCGATGCCCAGGGTCACCACCCGCATGCGCGGGTCGAGCCGCAACAGAAAGAAGCGGTCCGCGCTGTCGTCTATCACCAAGGCGATATCGGCGAGCAGATCGCCGCGCTCCGCCGGGGTCAGGAAACACTCGTACACCGACTTTTGCCCGCCGGTGGCGTGCGCGCGGATGCGCTCCATCGCTGCCCGCAGGCGGCGCGGGTCGGCGATGTCGTAGGCGGCGAGGTAGAGATCGCGCTGGGTCATGTGAAGGGTGCGGCAGGAGACCGCTTGGTTGCCGGGATGGCGCCCATTACAGCAGCCGCCAGCGCGATGGTGCCGCATTGCAAGCTTGCGACGTGGCGTTGCCCAGCGTTCGCGAAGCCGTCCGGTTGCCCGCGGCTGCGAGCACGACGGCAATTCCGGGGGCCTTAAAAGGCGCGCGAGCGCAGCGGACCGAAGTTGGTATAGCCGCTGCCTTCGTGGTGGTACAGCAACACGCGCGCGCCATTGGCGAACTCCGCGCCCACCAGCGCGGCCACCACGGCCGGCCCGGCATAGAAGCAGTGGATGCAGTCGGCACCCGCCTTGAGCAACTGCGCCGCGACGATGCGCAGATCCTCCTGCAAGGCCGGCATGTCCTCCGGGCGCAGCGCCGCGTCGCGCCGCACGATCCCGATGCGCTCTTCCGCAATGTCCGCGAGCGCGGGCTGAACGAGGCGATAATTCTCGACGCTGGCACGAATTTCCTTGCCGGGCAGCAGATCGACAATCAGCAGTGCCGGCCGTTCGCCCGGCTGGCGGCGAATCTCGGCAAACCAGCGCCGCTCGCGCCGCCGGCGGCCGAACACCACGTCCCACCAGGTCCAGAAGATGGGCACCAGGGCGATCAGGCCAAGGACGATACCGACGGGGTCCAGCCAGTCGGTGATGATGGTCCGCAGCGCATCCGACATCAGACTTTCTGCACCCGGTATTCCTCCAGCCGCGCGCCGCAGGCCACCATGTCGGCGGCGGACAGCTCCCGTCCGCGCCAGTCCGGCGGCAGGTCGAGCGTCAGGTGCACGTAGCGCGCGCCCTTGTCGCAAACCGCCGCGGCCAGGTTCACCGGCAGGGTGCCGATGACGGTGTCGCCGGCGCTGACCTCAGCCGGGTCCAGGTGGGCCACCAGCCGGTCCACGGCCAGCCCCTGCCGGGCCGCCCAGGCGCTGGCGCCCGGATGGCGGGAGACGAAGAAGGTGGTCATGGCTCGGTTTCCTAGTGTTACGATGTCTTACGTTGCTTTGGAGGGCAGCCCATGTCCACGCTTACCATCCGCCTCGACGATGAACTCGACGCCACCCTGACCCGCCTGGCCGCGGAGAGCCACCGCACCAAGAGCGAGCTGGTGCGCGAGATGCTGCGCCGCGAGGCGGCGTTGGCGGCGTTGGAAACCGCGCGCAGCCTGCTGGTGCCGCTGGCGGAAAAGGCCGGGTACCTGACTGACGAGGATATTTTCCGGGACTTTTCTTGAAAGTCCTGCTGGACAGCAATGTCTGGGTAAGCGCACTGGTTGCGCGCGGCCTGTGTGCCGATTTGCTGCGGGTCGCGCTGCTTCGGCATGGCCTGGCGGGCTTCGAACTACTGCTGAGTGACGCGGTTCGCAGCGAAACGCTGCGCATTCTGCGCGACAAGTTCAAAGCCACGGAAGCGGGGCTGGATGCCGCGCGGGCCGCGATGGCTTTGGCGCGCGAGGTGGCGCAGGGCGACTGGCAGCCGCCAGCGGCGTTTCCCGATCCCGACGATGTGGTGATCGTCGGCGCCGCGCTGGCGGCCGGGGCCGATCTGTTGGTCACCGGCGACAAGGCCCTGCTGGAACTGGGCGTCATCGAGGGTTTGCCGATCATTGCGCCGCGTGCCGCATACGAGCGGCTGCGCGGGCTGGCGTGAAGGCGCGGCGCTGCCTCCGGGCTTGATGCATATCGCTTGCTCCGCAGGGTGGTGAGACGGTTGCCGGGATTTGCGGGCGACGAAGGGGGCATGGGGAATCAACTCTCCAACTGCGCGAGCCACTCACGAAACTCCGCCTTGCGCTCCTTCTTGCCGGGCCAGCCACTCCAGGCGATGGTCTCGTGCAGCAGCCCGGCAGCGGCACGGCGGTCGTCCGGTTCGGTCCAGCCCAGCGCGGTCTTGAAGAACGCCAGGCGCTGTGCATCGAACTCACCGCCGGGCTGATGCGCGCCCTTTGCCCTGGTGGCTTCGAAGGCCGCGCGGAAGTCGTCCAGGGCGCGTTGCTGGTCGGTCATGGCGGCGCGGGCCGCTTCGCGGGCGGCGGCTTCAGCCGTTTCGCGTTCGACGCGGGCTTCCTTTTCCCGGGCGGCGGCGGTTTCCGCGGCGCGCCGGGCCTCGGCCTGCGCGCGCTGCTCGGCCAGCCGCCGGTCTTCCTCGCCGCGCCGCTGCGTCCAGGCGCGCAGCCGGTCGAGGCGCGGCGCCAGAGCCTCGCGCAGTGCCGGCGAGTCGGGCGCGGGTTCATCCAGCGCGTGCACTTCCACCAGCAGCCAGCCGAAGGGCAGCAGGCCCGTGCGCTGCCCGGATTCGGAGGCGGCCAGCCACCAGGTGAGGGGTTCCGGTTTCTCGACCGCCGGCTGCCCCTGCCCCTGCATGATGCGGATCTTGCGCACGCCATTCAGCGTCAGGGACTCCGCGCCACTGTGGCGGCCAACGCGCAGCAGGAACGCCCGCCCGGCATCCAGCGCCTGCCCCACCGGGCCGCGCAGCAATGCGGTAACGGTCTGCGCCCAGGCCGGGTCCACGTAGTCCCGCCCGCCCAGCTCGGCCAGTTCGCGTTCCAGGATCGGCCGGTAGAAGGCATTGCAGTGCCGGGCCAGTTCGGCCATGCCAAAGCGCCGGTCCGTAGCCGGCAGCTTGTCGCGGGCGTCCAGCCCAGCCACATCCTGCACCGCCACCTGTGCAGAAAACGCCCGGTAGCGTGCCGCCGGCACGCACTCCAGCGTCTGGTAGAGGTTCTCGGCGCGCGCCTGGCGCACGTTCCCTTGCTGGTCCTTTACCTCGATGCGCTTGCGGTTGACGGCGAACAGCACTTCGCCGGCCGGCAAATCGTCCGCTGCGGCCCAGGCCGCGTCGCCGATCTGGAGCAGGCGAAAGGGATCACGTTCCAGCTTTTGCCTGCCTTCCTGATCGCGGTATTTCAGGATGCGGCCCTGGAATTCGTGCAGCCCCTTGTCTTCGTGCGCTGCTCGCCCCTCGTTGTAGTGATCCAGCACTGCCGTGCGCATGGCGCCTTTGAGCGAGGAGCCGTACAGCACCGGCCGGTTGCGCACCGGATCGTAGGCGTTGCGCTCGACGGCCAGCCGGTTCATCACGTCCCTGCCGTCGTCCTGGCGGTTGGCGGTCTGGCCGATGCGGCTTTCGTACAGCCTCGCGACGCCGTCGAGCACCGGCAGCCGCAGCGTGGCGTGCGCCATCAAGGCATCGCGGCGGTCGTGAAAAAAGCGTTGCACGTCCTTGAGCAGCCCATCCGCGCCGCCCCGGCTGACCAGCGCCAGCAGCTTGGCCGCGTCGGCAGGTGGCAGGGCGGCCATGGCCGCTGCCGTGTCGAAATGGTGCAGGGTGTCGCCGTCGATCACGTAGCCGGTGGTGTCGTAGGCCTGACCGGTGCCGATGTGCACCGGCGACAGGGTGCTGATGTGCAGGCGATAGGTATCGAGCCGGTTCATGCGGCGACCTCCCGCTTGGGCAGCGCCACGGCCACCACCGGCGCATAGCCTTGATGCACGGTGGCGGAGATGGCGTTGGACAACGTCCCGTCTCCGCCCAGCCCCTGCCCGGTGAAGGACCGGGAAGCGAAATCCGGCGGCACCAGCAGCGCGCCGGTCTGGGCCAGCAGCACCGGATTCTTGAATGGCTGGCCGCCGAGTACGGCGAGATCGCCATGGCGCCCGAAGCGCGTGAACGGCTGGTAGAAACAGCGCTCCGGCCGCCAGGCAAGGCCCTGCGGCGCGCAGGGCGCCAGCGTGAGCCAGGCATCGGCGCCGGTTTGCGCCGGTAGCTCATCGGTCCTCGACTGCGATCACCTCGAATTTGCCAAGACCAATGCTGGCGTCGCGCCCGAAGCCGAAGGCGCCCATGTCGGCCAGCAGCAGGGCGAGGTCGTCCCGGCCGATGCGGGCCGGGTCATGCACCAGCCACAGGTCGAGCGCGGCGCCGGGGGCGTACCAGTGCTGTTCCATCTGGTAGGGCGCGAAGGCGCCGCGTCCCGTGGTGCCGGTGACGCGGCTCAGGCTGTTGTGCGGCTGCGGGTGGGTCGCCACAAAGCGGGGCGGCTGGTCAGCGGCCTGCTGCGCGCCGGGCTGGCTCCGGAGCAGCCCGGCGTCGTCCACGCAGTGGTGCAGCCAGGCGGCGAAAGGCTCGCCCGCCCGATCGAGCGGCAGCCAGCGGCGCTTTTTCACCGCCTTGCGATCGGCGTTCTCGACCTCATCGAACCAGTGCCCCGGCAGTGCCGGGCGCGGCAGATGACCGGCCGGCAGCGCATCGGACATCACCAGAAAGGGCGCGCCGTCGGTGTAGCCCGCCAGCCATTCGGCCAGGCGGCTTTCACCGAAGCGATGGCGTGCGGCCCAGCACAACTGCCCGAACAGGCTGTCGCCCTTGGGCGGGGTGCCGAACGCGGACAGCGGCCGCAGTCGCGCAAGCAGTGTCTGCATGACGACTCCCTCAGGCCACATGCGCCAGGCTCAGGCGCTCGTAATCGGCCTGCACCGGGGCGCCATCGAGCGCCAGATCGACGAAGCGCAACTTGCCGTAGCCGCGCGAGCCGGAACCGCCCAGGCCGGTGTATTCCACCAGCCTGATGCCGCGGTAGATGTCGGCCAGCAGGTCTTCGTCGTCGTGCACGCGCAGGGTGAGCGCAAACTCGAAGCGCGCGCCGGCAGGCACCCGCTCGGTGTTGCGCGGATGTTCGGCCACGCCGCGGATGCGGTCGATCATGTTCTCCATCTTGGTTTCGGTCAGCAGCAGGCTGCGGCTTTTCATTTCCGCCACCCAGTCCGCGCACAGCGACGCGTCCCAGAAGGCCAGCCGCGTGGGGCCGATTTCCTCGACCAGCGCCTGCTGCCGGTCGCCACCCTCGGGGGCGCCGCCGAACAGCTTGAGCAGACGCTTGGCACGCGCCTGATCGGCTGCGCCGAGTTCCCCGACATGGCGAAAACCGAGTGGTTTGCCCTCGGTGATACTCACCACACCCAGCTCCCATTCCAGCAGGCTGCGCATCTTGCCCTTGAGGGAGGAGCCGGGGATGTAGGGCTCGCCGGTGACCGGGTTCTTGATGATGGGATTGTCGGTGCCGCCGATGTGCATTTCGGTGTTGCCGGAGCCGATGTGCAGGCCGGTGACCAGTTCGATACGGCCGGTGAGTTTGCGCAGTGCCGTGAGTTTCATGATTTGCTCCAGTGAGCAGTTCAGTCTTTGGGCCGCACGACTTTGTAATAACCCATGAAAGCCTCGAAAAAGGTCTTGCACAGGTGCAGCGTCTCGGGATTGGTGACTTCTTTCAGGCAGTGATTCATCAGCGCCTCATAGTTGGCGTCCACCAGCTCGCGGCCTCTGGCATAGGCCACCTTGGCGTTGAGCATGCGGATGAACGGCAGGAACTCGGCGAACTTGTCCGGCTCGGCGCGCACCCGCTCGGCCCACATGCCGAGTTCGTCGTAGAACTTGCGCAACTGGCTGGGTTTGTTCTTCCTGTTTGTCATCGCCAATTTTCTGGGCACAAGCCTGCGCCACTGCGGCAAACAGATCGGCATCCAGCGCCTGCCCCGTTGCCGGCGTAAAGCGCACGCGAGTGAGATCGATATCCGCGACCTGCCCTGGCGGACCACCACCTTGCGACCTATTGTCGCGGCCATATTGGTTTTCGTTTGGACGGCCGCCCGGCCGCTGCCCTTGGGGTGGGTTCATTCGATTGGGGGGTCTGCTCATCTTCAGCTCCTAATCCCGCAGTTGATACAAAACCGTGAACAGCGCAATGCGGTAATCCGCCGTGAACTGTCCGATCCCTTGATTGGCAATCTGTTGCGCCAGCGTCGCGTGCAGCGCGCGGCGTTCCTCGCGGCTCATCCCCCGCTTGCGCTCCAGCAGCCGCGCCGTGCGGTAGGCAAAGTGCGAATGCCAGAGCGCGTTTTCCGGCCGCTCGTGGGCCTTGTCGGCCATCTCGGCATAGCCCAGCAGGGCGTACAGATAGCCGGTGGACAGTTCGAGTTCATCCGCCTGATTTTTGAGTGCGCCCGCCATCTCCAGCAATTGTTCGAAGCGCTGCCAGGGCACCGCCCGGTCGAAGGCGGTGACGGCGTTCTTGGCGGTGGCGGGCTTGCCCTTGTCGCCGACCGCCTTGGCCCGCTCCAGGGTTTCCTCGGCCAGGCGGCCGAGTTCGCGCACCGGCAGGCCGGGCTTGGTCATGGATAGTCCGGCCGAGAAATGCAGCTCCGGGTTGTGCGCCACGTAGCGGGCGAAGTCCTGCCGCATGCGCCGGGCGAGCTCGAGTGTCTGCCGCCAGGGGCCAATCAGGAAGAAATCGTCGCCGCCGGCAAACACGGTGTAGGTGTTCGGAAACTCGTCGCGGCACAGGCGCGGCAAATGGACCGTGAAAAAGGCGTTCATCTGCCGCGACAGGGCGGCCATCTTGGCGAAGGTGTAGTTTTCGAGCCCGCCCTGAAAGGTGAGCCCGAGATTGTCCACATCGCCCTTGAGCGTCATCAGGGCTTCCACACCCACCCATTGGCCGCGTTCGTCCAGGCGCTTGTCCTCGCAGGCAATGTGGTTGAGGGTCTTGATGGCTTCGGCGTTGCGGTCTTCGGCGTCTTCATCGATGCCGGCATAGCGCCCGGCAGCCCACTCGTTCAACGCCCCAAAGCGCGGCACATGGGCGTTGATGGCGCGCCGCGCATAGCCGTTCCAAAGCGGCGTATCGGCGCTCGCCGGCAAGGAAAAATCCCAGGCCCGGCGCAGGTTGCCGGAGCGCGCCTCGGCACCGAAACGGCCGGTGGTCTCGTCACCGGCAGTGAAATTGGCGAAATAGCCGAACAGCGGCAGGCGCAGCGTGTGATGTCCGAGCGGCGCGCGGGTGATCAGCAGCCGCTCCTGACTGGCCAGCCAGCCGCCGATTGCGATCTGGTCGGCCGCCAGCGCGCTGATGTAAGAGTCACTATCGCCTAGCGCTTCGGTGGCCGGCGAGCGGCCATCCACCGCGCAGACACCCTTGTCGCGCTCGAAGGCATCCAGAAAGCCGCCGAACACCGCCCCCGGCGGCGCCGCGCCGCACAGGTCGAAGCGGCGCAGCTTCGCTTCTTCCAGACGGTCGAACAGGCGCCGCATGAGGTTCTTGAACGGGCTGTCGCCATCGGTGCCGTGGCGAAAGTCGTCGCAGCTTGCCGGGAGCGTGGCCAGGCCGATGCCGGACTGGCCGAAGCCCTGTTCGAGGAACCAGGCGTCCAGTTCGCGCTGCACGTCGGCCAGGGCATCGAGCGTGGCTGGGGTGTTGGACGCGACGATCAGAAACTTGCCGGCGGCATTGATGATCTGGCTGGTCGGCGGCAGCCCGAGCGCCTCCAGCACGCGCAGGGCCGCGCACTCGGTCAGCAGCGACACATGGAACGAGCGCCCCCGCAGCAGCTTGGCGGCGCGGCGCTGGGTCTCGCCGCCGGTGGCGAAGATGAAATCCTGGATGCCGGAAAAATCCCCCTGCACCAGCAGGAACTTCTGGTCGGACCAGTCAGTCCGCAGGCGCAGCGCGGTGGCGGTGGCCTGCGGGTCGTCGTCGCGCGCCTGGTGGTAACGCCACAGCGCCACTGCCAGCGCGGCCGTGGTGCGCGAGTGGTCATACAGCGATACCTCCGGCTTGACGTTGCCGGCGGTCGCGGCCGGGATGGCCTGGGTATAGCACTGCCACAGGGTGTCGAAGTGGTCCAGCCACAGCGGCAGGTTGTATCGGTGCGCCGACGGGATGTCCTCCAGGCCGGCGGCGAACGCCTGCCACAGCGCCCGATACTCATCCTGGCCCGCAGTCTTGTCGCTGGGCTCGCAACCTTTCGCCTCCACCGGAAAGATGGACTGCGGCGACAGGGCGCGCAGCGGATAGCGCCAGGCGTGCAGTTGTGGGCGCTGCCTGTCGAACAGGCGCACCTGTTCGAACAGCGTGAACTGGCGGGCGGTGTAGTGATTGGTGTCGACGGCGCGGTTGTAGGCTTCGAATTCTTCGCGTTCGAAACCGGACGCCACCCGGTCGGCGGTGGCGATGATCCATTGCAGGAAGGTATCCGGCTTGTGGTGGCGGGCGGCGGCGTTGATCAGCGAATCGTCCGCGTCGCGCTCGCTCCAGGGCCGGAACGGCGCCATGTCCGCACCCACCAGCTCCGGCAGGTGGCGTTCCAGCAGGTCGAAGGCGATGGCGGTATAGGCGGCGTGGACGTGGGTGTAGCGGCCGTCGTACTGCGGGCAGTAGAGCTGCTTGTTGATGTCGGCGCGAGTGTTGCCGTCGGCATCCTTTTGCATCGCTGCTTCGATGCGGGCGCGCTCGGCGAACTTGCCCATGTCGTGCAAGTACGCGGCGAGCGCCACCCGGCAGCTTGGTCCCAACAACTCATTCGCTCGCATCGTGTTCTTCCTGTCGATCAATCGTCATGCGTTTGCGCTGGAGCACTATCACCGGAAATCCTTCCAGGTGCGGGCTTGCGCAAGCTTGCCGTCACTCGCGCAACCGATTCAGGCAGGCTTCGATTTCCTTGCGCAGCGCCTGGGCGTCGCGCAACACGCGCCGCAAATGCTCCCCATGGGGCGGCGTGCCGTGCGCCAGGGCGTTGCGCAAATGGCTGAGCGTGCGAAAGGCATCGCGCTTTCTGTCCGCATGCTCGCCGGCGCGCAGTTCGCGCCCGAAATCGTCGGCCACTTGTTTGCGTTCGGGGAAGTTCAGCGGGTCGCGCCCCTGCTCAAGACACAGGCGGGTCAGCAGCGCTTCGTAGCCGAAGATCACCGCCCGCACAGGGTCGCCGCGCTTGAGGTGTTCGAAGGCCAGCTTGCGCTGCTGGGCGGCCAGATCAGCCTCACGCACCCAGCCCAGGCGCTCCTTGAGGCGTTTCTGAAACAGCCCGCTAGCGCCCGGTAGCGACGCATCCAGTATCGGCAGGAAGCTGTTCAACTTGCGCGCGGCGTCGCTGACGTTGAAGGTGCGCTCGAAAAAAGCGGCCTCTTGCAGGCAGCGGGCCTTGTCCGCCGGCACGCCATCGGCCTCCAGCAGGGGCGCGAACAGGCCGTAGTCGCCGCTGGCCGCGAAGCTCGCCAGGGCGTCCACCCAGCGCTGCACGGCGATCAGGCCGTCGAGCCGCAGCACGGGCGCGATGCCGTCGGCACTCATGTCGAGGGCGCCGTAGTACAGCCCGGCGACCTGGCGGCCGAGCCCGTCCAGGACGAAGGCGGACAACAACCCCAGCATCGGCAGATGGCGAAAGCCGTGCGTCAGGTCGAGGCTGACCTCGCCCTTGGGCGCCGCTTGGGCGATGGCATCGAGAATGGCGCGCTGTTCGGCATCGTCGCGGCCGAAGGGGATGCACAGCAGTTGCACCGGCCGGGCCAAGGCGCGCTCGACCAGCGGGGCGAGCTGATCGAGCAAGGGCTGATCCACCCACTGCGCGGCGACGGCCTCCATCAAGGCCAGGCGCAGGGCGTCGTCTTCGTCGCCGATGCCGGGCAGGTTTTCGACCAGCACGTCCCACATGCTGCCGGCGGTGCCCAATAGCACCAGCCGGTCGGGCGCGAGGTGACGCGCCAGGGCCAGGCCGAAGTAGGCAGTGGCGTCGGTGCGCCCGTCCGGGAAGCGGTAGGTCGCCTGCCGATAGCCGGTTTGCGGGTTGTCCCGGCCACGGCCCAGGAAACTGACGAGTGTGTGCACGCGGGTCATTCTCCCGTGATCTGGATGGCGCCCGGTGGCAGGGCGAGCGCATAGCGCTTGGGATGGCCCACGCCTTCGATCAGGTACGGCGCCGCGCCGGCGCGGCCGAGCGCCGCGCGCAGACTTTTGTTCAGGCGCGAGCGGCGTTCGTCGAAATCGCCCTGGGTCATGCCGTGGCGGTAGCGCCTGTCGATGTGCTCATTGCGCCCGCGCAGGCGGTCGTATTCGGCCAGATAGGCGGTGGCGTAGGCCGGCTCGGGCACGCCGTCGGCCGGCCGCAGCAGGCCCGGCTGGCCTAGGCGCGCACGGCGCGCAAACCACAGCGCGAACGCCAGATCGGCGGGATGGACCTTGACCTCCTGGCCGCTGGCACACAGGCCTTGCGCCTCCACATCGATCACCAGACGCGGCGGACCGAGCACGCGGTTGAGCGCCTGCACGGTCCTGGAAAAGCTGGTCTCGCCGGCCAGCAATGCGTCTGGCAGGCCTTCACGCAAACGCACGAAGGGAATCCGCGCCAGATCGACCCGCGCCTGCTGGGCGTCGTGGGTTTCCGTCGTGGCCCCGCGACGCACCGCGATCGGCCGGCGGTAGGGCGTCGGGTAATAGAACGCACGGTTGTTCTCGAAGGGTTCGCTCACCAGCACGTGGGAGAGCTGGTCCTGCGCGCGCCCGTACAGCGACAGCGCATAGCCCAGGTAATAACCCATGGTCTTGCGCCCGCCGGCGATGGAAACGTGCAGTTGGCTGTGTGCATCGCCCGTGAGCCGGCGCACGATCTCGGTGATGAAGTCGGCCGCGCGCTCGTTGTCCGCGGGGGTGCGGATGTCGTCGAGTGCTGCGCCGGCCGCGTCGCACAGGACGTGGATGTGGTCGGTATCGAACCGGATGGGCGGCAAGTCGTAGTCGGCGCGCAGGCGGTGGAACCAGCCCGGTTCATCACCGGGTTTCTGGTCGGCCAGCAGATTGAGTTCGGCTTCGCGCTTGCCGGTGGCGGTGGTGACCAGATGCACCTCGGTGGGGATCCAGGGTGACGCATCGCGGACCGCCAGCGCGTAAAGGGTTTCGGTGACGATCTGCGGCGACAGCCCGGTGACGGCCAGCAGGATGCGGCGCGGCGCGATGGCTGGCATGGCGAGGTCGCTTTGCGCATCGGTGTTTGGCATCGCCGTAGTGTCATCCATGTCGGTTGCTGTCCCCGGATTGCGCAAGCTTGCGGCTACTCAGTCACCAGTTGGTAACGACCGAGGCCCATCACCGCCGCTTTGCCCACATGCGTCCACTGGCCGAGCCAGAGGTAGGGCCAGAAAGGCTCCATCCCGGCCGTCGGCAGCCTGAGCGTCCCCACCAGACCGCCCATCTGCAGCAGCGCGTCCTGGCGCGAGGAGTAGCGCGTCCAGTCCTGCCAGCGCAGGTCGATGGCCTGCCAGTCGATGGCTTGCGCCGCCTGGACCAGGCCGCGGAAGTCGGTTTCCAGCGGCGTGTCGGTGTGGAAGTAACTCAGCAGCGACACCCGCCGCAGCAGGTGCGCAAAGAAATCCCGGAACCGCAGCCGCTCGGCCGTCACCAGAGCATTGTCGACCTTCAGCCGCAGCGGCGTCAGCAGTTCGATGCGCAGGCTACCTGCCGCCGGCGCGGGGGGCAGTCCGGCCCGGATGTCGGTCGGCGGCTGCAACGGCGCGCCGGGGCGATAAATCTCGACCCAATCGTCGGCCGACTGTTGAGCCACCGCCTCTACCCCATAGCGCCCGGCACCCGCGCCAATGCCGGTCGCGCCGGCACGTCGCAAAGCCTCGATGAAATAGGGCAACTGCGCCCGGCCGCGGCCGATCAACACCAGATCGAGGCCGAATGCGTCGCCGGCGGCCACGTCCCGGCAATCCGGCCAGGGCTCGACCACAAACGGATGCGGCGCCGCCGGGTATTTGCGCAGCTTGGCCGCGTCCGCCGGCGGCGGCGTCTCGAAGACATAGGGATAGACGCAGGAGCGATAGAGCAGGCAGGTATCACAGCGTGGTTCGCGCGTCACGCACACCGTGCGCTTGAGCGCATGACCCAGCACGCCGCGCCAGGCCGAGCCCGCGTAACCCGGCAGCCGGATTGGCGTTGCGGCGCGCAGCGTCAGCCGGTAGCGCGCGGCGCCGAGATCGGGCTGCGCCAGTTCGGGCGAGCCACCTTCGGTTGGGGGCGGGGTGTCGCGTACTGCGGCATCCATTTCCTGTCACTCCTTCGAGCCTCGGCGCCATCTTGCCAGAGGAAGTGCCGGCAGGCCCGCAACCGCAAGCTTGCGCGCGAATTTTCCTTCAAGGCATCCCTGAAAAGCTGTCATGTCCGCACATGTTCGCACCGGCGGCTGTGTGAAAACTCCAGGCGTTTCGCCCACGCCGCCCTCGCCCTGTCACACAGCCGCGCAGGCAGGCGCCTTGAAATCACTGGGTTTCCGCCGGCACTGGGATGGCAGATGTTCAGAATGCGTCCGCCGCCAGCTGGCCATAGAGGTCATAGTCGTCGGCTTCCTCGATCAGCACCTGCACCAGATCACCGGGGCGCAGCGCGGTGCCCTCCGGTTCCGGATCGATGTAGACGTGACCGTCGATCTCCGGCGCGTCGCCCCGGGACCGGCCGATGGCGCCTTCCTCTGTCACTTCATCGACCAGCACCTCAAGGGTGCGCCCGACCCTGGCCTGGAGGCGCGCCGCGCTGATTTCCTGCTGGGCCGCCATCAGCCGTTCCCAGCGCTCGCGCTTGATCTCTTCCGGCACCGCGCCCGGCAGTGCGTTGGCGCGGGCGCCGGCCACCGCCTCGTATTGAAAACAGCCGACGCGGTCGAGTTGCGCTTCGCCGAGCCAGTCGAGCAGGAGTTGAAAATCTGCTTCCGTTTCGCCGGGAAAACCGACGATGAAGGTGCTGCGCAGCACCAGATCGGGACACTGGGCGCGCCAGTCGCGGATGCGATCCAGGGTCTTTTCCTGATGGGCCGGCCGCTTCATGGCCTTGAGCACGGCGGGACTCGCGTGCTGAAAGGGAATATCGAGGTAGGGCAGGATGCGGCCCTCCGCCAGCAGCGGAATCACCGCGTCCACATGGGGATAGGGATAGACATAGTGCAGGCGCACCCACACACCCAGTTCGCCCAGCGCCCGGCACAGCTCCAGCATATTGGTTTTCACCGGCCGGCCCTGCCAGAAGCCGGTGCGGTACTTGAGGTCGACGCCGTAGGCACTGGTGTCCTGGGAGATCACCAGCAGCTCGCGCACACCGGCGGCGACCAGCCGCTCGGCCTCGTCCAGCACCTCGCCCACCGGGCGACTGACCAGGCGGCCGCGCAGATCGGGGATGATGCAGAAGGTGCAGGCATGGTTACAGCCCTCGGCGATCTTGAGGTAGGCGTAGTGGCGCGGCGTCAGCTTGATGCCCTGGGGCGGCACCAGATCGAGATAGGGATCGTGCGCCGCCGGGGCCGGCGCCCACGCGCGCACCGCCGCCACCACCTGCTCGTACTGCTGGGGTCCGCTGACCGCGAGCACGTCGGGGTGTACCGCGCGGATCGCGGCCTCGTCGCCGCCCATGCAGCCAGTGACGATCACGCGGCCGTTTTCGGCCAGCGCCTCGCCGATCGCCTCCAGGGATTCCTGCTTGGCGCTGTCGAGAAAACCACAGGTGTTCACCACCACCACGTCGGCGCCGTCGTAGCTGGGCGCGACTTCGTAACCTTCCAGCCGCAACTGGGTGAGGATGCGCTCGGAATCGACCAGCGCCTTGGGACAACCGAGGCTGACGAAACCGACCCGTCCTGCTTTGCTTTCTGTCATGGGGAATACCGATCGAAGGGCCGCCGGAACCGGCCCTGTTGAAGACCGGCGCAGGGTTGCGCCGGGCGCGCATTATCGCGGCAGTGTCAGGCGCACGCCAGTTGCCGGCAATTTCAGGACGGCTCTGGCTGCCCCCTCCTCAACGCATCATTCCCGCAACGCGGGATATTTCGGATTCGCAATCGCGAGCTTGTCGCGCACCGTCTGGCGCACATGGGCGATGACTTCCGCGCGGCGGTCGTCGAGCGCGCCGGCGCGAATCCGCGCGCACAGCTCGGCATTGCCGGCATCGAGGGCGGCGCGTATGTCGCATTCATCGCGGTCCGGCCCCACCAAGGCTTGCAGCATGCGCACCGCGATGTCGTCGATAACCTCGCCCTGGGCACCGCGGTCGTTCCCCAGCAGTGCCTGCAACCCGGCCAGCTCGGCGCGATCCGCCTGGTCGCCCAGCGTGAATTCGCGCTGCACGATGGCGAGGATGTTGGCGGCCACCCGACATTTGTAGGCGCTGGCGCCGCCAAGCTGGGGCAGCACTTCATCGCGCAGAAAGGCCGCGACGCCGGCGAGCAGTTCATCCGCGGTGGCGCGGTCCTGGGGCATGCTCAGCCCTCCTCGATCAGTTGCAGGAGATCCAGTTCGTTTTCGCAGGCGCGGCGGCCGATGGCCATGTGCTCGAAGGAATCGATCAGGCCGGAGAGGTGTTTGTACGCCTGGAACATGCACACGATGCCCCACTTGAGGGTGCCGAACACTTCCCAGAAATGCACTGCTTTGGGGTCCACTTTGCGCCCGCCCGCGGCCTCGTAGCCCGCGAACAGATCCTCGCGCCGGCCGAAGCCGCCCACCGGATGCCGGTGCTGGCCGAAGCGCCAGGCGCGCACGCACAGCCAGCCGAGGTCTTCCATGCCGTCGCCGATGTGGCCCAGCTCCCAGTCGAGCACGGCGCGGATGCCGTCCGGCCCCACCACGAAGTTGCCGTTGCGGAAATCGCCGTGCACGAGCCCGGCAGGGGCATCGTCGGGGCAGTGCTGCTCCAGCCAGCGGAAGGCGAGCTCGAAGGCCGGGTGGTACTCCGGCCGCGCCACTGCCGTACTGATCCCGGTAGAAATCGCTGATGCCGTCGAGCAGATCGCGGTAGTAGGCCAGCAGCGCCCGCACCGGCATGTGGGTGAGACCGGCCGGCAATTTCGTCACGTCGATGGCGTGCAGCCCGGCGAGGATTTCGCCGCACTGGCGCGCCATGGTGGCGCGCGCGCCGGCAAAGGCATCGTCGCGCAGGATGCGCGGCGCCAGCACTTCGCCCGCGATGCGATCCATCACATAGCAGCCGCCCAGGGCGTGCTCCGCGGGCAGGCTGAAATGCACGCGGGCGACCCGGCCGCCGGCTTCGAACACCAGGCGCTGGAGCTCGGCTTCGGTCTCGCGGTCGAGGGAATAGGCGGTCTTGCCGCCCCGCCAACCCTCGGGGCCGGCGCTGCCGGTGTCGCCCGGATCGCGGCGCAGGATCAGCTCGCGGCGGCTGCCGTCCGCGCCCACCACGTCGAAGGACCAGGTCTCGCGCGAGGCGCCACCCGACAGGCGCACCAGATGCTCGATGGTCGCCGCGCCGAAATGCCGCACGACGTCCGGAGCCAGCAACTCACCGACGCGCGCCGGATCGAGATCGACCGCCGGCTTCACGCGCCGATCCCCACGGGTTTGCCATCGACGATCTGGTCGAGGTACTCGGACAGACCATAGCCCACCAGACCATTGCAGCGGTATTCGGTCATGCCCTCGGTGATGCGTGTCATCAGTTCGGTGCCGTCCTCCAGCGTGCGGCGGTTGCGCAGCGGAATCAGCGACAGCACGCGGCCTTCGATGTGGTATTCGGCGCGGTCGGTTTTCGCCCAAGCCCGCAGTCGGGTCTGATAGAAATTGGCGTCCCACTCGGTCTCGACCGTGGCGGCGCGGATCAGGTCGTAGCGGCCCTCGTTCAGGACCATGCCGCCGACGATCCTGCTGCCGTCGCCGAGGGTCTTGTTGAGCACCATGATCGCGAAGTCCTCGGTGAAGCTCATCGGCAGCCAGCGGTAGAAATGCACGTTCTGCCAGTAGCGCGGCCCCCAACTGTGGTCGCGCAGGCCGAGGCCCGTGAGGTGCCACTCCTGCTCGCCCACGCGGATCACGCCCTGCCCGGCGATGTGCTGCTCGTAATGGCCGACATAGAGCCCGGTGTTGGGATTCTCGAGCCAGGGACTGCCGTCGGCATGGACCGGCTCGCCGCCGTACATGGGCGAGACGCCGTGATAGTGGATGTCCACCGTGCAGGGCAGCCTGGGATTGTTCTTGAAGGCGCGGCCGGGGTCGATCATCTCGCCCGGATTTTTCAGCAGCAGTACATCGCCCTGATACTGCACGGAGAGGCGCTTGAAGGGCTCGGCCACGGTGAAGCGCATGCCGCCGGCATCGAAGGCCTCGTTGTGGCTGATGTGGGGCCGGTGATACATGAACGCGACCGAACCGTCCGGCAGGTACAGGCAGTTGGTCATCTCGGCGTAGCCTTCGTTGACGCGGTTGCCGATCCGGAACCAGCCGCCCATGCGCTGCTCGGCGTCGTAGAGATTGAAGTACATGCTCTCGTTGTAGTTCACCGCCGCGGTCGGCGGATGCATGTATTCGTCCCAGGTTTCCAGCTTCAGGTGGACGTCGGCGGGCAATTCCATGGGGGGCTCCGGTGGCTGCGAATGCGGCGGTTCAGGCGTAGCGCGCGCCGGCGGCGGCACCCGGCGGAAAGATCGCCGCGAGCTGCCCGAGTTCGGCCGCGCTGAGCACGACATCGGCGGCGCCCATATTGTTGTCGAGATTGGCGATGCGGCGGGTGCCCGGGATCGGCACGATGCGGTCCCACTGGGCGAGCAGCCAGGCCAGCGCGAGCTGGGACGCGGTGCAGCCCTTGGCGGCGGCGATGGCCTTCACCTGCTCCGCCAGCTCCAGGTTGCGCTCGATGTTGCCGGGCTGGAAGCGCGGATTGGTCTTGCGGAAATCCTTGTCCTCCAGGTTCGCCACGGTGGTGATGGCGCCGGTGAGAAAGCCGCGCCCGAGCGGGCTGTAGGGCACCAGGGCGATGTCCAGCTCGCGGCACAGGGGCAGCGCCTCGGCTTCGGGATCGCGGGTCCACAGCGAGTATTCGGTCTGCACCGCCGCGATGGGGTGCACGGCATGGGCGCGGCGGATGAGCGCCGGGTCCATGGAGGCCTCGGACAGCCCCAGGCACCGCACCTTGCCGGCGCGCACCAGCTCCGCCATGGCGCCGACGGTCTCCTCGATAGGCACCTTGGGATCGACCCGGTGCTGGTAATAGAGATCGATGCACGCCACGCCGAGCCGCTTGAGGCTGGCATCACAGGCGCTTTTCACATAGTCGGGCCGGCCGTTGACCTGGAGTTCGAGCCCCCCTTCGGGCCGGCGCTTGGCGCCCGCGATGCCGAACTTGGTGGCGATGAAGGCCTGTTCGCGCCGGCCCTGGAGCGCCTTGCCGATCAGGGTCTCGTTGTGGCCGCTGCCGTAGACATCGGCGGTATCGAGAAAATTGAGGCCGGCGTCGAGGGCGTGGTGCAGGGTGGCGATGGATTCGCGCTCGTCCGCCGGCCCGTAGAAGTCGGACATGCCCATGCAGCCGAGCCCGACGGCCGATACCTTGCAGCCGCTGTTGCCGAGAATTCGATAATGCATTGTCGCCTCCGGGCCCTGCAACGGGCCGCTCCGGGTTATTGGTCGTACGCCCGATTCTAGTGGACCCTGAGCGGCGGAACCGCCCGGCGCGGAAGAATCCGCGAACCCGCGCCGGGCCGCGGTCAGCCGAGGTTGCCGCCGAGTACGCTGTGGCGGCGGGCATAGAAGTAATAGACCACCATGCCGATCAGCATCCAGATCACAAACCGCGCCAGGGTCACCCAGTCCAGACTGACGATCAGATAACCGCAAGTGAGGATGGCAAGAATGGGAATCCAGGGCATGAAGGGGGTACGAAACGGGCGGTGCAGATCCGGCTGGGCGCGGCGCAGATAGAGCACCGCCACCGACACCACCATGAAGGCCGCGAGCGTGCCCACATTCACCAGCTCCGCTACCTGACCGATGGGCAGCAGCCCGGCGGCAAAGGCGATCACGACGCCGGTGGCCATGGTGGTGCGTGCCGGCGTGCGAAATCTGGGATGCAGCGCGGAGAACACCGGCGGCAGCAGGCCGTCGCGGGACATGGCGTAAAACAATCGGGTCTGGCCGTACAGCATCACCAGCAGTACCGAGGTGAGTCCAGCGACCGCGCCCACCGCGATCACCCCGGCGGCGAAGCGCTCACCCGCGTGCGTCAGCGCAAACGCAATGGGATCGGACACATTGAGCGATGCGTAGGGCGCGACCCCGGTCAACACCACGGTGACGACGATGTAGATGAGAGTGCAGATCGCCAGCGAACCGATGATGCCTCTCGGCATGTCGCGCTGGGGGTTCTTCGCTTCCTCCGCCGCCGTGGATACGGCATCGAAGCCGATGTAGGCGAAGAAGATCAGGCCCGCACCGGCCATCACGCCGGGCCAGCCGAAAGGCATGAAGGGGTGCCAGTTGGCCGGCTGCACATGGGGTACCGCCGCGTAGAGGAAAATACCGATCACTGAAAGCTTCAGGATCACGATGATCGTGTTGACGACACTGGTCTGGCGCACGCCCAGTGCCAGCACCGCACTGATCAGCAGCATCACGGCGAACGCCGGCAAGTTGATGATGCCCCCCTGGGACGGCCCGCGCGTCAGCTCCGGCGGCAGATGAATCCCGAAACCATCGAGCAGGCGCAGGAAATACCCCGACCAGCCGATCGCCACCACGGCGCAGGCCAGTGCGTATTCGAGAATCAGATCCCAGCCGATGATCCAGGCCGGGAATTCTCCGAGCGTGACATAGGTGTAGGAATAGGCGCTGCCCGCTACCGGCACGGTCGAAGCGAACTCGGCATACACCAGCGCCGCGAACAGGCAGGCCATCCCGCCGACGATGAACGACAGCGACAGCGCGGGTCCCGCCTTGGTGGCCGCTGCCACCCCGGTGAGGACGAAGATGCCGGCACCGATCACGGCGCCGATCCCCAGCACCGTGAGGTCGAACCCCGAGAGACTGCGCGCCAGACCGTGGTGGCCGTTGTCATCCACGGCAGCGATGGGTTTCTTGCGGGTCAGGGCTCGCATCGGGTGCACTCTCTGGTCATGGAAAACAAGGGTAAAGCACGGCTCGTGCCGGGCTGCCTTCAGGGCGGCCCGGCACGGACGGAGGCGGGATCGGTTACAGGGTGATGTCGGTCTGCTGATCGGCTTTTTTGAGGGCGTCGCACTGATCCGCCCAGTCGTAGCCTTTCAGAATGCGGTCGAAGCGGGCCTGCACGTATTTGCGCAGGCCGGGGTCGGTGAAGATGTACGGCTGGTCGGCGCGGATTGCTTCCAGCACCTGTTCGCCCACCACATCCGGGTTCAGGCCTTTCTTGAGCATCTCGACCATCTGCTCGGATCTGGAATCCGTGGCCCCGCCGTATTCCGCCGGGCGGTTGCGCGCCGAGGTACCGAGGTTGGTGTTGACCACGCCCGGGCACAGCACGGAGACGCCGATGTTGTCGTTGAGATGTTCGGCCATGGCGGTTTCCGAGATCGCCACCACCGCGTACTTGGAAGCGTTGTAGGCGGAGAGTTCGCCCCAGGCGTACATGCCCGCCATCGAGGCGGTGTTGACGACGTGGCCACCTTCGCCGTGGGATTCGATCAGGGGCATGAAGGCTTGCAGGCCCCAGACCACGCCCCACATATTGACGTCGATGGTCCAGCGCCAGTTCTTCTCGCTGGTGGTCTCGGCGCGGCCGCTGGCACCGACCCCCGCATTGTTGACGAGCACATGGACCTTGCCGAAGGTATCGATGGTCTTCTGGGCGGCGGCAAACACCGAATCCCGCCTGGTCACGTCGGTCACCACGCCGGCGACATCGCGGCCCTTGGCCTTGAGTTCGGCGACCGCCTTGTCGAGCGCGGTTTTTTCGATATCGCCCAGCATCACTTTCATGCCGGCGGCGGAAAACGCGCGCGCCATGCCGAGGCCCATGCCGCTGGCGGCACCGGTGATGAAGGCCACTTTACCTGCTACGTCTTTCATGCTGATTTCCTCTTATTGGGTAGGCGGGATCGACACCACCAGGCGCGCATCGGGAGCGGCTGATGGCGGTCGGAGAAAGTTGACGATCATCCAACTATAGCCCATCGACTCCAGGCCGCGGTAGTTGACGCCAGCGGCCGTCGCATTGCCCATCCCATTGCTCACGCATTGCTCGCCCATCGCGGCGTCAGGCCGCGCGCCTTGCTTGCCCTGTCATGGGCGACTATCTTGCAGATCGAGCTTGCGGATCGACGAGCGGCCGCTGCAACGCCGCCGGGGCGGGACACAACAATAATTCGCCGGGAGAAAAATCCATGAATGCGCGCCATCAAATGCTCTGCACCTGGAGCGGGCCGGCTTTTGTCGCGGTGTTTACGGTCGGCTTCTGGTGGCTCGCGCACTACCTGCCACCGCCATCGCCGAATGCCAGCGCCGCGGACATCGCCGCACTCTATCAACAGAACACCGGGCAGATTCGCTTCGGTATGTTGTTGATGATGGCCTGCTCAGGCCTGGTCGCGCCCTTTGTCGCCGTCATCGCGGTGCAGATGAAACGCATGGAAGGCGGCGCCGGCGTTTTGACTTATACCCAGTTGTCGGCCGGCACGGTGGGGATTCTGTTTCTGATCCTGCCGGCCCTGCTGTGGACGGTCGCGGCATTTCGGCCCGAGCGCGACCCGAACCTCATTTTGCTGCTCAACGACCTGGGCTGGATTTTCTTTCTGATGCCGTTCGGTAGCTTCGTGGTACAGAATCTTGCCATCGGCATCGCCATCCTCGCCAGCAGCGGGCCACAAATTTTTCCGCGCTGGGCGGGCTATTTCAATTTGTGGGTCGCGGTGCTGTTCATCCCCGGCGGCCTGTTGACCTTCTTCAAAACCGGACCCTTCGCGTGGGACGGCCTGTTTGTGTTCTGGGTGCCGCTGGTGGTGTTTTTCCTGTGGTACGGCGCCATGTTCGTGCTCCTGCGCCAGGCGATCGCCCGCACCGCGCCGGCCGGCGCCGCAGCCTGAACCGGCCGTCGTCTTGCCAGCCCCGCACGATCAGACCGCTGCGCCGCAACCCGCGTTGACCCATCTGCCCGGCGAGCCGGGGGTGTGGGTTTTCATTGTCGGCGACCTGCTGATGTTTGCGCTGTTTTTCGGCGCCTTTGTCCATTACCGGGCCCAGGATCCAGCGCTCTACCTCCAGTCCCAGGCGACCCTGAATCAGGGGTTCGGCGCCATCAACACAGTGCTGCTGCTGACCAGCTCCTGGTTTGTGGTCGGAGCGGTGCAGGATACCCGCGGCCAGCGCGCCAGCCGGGCCGGCACCCGGATCATCCTTGCGTTCCTGTGCGGTGCCGGATTCATCGCCGTCAAATTTTTCGAATATCGGGAGAAAATCAGCGCCGGGATCAATCTCACCAGCAACGATTTCTACATGTACTACTACATGCTCACCGGCATCCATCTGCTGCATGTGGTGATCGGCATGGGCGTACTGATATTTCTCTGGCGCCTGTTGCGGCAAAGCGCTTTGCGCGACAGCACGGTTTCTCATGAGTCCGTCATCAGCCACCTCGAAAGCGGCGCCAGCTTCTGGCATCTGGTGGACATGCTCTGGATTTTTCTGTTCGCGCTTTTATATCTGATGAAGTGATCCATGCGTTCATCCCTGCAAGCCGCATCGCGGCACTCGCCGATGACCCATCGAACCACCTGGGTATGGGCGTTGCTCATCCTGGCCACGGTACTGTCGTGGCAACTCGGCCACGGACCGGGATTTGGCAGCCACCCTGAGCGCGCCACCGTCGCCGTGATGCTCATCGCCTACCTGAAAGTCCGCTTCGTGTTTCTCGACTTCATGGAGTTGCGCGCGGCACCCCTGCCTTTGCGGCTGACCTTCGAAGCCTGGGCCGCCCTCGTGTGCGGCGCCGTCATTGCGCTCTATTGGTCCGGCCTCGCGCGCTACCCGGCGAGTCTGTAACAGGCTGTTAACGCTCACCGCTACCGGACGCACCCGATCATGATCACCGAACCCGTTTTTCGATACCTTCAAACCAACGGGGTCACCCTGCGCACAGTGGTGAAAGGCGAAGGCCCGCTGGTGATTCTGCTGCACGGCTTTCCCGAGTTCCGGCATCTGTGGCGCCACCAGTACGCCTGCGGGCAGTAATCCACCGTCTGCCGTTGAAAATGGCCCTCGGCAGATACTTCGGCTTCGGGATCGAACTCGGCGGCGCGGCCAGTTACAGCGCCTTGTTGAAAGCGACTGCAAACTTTTGATCGACACCGGGGATAGAATCCGGGGTATCAGGACCGCCGACGGCGCCCCGACTCGGGAGGCAGCGCATGAAATTCATCTTCGAGGTGCGGGTCAAGCCGGGCTACAGCGTCGAGGAGTACGCCGCCGCCTGGGTGCAGGCCAGCGAAATCATCCAGCGCACTCCGGGGGCGCGCGGAACCTACCTGCACCGCAGGATCGGCGATCCCGACTGTCTCCTGGCCATCGCCCACTGGGACTCCAAGGCGGCGCGCGACGCCAAGGACGACCGCCGCGACGAGATCGTGCGGGCGATTCTCGAAAAACACGCGCAGACCTGCGAGATTCGGGTCATCGGCGAGTTCGAGGATCCCGAATGGCAGGTGCTGCCCGAGCGCCCGGAAGACGCCGCCGACTGAGTCCGATGATGGGTGCGCCCGCTCATCCGTCCACTCCCGGCCACTGACCACTGACCACGAATGGGCACGCGGGCCGATCTGGACCGGGACCGGACGCGGCGCTACATTGAGATGACGCTTCGCCCCGCGGGTAGCGCACGATGTCCGGGTTCCTGTTCGTGGATTCGCACCAGCCACCGGCGTACCCCTTCCTCGCCCGTCGGCGGGCCGACGAGGACGCCCTGGCGAACGAGCTGCTGGCGTTGGCCGAAGCGGGTCGACTGCCCCCCGCTGGCGCGGCGCAGCAGGCCGCGGACTGGGTGGCGGCGGTGCGCGCCGATCCCGGTCAGCGCCAGGGGATCAACGCCCTGCTGCGCGAATACGATCTCTCCACTGCCGAAGGGATCGCCCTCCTGTGTCTCGCCGAGGCCCTGCTGCGGGTCCCGGACGCGGACACCGCCGATCTGTTGATTCACGAAAAGCTGGCCGCGCCCGACTGGGAGCGGCACCTGGGCCACAGCGATTCCCTGTTCGTCAACGCCACCACCTGGGCGCTGCTGTTCGGCGAGCGCCTGGTGGAGGTCCCCGAACGCGGCGGACTGGGGGCGATCCTGCACCGGCTGGCGGCGCGGATCGGAGAGCCGGTGATCCGCGTCGTCGCCCGGCGGATGATGCGGGTACTGGGCGACGCCTTCGTGCTGGGCGAGGATCTGGGCGAGGCCCGGCGGCGCGCGGCGCGACAGGTCGATGCGGGATATCGGTATTCCTTCGACATGCTCGGCGAAGCGGCGCGCACCGCGGGCGACGCCGCGGACTACCTGGCCGCCTACCGGGAGGCAATCGCCGCAGCAGGCGCCCTGGGTGGTGCCAGCCTGCGCGAGCGGCCGGGCGTATCCATCAAGCTTTCCGCGCTGCACCCGCGCTACGAATTCGCGCAGCGGGGGCGTGTGCGCGCCGAGTTGCTGCCGCGCCTGCGGGAGCTGTGCCGCGCGGCCCGGGACGCCGAGGTCGCGCTCACCATCGATGCCGAGGAGGCCGACCGCCTGCCGCTGCAGATCGAGCTCCTGGAAGCGGTGGGCGGAGAGGCGGAACTGCGCGACTGGAACGGGTTGGGCCTGGCGGTGCAGGCCTATCAGAAGTGCGCATTGCCGCTGCTCGCCCATCTCGCCGGCTGGGCCCGGTCGGCGGGGCGGCAGTTGCAGGTGCGCCTGGTCAAGGGCGCCTACTGGGACAGCGAGATCAAGCACACCCAGGAACAGGGCCTCACGGACTACCCGGTGTTCACCCGCAAGGCCGCCACCGACCTGCACTATCTGCTGTGCGCGCAGCGCCTGCTGGCGGCGCCCGATGCCTTCTACCCCCAGTTCGCCACCCACAACGCCCATACCCTGGCCGCGGTGCTGGCCATGGCGCCGCCCGGGGCCGCGTTCGAGTGCCAGCGCCTGCACGGCATGGGCGCAGCCCTGTTCGAGCGGGTGCGCGCCGAGTGCCCGGAACTCGCCTGCCGCATCTATGCGCCGGTGGGCAGTCACGATCGGCTGCTCGCCTACCTGGTGCGCCGGCTGCTGGAGAACGGCGCCAACAGCTCCTTCGTCAATCGCATCCAGGATCCCGGGGTGCCGATCGCCCAGCTGATCGAGGATCCGGCGGCGGCCCTGCGCGCCGCGCGCCCGCGCCGCCATCCGCGCATCCCGGTGCCCGCCGAACTGCTGCCCGGGCGGCGCAATTCCGCCGGCGTGGATCTGACCTCCCCCGCGACCCTGGCCGAACTGGGCGCGGCCATGGCGGAAGCGCGGCGCCAGCGCTGGCGTGGCGGCCCGCTGATCGACGGCCGGTCGGCGGCGGGGAATGCGCGCCCGGTGCGCGATCCCGCCGCGCGCGATCGTATCCTCGGCGAGACCGTCGATACCCGCGCCGAGGATGTGACCCGGGCGCTGGCCGTGGCGCAGGATGCCGCATCCGGCTGGGAACGCACCCCGGCCGAGGCACGCGCCGGGCTGCTGGAGCGCATCGCCGATGCCTACGAGGCGCACCGCCCGGCACTGCTGGCGCTGCTGGTGCGCGAGGCCGGCAAGACCCTGCCCGACGCCGTCGCCGAAGTGCGCGAGGCCGTGGACTTCTGCCGCTATTACGCGGCCGAGGCACGGCGCCTGCTGGCCGCGCCCCAGGCACTGCCGGGGCCGACCGGGGAGCGCAACAGCCTGGCGCTGCGCGGGCGCGGACCCTTCGTCTGCATCAGTCCCTGGAACTTTCCCCTGGCGATCTTCACCGGGCAGATCGCCGCGGCCCTGGCGGCCGGCAACCCGGTGCTCGCCAAGCCGGCCGAGCAGACCTCGCTGATCGCCACCTTCGCAACCCGGCTCATGCACCAGGCCGGAGTGCCGGGCGCGGTGCTGCAACTGCTGCCCGGAGACGGCGAGACCCTGGGCGGCCTGTTGCTTGCGGACGCCCGGGTGCAGGGCGTGGCCTTCACCGGCTCCACTGCGGTGGCGCGGCTGCTGGCCCGCCAGCTGGCCGCGCGGGACGGGCCCCTGGTGCCCCTGATCGCCGAGACCGGCGGCCAGAACGCCATGATCGTGGATTCCACGGCGCTGCCCGAGCAGGTCACCCGCGATGCGCTGCGCTCGGCCTTTGCCAGCGCCGGCCAGCGCTGCTCGGCGCTGCGCGTGCTCTGCGTGCAGGAGGAGATCGCCGACCGCACCCTGGCAATGCTCCGCGGCGCCATCGCCGAACTGCACGTCGGCGACCCCGGGCTGCTGGCCACCGACGTCGGCCCGGTGATCGACGAACAGGCGCGCGCGACCCTGCTCGACCACCGCGCGCGCCTCACCGCGCAGGGGCGGTTGCTGGCCGAGGCATCCCTGCCGGAGGCGGCCGGGAACGGCTGCTTCGTGGCCCCGGCACTGTTCGCCCTGGAGCGCATCGACGAACTGGCCGGCGAGGTGTTCGGCCCCTTCCTCCATGTGGTGCGCTACCGGGCTGCGGCGCTCGACGAACTGGTCGACCGGATCAACGCCACCGGCTACGGCCTCACGCTCGGCGTGCACTCGCGCATCGACGCCCGGGCGGAGCGGATCCGCGCCCGCGCCCGGGTGGGGAATGTCTACGTCAACCGCAACCAGATCGGCGCCGTGGTCGGCTGCCAGCCATTCGGCGGCGTGGGCCTCTCCGGCACCGGGCCCAAGGCCGGCGGGCCGCACTATCTGCCGCGCTTCACCTGGGAGCAGACCCTGAGCGTCGACACCACCGCCGCCGGCGGCAACGCCAGCCTGTTCGCCCAGACGACGGATTGAGCGGGCATCGGCCGCCCCAAGCATGCCGGTCGGCCAGAGGTCGATGGACGCCGGTCGCTCCGGAGATCATCCACCTGCCGGTGATCAACACGGCGACCCTGGAGGACAACCCCGCCTTCGGCAAGGCGGCCGTCCCGGTGACCTGCCCCAGCGTCACCGCCGATCAATTCCTGAAGGCCCCTGCCGAATCACCGCCGCCGGACCAATAGCGTCCGATCGGGCGCAGACGCCAGCACCTACAGTGCACCCGCGGGTAGCGGTGGCGGCTGGGGCCGGCGCGGCGCCGCGATCCACAACATGCAGGGCGCGCAGATGGCCAGACTTCCCGCCACCAGCAACATCGCGCGGTAATCGCCGGTGAGGTCGTAGAGCGCGCCGCCCAGCCAGGAGCCGGTGGCGCCGCCCAGCGCCGCGAACATCGAGAGGGTTCCGAAGATGCTCGGAAATTTCGGCCCGGCGAACAGATCGCGCGCCGCGGCCGGAATGATGGGCGCGTTGGCGGCATAGCCGGTGCCCAGCAGCAGCGCGAAGGCGATGGGCAGGGCGAGCCCGGGCAACGCGCCGATGAATGCCAGACAGAGCACCGAGAGCAAAATGCACGCGAGGCCGATGCTGTAGGTGAGTTCGCGTCCGATACGATCGGAGAGTGTTCCCCACAGAATCTTGGCGGGAATGCTCGTGATCCCGATGATGCCGACGATCAGCGAACCGGCGGTTTTCGCCACGCCGTGATCCACCATGAAGGCGAACTGGTGCATCAGCAGCATCTGGCTCAGGCTGCCGCCGGTAAAAAACGCCAGGACGGCAAAACGAAAGGCGCGCGAACGCAGTGCGCCGCGCACCGTCCAGTAGTGCGCGGGCAAGGGAGCACTCGCCTCTCCCGGTTGCGGCTTTGCCACCGGCGGCGGCAGTTTCGGCTCGCGCAGAATGAACAGCGCTGCCGGTGCGATCACGACGGCCACCAGTACCGCCAATACCTGAAACGCCCGGCGCCAATCGAACGCCTCCACCAGGAAATTGGCGAGCGGCACCACCCCCAGAATCCCCACGCCGATACCGGCGGTGACGATACCGAGCGCGGTGCCAACGCGGTTGGGAAACCATTTTTCGGCGAGGATCACCGATGGCACCCAGCCGCAGGCGCCGAGACCGATGGCGGTGAGCACGCCGTAGCTGAGATAAAGCTGCCACCAGGTCTGGATCAACGAGGTGAGCGCGAGCCCGCTCGCCATCACCAGGCTGCCCACCAGCATCAGCCGGCGCGGCCCGAAGCGCTCCACCAGCCGGCCCGCAATGGGACCGAAACTGCCATGCACCAGGATGAATACCGACATGGCGCCTGCGGTGACCGAACGCGACCACCCGAAGTGCCCGACCAGCGCCACCAGAAACACCGAATAGGCATACCAGACGCCGTACAGCAGCCCGAGCGTGCAGAACAGGGTGGCGACAATGATCGCCCCCGAGCGGAAAGCATTGGATTCGCGCAACAAATACTCCGGGAACCTTGCAAGGAAAGCGGGTTGTGGGAAGCGGCGCTCCGCACATCAAAACCGGCGTGCCACCGGGGAGCGCGAACGGTTACGCGCGCGGGTCCGATCCCTCTGGAATCGCGGGACATCCCGGTCCCGCGCTAATCACCATAGCCGCGAACGGCAACCGTCGCGCGCTATTGCGCGCCCCAGCCGCCATCCACGACGAACTCGGAGCCGGTAATGAACTTGGCTTCGTCCGAGCACAGGAACAGCGACATGGTGGCGATGTCGATCGGCTCGCCCATCCGACCCATGGGCGTGGTCTCGCAGATCGTCTCCAGATATGCCGCAGGCAGGGTCTTGGCCAGCGGCGTCCCGATGATGCCCGGATGCACCGAGTTCACCCGCACACCCTGACGCGCGTATTCCAGCGCCGCCGATTTGGTCATCAGTCGCACCGCGCCCTTGGCACCGTGGTAGGAGATCATGCTGGGCGTGCCGATGATGCCGTAGAGCGACGAGATGTTGACGATGGCGCCGTTGCCGGATTTTTTCAGCGCCGGCATCGCGGCTTTCATGCCCAGCCAGACGCCGGTCTGGCACACGGCGACGATGGCGTTGAAACCTTCCAGGGTTTCTTCCTCGACGCCCTTGAGGTTGGCAAAACCGGCGTTGTTGACCAGGGTGGTGAGGCCGCCGTACTGCTTGATGGTGTCCGCGACCACGCTCGCCCAGTCGGCTTCCTGGGTTACATCATGCCGCAGAAAAATGGCGTCGCCGCCGCTGGCCTTGATGGACGCCACCGTCTCCTGGCCTTCGGCGGTGAGGATGTCGGTGACCACGACCTTGGCGCCCTCGGCCGCGAACAGCCGCGCGTGCGCTTCGCCGATACCGCGCGCACCGCCGGTGATGATGGCGATCTTGCCTTGCAGTCGATTACCCATGGTATTGCCCTCGGTTGGTTGTAATGGATTGTGTGAAATGGATTGTGTGTGAGTGAAACAAAAAGTCAGCGAAATTCCGGAATCACTTCTTCCGCCAGCAGCTTGATGTTGGCATCGATGTAATCATCGGGACAGGCCGACGTCAGCATGAACAGGGTGGCGCCGGTATCCACATATTGTCGCAAGCGCTGGCGGCACTCGGCGGGCGTGCCGATGAGCGCGTACTTGCCCACCAGGTTGTCGAAATTCTGCGCGTACTGTCGTCCCAGGCGCTCGGCCGCCATTTTGCGCGCGACATCGCCGTCGCGGTGCACCGCGCTGAAGATAAAGACCCCGTAGTTGAAATCGGTTGCGGCCACCGGATTTTCCGCGCGCAGCTTGCCGATGCTTGCCATGCTGTCGGCGAGCAGTTCCGGCGTGTACATGTAGGGTATCCAGCCATCGCCGAACAGCGCGGCGCGGCGCATCGCCGCCTCCTTGCGCCCGGCGACCCAGATCGGCGGCGGCTGTTGCACCGGCGGCGGATCGAGCGTGATCTGGTTGAGCGTATTGAAGCGGCCCTGAAAGCTGACCTCGCGCTCGGTCCAGAGCTTGCGCATCACCTGCATGGCTTCGGTGGCGCGCGCGCCGCGCTCGGCGACCGGCACGCCGCAGGCTTCGAACTCCTTGGGAAACTCGCCGCCGACGCCGATGCCGCACATGTAACGACCGCCCGAGGCGACATCGAGCACCGAGCCCATCTTGGCGGCCAGCGTGGCCGGGTACAGGGGCAGCAGCGCGATGGTGCTCATCAACCGGATGCGCTCGGTGGCGCCGGCGGCCACCGCGAGCTGCACGAAGGTGTTGCCGATGGGGCCGTGGAACATGACGTGTTCGCCGCAGCCCAGCACATCGTAACCGAGCGCCTCGGCGCGGCGCGCGAATTGGGCGGTGTCGGCGACGCTGCGCAGGCCGGTACCGAATTGCAGTTTGCTCATGGCGTTACCTCGCGGTGGTCAGCGGGAATCCTTGGCCGGAAATACTCTCACCCGGGAAGGCTCTTACCCGGGTATGTACAACCCGCCGTTGACGTGAAACGTCTGCCCGGTGATGTAGGACGCATCGTCGGACAGCAGAAACGCCACGGTGGCGGCGATTTCATGGGGCTTGCCGGCGCGGCGCATGGGCACCTGCCTGAGCATGGCTTCATACACATGGTCGGGCATCACGCCCTTGAGTCCTTCGTGCATGATCAGCCCCGGCGCGATGGCGTTCGCGGTGACGCCGTACTGCGCGAGATCGAGTGCGATGGAATGGGTGTATCCCAGCACACCGGCCTTGGCGGCTGCGTAGCAGGCCTGGCCGGCCGGCGGCGTGTAGGCTGCCAGCGACGCGAAGTTCACGATGCGGCCGAAGCCCGTATCCACCATGGCTTTCGAAAACGCGCGGCTGCAAAAAAACGTGCCGTTGATGTTGACCTTGATGACGCGGTCGTGGGTCTTGGTGTCCAGCTCCCAGGGTTTGCCGTAGCCCTGGATACCGGCATTGTTGACCAGATAGGCGACGTGCAGGTTGCGGCTTTTGAGTTCGGCCGCCAGGTCATCCACCTGCTCGTCCTTGGTCACGTCCAGCGGAAACAACGTCACCTGCGCGGCCTCCTCCGGGGTCAGCGCTTTTTGGCGCCAGGCTTCGAGTTCCGCGGCCGTCTTGCGGTCGCAGCCGATGACGGGAATGCCGTCGGCGACCAGGCGCTTGGTCATGGCGGTGCCGAGTCCGCCGATGGCGCCGGTGATCAGTGCGTAACCCTGGCTCATGTGATTCTCCAGTTGATTTAAACAGCCAGACGAAGCAGCAGGCCAAGATGGCACCCTGTTATCTAGCCACAGCTAGCTGTCCTACTTCGGCAAAGAACTCAGTATATTTATCACCCATGGCGTTGCCAGATTTGCTGCTATCGAATTCCCAATAGATGACACTGTTGCTTTAATTTTTATAAAGAGATTTGGCGCATCAGCACGGATCTTGTCAAGCGAATCCCGCAATTTCCGTTCATTCTCTTCGGAATGTGACAATGAAACAATACTCGTCAGCGCTACCACAGCTTTCGCTACAGATGGAGAAATTCGTTCCGCGTTAGCTATGTGGGAAATCGTCTCGGCGAGATCTGACACAGCACCAAGCTGTGATCCGACGATGGTTAGCATTTTGGAAAGTTGGCTTTCTAACGATGCAATCCGCCCATCCTGCTGCTTAATGTGGGAAATAAATGACTGTTCCTTGAGCCTCAATTCCAATCTAGCTATCTCGAGTCGGTTGTTTAACTCAACGATTGCCAAAGGGTCAGACAAAAATTCTTGAGGAGACAACTGACCAATTACCACTTGACCGTATTCGGTTAGTGCCCTTTCGACAACTTCCAACTCACCTTCATCAGATTCGATTGTTAATGTGACGTTCATTCCATGTTGCGCTATGCTAATTTTTGCATCTATGCTTGGGTATTTTTGTTCGATAATTCGCGAAAAATAAGAAAGTATTGATATTGCAGCTTCTTTATATTCGGGAGGAAACGACAATTCTCGAATTAAATTCGCACGGCGTGAAGGCTTTGGCTGGACAACCCCACGTCGCGTACGCACATCTATCCCCAAATATCTAAGATAGCTAAGATCAGCTTGTATCGTATGCTTAGAACATTGGAATTTCTTGGCGATATCATCCACTCGGACAGCGTCATCTTCTTTCAACCGCTCAACGATATAGCGACGCCGTTCGATTGGAGGATTTTTTTCATTGCTCATAACATAAACGCCAACAGAGTTTGTCAATGTTGAATGTAACCGGCCGGCTGATGCTGCGGCGCGTTGCGGATCAGTTCCTGCGGATCGTGAGCAATACCACCGCGATAGGTCGTTTCCAAAGTGCGCAGTTCGCGCACATCGCGCAGCGGATCGCCGGCGACGACGAGGAAGTCCGCATAGCGGCCGGGCGCGATGGCGCCGATGTCGTGGCCGGCACGCAGATAATTCGCGGCGACACTGGTCACCGCCTGCAGCGCCGCCATGTTGCCGATGGCTTCCGCGAGCAGTTCGATTTCCCGCAGCAATGCAAAACCCGGCGGCGGATAGGCGAGCGCTCCGCAGTCGGTGCCGCCGACGACGCGGCCGCCGGAGCGGTGCAGCAGGCGCACCACTTCCTGATGCTTCTCCAGCGCCTTGCCGCCTTCGCCGACGTCATAGAAGCCGGGATGAATGTCCCAGTCGGGGCGATCACCGAGGAATTTCTTCATCTTCGCCTGGCGCGCGAGCGCGGCGGGCGGAATCAGTTTGCGGTCCGCGTCCTGCAGGCAGGCGGCGGCGCCGGCTTTCGCGGTCCACAGCAGGTCGAGCGTGGTGCCCATATGCACCTGTTTCTCGACCATGGCGGCGATCCATTGGCGCGTCCGCTCGCCGTTCAGATCGGCCGCTTCCCAGCCCGCCATGGTCTGGGTCCAGAATTCCTTTTTCATCATCGAGGCGTCATTGCCGAAGCGCATGTTGAGCGCGCAGATGTCGTTGTAGGGCGAAATCCACACATGTTCGAGGCCGTCGATGCCGGCGTCGATCGCGTCCATGGACGAGCAATAGCCCAGATGCCCGGTGATCGGCACGCGCTTGTCGACGAAGCGGATCACCTCGCGGACGATGTCGGCGGTCATGGTGAAATAGCATTTGATGCCGTCGACACCGGCGGCGAGCAGGCTGCCGATCTTGTCCGGCACCGCGGCCACCGACTGCACGCGGTCGAGCATGATGGTGAAGCTGGGGCTCTCGAAGCTGGCGCCGGGGCCATCGAGCAGCGGCCCGCAGACAAACAACCGCGGCCCGAGTTTTTTTCCGGAATTGAGATCGGCGCGGTTCTGCAACACCAGATCGAGCCGTCCGCCCACATCGCGCGCGGTGGTGACACCGGCGGCGAGAAACAGCGGGAAGCACTCGGCGTCCATCATCACGGTGTGAATGTGGGTGTCGATCAGGCCCGGCAGCACGGTCTTGCCGGCGAGATCCACCACTTTTGCGCCGGTCGCCGCGATGGGCCTTTCCGACACCTGGCGGATGCGCTCGCCCTCGACCAGGATCGACACGCCGGTGCGCGCGCTGGCACTCAGCCCGTCGATCAGACGCGCATTGGTAAACACGGTGGCTTGCGCCATGACATCCTCCCCCCGGGCCCTGCGGGCCTCTGATTTATGGATTTGCAGCGCGCAGCGCGCTGCCGGTCAATCGTCGAGCGCGAACAGAATCTTGAGCTCGACCTCGTAACTTTTTATTTCGCCGCGCTCGACCAGGGCGCGCTCGGCGATTACCTCGACCCTGTGAATGCCGCGCAGGGTCTTGCGGGCCCGCGCGATACCGCGCGTGACGGCGTCCTGCCAACTCTCGGGCGAACTGGCGGTAAGGGTCGAAACACTGGATACGGTCATGGCGCTATTCTCCCCGCGGAAATCATAGATGCAGCTCGTCGGGCGGCGTCACGTCGAAACGCAACAGGGCGCGTACCCGATAGGTCAGTTCGCCCGCGGCGCCAACCTCGAGATCCTTGGCGATCACATCGAGGCGTCGCACGCCGCGCAGCGTTTGGTTGGCGCGGGTGAGAATCGCCTGCAAGGCATCCTCGAACGCGCGTGGCGAGGTGCCGATCAGTTCGTTGGATTTGGTGTGTTTCAGCATGGTCATGTCCTGGTTCGGTCGAATCTAGGCCGCCGCGCCGAAAATTTCGCCCGGGCCGGGTACCCGCAGCAGTCGGTAGCGAAGCAGCCCGCCGCGCTCCTCGGTTGCCACCATGGCGTAATCGAGCAGCATGTCGAGATGCCCCATCACCTCGGAGATCACCGCATAGAGCTGATCCTCCCAGGCTTTGGGAAACAGATGCTGACCCACTTCGAGCGGGGTCAGCGTGCCGTGCTGCTCCAGTATGCGCGCGATTTTCAGCAGGCGGCGGTCGGTGGACAGCTTGTAGCCCGCGATCAGCTCGCGGTGATCGCGAAACACATCGCCGTGGCTGGGGTAAACCGTGCGGACGTCCAGCGGCAGTATCTTGTCCGCCGACTGGTAGTACTGCGTGAGCGCATGGACACGCTCGCCATCCGGCGTCGCGGGAATGTGCAGCAGGCACACCGGCGTGATGTCGGGCAGCAGGTGATCGCCGGAGAACATCTGGCGGGTCTCGCGCTGCCAGTAGACGACCTCCTCGGGACAGTGGCCGGGCGTGTGGATGGTCTCCAGCTCGAAGCCCTCGACGGGAATACGGTCGCCGTCAGTCAGCAGGCGATCGGGCTCGCAGGGTGTGTAGACATTGGCGATGTAGGACCGGTAGGCATAGGCCTTGTCGTAGAGCGCATCGGTGATGCCGAAGCGGCGCAGAAAGGCGCGCTCTTCGGCTTCCCGCTCCGGCGACGGCAGGTAGCGGGAGACGGTCATGTTGATGGCCTCGTGACCCCAGATGACACAACCCGATGCCTCCCGGATGCGCGTCGCCTGGCCGAAATGGTCGGTGTGGCCATGGGTGAGCAGCAGCAGCCGGATATCCTCGATGCGATAACCGAACTGGCCGAGCCCTGCCTGCAGGGCGTCCCAGGCGGTCTGACTGCCGACCCCGGTATCGATCAGCACCAGTTGATCGGAGCCCTCCGGCGGCAGGATGACGTAGCTGTTGATATCGCCGACGCTGAACCCCGTGGGCGAGGGAATCCGCACCACGCGGCCGTATTGCTTGACGCTCAGTTCGCCGGTCATGTTCCGCTCCGAAGCAGTCTTGCGGGCGCGGCAGTCACCGCTCGCCGCCGACGATCTTCACGACATCCACCCGGGTGTCGCTGACCGGGCCGGTGTAATGGGCGGGATAGTCCCGCTGCACCACCGGGCTGTCGCTGCGCCAGGTATGGCAGCCGTTCAGCATGAAGAGCGCTTCGCCGTCCTCGGCGCTGCCCTCGTCACCGGAAGCGCCGCCGCGTCGGCGCGGCGGCTTGCCCATCAGTTCGCGCGGATAGTCCCCGGACAGGGTCTGGAAGGTCACCGTGGCGAGCGGCCCCAGCAGTTCGCCCAGATGCGTGCAGCCCTCGACGCCACCCACCGCCTCACGGACGCGCTTGTTCCAGCCCGCACCGATGCGCAATCCCACCAGGCGCTGAAAGTTGTCGAGCACTTCGGAGCAGATATCGTAGGGCTGCACGTCCATCACGGCTTCCACTTCCCGCACCACCAGATCGCCGTCGACGGAAAGTCGCAGCGACATGTCGTGCACCGGGTAGCCGGACGCCACCACACCCCGCCACTGGCTGTCGTAGCTGTAGGTCTTGCGATCGACGATATGGGCCTCGATATCGAACAGGCCGTCGTCGCGGTAATAGCCGGTGAGATCGATGGTGCGCGTGTGCAAATGGCGGCGCGCCTTGGGAGGTGATAACGGCATGGCGGTACCTCTTACTGCATTCTCGACAGGTGAATTGGCAACAAATGAAATGAATGAATTCGCCGCGCTCAGGGCGTCAACACCACGCGGCCGCGCACATCGCCGGCGTGGAGGCGGGCGATCACCTCGTTGATGGCGGACAACGGCTGACGCTCGATGTGCGGCCTGATGAGACCGCGCCGGGCCAGCTCGAGCACTTCCTTCAGTTCCCGCCGGTTGCCCCAGATGCTGGTGGTGACTTCGCATTCGAGGGGAATTTTCCAGAACGAAAACGGCAGCGTACCACCGGCGATGCCCACCACCACCAGCTTGCCGGCGATGGCGACACTGGCAGCCGCGTTGGCGAGGGTGGCGTCATTGCCGACGAAGTCGATCACCGCATCGGCGCCCGCACCGCCGGTGGCCGCTTTCACCGCCGCTCCCACTTCCGCTTTCGCGTTGACGCAGTGATCCGCGCCCAGTTCCTTTGCCATGGCGAGCTTTGCGTCGCTGACATCGATCGCGATGAGTTGGGTCGCGGGCGTCAGGGCACGCGCGATTTGCAACGCCATGTGGCCCAATCCGCCCACCCCGATGATGGCGAGCGTGCGGCCCGGACCGAGCCGCGACAGCGCCTTGCGCACGGCGCGATAGGGCGTCAGCGCCGCGTCGGTGAGGGGCGCGGCAATGACAGGATCGAGGCCATTCAACTTGACCAGATTGCGCGGGTGCGGCACCAGCAGTTTTTCCGCCCAGCCGCCATCGACCATCACGCCGGGATAAATCGGCTTCTGGCAGAGATTTTCCTCGCCCTGCTCGCAAAGCGCGCAGACGCCACAACCCCAGGCGCCGAACACGGCCACGCCGTCGCCGGGTTTGACCTCGGTGACCAGGCTGCCGACGCACTCGACGATGCCGGCGTTTTCATGGCCCAGGGTGATGGGCTTGTGACGCACACCGACTTCGCCGTCGATGACGTGGAGATCGGAGTGACAGACGCCGGCGCCGGAAATCCGCACCAGCACGTCGGTGGGTCCGACTTCAGGATCGGGAAGATCCACCAACTGGATGGGCTGGCCCACTTCGATAAAACGCGTCGCTTTCATGATCCGTCCTCACCTATCCAAGCAAATCGTCAGCAGTCGAGCCGGTAATTGTCGCCGTCGCGCACGATGTGGCCGGCGGTGGGCGGCGAGAAATGCGTGCCGATCACCAGCACCCCGGTGCCGGCGTAGCGGGCGTAGAAATCCCGCCGCGTCTGGATCGCCGCCGCGGCGTCGTAGTCGGCGTAGCAGCGCCATTCCGGACGCGCGAACTGGCAGGGATGGTGGGTCATGTCGCCGGTGATGACGGCATCCGCACCCCGCGAGGCAATCCTCACGCTGATGTGACCCTTGGTGTGGCCATGGGTCGGCTCGAACCAGACTTCGTCATTGACGCGGTGGTCGCTCGCCACCAGATCGGCGAGCCCGGCGTCCAGGATCGGCGTCACCGAATCCTGCATCACCGGACCGAAGTGCTCATCCTGGGGATCGGCGTTCCAGGCCTCCCATTCGGTGCGGCCGAACAGATAGCGGGCATTGGGAAAGGTGGGCACCCAGCGGCCGTCGACCCGCATGGTGTTCCAGCCCACATGGTCCACGTGCAGATGGGTGCAAATCACATAGTCGATGCTTTCGCGGGCAAAACCGGCGGCGGCGAGATCCCGCAGAAACGGACCCGAGCGCATCGACCAGGCCTTGGTGGTGCGCTCCTTGTCGTTGCCAACGCAGGTATCCACCAGGATGCGCAGTCCCTGGCTCTCGATCACCAGGGCATGGATCGACATCTTGAGCCAGCCCTTTTCGGTGACGAAGTTCGGCGCCAGCCAGGGGATCTCGGCGAGCGCGGCGGGCTGCGCATCCGGCAACACGAAGGGCCCAGGCACGGGCGCATCTTCTTCGATGATCTTGGTGACGGTCACATCACCGATCTGCCACTGGGTCATATTGTCCTCCGGGCGCTAGGCGTTGCGGATCCAGAGACCGCCGTCGACCTGCAGGGTCGTCCCGGTCATGAAGGATGCGGCCGGCAGCGCGAAATTCAGGGTCGCGTGGGCGACTTCTTCGGGCTCGCCATAGCGTTGCAGGGCGACCCTGCGGCGGGCGAAGGTCGCCTTGTCCTTGTCGTCGATAAAGCTGGTGAGCTTGGTGTTGATGGGCCCGGGACACACGCAATTGACGGTGATGCCCTCGCGCCCCAACTCCACGGCGAGCGCGCGCGTCAGACCGACTACGCCGTGCTTGGCCACCGTGTAGGCGCTCGCGCCCTCGGTGGCGCCGAGCCCCTCGGTGGACGCGATATTGATGATGCGCCCGTGAGTGGATGCGCGGATCATGGGCAGGGAAGCGCGGATAAGGCGCATGGGGCCATTGAGCAGAATATCCATGCCCCAGCTCCACTTTTCCTCGTAGCGGTCGCCGTCGATCTTGGCGAAAACCCCGACACCGGCGTTGTTGACCAGGATATCGAGGCCGCCGAAACGCTCGCCGATGGCGCGGGTGACATTGATGATGGCGTCGGGATCGGCCACATCCAGCTCCCAGGCCTCGGCTTCACCGCCGGCCGCGCGGATGGCGGCGGCGACTTTCTCCGCGTCCTCCCCGAAGCGGTCGGTGACCGCAACCTTGGCCCCTTCATCGCCAAACAGATACGCGGTGGCGCGGCCCATGCCGCTGGCGGCGCCGGTGACGTGGACGATCTTGCCGGCGACAGAACGGCTCAACTGGCTCAAGCGTGCCATGGGAAATCTCCTGCTACTGTTGTTTGGGAATGCGAGCGCGTTGCGGAACCGGCGTGCGGTTCGGCACAGGGGTCAGATGGTGGCACCCGCGTCCGGCGTGGCAGCCAGACGCGAATAATCCTGGCACAGCTCCGGGATGCCGATATCCACGATGAACCCCTGTAATGTAGATTGACGACGCTGATAACCTTGGATTGTACACGCTCGACTCACGGGTAACAGAGCCCCGCCCAGGGCACTCACGAGGTTCGCGTTTCCCCCCGAAAACTTTTATATTGGCCCGCGCTTGCAACCCCGTCGGCCGGCAATGCCGACTGGAAACGGGATCAGCGACAAACCGACAACCGTGTCGACGCCCTCGGCGTCGACCGCTATCCAGCTACCGCAACTACCAACTACAGGGGAACCCAGCCATGGCAAGTCTCGACGGAAAAGTAGCACTGATTACCGGCGCCGCCCGCGGCCAGGGCGCCGCCGAAGCCCGCCTGTTCGCCAAACGTGGCGCCAAGGTGATGCTGTGCGACGTACTCGACGCCGAAGGCAAGGCTGTCGCGGCCGAAATCGGCGCCAATGCCGCCTATATGCACCTTGATGTCACCAGCGAGAGCGGTTGGAAGGAGGTCGTCGCTGCCACGGTCGCCAAATTTGGCAAGCTCAATGTCCTGGTCAACAATGCCGGGATCATCACCCCGGTCAAGGAGATCGGCGACACCAGCCTCCCCGAGTACATGAAAGTCGTCCAGGTCAATCAGGTCGGTGTGTTCCTGGGCATGCGCGAAGTGGTCGAGCCCATGAAGAAAGCCGGCGGCGGTTCCATCGTCAATATCGCGTCCATTGACGGTTTGATGGGCATGTACGGCGCTACCGCCTACTGCGCCACCAAATTCGCCGTGCGTGGCATGACCAAGGTGGCGGCGCTGGAGCTGGGTAAATACGGCATTCGCGTCAACTCCCTCCACCCGGGTGGTGTGCAAACCAAGATCCTCGATGACACCGGACTCAACCAAAGCCAGGCAGTCGAAGCGTTCAAGAAAATTCCGCTGGGCCGCATCGGCCAATCCGAGGAGATGGCCACCCTGGCCGCCTACCTCGCGTCGGATGACGCGTCCTACTCCACCGGCTCCGAGTTCATCGCCGATGGTGGTCTCACCGCGGGCTTCTCGCTCGGCTGAAAATCCGGTAGTGCCGCCATGATCCCGCAATCAGTAAAGCCCGCCACTTGGCGGGCTTTACTTTTTCAATGCACAGCCTTGTCCATGCAGATTTTATCCGTCAAACCATCTCGCGCATACTCGGGCTGCCAGCCGGAACAGCTTTCCCAAACACCGACAACCAACAACCCATAACACACGGAGTCACATCATGAGCAATCTCAACGGCAAAGTGGCATTGATCACCGGCGCCGCCCGGGGCCAGGGCGCGGCCGAAGCCCGCCTGTTCGCCCAACGCGGAGCCAAGGTGATGCTGTGCGATATTCTGGACAGCGAAGGTCAGGCGGTAGCGGCCGAAATCGGCGCGAACGCCGCCTATCTGCGCCTGGATGTCACCAGCGAAGCGAGCTGGCAAGCCGCGGTCAAGGCGACTGTCAGCAAGTTCGGCAAGCTGAATGTGCTGGTCAACAATGCCGGCATCGTCAAGGTCACCGACCTGGCGGACTGTCCGCTCGAAGAGTACATGCAGGTCATTCAGGTGAACCAGGTCGGTGTGTTTCTCGGCATGAAAACCGTGGCGCCCGCGATGAAGCAGGCGGGCGGTGGCTCCATCGTCAACATTTCGTCCATCGACGGCCTCATCGGCATGACCGGCGGCACCGCCTATTGCGCCAGCAAATTCGCGGTACGGGGCATGACCAAGGTTGCCGCGCTGGAACTGGGCAAGGACGGCATTCGCGTCAACTCCATCCATCCGGGCGGCATCCTCACCCCGATGATTACCGGTGCCGGACTGGACGCCCAGACTGCCGGCGAGGTTTTCGGCCGGGTGCCGCTCCAGCGAATTGGCCAGCCGGAAGAGATTGCCACGCTGGCGGCCTACCTTGCCTCCGACGATGCGTCCTACTCCACCGGTTCGGAATTTATCGCGGACGGTGGCCTGACCGCCGGCTTCGCGCTGGAAGCCTGACTCCGGATCCAAGGGAAAAACCGAAAAAAAAAGAGGGCGCCGCAAGGCGCCCTCTTTATGCCCTTCCCGGGAAAAGCTACCCGGGAGAAGCTGGCTATCAGGGCAGATTGAGCGACGCCAGAGCCGCGCGATCCACCACCGGCAACCGCTTGGTGCCGGGTGCCAATTTGACCGAACCCGGTTTCCGATCGAAGGGGCCTTGCAGATCCTGCTGTTTGCCAAAGGCGCGTACCGCCGGCAATACTTCCTTGCCGAGCAGCTCGACGCTGCGCAGGCGGTCCTTGTCTCCGACAGTGCCCTGCACCGCGAACACCGTGAACACCCCGGGGCGGATAACCTTGAGAATGTCCGTGATTTTCTTGATGCAGGTCTGGGGGCTGCCGACCACCACTTGCAGATTTTCCTGCACTTTTTCGTAGCCCTTGATCAGCTTCTGCCGCAGGCCTTCATACGCCGACGCATCCCAGGAATCCTCCTGGCCGGCCATCATCTTGGCCTTGCTGACGCCGAGCCAGCTACCGCCTGGCTGGTTCGCCAGCATGCGAATCGCCGCCTTCGAGTTGTAGCCCGGGGGCAGGGTGTGCTCGGGACGGGAGAATGCGTTCTGACCGCCGCCGTAAATGAAGCCGCGACCGAGCTCCTGTGCCTTCTCGTCGGTGTCGGCGCAGAACACGGGCAACAGGTAGCCGAAGTTCTCCGGACCCGCCTGATAACCCAGTTCCGCTGCCTTGTCGGCATACATATCCCACATGTCGCAGGTCGGTCCGAGCGCGGTGCCCAATCCCAGATAGGGATAGGCTTTCTCGGCGCACCACAGAATGGTTTCCGGACTCAGCACGCCGGGGATCCACTGCTGGGGTACCGGCTTCTGGTAAGGCTTGACCCAGGGGTTCACATGGCGGTAATGAAAGTGCTTGCCTTCATAGCGCCAGGGTCCTTCGCGGGTCCAGGCCTGCATGATGAACTCATGAGCCTCGTTGAACATCTCGCGGTTGTAGGCGGGGTTGGCGTTGTTGAAGAACTGCTCGCTGCCCGCACCGCGTACCCAGCCGGATACCAGGCGACCACGGGAAATGACATCAATGGTCGCCAGTTCCTCGGCCGCGCGCAACGGGTGCTTGATGACCGGGAGCGGGGTGCCGATCAGCACGATCTTCACCTTGGAGGTGATGCGCGCCAGGATCGCTGCCTCGGTGGTAAGCACGTTGCCCGAGCAGAAGGGGTTGCCGTGGTGCTCGTTCAGCGCAACGGCGTCGAAACCCACTTCTTCACAGTAACAGGCTTCGTCCAGATAGAAGTTGTAATCGTGCGCGGATTTCTCGGCATCGAAGTATTTGTTGGAAACCCCAAAAAACGCGCGGTTTTGCAGCACCGGCGCTTCGGGGATATAGCGCATCGGGCGCTCGGTAAAATGTGCAATTTGCATGACTCAGACCTCCGTGAGGTTAGGCGAGAATTTTCTTGACTGCGGCGACGAATTCGTCTTTCTTTTCGATCTCCACCCGGTGGCCGGCACCGGCGATGGATACCACCTGGGCCTGCGGCAGCGCTTCCTTGTACTTGCGGATGCAATCTTCCGGGACGATGCCGTCGTCGCTGCCGCGGATCAACAGGGTGGGCAGCTTCACGTTGGCGGCGCTGCGCAGCAGCCAGGGCAGGCTGGGGTTGAACATGTAGGGCTCCCAGCCGATGCGCGCGCTCTCGGCGCGGGCGTCCTCGAACAACTCGAACTGCTCCGGCGTCATCTCGCCGCCGTAGATGTTCTTGAACTCGTTGTCCTGGCTGGCGACACTGGTGCGCAGATAGGTGTTGATGGTACAGGCGAACATGTCGTAGATCTCGCCCTTGTCGGGCTTGATGCCCATGGGGCCCACCAGGGTCAGGCTCGCCAACTGTTCGGGGTTGGCAGCCGCCATTTCCGCGGCGATATAGCCCCCGGCGGAAAAGCCGAGTAGATCGACCTTGCCCAGGTTCAGTTCGCGAATCATGTTCTGATAAAAATTGGCGACGTCCCGGTGCCGCCAGGCCCAATCGAGGCGCGGCGACTTGCCGAAGCCGGGCTGCAGCGGAATGATCAGCTCGCGACTCTTGGCAAGTTCCTCATTCCAGCCCATCCAGCCGGTGTAGCCCATTTCGTCATGCAGCACCAGCAGCGGCTTGCCGGACCCACCCCGGACGACAACCAGCTCGCTGCCGGCGACCTTAACGGTTTCTTCTTTCCAAGTAGCCAATGTTTCCCCCTTGCTATCGTTTGAAAGGTTGATGATGCGGTCTACAAACCAGTTATGGCATGTAAGGTTAAAAAATTGCTTCTGCGACAATGTGTTAGGCGAGACAACGCGGTATTGGTGAATGACCCTTACTACCGAAAGTCCGCTTATGCCGGATTGGATTGATTCAATCACAAAGGGGATTGGGGGGGCAACCTGTTTTTGGAGCGGCCAATTGGCCTGCGTCAACTACGGGACACGCAAACCGCCGGGCGGATAGGCCCGGCCATACACCCGCCGAGCGGAGAGGCCGTTTGACTCTCTGGCGCGTTCTAGCGTCCAATACCCGGCCTAGATCGACGTGCCGCGCAAGAAGCCCCGCGATTCAGCCAAGCTTCCGAAATCTCCTTGACATTTGCATTTACTCCTTGACCGATTGGCCCCGAGCACCTGCTCGCCCCGAGAACGCCGGCAATATATGTTGATCACCCTGCGTAGACGTGACTCCGCCCTGCTGATCACCATTCTGGCGTTGACGGCCTGCGAGCCCGGGAAATCCGAAGCACCCGCTGCTGCGACAGCGCCGGCCGGCCACACCACTGCGGTCACAGCCGCGCCACCGCTGCGGCAGGACGTCGTGGTGACCGAGCGCTCGGTCGGACAGCTCGAGAGCCTGATCACCCCGGAAGTGGCCGCTGAAGTGGAGGGAAGGATTCTCCGAGGTTTGGCCAAAACCGGCGAGCGCGTCACGGAAGGCCAGCTGATCGCGGAGCTCGATCCCGAGGACTACCGCATAGCTGCCGCAGCTGCCGGCGCCGAGCTGCGGCAGCTAACTGCACTGCGGGACAATCAGCGCCGTACCGTCGAGCGCTACCAGGCCCTGCTGGCCGGCCATCAGATCTCGATGGATCGCCACGATGAAGCGGTCGCCCAGCTGCGCGCCCTGGACGAGCAGATCAAGGCGGCGCAGGCACGACTGGAACAGAGCGAGCGCGCACTGACGAAAACCCGGGTGCTCTCGCGCTACAACGGCGTGGTCGACGCCGAGCTGGCCAGCCCCGGGGATTTCGTCAAGGTGGGCGACCCGCTGTTCCGCATCACCACCTCAAATCGCCTCCGCGCCCGTGTGCCATTGCCGGAAACCCTGGCCAGCAAGCTTTCGGTGGGCCAGGAAATCGAACTCTATTCCCCGCTCGCTCCGGACACCCGGGTGACGAGCTCCATATCGGAAATCCGCCCCACCATCGGCGTCCGCAATCGCGCCCTCGACGTACTCGCCATGGTGGAGAATCCCGGCGGCTGGCAACCGGGCGGCAGCGTCAACGCGAGCATCGTCATCGCCCGACGGCCCGGAGCGTTGCTGGTCCCCGAGGCCGCCGTCGTGCCGCGACCGGCCGGCAATGTGGTCTATGTGGTCGAGGCCGGCGCGGCGCATCAGCGGGCGGTGGAAACCGGGGTCTTTGTCGACGATTTTGTGGAAATTCGCTCCGGCGTGACCGCGACTGATCTGGTCGTCGTCGCCGGCGCCAGCTTCCTCACCGAGGGCGCTCCCGTGACGGTTAGCCCGGCTGGCAAGACGGTGCGAGCCGACTGAGCCATGAACCTTCCCGCGCTTTCGATCAGCCGCCATGTCCTTACTACCATGCTGTCGGCGGTGCTGGTGCTGTTTGGCGTCATCGGTTACCAACGCCTCGGAGTCGACCGGTTTCCCTACACCGAATTTCCCCTGGTGGCAGTGACCACCACATTGACCGGCGCTTCTCCAGAAGTCATCGACGCGGCCCTCACGAATGTGATCGAAACCGCCGTCAACAGCGTGCCGGGGATCGAACACATCGAGTCGAGTTCGAGTCCGGGTACCTCCAGCGTGGTGGTGACTTTCAACCTCGACAAGAACATCAACATCGCTTTCAACGAGGTGCAGTCGAAGGTCAACCAGGTGCTGGGGCAATTACCTTCCGATGCCGACCCCCCGGTCGTCGCAAAAGTCGAGTTCGGGGCACAGCCCATCATGTGGCTGGCCCTCGAAGGTGATCGCACCCTGCAACAGCTCAACACCTATGCCATCAACAATATAAAGAAGACGCTGGAAACCATCGATGGCGTGGGGGAAGTGCAGATCGGCGGCAAACGCGAACGCACGGTGCGCGTCAACCTCGATCCCGAACGCATGGCCGCCTTCAATGTGACCACCAGCGAAGTGCTCGCGGCGATCCGCAACGAGCACTTCATGATGGCGGGCGGCTTTCTCACCAGCGGCGGACGCGAACACCTGGTCAAGCTCGATCTCGAATACCACAAGGTGCGGGATCTCGAAGCGCTTGTCGTCGCCTACCGCGATGGCGCACCCCTGCATCTCGTGGATATCGCCAGCGTTACCGACGGCCTGGAGGACCGCCGCAGCGCGGCCAAATTCAACGGTCGCGAATCGGTGGGTTTGGGTATCGTCAAGGTGTCGGACGCCAACACCGTAGCCATCGTGGATGAGGTCTATCGGCGCATCGAAACCGAGATCAACCCGCAGTTGCCACCCGGACTGAAGCTGTCGATCTCGTCCGATGACTCCGTATTCGTACGCGAGCTGGTGGCCGCCCTGCAAGAACACCTGCTACTCGGCACCCTGCTGACCGCACTGGTGGTATGGCTGTTCCTGAAAAATGTCCGCTCGACGCTGATCATCGCCGTCGCCATCCCGGTCTCCCTGCTGGGCTCGGTGGCCCTGATCTACTTCATGGGCTACACCCTCAACTCGATGACCTTGCTGGCATTGCTGCTGCTGATCGGGATCGTGGTCGACGATGCCATCGTGGTGCTGGAGAACGTTTACCGTCACCGTGAGGGCCTGGACCCGGATCCGTACAGCGCGGCCATCAACGGCACTCGCGAAGTGGTCTTTGCTGTATTGGCGGCAACGCTCTCGCTGGTGTCGATTTTCGTTCCCGTCATTTTCATGGGCGGGATCATCGGTCGCTTCTTCGAGTCCTTCGCCGTGGTGGTAGCGGCGGGCGTGCTGGTGTCCTGGTTTGTCTCCATGACCCTCACGCCCATGCTCTGCTCACGCTTTCTCGAGGTAGAAGAGCACCATCAAGGCCTCTACCACTGGCTGGAGCGCGCATTCCGTGCCATGGAAAATTTTTACACAAAGCTGCTCGCCCTCGCGCTGAGCTGGCGCTGGACGGTGGTTGGAATCACCTGGCTGACTGTGTTGGGCTGCGTATTTTTTCTCAAGGATATCGGCAAGGAATTCTCTCCGGAGCAGGATGAGAGCCGCTTCATGGTAATGGTACGCGCGCCGCTGGGCTCGGGCATCGATTATGTGCTGGGCAAAGTCGACGAAGTCGAGGCGGTGCTGGCTCGTCACAACGATGTCGTGCAGTCGTTTTTTGTCGGCGTCGGCACCAGCGGCCGGCAGATGAACGAAGCCTGGGGGTTTGCGCGCATGACGCCCAAGGACACGCGCGCCATCAGCCAGCAGGATCTCCTCAAGGAACTGGGCGCCGAGTTTGCCGCCATCCCCGGTGTGCGGGCCTTTCCGATCCCGATTCCCAGCCTGGGAGGAACCCGAGGTGAACCGCTGCAATTTGTTATCCGTGGGCCCAACCTGGTCGAAGTCGGCCGACTGGCGCGGGAGCTGCAGCAGCGCCTGCTCGCCGAACCTGGATTCGGCTATGTGGATCTGGATCTGAACCTGGATCTGCCCCAGTTCAAGCTCGATATCGACCGCGTCCGCGCCGCCGACCTGGGGTTCTCCGCCCTGGACGTCGCCACCGCCGTTAACGTCATGATCGGCGGCGTGGATGCCGCCAAATACAACGACGATCCGGGCGACGGCGAGCGCTATGACTTGCGCCTCAAGGGTGACGAAGCCGCTTTCCGCAACCGCGCCGACCTGAGCAAGATCTATCTGCGCAGCCGTGAAGGTCAGATGATTCGCATCGACACTGTCGCCTCGCTGGATGAAACCCTCGGCCCGGCGTCGATACCGCGTTACGATTTGCGCTACTCGGCGCCCTTCTATGGCAAACCGCAGATCCCGCTGGCCACTGCCATCGCCAAGGTGCGGGAGCACGCCGATGCCATTCTCACCCCCGGGTACAACCTGAAATTCAAGGGGCAGTCGGAGGAGTTTGCCAAGACGGCGAGCAACATGCTGTTCGCCTTCATGTTGGCCACCGTGCTCCTGTACATGGTGCTCGCCAGCCAGTTCAATTCGTTTTTGCAGCCTTTCATCATCATGACCGCCCAACCCCTCGCCATGGTGGGCGGGATTGCGGCGCTGTGGCTCACCGGACAGACACTCAACACCTACTCCATGATCGGTCTGGTATTGCTGATCGGTTTGGTGGCGAAGAACTCCATCCTGCTGGTGGACATCACCAACCAGCGGCGCCAGCAGGGGCTGGGCGTGGACGCGGCGCTGCTGACCGCCTGCCCGATTCGCCTGCGGCCCGTGCTGATGACCTCCCTGACGGTGATCCTGGCGATGGTGCCCGCGGCGCTGGGCGTCGGCGCCGGATCCGAGACCAACCGCCCGCTGGCGATTGCGGTGATCGGCGGGATGGTATCCTCCACGCTGTTGACCCTGGTCGTGATTCCCCCGGTGTACTCGATCCTCGAAGGCTTCCTGGAATGGTGGCAAGCGCGCCGGGCGACCGCCTGACCACGCCGCCGGGCCGGCGCGCGATCCGCTCTGCCGGGCTGCAGCCGTGACACGGGGCCTGTTCATCACGGGCACCGACACCGGCGTGGGTAAAACCCGTATCGGAACCTTGCTGATTCACGAGCTGGTCCGCCGCGGCATACGCATCCGCGCGCGCAAACCGGTGGAATCCGGTTGCGCCCGCCAGGGTAACGAACTGCTCCCGGCCGACGCTCTCGCCCTCCGGGCGGCCGCCGGCAACCGTGAAGCCCTGGATCGCGTCTGCGCCTTTCCGCTGGAAGCGCCCGTCTCGCCGACCCGCGCGGCCGCGCTCGCCGGCCAGTCCCTGAATCTCGAACAACTGGTCGCCGCCTGCCGGGATGAAGTGGGTACCGGAGACTTTCTGGTCGTCGAAGGGGCCGGTGGCTTTCTTTCGCCGCTCACCCGGGACGCGCTCAATGCGGATCTCGCCCAGCGGCTCGGGCTGCCCGTGGTCCTGGTCGCCGCGGATCGGCTGGGCGCGGTCCATCAGGTGCTGGTCACCGCCGAGGCTATCGAGCGTCGCGGCCTGATGCTGGCCGCCGTGGTACTGAATCAACTGGATCCCGTGCTCGACCCCCGGCTCGACAACGCGGTCGAGCTCGCGCACTGGCTTGGAATGGCGGTCATCGCACTGCCGCACCAGGCCGGCGCCGGCCCGCTCCCGCAACTGGCCGCGCTGGCCGAGACACTCGTGCACAACCGCTAACGACCCCCTGCCAGCGGTGCGCGTGGCACAATGCGGCCTTCATTCCTGTCCGGGAGACCGCGATGCGCTACGACAGCGTGAACTACGAACGGCACGGCACCACCGCCCTGATTACCCTCGACGAACCGAGCAAGCTGAACGCGCTGAGCCCTGGCATTCGCTCGGGTCTCACCGCCGCGTTCGCCGCTGCGCGCGATGACGACGCGGTCCGCGTCCTGGTCGTGACGGGCGCGGGCGAGAAAGCCTTCTGCGCGGGCGCCGACATCAGCGGCTTCGAATTCACCACCCGCTACGCCCGCGAATTCATCGACAAGGTGCTCGACGTGCTGGCGCTGCCGGAAAACATCGGCAAGCCGGTGATCGCCGCCGTCAACGGCTTCGCCTACGGCGGCGGCTTCGAGATCGCCATCGCCTGCGATTTCATCATCGCTTCCGAGCGCGCCCGCTTCGCGGTGCCGGAAATCCAGCTCGGCCTGTTGCCCGGTTTCGCCATCGTGCGTCTGGCCGAACTGGTCGGACGCCAGCGCGCCAAGTACCTGAGCATGCTCGGCGAGCCCGTTTCGGCACAGGAAGCGCAAGCCATGGGTCTGGTGCTGGAGGTCGTCCCCCACGCCGACCTGCTCACCCGCGCGCTGGAACTGGCGGACAAGCTGGCCGGCAAGCCACAGATGGCGATCCGCTACGCCAAATCGGTGTACAACCGGGAGCTCGGCGGCGCCGACATCACCTACGCCAAGGACGTGATGCCGTTTTTGTTTCTGGATGACGACACCCGCGAAGGTGTCGCGGCGTTTCGCGAAAAGCGCAAGCCGGTATTCAAATAGTTCCGGAAGCTCCGAGGCGTGGGCCGCTTCCGCGCCTCGGGGTCAGATCAGCCGGCGGCTGTTGCTGGAAAACTGCGCGGCCAGAAAATCCATCTGGTCGGCGAGGATCCGCCGCGAATTGATCAGCGCCAGGTATTCCGCGTTGTTGGGTCGGTAGGGCAGCGCCACCAGCTCCCAGCCAATTTCCTCGAGCAGTCGATTACCCTTGAATTGGTTGCAGCGGCGGCAGGCAGCAACCACATTCTGCCAGCGGTCGCGGCCACCGCGCGACAGCGGCACCACATGGTCGCGGGTGAGGGCGCCAGCGGCAAACTGGCGCGAGCAATACAGGCAGTGAAAGCGATCCCGGGCAAACAGCGCCGGATTGGTGAGCGGGTAATTGGTCCGTGGCCGCGCCATCTGACCACCGCCGCAGGCAATGATGCTGGGCAGTTCGATCAGCGACCGCGTCCCCGTCGCACGGCTCAGACCGCCGTAAACTTTCTGCACGATGTCGCCCAGGGACCAGGCCACGAGATCGCGTGCATAGAGGCAAACCGCTTCCTGCCAGTTGAGCCACTCGATGGGCAGACCCGCGAGATTCAACCGCAGTATTTTCGGCTGCCGGTCCACCACCATCAGTTCCGGCACGAGATTCATGCGGCCTCGCTCACCGGCGCGCGCCGGATCCGAAACCCCTCCCCGATGCCGCGCAACACAACCCGCCACGCTGGCCTGCCGGATGGCACAGCATTCGCGAACAACTTCGCTGCCATCGATCGTGCGCTGAAGTCGGTACCCTCCACCAGTCGACGCAAACCGTGCCTCATCATAGGGAACCGCGGAAAGCTGTCAATACACAGCGACCGGTGCCGCGCCGGTTCGTCTCCGCGGCGGAAACGAACTCCGCAAAAGAAAAGCGCCCTTTTGCTGGAGAAACAAAAGGGCGCCAAAGGCATTAAGAAATAAAGGTACCAAACGCTTCACTAGATCAAGAACAACGCGGGGAACATCCTGCAACTTCCCTGTCCCCGCCTGACGACATCCTTTCCAGGCTCCGGGCCCCGCCGCGGCAAAGCACTCCATGTGCCCCGATTCCCCGCGCGCCAGCAATCCGTACCGGCTGCCCGTTCCTACGCAACATCCCCGCCCCCTGGCAACCGTCCTTGCACCAGAGCAACTTCCATATTCCGCGTGTCCTTGCGGGAGGCATCATGTGGCGCAACCCGCGTGACTCCCAGTCCGAAAACGCCTCGTCCTGCTGTAGGATATATCGCACACGACCATTACATTGACCATCTTTGAGCCCTCGGTTAGGGTGCTGGCTGGATTGCCCGCAACCGGGATATTGCCTTGGCTACCCGAAAGAAAGCACCGGATTTCGAAGCGAATCTCCGCCAGCTTGAGGCCATTGTCGCCGTGCTGGAAGAAGGCAAGCTCAGCCTGGATGAAGCGCTGGACCGCTTCGAGCAAGGTGTTCGCATCACGCGGCAATGCCAGCAGGCGCTGCGCGAGGCCGAGCAACGTGTGTTGTTGCTTACGCAGGGTGATGCGGGTGAAAGCCCGACCGCGACTGCTTTTACCGTCTCCTCCGGAGAGGCTGACGCCGAGTGACCGGCACGCTGACCGACTTCCTCTGCGCGTGCCGCGCGCGGCTCGAACCACAACTCGCCGCCGCCCTGACCGCTGACCGCGCCCCACCCTCTATCCCGGATACCGACCCGCCTCCGTTGATCGCCGCCATGGCACACAGCCTGCTGGGCGGCGGCAAACGCCTGCGCCCCTGCCTTGCCTATGCCGCAGCGGCAGCGGCGGGAGAGCCTTCCGCCGCCACCGATCGGGTGGCTGTGGCCGTGGAATTGCTGCACACCTATTCGCTGATTCACGATGACCTGCCCGCCATGGATGACGACGATCTGCGCCGCGGCCGCCCCACCTGCCATCTCGTGTTCGGCGAGGCGATGGCGATCCTGGCCGGTGACGCGCTGCAGGCGCTGGCGTTCACGCAGCTCAGCGCCATCGATTCGTTGCCGGCGCAAGCAACGCTGCGCCTGATCCAGCGACTTGCCCACGCGGCCGGGGCACAGGGAATGGTGTTGGGGCAGGCCATGGACCTCCAGGCCACGGGGAAAAAGCTGGATCGGGGTGCGCTCGAAACCATGCACCGCCGCAAGACCGGCGACCTGATTGCCGCCAGCGTGGTCATGGGCGCCATTTCGACCGGCACGGAAGATGCCACCCTGCTTGCCGCCCTCGATGACTATGGACATCAACTGGGGCTCGCCTTTCAGGTACGCGATGACCTCCTCGACGCGGAGGAAAGCACCGCTACTCTGGGCAAGCACAGCGGTGCCGACCAACGTCTGGAAAAAGCCACCTTCGTTACACTGCTGGGTCCGGAGGCAGCGCGCGCCAGCCTGCGTGAACTGCATGCCCGCAGTCTGGCCGCGATTGCCCACTTCGGCGCGCGCGCCGACGTCCTGCGTCAGCTCGCCGACTACGCGGTGGTCCGGCGCGACTGATTGCAGCGCGGGCATTTGCGGTAGAATTCCCGCCCCCGCGCACCCCTCCTGCCATGGCACTCAGCTTTACCGACATCCCCCGGGTCCGCCCGGCGACACCGCTGCTCGACACCATCGCGAGCCCGGCAGCGCTGCGTCCGTTGAGCTTCGACGAGCTGGAACTGCTCGCCGATGAACTGCGCGCCTATCTGCTCTATGCCATCGGCCAGACCGGCGGCCATTTTGGCGCCGGCCTCGGCGTGATCGAGCTGACCATCGCGCTGCACCACGTCTTCAACACCCCGGACGACCGCCTGGTATGGGATGTAGGCCACCAGACTTATCCCCACAAAATCCTCACCGGGCGGCGCGAAGAGATTCTGAGTGTGCGCCGGGGCGGTGGCATCGCCGGCTTTCCCAGACGCAGTGAAAGCGAATACGACACCTTCGGCGTCGGTCACTCCAGCACCTCAATCAGTGCCGCCCTGGGCATGGCGCTTGCCGCGCGCCTGACCGGCAGCGAACGGCGCGCCATCGCCGTGATCGGCGACGGTGCCATGACCGCCGGCATGGCGTTCGAGGCCCTCAATCACAGCGCCCATCTGGACCTCGATCTGCTGGTGGTGCTGAACGACAACCAGATGTCGATCTCCCGGAACGTGGGTGGACTCTCGACCTATTTTTCGAAACTGTGGTCGAGTCGGCCCTACAACTGGGTGCGCGAGGCCGGCAAGCGCGTACTGAAAGCCTTTCCCTCCACCGCGACCCTGGTGCGCAAGACCGAGGAGCTGATGAAAGCCCTGGTCGCGCCCGGCATCGTGTTCGAGGAGCTCGGCTTCACCTATATCGGCCCCATCGACGGCCACAACCTGCCGTTGCTGGTGAACACCCTGACCAATCTCAAACAGGTGACGGGTCCGGTGCTGCTCCACGTTGCCACCGTCAAGGGCAAGGGTTTTCTCCCCGCCGAGGCCGACCCCATCGGCTACCACGCCCTGACCAAGATCGAACCGACGGCGCCGTCGGTCCCGCCCCTGCCCCGCAAACCCCCGCCCCACAACCCCCCTCCCCACAAACCCAAGTACCAGGATCTGTTCGGCGTCTGGCTGTGCGACATGGCCAGCGCGGAGCCACGCCTGGTGGGCATCACTCCGGCGATGACCGAAGGTTCGGGGATGGTGGAATTCGCCCAGCGCTTTCCCGAGCGTTTTCAGGATGTCGCCATCGCCGAGCAACACGCCGTCACCCTGGCCGCCGGCCTCGCCTGCGAGGGGATGAAACCCGTGGTGGCGATCTACTCCACGTTTTTGCAACGCGCCTACGACCAGTTGATTCACGATGTCGCCTTGCAGAATCTCGATGTGCTGTTCGCCATCGACCGCGCCGGGCTGGTGGGCGAAGACGGCCCCACCCACGCCGGCAGCTTCGACCTGAGCTATCTGCGCTGCATCCCCAACCTGATCGTGATGGCGCCGTCCGACGAAAACGAAACCCGCCAGCTGCTCAATACCGGCTTTCGGCATCCGGGTCCGGCGGCGGTGCGCTATCCGCGCGGCACCGGCCCAGGCGTCGCCGTCGATCCCGGCCTGGAGCCGCTGCCCATCGGCCGCGGCCGCCGGTGCCGCAGCGGGCGCGCCATCGCGCTACTCAACTTCGGCGCCCTGCTGCCTACCGTGCTGGCGGCGGCCGAGCGCCTGGATGCCAGTGTCGCGGACATGCGTTTCGTGAAGCCCCTGGATGTCGAGCTGATTGCGCAACTGGCGGACGCTCACCAGTTGCTGATCACCGTGGAAGACAATGTCATCGCAGGTGGCGCCGGGGCCGGCGTCGCCGAGTACCTGGCGGCTTGTGGCCGCACCACCCCCATCCTGCATCTGGGGTTACCCGACGCCTTCATCGAGCACGACACCCGGAGCGCGCAGTTGACGCAGGTGGGGCTGGATGTCGACGGCATCTGTCGCGCGGCAGGCGCGCGCGCCGCCACGCTCGGTATCGCGATTGCGCCGCCAGTGACCCGGGCCACGCGCGGCTGAATCATTCCCGCCCGAAGGGCGGCAGCGCCGCCAGCAGTTCACGTCCGTAGCTTTTCGAGATCAGCCGCCGATCCAGAATGGTGACCCGGCCGCTGTCTGCCTCCGTGCGCAACAGGCGTCCGCAGGCCTGCACCAGACGCAGGCAGGCGTCGGCGAGGGACAGGGTGCGAAAGGCGTTGCCGCCGCCGGCCTGGATCCACTCCGCGCGGGCCTCCTGCACCGGGTCGTCGGGCACCGCAAACGGCAGTTTGGCGATGATCACGTGGCGGCAGTAATCGCCCGGCAGATCGATACCCTCGGCAAAGCTCGCCAGACCGAAGATCACGCTGCGCGCGCTGCCATCGACGCGCGTCCGGTGGCGGGCGATGATCTCCGCCACCGGCAGTTCGCCCTGTACCAGCAGGCACTCCGCCAGCGCCGCGGGCAAGGCCTGACGTACCCGCTCCAGTTGCTGGCGCGAGGCGAACAGCACCAGGCTGCCGCCGGACTCCACGCCCAGCAACGCCGGCAGCAGGGCGCTCACCGCCGCGGTGTGGGCTTCATTGTCGCCGCCATCGACGGCCTCCGCCGGGATCGCCAGCACGGCGCGCCGCCGGTAGTCGAAGCCGCCCGCCAGCGCATGGGTGGCACTGCCTTCCGGGATACCCGTATCCAGCCGCAGGCGGTCGAAACTGCCCAGCGACCGCAACGTGGCGGAGGTCAGCACCGCCGCATGGCAGCGCGACCAGAGCTGCTCGGCAAGCGTATGCCCGGCGCTGACCGGCGCGATGACGACCCGCAGTTCGCCATTCGCCTCCCGCGCCACCCAGCGCGCCAGCGGCGGGACAACGGGCAGGTCGGGCTCGGCCATGGCCCGCCACAGCCGCGCGATCCCCTCGGCGCGGCCAAGCCATTGGCCGACTGCCTGGAAATGCGCTTCGAGTTCCGGCCGGGGGAGCGGGAATTCCGTTTTTTCCAGTGCCGCCTCCAGGCCCTCGCGGCAACGCTCCAGATTTTGTACGAGACTGCCGAAGCACGCCGCCAGCTCGCCGCTCGGGACACGCAGTGCATCCGGTACCAGGCCACCGGCAAAGCGGTAGCGGGAATTCCGGGCGTCCGCCAGCAGCAGCGCGAACAAAGGCATGGTCTGCCGCAGCAGGAGCGCCGCGGCAGCCGCCGGGGGCACCAGTGCCTGCGCGCGGGCGGCATCCTCCGGCGCCACCGCCAGCCGGGCGGCGTTGCGCGCGCTCTGGGTCTCCAGACGCTCCAGCCAGTCGCCGGTCGCCTCCAGTCCGCATTGGGCGCCAAAGTGGGCCAGCGCGGTGTCCCCGAGCCGGTGGGCTTCGTCGAACACGTAGATGGTTTCTTCCGGCGCCGGCAACACCACACCGCCGCCGAGCGCCAGATCCGCCATCACCAGATCCTGATTGGCGACGATGCAATCCGCCGCATCCACCGTCGACCGCGCACGGTAATAGCAGCAGGACGCGATCAGGCGACAGCGCCGGCCACCGCACTGACGGCCGTCGATGGAGAGCGCCCGCCACAGGGAATCGGGCAGGGTTTGCTCCCAGCGATCGCGATCGCCGTCCCATTCGCCCTCACGCCAGGCGCGGCCCAGTGCTTCGATGCGCCGTTCGTCATCGGCACCTGGCACGAACGCGAGCTCATCCTCGAACAGGAACTGGCCACTGCGCGTCTGGCTGGTCTGGGCCTCGCACTGCTCCAGCCGCAGCGGACACAGATAGCGGCCGCGACCCTTGGCAAGTGCAAAGGCATGATCCCAGCCAGTTGCCGCCAACAGATCGGGAATGTCGCGATCCACCAGTTGCGCCTGGAGCGCCACCGTGCCTGTGGCGATCACCAGCTTCTTGCCCTGCGCGCGCGCCAGCGGGAGCGCCGCCAACAGATAGGCGAGCGTCTTGCCGGTGCCGGTTCCGGCTTCGACGACGCACACCCGGGCGTCCGGATTGTCCTCGCGCTCGCCGAGAAAGCCCGCAATGGCGGCGATCATCTGGCGTTGTCCGGCGCGGGGCCGCAACCCGCGCTTGGCGAGAAAGGCGCGATAGCCGGCCTGAATGTGTTCCCTGAGTTCGGCGGCGAGCGCCATATCAGGTAGCGAGCTCCAGGCGTCGGCGCAGGGGATTGGCATACATCGCCAGAAAAATGTCGCGCTCAGCCTCGGGCACATCGGCGAGGCGGGCGTGAAACTGCTGCTCGGAAGCCGCCCAGCCGGGCTGCTGTTCCAGGGTCGCGCGCAGCGCGTCTGCGCGCTGATCCGCTCCGTACAATAGGGAGTAAGCGGCGAAGTTGGTCGCATGGAGCCGGTATTCGCGCAGAATCTCGCGATCGATCGCGGCGGCTGCGGCTTCGACGGTGACCAACCCCCGCGGCAGCGGTGCGCCGAATGCCACATGCACCGCGCCCTTCGCGCCCATGATGCCGCGATAAATGCTCTGGAGATCTTCGTGCGCGCCCTTGCAGTATTCGCCCTCGGTCCGCATGGCGTGCAGTTCGTGAGCCTTGTCGCGGTCGCAGGGATCAAATTCATAGCTGATCGCCACCGGCACCAGACGGAGTTCGTCGAGAGCCTGGGTCACGTCCTCTCCCGGTGGGCGGCTCAGGGCCAGCATTTTCAGGATGGCGGTCTCGGTGACATCGATCCCATCCTTGGCGCGTCCTTCGCGCTGGGCAATCCACACCGAACAGCGCTCGGTGACCACGGAATGACGGATGTAAGCCGAAAGCTGCTGCAAGGCAGCGAGCTTCTCGCGGCGGCCCTGGGGCGCGCGCTTGACGATAAAGCTCTTGTTGATGCGCATCAGATCGCTTGCGAATGGCTTGCTCAGGAGGTTGTCGCCGATGGCGATGCGCACCGTGTCCATGCCGTTGCCGTAAAGCATGAGATTGACCAGTGCCGGATCCATGGCGATATCGCGGTGATTGCTGATGTAGACGTGTGCCCGGGTCCGGTCCAGCCGATCCAGACCGCTGACCGTCAGCGCGGTCGCGACTCTCCCCATATGGGGCCGCAAGTGGCGCTCGATCAGCCGCTGAAAGTCCCCCACGGTGCGGATGCCATGTAGTACCCGCCACAGCGCGAGGCGCACCAGGATACGGCCCAGCGGCATGCAGTAGCGCCCAAGCCGCGGCAGGAACATTTGCATCAGGACGTTGGCGAACTCCGGATCGCGGCGCAGGCGCGCCAGCACACCGGGCACCTCGTCGTCCCGGTAGGGCCGGATGTCGGCGAAGGGGTCGGCGTTGATCGCCGCCGGCGTTTCCACAGCCATTCAGGTGCCCCGGTTCGGGGTATGCCAGGGCACTTCCCGAGCGTACTTGTCGACCAGATCGACCACGTCCAGCACCAGCGCGAACAGGGCCATGCGAATCAGCAGGCCATTGTCGGTCTGGCGGAAAATGGCCAGGTTGGGATTCTGATCGAGATCGCGGTCGAGCTCGTTGGCCTCGGCGCGGGAATCCCGCGGCAGCGGATGCATGATGACGGTGTTGGGTTCGCAGTGCTGGGTATAGATTGCCTGGTTCAGGCGCAGGCGACCGCGATAGCTGTCGGCCTGCTCGCGATCCGGAAAGCGTTCCTCCTGAATCCGGGTGGAGTAGACAATGTCCACATGGGCGATGCTCGCCTCCAGGTTCTGCGACTCATCCACACGCTGGCCGGAAGCCCGCAGTTCATCAACCAGTGGCGCCGGCATCCGCAGCTCCGGGGGCGATACCAGCACTACATGGACCCGCTCGAACAGCGTCAGCAGCTTGCTCAGGGAATGCACGGTACGGCCATATTTGAGGTCGCCGACCATGGCAATGCGCAGACCGTCGATGCCGCGACCACGGCCGGCCATTTCCTTCTCGATGGTGTAGAGATCGAGCAGGGCCTGACTCGGATGCTCGTTGCTACCGTCGCCGCCGTTCAGTACCGGCACCCGGCTCGCGCCGGCAAATTCCGCCACCGATCCCGCCAGGGGGTGGCGCATGCAGATCACATCGCTGAAACCGGACAGCACGCGCGCGGTGTCCTGGAGCGACTCTCCCTTGACCAGGGACAGGCTATCCATGCCCACCGACTCCCGTACCTCGCCGCCCAGCAGGTTGAAGGCGGAGCCGAAGCTGATGCGGGTGCGGGTACTGGCCTCGAAAAACATGTTGCCGAGAATCGCTCCCTCGAGCACGCGGGTGACCCGTCGGCGCTGGGCGTAGGGCTCCATGCGGTCGGCGATACGAAAAATCCGCTGGATGTCGTCGCGCGCGAACTGCGCGACGGAAAGGATATGGGAGCCCCTGAACTTCACACACATCCCCCCGCTGAAATCGCCCGGATTCTAGCGGCTTTGCCTGGCCTCAACCAGCATCGCCGAGTCCGTGGCGCCGGGCGACCGTCTCGCCCCAGGCCTGTAATTCCTCCAGCAAAGCTCGCCGCGCGGAATCGGCCGGTTGCTGCGCCAACTGCGACAATTCGGCGCGAAATGCCGCGAGGCCGAGATAGCCCGACGTCGGATCGGTCAGACGCCAGCGGCAAAAATCACTCCAGTTTTCCTGCTCAACGGAGGTCAGCGTCGCGGGGAAATACCGCGCACGATAGCGAAACAACAGTTCCCGGTAGCGGGGATCGCGAAACGCCAACCGCGCCGGATCGAGCTCCGCCCCACGACCCGTGCGCACCGCAGCCAGCAAGCCGCGTTCGGCGTCGGGGAGAAATCCGGCATAGAGCGCTGTCTCGGCGTCCACGGGCGCCGGCATGGCCTGTGGCGCGAACACCTGCGCCAGCTTGGCGGTGAGATCGACCGCCAGCAACTTGTGCCAGTTGGTTTCACAGCGACCCAGATCGATGCCGAGCCGGCGCGCGGCGGCCGCATCCAGCAATTTCGGCGTCGCCACCACCGGGCAGCGATTGAGGTGGATCGCCTTGAGCGGCAGACGTTCGATTCCCGCCGCAAGCTCAGCCGCCGGCGTGAACACCCGCGCACGGATCGCCTCTGCATCCAGGGCGATCAGCGCATCGGCGTCGCCCAAGAGATCGAAACAGATCACGGCATTGGCGTTCGCCGGGTGCCGGGCGAGCGGCAGCACCAGGGCGGTATAACCCCGCTCCCGGGGCAAACGGCCGGACACGTGCAACACCGGGCGCCGCCGGGCGGGATCGAGGAGCGGCAGCAGCTGGCGCTTGTGGCGATGCGTGTAGACATAGCGGTAAAGCTCGGGCTGGCACTCCCTTACCCGACGCGCCAACGCAATGGTGGCCAGCACGTCGGACAGCGCATCATGAGCCTTGTCGTGGACGATACCGTTGGCGGCCGCCAGATCCTCGAGGCGAAAGCTGGAACTGCCATCCTCCCGATCGGGCCAGTTCATGCCTTCCGGCCGCAGCGCCCGCGCCAGCCGCAGCATGTCGATGATGTCCCAGCGCGAGTTGCCGCCGCGCCACTCCCGCTCGTAGGGATCATGGAAATTACGGTAGAGCAGGAAGCGCGTGAACTCGTCGTCGAAGCGGAGGCTGTTGTAGCCGACGCCGCAGGTGCCCGGCGCCCCCAGCTCGGTGACGACACGGGCGGCGAACTCGGGTTCCGCGACACCTTCACGCGCGGCCTTCTGCGGGGTGATTCCGGTCAGTAGACAGGCGGCGGGCTGGGGCAACAGATCCGGATCCGGCTGGCAGTACAGGCGCAATGGCGTGCCGACCAGCTCCAGGTTTTCGTCGGTACGCACACCGGCAAATTGCAGTGGTCGATCCCGTGCCGGATCAATGCCGCTGGTCTCGTAATCATGCCAGTAGAGGGTTGTCATCCGCAGGCTCGCCCGCTATCGCATTCGAGGGTTTCCAGCCGGTCCGGTCCCCATACAACAACGGCGCCCGCAGGCGCCGTTGTCGATCACTTCACCGGATGATTGGCCTAGTTAGGCGTCACTTCCGAATAGCTCAACTCCCCGATCACGCGCCGGTTTTTCGCACGGCCTTCGGCGGTCGCGTTATCCGCGATGGGCCGACTCTCGCCGTAGCCAACCGTGGAAATGCGGTTCGCCGCGATGCCATAGTCCTTGGCCAGCTTGGCCTTGACCGCAGCCACACGACGCTCCGAGAGCTTTTGGTTGTAGGCGTCGCTGCCGATCGAATCCGTGTGGCCTTCCAGCACCAGTTCGATGTCGTCATGGGCTTTCATCGCGTTGGCAACGGCTTGCAGCTCATCACCGTAGATCGCGCGAACATCCGCCTTGTTGAACTCGAACAACACATTCAACTTCACCGTGATGGTGCGCTTGTCGGGCGCCACGACAGGCTCCGATGCCGGTGCTACTGCCGTCGGCTTGGCAGCCGGCATCGGAGTTGCCTGAGTGACCGCCACCGGTTTCGGGCCGTTGAAATAATAGTTGAGCGCCAGATTCAGGGAGGCATCGACCGCTTTGTTGTCACTTTGCCGTACCTTGTACATGCCACGCACATCCCCGCGGACCTCGAAGTGATCGGAGATCATTTTGGAGAGGCCGAGACCGGCGCCAACGTCCCAGCTGTGCTCGTCTTTGCTGCCATCGGTGAGGTAGGGTGAACAGCAGCCCTGCTTGTTCAGGTCAAGGTACGTGATGTCCGCGACAAAGTACGGCCGCCATTCCTTGCTGTCGGGGTTGGCCTCGCCAAACCAGTAATACACATCGAGTTTGCCGATGTCGAGCCGCTCGCCGGTATCGCCGGAGATATCCCTGCCGAGATTCGCCTCAAGTGCCCAGTCGTTGAAAAACCGGTAACCGAGATTGACAGTACCAACTCCGGAGAGTTGAGAGCCGCCAACGAAGCGTGTGCTGTCCAGGTAGTACCCGGACGCCGTGCCACCAATATAGGCTCCTTCGTTGGCCTGTACGTGACCCGCAAGTCCAGCAGTCAGCGCAACGGCCCCCGCCATCGCAATCAGTTTGTTCTTCATAGCCACTTCCTCCAGTTAAATACACTCCTTGACCCTCGCCCGAGTGAGTTCAGCGAAGACTTCAAGACATGTCAGCCACCCATTTTTCATCTTGCCACAATGAAGATTAACACTCCATTAAGCGAATTCTCCCACAGGCGCCCACAACAGACCATCAAAGCCGGCCTTGCCGAGCATGCGCAGCACCCAGACTTTAGCAATTAATCGTCATATTACCGGCGCTTCAAACTGTCTATGTGACCTGCGTCGCAATCCATCAGCGAACCACCACCCGACGCGATTCAATTACCCTATGCCAGTGTTCGGGTCCCGTGATATGCACCGATTCCCCCCGGCTATCTACCGCCACCGTTACCGGCATATCGCGCACCTCGAATTCGTAGATGGCCTCCATGCCCAGCTCGGGAAACGCCACTACCCGCGCCGCAGTGATGGCCTTTGACACCAGGTAGGCCGCGCCGCCGACCGCCATGAGGTACACGGCGCGGTTGTCCCGGATCGCCGCAATCGCGGCGGGACCACGCTCGGATTTTCCCACCATGCCGAGCAGCCCCGTCTGTTCCAGCATCATGCGCGTGAATTTGTCCATGCGGGTTGCGGTGGTGGGACCGGCGGGGCCGACCACTTCGTCGCCGACCGGGTCCACCGGTCCCACGTAATAAATGAAGCGCCCGCGAAAATCGACCGGCAGGGGTTCACCCGCCGCCAGCAGATCGGCGATTTTCTTGTGTGCCGCATCGCGCCCGGTGAGCAGTTTCCCCGACAACAGCACGGTGTCCCCCGGCTGCCAGCTCAGCACATCCTCAGCGGTAATCCGGTCCAGATCGACGCGACGCACGTTCGCGCCCACTTCCCAGGCCACCTCGGGCCAGTCTTCCATGCGCGGCGGCTGGAGCCGGGCCGGACCCGAGCCGTCGAGCACGAAATGGGTGTGGCGGGTGGCGGCACAGTTGGGGATCACCGCCACGGCCTTGTTGGCGGCATGGGTCGGATAATCCTTCACTTTGACGTCCAGGACCGTGGTGAGCCCACCGAGACCCTGGGCGCCGATGCCGAGATCGTTCACCTTGTCCATCAATTCCAGCCGCAGGGTCTCGGCGCGGTTGCGGGCGCCGCGCGCGCGCAGATCCTGGATGTCGATGGGATCGAGCAGCGCTTCCTTGGCGAGCAGCATCGCCTTCTCGGCGGTACCGCCGATACCGATGCCGAGCATGCCGGGCGGACACCAGCCGGCACCCATCTTGGGCACCTGTTCCAGCACCCAGTCCACCACCGAATCGGAGGGGTTGAGCATCGCAAATTTGGCCTTGGCCTCGGAGCCGCCGCCCTTGGCCGCGACGTGGACCTCGAGCGTGTCGCCAGGCACCAGCTCGCAATGGATCACTGCGGGCGTATTGTCACCGGTGTTGCGGCGCGCGCCGTCGGGGTCTTCCAGGATCGACGCGCGCAGCACATTGTCCGGATTCAGATAGGCTCTCCGCACGCCCTCGTTCACCATGTCGGCGACGGACAGTTGGGCGTCCCAACGCAGATTCATGCCCACCTTCAAAAACACCGTCACGATGCCCGTATCCTGACAGATGGGCCGATGGCCGAGCGCGCACATGCGCGAATTGACCAGAATCTGCGCCAGTGCATCCCGGGCCGCCGGTGCTTCCTCGCGCTGATAGGCGGCATACATCGCCTGAATGAAATCGACGGGGTGGTAATAGGAAATGAACTGGAGGGCATCGGCGATGCTGGTGATGAGGTCGTCCTGGCGGATAGTGGTCATCGATAACTCCTCGCAGGGTTCCGGGTCATCCCGGTGTGCATGGTTGCGGGTCGCCCAAGGAAAAAGGACGGCAGGATAATGAATCCGTGCGCTACCGGCCAGCTACGGACCCGGCGGGTCCACGCCGACGGGAATCCGGATCAGGGAGTCGCGAGCTGCTCCCGCATCGCGCGCAGTTGCAGATTGGTTTCGCGACGGAAGGTCTCGATAGCGGCCAGCGCCTGGCGGTTGTCGGACGCGCTCTTCGCCACGCTGTCGCGCATCCCCCGCATCTGTTCGTCGAGCTTGGCGACTGCACTGCGACTGGCCTGAACCTGGGTGCGCAATTCATCCAGCCCGGCGCTGACGGCGAGACTCTCGCGCTTGACGCTGTCGACACTGGCGGCGAGCGCCGCAAGCTCGGATTTCATTGCCGCTACCGCGGCTTTCGCCGCCTCCGCGTCATTGCTGGAGCGGGCGAGCGCCTGCGTGGCCTGCTTCAGTTCCGCCTGGAGACTGGCGAGTGCTTTGCCTTGCTGCTCAATGGCCGGGCGATTGCGGTCGTTGGTGATACTCCAGAGCTTCTTGATCTCAGCTCCGTTCGCGTCCAGCGCTGTATCCAGCGCCTTGAGCTGCGACGCCAGAGTGGCGCCGGATTCATTCAGGGATTGGCCGGTGGATTCAAGTCGCGACTGAAGCTCGGTAAAGCGGGCGGCGAGGTCGCGCTGAGCGAGACTCTGGGACCAGGAAAACCAGGCGAGCCCCGCCACCAGCAGCGCCAGCGACAGCGTCATCGCCTTCCAGAACCCGCCGCCGGCGGCGCCGGTCGCCGGCCCGACTTCCCCCCTCCGGGGTGGTGGCGCTTCGTGGTAGCCGGGGCGCTCGTCAGGCTCTGCAAACAGGGGTTCAGCAGAGTCGAATCGCTCGTCATTCATACGCGTACTTCCGTTGCCCCTGGAAAGCGCGGATTATACTCTGGGCACAAAAAAGCCGGCCGCGAACGGCCGGCTTTTTTGTGGCTTGCGTGGCGGACTTAGAGGAGTTGCAAGAGACCCGCCAGCACCACCGTCAGACCAATGCTGCTATGGATCACGCCCTTCACCGTGGTCATGGGGCCCTGCTTGCCCACCAGGGCATTGATTTCCAGCGCCACGATGATCGCCAGCGCAATGTAGAGCCCGACGCCACCGCCGTTCGCCGCCAGAATATGGTCGTTGGTGTAACCCATATGGGGGGACGCCAGCATGAAATAGGCCATGGGGCCCGAAAACAGGACATTGGTACGCGATGCCAGCAGCGCCTTGGCGCCGGCGGCAGCGGCGTCACCGCCCTTGACGATGCCCAGAGCGATTTTCTGGTTGGGCCAGATAACCAGCCAGACATTCAGGAACATCAGGGTACCGAGCGTCGCACCGGTGATAATGAAGTCGTTGAGCACCTTGAGCTGCGTCACACCCACCAGCAGCACCACGCCGGTGATGAAGGTGAACATGGCTCCCCACCGGAACCACCACAGCGCGCGTGGTGCAAGCTTCGCCTTCGCATCGCCCAGCGCTTCCGGAACGGCCTCCTTGAAATAGGCGCCCTGCACGAAATTGAAGTAGTACAGCATGCCGATCCAGGTGATCCCGAACAGCACATGCCCCCAGCGAAACAGGAAGTTCACGAAACTCATCATGTCCATAATGCCACCTTGTCGTTGCTTGAGTTGTTGTTGCTTGCGTTGTTGCTTGCGTTGTTGCTTGAGTCGTCGTTGCGTGAATTGTAGCCGCTTCCGTTGTGGTCCGAGGCATCGCGACGAAACCGGTCCGGCTGGATGCGCGAATTCCCCGATGCCATGGCTGTTCCCGCAAGCGCTCACCAATTCTAGTCAGAAAATCCGTCGGTAAACACCTCATACCGATCCAACCGGCCTTGATACAGACAAAAAAAACCCCGCGCCGAAGCGCGGGGTTCACGACCTGGGGTCAAGTCGGCAGAGAGGAATGACCTTACATCATGCCGCCCATGCCGCCCATGCCACCCATACCGCCCATGCCGCCCATGCCGCCCATATCGGGCATGCCGCCGCTGGCTTTGTCTTCGGGAACTTCCGACACCATGGCTTCGGTGGTGATCATCAGGCCGGCGATGGAAGCCGCGCCCTGGAGCGCCGTGCGGGTGACCTTCGCGGGATCCAGGATGCCCATGGCCACCATGTCGCCATACTCGCCGGTGGCAGCGTTGTAGCCAAAGTTGCCCTTGCCCTGCTTGATCTTGTCGACCACAACCGAGGCTTCCGCACCGGCGTTGGCGACGATCTGGCGCAGCGGCGATTCCATGGCGCGGATGGCGATGCCGATACCCACGGTCTGGTCGTCGTTGTCGCCCTTGAGGTTGGCGATGGCCTGCACGGCACGGATCAGTGCCACGCCGCCGCCGGCCACCACGCCTTCTTCGACCGCGGCGCGAGTGGAGTGCAGTGCATCCTCGACACGGGCTTTCTTCTCTTTCATTTCCACTTCTGTCGCCGCGCCGACCTTGATGACGGCAACACCGCCGGCCAGCTTGGCCAGACGCTCTTGCAGTTTTTCACGGTCGTAGTCGGAACTGGTGTCCTCGATCTCGGCACGAATCTGCTTGATACGCCCCTTGATGTCGTCCTGGGAACCGGCACCATCGACGATGGTGGTGTTCTCCTTGGTCATGCTGATGCGCTTGGCCTGGCCGAGGTGCTCCAGAGTTGCACTGTCGAGGCTCAGACCGACTTCCTCGGAGATCACCGTTGCGCCGGTGAGTACCGCGATGTCCTGCAACATGGCCTTGCGGCGGTCACCAAAGCCGGGCGCCTTGCAGGCAGCCACCTTGACGATGCCGCGAATGTTGTTGACGACCAGCGTGGCCAGGGCCTCGCCCTCGACATCTTCCGCGACCACGACCAGGGGTTTGCCGGACTTGGCGACGCCTTCCAGCAGCGGCAGCATGTCGCGGATATTGGAGATCTTGGTGTCGGCCAGCAGGATGTAGGGAGAATCCAGCTCGACGCTCATGCTCTCCTGGGTATTGATGAAATAAGGCGATAGATAGCCGCGATCGAACTGCATGCCCTCGACGATATCGAGCGCGTTCTCGAGGCCGGAACCTTCTTCAACCGTGATCACGCCTTCCTTGCCGACCTTGTCCATCGCCTCGGCGATGATCTTGCCGACCTGTTCGTCGCTGTTGGCGGAAATGGTGCCCACCTGGGCGATTTCCTTGGTATCCGAACAGGGCTTGGCCAGCTTGCCGATTTCGATGACGGCTGCCGCCACGGCCTTGTCGATGCCGCGCTTGAGATCCATGGGATTCATGCCGGCGGCGACGGATTTCAAACCTTCGTTAAGAATCGATTGCGCCAATACGGTCGCGGTGGTGGTGCCGTCGCCCGCTTCGTCGGAAGACTTGCTCGCGACTTCCTTGACCATCTGCGCGCCCATGTTTTCGAACTTGTCCTTGAGTTCGATTTCCTTGGCGACGGAAACGCCGTCCTTGGTGACGGTGGGGGCGCCGAAGGCCTTGTCGAGCACCACATTGCGGCCCTTGGGTCCGAGGGTGACGCGCACCGCATCGGCCAGCACATTGACGCCAGCCAGCATTTTTCTGCGGGCGGCGTCGCCAAATTTCACTTCTTTAGCAGCCATGATCTTTTCCTTCTCCAATAGTCAATGTTGAATCAGCGCAGATGCGCGGCTCAGTCGGTGATGACGCCAAAAATGTCGCTCTCGCGCATGACGATCAGCTCGCTGCCGTCGGTGTCTTCAACCGTGTTGCCGGCATAGGTTCCGAAAATCACCTTGTCGCCAACTTTCACATCCAGGGGGCGGATATCGCCTTTGTCATTGACAGTGCCGATACCAACGGCGATCACTTCGCCCCGATTGGGCTTCTCTTTGGCTGAGCCAGGCAGCAGGATGCCACCAGCGGTTTTCTCTTCCTCAGCCTTGCGACGTACGACCACGCGGTCGTGTAGGGGACGGATTTTCATTGCGGCTTCTTCTCCACTTGTCCTGAGTTATTGACCAAAAGAATCCGGGTCAGCCCGAAAACTTTGCCTGATGTGGTGCCGGCCGCAAGAATTACAAGAGCGGGTCGTTGAATTTCCCGCTGCTTGCAGCACGGCTCTGGCAGCGCCCCCTAGATTGGGCTGGCTCTGCCGATTTCAAGGCCCGCCACTGCGCACCGATCAGTCTTCACGCTCGTACTCCCCCTCGATGACCCGGGAGTTGCGCGGTGCCTGCGCGTGCCCGGGGTGCGCCGAAGCCAGCAGGCGCCGCACCAGACGCGCCCGCAGCGGCGGGATCAGCGCCAGCAGCGCCAGCACGTCGGTCAGGAATCCCGGGATCAGCAGCAACAGACCGGCCACCGCCAGCACCATGCCCTCCAGCACCGCTTCCGTCGGCTCCTCGCCATGCGCCATCCGGGCACGGACCCGCGCCAGGGTCTGGAAGCCCTGCCGGTTCAGGATGGCGATGCCCAGCATCGCCGCAAGCACCACCAGGCCGATCACGAGCCCGGCGCCGATGGCGGCGCCCACGCGAATGAGTACCCAGAGTTCGAGGATAGGAAAGATTACAAACAGCAACGGGAATAACGGCAAGGGCAATCCGCGGGTTGGCGTGCGAAATGAAGTGGGGGCGCGGGACCGGCTTTGCAACCCCGCTGGCGGGCCGATCCGCAATTCAGTAAGGTGGCCGCTTTGCTGCGCCCACTCCCATGTCACCGCTCCGCCTGCGCGGCATTTGCAACCGCCGCTTCCTCATCTGCCTGTTCACCGGCTTCGCCTCCGGTCTGCCGCTCTATGTGCTGATCTCGCTGGTGCCGGCCTGGCTGCGCCGCGAAGGCGTGGACCTGCGCGACATCGGCCTGTTCGCGCTCATCGGTCTGCCCTACGCGTGGAAGTTCGCGTGGGCACCGTTGCTCGAACGCTTCCCGCTGCCGCTGCTCGGCCGCCGCCGCGGCTGGATGCTGGCGAGCCAGATCGGCACGCTCCTCGCCATCGCCGCGCTGCCCCGCCTGGACCCCCACGCGCAACTGAGCGCGATCGCCGCGCTGTGCGCGCTGATCGCCTTCCTGAGCGCAACCCAGGACATCGTCATCGACGCCTATCGGCGTGAGCTCCTGCCGGATGCCGAACTCGGCCTGGGCAACGCCCTGCATGTCAATCTCTACCGGCTGTCCGGGCTGATCCCCGGCTCGTTGGCGCTGATTCTCGCCGACCGGATGCCCTGGGGTCCGGTGTTCGCCATCACCGCCGCCTTCATGTTCGTTGCGATCGGTCTCACGCTCAGCATCGCCGAGCCGACCCACGCCGCCCCGCCGCCGGCAACCCTGCGCGCATCCGTGGTGGAGCCTTTTCGCGAGTTTTTCGGCCGCGATGGCACCCGCAGCGCATTGGCGATGCTCGCCTTTCTGGTGCTTTACAAGCTGGGCGACAACCTGGCGACGGCGCTCGCCACTCCGTTCTACCTCGACCTGGGTTTCACCCTGACGCAAATCGGGATCGTGGCCAAACACGCCGCCCTCTGGCCCATGATCGTCGGCAGTCTGGCCGGGGGCCTGTTGATGCTCCGCATCGGCATCAACCGCGCACTGTGGCTGTTTGGCGCCATCCAGATTGTTTCGATTCTCGGCTTTGCGGTGCTGGCGCGGGTCGGCCATGAACTCTGGCTGCTGGCGGTCGCCATCGGCTTCGAATACCTCGGCGTGGGTCTGGGCGCCGCGGCGCTGATCGCCTTCATGGCGCGGGCCACCAGCCGCGCGCACACCGCCACTCAGCTCGCCCTGTTCACCGCCCTCGCCGCCCTGCCGCGCACGGCGATCAACGCCGGCGCCGGCTTCGTCGTCGAAGCCGTCGGTTGGGAAAACTTCTTTTATCTCTGCGCGCTGCTGTCCGTGCCCGGCATGCTGTTGTTGCCCAGGGTCGCGCCCTGGCACTCGCGCGACTACCCACAACCCGAGACCGACCGATGACACGCCTCTACACCCGCAGCGGCGACCGCGGCGAAACCGGCCTCGCCGACGGCAGCCGGCGGCGCAAGGACGACGCGCGCATCCAGGCACTGGGCAGCATCGACGAGTGCAACGCCCAACTGGGTTTGCTGCTCGCGCAATTCGCACCGGACGACCCCCTGCGGTCCCTGCTGGCGCCGGTGCAACACCGGTTGTTCGACCTCGGGGCAACCCTCGCCGGGGCGCCCGCGACTCTGGAGGTTTCGGATATCGATGCGCTGGAACAGGCTATCGATGACCTGTGCGCCGCGCTACCGACCCTGCGCCAGTTCGTGCTCCCGGGCGGCAGCACGCCCGCCGCGCTGGCCCACGTGGTGCGCGCCGTGTGCCGGCGCGCCGAGCGGGATCTGGTCGCCGCGGCGGCCAGCGAGTCGCTGCCGCCGGAGCCTGGCCGTTACCTCAACCGGCTCTCGGACCTGCTGTTTGCCGTTGCCCGCACCCTGGCGGCGCGCGCCGGCGGCGATGTGGTGTGGGAACCCCGCAACGGGCGCTGACCCGAGCTGCCGCGCTGCTCAGAAAGTAACCATCAGCACGGCCGTCACCACCAGCCAGCCCAGCACCGCACGGCGGAAAACCTCGTCCAGCGCACGCACCTCGGTCGCCAATTCCGCCTCTGGTGTCATGCCTTCCGGCAGCGGGTCGAGAGCCGCATCCACATAGGCGCCCGCGACCCGGGCCGCGTCGGTGCGCGCCAGCAGCGATTCCGCCCAGACACCCATCCCGCGCCCCGGATGTCCGCTTGCCACTACCACGAATCCAAAGGCGCGCAACGCCGGCCATTCGATCCACGCCAGGAGCCGCGCGGCACTCTTGCTGGTTGCCGCGACCCGCTCCAGGCAGCGATACGCCAGCGCGCCGGGCGCGCCCAGCAGAGCAAACCAGAACAGCACGGCGAACCACTCGCGCAAAAAGCGCAACGCCGGATTTTCCCGGGCAGCGGCGCGCAGCCCGGCGAGATCCTGAATCTCGCGGGGAGCTGCGTCGGCAAGAACGTCAAGGCGGTGCAGGGCACCCTGAAGATCGCCGCGCTCGCTGTCCTCCGCCAGATTTGCGAGGGCAGGACGCCAGTCGGTGGCGCCCAGGCAATTCGCCAGCACCACCAGCGCCACGGCGTCCCCGGCCAACCCCCAGAGCCAGGCGCCACCCAGCCACAGCAATAACGCCACGCTCACCGCCGGCAGCAATGCCGCCGACAGCCAGCGCAGTGTGCCGGCGGCGTCCATGACCGGGTTCCAGCGCGCGGGCCAGGCCAGGGGTCCGGGCGGCCGGTGCCGGCGCCACAGCACCACGAGCAGCATGACGATGAGTTTCACGAGACGGACTCCTGTGCCAGCAGGCTGTGCAGACGATTCCAGTCAAAGCCGGGCCCGGGATCGGTTTTGCGGCCCGGCGCGATGTCGCAGTGCCCGACAATGCGCTGGGGCGCGAGCGCCGGATAGCACTTCATCAGGGTCGCCGTGGTCGCGGCAAGCACCTGCATCTGGGCCTCCGTGTAACCGGAGGTATCGGTGCCTTCCAACTCGATGCCGATGGCAAAATCATTGCAATCGGGGCGCCCGGCAAAGCGTGACCGACCGGCGTGCCAGGCGCGATCACCGAACGCCACGAACTGGGTGATGGCGCCACCGCGGTCGATCAACAGATGCGCCGACACCCGCAGTCCCTCCAGCTCCGCAAAGGCCGGGTGCGCCGCGCAGTCGAGCTGATTCAAAAACAATTGCGCCACCGCCTCGCCGCCAAACTGGCCGGGCGGCAACGAAATGTTGTGGATCACCAGCAGCGAAATCTCGCCATGGGGCCGCACATCGAAGTTGGGCGATGGCAGGCGGCGCGCGTCCGGGAGCCAACCCCGGGAAACGATTGCACGATTCATTATGGCAAAGGGCATCAGGGCAACGGGATTGGCCGAGATGGGCCCAGACTACGCCAGCGCCCGGGATTTGGCCACCGCAAGGCCTTTGCCGCACATCGGCAGCGGTCGCCGCTCAATCGGACCCGGCCGCAACCCGGCATGACGCCCGCGCGAGCGCCCGGTCAAACAACGGCGCGTGATCGAGCGCGAGCGCGCTGCCCTCGCGCAACGCCAGCGCCAATTGCAAACGCGGCAGCTGCCGGAACTCTGTGCCATCCGGGTCGCCGAACACATGGGTATCGGCGGGCTGGACCACGCCCAGCAGCTGCGCCCTGCGCCCGTCGCCTGCGGCCTCGCGAAACTCGACCCAGCCCCCCGGACGCAGCGCATCGACACGGCCCAGGTCGAACTCGTCGAGGTCTGCGGAAAACTCGTGCGCGACCCGCGCCGGATCACCCGGCAACGCCAGCTCAAGACGGTTCGCCGTAACCAGAAGCCGCGGATCATCGAACTCCCGAGCCTCCCCAGGGGTCAGCACCAGGCTGGGCGGCACCGGGCCGGGCGGCATCGGACCGGGTATGGCATCCGCGCACAGGCACAGACGCAAACCGTCCAGCAGGCGGCGCGCGTCGCAACGGTCCAACGCAATGGCGTCCAGATGGGCGGCCAGGGCTTCCAGCAGCCGCGCAACCAGCTCCTGATCGGGCTCGACGTCGCCCATCAGGCCGACCAACTGATCCAGCAGATGAACGGCGCCGCGCCATTGCGACGACTGCTCGCCATGCTCCAGCCAGGCGTCGAAGAGCACGCGACACCAGCCGCGCTCGAGCATGTCGATCAGCGCCAGCGGATAGCCGCGCCCGGTCACGCGCTCGTCCAGAATCCGCGCCACCCGTGCGTGCGCGGCATCGGTCCGCGCCCGGCTGGAAGCGGCCCGCAAGGCGGGCGCGGCGCGGCGTTCGCACTGCTCCCGTTCCCGCTCCACCAACGAAACAAATTCAATCAACAGTGCCGCCAACCGCTCCGGATCGGCGCGCAGTTCCGTGAGTCGGTCAATGGCTTCGCCGGCGCGCCGGAACAATTCCTGGTCGGCATAATTCTCCATGTGCAGGAAATCGGTTGCCGCAACAATGATCTCCTGGAGCAGCCGCCGCGCCGGGTGCAGCGGTTTGGTCAGGAAGGTCGGATCGGCGCTCACGAGGGCCACCACCGGGATGTCCGCCGCCGCCAGAAGCTCGCCCAGCGCCGCTGGCATCCAGGTTTCGTTGGCCATCTCGTCGAACAGCGCATCCACCCACCGCACGCGCTGCAGGCCCTCGGGATCCAGGTCCGCAAGGCTGCGCCCCCTCCGCGCCAGCGCGCCCTCGAGGCGTGTCCTGATGCTCCGGCGTCTGCCGCCCGGGACCGGCGCCAGTCGACGCAAACCATCCAGCAGCGCGCGGCATTCCGCGTCCCGGGCGGCCCCGTCGGGGTCGGGACGCGCGCCTTCGCCAGAGGCTGCGTCGGACGACCCAAGCGCGTTCGCGGCACCGGCCGGCATCGCGGCCGCATCGGCGCACCCGGCAACAAACGCCGGGGCCAAGGGATCCCGGCACGGCGCCACGCCCAGCTGTTCAAGCAGCTCATCCGCCTGGGCAATCACCCCCGGCAAGATCCGTGACTGGGCCGCGTGACAGGCGCGCAGAATCGCCAGCCGTGCCTGCGGCGCCAGCCCCAGAGGGTCCATTTCCCGCGCCAGTCGGGTGAGCATGAAGTGCGGTGCCAGGGGAAACTCGTGCGGCGCCAGGATTGCTCCACACAGCGCTTCCACGCGCCCGAGCAGGCGCCCGAGCACGGCGTCCATGGGCGCCATCGCCTCGGCCACCATGGCGTCGATTGCGATGAGTTCGTCCAGTTCTTCATCCGAGGCCAGACCCGATGAGTCGCCGGGGACGACCGCCGGCGGCGCGGACGGGCGCTCACCCAGCGCCGTGAAGGCGTTGTCGACACGGGCCAGAAGCGCATCGGCCAAGCTGCGGCGGGCACCGTGCCACAAGCGCATCGCATCCAGATAGCGCGTTTGCGTGGCGGCATCCGGGGCCGCTTTGGTCAACTCGAACAAACTGTCGTTGGCGCTCCCCACGCAGGCGGCCATACCGTTGGACACGAACTGCCGGGCGCGCTCCCGAAGCATGCGCAATGCCGCCTCACAACTCACCGTCATCCCGACACGTCCGTCGGGTAGCGGGTCTTGATTTGGTCGGGAACCAGCCGGTAAGGCACGCGCAAACCATTTAATAATCAAAATGTTGCAGCGATCTTTGAATATTCCCACCGAGCCTGTCAAGGCGGCTGCGCAGCGTGCTTGACCGCCATGCCGCCGGGTGCGGTGGTAAGCGCCGGTGGTTGCGACACCGAGCCACGCCGTCGCTGCCGTCCCTGCGCGCCGCCACTGCAACCGGGAATCCCGGTCAACCGGGGATCGCGTGCCGGTCGAAACCCGTTGCCATGGGTACGGCGGCATGGGTACGGCGGCACGGCGGGCGCGGCGCGAGGATCGGTTTTGTTGCGTCGCCGTCGGCACGCTGATCCCCGCCGCGGGCGACCCCTATAATGATCGCCCCACCCCTGAGCTCGCGCCGTGATCCTCGACCCCGAACTACGCGCCGATATCGAACGCCTGGTCACGCAGGTGCTGGCGGAAGATGTCGGCAGCGGCGACATCACCGCACAACTGATTCCCGCCGGGACCGCCGCCCGCGCGCGCATCCTCACCCGTGAAAACGCCGTGCTGTGCGGCATTCCCTGGGCGGACGCCGTGTTCGCCCGGCTCGACCCCGCCATCGCCATCCGCTGGCTGGCCGCCGAGGGCGATGCCGTGCGCGCCGACCAGACCCTGTGCGAACTCGAAGGCGACGCCCGCGCCCTGCTCACCGGCGAGCGCAGCGCGCTCAATTTTCTCCAGACCCTCTCCGGCACCGCCACGGCGGCGCGCCGCTACCGCGACCTGGCCGCCGGTACCGGCGTCACCGTGCTCGACACGCGCAAGACCATCCCGGGGCTGCGGCTGGCGCAGAAATACGCGGTCCGCGTGGGCGGCTGCAGCAACCACCGGATCGGGCTCCACGATGCCTTTCTGATCAAGGAAAACCACATCGCCGCTTGCGGCGGGATCGGCGCCGCAGTCGCCGCCGCGCGCAAGGTGGCACCGGACAAGCCCGTGGAAGTGGAAGTGGAAAACCTCGACGAGTGCCGGCAAGCGCTGGCGGCGGGCGTCGAACGTATCATGCTCGACAACTTCACGGTTGCGGACATCGCCACCGCGGTCGCCTTGCGCGGGGCGGGCGCCACCCAATACGAGGTATCGGGGAATATCGACGAACCGTCGCTGGGTCGTTACGCCGCGACGGGCGTGGACTTTGTTTCGACCGGCGCCCTGACCAAGCATCTGAAAGCGGTGGATTTGTCGTTTCGGCTCATTCGGAAATAGGCTTCACTTCGGCTCATCCCGAGCCAGTCGAAGGACGAGCGGAGCGCGCGGCGCCGGCCGCCATCAGGACGTATCGGCCCCTCGACGACTCGCTGCACTCGCGCTCAGGACGAACGGTAATTTAGCGATGTGAATCGCCGCACCGCTACGGCCCCACCTTATCCGGGATCCCGACACCCAATTGCCGGGCCAGCTCCGATCGTGCGATCGTATCGCGCAGATCCAGCGGCGCGTGCGTCAGACCCTCGGCATAGAGCGCCCGGGCCCGGGCCGGATCCCCGTTCGCCAGATGGGCGTTCGCCTCCCAAAGATAGTACTGCCAGCCGTCCCTGGCCTGGCGCTGAAGCCAGCCGAGCCAGTGGGTCATTACTTCCGGCGAGCGCTCCTGCCAGTAGGCAGTCCAGGCCGGCACATCGGTCGCGTAGATCGGCAACGCGCGCAGCAGTACCATGCGCGGCGCGTAATAGTCCCATACCCGGCCGCGATAGCCTTCGATCACCGCCCGGATATTGGCCAGACCCAGCACCGCAACCAGACCGGTCATGGCCAGCAACCCCAGCGCCGTTGCGCGGCGCCGCAGCAACGGCTCGGCGCCAGCTTCGCCGCGACCGTCCCGGTGCAATGTGCATCCATATACCAGTCCCAGCGCCACTGGGCCAAGTGCCATGGTGGGATAGTGGTACAGCGAGCCGTCGATCAAGCCATACGCCAAGATGGCGACCAGCACGCCGAACACCACCAGAGGCGCCACCGGGAGCGCAGCCGCGCGCCCGCGCCAGAAAAACCCAACCAGCCACAGGCACAGTCCGAGCACCGTCAGCAGCAAGAGTCCACCCCCGGGCAGGCCCCAGTCCAGCAACGCCTGCAACACGAAACTGTGGGGTTGGGTGGGCATCGCCGGCTTGTCGGCCAGAAAGCCATAGTTGTCCGGGCCTACGCCCAGCCAGGGCGAATCCAGCAAACGCGGCAACACGCTCAGCCACAGCGCCACCCGACCGCTGCTCAGATCGTCGATATCGCCCGGAGCGCGGCCGTGGAACAGCGACAGACCCATCGCGGGGTTATCCACCTGAAAAACTGCCGCCAGCCCATAGGCACCTACCAGAATAAAGGGCAGCGCGATCAGCAACCGGCGCTTCTCCGGCGTCGCCGGTGCCAGACACAGCACCAAGGGCATGGCGACCAGAATCGCCAGCACGGAACCACGCCCGCCGGCCCAGAACAGCGCCGCCAGCACCAGGGTGAGCAGCGCAAAGCCCGCTCCCTGGCGCAGGCCACTGCCCGGCGCCAGGCACGGGTAGAGCGCTGCCGCCGTGCCCGCGGCCAGGTAATAACCCAGATGGCGGATATGAATGAAGGGAACGGCGCCCCAGATCCAGTCATAGCTGCGCGGATCATCGAGGACACACCAACGCCAGGCGATGGCCGCGATCGCCACTACGACACCCGCCAGCAGTGTCCACAGAAAGACCTCGGCGGTGCGCGCGCGGTCGTAGAACGCAATCACCAGCACAGCGGCCAGCGCGGCATAGACCGTCCACTCCAGTTGGCGCAGTAGCGCGGGCGCCTGATGGGCACTGGCCGTTACGCTGAAGGCGCCCAGCAAAAGCCAGAGCCCGCCCGCCCAGACCACCACCCTGGGCACCGCCACCCGCGGGTCGCGGCGCGCACCCAGCGCCCAGGCGAGCAACGGCAGCGGCAACAGGACACCCAGCAGCCGCAGCACCAGTGTGTTCGGGCCAGGCACAAACAGAAATTGCAAAAAAAGAATCGCGTTGAGCAGCACAAACAAGGCCGCCAGCGGGCGTTCCAGCCCGCGTCCCGCCTCAGTCATCACAGCATCCTCTGTCGGGGCCTGATCATTTTCTTGTTGCCGGGTACAACCCGGTTCGTCCGGCGCTACCGGGTCGTACCCGCCGCATCAACTACCGGCAAAGCGCTGGCACAGCCCGTTGCGATCAAACCCCGGGTCGCCGTCGTAGTGGCGGCACATATCCGCCAGCATCCCGTGCCAGGGGGCGGCACCCTGGTACCGGCTCGCCGGCCACCAGACGTTGTCCCTGGTATTGAGCAGGATCAGTTCATCGGCCAGCGTCGGCGACATGCTGAGCAGCCAGTCGCCGCGCACCACGGCACGCAACTTGGTGGCGATGGTGGCGTCGCGCATTTCGGGCCGCATCATCACCTTGCCGGCGCGATCGACGGTGTAATAGCGGGCGTTTTCTTCCAGCAGTTTCGCCTCATCCAGCTCCTGCGCCATCAGCGCCATGGAAGTCATCGCGGATTCCAGGTAGATGTCCCGATCGGGCGGCGTCGGGGCGAGCAGCGACGTGCCATCCATGCCGGGCCAGGGCGCGGTGATGGCGCCGCCGCGCGCCAGCAAGTCGCCTACCGTGGGCGCGATATCGATCAGCGACACCGGGCGCGCGGTGCGCGCGGGCAAGCCGTCGAGCGGAGCGGCATCCGCGCCGTGCAGGCCGTAGTCGCGCAGCGCCAGCATCACCCGGTACTGGCCACGGGCCAGCACATTGGTGCCATGGCCGATGGTGTTGGTCTCGATCTCGAGGGGAGATTCCATGCCCGCGCTGGCGGCATCGCGCGCGAGGCCAAAGCTGTCGCCGTGATCGGAGATGAACACCACCAGCGTGTTGTCCAGCAACCCCTCTTCCTTGAGCCCGGCCAGAAAGTGTCCGAACTGGGCGTCGGCCTGTTTCAGCAGCATGCGGTAGAAATAGTAGTAGCGCTGTTCCGGGTCGTACTCCATGTCATCCAGGGGTTCGGCGACGTTGGAGACATAGGGATAGTGGGGCAACAGAAAATGCATGGCGAGAAACAGCGGCCGGTCGCCGCCCCGGGCCAGCTCCGCCAGGGTCGCGGCGTTGAAGGCGTCCGGGTCGTAGTTGTAGGGCCGCCCGCGGTTGAGGTAAAGATAGGGAAACAGGTATTTCGCCAGCGGCCGGTGGGAGATGAGATTCACCAGCGGGTGATCGAAGTAGGAGCCCAGCAGGTCGATGGCGCCGTGCGCCGGCCCCACGACGGCATCGAAACCGAAGCTCTCGTCGATGCCGCTGAAGTGGCGCTCGTCGAACGCCAGTACCGAGCGGTAGCCGAGCGCGTGCAGGCGGTGGCCCAGCGTGGCGTCGCGGGTCACCACGTCGTTGCCGATCAGGTTTTCGCGCGCGCCATTGTGGATCTGATCGAGGCCGGTGAGCACACCCATCCAGGCCGCGAAGGTGCGCGCCATCGGCGTATAGGCGGTATCGAAGACCTTGGCGTCGGCGAGGAACATATCGATGTTCGGTGTCAGATGGGTCTTGCCGTTGACAAAGCCCGTCTCGTCCGGGCGCAGGGAATCGATGCCGATCACCAATATATTGGGCCGCGCCGGGTCGCGCGAGCCGATGCCGCCACCGCCGGTGGCGGCGGGTGTCCAGAGCCCCAGCCCCACCACCGCCGCGAGCCCCACGGTCACCGCGGCGGGCGCGAGCATTTGCCCACGCCGGCGCAGCAGGCAGGCCAGGCTGACGGCCAGGGAAACGCCAAACAGTCCCAGAATCCCGTTGAGCAGCGGACCCTCGACCAGCGTCGGCGCGCGGCGCAAAAAGGCACTGGGCACCAGGGGATACCAGCGCGTGTTCAGAATGAAGATCGCGAACAGCGCCAGCGCAAACGCCAGCAGTTGCAGCAGGCGCAGCGTGCGCCGGGGTATGGCCACAGTCGCCAGCCAGCCCGCCGTGGCCAGCCAGAGCGCGGCGGCAAAGGCGATGTGTACCGCGATCAGGGCAAGCGCGAAATAGCCAAGGTCCAGCCAGACCCCGGGGCTCGCCAGCACGCCCTGGATCAACGCGGCGACATGCTCTTCCATCTGGAAATTGCCCTGCAGGGGCGCGGCCAGCTTGGCCAGCAGCAACCCCAGCGCGAACAGCGACAGCCAGAGGTAGAACCGGAAGATGCGCGGCGCGCCTCGGGGTAGAGTCATGGGAAACTATCTCCGTGAGGGTCTGCTCCGTGAGGACCGGGCGAAACCCGCGCCCCGCCCAGTCCAACCGCGCACCGGTCGTCCGGCTTCGGATCGCCCGGGACGCCAGGCTACCCCGAGCGAGCAAAACGGGGGCCGCAGCCCCCGTTTTCCGTACCCGATGGCAGCACCTCAAACCACCGGGACAAACTTACTTACAGCCGGACGGCAGGTATTTGGATTCGATCACCGTGCCCGTACCAGCTGTCTCACATTTCCAGTTCACGATCGGTTTGGCAGCAGTCGCGGAAAAACCAGCAGTGGTGCCGGGGGAATCATAGGGCTTGAACGCAAACGTTTTGTCCCAGATCGGCTTCGCCGCCGGCGCCGAACCGCGCATGGTGATGGTAATTTTACAAGCATGTCGTCGTGCTCGGCTTTTTTGGTATAGCGCCCGCCGATACTGTTGTTGAACGAGTCAGCGGCCGGACACTTGCCCTGGCTCATGGCGTACTCGCTGATGGCCACCTTGAGCGCGCCGGCCTGGGCCACGCCTTCGGCCACCTGGGAGCGGGCCACATAGTCCTGGTACAGGGGCAGGGCCACCGCCGCCAGGATGCCGATGATCGCCACCACGATCATCAGTTCGATCAGGGTGAAACCCCGCTGCTTGTTGCGTTGTTCATGTTGCATGTCCGATCTCCTTGAAAGACCTGTTGGGTGTCGAGCTGCTGTCCCGCGGAAAGGGGGAGCTTGCGGGGGTTTGAATACAAATGCGGTGCCAACAATATATCTGTTTTACATTCAATGGGTTATCGCCGGTGCCCGCGAAGCCACGGCGACAGCATTCAACCATGACTGACAATAAATGTCATTCAGCCCGGCCGGGGCGGGCGCGCCTGGGGTTGGCGCCGCGCCCCTGTTCGCGTCATCCCCGCGCCCGTTCACGTCATCCCCGCGAAAGCGGGGACCCAGGCGCCACCGCACCCGGATGCACCGCGGTGCTGGATTCCCGTTGCCACGGGAATGACGGAAAGGTGCCCCGGCAGCACCGCGGTGCTGGATTCCCGTTGCCACGGGAATGACGGGAAGGTGCTGTGGTCCCTGTGCCTATTCCCGTCGTCCCCGCGCTCCTGTTCACGTCGTCCCCGCGAAAGCGGGGACCCAGGCGCCACCGAACCCGGAAGCCCGCGGTACTGGATTCCCGTTTCACTGGAAACCGCTCCTGCGTTTCCAGTATTTCCGCCATCCATGGCGGTCGCACGGGAATGACGGGAAGCGTGCTATGGTCCCTGTGCCTATTCCCGTCGTCCCCGCGCTCCTTCGTCGTCCCCGCGCCCGTTCACGTCATCCCCGCGCTCCTGTCCACGTCATCCCCGCGAAAGCGGGGATCCAGACGCCACTGCACCCGGCAGCACCGCGATGCTGGATTCCCGTTGCCACGGGAATGACGGAAAGGTGCCCCGGAAGCACCGCGATGCGGATTCCCGTTTCACTGGAAACCGCTCCTGCGTTTCCAGTATTTCCACCATCCATGGCGGTCGCACGGGAAACCGCTCCTGCGTTTCCAGTATTTCCACCATCCATGGCGGTCGCATGGGAATGACGGGAGGCTAATGCCGACTTGTGTGGACAGCGCGCGGTGGCGCTCCTACCATCACGCGGACGACGCAGCAACCGGGTTCGGCGGCACTCCATGGCAGCAATGACCACAGGCACAACCCCGTGAAAGGAACAACTGAGTGAACGTACGCAACCAGGTTTTGCGGGGGCTGCCCCGGCGGCTGGTGGCGGACGGTTTGCTGGATGAAGCCGCGGCCACCACCGCGCTGAGCGACGCCAGTCTCGCGAAGATTTCGCTCATCCATCACCTCGTGGACGCGCGCCTCCTGACGCCACGTCAGGTGGCGCAGGCCACCGCCACCGAGTTCGGGCTTCCGCTGCTGGACCTCGACGCCATCAACCTCGCGAGCTGCCCGCGCAATCTGCTGGACCCAAAGCTGGTCGCCAAGTACATGGCGCTGCCGCTGCGCAAGCACATGGGACGGCTCTGCATCGCGGTCAGCGATCCCACGGATAACCGCGTGCTCAACGAAATCCGGTTCCAGGCCGGCATGAGCGTTGATCTGGTGGTGGCCGAGTTCGACAAACTCCGCACCCAGGTCGCACGCTTCCTCGATGTTCAGGACAGCGACCTCGGCGCCGCTGTGGGCGGGCTGGAGGATTTCCAGCTGGAGCAACTGGGCGGCGACGTCGTCGATCAGGAGACCACGCTCGACCCGGACGCCGACGACGCGCCCATCGTCCGCTTCATCAACAAGGTACTGCTGGACGCGGTCCGTCGGGGTTCCTCCGATATCCACTTCGAGCCCTATGAACAGCGCTACCGGGTGCGGTTTCGCACCGACGGCATCTTGCAGGAAGTGGCCAAGCCGCCGGCGACCCTGGCGCCACGGCTCGCGGCCCGTCTCAAGATCATGGCCCGGCTCGACATCTCGGAGCGCCGCATGCCCCAGGACGGGCGCATCAAGATCCGCATCAGCAAGACCCGCGCCATCGACTTCCGGGTCAATACCCTGCCGACCCAGTACGGCGAGAAAGTCGTGCTGCGGATCCTCGATGGCGGCGCCGCCCGCATGGGCATCGAGGCGCTGGGCTACGAACCGGACCAGCAGGAAGCCTATCTCCAGGCTCTGGCGCGACCCCAGGGCATGATCCTGATGACGGGCCCCACCGGCTCGGGCAAGACGGTGTCGCTCTACACCGGGCTCAATATCCTCAATACGGCGGAGGTCAATATCTCGACCGCGGAAGACCCGGTGGAAATCTACATGGAAGGGGTCAACCAGGTGCAGGTGAATCCGCGCGTGGGGCTCACCTTCGCCGAGGCGCTGCGCGCCTTCCTGCGCCAGGATCCGGACGTGGTCATGGTGGGCGAGATCCGCGACCTCGAGACCGCCGAGATTGCGGTGAAGGCGGCCCAGACCGGCCACCTGGTGCTTTCCACCCTGCACACCAACAGCGCCCCCGAGACCCTCACCCGACTCGCCAACATGGGGGTACCCGGATTCAACATCGCCACCTCGGTGATCCTGATCATGGCCCAGCGTCTGGCGCGGCGCCTGTGCGGGGTGTGCAAGCAGGTGGCGGATCTGCCTCGCGCCGTGCTCAAGGAAGCCGGGTTCGACAGCATCGACATGCCACTGGACCAGATCAAGGTGTACCGACCGGTCGGCTGTGCCAAATGCAATCTCGGCTACAAGGGCCGGGTCGGTATCTATGAAGTACTCAAGGTAACGCCCACGGTGGGACGACTGATCATGGAGGGCGCCAACTCGCTGGAAATCGGCGAAGCGGCGCGCCGCGAAGGTTTCAGAACCTTGCGCCAATCGGCATTGAAAAAGGTGTCTGAAGGTATAATCGGCCTGGAAGAAGCCAATCGGGTGACAACGGACTAATGGCTACCGCTGCGACACAACTCTACCTCTACAAGGGAAAAAGCCGCGACGGGAAAGCCGTCGAAGGCGAAATCGCCGGCGCCACGACCGCCATGGTGAAGGCGCAATTGCGCAAGCAGGGGATCCAGCCGCGCACAGTCCGGAAAAAGCCCAAGCCGCTGTTCGGCGCGAAGAAAATCAAACCCGCCCACATCGCGACCTTTACGCGCCAGATGGCGACCATGACCAAGGCCGGGGTACCGCTGGTACAGGCGTTCGAAATCGTAATGGAAGGCGAAACCAATCCGACCATGCGCGAACTCATCCAGAAAATCCACGGCGATGTTTCGTCGGGCTCCGGTTTTGCGCCGGCACTGCGCGCCCACCCCAAATATTTCGACAATCTGTTTTGCAGCCTGATCGAAGCCGGCGAGCAGTCGGGCACCCTGGAGGGCATGCTGGCGCGCGTGGCCACCTACAAGGAAAAAACCGAACAGCTCAAGCGCAAGATCCGCAAGGCCATGACCTATCCCTCGGCGGTGCTGCTGGTGGCCATCGTCGTCACCGGGGTGCTGCTGGTCAAGGTCGTACCCACCTTTGCCCAGACCTACGAGTCGTTCGGCAGCTCGCTGCCGGCCTTCACCTTGCTGATCCTGAGCATTTCCGAGTTTGCCCAGGCCTGGTGGCTGCCCATGATCGCGCTCGCTGTCCTGGGCGGCTTTGCGTTCGCCCAGGCGCGGCGCCGCTCGCCGCGTTTTTCCGACGGGGTCGACAAGATGATGCTCAAGATCCCCATCATCGGCAAAATCCTGAACGAGGCGGTGATTGCCCGCTTTGCGCGCACCCTCAGCACCACCTTCGCGGCCGGCGTGCCGCTGATCGAGGCGCTGCAATCCGTCGCCGGCGCGGCGGGTAACGCGGTCTACCGGGACGCCGTGCTGAAGGTGCGGGACGAAGTGGCGACCGGTACCACGCTCAATACCGCACTCCGCAGCACCGGCGTGTTTCCGGTGATGCTGTTGCAGCTCACCGCCATCGGCGAGGAGTCCGGCGCCCTTGACGACATGCTGGCGCGCGCCGCCGATCACTACGAAGAGGCGGTCGACAACTCGGTGGACAACCTGACCACCTTGCTCGAACCCATGATCATGGCGGTACTCGGGGTCTTGGTGGGCGGACTCCTGATCGGCATGTACCTGCCGATTTTCAACCTCGGCAACGTGCTCTAGCACGACCCCGCAAGGCAGCACCGCGATTTTCGAACTCATGCTCGCCGAGTTGCCTCTGCCGGCGCTGCTCACCGCGGCGCTGCTGTTCGGGTTGCTGATGGGCAGTTTCCTCAATGTGGTGATCTACCGGCTTCCTATCCAGTTGCAGCGCGCCTGGCAGCGCGAAGCACTCGCGTGGACCAACGCGTCGAGCGCCGGCCCGGAACCCATGACCGACCCGGATGCAGCCGACCCGGATGCGACCGCCCCCCTTCCACCGCCGGCCACCGAAACCTTCAACCTGGTGGTGCCGCGTTCCCGCTGTCCCGCCTGCGCCACGCCCATCAGCGCCCGGGACAATATCCCGGTGCTGAGTTGGCTGCTGCTGCGCGGACGCTGCCGGCACTGTGCGGCGCCCATTGCCCTGCGCTACCCGCTGCTGGAGCTGGTTACCGGTCTGCTGACGGTCGCCGTGGTAGCGCAGTTCGGACCCACGTTCCCGGGATTGATGGCACTGCTGTTTACCTGGGCGCTGGTGGCGCTGGCCGGCATCGACCTGGATCACCAGTTGCTGCCGGATGTCATCACCCTGCCGCTGCTGTGGCTCGGTTTGCTGGTGAACCTGGGCGGCACCTTCACGGAGTTGCCGAGTGCCGTGGTGGGCGCGGCGGCGGGCTACCTGGTGCTCTGGTCGGTGTACTGGCTGTTTCGCCTCGCCACCGGCCGCGAAGGCATGGGCTACGGCGACTTCAAACTGCTGGCGGCGCTGTGCGCCTGGTTGGGCTGGCAGCAGTTGCCCCTGCTCCTGCTCATCGCCTCCCTGACCGGCGCGCTCTACGGCACCACCGCCCTGCTGCTGAAACGCCACCCGCGCCGGGCACCCTTCGCCTTCGGACCCTTTCTGGCCCTGGCGGGCTGGCTGGCGCTGATGTGGGGCGACACACTGAACGGCTGGTACGGGATGCTGGACTGACTGTTCGCCACGCGCGAGCTTCCTCCCGTCACCCCCGCGTCTCTTCCCGTCGCCCCTGCGTCCCTTCCCGTCGCCCCTGCGTCCCTTCCCGTCGCCCCTGCGTCCCTTCCCGTCGCCCCTGCGTCCCTTCCCGTCACCCCCGCGTCTCTTCCCGTCACCCCCGCGAAAGCGGGGGTCCAGGCGCCACCGCACCCGGAAGCACCGCGGTACTGGATTCCCGCTTGCGCGGGAATGACGGCAGGTGTGTCGTCCCCTTCCCTCGTCCCTTTCCCGTCGTCCCCGCGTCCCTTCCCGTCGTCCCCGCGTCCCTTCCCGTCACCCCCGCGAAAGCGGGGGTCCAGGCGCCACCGCACCCGGAGGCACCGCGGTACTGGATTCCCGCTTGCGCGGGAATGACGGCAGGTGTGTCGTCCCCTTCCCTCGTCCCTTTCCCGTCGTCCCCGCGTCCCCTTCCCGTCACCCCCGCGTCCCTTCCCGTCACCCCCGCGTCCCTTCCCGTCACCCCCGCGTCCCTTCCCGTCACCCCCGCGAAAGCGGGGGTCCAGGCGCCACCGCACCCGGAAGCACCGCGGTACTGGATTCCCGCTTGCGCGGGAATGACGCAGTGACCGCGCTCAGCTAGCCTCGACCGGTCGAGGATGGGCGGTGGCGATACAAAACCAAGGTTGCGTCACACACAAACCACCCGGAAAATTCCCTACTTGGCTGCTTGGGTTGGAAGCGGTTTGGAAAGGGAGTTCGTCGCCATGGCCGAAAAGCAACCCGCTGTGTATATCCTCGCGAGCAAACGAAACGGCACCCTGTACATCGGCGTCACATCCTTTCTGATCCAGCGCATTTATCAGCATAAAAACGACCTTGCGGAAGGCTTTAGCCGGAAGTACCGCGTTCACTCGCTGGTGTACTACGAACTGCATACCACCATGGCTGCGGCCATTACCCGGGAAAAGCAGCTCAAAAAATGGAACCGCGCCTGGAAGTTGCAGTTGATCGAGGCAGAAAACCCTCGCTGGATAGATCTCTGGCCAAATCTGCTGGGGTAGGTTCCGGCATCGTGGTACGGTTTTTGGTCGCCCGGCAATGACGACAGGTGTGTCACCCCTCTTCCCGTCACCCCCGCGTCCCTTCCCGTCACCCCCGCGAAAGCGGGGGTCCAGGCGCCACCGCACCCGGAAGCACCGCGGTACTGGATTCCCGCTTGCGCGGGGACCCAGGCGCCGCCGACAACCGGGTGGCAGCGCAGCGCCCGTCCACCCTACACTAACGGCCCCAAAAAGCTGGCGCGGACGCTATGTACATCATCGGACTCACGGGCGGTATCGGCAGCGGCAAGAGCGCGGTGGCGGAACAGTTTCGCGCCCTGGGCATCCGTGTGGTGGACGCCGATCAGGCGGCCCGCGCCGTGGTGGAACCGGGCACGCCGGCGCTGGCGGCGATCGCCGAGCACTTTGGCCCCGGCGTGATCCAACCCGACGGCAGCCTCGACCGCGCGGCGCTGCGCCAACTGGTGTTCAACAATGCCGACGAGCGCCGCTGGCTGGAGCAACTGCTGCATCCCCGGATCGGCACCTGGCTCAGCACGCAGCTCGATGCAGCACCCGGACCCTACGCGATACTGGAGTCGCCGCTGCTGTTCGAGAGCAGCCAGCACCGCATGGTGCGCCGCGCGCTGCTGGTGGATGTCCCCGAGGACGTGCAGGTGACCCGCGCGGCGGCGCGGGACGGCAACAGCGCGGAACAGATTCGCGCCATCATGGCCGCCCAGATGAGCCGCGCCGACCGGCTGGCGCGCGCGGACGACTGCATCGACAATTCAGGTCCGCCCGAAGCGCTGGCGGCCCAGGTCGCGGCCCTGCACCAGACCTACCTGGCGCTGGCGGCGGAAGCCGAACGGGCCGAACCGGCGCGGGAACCACGGGAGAGTACCCCATGAGCGAAACCGCGCTGATCGTGCGCTGCCCGACGTGCGGCAAGGCGGTCGTCTGGGGACCGCGCAGCCCGGAGCGGCCCTTTTGTTCCGCCCGCTGTCGGCAAATCGATCTGGGCGAATGGGCGGCGGAACGCCACCGCATCCCTGCCGAGCCGGTGGCGGAATGGGATGCGCCGGAGGACGACCTCAGCCCGGAATAGGCGCGGGATCGGCGCCGCACAGCGCCGCGATGATCCGCTGATTCGCGGCGGGGAAAGGTCGCTGGGCGAGATCGCCAACCGGCACCCAGGCGATCTCCTGCCCCTCATTGCCGACGGCGACACCGGTGAACGCCAGCACCCGCCACACATCGAGCACCACCAGCCGGTCGGGGTAGCGATGCTTGACCACCAGGAAGGGTTCACTGCGAACCACCGCGATCGCCAGTTCCTCGCCCAGCTCGCGCGCCAGCGCCGCAGCCGGCGTTTCGCCCGGCTCGATTTTTCCGCCCGGAAACTCCCAGAGTCCGCCCTGATGCTTGCCGGTTGGCCGGCGCGCGATCAGGACCCGATTACCGCTGCGGGAATGGATCACTCCCGCCACCACCCGCACCGGGGGCAACCCCATGTCAGGTGCGGTACTCGGCATTGATGCGCACGTAATCGTAGGAGAGGTCGGTGGTCCAGAGGGTCTCGGCGCAGGTGCCGCGCCCGAGCTCGATGCGGATGGTGATTTCTGCGCGCGCCATGACTTCCTGCCCGGCGGCTTCGGTATAACTGGCGGCGCGGGCACCGCGCTCGGCAATCAGCACCTCGTCGAGCCAGACGCTGATGCGCTCGACATCGAGCGCGGCCACCCGGGCGCGCCCGATGGCGGCAAGAATCCGCCCCCAGTTGGGATCGCAGGCAAAGAGCGCGGTCTTGACCAGGGGCGATTCGGCCACCGCGTAGCCCACGGCCAGGCATTCGGCGCTGCTGTCGCCACCCGCCACGACGATGGTGACGAACTTGGTGGCGCCCTCGCCGTCGCGCACGACGGCCTGGGCCAGTTCCACGCAGACTTCGGTGACGGCGTCGCCCAATGCAGCCAGCGCCGCGCTGTCGAGCTCGGTGGCGACCGCGCCCGTCGCCGCCAGCATCAGGGCGTCGTTGGTGGAGGTATCGCCATCGATGGTGATGCGATTGAAGGATTTTGCGGCGGCGGCAACCAGCATTTGCTTGAGCACCGGCGCGTCGACCCGCGCATCCGTCGCCACGAACGCCAGCATGGTCGCCATGTCGGGCCGGATCATGCCGGCGCCCTTGGCGATCCCGGTGACCGTCAGGACCGCGCCGCCCGCCAGCCGCACACGGCGGCTCGCGCCCTTGGCCCGGGTGTCCGTGGTGAGAATCCCCTCCGCCGCCAGCGCCCAGCCATCCGCGTCCAGCGCGGCAACCGCGGCCGGCAGCGCGGCGACGATGCGCTCCGCGGGCAGGGGTTCGCCGATGACGCCGGTGGAGAACGGCAGGATCTGCGCGGTCGCGACGCCAGTGTGCGCCGCCAGTGCCGCGCACACGGCCTCGGCGCGCACCAGGCCGTCGGGGCCCATGCCGGCGTTGGCGTTACCCGTATTGATCACCCAATAGCGCGGCGCGGCCCGGGCCAGATGGCTGCGCGCCACCTGTACCGGCGCGGCACAGAAGGCGTTGCGGGTGAACAGCCCGGCGCTGGTGGCGCCGGCGGCCAGTTCGATGACCACCAGATCGCGGCGGCCCGGTTTTTTGACCCCGGCGCTCGCGGTACCCAGACGCACACCCGCAATCGGATGGAGCGGCGGCAAGGCGTCTTCACCCACAGCCATGACGGACTCCCGCAATCCATCCGGCGGCGTTCATAGCCGGCCGTGGCACTGCTTGAATTTTTTGCCGGAGCCGCACGGGCAGGGCTCGTTGCGTCCCACCTTGATGTCTTCGCGCACGAAGGGCGTTGGCGCGCGCGGCGCACCGCCGGCGCTGGCCAGCGCTTCTGCTCCCAGAGCGGCGGCCTCGGCGTGCTGGAAGGCCAGCCGCTGCCGGGCTTCCTCCTCGCGGCGGCGCTGCTCCAGGGCGTTGACGTCCTCTTCGCGGCGGACCTGGAGCCGGACCAGAAAGCGCACCGTGTCGTGCTTGATGCGGGACAGCAGGTCCTGAAACATCTCGAAGGCTTCGCGCTTGTACTCCTGCTTGGGGTTCTTCTGGGCGTAGGCGCGCAGGCCGATACCCTGGCGCAGCTGATCCATGGCGGCGAGGTGCTCCTTCCAGTGATTGTCGAGCACCTGCAACATCACCTGCTTTTCGATCAGGTGAATGTCGGGGCCGATCTCCGCCACCTTGGCGGCATAGGCCGCGTCGGCAGCGGCCTGGATACGTTCCCGCAATCCCGTTTCGGCGAGCCGCTCATCCGCATCCAGCCACTGCGCCAGCGGCAGTTCGAGGTTCAGCTCGCGGTGCAGTTCCTCTTCCAGCCCCGGGATGTCCCATTGCTCGGGCAGGCTGCCCGCCGGGATGAAGCGGTCGACCAGTTCCGTGACCACATCCCGGCGCAGGTTCTCGATGATGTCGGTGATGTGGTCCGCGGCCAGCAGCTCGTCGCGCTGCTGGTAGATGACCCGCCGCTGGTCGTTGGCGACATCGTCGTATTCGAGCAACTGCTTGCGGACATCGAAGTTGCGGCCTTCCACCTTGCGCTGCGCCTTCTCCACCGCGTTGGTGACCATGCGATGCTCGATGGCCTCGCCCTGGTTCATGCCCAGCGCACCCATCATGCCCTTGACCCGGTCGGTGATGAACAGCCGCATCAGGTTGTCTTCCATCGCCAGATAGAACCGGCTGAGGCCGGGATCGCCCTGCCGGCCGGCGCGGCCGCGCAGCTGGTTGTCGATGCGCCGCGATTCGTGGCGCTCGGTACCGAGGATGTGCAGACCACCGGCCGCGATCACTTGCGCATGGCGGGCTTCCCACGCGGCCCGGACGCGGGCGATCTCCTCCTGGCTGGGGTTTTCCAGCGCGGCGAGCTCGGCTTGCAGGTTGCCGCCCAGGACAATATCGGTGCCGCGGCCGGCCATGTTGGTGGCAATGGTCACGGTCCCGGGCCGCCCCGCCTGGGCGATGATATGGGCTTCCTTTTCATGGAACTTGGCGTTCAGCACCTGGTGCTCGATGCCGCGCGCCTTGAGTTCGGCGGACAGCAGTTCGGAGCTCTCGATGGATGCCGTGCCGACCAGTACCGGCGCGCCCTTGTCGCGACAGGACACGATGTCATCCACGACGGCGTTGTACTTCTCGGCCTGGGTCATGAAGATGAGGTCGTTGAGGTCCTTGCGGATGACGGGTTTGTTCGGCGGAATCACCACGACCTGCAGGCCATAGATCTGCTGGAACTCGTAGGCTTCGGTGTCCGCCGTGCCCGTCATGCCGGCGAGCTTGTGATAGAGGCGGAAGTAATTCTGGAAGGTGGTGGACGCGAGCGTCTGACTTTCGCTCTGGATGGTGACGCCTTCCTTCGCCTCGATCGCCTGGTGCAGGCCTTCGGAGAGCCGGCGGCCCGGCATGGTGCGCCCGGTGTGTTCGTCGATCAGCACCACTTCGCCGTCGCGCACGATGTATTCGACATCGCGATGAAACAGATGCCGCGCCCGCAGCGCGTTGTGGACGTGGTGCAACAGCCCCAGATTGACAGCCTGGTAGAGGCTGTCCTCGGGGCCGAGCAGTCCGGCGTTGGCGAGCAGCCCCTCGATTTTTTCGTGACCGGCTTCGGAAAGCTCCACCTGGCGGGTCTTTTCATCCAGCGTAAAGTCGCCCGGGTTCTCGTCACTGTGGGGATTGAGCACCTGCACCAGCTTGTCGATGCGCTGGTAGAGCGCTGAACTGTCGCGCGCCATCCCGGAAATGATGAGCGGCGTGCGCGCTTCGTCGATGAGGATGGAGTCGACTTCATCGACGATCGCGTAGGCCTGACCGCGCTGACTCTTGTCTTCCAGGCTCAGTGCCATGTTGTCGCGCAGGTAGTCGAAACCGAATTCGTTATTGGTGCCGTAGGTGACGTCGGCGGCGTAGGCTTCGCGCCGGCTCACCGGCAACAGTGCATTGCCCGCGTCGGACAACAGGAACGAATTGGGCTCCCCGGGGCCGGCGAAGGACTGGATCACACCGACCGACAAGCCCAGATACCGGTACACCGGACCCATCCAGGTCGCATCGCGGCGCGCCAGATAGTCGTTCACGGTAACGATATGGACGCCCTCGCCGGTGAGGGCATTGAGGTAGGCCGGCAGCGTCGCCACCAGCGTCTTGCCTTCGCCGGTGCGCATCTCGGCGATTCGACCCTGATGCAAGACGGCGCCGCCGATGAGCTGGGCATCGAAATGGCGCAGGCCCAGGGTGCGACTCGCCGCTTCGCGCACTACCGCAAAAGCCTCCGGGAGCAGATCGTCAAGGGTCGCGCCATCGGCGAGACGCTTGCGAAACTCAACCGTTTTCGCCTGCAGCGCCGCGTCGTCGAGGTCGCTCAGACCGGTCTGGTTATTGACCGCCTTCACCACCTTGCGCAGCGCGCGCAACGCCCGATCATTCTGGGTTCCAATGAGCTTCTTGAGTAAACCGACCACGTGGATATCCCTGGGCTTGCGTAGGGGCGAATGGCGGCAGCGCGCGGACCCTGCCGAAAATGGGGCTGTATGTTATTTCACTGAATGACGCGGTGTATATAAGGTGCCGGATTCATGCTGCGGCCGTCCGGAACACCACGCACGCGCCCGGACACCGAGGTGCGCGATACCGGGGCCGACTCAACTCGCCAACAGCGGGCGGGAATAGGACACCGGAACGGCCTCCCCCACACCTTCGAAGGTAACGATCTCCCAGGCGTCCGGTCGACTCAGCAGCTTGCGCAGCAACACGCTGTTGAGCGCGTGGCCGGATTTTTCGGCGTCGAACTCGCCGATCAGGCCATGGCCCAGCAGATACAGATCGCCGATGGCATCCAGAATCTTGTGCTTGACGAACTCATCCTTGTAACGCAGCCCGTCTTCGTTCAGCACACCCGTCTCGTCGACCACGATGGCATTGTCCATGCTGCCGCCCAGCGCGAGCCCCTTGGAACGCAGATAGCCGATTTCGTGCATGAAACCGAAGGTCCGGGCGCGGCTCACGTCCTTGACAAAGGAGGTGCTGGAAAAATCGATGGACACCTTCAGGGCCCCGGCGACGAACAGCGGATGGTCGAACGCGATCGCGAACGTGACCCGAAAACCCTCATAGGGGCGAAAGGCGGCCTTTTTGCCATCCTGCTCGACCGACACTTCTTTGCGGATGCGCAGAAATTTCTTGGGCCGCGCCTGCTCGACGATGCCGGCGGACTGGATCAGGAATACGAAAGGCGCGGCGCTGCCGTCCATGATGGGGACTTCCGGCGCCGTGACTTCGACGATCGCATTGTCGATGCCCAGTCCGGCCAGCGCGGAGAGCAGGTGCTCCACGGTGGATACGCGCACGTCGCCGCTGACCAGGGTCGTGGAGAGCGTGGTATCGCCGACGTTTTTTGCGCAGGCACGAATTTCAACCGGCGGGTTCAGATCCGTGCGCCGGAACCAGATGCCAGTATCGGGTTCGGCGGGGAGCAGGGTAAGAAACACCTTTTGCCCGGTATGCAAGCCCACGCCAGTCGCGCGGATCGCATTCTTGAGTGTGCGCTGCTGGATCAAACGGATGCCTTACCGAGCCCCGGGGCGCCCCATGGTAGCAAAACCGGGTCTCCGACCGCCAGCGCCCGCCCGTGGGCGGCCGGGAACGCACCGCCTTGGATGAGCCCGGTGACGCCGCCCCCGAGAGGGGATCAGGGGCGGCGCATCAGGGGCATTGCATCAGTCCGCCTGACGGCGCAGGAACGCCGGGATGTCCAGATAATCCAGGTCGGCATCCTGGCGCAGATCCAGCCGCCGAGCCGTCGCCTCGGTGATGGGGCGGCGCGTGATGGTGGGCTTCTCCAGCGCGCCGTAGTCGATTTCGCCGTTGCTGTGCACCACCTTGGCCACACGGGGCGCGGCCGCGACCGGCCGGATCTCTTCCGGCCGGCCGAGCCCGGTCGCCACCACGGTAACGCGAATTTCGTCACCCATGTCGGGATCGATCACGGTGCCCACCACCACGGTGGCATTGTCCGAGGAGAACTCCTCGATGGTGTCGCCAACCTCGGCGAACTCGCCCAGCGACAGGTCCGGACCTGCGGTGATGTTGACCAGGATACCGCGCGCGCCCTGCAGATCGATGTCCTCCAGCAGCGGGCTGTGAACGGCCGCCTCGGCCGCAATGCGCGCCCGGCTTTCGCCTCTGGCACGACCCGAGCCCATCATCGCGACGCCCATCTCCGACATCACGGTGCGCACGTCGGCGAAATCGACGTTGATCATGCCGGGCCGGATGATGAGATCGGCGATGCCCTGCACCGCGCCCAGCAATACATCGTTGGCGGCACGGAAAGCGTCCAGCAGACTGGTGGACCGGCCCAGCACCGACAACAGTTTTTCGTTGGGCACCGTGATCAAGGAGTCCACCCGATCCTTGAGTTGCCGGATGCCCTCGTCGGCGATTTCGCGCCGCTTGCTGCGCTCGAAATGAAACGGGCGCGTCACCACCGCCACGGTGAGAATACCCAGCTCCCGGGCCACGTCGGCGACGACGGGCGCGGCCCCGGTGCCGGTGCCACCACCCATCCCGGCGGTGATGAAGACCATGTCCGCGCCCTGCAGAACCTCGGCGATGCGGTCGCGATCCTCGAGCGCCGCCTGGCGTCCGACCTCCGGATTGGCGCCCGCGCCCAGGCCCTTGGTGATGCCGTTACCCAGCTGCAGCAGGGTCGCGCCCTGGATATCCTTGAGGGCCTGGGAGTCGGTATTGGCGCAGATGAATTCCACCCCCTCGACCTCACAAGCGATCATGTGGCGCACTGCATTGCCGCCACCTCCGCCTACCCCAATGACCTTGATTTCAGCAGTTTCCGGAATGCTGTCCACGATCTGAAACATGTGATTACCCCTCACTCAAGCTGCCAGTTGAACGTGCCCTACAAGTTGTTCTGAAACCACTGCCGGATGCGCCCGAGGAGCCCGTTTCCGGCCCCCTTCTTCGGCACGTTCCGGTTTTCCTGCTGCTGTTGCAGCCCGTAAAGCAATAACCCGACGCCAGTGGAATAGATCGGGTTGTTGACGATGTCGGCGAGACCCTGGATGTTCTGAGGCACCCCGAGCCGCACCGGCATATGAAAAATCTCTTCGGCGAGATCCACGGCGCCCTCCATCTTGGCGGTGCCGCCGGTGAGGACGATGCCAGCGGCGAGCAGATCCTCGAGCCCGCTGCGTCGCAGCTCGGACTGCACCAGGGTGAACAGCTCGTCGTAGCGCGGTTCCACCACTTCGGCCAGCGCCTGGCGCGAGAGGCTGCGCGGCTGCCGATCGCCCACGCTCGGCACCTTGATGGTCTCCTCGGGGCCGGCGAGCTGCGCCAGCGCGCAGGCGTACTTGATCTTGAGTTCCTCGGCGTGTGCGGTGGGCGTGCGCAGCGCCATGGCGATATCGTTGGTGACCTGGTCGCCGGCGATGGGAATCACGCCGGTGTGACGGATGGCGCCTTCGGTAAACACGGCGATATCGGTGGTGCCGCCGCCGATATCGACCAGGCAGACACCGAGTTGCTTTTCGTCCTCGGTGAGCACGGCGTAGCTGGAGGCGAGTTGCTCCAGGATGATGTCGTCCACCTCCAGCCCACAGCGCCGGATGCACTTCTTGATGTTCTGGGCGGCATTGGCGGCACAGGTCACCAGATGCACCTTCGCCTCCAGGCGCACGCCCGACATGCCCAGGGGCTCGCGCACGCCCTCCTGGTTGTCGATGATGAATTCCTGCGGCAGGACGTGAAGGATCTCCTGATCGGCCGGGATGGCCACCGCGCGGGCGGCGTCGATCACCCGGTCGATGTCGGTCTGGTGCACCTCGCGGTCGCGGATGGCGACGATGCCGTGGGAGTTGAGGCTGCGGATGTGACTGCCCGCGATGCCGGCGTAGACCGAGTGGATCTGACAGCCGGCCATCAACTCGACCTCCTCGATGGCGCGCTGGATCGCGTGCACCGTGGATTCGATGTTGACCACCACGCCCTTCTTGATCCCGGAGGACGGATGCATGCCCGTCCCGACGATCTCGAGCTGTCCGTTGGGGCCCGCAACGCCAATGATCGCCACTACCTTGGAGGTACCAATATCCAGTCCGACGATCATCTGTTCGCCGCTAATGCCTGCCATGTCCTCTCCCCATAGAATGTTCTCGCCTCAGCCGGCATGCGTTGCGGCGGGTGCCGCGCGCCAGCGCACCGCGACACCGTTGCCGTAGCGCGCGTCGACGCGCGCCAATTCGTCCCGCCGCGCCGCCAGGCCCTTGCGCCACAGCACCAGAAAACGCTCCACGCGCGCGTCCGTGTCGGCGCGCCCCAATATCAACTCAGTACCACCGCTGAACCGCAGGCGGAGCCCTTCGTCGTCCCGGGCGAACCACTCGATGCGCAGACCCGTGCCCGCCAGACGCTCCGTCAACGCGTGGTACGCCGCCATGACATCCGCTTCGGAATTTTCCGGGCCCACCAGTTCGGGCAGTTCCTTGAAATCATCCGCCGACACGCCGGGCAGCACTTCGCCACGGCCATTGATGAATTCACCGGCGCGCCAGCGCGCGATCGGCGCCTCCTCGTCGATATGGAGGTAGAGGCCATTGGGCCATTCGCGCCGCGCCCGCACACTGGCAATCCAGGGGTGCTCTTCCAGACCGCGCTGCAACCCCCGCATGTCGAGGGTGAGAAAGCCGCCATCGAGGTACTGGCTGACCAGATCCTCGATTTCGGCGCGCCGCAGGTGGTGGATGTCACCATCCACGGCGACTACCCGCAGGGGCGCGTCCAGATAGCGGTACAACACCACACCGGCGGCCACCAACACCGTCAGCGCGGCGGCCAGCACCAGCGTAAAACCAGCCACCTGCAGCAGGCGCCCGATATCGACGCGACGCTCCCTCGCGTGCGGGCGCGCACCCTGAAAGCGCCGCGCCGCACTCATGACGCGGTCTCCGTGCCGTCACCACAGGTCGCGCCCGCGAGAATTTCCAGCACCAGGTCGGAAAACGACAGCCCGGCGGCGGCGGCGGCCATGGGCACCAGGCTGTGGTCGGTCATCCCGGGCACCGCGTTGACTTCCAGCAGGCACCACTGGTCGTCGGCAGTGGCCATCACATCGACCCGCCCCCAGCCGCGGGCGCCCAGGCTCGCGAAGGCGCGCAGGGCGAGCCCCTGGAGCTCCGCTTCCCGCTCGGCGGACAAGCCGCACGGACACAGGTAGCGGGTGTCGTCGCGCAGGTACTTGGCCTCGTAGTCGTAGAATTCGCGCGCGGTCTCAAGGCGGATCACCGGCAGCGCGCGGTCGCCGAGAATGGCGATCGTGTATTCGGCGCCGGCGATCCAGGATTCGGCGATCACGCAGGCGTCATAGCCACGCGCGGCGTGCCAGGCCTGCTCCAGTTCCGCCGCGCTGCGCGCGCGCGCCATGCCGAGACTGGAGCCCTCGTGCGCCGGCTTGACCATCACGTCGCCGCCGAGCTCGGCGAGTACCGCGGCCCAGTCGCAGTCAGCCGCCAGCACCGCGAAGCGCGCGGTGGGCAATCCGGCGCCCTGCCACAGCTGCTTGCAGCGCAGCTTGTCCATGGCGAGCGCCGCCGCCTTGACGCCGCTGCCGGTGTAGGGGATTCCCAGCCATTCGAGCGCGCCCTGGACGGTGCCGTCCTCGCCGCCGCGCCCGTGAAGCGCGATAAACACCCGGTCGGGCCGGGTGGCCAGCAACTGCTGCAGCAGGTCCGCGCCGGCGTCGATCCCGTAGGCATCGACGCCGGCCTCCAGCAACCCGCGCAGCACCGCGGCGCCGCTCTTGAGGGACACTTCGCGCTCGGCGGAGCGCCCGCCGTGGAGCACTGCCACGCGCCCAAAGCTGCGCGGATCCGGTCGCGGCGCAGCCATCAGCTCAGCCTCCGCTCGGCGAGCAGGCGCGCCAACCGGCTGACATTGCCCGCGCCCTGGGTGATCACGATGTCGCCGGCCCGCACCAGGTTGCGCAGCAGGTCGGGTACCGCCTCGATGCTGTCGGCGTAGATGGGATCGAGCACACCGCGCAGACGGATGCTGCGGCACAGGCTGCGGCTGTCGGCCCCGGGAATCTCGTCTTCGCCGGCGGCATAGACCGGCAACAACACCAGCAGATCGCAGTCGGACAGCACCTGCACGAAATCCTCGTAGAGATCCCGGGTGCGGCTGTAGCGGTGGGGCTGGAAAATCATCACCAGGCGGCGATCCGGCCAGCCGTCGCGCACCGCGCGCTGGGTTGCCGCCACCTCGGCGGGATGGTGGCCGTAGTCGTCGACCAGCAGGGCGGTACCGGCGCCAACCGGATACTCGCCCTGAATCTCGAAGCGGCGACCCACACCCTGAAACCCGCCGAGTCCGGCCAGGATGGCGCTGTCGGCAACGCCCTCGTCGGTCGCGATGGCAATGGCGGCCGCCGCGTTCAGCACATTGTGGGCACCGGGGATGTTGAGGTCGATCGCGAGCGGCTCGCGATCGGGCCGATGCAGCGAAAAGCGGGTGCGGGATGCGGCGAAGACGACATCCGCAACCCGGAAATCCGCATCTTCGGCAAACCCGTAGGTGAGCACCGGGCGCGCCACCTGGGGCAGCAACTCGCGGACGGTGGGATCGTCGATACAGAGGACCGCGAGTCCGTAAAACGGCAGATTGTGCAGAAACTCGACGAAGGTCCGCTTGAGTTTGGCGACCTCGAAATCATAGGTCGCCATGTGGTCCTCATCGATATTGGTGACCACGGCCACCATGGGCTGCAAGTGCAGGAAGGAGGCATCGCTCTCATCGGCCTCCGCCACCAGGTAGCGGCTTTCACCGAGTCCCGCGTTGGCGCCCGCGCTGTTCACCCGACCGCCGATGACGAAGGTTGGATTGCGCCCCGCCGCCGCCAGAATCGCCACGATCAGGCTGGTGGTGGTGGTCTTGCCGTGGGTGCCCGCGACGGCAATGCCGTGGCGATAGCGCATCAATTCGGCGAGCATTTCGGCGCGCTGCACGATGGGAATGCGGGCTTCCCGCGCTGCCATCAGCTCGGGGTTCGATGCGGTCACCGCCGCCGACTGCACCACCACATCGGCACCTTCCACCTGGGCGCTGTGGTGACCGATCCAGACTTCGGCACCCAGCTCCCGCAGGCGCAGCACATTGGCACTCTCCGCCAGGTCCGATCCCGAAATCCGATAGCCCTGGTTCAGCAGTACCTCGGCGATGCCGCTCATGCCGGCACCACCGATGCCGACGAAATGAATGCGACGGATGCGGCGCATCTCGGGCACCTTGAACGCCCTGCTCATCGCGCCACCTCCAGACAGGCGGCAGCCACCGCTTGGGCGGCATCCGGCAGCGCCAGGGAGCGCGCCTGCGCACCCATGGCGGCCCGGCGCGGGGCATCCGTACTCAGATCCGTCATGGCCGCCGCCAACTGCGCACTGTCGAGCGTTTCTTCGCGGAACAGCAGCGCCGCTCCGCCCTGCACCAGCCAGCGGGCATTGTGGTACTGATGGTCGTCGATGGCGTGGGGATAGGGCACCAGAATGGCGGGCAAGCCCGCCGCGGCAAGCTCGGAAACGGTGAGTGCGCCGGCGCGACAGACCGCGAAATCCGCCCAGCCATAGGCTTCCGCCATATCAGCGATAAAGGGCGTCACCTCGGCGGCCACGCCGGCCTTGACGTAAGCGGCCCGGGTCACCTCCAGATGCGCCTCGCCACACTGATGGCGCACCACCGGACGCGCCGCCGCAGGCAGCAGCGCCAAGGCGGCGGGCACCTGTGTATTGAGCGCGCGTGCCCCCAGACTGCCGCCCAGCACCAGCAGGCGTGCGGGGCCGGGATGAGATCGGTCCACCGGCGTCACGGCCAGCGCGGCGATGGCGGCGCGTACCGGGTTGCCACACTGCTGCGCGCCGGGCAGCACGCCCGGAAATGCGCTCAACACCCGGGTCGCGAATCGCGCCAGCAACCGGTTGGTGGTGCCGGCAATCGCATTCTGTTCATGAATGACGAGGGGAATCCCCAGTACCCGCGCAGCCATCCCGCCCGGACCTGCCGCAAAACCGCCAAACCCGAGCACCACCTGGGGCCGCAGCCGGCGTACCGCGACCAACGCCTGCACGGCGGCGATGACGAGACCCAGAAAACCACGCAGCCGCGCCCGGATGCCTACACCCCGCAGCCCCGAGACCTTGAGAAAATGGATCGGGTAGCCGCGTTCCGGCACCAGCCGCGCCTCGATGCCGCGGCGCGTACCCAGCCAGTGCACCTCGCAGCCACGCGCGCGCAGTTCGTCGGCCACCGCAAGGGCGGGGAACACATGGCCACCGGTACCGCCCGCCATGATCAGCACCCGCCTAACCTCCACTGCGTTCACGGCGCACTTGCCGCGCAGCTTCCGCGCGCTGCTCCATCTCGGCGCCGATCCGCAGCACCAAGGCCACCATGGCACTGCACGCGAGCAGACTGCTGCCGCCATAGCTCACCAGCGGCAGGGTGAGGCCTTTGGTCGGGAGCAATCCCGAGGTGACGCCAATATTGATGAAGGCCTGGCCCGCCAGCAGAATCCCGACCCCAAACGCAATGTAGGTTGCGAACCAGTCCTGGCGTTGCATCGCGCCACGAGCGCAGACAAAGCAGCGCGCCACCAGCAGGGAAAACACCATCACCACTACCACCACACCGAGCCAGCCGAATTCCTCCGCAAAAATTGCAAAGATAAAGTCGGTATGAGCTTCCGGCAGATACAGCGCCTTCTGCACGCTGTTGCCGAGGCCCACGCCGAACCACCCGCCGCGCCCGAACGCAATCAACGACTGGGTCAACTGATAGCCGCTGTCGTACTGGTCCGCCCAGGGATCGAGATAGGCCACCAGGCGCTGCGCGCGATAAGGCGATAACAGCACAAGCCCCGCCAGCGCGGCCACGCCCACCGACATCAGCAGGAAGAACTGCCACAGCCGCACTCCGGCGAGAAACAACATCGTCACGACCGTCGCCCCGATCACGACGATGGTCCCCAGGTCGGGTTGCAGCAACAGCAACACCGCCAGTACCCCCAGAATGGCCAGGGGCTTGGCGAAGTCCCGCCACTCCTCCCGCAGGTGGAGCTGCCGGCGTTGTAGATAGGCCGCGGTGAACACCACCATGGCGAGCTTGGCGAATTCCCCCACCTGCAGGGAAAACGGCCCCAAGGCCAGCCAGCGGCGACTGCCGTTGACCTCACGGCCAATACCGGGAATCAGCACAATCGCCAACAGCAGCACCGCGGCGATCAGCAGCGTGGCGCTCTGCGCATACCACCACGCCAGTGGAATCCGCAACACGACGACGGCGAGCACGCCCGACAAACCCAGGTAAAGCAGGTGCCGCTTCACAAAGAACAGTGCATCGCCATGGCCGATGGCCAGCCCGACGGAGGCCGAGGCAACCATCACCAGTCCGAGCGACACCAGCGCCAGTGCACTGCCGGCGAGCCAGGGATCGAGACCGCGCGGAAGCACAGGCGAGCCGGCCGGAAGCCACCGATCCAGCTGCTGGCGCAACCGCGGTTTCAATGCAGGTCCTTCACGGCCAGCCCCTGACGCAACCGCGCTCATGGCAGAGCCCGCGCGGCGCGCGCGAACTGCTCGCCGCGGTCGGCGTAGTTCGCAAACATGTCGAAGCTGGCGCAGGCGGGCGACAGCAGCACGCAGTCGCCGGGGCGGGCCGCCGCGCGCGCGGCTGCAACGGCCGCCGCCATCGACGGCACCCGCGCCACCGGCACGTGCCCGGCGATCGCCGTCTCTATCCGATCGGCGTCTTCACCCAGGAGCACGGCCTTGCGCACCCGCCCCGGAAGTGCCGCCGCCAGCGCCGCAAACGTCTGGCCCTTGCCCTGCCCGCCGGCGATCCAGACCAGGTTGGGCGCCGGACCGGCGAGGCCTTGAATGGCGGCGATCGCGGCACCCTCGTTGGTCGCCTTGGAGTCGTCGATCCAGGTAACGCCGTCGCGCTCCAGCACTCGCTGGCAGCGGTGCGGCAGACCCGTGAAGTGACGCAGGGTCGAGAGCATGGCTGCCATCGGCAGGCCGGCGGCCTGCCCGAGCGCCAGCGCCGCCAGGGCATTGGCGATGTTATGGCGGCCCTGGAGGCCGATTTCGTCGACCGGCATCAGGCGTGTGGTGTCGAAGGCGAGCCATTCGCGCTCGCCATTCGTCACCAACCCGAAGCCATCGCCTGGCGGCGGGCCGAGTCCGAAGCTCGAACGCGATGCGCGAATGCTATTCAGGGGCGCGGACCGAGGGTCATCGCGGTTCCAGACGAGGTGCCGCGCACCCCGGAAAATACGTTGTTTGGCGCTGCGATAAGCCGCCAGATCGGCGTAACGATCCAGATGATCCGGACTGATATTGAGCACCGTTGCAACCTCGGCGCCCAGTGCCAGCGTGGTTTCGAGCTGAAAGCTGGAAAGCTCCAATACATAAAGCTGGACAGCGTCGTCCAGCAGGTCGAGGGCCGGTGTTCCCAGATTGCCGCCCACCGCGACCCGGCTGCCCGCCGTGACCGCCATTGCGCCCACCAGTTCGGTCACCGTGCTTTTGCCGTTCGAGCCGGTGATCGCGATGATCGGCGCCTGCGCCGCCCGGGCGAACAGCTCGATGTCGCCGATGATCTCGACCCCGGCGGCAATGGCAGCGGCGAGCGCCGGCTCCGCCAGCGCGAGGCCGGGACTCAGGATGATGCGGGTGGCGCGGGCCAGCAGCGCGGCGTCCAGATCGCCGAGGAATACCGGCACCTCCGGACATTCGGCGGCCAGCGCCGCCAAACCCGGTGGCGCAGCACGGGTATCCACCACGGCGAAAATCTCGCCGCGCGCGGCCAGATAGCGGGCCACCGACAGCCCGGTGGCGCCGAGTCCGGCTACCACGGTGCGCTGATCATTGGCGGGCAGGGCTCTGGTCATGTCGGCGTCAACGCAGCTTCAACGTGGCAAGACCGACCAGTACCAGAATCAGGGTGATGATCCAGAAGCGGACGATCACCCGCGGCTCGGGCCAGCCCTTGAGTTCGAAATGGTGGTGAATGGGCGCCATGCGGAAGATGCGCTTGCCGGTGAGCTTGTAGGACGCCACCTGGAGGATGACCGACACGGTCTCCAGGACAAAGATGCCGCCCATGATGAACAGCACGATTTCGTGGCGCACGATCACCGCGATCACGCCGAGCGCGGCGCCCAGCGCCAGCGCACCCACATCGCCCATGAAAATCTGTGCCGGGTAGGTGTTGAACCACAGAAACCCGAGCCCGGCGCCCACCAGCGCGGCGCAAAACACCACCAGCTCGCCGGCACCGAGAATGAAGGGGACGTGCAAATACTGGGCAAACTCCGCGTGCCCGACCAGGTAGGCGAACAGCCCCAGCGCGCCGCCGACCAGCACCGTCGGCATGATCGCCAGGCCATCGAGGCCGTCGGTGAGATTGACCGCGTTGCTGGTGCCCACGATCACGAAGTAGGTGAGCAGGAGGTAGCCCCAGCCCATATCCCAGCTCACCTGCTTGAAGAAGGGCACGATCAGTTGTGTCGCCGCCGGGGACTGCGCGCTGTAATACAGAAACAGCGCCGCCGCCAAACCCGCCAGCGACTGCCAGAGGTATTTCCAGCGCGCCGGCAGTCCGCGCGAGTTGCGCGCCACCACCTTGCGATAGTCGTCCACCCAGCCGATGGCTCCGAAGGCCAGCGTGACCAGCAGCACCGTCCACACATAGCGATTGCCGAGATCGGACCAGAGCAGGGCGCTGGCGAAGATCGCCAGCAGGATCAGCGCACCCCCCATGGTGGGGGTGCCGGATTTGCTCAGGTGCGACTGCGGCCCGTCGCTGCGTACCGCCTGGCCGATCTGCAATGCGTTGAGGCGACGGATCACGCCCGGACCCAGTAGCAGCGAAATACCCAGCGCCGTCAGCGCGCCCATGATGGCCCGCAGCGTGAGGTAGTGAAACACGCCAAAACCACGGTAATACTGGGCCAGATAATCACTTAACCAGAGCAGCACCGGCTTCCTCCCCAGCATCGAGTTGACGCGCAACGTCTTCCATCCCGGCCGAACGCGAGCCCTTGACGAGTACCGTGGTGTCCGGGGCAAGGAGGTCGACCAGCGTCTGCGTCAGGGTGGTTTTGTCCGCAAAGGCACGGCCGCCGGCGCCAAAGGCCGCAGCCGCCAGCGCGCTCAGCGGCCCGCAGGCGTAGAGCGCATCGATACCCTGGGCCGCGGCGTAAGCACCCACCTCGCGGTGCAGCCCCGGGGCATTGGGACCCAGTTCCGCCATGTCGCCCAGCACCAGCAGACGCCGCCCCGGAAAGTTCGCGAGCGCATCCACGGCCGCCCTCACCGAACCGGGATTGGCGTTGTAGCTGTCGTCGATCACCCGGCTGCCGTTGCGCCCGCGTCGGATCTGCATGCGTCCGGGCGCCGGCAACACCGCTCGCAAGCCCGCCGCCATGGCCTCCAGACTGGCGCCGGCCGCGAGCGCACAGGTCGCGGCGGCAAGCGCATTGGCCACATTGTGGCGACCGGCCACCTGCAAGCGGATGGCGGTCTCGCCCAGCGGGGTCAGGAGCGTGAAGCTCGCGCAGCCTTCGGAATCGATCGCGATGGCCGTCGCCCTGAGATCGGCGTCCGGCCGCGTGAGGCTGAACGTCAGCACTTCGAGGCAGGGCAAATTGGCACGCCAGTCAGCCAGCCAGCGGGAATCCAGGTCGAGATTGAGCACCGCAGTGCCCTTGGCGCCCAGCGCGGCGTAAATCTCCCCTTTGGCGGCCGCCACCCCGGCCAGGGAACCGAAGCCCGCGACATGGGCGGGCAGCACATTGGTGATCAACGCCACCGTCGGGCGCGCGATGCTGCCCAGCCAGGCAATTTCGCCGGCGGCACTGGCGCCCATTTCGAGCACCGCGAAGCGATGCTCGGGCTCGCTGCCGAGCAGGGTGAGCGGCAACCCGATGTGGTTATTGAGGTTGCCGCGCGTCGCCAGCACCGGTCCCAGACCGCGCAGAATGGCCGCCGTCATCTCCTTGACAGTGGTCTTGCCGCTGCTGCCGGTGATGGCGATCACCGGGCCATCGAACTGGTCGCGCGCGAGTGACGCGAGTTGCCCGAGGGCCTCGCCGGTATCGGGCACGATCCATTGCGGGAGTTTCAGCCGCTTGTCGGCGCGCGTGACCACCAGCCCGCAGGCCTGTGCGGCCGCCTCGGCGAGAAACTGATGGGCGTCGAAGCGCTCGCCCCGCAATGCCACGAACAACTCGCCCCCGCGCAACTGACGGGTGTCGGTCGCGACGCGCTGGAAGCGACAATCGGGATACATGAGCGTGCCGCCGAACGCGGCGGCGGCTTCCGACAGGGTCAGCGGGCGCACGGTCATGACCGGCCCACCCGCGCGGCGAGCGCCCGACGCGCTTCGGCGGCGTCGTCGCAGGGCCAGCGGACGCCGGCAATTTCCTGCCAGGTTTCGTGGCCCTTGCCGGCAATCAGGACGATATCGGCGGGGCTGGCGTCGGCGATGGCCCGCGCGATGGCCGCCCTGCGCTCGGGAATCACCCAAAGGCGGTCGCGCTGATTGGCGGCCACACCGCTCAGGATCTCGGCAATGATGGCGTCGGGATCTTCGCCACGCGGATTGTCGCTGGTCACCACCACCCGGTCCGCGCCCGCCACCGCGATCGCACCCATGTCGGGACGCTTGCCGCGATCGCGCTCGCCGCCGCAGCCGAACACACACCACAGTCGCCCGCCCGCGACGCTTTCGCGCAGCGCCGCCAGCACCTGTTCGAGCGCATCGGGTGTGTGCGCATAATCGACCACCACCTGCGGACCCGCGGCACCGCCGACCGACTGCATGCGCCCGGGAGCGGCGCGCAGTTGCGAAACGGCAGCCAGTACGGCGGCCAGCTCGAAACCCTGAACACAGGCCGCGCCAATCACCGCCAGCAGATTGGCAAGGTTGAAGCGCCCGGGCAGCGCACTCACCAGCGCGCCCTCGCCCCAGGGCGTAACCACCCGGACGCGCACGCCCGCGGCGCTGAATTCCGCGTCGAGCGCCCGGATCGCGGCGTCACCGCCCTGTGCGGAATAGCCATACCCGGCCACTCCGGGCGGCAATGCGCCGAGCAGTTCGGGGCCGGCCGGATCATCCAAGTTGATCACCGCACTCGCCAACCCGGGCTGCTGGAACAGACGCGCCTTGGCCGCGCGATAGGCCGCCATGTCGCGGTGGTAGTCGAGATGATCGCGGCTCAGATTGGTGAACACGGCAGTGTGCATGGGCACTCCCGCCACCCGCTGCTGATCCAGACTGTGCGACGAGACTTCCATCGCCACCCGGCGTATACCCTGGTCGCGGAATTCCGCCAACAGCCGCTGCGTGGCGATCGCATCCGGAGTCGTCAACCCGGTGTCCGCCAGCGCAACGGGCCCGCCCAGCACCCCAGCGCCCAGTGTTCCGATAACGCCGGCCGGCGCTTCCAGCACTGCAAACAGCTGCGCCAGCAATTGGGTGCAGGTGGTTTTGCCGTTGGTGCCGGTGACGCCCGTGATGGTCAGCGCCGCGCCGGGCTCGCCGTAAAAACGCCCCGCGATGGCACTGATCCGCGCCGCCAATCCCGCCACCGGGATGACCGGAATCCGGATTGCCGATCGCAGGTCGATGTACGCGGCCAGATCCTTCGCCTCCGCCAGCACGGCAACCGCGCCGGCGGCGGCAGCGGCGGCAATGAAGTCCCGGCCGTCCCGGTGGGCGCCGGGCAATGCGACAAAGAGATCGCCCGACGCAACGCCGCGGCTGTCGAGGGCAAGCCCCCGAACGCGGACCTCGGCCCAGGCAGCCAGCGACGCCGCCTCAGCCAGCAGATCGGCCAGCCGAATATCCACGTCCTGGCAGGGGGCAGCCATCATCCGGCACCCGCCCCGGTCCGCCCTGCGGCGATGGCGGTCACATCTGCTACCGCGCCTCGCTGCGGCTCCGGGGGGAGCGGCGGCTGCACTTCCAGGAGGCGCAGCGCGGCCGAGGTAACCCGGGCGAACACCGGTGCCGCCACCACGCCACCGAAGTAACCGCCGACCTGCGGGTCGTCGACCACCACCACCGTCACCAGTTGCGGATTGTCCGCCGGTGCCATGCCGGCAAACAGCGATACATAGTGATGCGCCTGATAACCGCCAACCCCGACCTTGTGGCTGGTGCCGGTCTTGCCGGCCGAGGCGTAGACCGGAATCGCCGCATGCGTGCCTGTGCCACGCTCCACCACGGCTTTCAGCATGACGCGGATCTCATCGGCGATCTTGGCTTCGATGACCCGCTTGCCGGCGGGCAAGGGCGTACCCGGCTCCTGGCGCAGCAAGGTCACGGGCCGGCGCACGCCGCCGTTCGCGAGCACGAGATAAGCGCCCGCCAACTGCAACGGAGTCACCGTCAGCCCATAGCCAAACGCCAGGGACGCATGCTCCACCGCCGCCCATTTGCGCCGGCTCGGCAGATCGCCGGGGCCTTCGCCCGGAAATCCGGTGCCGGGACTCTGGCCAATGCCCACCCGGTCGAATACGTTGCGGATACTCTCGGCGTCCAGGGTCATGGCAACCTTGGTAGTGCCCACCTGGCTCGATTTGGCGAGCACGCCCGTAAGGTCGAGCAGCCCGTAGCTATGGGGGTCCTTGTAGGTCTTGTCGCCGAAGCGGATGTAGCCCGGCGCGGTGTCCACCGGGGTGTCCGGCCGGAATCGTCCACTTTCCAGTGCCGCCACCATGGTGAACGGCTTCATTACCGAACCCGGCTCGATCATGTCGGTGATCGGCCGATTGCGCTGTGCATTGATCTCACCCGCGCCCCGCGCGTTGGGATTGAAGGAGGGCTGGCTCACCATGGCCAGCACTTCACCGGTGTGGGCATCCAGCATCACCACGGACCCCGTCGCGGCGCGATGTTCCTCCAGCGCCGCACGCAACTCGCGGTAGGCCAGGTATTGCAGGCGCAGGTCTATGGAGAGCGCGAGGTCGTTGCCCGGCTTTTCACTGCGGATGAGCTCCAGGTCCTTGATGACCTGAGTATTGCGGTCCTGGAGCACGCGGCGCTCGCCGGGCACGCCGGCAAGCCACTGGTCGTAGGCCAGTTCGAGCCCCTCCTGTCCCTTGTCGTCAATGTCGGTAAAACCGACCAGTTGCGCGGCGACTTCACCCGCGGGGTAGTAACGCTTGTACTCGTCGCGCCCGTAGACGCCCTTGAGCTTGAGTTCGAGAACCGGATTCGCGTCGGCGGGCGCGAGCCGCCGCGCCAGGAACATGAATTCGCGTTTGGCGTTGCGGTCCAGGGTCTCCCGTAACTTCGCCAGGGGCACGCCGAGCCGCCGCGCCAGGGGCTCAAGGCTCTTGCCGCTCTCCAGGAGTTCCTTCGGATTGGCCCACAGCGTCACCACGGCGGTGCTCACCGCCAGCGGCTCGCCATGACGATCCGTAATCACTCCGCGGTAAGCGGGAACCGGCCGGATCCGCAGCGTCCGGGCGTCGCCCTGGAGTTGAAGAAAGCGAGCGCCCTTGTCACCCGTCTCGAACACTTGCAGCCCGGCGGTGTGCCACAACGCCACCACTGGCAACAAACCCAGGACCACCGCCACGCTGAGGTAACGCCAGCGGTCAATGGTGCGCTGATGGGGCGCCCGGCGCGTCACGGTTGCACCATGATGATTTCCTGCAGGGTTGGCGCATGGAGGCGGTATTTCTCCACCCCGAGTTTTTCGATCCGGCCCGGCGCAGCCAGCGTGCTGCGCTCCAGCAGATAGCGTCCCCATTCCACCTGTAACTGGTGCTCGGTACGCTGATGCTTCGCCAACTGCATATAGATCCGCCGACAATCCTGGCTTACCGACACCGCCGCCAGCGCGGTGACCATCACCAGCAACCACAGCGCCATCACAATCCCGCGCGTCATGCCAGCTTCTCCGCTACCCGCATCACGGCACTGCGCGCGCGTGGATTGGCGGCAACTTCGGTGGCGGAGGCATGAATTGCGGGCCCCAGCGCACGCATGCGGCGCGGCAGACGCGCCTCCTCGATCGGCAGTCCACGGGGCACGCGCGGGTGCTCCGCATCGCGGATAAAGCGTTTCACCATGCGGTCTTCAAGGGAATGAAAACTGATCACCACCAAACGCCCGCCAATCGCCAGAATCTCAAGCACTTGGTCGAGCACCGCGCGCAATGCGGTGAGCTCGCCGTTGATGTGAATCCGGATCGCCTGAAACGACTGAGTTGCCGGATGGCGACCGGGCTGCCACGCGGGATGCGCCTCCGCGATGACCTTTGCGAGCTGGACGGTGCGCAACAGCGGCTCCTGCGTCCGGGCGCGCACAATGGCACGGGCGATGCGTCGCGCGTAGCGTTCCTCGCCGAATTCCTGCAAAACATGGGCGATCTCCGCTTCGCTTGCCGCCGCCAACCAGGCGGCTGCACTCTGTCCCTCATCGGGATTCATGCGCATGTCCAGAGCGCCGTCGCGGAGAAAGCTGAAACCCCGCGCCGCGTCGTCCAGTTGCGGCGACGACACCCCCAGGTCGAGGAGCAGACCCGCCACCGGCACCGGGACCGCCCGCGCGGCCAGGTGCGGCAGCAGGTCGCGAAACGACATCTGTACCATCTCCAGGCGCCTGTCCCGTGCGGCCAGTGCCGCGCCCACGCGGCAGGCTTCCGGATCGATATCCAGCGCCAGCACCCGGCCCTTGGGCCCGAGGCGGGCGAGGAGCGCGCGCGTGTGGCCTCCGCGCCCGAAGGTGCCGTCGACGTAAAAGCCATTCGAATCCGTCACCAAGGCCGTCACCGCCTCTTCCCGCAATACTGTTTGGTGATCGCCCGCAGGCTCGTCGTCCAAGTACTCGCTCCTACAGCGACAGGCTTTGCATTTCCGCCGGAATCGCCCGCCCGCCGGCGGCCTCGGCCAGCCACTGCTCGCGCCGGGCGTTCCAGCTGTCGGTACTCCACAATTCGAAGCGATGACCCTGACCCACCAGCACAATCTCTTTATCCAGACCGGCATAAGTCCGCAGTTCCGGCGGAATCAACACCCGGCCGTTGCTGTCCATTTCCAGTTCACGCGCATGACCGATCAACAGCCGCTGCAAGCGACGGGTATCGGGATTGAACGTCGGCAGCTTGGCGATCTGGGCTTCGATTTCCTGCCAGGCAGGCAGGGGATACAGAAACAGGCAGCGGTCTTCGATATCGATGGTGGCCACGAGTTGGCCGTCACAGCCGGCCGTGAGAGCGTCGCGGTAACGGGCAGGGATCGCCATGCGTCCTTTCGCGTCCATATTGATTTCGTTATTGCCGCGAAACAAGGTGCCTCCGCCGGGCTATTCTCCGGGAAACCCACTATTTCCCACAATCTCCCAATTCGAGCCACTATATGCCCGCCTAACCCAAAGTCAAGCAGGCGATCGCCACAAAACACCTTAAAATGCGGGGAAAAGCGACGATCTGGTGCCGAAGCCCGCCGCGCGGAAACGATCAAGGGAATCACTCGATATATATCAGAATAGTGGGGCGCAAACTTAAAGCGATTAGTGAAGTGTGCGATGCCGGGAGTCGCCGCGCGTGGCGACGGCCCCGCGCACCGCCCGGAATGACCCGGACGGCACGGTGATCGGAGAGGTGAAGTCGGCCTGTAAGCCGGGTTCTGTCGTGGACAATCATTCATCTGGGACGCACGTCGCCGCGCGCCTCAAGCGGCCTACCCGAACCCGACACGGGCCGCGTCATGGGGTTCCTATTTGGCCTTGCTCCGAGTGGGGTTTACCCTGCCACGCCTGTTGCCAGGCGCGCGGTGCGCTCTTACCGCACCATTTCACCCTTACCGTCCGCCGGAAGGATCCCGGTGGCTTGGCGGTATATTTTCTGTGGCACTTTCCGTGGACTCACGCCCCCCAGGCGTTACCTGGCACTCTGCCCTATGGAGCCCGGACTTTCCTCCACCTCGCTTGCGCGAGACAGCGACTGCCCAGCCGACTTCACGCCCATTCTAGCCCAGGTGGCGAATGCAGGTGGCAGGCTTTCGCCGACCCGGCACTTCTTCTACCATCTTCTACCATCGCGCCACCAATATCGCCGCACGCGCCATCCGGCGCGGGACAACTACAACTCATTCGGGGGAACTGTCATGCCACACGTAGAAACCGTGCTCGGGCCTGTCGATGTCAACGATCTGGGCATGTGCCTGATGCACGAGCACATCGTGGTCGCCAGCTGGTCCATGCGCCAGAATTACCACGACTATTACGCGGCCGAAACCGAGATTCCCAAGGCCGCCGCGGCACTCAGGCGGGCCGCCGACCGCGGGGTAAGATCCATCGTCGATCTGACCCCGATCAATCTGGGGCGCGACATCCACGCGATCCGCCGGGTCGCCGAAGCCACCGGCGTCAACGTGGTGGTGGCGACCGGCTTCTACTGGACGGAAGAGCCCCAGATGCACTCTTGGGCGGTGGACAAGCTGGCCGGCTACATGGTGCGCGACATCCGCGAGGGCATCCTCGGCACCGGCACCCGGGCCGGCATCATCAAGTGCGCCACCGATCATCCGGGGGTGGACGCCTTCAACAGGAAGCTGCTCCAGGCCGCGGCGGTCGCGCACCGCCAGACCGGAGTGCCCATCTCCACCCACACCACCGTCGCCAACACCTCGGCGCGCGACCAGGTGGCGGCATTTCGCGAGTTCGGGGTGGACCTGGGCCGGGTGGTGATCGGCCACCTGGGCGACTCCACCGACCTCGATTACCTGCAGGAGATCCTCGACAGCGGCGCCTTCATCGGCATGGACCGCTTCGGTCTGGAGGCCATGCTGCCCACCGACGACCGGGTGCGCACGGTGGCGAAACTGTGCGCCAAGGGCTACGCGGGACAGATGGTGATCTCCCACGACTCGTGCAGCTTCCAGGATTTCTTCGATGGCAGCTACATCGAGAAATTCGCGCCCAACTGGTGTTACGAGCATGTGCCCCGCGACGTGCTGCCGGCGCTGCAGGCAGCCGGTGTGAGCGACAAGGACATCAACACCATGATGGTGGAAAATCCGAAAAAGGTATTTTCGAAAATCGGCGGGTACTGAACGCAGCTACTACGCGAGAGTCCCGCCCACCGGACAAGGGCGCCGTCGGGCGCCCTTGTCTCTTGAGCTCCTGCCGCTGTCTCCTGCGCGCAGACTTTCCCCCGCCGGACGCGGTTCCGGTCATCGCGGCACTCAGGACTCGCGTAACGCGAGCGCGCGCTCGTAGAGCTGATTCTTCGCCACACCCGTGATCCGCGCCGCAAGCCCGACCGCCTGTTTCAGCGGCAGTTCTTCCAGCAGCACGGTCAGTACCCGGTCGAGGTCGTCGCCCTCGGGCGCCCGCTCCGGCGCGCCGGCAACCATCAGTACCAGCTCGCCGCGGCGCTGGTTGGCGTCCGCCGCGACCCGGGCGCCGACTTCCGCCGCGGAACCCGTCAGGAAGGTTTCGAAGGCCTTGCTGATTTCGCGCCCGAGCACCAGTTCACGCTCGGCGCCGAATACCGTCGCGATATCCGCGAGCGCTTCCTGGATGCGATGCGGCGCCTCGTAAAAAATCAGGGTTCGGGGTTCGTGCGCCAGCGCTTCGAGACGGCGCCGGCGCTCACCGGCGCGCGCCGGCAGGAAGCCCTCGAACACGAAGCGGTCGCTGGGCAGACCCGCAACGCTGAGCGCCGCCACCGCCGCGCAAGCACCGGGCACCGGCGACACGGCAAAGCCCGCCGCCCGCGCCGCCCGCACCAGCCGGTAGCCGGGATCGGAGATCAGCGGCGTGCCGGCATCTGAAATCAGCGCCACATCGCGGCCTTCGGCGAGCGCCGCCAGCACGGCCTCACCCTGATCCGCTTCACCGCGGTCATGATAGGAGACCAGGCGCGTATCGATGCCGAAATGGCGCAGCAGGCGACCGCTGTGGCGAGTGTCCTCGGCGGCGACCAGCGCCACGGTTTTGAGTATGTCCAGGGCGCGCGGTACCATGTCGGCCAGATTGCCGATTGGCGTCGCGACAACGTACAGGGTGCCGGCCATCATTCTTTCCTCATCCATTACCCGCGGACTCATTGCCCGCGTGCTCGGCACCATCGCCGTCGCGATCACCACCGTCCTGCTCACGGTCAGTTGCAGCTCGACGGACCACGGCACCGCGGAGCCCGCCCCCGCACTCAGCCCGATAAGCTCACCGGTTTCGGTCGCGCAGCAGCAGCAAAACGCGAAGCTGCTTGCCTCTGCCGCCGCCGCGCTTGCCGCCGGCGATGCCGCCGGCGCCCTGCAACTCTACAATCAGATCGACCCCACCGCACTGACCGACGACCGCCGCCTCGGTTATTACCTGGATCGCGCCGACGCCGCCCTGCAGGAGGGCGACCTGCTGCTGGCCCGCGAACTCCTGTCCAATCCGGAGCTGGTAGCGCGCCAACAGCAGTTGGGTCCGGAAGCCCACCGCCGCTGGCTCGGGCTCAAGGGCGAATTGTTCGGACTACTGGGGGATACAGGCAGCAGCGTCGCCGCTTACACCGAGCTTACCGGCGCGCTGACCGACCCCGAGGAACGCCGTGAAATAGAACGGGCGATCTGGCAGGTGCTCGAACGCACACCGACCAGCACCCTGACCAAACTCGCGGCGGAACCTGCCAATGCCCGCCTGCACGGCTGGTATCAGCTCGCGCTCGCGAGCCGCGAAGGTGCCGACCGTACCGCGGTAAATCCGCGGGCACCCACGTCGGGGAACGCGGTCGATGCGATCAGCGCGTCCATGGCAGTCCCGGCGCTCAAACAGGTCGCGCTGCTGCTGCCTGGCTCCGGAAATTACGGCGCCGCCGCCAACGCCATTCGCGACGGGTTCATGGCCGCCGCCTTCGCCGCGCAGGCGGGAGGCGCCGCTACCCCCGACATCAAACTGTATGACGCCGCCAATGGCGACGTGCTCGATCTCTATCACCGCGCCGTCACCGACGGCGCGCAGCTGGTGATCGGACCACTCGATCAGCGGGCCCTGTCCCGGCTGGCAGCGGAACCGTCACTGCCGGTGCCCGTACTGGGTCTCAACGATCTGGAGGGTGGGCCCGAGTCGACCGCCGCCAATTTCCATACGCTCGCACTGTCCGTTGCCGATGAAGCCGAAGCCGCGGCACACCGCGCCTGGCAGGACGGCCGGCGGGCGGCACTGGTGCTGGTCCCCGACACCCCCTGGGGACGGCGGGCACTGGATGCCTTTAGAGACACGTTCACCCGGCTGGGCGGCGAGGTGCGGGCCGGAACGATTTACGACATGGCTCTCAAGGACTTCGTTCCCGTGCTGCGACCGCTGCTCGCCGTCACGGCAGGCGCCACAGCCGCCCCTTCGGGCCCGGATACCGAACCGCCGCGCCGCCGCACGGATATCGATATGGTATTTCTGGTTGCCTATCCCACCCAGGGGCGCCAGATCAAGCCGACCCTCGATTTCCTGTACGCCGGGGATCTGCCGGTGTATGCGACATCGGCCATTTATGCGGGAGTGGCCGACGTGGCCCGCGACGAAGATCTCGGCGACATCCACTTCAGCACCATGACCTGGGCGCTCGCCGATCCGACCACGCCCGCCCCCGAGATCGGTCTGCCCGCGGCTTACCGCCCATTCTTCGCACTCGGCGCGGATGCCTATCTCGTCCACCCGCTGCTGGGAGCCGCGCCCCCGAACTCCGACACCCGCATCGTCGGCCATACCGGGACCCTGGTCCTGGACGGCGGACAGCGTATTCGCCGCATCCAGCCCTGGGCACAGTTCCGCAACGGTCGGGTGTATCCGGAAAGCGAACCGCAGTGAAAACGAAACAGCACCAGCGCGGGGCCGGGGCGGAACACGCGGCCGAAGCCTTCCTTCTGCGCCAGGGCCTGCGCATCGTGGCCCGCAATTATCGGACGGCACGCGGCGAGATTGATATCATCGCCGACGATGGCGGGACCCTGGTATTCGTCGAGGTGCGCATGCGCTCGGGCAGCGCCTTTGGCGGGGCGGAAGAAAGTATCGACCGGCGCAAGCGTCAGCGCATTGTCGCCGCCGCGCGCCACTTTCTCGCCAGCGGAGCATCTGCCGAACCACCCTGCCGCTTCGATGCCATGCTGCTCACGCCCCCGGCGCATCAAAGTCCGGACGACTATGCCGTGGAATGGCTCCGCGACGCGTTTCGCGCTGACGACTCCTAGCCGGCTGTTGAAAAACGTCGCGCGGACTGCCGGATGCGAGGCACGCAGTAACCATCCCCATCAATTCGATCGGCGAGGGGCGAGCACCATGCAGGGAAAACAGATGGCCGCCGCAGCAATTTTTCAACAGCCCGCCAGACACTGAGCCATGGAAGAAAGGGTCATTGCCAGTATCCACCGCAGCATCCAGGCCAAAATGGCCGTCGGTGAACTGCTCGCGCCGCACATCGCGCGGGCGGCGGAATGTATCGCCACCACTTTCCTGCGCAACGGCAAGCTGCTGGTCTGCGGCGTCGGCGTCGGCCGTTATCTCGCCGGCTGTCTGCACCACGGCGTGGCACGCGGATTCCACTTTGCACGCCCGGCATTGCCCGCCATTCTGCTCGACGACCATGTCGATCCCGACGTGCCGGATGGCGATCTTGTCGGACTCCAGGTACGCGCGCTCGGCCAGTCCGACGACTGCCTGGCGCTGGTCAGTCCCGGCTCCGGCCCGGCCAGCCTCACGGGCGCCTTGCGCGCCGCACACAGCCGGAATATCCCCTGTATCCTGTTCAGCGGCCCGGGCGACGACCGCATGACAGCTGAGCTGGACGGCACCGACATCGAACTTTCTCCCGCTACCGACAACCAAGCCCACGCCCAGGAAATCCACCTAGCGACGATTTTCTGTCTCTGTGAGCTCATCGAACACCACCTGTTTGGAGGTTCCGCAACATGAAACATCGCGGTAAATGCGCGCTGCTGTTAGCCCTGTCCTGTTCGCTCGCCGTGGGCGGGTGTGCGTCCGCCCTCAATGCGGTGACCGACCGGCCTTTCCAGGAGAGCAAGGCGGAACCGTCGATCGGCACCTCCCTCGACGACGCTAAAATGGAGACGCTGATCGCCGTCAACATCAAGAAGGCACACCCGCAACTGGAATCCGCTCACATCAATGTGAACAGTCACAACCGCATGGTGCTGCTGACCGGCGAGGTGCCGACCGAAGAGCTGAAAACCCTGGCCGGCGATACGGCGCGCAAGTACCAGGGCGCCCGCGAGGTCTTCAATGAACTGCAGGTGCGCAATAACACGACCGTACTTGCGCGCACCAGCGACAGCTGGCTCAGCACCAAGGTCACCTCTCGTCTGGTCGCCGAGAAGGGCCTGAACACCCGCGGAGTGGATGTCGTGGTCGAGGACAGCGTGGTGTATTTGATGGGGACCGTGAGCCACCGCGATGCCAACCGCATCGCCGCCATCGCCAGCCGCATCGGCGGTGTGCAGCGGGTCGTGAAAGTATTCGAGTATCTCGATTAACCCGCGCCGTCTCCCCGCCATGCCCTCGCAACCGCTGTGGCGTCCATCCGACGCCCGCATCAGTCAGAGCAATATGCTGGCCTACGCCCGCTTTCTGGACACAGAGTACGGGCAACTGTTCACCGACTACACCGCCCTGCACCAGTGGTCGGTGTCCCGCCCCGAGGACTTCTGGCGCTCGATCTGGAGTTTCACCGGGATCCGCTGCTCGGAGCCGGGGCAGCGCGTGCTGGAGGACGGCACCCGCTTCCCGGGCGCGCGCTGGTTCCCTGACGCGCGCCTCAACTTTGCCGAAAACCTGCTGCGCCGGCGCGACGACGCCGCCGCCCTGATCGGTCGCCTGGAGAATGGCGACCGCCGCACCCTGACCTATGCCCAGCTTCACGACGCCGTGGCACGGGTTGCTGCCGGGCTGCGCGCGCGGGGCCTGGCGCCGGGAGACCGGGTCGCCGCCTTCATGCCCAATGTGCCGGAAACACTGATCGCCATGCTCGCGACCACCAGCATCGGTGCGGTATGGTCGTCGTGCTCGCCGGATTTCGGCACCACTGGCGTACTGGACCGCTTCGGTCAGATCGCGCCCAGGGTACTGTTCGCCTGCGACGGCTATCACTACAACGGCAGGGCCATCGATACGGTGCCGCGCGTGGCGGAGATCACCGCGCACATGGCGAGCATCGACACTCTGGTGCTGGTACCGGTCCTGGATCCCGACGCGACGACCCGACTCCCGGGCGCACTCCCATGGGACGCGCTGGTCGGCAGCGGGCCGGTGCCCGAGTTGCGCTTCGAGCAACTGCCATTCGCGCACCCGCTCTACATTCTGTACTCGTCGGGCACCACGGGCGTGCCCAAGTGCATCGTCCACTCGGCGGGCGGCACGCTCCTCCAGCATCTGAAGGAACATCGCCTGCACGTCGATCTCAAGCCCGAGGACACCTTGTTCTACTTCACCACCTGCGGCTGGATGATGTGGAACTGGCTGGCGAGCGGTCTGGCCAGCGGCGCCACGCTGGTGCTCTACGACGGATCACCGTTTCATCCCGCGCCCGAAGTTCTGATCGACCAGATAGACGCCGAAGGCATTTCGATCTTCGGCACCAGCGCAAAATATCTGAGTGCGCTGGAAAAAGCCGGCGTCACACCGCGCGCGAGTCACCGGCTCGAGCGCCTGCACACGGTGCTCTCCACCGGCTCGCCGCTGTCCCATGAGAGCTTCCGCTACGTCTACCGGGACTTCAAGGAGGATCTGTGCCTCGCATCCATCTCCGGCGGTACCGATATCGTGTCCTGCTTCGTGCTCGGCAATCCCTGCCTGCCCGTTTGGGAGGGCGAGATCCAGTGCCGGGGGCTCGGCATGGCCGTCGATATCTGGAGCGACGCCGGCACGCCGGTGGTAGGGGAAAAAGGCGAACTGGTGTGCACGCGACCCTTTCCATCCTGCCCCATCGGCTTCTGGAATGATCCGGAGGACCGCAAGTTCACCGAAGCCTACTTCTCGCGCTGGCCCGGCATCTGGGCCCAGGGCGACTATGGCGAAATCACGCCCCATGGCGGCTTCGTCATCCACGGCCGCAGCGATGCGGTGCTGAATCCGGGCGGGGTGCGCATCGGCACCGCGGAAATCTACCGCCAGGTGGAAAAAATTCCGGCCGTGCTGGAAGCCGTCTGCATCGGCCAGGAATGGGAAGACGATGTGCGCGTGGTGCTGTTCGTGGTGCTGCGCCCGGGTCTTGTGCTCGACGATGCCTTGCGCGACCAGATCCGCGCCACCATCCGCGCCAATACCACGCCGCGCCATGTGCCGGCGCGGATCGTCCAGGTGGCGGACATTCCGCGCACCCGCAGCGGCAAGATCGCCGAACTTGCGGTGCGTCAGGTGGTGCACGCGCAGCCGGTGAAAAACACCGAGGCCCTGGCCAATCCCGAAGCGCTGGACTTCTACCGCGATCTCTCCGTGTTGAAAAGCTGACCCGTAGCCTGGTTGACCACGGTGGGATGCAAGGTGGCTTCAGTCAGCGGTCTGACTCGCAGGGAAGTCGGAGGCTCAGGATGCGACTTGGTGCGCCGCTGGCAGCGCCCGGCGCGACCTCCTAGAATGGCGGCTCCCTACCGTCGACCCTGCTCATGGCCCGGGACTACGCCAAACCCGCTTCGGCAAAAAAGCGCCAAGTAAAAAATCAGCGTCTGCCACTGGGCACACGCACATCACCCTGGGTAATCTTCCTCAGCGGCGCCATCGTCGGAGTGGCGGCGACACTCGCGGCCGTGCTGTGGCGGCCACACTCGATCGATCCCGCGGAATCGAGCAGCGACACCAACACCAAGGCACAAGTGGAAGCCAAACCGCGCTTTGACTTTTACACCTTGCTCAAGGAATCCGAAGTATTCGTACCGGAGGTGGAGGAACCACCACTGGTCAAGGCTCCCCAGCCGACCGACCCTGCGAAGAAAAAGGACGATGAGAAAGTCCCTGCGGAAAAATCTTCACCCTACGAATTCATCCTGCAAACCGGCTCGTTCCGCGCTCGCGGTGATGCCGACAGTCTGCGTGCACGGCTGTTACTGCTGAACCTGAAAGCCACGGTCGAAAGTGCCGGCACCAAGCCCGGGGAAGTCTGGTATCGCGTGATGGTCGGCCCGTTCACGTCCCAGGAAACCCTGGCGCGGGCGCGCACCGCGCTTCAGCAAAACGGCGTCGACAGCATTTTGGTCAAACGCAAGCAGAATTGAGCGCGGACGGGATCGCCCGCTCGGGCTACGAGCTGTGGCGGTCCCGGCCTCCGACACCCAGATAATGCACCGGCACCCGCGCGTTGATCCCCGTGAGCAACTCATAGGCGATGGTGCCAACGCTGCGAGCCACCTCCCAGGCGGGTAATCCTTCGCCCCAGAGCACCACCTCGGCACCGACCTCCGCGCCTGGAACATCCGTCAAATCCACCGCGAGCAGATCCATCGATACCCGACCCAGCGTCCGGGTCCGGTGTCCCGCCACCAGCACCGGCGTGCCGGTGCCCGCGTGGCGCGGATAGCCGTCGCCATAGCCGATGGCGACGATGCCGACCCGCGTGGGCTGCGCCGCCACCCAGTCGTGGCCGTAGCCGATGCCCTCGCCGGCCGCCAGAGTCTGGATGGCGACTACACGGGATGACAGTGTGATAACCGGCCGCAGTTGCGCGGCGACCGGATGATGCTCCTGAAACGGATTGACGCCGTAGAGCAAAATGCCGGGACGGACCCAGTCGGCGCGACTTTCCGGCAGCGCCACCAGCGCCGCCGAATTGGCCAGGCTGCGGGCGCCCGACAATCCGCTGACAGCGGCCGCGAATGCCTCAAGCTGGAGCCTATTGAGGTCATGCCCGGGGGTATCGGCGCAGGCAAAGTGCATCATCAAGCGCACCTCGGCCACATTGGCGGAGGCCAGCAGGCGCCCATGGACAGCCGCGGCCGTCTCGGGTGCGATACCCAGCCGATGCATCCCGCTGTCGATTTTCAGCCACACGACCAGCGGGCGCGCCAGGCGGGCGGCGCGCAGCATTTCGATCTGGTATTCCGAATGCACGACGATCTGGAAGTCATGGCGCGCAATTTCCGGCAATTCATCCGCACTGAAAAATCCTGCGGCGAGCAGAATCGGCTGTGCGATCCCCGCGCCGCGCAGCACCAGCGCCTCTTCCAGACAGGCGACACCGAACGCGTCGGCCGCCGACAGCGCCCGCGCCACCGCGACCGCGCCGTGACCATAGGCGTTTGCTTTCACCATGGCCATCACGCGCGCGCCGCCCGCGTGATGGCGCGCCAGCGCGAAGTTGTGGCGCAGATGATCCAGATTGACGGTGACTTGCGCGGGACGACTCAAGACCGTTGCTCGAACGATGGCAGCGCGCATGGTCGCAGCGGTCACCCTCACCTGCAAGCCGCCGCCCGCTTTGCCAGACGCGCGCGCGTCGCTATAGTGGCGCCCTTCTCGAACAGCGGTGATGGTGAGGGCAACGTATGGCGGGCGACTGGGCCGGTTTCAATTGGGAAGACCCCTTTCTGATGGATGGCGAACTCGGCGATGAGGAGCGCATGGTGCGCGACAGCGCGCGCCAGTACGCTCAAAACAAGCTGTTGCCGCGGGTGCAGCTCGCCTTTCGCAACGAACACACCGACCGCGCCATCTTCAACGAGATGGGTGCGCTCGGCCTGCTGGGCTCCACCATCCAGGGCTACGGCTGCCCCGGGGTGAACTATGTGAGCTACGGCCTGATCGCGCGCGAAGTCGAGCGCGTGGACTCGGGTTTCCGCTCCATGATGAGCGTGCAGTCGAGCCTGGTGATGTACCCGATCTACACCTATGGCACCGAAGCGCAGCGCGAAAAATATCTGCCCAAATTGGCGAGCGGCGAATGGGTGGGCTGCTTCGGCCTCACCGAGCCCGATCACGGCTCCGATCCGGGTGGCATGAAAACCCGCGCCCGCGCCGTGGATGGCGGCTACCGCCTCAGCGGCAGCAAGATGTGGATCACCAATTCCCCCATCGCCGACGTCTTCGTGGTCTGGGCCAAGACCGATGACGGCATCATTCGCGGCTTCATCCTGGAGCGCGGCATGGCCGGACTGTCGGCGCCCAAGATCGAGGGCAAACTGGCGCTGCGCGCGTCGGTGACCGGCGAGATCGTGATGGACGAGGTGTTTGTGCCGGCGGAACAGCTGCTGCCCAACGTCCAGGGCCTCAAGGGACCCTTCGGCTGCCTCAACAGCGCCCGGCTCGGGATTTCCTGGGGCGCGCTCGGAGCCGCCGAAACCTGCTGGCATGCGGCGCGGCAGTATGTCCTCGACCGTCAGCAGTTCGGTCGTCCGCTCGCCGCCAATCAACTGATCCAGTTCAAGCTGGCCAACATGCAGACCGAGATCAGCCTGGGCCTGCTGGGTTCTTTGCAGGCGGCACGCCTCAAGGATCGCGGTCAGCTGGCGCCGGAGTTGATTTCGCTGATGAAGCGCAACAACTGCGTCAAGGCGCTCGAGATCGCACGCCAGGCGCGGGACATGCTGGGCGGCAACGGCATTTCGGATGAATACCCCGTCATGCGCCACATGGTGAACCTGGAGGTGGTCAACACCTACGAGGGCACGGCGGACGTGCATGCCCTGATTCTCGGCCGCGCCCAGACCGGAATTCAGGCGTTCAGCTGACAGCCGGCGCGATCAGCGCGCCAACACGCCGAAGGCGTCGGCGCCCGGCCCGAGGGGCTGACCGTAGCTGAATTCGACATGGTTGCCGTTGGGATCGCGGAGTCCGCAGTAATAACCTACCGGGAAAGGCTCATCCCGGGGCGGCCACACCAGGCAGCCGGCGGCGGCGCCCCGGGCGGCAACGGCGTCCACCGCCGCGCGGCTGGACAGCGCAAAACCGAAGTGCCGGTAATCGTGCGCCGCGAGGCTCAAATCGTCGCCACCGTCCATGAGGACGAACACGAAATCCGCGGCGCGGCCGGGCTCGGCCATCCAGACGACGCGCCGCGCTCCCGCTTGACGGCGGTGCACGACCTCCATGCCACAAAAATCCCGATAAAAACCGATACAGGCGTCCAGGCCGGCGACATGCAGTGCAAGATGCGTAATACGCGGCGTGGTATGCGGCGTGGTATGCGGGGTGATCACGGCGGCTCTCCGGCGGTTCGATCTGCTCCAGTCTGCCAGACGGAACCTGTGTTGCGCAGTACGGCGGCCGCGCTCAGTGGGTGCCGTGACCGACTGCTGCCCCTTGGTCTCCCGATGCCTTAGCCGGAAAGCCGGGCATTGCGCTAGCATCCACACTCATATCAATGATAATGTCGAATTATAGAAAGCGGCCCGAAGCATAACCGTGCCTGTATCCGGTGCCGAGCCCTTCGTCTGATTCGCAACCCCGATTATCGAATGTCCATGAGTCACACAGACAACCCTTAATCCAGTCCAAAAACAGGAGATACCAACCATGAACGAGATCGTCGATATCCACATCAAAGGCGGAACCCTGGTCGATGGCACCCGCGCGCCGCGCCGGGTCGTCGATGTCTGGATCGATCAGGGCAAGGTGCTGCAAATCGGTGGCAAGGCGCCGGGCGTCGCGAAGAAAACCATCGACGCCACCGGCATGATCGTGGCGCCGGGCTTTGTCGATCTGCACACCCACTACGATGCCCAGATTCACTGGGATCCCTACTGCACCATCTCCGGCTGGCACGGCGTCACTTCGGTGGTGCTGGGCAACTGCGGCTTCGGCTTTGTGCCGGTCAAACCCGAATACCGCGAGCGCTCGCTGCTGACGATGACCCGCACGGAAGCCATCCCCTACGACACCATGAAAGCCGGGATGCCCTGGAAGTGGGAGACCGCACCGGAATACATGGACGTTCTGACCCGGCTGCCCAAGGGCGTGAACTGCATTCAGTACATGCCCACCGCCTCGCTGATGACCTATGTGATGGGACTCGAAGCCGCCAAAAGCCGCCCGGCGAACGCCGCCGAGCGGGCGGAAATGAAACGCCTGCTGCACGAAGCCATGGACGCCGGTATGTGCGGCTTTTCCATCCAGCGCCTGGGTCCCAACTCCACCCAGGCCGACTTCGACGGCACGCCCATGGTCACCGACACCATGTGCGACGAGGACATCCTCAACCTGGCCGAGGTACTGCGCGAGCGCGGTGAAGGCCATATCCAGATCACTCAGGCCACTGGCGATATCAAGGCCGATCTGGAGTTTCTGGAGCGTCTTGCTGCGGTCGCCCAATGCCCGATTTTGCACAACGCCATCGTGCCGGCGCGCAAGGATCCCAAAGTCCACCGCCGCAGCCTCGACTGGCTGAACCGCTGCCGCGAAAAGGGCCTGCCGATTTACGGTCAGGCGGGCACCGTGCGCACCGGGTTTTCGTTCACCCTGGAACACTGGAACCTGTACGACGCCAGCCCCGCCTGGCGCGAGCTGACCACGGGCACCAAGGAAGAGAAGCTGCGCAAGATGGCCGATCCCGAACTGCGGAAGCGGGTCATCTCCGAAGCCGAGGAAGCCGACCGGCGGCTGCAGGTCATCCAGGCCGGCGTCGGTGGCGCCATCCCCGCGCTGATGGTGCACAAGGTCAACAAGCAGCCGGAGCTGGAGAAATACGTCGGTCGCTCGCTGGGTCAGATCGCCGCCGAGGAGAACAAGCATCCCATCGAGGTGATGCTCGACCTGTCCCTGGCCGGCAGTCTCAACGTCGAGTTCCTGGGGCCGGACAAGGGCTTCAACGCCGAGTACATGGCCGAGATCATCAATGGCTCGGACTTCACCATCCCCGGGGTCTCCGACGGCGGCGCCCACACCAAGTTCTTCACCGGCGGGGCCTACACCACCGACTTCCTCTACTGGCTGGTGCGCGATGAAGGTCGCATCACGCTGGAGGAAGCCCACTACCGGCTCTCCGCGCTGCCGGCCCGTGCCGCGGGCTTCAAGGACCGTGGCGTGCTGCGCGAAGGGGCGGCGGCGGATGTGGTGGTTTACGACATGGCCAAGCTGAGTGACGGCAAGGAGTGGATCGGCGAGATCGTCGAGGACCTGCCGGCCGGCGAATGGCGCCGCATCAAGCGTGCCATCGGCTACCACGCCATCCTGGTCAACGGCGAAGTAACCTTTGCGGATGGCGAATGCACCGGCGCATTGCCGGGCAAGCTGCTGCGCTGGGGCGGGACCCGTACCGAGGCGGGCGAGCAAGCCGCCTGATCCGGCGCTGCCCCACCCGCCGACCTCAAAGCCCGGGCAATCCCCGGGCTTTGAGCTTTCCGGACCCCGGCAATGGCGAGCGGTCCGCCCTCAGCGTTTATAAAGCAATGCGCGTCCTGTGCATTGCTTGCATCTCAAGTCCGGCATATGCCGGGACTTACTCCCGCGAAGATCTTGAAAAATTCACCAGCCTTCAGTGCTCCCGGGTGGCCAGAAACTCTATCTCCGGATAGCGCTCGCAGGTCAGCGCCAGATTGACCTGGGAGGGCGCCAGATAGGCCAGACACTTGCCCCCGTCGATGGCCAGGTTTGCCGCCGCCTTGACCCGGAAAGCGGCCAGCTTCTTGGCGTCATCGCAGCGGATCCAGCGCGCGGTGGCGACGGTCACCGGCTCGTAGACCGCCTCGACGCCATACTCATCCAGCAGCCGGTAAGCCACCACGTCGAACTGCAACTGCCCGACCGCCCCCAGTACAACGTCGTTGCTGGTTAGCGGGAAAAATACCTGGGTCGAGCCCTCTTCCGCCAGTTGCTGCAAGCCCTTGTGTAGCTGTTTTGTTTTCAGCGGATCCTTGAGGCGGATGCGGCGAAACAGCTCCGGCGCAAAATGCGGAATGCCGGTGAAATTGAGCGGCTCGCCGGCGGTGAAAGTATCGCCAATCTGAATGGTGCCGTGATTGTGCAGCCCGATGATGTCGCCGGCGATGGCGGTCTCGACGTTGGTCCGCTCGCCCGCGAAAAATGTCAGCGCATCGGCGATGCGGACCTCCTTGCCCAGACGGACATGGTACATCTTCATGCCCCGCTGATACTCACCCGAGCAGATGCGCAGGAACGCGATGCGATCCCGGTGGCGCGGATCCATGTTCGCCTGAATCTTGAACACGAAGCCACTGAAACCCGGCTCGTCGGGCGTTACTTCCCGCTCCGCGGCCATGCGCGGGAGAGGCGCCGGCGCCCATTGCACAAAGTGATCGAGCATCTCGCGCACGCCGAAATTGCCCAGGGCCGTGCCGAAAAATACCGGCGTCAGCTTGCCGGCCCGATACCGCTCGAGATCGAACGGGTGCGACGCACCCCGCACCAGCTCGACTTGTGTGCACAGTGCTTCGTACTCGTACCCCGGCCCGATCGCTTCCCGGACGGCATCGGAATGCAGGCCCGGGATGCGTACATCTTCCGAAATGCGATGGCCCTGACCGGCCTGGTAGCGGTGAACTTCGTCCTCGCGCAGATCGTAGACTCCACGAAACCCGCGCCCCATGCCAATCGGCCAGTTCACCGGCGCGGCCTCGATCTTCAGGACCTGCTCGATTTCGTCGAGCACTTCCAGCGGATCACGCACCTCACGGTCCATTTTGTTGACGAAGGTAATGATGGGCGTGTCGCGCAGCCGGCACACTTCCATCAGTTTGATGGTGCGCTCTTCCACGCCCTTGGCGCAGTCGATCACCATCAATACCGAATCCACGGCAGTCAGGGTTCGGTAGGTATCTTCGGAAAAGTCGGCATGGCCCGGGGTGTCGAGCAGATTCACGATGCAGCCGCCGTAGGGAAACTGCATCACCGAGGAAGTCACCGAGATGCCGCGCTCCTTTTCCATCGCCATCCAGTCGGAGGTGGCGTGGCGATCACTCTTGCGCCCCTTGACGGTGCCCGCGACCTGAATCGCATTGCCAAACAGCAACAGCTTTTCGGTGATGGTGGTCTTGCCAGCATCGGGATGCGAGATAATGGCAAAGGTCCGGCGCCCGGCAAGTTCCGGATGACTGTTTTCCATGGCGAAAAGTATCTTGGGGAAAAAATCGGGGCGCGGATTATAGCGCGCGGTAGTCAGTCGGGCCGGCGACATCAGGCCCTGAATGCAAAAACCGCCGCGCCCGGAGGCGCGGCGGCTCTGCGAAGCCTTGAGGCAGGCCGAATTACATCGGCACTACGTTCTCGGCTTGCGGGCCTTTCTGGCCCTGACCGACGGTGAACTGGACTTTTTGTCCTTCCGCCAGCGTCTTGAAGCCGGCACCCTGGATGGCGCTGAAGTGGACGAAAACGTCAGGGCCGTTTTCGCGCTGAATGAAGCCGAAGCCTTTGGCTTCGTTGAAGAACTTGACAGTTCCGGTGACTGTAGTAGCCATTGCAGTAGTCCTGTGTAAATTAAATTAACCTTGAAAAAAACCTGGAGCAGTGCTTAGAACGGGTATTACTTATGGACTTCAGGACTACGAGAACTGACAAGTATTCGTGGTACTGGGCATAAATATGGCCCCATTCCGAGGCCACGCGAGTATACAGGCTGCGCACACCGCCTGTCTATACTTTCACCCGCGCCGGCGACCCTGGGGGCTGCCCATGGGTCCAACCACGGCTCAATCGTGGCCGGCGGCTCCCGGCGGGCAATCCCGCCATACCGGGCTCGCGTCAGGAAACTTGGCCGCCAGCGCAGCCTTCGCTCCGTGCAAACCCTTCGTGGAGACGCGCACCCGGAGCCAGTGCGTCTTGCGCACTTGAATATCCGGCAGGATCGCCGCCGAATACCCTTGCTCAAGTAACCGGGTGCGCAGTCGCTCGGCGTTGGCGCGCACCCGGAAAAGACCCAGGGAAATCTGGGTACCGCGCCCTTCTTTGTCGATCACGAACCCGTCGAATCCCGCGGCGGCCAGCTTGGCGAGCGTGACTTGAGCTCGCGATGGCGCCGGCAGCATCACCCGGTAGCCGGTGACGGTTTCCTGATCGATGGCTTGCACTCCGGAGAGGGTCACGCCGGTGCCGGCAATGACCGCACCCCAGCGGTTCACGTCGGCCGCGCTCGCTCCGGGTCCGAGCAACACACACTGCAGGCGCGTGGGCGTGGGTGGCGCCTGCGCCGCGACTTCCGGCGCCGCGCTCACCTCCGGCGGCGGCTCGGGCGGACCCATGGATGCATCCTGGGGCGCACCATTGTCCGCGGGGGTTGTATCGGAAGGCAGGTCGGGAGGCGATGGTGGCCCCATCGCCAAGGTCTCGGATGCATCCGCAAGCACTTCCTCGACCGTATCCACCGGCCGCTGCGTCACATCCAGGACTTCCCGCTCGCGCAGCAGGGTCAGCGTCGGCACCGGCGGATCAGGCTCGGCCACCCGCACGGGGGTAGCCAGGCGCAGGTCGCGCTGACTGGAAAACCACCAGTAAGCCACACCGTTGACCAGCAGGGCCGCGGCGACCAGCCAGGGCACCAGACGGCTTTCAGGGCAGCGCAAGGCCCAGTCCGTCCAGCACGAGTTCGGGGCACAGCAGACTCGGCGCAGCCAGCCAGGGCGCCAAGAGCTCGGCATCGCCGCCGGTCAGCACCAGGGGTAGTTCCGAACCGCGCCGGGCACGCTCGATCAGCACGACGGTCATGGCGGTGCAGCCGCGCAGAACCGCATCGCTGGTACAGGTTCCCGCCGCCAGCGACGCCACCGGCCCCACGTCCAACCGGACGCCGCTGGTGCCGGACAGCAGTGCATTCAGCATCAGCGTGAGTCCGGGGACGATATAGCCGCCCTGGTGTGTGCCAAAATCATCCAGCACATCGATCGTCACCGCCGTACCCGCATCGACGACCACGCAGGCGCGGCCCAGCTCATGCCTCGCGGCGAGCAGCGCCAGCCAGCGATCCACGCCGAGTTTTTCGGGCTCCAGATAGCCGCTGGTGACGCCCGCGATGCACGCCGTCGCGCGCGCATACTCGGGCGCAAGACCCAGCGTGTCGCGAGCCCAGCGATCCAGGTGCGCCGCGACCTCGGGTCCGGCGACGTTCGAGACCCGGATCCGCCGGATGCCCTGCACGGGCAGCAGCTCGCCCCAGGACACTTCGCCGGACAGGTCGCGGCGCGGCCGATGCCCGTGCGCCACCGCTTGCCCCTGCGCGGCAAGCGTGCGCCACTTGATGCGGCTGTTGCCGATATCGAGCTCCAGAATCATGGCGCCTCCCGCAGACTGACTTCCCCGCCACTGATGAAACGCAGCCCGCCGACGCATTCCAGGGCAAGCGCACCCCGATCATTGACCCCGCGCGCGATCCCGTCCGTGGTGCGACTGCCGGTACTGATCCGCACCGGCCGGCCCTGATGCACATGCGCCGCTTCCCATTCCCCACGATAGGCGCGAAACCCGCGCTCGGGAAAATCGTGCAGCAGCGGCAGCAGTTGGTCCAGGAGTGCGGCGGCGAGCCGATCCCGCGAGACGCCGCAATCGCTCAGATCCTGCCAGGGCTGGTCGATCTCGCGGGCGGCCGCGGCAGGCATGACGACATTGATGCCGATACCCGTGATGACGCGGCAAAGTCCCTGGGGATCACCGATCACCTCGATCAGGATTCCGCCCAGCTTGCGCCCGGAACGCAGCAGATCGTTAGGCCACTTGAGGCCGATGTCGGGCACGCCGACAGCGGCCAGCGCGCGCCGCACCGCGACCCCCACCGCCAGGCTCAGCCCCTCGATCACCGCGATGCCGCCATCGAATTCCCAGGCGACCGTCAGATACAGATTGCGCGCGAAAGGACTGACCCAGCGCCGGCCCAGACGCCCGCGGCCGCCGGTCTGGCGCTCCGCCAGATAGCAGATGCCGCCGCCGTTCAGCGGGTCGGCGGCGCGCTTGGCCTGCTCATTGGTGGAGTCGATCACCTCCAGAACACTGAGGTCGCGCAACAGACTCCGGGCCGCGTCGCCCAGCCCGGCGCGAATGGCCGCAGCGTCGTGGAGATCGAGGCCGCCCGCGATTCGGTAGCCGTGCTGGCGCGTTCGCTCCAGCGGCAGCTCCAGCTCCTCCAGCTTGCCCAGCGCCTTCCAGATCGCCGCCCGGCTCACGCCGAGGGTCTGCCCGAGTTCGGCGCCCGAGTGGAACTCGCCGTCGGCGAGCAGCCCCAGCAGCGCGCGCTGCGCCGGCGTCAGAACCATGACGGTCCGGCTCCGACGGGCAGATTCCGCACCATGAACTGCACGCCGATCAGCAGCGAGACCAGGGCAAACGAACGCCGAAGGATGCGCTCCGGCAGGCTATGGGCAAGACGCGCACCCCAGCGCGCAAAGGGTGTGCTGGTCACGACGATGCCGAGCAGCGCCGGCAGATAGACAAAGCCCCAGCTCCATTCCGGCAGCCCGAGATCGCCGTGACCACCGAACACATAAGTGGCGGCACCGCTGAGGGCAATCGGCAGACCGAGCGCGGAGGATGTCGCCACGGCGACCACCGTGGGTTCCCGGCACCAGCTCAGATAGGGCACGGTGAGGGAACCGCCGCCGATACCGAAAATACCCGACGCAAAGCCGATGGCCGCGCCCGCGCCGGTCTGGAGCGCGCGCCCGGGCGGCTGACCTTCCCGGGCCTGTACGCGCACGCCGAATGCCATCTGAAACGCCACCAGCAACAGGAAGGCGCCGAAACTGAATTGCAGCAATTCGCCCTTGAGGCGCGCCGCCACCAGACCGCCGAGCACTGTGCCCACCAGTACGCCGGGCACCAGTTGTGCCACCAATCGCCAGCGAATCGCGCCGCGGCGCTGATGGGTGCGGATCGCGCTCAGGGCGGTCACCACGATGGTGGCGAGCGAGGTGCCGATCGCCATATGGGTCAGTATCTCGGGCGCCATGCCCTGCCACTGAAAGGCGAAAATCAGCACCGGCACCACGATCGCGCCGCCGCCCAGGCCGAACACACCCGCGACCAGACCCGCCACGGCACCGATTCCGAAATAGACGAGGTAAGGGGCGATGATTTCCATGCAATCCCGGGTACGGATCTGGCGGGCGAGTGTAAACCAAGCGGTCCGACCCGGTTTGATCGGCCGTGATGCAGGCGGCGCTGCGTCCGGTCAGCGAGCGAGTCGCGGCCAGCAAGCAGCGCCGGCCCAACCGTCACCGCAAACTTCTCACCACAAACTTCTCACCACAAATTTCCCACCACCAACGTCAGTACCGCCCGCCGACTGCCGTGGGCAACTGGCTGCGAATCTCGGCGAGCTCCGCCGCCCTGAACCGCACCGCCAACGCCGCCAGATTCTCTTTCAGCCGCGACAGCTTGCGGGTGCCCGGAATGGGAAAGATGTTCGCGTCCTGATGGAGCACCCAGGCGAGTGCGACCTGCGCCGGCGTGATTTCCTTCTCCTGTGCAATCCGCTCCACCAGCGCGATGAACGCCTTGTTCTGCTCCAGCGCTTCCGGCTGAAAGCGGGGCGAGTGAAGTCGGTAATCGCCGGGATCGAGGGCCTCGCGCGAGGGGATGGCGCCGGTGAGAAAGCCCCGCCCCAGCGGGCTGTAGGCGACAAAGGCGATCTTGAGTTCGCGGCAGGTATCGAGGATGGCGCCCTCGGGATCGCGACTCCAGAGCGAATACTCGGTTTGCAGTGCGGTGATCGGGTGAGTTTTTTGGGCGCGGCGCAGTTGGTCCGCATCCGCCTCGCTCAGGCCCAGGTAGCGCACCTTGCCCGCCTTGACCAGATCGGCCATGGCGCCCACGGTGTCCTCGATGGGCACCTGGGGATCGACCCGGTGGGCATAGTAGAGATCGATGGTCTCGATCCCGAGACGTTTCAGACTCGCGTCACAGGCCTCCTTGACATGCGCCGGGCTGCAGTCGAGCCCGGCGAAGCCGCCCTTGGCATCGCGCAGGAAACCGAACTTGGTGGCCAGCACCAGCTGGCTCCATTTGCCCTTGAACGCGCGGCCGATCAGGGTTTCGTTGTGGCCGCTGCCGTACATGTCGGCGGTATCGAAAAAATTCACGCCCAGATCCAGCGCGCTGTGCAGGGTGCGAATCGATTCGGCTTCGTCCGCCGGTCCGTAGAACTCCGACATGCCCATGCAGCCCAGGCCGAGACGGCCCACGCGCAGATTGCTGTTGCCCAGTTGCAAGGTTTCCATGGTGACCTCCGTCGATGTACCAAGGACTTCACCATAGCGGCGCACGGCGCGCGCGACAACCGGCCCGACGCCGGCCTTGGGCGCCTTGCATTGAACTGGCCTTACCGCAACACTCGCGCTCCATCAACAATATGCCTGATGCTCCCATGGCCTATCGCGACCTGCGCGATTTCATTCAGTTTCTGGAAGCGCGCGGCGAGCTCAAACGCATCGCCACGCCGGTCAGTCCCGCGCTCGACATCACCGAAATCTGCGACCGTACCCTGAAGGCCGGCGGGCCCGCGCTGCTGTTCGAGCGTCCCACCGGCTTTGCCGTCCCGTGCTCGGCAATCTGTTCGGCACCACCGAGCGCGTGGCCCTCGCCATGGGCGGGGAAGGCATCGCGCATCTGCGGGAGGTGGGCGAATTGCTGGCCTTTCTGAAGGAGCCGGAGCCCCCCAGGGGACTGCGCGACCTGTGGGCCAAGCGCGAGCAGTTCCGACCGGTGCTGAACATGCCGGTGAAGATCGTCAAGACCGCGCCCTGCCAGGAAGTCGTGCTCGAAGGCGCCGCGGTGGATCTGGCGCACTGGCCGGTACAGACCTGCTGGCCGGGCGACGCCGGCCCGCTCATCACCTGGCCGCTGGTGATCACGCGGGGGCCGGGCAAGGAGCGCCAGAATCTCGGCATTTACCGGATGCAGGTGATCGGCCGCAACCGCGTCATCATGCGCTGGCTGGCCCACCGCGGCGGGGCGCTCGACTACCGCGACTGGCAGGCCGCCCATCCCGGGGTGCCGTTTCCGGTATCGGTGGCCCTGGGTGCCGATCCCGCCACGATCCTGGGCGCGGTGACGCCGGTGCCGGACAGCCTGTCCGAGTACGCCTTCGCCGGGTTGCTGCGCGGCGAACGCACCGAGGTGGTCGCCAGCCTCGGCAACGATCTGCAGGTGCCGGCGCGCGCCGAGATCATCCTCGAAGGCCATATCCATCCCGGCGACGAAGCCGACGAAGGTCCGTTCGGCGATCACACCGGCTACTACAACGAGGTCGAGCGCTTTCCGGTATTCACCATCGACCGCATCACCCACCGCACCCATCCCATCTATCACAGCACCTACACCGGCCGGCCTCCGGACGAACCGGCGATCCTCGGCGTGGCGCTCAACGAAGTGTTCGTGCCGGTGCTGAAAAAACAGTTTCCGGAAATCGTGGATTTTTATCTGCCGCCGGAGGGCTGCTCCTACCGTTTCGCGGTGGTGACCATGAAGAAACAGTATCCCGGTCACGCCAAACGGGTGATGTTCGGCGTGTGGTCCTTCCTGCGCCAGTTCATGTACACCAAGTTCGTGGTGGTCACCGACGACGACGTCAACGCCCGCGACTGGCGCGACGTGATCTGGGCCATGACCACCCGCATGGACCCCGCGCGGGATCTGGTGCTGGTGGAAAACACGCCCATCGATTATCTGGATTTTGCCTCGCCCGTCTCCGGCCTGGGCTCGAAAGTCGGTTTCGACGCCACCCATAAGTGGCCGGGCGAAACCACGCGGGAATGGGGCCGGCCGATCAGTATGGATGCCGCGGTGAAAGCGCGCATCGACGCGCTCTGGCCCGAGTTGGGGTTGTAACGGGCTCTCACGCACGGCGAACGAATGAAGCCCGATCGGGGGAAGTCGTGCCGACCGTGGCGCAGGGACCCTGGCTTATAATCCCGACTCCAACCGGCGGATGTGCGCGATGAGCCAGGACAAACTCAAACGGGCGGCGGCGCAGGCCGCGCTCGACTACTGTCTTGCCAAGATCGGCAACGACGAAGTGATCGGCATCGGTACCGGCTCCACGGTGAACCATTTCATTGAGCTGCTGGCGCCCCACAGAGGTCGCATTGCCGCTGCTGTGGCCAGCTCCGAAGCCTCGGCGGCGCGGCTGCGCGAGCTCCGGATTCCGGTGTGGGATCTCAACAGCGTTGCCGAAGTGGCGCTGTATGTGGACGGCGCCGATGAGATCAATCCGGCGCTGGAGATGATCAAGGGCGGCGGCGGCGCGCTGACGCGGGAGAAGATCGTGGCGGCGGTGGCACGGGAATTCGTCTGCATCGCCGACGCCTCCAAGCAGGTCGATCACCTGGGCCGGTTTCCGCTGCCGGTGGAGGTGATTCCCATGGCGCGCAGCCATGTGGGCCGGCAACTGCGCGCCCTGGGCGCCAACCCGGAGTGGCGCCAGGGCGTGGTGACGGACAACGGCAACTACATCATCGATGCCCACGATTTTTATCCGATCGCGCCGGCACGCGCCCTGGAAGAGCGCCTGAACAATATCGCGGGCGTGGTGACCAACGGTCTGTTCGCGCTGCGCCCCGCCGATGTGCTGCTGCTGGCAGGTTCCAGCGGCGTCGAAACCATCCGGGCGCGCTGACCCATGGAGTTGATCGAGGCTATCGAAAGTCGCCTGTCGGCGCGTGCCTTTCTCCCCACCCCGGTGCCGCGCGCGACGGTGGAGCGCATTCTGGAGCTGGCCCGTCTCGCCCCTTCCGGCAGCAACATGCAGCCCTGGCAGGTGGACGTGGTGACCGGCGCAGTGCGCGAGCGGCTGATCGAACGCGCCCTGGCCTGGGCCCGGGAACACCCGGTGGGCAATAATGAAAACCCGTTGCGCGGCGATCCCGGCGGCTTCCGGCAGCCCTACAAACAGCGTCGTTTCGATTGCGGCATGAGTCTCTACGCGGCGCTCGGCATCGATCGCCGCGACAAGGTGGCGCGCGAGCAGCAACTGTTGCGCAATTTCTATTTTTTCGACGCGCCCGTGGGGCTGATGTTCAGCATCCACCGTTCATTGTTGCCGGGCCAGCTCGGGGATCTGGGTATTTTCATGGGCCATGTGATGCTGGCGGCGCGGGAGTTCGGCCTGCATACCTGTTCCCAGGGCTTCTGGCAGGACGTGAGCCCGGCGGTCCACGAGGTGCTGGGCATCGCCCCCGAATACTATGTCTACAACGGCATGGCGCTCGGCCATATCGACGCGGACCACCCGGCCAACCGGCTCGAGATGCCGCGCGAGCCGGTGGCGGGCTTCGCGCGGTTTCTTGGTTTCGAGGAACCGGGTTTCGAGGAACCAGGCTCCGAGGTCGCGGGCAGCAGCTGACCGATCAGCTCCCCGGTAGCGGCGGCGGCGCGGGAACCGCTGGCGGACGGCTGGCGCTGGTGTGTTTTTCCTCGCCATCACTGCGGCCGAAATCGCGGCGCAATTCGGCGAAGCCGCGCAGGCGGGTTTGCACTTTGCCGTTGATGCTAGCGGGCGGGTAGGCGCCATCGGCGTCCGCTTCACCGGCAGCAACACCGGTGAGAATTTCGATGGCCTGGTCCACTGCCTCGACGGCGTAAATCCGGAAACTGCCGGCTTCGATGGCGTCCAGCACATCCTGGCGCAGGATCAGGTTGACCACATTGGCGGCGGGGATCAGCACCCCCTGCTCGCCGCTCAGGCCACGCGCCTTGCAGATGTCGAAGAACCCTTCCACCTTCTCGCTGACGCCACCGATCACCTGCACCCGGCCGAGCTGGTTGACCGAGCCGGTCATGGCGTAACACTGCCGGATGGGCACCTGGCTCAGTGAGGACAGCAGCGCGCAGAGCTCCGCCAGCGACGCGCTGTCGCCCTCGACACCGCCGTAGGACTGTTCGAAGGTGAGGCTGGCGGTGAGCGCGAGCGGCTGGGTCTGGCCATAGCGCGCGCCCAGGAAGCTCGACAGGATGAACACACCCTTGCTGTGGATGGGGCCGCCCATCTCGGTCTCGCGCTCGATGTCGATGACGCGACCGTCGCCGAGTCGGGTAGTGGCGGTGATGCGCGCGGGCTGACCGAAACTGAAGTTGCCGACTTGCAGCACCGAGAGGCCGTTCACCTGGCCCACCACGGCGCCCTGGGTATCGATCAGCACCGCGCCGCGCTGGATGTACTCGTAACTGCGGTCCCGCACCCGGTCCAGACGCTCTATCTGGGTGCTGATCGCATGGCGCACGTCCTCTCCGGTGACCAGACTGCGCCCGGCCTGGCCCGCCCAGTAATGAGCCTCGGCGAGCAGGTCGGCGATGCTGCGCATGTGGGTGGACAGCTTCAGCGCGTCCGCTTCGACGCGCATGCTGTGCTGGATGGTGGCGGCGACCGCGGAACGATCGAACGGCAGCAAGTCCTTGTTGCGCACCATGGTAGCGATCATGCGCGCATAGAGCAGATCGTTGGCGGGCGAACGCTCCAGCCCGGTCTCGAAATCGGCCGCGACCTTGAACAGCTCGGCGAAATCGGGATCGTAGGCGTGCAGCAGGTAGTAGAGGTTGCGGTCGCCGAGCAGGACGATCTTGATGTCAAGCGGCATCGCCTGGGGTTCGAGGGAAGTGGTGGTGGCGAAGCTGAGCGCGTGCTCCAGGGATTCCAGCCGCAGCTCCTTCTTGTTGAGCGCCTGCTTGAGCGCCTCCCAGGCGAACGGCTGGGTCAGCAGTTTGCGGGCATCCAGGATCAGATAACCGCCGTTGGCGCGGTGCAGGGCGCCCGGCTTGATGAGGGTGAAATTGGTCAGCAGGGCGCCCATGACGGCGCGGTGCTCGATGCGTCCCACCAGGTTGGCGTAGCTCGGGTGTTCCTCGTAAACCACCGGGCGGCCGATGCTGTGGCTGTTGTCCAGAATCAGGTTGACCCGATAGCGCTGCAACGCGTCCTGCGCCATCAGCATCGCCTGGGGCGCTTCCACTGGCCGGAACAGTTCGGCGTTGGCGATGATGTCCTGCTGGACGCTGCTCAGATAGTCCAGCGCCTGGGGCAGGTCGGCATAACGCCGGCTCAGCCCCTCGATGTAGAGTCCGACCGCCTCGCGCGTCACCTCGTGGTTGAGGGCACGGAAGCGGTCCCGGGCCTCCTTGCGCAGGGCCGGCATCTGCTGCTGGAACACCGCCTGCAACTGCTTGCGCACCTCCAGCACGGCGGTCTCCAGACGCTCGCGCTGTTCTTGCGGCAACTTCTGAAACTCTTCCGGGTCGAGGTCCTTGCCGTCGACCATGGGCACCAGAGTCAGCTCGCCGGCGTTCTGGTAGACATTGATATTGTCACGCGCCGCGGCTTCCTGTACCTGCTGGAATGCCTGTTCCTGACGGCCCTGAATCTCGGCCTCGATCTGCTGCGCCCGCGCCTTGTACTGGTCGCTGTCGAACGCCTGGGGAATGGCATTCTTGAGGTCGTCCACCAGATGCTGCATATCGTCGCGCAACAGACTGCCGCGCCCGGCCGGCAGCTCGAGCAGGATCGGCTTGGCATCGTCGACGAAATTATTGACGTAGCACCAGTCCCCCGGGATGGGGCCGCGCCGCGCCGCATCGCCGAGATACTGGCTGATGGCAGTGAACTTGCCGACTCCGGGCGGGCCCAGCACGAACAGGTTATAACCCTGGTTTTCCATGCCGAGACCGAAGCGGATCGCGGCGATGGCACGGTCCTGGCCGATGATTTCGGTCAGCGGCTCCAGGTCGTCGGTGGTGGTGAAGCTGAACTCGTCGGCGGTACAGCAATTGGGCAACTGCGCCAATTGCAGTGGTTGATGCGCCATCCTTCCCCCTCTGGACATCTCTTGGTATGGGAACCGCCCTGCTGCCGGGACCGCGCCGCCGAAGCCGGGGTCGCAGGGGCCTGACCGGACAGGCGGCTAGCGGTCTTTTTGTCCGGCCTCGAACCGCGCCTGCTGTGCGGGCGTGGCTTCGGTCTGGTATTTCGCTTTCCACTCGCCGTAAGGCATCCCGTAGACGAGTTCGCGCGCCTGCTCGTAGTCGACGGTTTCGCCGCGTTCCGCGGCCGCCGCCGCGTACCATTTCGATAGACAGTTGCGGCAGAAACCGGCAAGATTCATCAGATCGATGTTCTGGGCATCCTTGCGGCTGTCCAGGTGCGCCAGCAGGCGGCGGAACACCGCCGCTTCGATCTCGGTACGGGTTTGGTTATCCATGGGTCACCTCCGCGCCGAGCGCCTGCCGATCGGCATGATAGGAAGAGCGCACCAGCGGCCCCGAGGCCACATGGCGAAAACCGATCCGGTAGCCGTAATCGCGGTACTCCGCGAATTCGTCCGGATGCACAAAACGCTGCACCGCCAGATGCGCGCGCGAGGGCTGCAAATACTGGCCGATGGTGATCATTCCGACGTCGTGAGCGCGCAGGTCGTCGAGGGTTGCCAACAGCTGGTCGCGGGTCTCGCCCAGGCCCACCATCAACCCCGACTTGGTGGGCACCCCCGGATGGCGGCGGCCGAACTCCTGCAGCAGGCGCAGCGACCAGGCGTAGTTGGCACCCGGACGAACTTCCCGATACAGCGTCGGCACCGTCTCCAGATTGTGATTGAACACATCGGGCGGGGTCGCGGACAGCGCTTCCAGCGCGGGTTCCATGCGGCCGCGGAAATCGGGCACCAGGATTTCCACCTGAATGCCCGGCGAGTGCCGCGTACGGCCTCGATGCAGGCGGCGAAATGCCCGGCACCGCCGTCGCGCAGGTCGTCGCGGTCCACCGAGGTGATCACCACATAACGCAGGCCCAGCTCGGCGATGGCGCGCGCCAGATTGGCGGGTTCCTCGGGGTCGAGCGGATTGGGCTTGCCGTGCCCCACATCGCAGAACGGACAGCGGCGGGTGCAGATGTCGCCCAGAATCATGAAGGTGGCGGTGCCACCGCCGAAGCATTCGCCCAGATTGGGGCAGGCGGCTTCCTCGCACACGGTGGAGAGGCGATGCGCCCGCAGAATGTTCTTGATGCGCTGCACTTCCGGACCCACGCCGGCGCGCACCCGGATCCAGGGCGGCTTGCGCGGCAATTCGGTGGTCGCAATCACCTTGACGGGGATGCGCTCGACCTTGGCGGCGCTGCGCAATTTTTCGCCGGCCTGCAACCGGCGCGTGCGCTTGACCGGGACGCTGTCGTTATCGCTCATCGCTTGCTCCATCCGGCGCGGCGGTACCGTCACCGCCGCTGCCTTCGTCCCCAAGATAATCCCAGCCAGTGTAGCCCAGCCGGCGCGCCAGCTGATCCAGCAGACCCCGCTGCGCGGCTTCCAGCCCGGGGACTTGCGCGGCCGGCAGCAAATCCGCCACCTGGGTCATGCGCAGACCCGCATAGCCGCAGGGATTGATGCGCGCAAAGGGCGCGAGATCCATCGCCACATTCACCGCCAGACCGTGATAGCTGCGACCGCGGCGGATGCGCAGACCCAGGGAGGCGATCTTGGCATCATCGACATAGACGCCCGGCGCGCGTGCCCTGGTCGCCGCGGCGATCCCCAGCTCGGCCAGCCAGGCGATCACGCTCTGCTCCAGCGCCGATACCAGCTGGCGCACATCGAGGCCCCGGCGGCGCAACTGCACCAGTGGATAGAAGATCAACTGACCGGGGCCGTGGTAGGTGACCTGACCGCCGCGATCCGCCGCGACCACCGGGATATCGCCGGGTGCCAGCACATGTTCGGCGCGACCGGCCTGACCCTGGGTGTAAACCGGATGATGTTGCAGCGCCCAGATTTCGTCCGGACTGTGCTCCGTATCCTTGTCGATCCGGGCCTTCATTGCCGCGAACACCGGCGCGTAGTGCCGCAGGCCGAGGGCGCGCACCCGGATGCGTTCCACTGGACGGCCTAAAGTACCATCCGGACGCCTGCACAGGCTTTCAGCCCTTCGAACAGCTGACGCAGCTGTCCCTCACCGGTGGCGGTAATGACAAAGCAGATCGACTGGTAGTTGCCGTTGCGACTCGCGCGTTCGGTGATGCGTTCCGGATCGAACCCCGGAGCGTGGCGGTCGAAAGCCTCGAACACCTGGGCGCGCAGTGCCACTCCCGCATCCACCACCACCGTGACCGGGTAATCACAGGGAAACTCGATGCGGGGCGGGTCGACAGCGGTCATGGCGACGCTCAACTCAGGAAAACCGTCAGCTCAGGAAAACAGGCCGGTCAGGAACAGGACGAGACGGTCCCACAGCCGTGCGAGCCAGCCCGCCTCGGCGATCTCGCGATCCGGCACCAGGGGCACCGTCAATACCACCGCACCGCCCTGCTCCACCTGGAGCCGACCCACCGGCCGCGTTGGCGACAACGGCGCCTCGATGGCGCCATCGACCAGGACGGTCGCCTTGAGATCCTTTTGCACGCCCCGGGGCAAGGTCAGATAGACGTCTTCCGCCACCGTGAGATTGACCTTGTCGGCCTTGCCGAACCACACCGGCGCATCGGCTTGCAGCACTTCGCCCGCCTTGTACATGCGCGCAGTCTCATAGAAGCGGAACCCGTAAGCGAGCAGCTTCTGGGTTTCCCGCGCGCGCGCTTCCACGCTGTTGGCACCCATTACCACCCCGACGAGGCGCATATTATCCCGCACCGCGGAAACGACCAGACAATACCCCGCGTCCTCCGTATGCCCGGTCTTGCCACCATCCACTGTCGAGTCGCGCCACAACAGCAGGTTGCGATTGGGCTGCTTGATACCGTTGTACTCGAAATATTTCTCGGAGTAGAGGCGGTAGTTGTCCGGGTAATCGTGAATCGTCGCCCGGAACAGGGTCGCGAGATCCCTCGCGGTGGTCAGGTGCCCTTCCGCCGGCCACCCGGTGGCGTTCACGAAATGGCTGTTCGTCATCCCCAGTTGCTGTGCGCGCTGGTTCATCAGCTGGGCGAAGGCATCCTCGGTCCCGGCAATGTATTCCGCCATGGCCACAGTGGCGTCGTTGCCGGACTGGACAATGATGCCCTGCAGGAGATCCCCTACCGGAACTTCGGTCCCTTCCCGCACAAACATCTTGGAGCCGCCCATGCGCCACGCATTGACGCTGATGGGCACCAACGTATCTTTCGTGAACTTGCCGGCCGCCATTTCTCCCGCGATCAGGTAATCGGTGACCAGCTTGGTGAGGCTCGCCGGCGGCAGACGTTCGTCGGCATTGTGCTCGGCGAGCACAATGCCGGTATGCGCATCAATCAGGATCCAGGCCTTGGCCGCCAATTCGACCGGCGCCGGCAGCGGCACTGACGAAACGCCTGCGGGGCTCCCAGGCGTCGGCGTCGGCGCGGGAACCGGCCCCGCGATGGCGGCCGAAGTGAGCAGCGATAACAGGAGCAGAACGCCCCTGGCGGGGTTGCGCATCATCCAGGAGATCCTTTGGCTTGAGAGCCGTCAACTAACTTGCGGGAAAGTGGCGCGGACGCAGCGGCCACCGGGAACACAACGAAATTTTAACACGCGCCGCGCGCCCCTCTGGTCAGAGACTTATTCCCTGGACCACGACGGGTTGCAAGCGTTCCGCTTCGACCAGCAGTTCACGCGCGTTGCGCAGTTGCGCCGTGTCACCGAAGGGCCCAACCAGCACCCGGAACATGTCGCGGCCCGCGACGCGCGTACTGCGTACCAGCGCCGGCACCGCCACCCGCCGTTCTACCCTTGCCCCCAGCGAGCGGGCCGATTTCAGACTGGTGAAGGATCCAACCTGCAGAAAGGCTCCTCGTGGCGGCCCGCTCTTGCCATCGGCCGCGGCAGCCGCCAGGGGTGGGCCGTCCTTGGCGTCGGCGGCGGCCGGCCCCAGGGGGCGCGCGGACCGGGACGCCGACGCGTCGATCCGGGGAACTTCGACGCTGTTGCGCTGATAGGTGCTGGGGTCGATCGCGACCACCTCGACCCGGGCCGTGCCCTGATCGAACACGCCGAGCTTCTTGGCCGCGGCGTAGGACAGATCGATGATGCGATCGTCGTGAAACGGTCCGCGATCGTTGACACGGACAATGGCACTGCGGCCGTTTTCCAGATTGGTAACCCGGACATAGGCCGGTATCGGCAGCGTCTTGTGGGCTGCGGTCATGGCGAACATGTCATAGGGCTCGCCATTGGATGTCGCGCGACCGTGAAACTTGGTGCCATACCAGGAGGCCACGCCTTTCTCGCGGTAACCCGCGGCGGTCGGCAGCAAATGATAGGTCTTGCCCAGTACCGTGTAGGGATTCTTGTTGCCCGCCCCGGTGATGGCCTCGGAGCGAGGGGTCACGTCGGGGTAGTCGCCGTCGGCCTCCCGGCCGGGCGGACCGTCGCGACCCGCGCTGGCGCCGCCGGGCCCGCGGCTGCCGAAACATCCGGCAAGCAGCAGGACCGCCAGCAGTGCCGCCAGCAGATTAACCCGGAGCATCCGCCATCCGTGCGGCGACTTCGCGGGAGAGTTGGTAGACGGCCATGGCGTAGCGGTGGCTGTGGTTATAGCGGGTGATGACATAGAAATTGTCGTACGCGAGCCAGAACTCAGCGCCCTTTTCCCCCTCGAGTTCGAGCGGAAATGCGGCCGCCTGGGGTACGGGCGTGCCAGTAACCGGGGTTGGTGCGGGCGTGAAACCCATGGCGGCCAATTCATCGGGCTTCAGCACGGGCTTGACCAGCACATTGACAGGGCTTGGATCGTACCCAATCCGGGCCACCGCGGGAACCGCAATCAAACCGTCGGCACTCCAGCCGTGACGCACGAAATAATTGGCTACGCTGCCAATAGCATCCACCGGGTTGTTCCAGATATCCGCCAATCCGTCGCCATTGTAGTCGATTGCGTAGGCACGATAACTGCTGGGCATAAACTGGCCGTAACCCATGGCTCCGGCATAGGAGCCCCGGATCTCCTGCGGGTCCCGCCGCTGCTCGCGGCTGAGCAGCAGAAATTGCTCCAGCTCGCGGGTAAAAAATTCGCTGCGCTTCGGGTAATCGAAGGCCAGCGTGGACAGTGCGTCCAGTACGCGGAAATTCCCGGTGATCCGGCCGTAGGAGGTTTCGACACCGATAATGGCAACCACGATAGCCGGGTCCATGCCGTAATCACGCCGAACACGCGCGAGGGCGTCCCGGTTCTGGCGCCAGAACTCGACGCCGTCGCTGATGCGCTTTTCGGTGACAAAAATCGCCCGGTAGGCGTACCAGGGCTTGACCTGCTCGGCGGGACGCTCCATGGCGTCGACAATGGACTGCTGGTATTGCGCCCCGGCAAACAGGCGCGTCAACTCGTCGCGATCAAAGCCGTACTTTTCGACCATGGCCGCCACAAAGGCCTGTACGCCCGGATGACCCCGATACTCCCGCGCCTGCGCAGAAATCCCGCCTGTCGCGAGACAAAAGGCCAGCAGCCAGCGCCAACCCGGCGCCACCATTGATCTACCCACGCGTATCAGTCTCGGAGCGAACTGCCATCAGGATACCAAAGCCTATGCACAAAGTGACTACCGAGGTTCCCCCGTAGCTGACCATCGGCAGCGGAACTCCCACGATGGGCAGCAGCCCGGCGACCATGCCCATGTTGACGAACGCATACAGAAAAAAGGTGAGGCTGATGCTGCCGGCGAGCAGGCGGCCAAACGTGGAGGGTGCGGCAACGCTGATGGTGAGCCCGCGCAGCACGATCAACAGATAGATGGCGATCAGTGCCAGCACCGCGATGAATCCGAACTCCTCCGACAACACCGCAATGATGAAATCGGTATGACTTTCGGGAAGAAAATCGAGCTGGGACTGAGTGCCCTGGAACCATCCCTTGCCGGTGAGTCCTCCGGAACCTATGGCGGTCGTGGATTGAATGATGTTCCAGCCGGCACCCAGTTTGTCCTGTTGCGGGTCCATCAGCGTGAGAATGCGATTTCTCTGGTAGTCATGGAGCGCGAAGAACCACAGCGCCGGCGCTCCCGTCAGCGCCGCCACCAGCGCCGCCACCAGATAGCGGACCCCGATGCCGGCGAGGAACAGGACGAAAGCACCTCCGGCGCCGATCAGTATCGCGGTGCCGAGATCCGGCTGTATGGCCACCAGCAGCAGTGGCGCCAGCAGCGCCGCGACGGCCAGGCACACATCCTTGAACCGGGGCGGGAGCAGCCGGGAGCCAAAGTACGCCGACAGCGCCAGGGGCACCGCGATCTTGAGCAGTTCGGAAGGCTGGAAACGCACGGAGCCGATCGCAAGCCAGCGCTGCGCGCCCTTGGCGCCGCTGCCAAACAGATCCACGCCCACCAGCAGCAATGTGCCCAAAACATAAGGCATCCAGGCCCAGCGCTGCAGGACACGCGGTGGAATTTGCGCGGCGAATGCCATCGCGGCAAGCCCCCCGCCCATGAACAGCATTTGGCGCTGGACCTGGCCCAGGTCCTTGCCGCTGGCGCTGTAGAGCACCAGGAGTCCCGCCCCCATCAGGATCAGCAGCAGCAAGGTCAACACCGGGTCGACGTGGGGAATCAGCCAGTGGTTGCGGCGCCCGTAGACCGCCGCCCCGGGCTCGCGCAAATGGCGATCGAAATCCGGTTTACTCAAGACCAGCACCGTCCGGGTAGAGTTGCATGAAGGCATCGATGACACGCCGGGCCACCGGAGCCGCCGTGGAACTGCCGTGCTCGCCATTCTCCACCAGAACTCCCACCGCAATGCGCGGCGACTCGACCGGAGCGAAAGCGATAAACAGGGCGTGATCGAGCTGGGCCTTGGCGAGATGGCGCGGATCGTATTTGGCGTTCTGCTTTACCCCAACCACTTGCGCCGTACCGGTCTTTCCTGCCAGCGTATAGCTCATTGGCCCCATCGCGGTAATGGCGGTATGGGCGGTGCCCCGGCGATCTTCCACCACCCCCCGCATGGCGTCGATAACCTGATCCCAGTGCCCGGCAGCGGCCACAATGGGTTCGGAAACGGGGTTGGTCACCGGGGACTGCCCCAGCGTCCGCCCCAGGCGCGGGGCCCGCACTTCTCCGCGCATGGCAAGCCGCGAGGCCGCGACCGCCAGTTGCAGCGGCGTGGCGGTCATGAAGCCCTGCCCGATGCTGCTGTTGACGGTATCGCCCGGATACCAGGCCAGGCCCTTCATGCCCCGTTTCCACTCGCGCGAAGGCGCCACTCCGCCGGCCTCGTTGGGCAGATCGATGCCGGTCGGCGCGCCGAAACCGAACGCGGTGGCGTAGTGGTGCAAGCGGTCGATGCCCATCCGTGTCCCGACGGTATAAAAAAAGACATCGCAGGATTGCACGACAGCGTCGTAGAGGGAGACTGTCCCGTGACCGCCTTTTTTCCAGTCACGGTACTCATGGGTACTGTTGTCGAGACGAAAAACTCCGGGGTCGTAAACCCGGAACCCGGGCGTGGCGACCCCGCTGTCGAGCGCCGCCAGCGCGAACACCGGCTTCACGGTGGAGCCCGGCGGATACAGCCCCCGCACCGCACGGTCAACCAGGGGCCGATCCGGCGACTCGACCAGTGCCCTGTAGGCCAGGGTTGATATGCCGGTAACGAAAGGGTTGGGGTCGAACGACGGAGCGCTCGCCATGGCCAGCACCCCTCCGGTCCGCGTATCAATGGCAACGACGGCGCCGCGCTCGCTCCCGAGGGCTTGATAGGCGACTTCTTGCAAACGGGAGTCCAGGTGCAGCCGCAAATTTGCGCCGGCCACTGGCGGGACGCGATCCAGCACCCGCATTACGCGCCCCCGCGCATTGGTTTCGACGTACTCCGCACCCGGTCGACCCAGCAGGTCGCTTTCGTAGAAACGCTCCAGCCCGGTCTTGCCGATCAGATAGACGCCGCTGTAAGCCGCGGCGTCGAGTGTCTTCAGTTCGCGCTCGTCGATGCGCCCCACGTAACCCAGCACATGGGCAAAATACGCGCCCTGAGGATAGTAACGAACCAGTTGGGCCGAGATTTCCACGCCATCCAGGCGATACTCGTTGACCGCGAGAACGCTCTGTTCGAGCTCGCTCAGGTTGTAGCGCAGCGGCACCGACTCATAAGGCCGGCGACGGGCGGCAAGCTCGCGGAACCGCTCGATCTCGCTGTCGCCGAGATCCAGCAGTTCGTCCAGCGCGCCGAGCAGGGCGTCGAGATTACCGGCGCGCTCAACGGCGATCGACAGCGTGAAGCCGGGGCGATTGTCAGCGAGCAGGACGCCGTTGCGGTCAAAGATCAGACCACGCGGCGGCGGGATCGCCCGCACATGAATACGGTTGCGTTCGGCGAGCGTGACGAAATCCCCGTGGCGGCTGATCTGCAAGTCGAAGTAGCGCCACACCAACGCACCCACCATCAGCGCCATGACGGCCGCGGCGAACCCCAGCCGCCCGACAAAGAGCAGATGTTCGTTGCGGTGATTGCGGAGGAAGCGGTCGGCGGGGCTCATCGGTGATACGGGCGGCCGGCGTTGATGGTCCAGGCCCGGTACAGTTGTTCGGCGAGCACCACCCGCACCAGCGGATGGGGCAGCGTCAGTGCGGACAGCGACCAGCGGGCGTGCGCGCGCTGCAGACAGGCCTGATCCAGACCATCGGGGCCACCCACCAGCAAACAACAGTTGCCGCCGGCCGCCTGCCAACCCGCCAGCTGGGCGGCAAGCCGGGGGGTGCTCCAGGGTTCACCGGCGACATCCAGCGCCACCAGGGTGTCGCGCGCCCCCACGGCCTTCAGCAGTGCCTGGCTTTCGGCCGCGACGGCCGTGGCGGGATCAACTCCCTTGCCACGGCGACCGAGGGGTATTTCCACGACTTCCAGCGCCAGCTCCGGCGGCAGGCGCCGGGCATAGTCCTGCACTGCCGCCTCGACCCAGGCAGGCATCCGGGTGCCGACCGCCAGGATGCGCAGGCGCAAGCGCGGTCAGTCCTCGCCGCGTTTCAGATCTTCCGGTCGCAGCGACCAGAGTTTTTCGAGTTCGTAAAACGCCCGAGTGGCGGGCAGCATCACATGCAGGACCAGATCGCCCAGGTCCACCAGCACCCATTCCGCGGTGTCCATACCTTCGACGCCGATCGGCCGCACACCGAGGGCGCGGCAGCGCTCGATGACGTTCTCGGCCAGTGCTTTCACCTGACGTGTCGTGTTGCCGCTGGCCACCACCAGGGTGTCGGTGACATCAGTGAGACCGCGCACATCGAGGCACACGATATCCAGCCCCTTGACGTCCTCCAGGGCCGCAACCACTACCGCCGGTAGATCTTCGCTCATCGCGTGTCCTGCTCGTTCTGGATTGACTTCTGGGTGGGCGCCGCCGACCGGTACAGGCCGTGGGCGCGGATATGGGCCAGCGCCGCATCGGGCACCAGATAACGGGTCGAGCGACCGGCCGCGAGGTCGGCGCGCAGCCGTGTGGCCGACACCGGCAACAGCGTCAGGGTCTGGATCAGGACCAGACCCGCGGTCTGGCCATGCAGCCGGGACACCGTGTCGCAGCGCCGCTCGACCAGCCAGTCGGCGACCTCGCCCCGGGACGGCAGCTGCCAGTCCGGTCGGGCGGCTACCACCAGATGCGCGAAATCGGTCAGCTCGCGCCAGCGCCGCCAGGACGCCAGTGTCACCAGCGAATCCATGCCCACGCACAGGCACAAAGCCGTGGCGGAACCCACCTCGGCGCGCAGTTCGGCGAGCGTGTCGATCGTATAGGACGGGCCGCTGCGGCGCAGTTCGCGGCCATCGGCAACCAGGCCCGGCTCGTCGCCGATGCCGGCGACCAGCATCGCCAGCCGGTCCTCTGCGCTGACACCGGGCTGCTCCCGGTGGGGTGGGCGAGCGCTCGGAATCAGCAGCATCCGCTGCAAGCCCAGGGTTTCGCGCAACTCCAGCGCGGTGCGCAGATGCCCGATATGCACCGGATCGAAGGTACCGCCGAAAACCCCGACCGCGTCCAACGTCAAGCGCGCACGTGACCGTCGCCCAGCACCACGAACTTCTGACTGGTGAGACCCTCAAGTCCGACCGGACCCCGGGCGTGGAGCTTGTCGGTGGAAATGCCGATCTCGGCGCCCAATCCGTATTCGAAGCCATCGGCAAACCGGGTGGAGGCATTGACCATTACCGAACTGGAATCGACTTCTCGCACAAAGCGCCGCGCCCGACTGTAATCCTCGGTGACGATGGCATCCGTGTGCTGCGACCCATAGGTGGCGATATGCTCGATGGCGGCGTCGATGCCGGCCACTACCCGTATCGCCAGCACCGGTGCCAGATATTCCGCGTACCAGTCCGCCTCCGTCGCCGGCCGACAGTCGGAGATGACCGCGCAAGTGCGGTCGCATCCGCGCAGTTCGACGCCATGCTCGCGGTAGGCGGTCGCCAGACGCGGCAGTATCGCCGCCGCCACCGGCTCCGCGACCAGCAGGGTCTCCATGGCATTGCACACGCCATAGCGGTGGGTCTTGGCGTTGACCGCGACCGCAAACGCTTTGTCGAGGTCGGCGCGATCATCAATGTAGACATGACAGACGCCGTCGAGATGCTTGATCACCGGCACCCGTGCCTCGGCGCTGATGCGTTCGATCAGGCTCTTGCCACCCCGGGGCACGATCACATCCACATATTCGGCCATGGTGATGAGCTCGCCCACCGCCGCGCGATCCGTGGTTTCCACCACCTGCACCGCAGCCGCCGGCAGACCGGTCGCCGCCAGACCATCCCGAATACAGGCGGCGATGGCGCCGTTGGAATGGATGGCTTCGCTGCCGCCCCGCAGAATGCAGGCATTGCCGGACTTCAGGCAGAGGCTGGCGGCGTCCACCGTCACATTGGGCCGGGACTCATAGATGATGCCGATCACGCCGAGCGGCACCCGCATCCGGCCCACCTGAATCCCGCTGGGCCGATACTTGAGGTCGGTGATCTCCCCCACCGGGTCGGCGAGGGCGGCGACCTGGCGCAGCCCTTCGATCATGGCGTCGATACGCGCCGGCGTGAGCGTGAGGCGATCGAGCTGGGCGGCATCGAGTCCCTCCGCGCGCGCCGCCGCCAGGTCTTTCGCATTGGCGGCCGCCAGTTCGGTGCGACCGCGATCCAGGGCTTCGGCAATCGCGGCCAGAGCGGCATTCTTCCGATCCGTGCCGGTACTCGCCAGCTCGCGCGCCGCGCACCGCGCACGCCGCCCCAGGTCCTGCATATAGGAAACAATGTCCATCATTCGCTCCGCCGGCCGCCACCAGCCGTTTGCGTTACGGCTTTCATTATACAGAGCGCCACCGGCCCGGGCCGCAATTGCGGCGCGCGCGGGATTGCCGCACCATCGCGCCACCGTCATTTCCCGAGATCAATCACATGAAACAACTGGGCGCCGGATTTTACTGGCAGGATCTGACCGTGGGCGACCGCTTCAAGTCCTGGGGCCGCACCGTGCTGGAAGCCGACATCGCCAGCTTCGTCAATCTGGTGGGGCTGCACGAAGTGGTGTTCACCGACCGCGAATTCCTGCGCGAGAAATCCGTCATCAAGCGCCCCTTCGCGCCCGGGGCCCTGGTTTACAGCTTCGCCGAGGGGTTGCTGCTCCCGACCATGCAGGGTACCGGGATGGCCTTTCTCAATATGGAACTGGACATGAAACGGCCCTGCTTTGCCGGCGACACCATCCATGTCGAGGTGGAAGTCACCGAAGTCCGCCAGACCAGCAAGGGCAATCGAGGCCTGGTACGCACCTTCAATCGCGTGCTCAATCAGGGCGGCGAGGAAGTGCTCACTTACAATCCGCTGAGGATGCTCAAGGGCCGGGAATAGCGCGAGCCGCTCAGCGCTGGGATAGCTCGATCACCCAGCTGCGCACTTCAATGAGTCGCACCAGCGGATCGGCCATCGCCAGCAGGGCGATCTTGCGCTCCAGGGCAACGGGTAGCAGATCCGCCAGGCGCCAGGCGAGGGTGATGCCGTCGAGGCTGTCATTGACGTAACGCGCCTCCACCCCGAAGTGCCGGGCCAGATCGCCCAGCAGCACCACCAGATCACTGTCGTCCCCGGCCAGCGGGACAGCCTGATCCGGCGCATCGAGCATGACTTCACCCACCATCAAGCCATCGGCTTCGACCCGGGTCGCGCCGACCCGGAGACGCTGCTCGCCGCGAATCTCGATGCCGAGCAGGCCGTTGGGAAGTTGCGACCAGTCGGCAATGGTCACCAGCGTGCCCCGCTCGGCGATCACCGGCGTGGCACCCACCTCCCGTCCCGACAGAATCGGCACCACGGCAAAGGGTTTTGCCGCCGCCAGGGATTCGCGCACCAGGCGCAGATAGCGCTGCTCGAAAATCCGCAGCGGGACGGTCACCCCGGGAAACACCGTGCGCTGGAGCGGAAACAGCGGCAGCTCCCGCGGTGCCGCCGCTCCGGCCGGTGCGCTTTCATACGACAAATCGGACATTTACCCCACCCCTTCCCGCGAGTAACATCGGGGCTCCAATAACAACCACAAGGGAAAATACCATGAACCTTGCGTCAAGCCCCGCTTTGTACGCTCTCGTCGGTTTCGCCGGTTGGACACTCGTCGTGATGCTGATCATGACCACCAACCGGGTACTCAACTCCGTCGGTGGCCCGAAAATACCCATGAACAAGTTTTCCGCCACCGGCGAGGATCTGCCCGGCTTTGGCCACCGCGTCACGCGCGCGCATCTCAATTGCCTGGAAAACCTGCCGGTATTCGCAGCACTGGTGGCAGCGGCCGGGTTTTCCCAGCAACTCGGGATCATGGAGAGTACCGCCATGTGCGTGCTCTATGCGCGCATCGCCCAATCGGTGGTACACATGATCTCCGCAAATCTGCCGATGGTGCTGGTGCGCGGCGGCCTCTTTTTCGTCCAGGTAGTGCTGATGGGCTGGTACGCCTGGCAGCTGCTGTTCTGACCCCTTGCCACCACGAAGCGCCGCGGAAAATTCATGGCCGACCATCTTCCCCCCTGGTTCACCGATGCCATCGCCCAACCGGCGGAGACCGGCCGGGTCAGCGTCCGGGACTGCCCCATCGCTTACCGGTGCTGGGGCGACCCTGGGCGCCCCGGGCTACTGCTGATCCACGGCTTCAACGCCCACAGCCACTGGTGGGATTTCATCGCTCCCGCGTTTGCCGCGGATTACCGGGTGGTGGCACTCGACTGCTCCGGCGCGGGCGACAGCGGCCACCGGGAACACTATGACCTGGACACTTTCGCCGACGAGGTGATCGCGGTGGCAAAGGCCGCCGGCATCGGCGCGAAGATGGTCGTGGTGGGGCACAGTTTTGGCGGCGGCATCGCGCTGCGCACGGCGGCACGCTTCCCGGACCTGGTCAAGGCCATGATCTCCGTGGATGCCAAACTGATCGCGCTGCCCGGGGAGGGCCGCACGCGCAGCACCACGGGGTTTTTGCCTCACACGATCTATCCGGATGCCGCCAGTGCCAGCGCCGCTTTCCGTGTCATTCCGCCCCAGCGCTGCCCGAATCAGTTTCTGATCGACCACATCGCCCGACATTCGGTGCGGGAGGTGGAAGACGGCTGGACGCTGAAAGCCGATCCGGCCCTGCTCGACCATTTCCGCTTTGAAGACCAGACCGATGCACTGCTCAATCTCGCCACCGGCTTCGGGATGATTTCGGGCACCCTGAGCGCCATCATCACCCAGGAAGTAATCGATTATCTTCAGTATGTGGCGCCGCGGGGATCGCCTTTCACCGCCATCCCGGGCGCGGCCCACCATGTGTTTCTCGATCAGCCGCTGGCCTTTATCGACGTTCTCCGCGACATGCTTGCCCACTGGGCCTGAGCGCGGCAGCCCGTGACTGCGGGGACCGCAGAGAATTCGATACAGGATCCGGACGCCAGCGCAGGATATCCCGTCAGTCTGCCACGGGCGGATACTCGGCAAAGCGCGGCGCGGCTAGCCCAGCTTCGTACCAGCAGGCCCGGCTGTCCCAGAATATCTGCCGCTCCGGCACCACACCGGGATCCCCGTCGAGCACCCCCGCAGGAACGATCAGATACTCGCCGTTGCGGCTGACATAGGGCAGCGCCGAGCCACAGTGGGTACAGAAACACTTGGAGAAACTGCGCGCCTCGGGAATCTGATAGCGCCGGATCAACTCGCGCCCACGCAGCCAGTGGATATGGTCCGGGCGGGTGAACAGATTGGCCGCGTGGGCCGAAGCGGTCGCCTTGCGGCAGCGCGAACAGTGGCAGAGCACAAAGCGCGCGAACGGGCCCCAGACCTGGAACGCGACCTGGCCGCAGAGACAGGACCCGGCGGTCATTCCGGTTTGTTCATCGTTCATCGCTCACGCTCGCGCCGCTCCCCGCTGTTGGTGCCCGCATCATGGTGCGGGCAACGGCAGTATTTCAAGGACATCGCCACAGCGGATCAAACCACTCTCAACGACATCCGCGCGCAACCCGCCGCGCCCGCTGAGCTGAGCGGCGACGCCGGGCCGGGTGAGTTCTTCAAGATGGCGGCAGGGCTCACACAGACGCTGACCCCGCAACCGCGCGCCGCCGATGCGAAACTCCCGTCCGACCAGGGCATTGAGATCGACGCCGCGGGTGAGCAGGTTGCGTCGCGCCTCGGGCGCGCTGAGCCGGCAGGGTTCGGGCAGGGAATCCAGCACTTCGGCGGCGATCAGGGTCACCGCACGCCCCGTACCCGGCCAGCTGGACCAGGTACCGGCCCCCACGGCATAGCGATCGCCCGCAAGGCCCGCCCCCGCCAACGCTTCCGCGGCCTCGACCGCCCGGGGCAATTCGCCCCGGACAGCGGCGATATAAATGCCGATCACCCGGCCGGAAGCTGTTGACATGGCGCTGCGCAGCACCAGATTCGACTATTGGTCCGCATCGCCCGACAGCGCATCCTGGCTATCGCGAATCTTGGGATCGTAGCGCGTGGAGGTCCGGAACAGCAGATACCAGGGGTTATTCTGCCGGCAGCGCCATTGAGCGTTACGCACGGCTCGCCCCTGTTCATGGCACTGGTCGTGCGACCAGATGGTGCCGCCGTAGGTGGTCCAGTTGTCGCCAGCCGAGGCGCGTATCTGCAGCTCATAGCTGGGGTAAAAGAGGTACAGCATGGCCAGAACGAATATTGCCACGCCGATCTTCATGCTCACCTCCCGGTCCGGAGCTGGCGATCAGCCCTGCGCTTACGGCCACCGCCGTGCAAGCAACCCCGACACCGACCGGGGTCGGCGGGTCAGGAATCGCTTTTGGTGGTCCGGCTCGATACGGCCGGCGGGCCGGGAAACGTCATCACGTTGCTGCCGCGCGCATCGCTGACCTTGCACACGCCTTCTTTCTCCACTTCGTCGATGCGCACGATGGAGTGCATGGGGATGAAGCTGCGTTTGACTTCGGAGAACTCGGTCTTGAGCTTTTCTTCAGCCGGATCAACGATCAGCTGCGATTTTTCGCCGAACACAAACTCCTCGATCTCGATGAAGCCCATGAGGTCGCTCTGATAGACATAACGGGCGTAAACCTCGTACACCTGGCCCTGATTGACGAAGATGATCTTGTAGATAGGGTCGTTGGTCATGCCGAGCGGCTCTGGCGGTTACCGGGAACAGGATACCACAGTGAGGCCCCCACCCCGGCTTTTCAAGGCACTTTTCCCGGCACGGATGGCGCACCCCATGCGCTATAATTCGCCGCCTCGCCTGCAAGCCACCTGCACACCATGACCAAGACCGGGGAGCGCAAACTCCACATCGTCACCCAGGGCTGCCAGATGAACGAGTACGACTCCGCGCGGATGCGCGATCTGCTCGGCGACAGCCACGACCTGATTGCCACCGACGATCCGGCCGAAGCCGATGTGCTGCTGCTCAATACCTGCTCCATTCGCGAGAAGGCACAGGAGAAAGTCTTTCACCAGCTGGGGCGCTGGAAGCACCTGAAGGAGCACAACCCCGATCTGATCATCGGCGTCGGCGGCTGCGTGGCGAGCCAGGAGGGCGAGGCCATTGCCCGCCGCGCGCCCCATGTCGATCTGGTGTTCGGGCCCCAGACCCTGCACCGGCTGCCGGAGATGATCCGGCAGCGCCGCCAGTCCGACGGGACCGTGGTGGTGGACATCAGCTTTCCCGAAATCGAAAAATTCGATCACCTGCCGCGCCCGGTCGCCGATGGCGTGAGCGCCCATGTCTCGGTCATGGAAGGCTGCTCCAAATACTGCACCTTCTGCGTGGTGCCCTATACGCGGGGCGAGGAAGTCAGCCGGCCGGTGCTGGACGTGCTCACCGAAATCGCGCAACTGGCCGAGCAGGGCGTGCGCGAGGTGAACCTGCTGGGCCAGAACGTCAACGCGTATCGCGGTACTCTGCCGACGGGCGGCACCAGCGATCTCGCCGAACTGATCGTCGCGGTGGCGCGCATCGAGGGTATCGACCGGATCCGCTACACCACCTCCCATCCGGTGGAATTTTCCCAGGCGCTGATCGACGTCTACGCACAAGTGCCGGCGCTGGTCAGCCATGTGCACCTGCCGGTGCAGAGCGGCTCGGATCGCATCCTGAGCGCGATGAAACGCGGCCACACGGTCCTGGAATACAAATCGAAAATCCGCCGCCTGCGCGCGCTGCGCCCGGAGATCAGCATTTCATCGGATTTCATTGTCGGCTTTCCCGGCGAAACCGCGGACGATTTCGCCCGCACCATGCAACTGATCGAAGAAATCGGGTTCGACCAGTCGTTCAGCTTCGTTTACAGCCGCCGCCCGGGTACGCCGGCGGCCAGCCTGCCGGACGATACGCCGGACGAAATCAAGAAGGAGCGCTTGCAGATCCTCCAGCACCGCATCAACCAGCAGGCAGCGGCGATCAGTCAGGGCATGGTGGGCCAGACCCATCGGGTGCTGATCAGCGGTCTGTCGCGCAAGGATCCCGGAGCGCTGCAAGGCCGCACGGAGAACAACCGGGTGGTGAATTTCGCAGCCGCCGAGCGCAACCTGATCGGCACCTTTGTGCCGGTGCGCATAACGGAAGCATTGCCCAACTCGCTGCGCGGCGAGTTGGCCGGATCCTGAGCCCTGCCGTGCGGACACCGACCCGGCGCCCGTCGGCTCCGCCATTCCGGATAGATGTTGCGCCCCTATTCCCCGCGCCCGTCAAAGTCGCTATTCTTGGCCCAGACCCCCGACAGGCGTCCCAGCAAACCGTTTGAACACCTTGGCGGCAGTACAAACGCTCACCCTCGAACCCAACGACACGCGCCGTCTCGCGAGCCTCTGCGGCCAGTTCGACGAAAACATCCACCAGATCGAGGCGCGCCTCAATATCGAGATCCGCAACCGCGGCAATGTGTTCGCCTTTTACGGCGACGCTACCCGCGCCCGCGCGGCGTTGGCATTGATACGCCAGCTCTATCAGGAGACGGCCCGTGACCGGCTTCTGACACCTGCCAAGATTCATGTATTCCTGCAGCAGTCGGACATGGAGCATCGCATGAGCAAACAGACCGCCGATGTTGGCGACAATGTCACTGGTTTCAGCGTCGTTCGCACCAAGAAAGGCAGTGTCCATCCACGCGGCGTCAACCAGCAGAATTACGTCCGCGCCATCCAGACCCACGACATCAGCTTCGGCATCGGCCCGGCGGGCACCGGCAAGACCTACCTCGCCGTGGCCTGCGCGGTGGAAGCTTACCTGCGCTCGGAAGTGGAGCGCATCGTGCTGGTGCGGCCAGCGGTCGAGGCCGGCGAAAAGCTCGGCTTCCTGCCCGGCGATCTGTCCCAGAAGGTCGACCCCTACCTGCGGCCCCTCTACGATGCCCTCTACGAAATGCTGGGCGCGGAAATCGTCGGCAAACTGATCGAACGCCAGGTCATCGAGGTCGCGCCGCTCGCCTACATGCGGGGACGCACGCTGAACCATGCCTTCATCATTCTCGACGAGAGCCAGAACACCACTTGCGAGCAGATGAAGATGTTCCTCACCCGACTCGGCTTTGGCGCCACCGCGGTGATCACCGGCGACACCACCCAGATCGACCTGCCGCGCGGAACCCGCTCGGGACTGCTCCATGCGATAGAAGTCCTGGCCGGCGTCGAGGAAATCTCCTTCACGCACTTCGTCGCCAAGGACGTGGTGCGCCACCCGCTGGTGCAGCGCATCGTCGAAGCCTATGAAGTCCACGAAGACACCACCCGCGGGTCATGAGCATCCGGATTGCGATCGACAACGCCTGCGACAGCGGTACGGCCATTCCCGCCCCGGCGGCCCTGCGTCGCTGGCTGCGGGCGACCCTGCGCCACCTCGGGCGCGCCGACGCGCAGGTCGCGATCCGTATCGTCGGTGAAACCGAGGGCAGCGAACTCTATGCCCGCTACCGGCTGCGCGAGCCGTCGCCCGGACAGCGCCACGCCACCAATGTCCTTTCCTTTCCCGCCGACCTGCCGGACTGGGTAGAGCTGCCGCTGCTGGGCGATATTGTGATCTGCGCACCGGTCGTCGAGCGCGAGGCGACGGACCAGGGTAAAGCACCGGACGCACACTGGGCGCACATGATCGTCCATGGCACCCTGCACCTGCTCGGCCATGACCACCAGGACGACGCCGAAGCCGAGCGCATGGAAGCCCTGGAAACCGAAATCCTCGCCAGCCTGCATTTTCCACCGCCCTACGCACTGGCACCGGCGCTCGCTGTCAACCCGTCATGACCGCCGAACCGCCCAGTAGACGCGCCTGGCTGAAGCGTCTGCTCCGGTATTTCGCCCCCCGCCCGCGCTCGCGGCAGGATCTCGCCGATATCCTGGAAACCGCGCGCGCCGACAATCTGCTCGACAGTCAGTCGCTCGACATCATCCGGGGCGCGTTTCTGGTATCCAGTCTGCAGGCGCACGAAATCATGGTGCCGCCATCCCAGATGGTGGTGATTGAAGCGGGGATGAATCTGGAAGAAATTCTCCAGCGGGTGATCCACGCCAAGCACTCCCGCTACCCCGTGGTGGGCGAATCCCTGGATGACATCCGCGGCATCCTGCTGGCCAAGGATCTGCTGCCGCTGATGCTCGCCGGCCGCGACACCTTCCGCCTTGCCGATATCGTCCGGCCTGCCACCATAGTTCCCGAAACCAAACGCCTCGACATCCTGTTGCGCGAATTCCGCGAACAGCGCTACCACATGGCGGTGGTGGTCGACGAATACGGTGGCGTCGCGGGTCTGGTTACCATCGAAGACATCCTCGAGGAGATCGTCGGCGACATCGCCGACGAAAAGGATCGCGAACCGGATTGTGTGATCTGTCGCGAACCCGACGGCAGCTTTCTGGTGGCGGGACTGACCGCAATCGCGGATTTCAACGACCATTTCGGTGTCGCCCTGAGCGATGACGAGTACGACACCATCGGTGGCTTTGTGACCAGCGCCTTTGGGCATCTCCCGGAAGCGGGTGAATCCATCACCCTGAACGGCCTGGTCTTCACCGTGGTGGCGGGGGGTGAACGTCAGGTGCATCAACTCCGGATAACCCCGGCCACCGGCTGCTGACGCCATGCCCGCCCTCCGCCAAACACCCTTGCTGTTTTATGTCGCCGCCACGCTGGCCGGTGCCGTGCTGCCGCTGGCGTTCGCCCCCTACGAGCTCTGGCCGGTGGCGCCCCTGGCGGCGGGAGTCCTTGGCCTGCTGCTTATCGGCGCCGCGCCACGCACCGCGTTCGCACTGGCCTGGTGGTTTGGCGTCGGTCTCTACGGCACCGGCACCTCCTGGATTTACGTCAGCATCCATACCTATGGGGCGGCCTCCGTACCGCTGGCGATCCTGCTTACCGGCCTGTTTACGCTGGGTATGGCATTGCTGTTCGCACTGCCGTTCATTTTGTGCGGCTATCTGGACCTCAGGCGGCCAAGCGGCATATTGCTGGGCTTTCCCGCGGTGTGGGTGCTCGGCGAATGGCTGCGCGGCTGGTTTCTGACCGGATTCCCCTGGCTCTACCTGGGCTACGCGCCGCTCGAAACCTGGCTCGCCGGCTGGGCGCCCGTGACCGGCGTGCTCGGCATGAGTCTCGGCGTAGCGATCACCGGCGCGGCACTCACGACCCTGCTCAACCGCGCCAACGCGCTGGCCGCGGGCGCTGTCGCGGTGGGCGTCTTCTGGATGGGCGGCTGGCTGCTGCACGACCGGCCCTGGACCGAGCCCGAAACGACCACGCTCGCCGCAGCGCTGGTGCAGCCGGCGCAATCCCTGGCCATGAAGTGGGATGGCGCCGCCGACGGAGCCATTCTCGCAAATTTCACTGCCACCAACCGCGAACTGGCGGGGCAGGACCTGGTGATCTGGCCCGAAACCGCGATTCCCCGCTTTCGTCATGAAGTGCAACCGTTTCTCGACCGCGAAGACGCCTGGGCCCGCGAACAACGCATGGGCCTGCTGCTGGGCCTGCCGATCGCCGCCGCCGAAGGCGTCTACTACAACAGTTTCATGGGACTGGGCATGGCAGCGGGCACCTACCACAAACGCCGGCTGGTACCCTTTGGCGAATATGTGCCCCTGGAGCCTTGGTTGCGCGGCACCATCGCCTTCTTCGACCTGCCCATGTCGAACTTCAGCCGCGCGCCCGAAGAGCAGCCGCCGATCACACTGGGCGAACTGCGCATCGCCGCCGCCATCTGCTACGAAATCGTTTACCCGGATCTGGTGGCCGGCTCCGCCCGGGATGCGAATCTGTTGATCACGGTGAGCAACGACACCTGGTTCGGCGCGTCCATCGGCCCCCACCAGCATTTGCAGATGGCACGTCTGCGCGCCATCGAGACCGGCAAACCCCTGCTGCGCGCCACCAACGACGGCATCACCGCAGTGGTGGACAGTCGCGGTCGCGTCACCGCCAGCCTGCCCCAGTTCGTCCCCGGTATCCTGCGCACCTCCGTGCTGCCGCGGACCGGTACCACGCCCTTCAGCCGCTACGGCTCAACCCCGGTGGTCCTGTTCTGCCTGGCACTGCTGGCGGGCGCCCTGGCGCCCTGGCGGCGGCGCGGCCTGCGCGCAGCACTGCGCTAGGTCGGTTCGCGCCTTTCCCCTATAATTCCGCGCTTTCGCGGCGGCGCGCCGCCAGCTGGAACAGCACCCGATGGAAGACCAGTATCACCCCGAGCGCATCGAGCCGCAGGTACAGAAGGCGTGGGACACCAACCGCACCTTTGCCGTCAAGGCGGACCCGAGCCGGGAAAAATACTACTGCCTTGCCATGTTTCCCTACCCCAGCGGCAAACTGCACATGGGGCATGTGCGCAACTATTCCATCGCCGATGTCATCAGTCGTTACCAGCGCATGCTGGGCAAGAATGTGCTGCAACCCATGGGCTGGGATGCGTTCGGGCTGCCGGCGGAAAACGCCGCACTGCAAAACAAGACCGCGCCCGCAGCCTGGACTTACGCCAATATCCAGTACATGAAGGCGCAGCTCAAAGCCCTGGGTTTCGGTTACGACTGGGATCGCGAACTGGCCACCTGCAAACCGGATTACTACCGCTGGGAGCAGTGGTTCTTCACCCGCCTGTACGAGAAAGGCCTGGTCTACAACAAGGTCAGCGCGGTGAACTGGTGTCCCAACGACCAGACCGTGCTGGCCAACGAGCAGGTCATCGATGGCTGCTGCTGGCGCTGCGATACGCCGGTGCAGCGGCGCGAAATTCCGCAGTGGTTTATCCGCATCACCGCCTATGCCGAAGAGCTGCTGCGGGATCTGGACAAGCTCGATGGGTGGCCAGAGCAGGTGCGCACCATGCAGCGCAACTGGATCGGCAAAAGCCGCGGCGTAACCGTCCGTTTCGACCTTGCGGAAGCGGTCGCAGGCAACACCGGATTCGAGGTCTACACCACCCGGCCCGACACTCTGATGGGGGTCACCTATCTGAGCCTGGCGGCAGAGCATCCCATCGCCCGGGCGCTCGCCACAACCAACCCCGACCTGGCAGGCTTCCTTGCCGAGTGTCGCCAGCAGTCGGTCGCCGAAGCGGACATGGCCACCATGACCAAGCGCGGCAGAGATACTGGCCTCAAGGCGCTGCATCCGCTCACCGGCGCGCCGCTGCCGGTATGGATCGCCAACTATGTGCTGATGGACTACGGCACCGGGGCGGTCATGGCGGTGCCGGCCCATGACCAGCGCGACTGGGAATTTGCCATCCAGTACCAGTTGCCCATCACCCAGGTCATAGTGCCGGTGGACGGCAGCCCCAGCGACACGGCGCAGGGTGCGTTTGTGGACAAGGGCCGACTGGTGAATTCCGGTGCCTTTGACGGGCTGGAATTCGATGCCGCGTTCGACGCCATCGCCCAGGCCCTGGTCGAGCGGGGCCGGGGCAAGGTGACCACTAATTTCCGCCTGCGCGACTGGGGCGTCTCGCGACAGCGCTACTGGGGCGCGCCCATCCCCATGCTCTACGACGGCGAGCGGGTGATACCCGTGCCCGCCGACCGGCTGCCGGTGCTGCTGCCGGAAGACGTAGTCATGGACGGCGTCCACTCGCCCATCAAGTCCGACCCGAGCTGGCGCCAGACCGAACTCAACGGCATGTCCCTGGTCCGGGAGACCGATACCTTCGACACCTTCATGGAATCGTCCTGGTATTACGCCCGCTTCACCTGCCCGGATTACGACGGCGGCATGCTCGACCCCGCCGCCGCCAACTACTGGCTGCCGGTGGATCAGTACGTGGGCGGCATCGAACACGCCATCCTGCACCTGCTGTATGCGCGCTTTTTCCACAAACTGATGCGGGACGCAGGCCTGCTGGCCAGCGACGAGCCGTTCACGCGGCTGCTGTGCCAGGGCATGGTGCTGAAAGACGGCAGCAAGATGTCGAAATCCAAGGGCAATACCGTCGATCCCCAGGCCCTGATCGACCGCTATGGCGCCGACACCGTGCGTCTGTTCACCATGTTCGCCGCACCGCCCGAGCAGTCGCTGGAGTGGTCGGACGAAGGTGTTGCGGGCGCTTATCGTTTTCTGCGCCGGTTGTGGAAGGCCGTTCACACCCATCTGGGTCGCGGAGTGTGCGCACCGCTGGACGCCACGGCCCTGAGCGGAACCGCGGTCGCGCTGCATCGCAAGACGCACGCCACCATCGCCAAGGTCAGCGACGATTACGGCCGCCGCCAGACGTTCAATACCGCCATCGCCGCGGTGATGGAGCTCCTGAACGAAATAACCCGACTCGACCCCCAGTCGCCGTCGGCACTGGCCGCCGAACGGGAAGCGCTGGAAGCGGCCGTATTGCTGCTCGCGCCCGTCGTGCCCCATATCACGCAGGTGCTGTGGGAGCATCTCGGCCATGCCGAACCCATCGTGGACGCGCGCTGGCCCGCAGCCGATCCCGCCGCGCTCCAGCTGGAGCGGATCACCCTTGCCGTGCAGGTGAACGGCAAGGTACGTGCACAATTACAGATCGCCGCCAACGCGGACCGCGACAGCATTCAGGCCCTCGCGCTGGCCGACCCCAATGTGCAGCGCTTTACCGCCGGGAAAACCATCCGTAAAGTGATCCTGGTGCCGCAGCGCCTGGTGAATATCGTCACCGACTGACCGCCCCCCGCCGCCCATCAACCGGAACCGCGCCATGACCCCAGGTCCTCTTTTCCTGCCCCGCCAACGCACGGGCACAGCAGCTCGCATCTGGCTGCTGGCGCTACTGGTGATATTGATGGGCAGCGGCTGCGGCTGGCAACTGCGCGGCCATGGCGACGCCCCCGCGAACATCAGCAGCCTTCACATCGGCGGTCGCCCGGTCGACAACGAACTGAAGAGCGAACTGGAGCGCAATTTGCGCGCGCTCGATATCGATCTGAAAGAAAGCGCCAAGGAAGCGCAATACAGCCTGGTACTCCTGGATCAGCGCTCAAAACGGCGTACCGCAACCATCAGCGGCCAGGCCCGTATCTCCGAGCGTGAGCTCACCGAAGAACTGAAATTCACCGTGCTCGCCGCGGATGGTACCGAAGTGATCCCGCCCACCACGGTCAGTGACGACCGCGTATACGAGTACGACGAAAACAACGTCCTTGCCACCGATGACGAAGCCAGACTGCTGCGCCGGGAGATGCGTGCCAACCTGGTGCGCCAGCTGATCAACCACCTGCAGCGGGTCGGGCCGCGCACCGGCGGCGATGCAGCTGCTCCCTGAAGCGCTGGAATCCCATCTCGGCGCCACCCTGGCGTCCGCCTATCTGCTGAGCGGTGACGAGCCGCTGCTGATACAGGAAAGCGCAGACCGGATTCGTACCGCCGCGCGCGCGCGCGGTTTTACCGAGCGTCAGGTCTACCATGCCGATGGTCGTCAGTTCGATTGGAACTCCCCGCTCGCCGAGGCCGGCGCGCGTTCATTGTTCGCCGAGCGCAAGATCCTGGAAATCCGCCTCGCGACCGCCAAACCCGGCGAGCAGGGCAGCAAGGTACTGGTCGAACTGTGCCGCCTCGCCGGCGACGATCTGCTGCTCCTGGTGATCACTCCCAAACTGGATCGCAGCGCGCAAGGCTCCGCCTGGGTCAAGGCCCTGGCGCAGACTGGAGCACAGCTCCAGATCTGGCCCATCGACCGCGCCGGACTCCCACAATGGATCACCACGCGGCTGCGTCATGCGGGTCTTGCCGTGAGCCGGCCCGCGGCGGAACTGCTGGCGGAACGGGTCGAGGGCAACCTGCTCGCCGCCGCGCAGGAAGTCGAAAAACTCCGCCTGCTGGCGCCCGCAGGGGAGCTCGACGTGGATGCCATATCCACCGCGGTCGCCGATTCAGCGCGTTTTAATATCTTCAAGCTTGCCGATTATGCGTTGGCAGGCGATACCCAGGCCGCTAGCCGCTCCCTGCGCGGACTTCGTGATGAAGGGGTGGAACCCGCAGCGGTGCTGTGGGCACTGACACGAGATGTGATGATCATCGCGCGGTTGCAAGGTGCCGGACGCGCGCGGCAGGATGAAATTTTCAAGGAAGCCAGGGTCTGGGATAACCGCAAAGACCTGCTGCGCGACATCAGCCGGCGCATCCGCCCGGCGCAAATCAACCTGCTGCTGCGCCAGTTGGCGGGCGTTGATCGCGCCATCAAGGGCGTGCGCGACGCATCGCCCTGGGACGAGCTCCTCGATGTCCTGCTGTCCCTGTGCGGACGCAACGCCATTCATCCCGCCAATCTGCGCCTCGGCTTGGAGCAGGGGCGCCGGGGCGCGAAAGCCTGACCGCAACGGTCAGACTTTCGCGGGGGCGCTGCGATTGGGCCAGGCGTTCGCGAACTGGCGTGCGGTGCGCCCACTGCGCGATGCCCGTGTCATCGCGAACTGGCGCGCCGCAAGGTGGAGCGCCACGCGGTCCCCGCCGGCGTCGGCACACAGATGATCCACGATGGCCAGATACTGTTCCAGGCTGTTGGGATAAAAGGAGAGCCAGAGCCCAAAGCGATCGGCAAGGGACAGTTTTTCCTCGATCACGTCACCATAGTGCAACTCGCCCGCGACGATCTCCACACCCTGATTGTCCGACTTCGGCTCGGCAATCAGATGGCGCCGATTCGAAGTGGCATAGACCAACACGTTTTCCGGTGGCAGCTCGATGGAGCCCTCCAGCACACTCTTGAGATGCTTGTAGAGGGTTTCGTCGGCCTCGAACGAAAGATCGTCGCAGAACACGATGAAGCGCTGGGGCAGCTCGTGGATCCCGTCGACCACGTCCGGCAGGTCGGCGAGATCGGCCTTGTCGATCTCGATTACGCGCAAACCCCCGGCGGCATAATCATTCAGCAACGCCTTGATAAGCGATGATTTTCCGGTCCCGCGACTGCCCCACAGCAGCGCATTGCGTGCCGGTCGACCGGCGAGAAAGTCCTCGGTGTTGCGCACCAGATCGACCTTTTGTGCATCGATGCCGAGCAGGTCGTCGAGGCGGATCGGATCGAGCCGGCGCACCGCACGCAGACCGGCGGAATGCGGCCGCCAGACCGCCGCCAGGGTGTGATTCCAGTCTATCGACATCGATTTTCACCCCGCTGCCCAACGAGCCACCAGCCCGGCCACCGACGTCGTGCCACCCGCAGCAGCACGGCGCCCAGCACCAGCCCCAGCGCATTGGCCACCGCGTCAGCCAAAGACATGGTTCGGTAGGGCGTCAGGGCCTGGAGCAATTCGATCGCGACGCCATAGGCCAGCAGTGCTGCCGGCAGCCGCCATCTCGCGTCCGGAAAAGACGCGCAACCCCATAGATAAAAGCTGGCGTACGCGGCGAAGTGTTCCAATTTGTCCTGCCCCGAAAACCATTCCTCCGCCGTGATCGGACGCAGTGCGATCCAGGTCGCGAACGTCAGTACGGCTCCGAAACTGGCGCGCAACCAGGACCGCGCAGTCTGTAGCATTGGTATCCCGCTGGCTCGAGGCGCGGGAATTATACGGTGCAAACCGACCGGAATCCGGCGGGACGGCAACAACAACCGCTTGGCAAATTTGCCCAACGCGATAGTAATTGTTACCCTTTTCCGGCTTTGCACGCTGTCCGCATTTTGTCCACTCCATATTAATGAGAACGTTAGCGAGGTTGTTATGGATCAGGGGTTGGGATACTGGGTTACCAAACGGGAGATGATCTCCGGTGACCGTCTGGCAATCGTGGACCGCCATTTACGCTTTACATACCGGGATCTGAACCGGCGCTGCAACCGCCTTGCCAATGCGCTGCGCGACAGTGGTGTGCGCCCCGGCGACCGCGTCTGTTCGCTGCTGCAGAACGGCCACACGCAACTGGAACTGATTTTCGCCGTTGCCAAGCTGGGCGCCATCTTCCTGCCGATCAATTTCCGCCTGACGGTACCGGAAATCGAGTACATCATTCAGGACTCGGGCGCGCGCACCTTCTTCTATCACAACGAATTCCGCCATCTGGCGGAAGGCCTGCAGCACGGCGTTCACTTCGACAAGATAGTGTACTGTGGACGCAGCAACAGCTGCGACGACGAAGGCGAATACGAGGCCTTCCTGGCCGCCGCGTCGGACGCAGAAATCAACGCCAATGTGCATCCCGACGACGTAGCCCTGCTGATGTACACCTCGGGCACCACCGGGCGGCCCAAGGGCGCGATGCTGACCCATGCAAATCACACCTGGAACGTCATCCACACCACCCAGCGGCTGCCGATTCACGCCGGTACCGTCGCGCTCGGCGTGGCGCCGATGTTCCACATTGGCGGTACCAGCGTGACCGTGCTGCCGACCCTGTTTCAGGGTGGCACCGTGGTCACCCTGCCGGCTTTCGACGCCCGCGCGGTGCTTGAAGCCACCGAGCGGGAACGCCTCACCGGGCTGTTCTGTGTGCCCTCCATGTGGCAGATGATCATTGAGGAAATGGACAAGAAGGAATACGACCTCAGCTCGGTCGAGTTCCTGATGACCGGCGCCGCGCCGACGCCGTTGAAGATCCTGAAGTTCTTCCAGGAGCGCGGTCTCGCCATCTACGAAGGCTTCGGTATGACGGAACTGGCGCCGCTGGTAGCCATCCTCGACAAATGGGACTGCGAGCGCAAGAACGGCTCCGTCGGCTACCCGGCCTTCTTCGTCGATGTGCGCATCGTCGATGACGAAGGCCGGAACGTACCGGCGCGCACGGTAGGCGAGGTGCTCTGTCGCGGACCCAATATGCTGAAAGGCTACTGGAACAAGCCGGAAGCCACTGCCGAAGCACTGCGCGGCGGCTGGTATCACTCCGGTGACCTGGGCTATCTCGACGAAGAGGGCTTTCTTTACATCGTCGACCGCAAGAAGGACATGATCATCAGCGGCGGCGAGAACGTGTACCCGGCCGAGCTGGAACAGGCGATCTACCGCCACCCGGCGGTCGCGGAAGTCGCCGTCATCGGTATTCCCCACGAAAAATGGCAGGAAGTGCCCGCCGCCATCATCGTGCTGAAGCCCGGCGCCAGCATGACCGAGAACGATCTGATCGAGCACTGCAACCAGTGCCTGGCCCGCTTCAAGGTGCCGAAAACCGCGTATTTTGTACCGGAGCTGCCGAAGTCGGGAGCCGGCAAGATCCTCAAGACCGAGCTACGCAAGATGTACGGTGGCTACAAGGTAAGCGACAAATAGCCGCTGCAAAACCGGCAACAAAAAAGGGGGTTCATCACCCCCTTTTTTGTTGCTCGCGATTTCCATTCCTGTGATTGCTTGCTGCGACTACGGCCGTCAGCTCGCCATTACTGTCGCCAGCGCCTCCACCACATAGTCCGCATTGGCCTGGCTGAGGCCGGCGACATTGATGCGACTGGAATTGACCATGTAGATACTGTAGTCGTCGATAAGACGCGTCACCTGTTCGGCACTGAGACCCAGAAACGAAAACATGCCGCGCTCGCGCTCGACAAAAGAGAAATCCCGGTCGACGCCACGCGCGCGCAGCTTGTTGTTCAGTAACCTGCGCAGGCCATTGATACGGTCGCGCATCACATCCAGCTCATCGCGCCACTGCCGGGCAAGCACCGGATCCTTGAGAATCTCGGCAACGATGGCACCGCCGTGGGAGGGCGGCATCGAGTAGATGCCGCGCACGATGTTGTTGACGTGACTGACCGTGATCTCGGCCCGCTGCGCATTCTGGCCCAGCACCGACAGACTGCCGACCCGCTCGCGGTAGAGGCCAAAATTCTTGGAGCAGGAGCTTGCCACCAGCATCTCGGGCAGACGTTCCGCGAGCAGTCGGAGACCCTGGGCATCCACATCCAGCCCGTCGCCCAGGCCCTGGTACGCGAGATCCACAAAGGGGAGGAAACCGCGTTTTTCGGCGAGCTCGGCCACCGCGCGCCACTGCTCCAGGCTCAGATCCGCGCCACAGGGGTTGTGACAGCAGCCGTGCAGCAGTACCACGTCGCCGGATCCGGATTCCGCGAGCGCCGACAGCATGGCATCGAAGCGCAGGACACTGTGTTCGCGGTCGTAATAGGGATATTCGCGAATCCGCAGCCCGGCGTTGCCCAGCAGCGGGATGTGATTGGCCCAGGTGGGATCGCTGACCCAGACCGTGGTTGCGGGGGCCGCGCGCTTGAGCAACTCGGCGCCGACGCGCAGTGCCCCGCAACCGCCCGGTGTCAGCACGGTCGCCACCCGGCCCGCGGCGAGCACCGGATGCTGCGGGCCGAAAATCAGGTCTTTGATCGCAACGTTGAACTCCGGAACGCCGGCGGGTCCGATGTAGGACTTGGTCTCTTCGCTGGCGAACACCCGCGCCTCGGCCGCCTTGACGGCGCCCATGATGGGCGTATGGCCGGTCTCATCCTTGTAGACCCCGACACCGAGATCGACCTTGTGCGGATTGGGGTCAGCGCGAAAGTCCGCCAGCAAACGCAAAATGGGATCTGGCGGATAGGATTCCAGGGCAGTGAACATGATGGTCTCTGTGGTGGAGGTCGGGGGAATGACCGGACGCCTGGGCCCAGTGTGCAACAGCGGCGACAAAATCGCTTCGCGGCCGGTGAGGCAGACCAAAGCATCTCGCCTCGGGCCGTTATTGTAGCGTCAAATCCGGCGCTCGCCCCGGCCTTGGGCCATCGATGCACCACCGCGCGCGAGCTGCTGCTCCACCGCCGCGAGCCGCTCCGGTGTGCCCACATCGCTCCACAGCCCGGTATGTACTTCGCCACTGACAGCGCCCGCGGCGATCGCGCGCCGCAGCGCGTCGCGCAGCGGAAACACCGCGCCATCCGGAAAATCCGCTACCAGTTCCGGTGCGAGTACGCCCAGGCCACTGAACGTGAAGCTCACCCCCCCGCAATCGCGCGGCCGCACCATCCCGCCGGCATCCAGACCGTAATCGCCAGCGGGGTTGTGGGGCGGGTTAGGCACCAGGATCAGGTGCGCGAGCAGCTCTGATGGCAACGCGTGCGGCAGGCAGGAATAACAGTAGTCGCTCCAGATGTCAGCGCTTACCGTAACAAAGGGACCTGGACCCAACAGCGGCAAGGCACGACGAATGCCGCCGCCGGTCTCCAGCGGCTCCCTTTCCCGCGACCACTGGATGCACACACCGAGCGCGCCGCCATCGCCCAGTCGTTGCTCGATCAACTCGCCCAGCCAGGCTGTGTTGATCACCAGTTCGTCAATGCCGACCGCCGCGAGCTTGTCGATGTGGTATTCGATCAGGGGCTTGCCGGCCACCGGCACCAATGCTTTGGGCAGCCGCTCGGTCAAGGGCCGCAGGCGCTTGCCCAGGCCCGCCGCGAGAATCATGGCGCGCATGTTTCTCCCGCGCGTTCCCAGGGTGAATACCAGGGCTGATCGGCCACTGACGGCAACAGGCGGGCCTCAAACCAGGCTGCGAAAGGGCGGGTTTCGGAGTAGCGCGCGGCCACCTCCAGCACATAGCGAATCACCAGCGGAAGGTCCTTCAGGTAACCGACTTTACCGTCGCGCAGCCACAGCCGGCAGAAGATGCCCAGCACCTTGATATGGCGTTGCAGCCCCATGAAATCGAACCAGCGCACGAACTGGTGGGTTTCGACTTGCAGCAATCCGGCCCGTTGCGCCGCCGCCAGGTATTGGTCGCGATAGCGGACCAAGTCGGCTTCCGGCAACCGGTGATAGCAGTCGCGCAGCAGCGACACTAGGTCGTAGCTCAGAGGACCGGCCACCGCATCCTGAAAATCCACGATGCCCACATCACCATCATCCAGCAACAACAGATTACGGCTGTGGTAATCGCGATGCACAACCACCTTCGGCTGCGCGCCCGCGCTCTCGGTCAACAGGTCGAACAGGTCGGCGAGCAGCGCCCGTTCCTGCGGGGTCAGTTCGATCCCCAGCAGGGTCTGAATAAACCACTGCGGAAACAGCGCCATCTCGTCCCGCAACAGCGCGGCGCTGTACACGGGAAACACCGCCGGATCGCACACCGTGGTCTGGATCCGCACCAGCGCGGCGAGCGCGGCGGCGTAGCGTAGATCGTGGTTTTCGGGGCCGAGCCCTGCCAGCATCAGGGCGTCGCCCAGATCCTCCTGTGCCACAAAACCGCGACGATAATCGACGGCGTGAATGCGGGGCACATGAGTCCCGGAACGCGCCAGCGCCAGCCCCTTGGTGACGAAGGCCAGAGTGTTTTCCGTGGCGGGCGGGGCGTAAGTAGCGATCAGGGAGGGTCGCGACGTGACACGGTAGTACCGCCGAAATCCAGCGTCGCCCTGCAGCGACGTCAATTCCAGCGGCAGATCCGCCGCTATCCCACCGGGCAGGCAGTCGCCAAGCCAATCCGCCAACTGCTGCTGATGCACCACGTATCCCGGCCCCCGAAGCCCTGGGCGTATTCTACCCCAGGCATTTGAGGCGCCTAAAACCAGGGAGAGTTCGGGTACAATGCCGGCGGCAAACCAAGGGCAATCCGAGTGGCTGTTTCCCCGACTCCCGGCGCTTGGGCGCGTCTTCATCTACGAACGGTCCGCCATGCCCTGTGCTGGCTGACGGCCGCATTGGCCCTGGCGCCCGCTGAGCTGTCGGCGGCGCCCGCGAACACCAATTCCAGTCAATGGTCGTGCAGCGCCGGTCCAACCGGCGGCTGGGTGTGTGCGCCGCGCTCTGTACCCGGACCCGTCTACGAACGTCCGCCCCGACGCACGGCAACTGCCGCCGCCGCGGCCAAAGCCGAACCCGTCGCTCCCGATGCCGTGACGGCCGCTGACAGCCTCGACTGGGTTCCACTCGAACGCCTGAGTCCCGAACAGCTGAAAAACGCGCGGCCAGGATGCTGCGGCGCTTACATCGAGCCCGGCAATACAAGTCCGGATGCGGCGCTGTCGCCCGCCGACGCACCGCTGCGTGCCACCGCCGATACCACGGACGCGCAGGGCGAAACCGCCACCCTGAACGGCAACGTGCAGATCACCCAGGGGTCGCGCCAGATGCGCAGCGACCGGGCAACCATCGATCGCGGTACCAATCAGGCGGTGTTCGAGAACCACATCCAGTTTCGCGACGCCGGTCTGCTGCTGCTGGGAGATCGGGCACAGATAGATACCAAAACCCAGGCTCTCTCGGTCGACAACGCAACCTTTGCCTTTCACGCAAATAGTTCACGCGGCACCGCGACCCATTTCCATCGCGATGACGAGGGCGTGATCTACATCAATGATGCGACCTACACCACCTGCGAACCCGCCAGTAACAGCTGGCTGTTACGGACGGGCTCCGTACGCGTCGACGCCGACCGCCATTTCGCAACCGCCCGCAACGCGCGCGTGGAAATCAAGGACATTCCCCTGTTGTATACGCCCTGGATACGCTTCCCCCTCGATGACGACCGCGCGACGGGGTTGCTGTTTCCCCAACTGGCGATGAGCAACAGAAATGGCTTTGATTACGCACAGCCCATTTACCTGAATCTGGCGCCAAACTACGACGCCACCATCACGCCACGTTTTTTGCAGTCACGTGGAGAGATGCTTGAAGCCGAATTCCGCCATCTTTCCCTGTTCGACAACACGACCATTGCTGGCGCGTTTTTGCCCAACGACAGCAGCAACGACGCGGGCAGCTCTCTGCACATGGATCCATCCACAGGCAAAAATTCGCTCAACGGCAAGGATCGCTGGCTCGTCAACGTGACCAACTCCGGCGGCGCCGGCCACGCTTGGTATACCCTGGTCGACTACACCAAGGTCAGCGACATCGATTACTTCCGGGATTTGGGCAACTCGACGCTCGACGTGAACAGCCAGCCCCACCTGCTGCAGGAGATCGCCGCCGGCTATCAGTTTGCCAACTGGGCGTTGAATGTCGCCAACATCGAGTACCAGACCATCGCCAGTAACCTGGCAAGCCAGTACAAAGAGCTGCCGCGCGTGAATCTGGATGGTGCCTACCGTTTCGACAACAATCTGGAGCTCAATCTCGGCAACGAATACATCGTCTTTGACAATAGCGACAACCGGATGGTTACCGGCGAGCGTCTGCGCACCAACTACGGTGCGGCTTGGGACGAGCGTTGGGCCTGGGGTTACTTCCGCCCGGAGGCGAAGCTAAAACATATTGGCTACACGCTCGATCGCCCGACGCTGCCCGGCGCCAATGACAACCCGAGCACCACCGTGCCCGTCGCCGACCTGGATACCGGGCTGTACTTCGAGCGCAGCTCGAACCTCTTCAAAGGCTTCACCCAAACGCTGGAGCCGCGCATCTACTATCTCAACTCGAAGTTCAAGGATCAGACCGACAACCCTGACTTCGACACCAGCGATCTGACGTTCAGCTACCAACAGCTATTTCGCGACGACCGCTTTTCGGGTGGCGATCGGATCGGCGATGCCAATCAGGTGACGCTTGGCCTAACCACCCGCCTCGTCGATGATCGGGGTATCGAGCGGCTGCGCGGCAGCATCGGACGCATTCAGTATCTGGAGGATCGCTACGTTTCGCTGAACCCAACCTTCACCAAATCATTCCTCGACAATCTCGGTAACCTGCAAACGCTCACCGACGTCACTCAGCGCGATGTCGCCAGACAACTGCTGAGTAACGACTCGCCCTACGCGGGAGAGTTTTTTGCACGCCTCAGCAACCACTGGCGCTTCCAGAGCGACATCGCCTACGATGACCAGGCAAGTCAGATCGACAAGGGCAATGCGAGCCTGCGCTACCGCGACAACCAGACTCTGATCAACCTTGCGTACCGCTTTACTCGAAAACAGCCTCAGCTGGTAAACAACACCATCGTCCAGACCGATATCAATCAGAGCGACGTCTCCACCTATTACCCGGTTTCCCCGCAGTGGACGCTGATCGGACGATGGAGCCATGATTTCACCTATAGCCGGGAACTGGAAGTTATGGGCGGCCTCGAATACGGCAGCTGCTGCTGGAAACTCGCCCTGCTGGCGCGCCGCTGGCTCAATCGGGACGACACCGTGCTGTTGCCGGATGACCTGAGTTATAGCCAGGGAATTTTCCTGCAGATACAACTGATAGGTTTGGCAGGCACCGGCCAACAGGTCGACAACATTCTGAAAGACAGTATTTATGGCTATGAACCAGGCAAGCGCTAGATCGCTACTGTTCGCCGCGGCAAGGCGCGTACTGCTGTGCGTGTGCGGCACACTGGCATTCGCATCCACGCCGTCGAGCAACGCGGAACCCGTACTCCTCGACGGCGTCGCCGCGATTGTCAACGACGACGTGGTGTTGCTCAGCGAACTGCGCAGCGAAGTCGAGATGGTGCAGCGGCAATTGATGCATACGCAGAACCAGGCGCCGCCCCGCGACATACTGGTAAAGCAGGTGATGGACCGCCTCATCCTCGACAAGCTGCAGCTGGCCATGGGAGCGCGAGCAGGCGTCAAGATAAGTGACGGTGAGCTCAACCAGGCCTTGACGCGCATTGCCGAACGCGAGGGACTTACCCTGGAAAAACTGTACGCACAGGCCGAGTCCGATGGCTTGCCCCCCAGTATGCTGCGCGAGAAGATCTCGCAGCAAATGATCATTTCCCGGGTCCAACAATCGGTGGTGAATCGACGGATCAGCGTCTCCAATTCCGAAATCGAGGCCTTTCTGGGCTCCGAGGCCGCCGCGCAGCTGGCGTCCGCCGAAGAAATCAACGTGGGCCATATCCTGCTCCCGCTCACTCCGACGGCGAGCGACACCGAAGTGGCCGCAGTCCGGGAAAAAGCCGAGGCGTTGCGCGAGAAAGCGTTGCAGGGAGAGGATTTTCGCCAACTGGCCGTCGCGCACTCGTCCGCGCAGAACGCCCTGGAAGGTGGCGATCTGGGCTGGCGCACGGCGAGTCAGCTGCCGGGCGCGTTCATGGTCGCATTGCACAATCTGGAGCCGGGGCAGATCACCGTGCCTGTGCGTACCGATGCCGGATTCCACCTGCTCAAGCTGTACGGGCGACGCGGCGGCGCCGATCGCGTGGTGCGCCAGAGCCAGGTCAGTCACATCCTGATCAAACCCAGTGAGATCCGGACTGAAGATCAGGCGCTTGAATTGGCGCAAACATTGCGCGAACGTATTATCGCCGGCGAGGATTTCAGCAAGCTGGCACAGGATTTTTCGGAAGACACCAGTAGTGCGCTCAAGGGCGGCGACCTCGGTTGGGCCTTGCCGGGGCAGTTCGTCCCGGAATTTGAAGCAGTCATGAACGCCACGGAACTCAACGCCGTTTCGGAACCCTTCAAAACCCAGTTCGGCTGGCACATCCTGAAGGTAACCGGACGCCGTGATCAGGATTTCTCCACGGAAATTCGCCACAATCAGGCGGCAGCGTTCCTGCGGCAACGCAAGTTCGAAGAAGAATTGCCGATCTGGCTGCGAGAGATACGCGACGAAGCCTTCGTCGAAATCAAGCTATGACGCTGCGCGTTGCCGTGACGCCGGGCGAGCCGGCAGGCATCGGCCCGGACCTTTTGCTGCAACTGATCCAGGACGGCCACCGCCACGAGCTGGTGGCCTACACCGATCCCAAGGTGCTTATCGAGCGCGCGGCCCTGCTGAGCCTGCCGGTGCGGCTGCGAGCGCCCGCTGTATCACCCGAACCTCTCGCCCCCGGTGAGCTCGCGATAGCGCCGCTTCCGGCGCCGGCGCGCGTGCTGCCCGGCCGGCCGAGCCGCGACACTGCCTCCTGGGTGCTGGACACAGTGCGCACCGCTACCCGGGATTGTCTTGCCGGACGCTGCGCGGCGCTGGTGACGGGGCCGCTCCACAAGGCTGTCATCAACGATGCCGGTATTCCGTTTTCGGGACACACCGAACTGCTCGCGGAGCTGACGGGCACGTCACAGGTCGTCATGATGCTGGCCACCAAGGGCTTGCGGGTAGCGCTGGTTACCACGCATCTGCCCCTCGCCGCGGTACCCGCCGCCATCACCCGCACGGTGCTCACCCGCGTCATCGAAGTATTGCACGCGGGACTGGAGCATCAGTTCGCCATTCCCCGGCCGCGCATTCTGGTGTGCGGACTCAACCCCCATGCGGGCGAAGGCGGTCACCTGGGGCGCGAGGAAATCGACGTGCTCGTGCCGGTACTGGAGCAACTGCGGAAACGGGGCATGGATCTGGTCGGGCCACTGCCCGCCGATACACTGTTCACGCCGAGTCATCTCGCCGGCGCCGATGCGGTGCTCGCGATGTATCACGATCAGGGGTTGCCCGTGCTGAAGCACATGGGATTCGGACGCGCCGCCAACATAACCCTGGGACTGCCCATGATCCGGACGTCGGTCGATCACGGCACGGCCCTGGAGCTGGTCGGCACGGGCAGCGCCGATAGCGGCAGCTTGCGGACGGCTATTGACTATGCGGCGGATCTTGCACTGCGGACCCGCCGGTGAGCGAGCACCCCCACCGCCCGCGCAAGCGGTTCGGGCAACATTTTCTCTGTGATCCAAATGTCGTCGACCACATCGTGGCGGCGGTCGCGCCCCAACCGGGGGCGCGACTGATCGAAATCGGCCCCGGGCGCGGGGTGCTCACCGACGCCCTGCTGCACACCGGTTGCGAACTCTGGGCAATCGAAATTGATCGCGACCTCGCCGCGCTGCTGGAGCGTCGCTACCGCGATGCCGCAAATTTTCATCTGGTGACGGGAGACGCACTGCACACCGACTACCGCGCATTTGTACAGGATGACCAACCGCTGCGCCTGGTCGGCAACCTGCCTTACAACGTCTCGACGCCCCTGCTGTTTCACCTGCTCGCGCAGCGTGAGATCATCCACGACATGCACTTCATGCTGCAAAAAGAGGTGGTGGATCGTCTCGCCGCCCCGCCCGGCAGTAAAACCTACGGTCGCCTCAGCGTCATGGTGCAGTACCATTGCACGGTGGAACCGTTGTTCGACGTGCCACCTTCGGCATTTGCACCTCCGCCCAAGGTGGATTCCGCGGTGGTGCGGCTGACACCTCGCAGGCGCATTGAGCCGGTGGCAAGTGATCCCGCACTGCTGGAAAGGCTGGTCAATCTGTGTTTTCAGCAGCGGCGCAAGACCCTGCGCAACTGTCTCAAAACCTTGGTAGGACCGCAGCACATGGCTGATCTTGGCGCACCACTCTCCGCCCGCCCCGAGACCCTTGCGGTGGCAGACTTCGTGGCGCTGAGCAACCGCATAGGCGCATTGTCATGAACCCCGACGATATTCACATTGCCGTTAGGACCCAATACCTGCGGGAGCAATCAAAGCCCGCGCAGCGCCAGTTTGCCTTCGCCTACGAAATCACCATTACCAATCGCGGCATCACCTCAGCGCAACTGATCGCCCGGCACTGGGTGATCGTCGACGCTCACGACAAGACTCAGGAAGTACGAGGTGTCGGAGTGGTGGGCGAACAGCCCCGGATTGAACCCGGACGGTCCTACCGCTACACCAGCGGCGTCGTGCTCGGCACCGAGCACGGTACCATGACCGGCTGCTATCGGATGCGCGACAGCACGGGCGCCGAATTCGACGCCGCCATCCCGCTGTTTGTGCTGGCCGTACCGGGAACGATTCACTAGGCCGTGACTTTCTACGCGGTAGGTGACATCCAGGGCTGCCTCGATCCGCTGCGCCGGCTGCTCGACAGCGTGAGCTTCGATCCGGCGCAGGATCGCCTGGTCGCCGTGGGCGACATCGTCAATCGGGGCCCGGATTCGCTCGCCACACTGCGCTGGGCTACTGGGCTGGGAGCCAGCTTCGACACCGTGCTCGGGAATCATGACCTGCATTTGCTGGCGGTCGCAGCCGGCGTGCGGCCGGCCCATCCCAAGGACACGCTGGACGGGATTCTGACGGCACCGGATCGCGACGAGCTGCTGCACTGGCTGCGCCACCGGCCACTGCTGATCGAAGCACAAGGCCATGTGCTGGTCCACGCCGGTATCTTGCCCAGCTGGTCGCTGGCCCAGGCGCGCGGTTACGCCGGCGAAGTGGAGGCCGTGTTGCGCACCGAGTCCATCGCGCTGCTGAGCGAACTGTACGGCGACACGCCGGACTGGAGCGTCGATCTGGCAGGGCCTGCGCGCTGGCGCGCCATCGTCAACGTACTTACGCGCATGCGCTTTTGCGACGCCGCCGGGCGCCTGGATTTGCGCGCGAAAACCGGCCCGGACTCACCCCCACCCGGGCTGTTGCCCTGGTACGCACATGCAGGGCGCGCAACCCGGGATAATGCCATCGTGTTCGGCCACTGGGCCGCCCTGAACGGCGCGGATTGTGGCGCCAGGCTGTTTCCACTGGACACTGGCTGCGTCTGGGGCGGCCGCCTGCGGCTGATGAATCTCGCCACCGGCAGCTACCATCACTGTCCGTGCGGAACCGGATAGGCGTTGCGGACGGCCTCAGCGCGGCGAAACGTCAATCGCGTCCGGGGGAATCGCGTAGGTGCCGGTGACATGGGCTACCGGCAGACGGCTACCGTCGGAATAGAGTGTCACTTCGCCCACCACCAGACGCTTGCCGACCTTGAGCAGACGGCACTCCCCCAAAATATCGGCGTCCCCGGCGGGTTTGCGCAAAAAATTGATGGTCAGACTGGTGGTAACCGCAAGCGCGACCGGACCCATGATGGCGAGTATGGACACATAAAGGGCGACATCCGCAACGGCCATCAGCGCCGGCCCGGACACTGTGCCTCCGGGACGCAGGTGCTCAAATCCAATCACCTGGCGTACTGCAACCCCGCTCGCGGAAACCGCCTCGATGCTGACGCTGCTCTGCGGAAATTCAGCGCGGAGAAACTCGGTCAGCGCGGTCTGGTCCATGACGACGGCTGCCATCCCGTCCTCGCTGCACCCACTCACCGGATGCCGTCCGGATTAGCCAACCGCCAGCGCCACACATCCGCCATCATCTCATCCAGATCGCGCCGCGCGCGCCAGCCGAGTTCGGCCTGCGCGCGCCCGACATGTGCCCAGGATTCAGCGACATCCCCAGGTCGCTTGGGCGCCATGACACAGGGCACCGAGCAGCCGCTGGCGCGCTCGAAAGCCGCGACCACTTCCAGGACCGTGGAACCGCGCCCGGTTCCCAGATTCCAGGCGAAGTAACCGCCGCTGGCCGCGCCTAACACATAGCGCAATGCCGCCACATGGCCTTCCGCCAGATCCATCACATGAATGTAGTCGCGTATCCCGGTGCCGTCGCGGGTGTGGTAGGTGTTACCGTAGATGTTGAGATGCGGTCGTTTACCCAAGGCGACATCGGCGATATAGGGCACCAGATTGTTGGGAACACCCACTGGGTCCTCACCCAGTAAACCGCTGTCGTGGGCGCCCACGGGATTGAAATAGCGCAGGGCCGCCACTCGCCAAGGCCCTGACGTGGCGACCGGCGCTGCCACCAGATCGGCGAGCAAGCGCTCGATCATCAACTTCGTACGCCCGTAGGGATTGGCGGCGGAAAGGGGCGCGGTCTCCTTCACGGGGCTCATGGAACACGCGCCATAGATGGTTGCCGAAGAGCTGAACAGCAGGTTGCGCACTCCGCTGCGCTCCATCGCAGCACAGAGACTCAGGGTGCCCCCGAGGTTACTCTGGTAGTAAAGCAGGGGCAGCCGGCAGGATTCCTCCACGGCTTTCACACCGGCCAGGTGGATCACCGCGCGGAATTCGTGTTCCTGGAATATCCGGTCGAGAAACGCCGCATCCCTGATGTCACCGGTGGCAACCGGTGTCGGCTTCCCGATGATTGCCGCAAGCCGGTCAACCACCGCTGGCCGGCTGTTGCTGAAATTATCCACCACGACCGGCTGGAAGCCCGCCTCTACCAGCGCGATGCAGAGATGACTGCCGATATAGCCGGCGCCGCCGGTTACCAGAATTTTCACGGCGATGGGCCAATCAATAGCCGGACCATCGTGAATTCATCAGCCGCAATGGATAGTGCTCGGCACTGCGCGAATACGTGTCCGGAGATGGCAATGCGTCCAACAGGAAAAAGCCGGGCTCGCCCCGGCTCTTGGTTCGCTGGCTTGGGCTTTGCCATTAGTCCTCTACAGCCGCGTCCACATCGCCGTCCGCACGGGGTCGATCAACCAGTTCGACATAGGCCATCGGGGCCTTGTCGCCAGCGCGAAAACCGCATTTGAGAATGCGGAGATAGCCCCCGGGGCGGCCTTCGTAGCGCGGGCCAAGCTCGGCAAACAGCTTACCCACTGCGGCCTTGTCGCGTAACCGGGCGAAGGCCAGGCGCCGGTTGGCGACGCTGTCGCGCTTGGCTAGGGTGATCAGGGGCTCGGCAACGCGCCGCAGCTCCTTGGCCTTGGGCAGTGTGGTGCGAATCAGCTCGTGTTCCACCAGCGATGCGGTCATGTTCCGAAACATCGCCCGGCGATGCGGACTGGTACGATTCAGTTTGCGGCCGCTGTGAAGATGACGCATGGCTAGGTTCCTCGACGGGTTTTATGACCCGGTTACACTCAGAAAAATCGGCTACTGCCGGGATTCAATTATCGCCGGCTTTGAGATTTGCCGGCGGCCAGTTCTCGAGCCGCATTCCCAGGGAAAGGCCGCGGGAAGCCAGCATATCCTTGATTTCGGTCAGCGACTTTTTGCCGAGATTCGGGGTTTTCAGCAGCTCGACTTCCGTGCGCTGAATGAGATCGCCAATGTAATAAATGGCTTCAGCCTTGAGGCAATTGGCTGAACGCACCGTCAATTCCAGATCATCGACCGGACGCAACAGGATAGGATCGATCTCGCTGTGCCGTTTTTCCGGCTCGGCTTTTCGATCAGTCTCCATATCGACGAACACCGCCAACTGCTGCTGCAAAATCGACGCCGCGCGCCGGATGGCCTCCTCCGGCCCAATGCTGCCATTGGTTTCAAGATCGAGCACCAATTTGTCGAGATCCGTGCGCTGCTCGACACGCGCCCGTTCCACCACATAGGAGACCCGACGCACCGGGCTATAGGACGCGTCCAACCGCAGCTTGCCGATCGAACGGGTTTCCTCGTCGCCGCCGTCGCGTGCATCAGCCGGCTCGTACCCCCGCCCGCGCAGAATACGCAACGTCATGTTGAGTTCGGTGTTACCCGATATCCTGCAAATGACATGCTCCGGATTGTGTATTTCGATGTTGGCGTCGGACTTGATGTCGCCGGCCGTAACTATGGCCGGACCCTTTTTGCGCAGTGACACGCGCGCATCTTCCTTGCCGTGCATCGAAATGGCAACGTTTTTTAGGTTGAGCAGAATCTCGATCACATCTTCCTGCACACCTTCAATCGCGCTGTACTCGTGCTGAACCCCATCGATTTCAACTTCAACAATGGCGCAGCCAGGCATCCATGACAACAGGATCCGTCGCAACGCATTGCCCAAGGTATGCCCAAAGCCACGCTCAAGGGGCTCGAGCACGATCCGCGCATGACTCGGGTCATGGGCGGTGATGTCAATCGAACGCGGGGTAAGCAGTTCTGTGGATGACGTTTGCATGTACCCTCAACTATTTCAGTGCCTGTCGCGTGATGCCGACAATTATTTCGAATAAAGCTCAACGATAAGACTTTCGTTGATCTCACTGGGCAACTCCGAGCGATCGGGAGCGCGCTTGAAAACGCCTTCCATCTTGTTCACGTCAACATCGACCCAGTCAACAGCGCCACGCTGCGTCGCGAGTTGCAGCGCGGACTGGATCCGCAGTTGCGCCTTCGCGCGCTCGCGCACACCAATCACATCACCTTCCGCGACCTGGACGGACGGCACATTGACCTTGCGCCCGTTCATCACGATGCAGTTGTGAGCGATCAGCTGACGCGCTTCCGCGCGGGTGGAACCGAAACCCATCCTGTACACCACGTTATCGAGCCGCTGCTCGAGCAGCTGGAGCAGGTTTTCACCCGTAACTCCTTTACGGCGCGCGGCAGCTGCGTAATAGTTGCGGAACTGCTTTTCCAGCACACCATAAAGGCGCCGGACCTTTTGCTTTTCACGCAGCTGGACACCGTAATCGGACAGCCGGCTGCGCCGCTGCCCGTGCTGACCGGGAATGCTGTCGGCCCGGCACTTGGATTCCAGAGGCCGGATGCCGCTTTTCAGGAACAAGTCGGTGCCTTCACGGCGCGACAACTTGCAGGTAGGGCCCAGATATCTTGCCATCGGACTATCGATCCTCTCTATGCTGCGACTTCAGACGCGGCGTTTCTTCGGTGGCCGGCAACCGTTATGCGGAATCGGGGTTACATCAGTGATATTGGTAATCTTGAAGCCCGCGTTATTCAGCGCGCGGACTGCGGATTCGCGTCCAGGGCCAGGACCTTTTACGCGCACATCTACGTTCTGCATGCCATATTCGAGCGCCGCAGTAGCCGCCCGCTCTGCAGCAACCTGGGCCGCGAACGGAGTGCTCTTGCGCGAGCCCCGAAAACCAGAGCCTCCGGAAGTCGTCCATACCAGCGCATTGCCCTGACGATCCGTGATGGTCACGATGGTGTTGTTGAACGACGCATGCACATGCGCGACGCCGTCAACCACCGTTCGCTTGACTTTCTTTTTTACTACTTTGCTGGGCGCTTTGGCCATGGGAACTCTCGCTCGACTACGCGCAGGTTAACGCTTGATAGGCTTGCGGGGACCCTTACGGGTTCTCGCGTTGGTCTTGGTGCGCTGGCCGCGAGCCGGAAGGCCCCGGCGATGGCGCAAACCGCGGTAGCACCCGAGGTCGAGCAAACGCTTGATGCTCATATTGACCTCGCGGCGCAAATCACCCTCAACGGCAATTTTGGCCACCGCGCCACGCACGGCATCCAGTTGATCTTCCTTCAGGTCGCCGATCTTCGCGGTTTCGGGAACGTTGGCCTGTTCGCAAACGCGCCGCGCCGTTGTCCGCCCTATGCCATAAACATAGGTCAGCGCGATAACAGCATGCTTGCTGTCAGGGATGTTGACACCGGCAATACGGGCCATTCAATTCACTCCAATGCTCATGTTTAACGCTCCCACACTGTTCGCGGGGCGCGGAAGGCTAATCGTCAGGATCGTTGAAATCAACAAGTTGAATCAGCCCTGCCGTTGCTTATGGCGCGGCTCCGCACTGCAGATGATCCGCAGAACCCCCTTGCGACGAACTTGTTTACAGTTGCGGCAAAGTTTCTTCACCGACGCCCTTACTTTCATCTCACACCTCGTAACTCAACGAATCCCGCCGCCGTAACCTTTCAGGTTGGCCTTTTTCAACACCGACTCATACTGATGAGACATCAGATGAGATTGGACCTGGGCCATAAAGTCCATGGTCACTACCACCGCAATCAACAGCGACGTCCCGCCCAGATAGAACGGCACATTGAAGTAGATGGTCAGAGCCTGCGGCAGCAAACACACGCCGGTTATGTAAATCGCTCCTATCACGGTCAGGCGCGTGACCACGCCATCGATGTAGCTGGCGGTCTGCTCACCCGGCCGAATGCCCGGCAGATAAGCATTGCCACGCTTGAGGTTGTCGGCAACCTCCTTCGGATTGAACACCAGCGCCGTGTAGAAAAAACAGAAGAAAATGATCAACCCGGCAAACAGCACACTGTGAAGCAACTGCCCCGGTCCGAGAAAATAGGCGACGTCCTGAAGCCAGTCCGGCGCGCCTGCCCCCTGCCCGAACATCTGTGTCACAGTCGCTGGAAACAACAGCAGACTGCTCGCAAAAATTGCCGGAATCACGCCCGCCATGTTGACCTTGAGCGGCAAATGGCTGCTTTGCTGGGCATAAGCTCCGCGCCCCTGCTGACGCTGTGCGTAGTTTACCGTGATACGGCGCTGACCGCGCTCGATAAACACAACAAAATATATTACCGCCACCGCGATGAGCGCGACGACCAACAGCACGACTATATTGAGCTCGCCTTGACGAGCCGATTCAAACGCCTGCCCGAGCGCACGCGGCAATCCAGCGACAATTCCCGAAAAGATCAGCATCGAGATGCCGTTGCCAATGCCGCGCTCCGTGATCTGTTCGCCCAGCCACATCAGGAACACCGCTCCGGCAATCAACGAGGTGACGGCGGTCAGGTAAAACGTCAACCCTGGGTAGTACGCCAACCCCTGGCCCGCCAGCCCGAATGCCATCCCCGTGCCTTGAATGAGCGCCAGCAGCACCGTCAGATAACGGGTCATCTGGGTCAGCTTGCGCCGTCCCGCGTCTCCCTCCTTCTTGAGTTGCTCGAGCGCAGGAGTCACCGCGCTTATCAACTGCACGATGATGGATGCCGAGATATAGGGCATCACACCCAGCGCCATGATACTCATGCGTTCCAGCGCCCCGCCGGAAAACATATTGAACATACCCAGCAAGGTACCCTGGTTCTGCTTGAACAGACTCGCCACGCGGTCGGGATCAATTCCCGGCAGCGGAATGTGGGTACCGAGTCGGTACACGACGATCGCCAGCAGCAGAAAACGCAGCCGCGCCCAGAGCTCGGTGAGGCCCTTCTTGTTTACCGCTGGCAGAGGTTTGCGCGCCATGGGAATCGTTAAACCAACGCCTCCACACTGCCACCAGCGGCCTCTATCGCCGCACGGGCGCCGGCGGTAATGCTCAGCCCGCGAACCACCAGGGCCTTGCCCGCATCAAGCTCGCCCGCCAGAAAGATCTTGGCGCGCTCAATGGAACTGCCAATCAGTCCGGCTTGCCGCAACGCCGCCAGGTCGACCACGCCGCCTTCGATCTGGTTGAGCTCAACCAGGCGAATCTCCGCGCTGCCGCGGCTGATGCGGCTCGTAAAGCCGTATTTCGGCAGGCGCTTCTGCAAGGGCATCTGGCCGCCTTCGAAGCCCGGACGAACCCGTCCGCCAGACCGTGCCTTTTGCCCCTTATGGCCGCGCCCGCAGGTCTTGCCGTACCCGCAACCGATGCCCCTGCCTACACGCTTGGCGGCCGTGTGGCGCCCGGGTGCCGGACTCAGTGTGTTCAGTCGCATGCTCAGACCTCTTCCACGCGAATCATGTATTCCACTTTGTTGACCATGCCCCGCACAGAGGGCGTGTTCTCCAGTACTACCTGGTGACCAATCTTGCGCAGCCCCAGGCCAATCAGACACGCACGGTGGCGCGCCAACCGGCCGTAGCTGCTCTTCACCTGGGTCACTTTCAATTTGCTCGCAGTCATCGCTGTAGTTCCGCTGAGGGCCCTTATCAGCCCGGAATTTCTAGCCCTAAATATCGTCGAGACGCTTGCCGCGTCGCGCCGCGACCTGCTCGGGCGCCCGCATGTTCTTCAGGCCCTTGAACGTGGCTCGCACCACGTTGACCGGATTGGTGGAGCCATAACACTTCGCCAGAACGTTCTGCACACCAGCGAGCTCCAACACGGCCCGCATGGCACCGCCGGCAATAACACCGGTACCCTCTGACGCCGGCTGCATATACACCCGCGACGCGCCGTGCTTGGCGGTGATCGGGTACTGAAGCGTGCTGCGACTGAGGTCAACGGAGATCATGTTGCGGCGCGCAGCTTCCATGGCTTTCTGGATTGCCAGAGGCACTTCGCGCGCCTTGCCGCGACCAAAACCAACCCGACCCTTTCCGTCACCTACCACGGTCAACGCGGTGAAGCCGAAAATTCGGCCACCCTTGACCGTCTTGGCGACACGGTTGACCTGAACCAGCTTTTCGTTCAAGCCGTCATTAACGTCGGAATCACGAGCGTTTTGCTTAGCCATTGTGCAACCTTCAGAAGTCCAAGCCGCCGGCGCGGGCGGCATCGGCGAGCGCCTTGATTCGCCCGTGATATTTAAATCCGCTACGATCAAACGCGACGCGAGTGACCCCCGCGAGCGACGCCCGCTCGGCGATCAACCCACCCACGGCGCTCGCCGCCTGGATATTGCCGGTCGCGGACTTGCGCAGCCCAGCATCCAGGGTAGATGCCTGCGCAACCACCGTATCCTGGCCAGCACTGGTGCGAATCACCTGAGCGTATATGTGCCGTGGGGTCCGATGAACGCACAACCTGTCGGCACCGAGCTCCCGGATTTTTGCCCTGGTGCGACGCGCGCGCCGGGCTCGAGCAACTTTCTTCAGACTCATTTGATCACCCGCTATTTTTTCTTGGCTTCTTTACGGCGAACGTTTTCGTCCGCGTAACGCACACCCTTGCCCTTGTAGGGCTCGGGAGGCCGGAAAGCACGAATCTCGGCCGCGACCTGCCCCAGCTGCTGCTTGTTCGCCGCCTTCAACAGTATCTCGGTCTGGCTCGGCGTCTCCGCAGTAACTCCCTGGGGCAGGGTGTACTCGACCGGATGGGAATATCCGAGAGTGAGATTTACCTTGTTGCCCTGAACCTGGGCCCGGTAGCCAACGCCAACGAGCGTCAGCCGCCGCTGAAATCCCTCACTCACACCAACAACCATGTTGTTCATGAGCGCGCGGGTGGTTCCGGCCATGGACCGGGCTGTCGTTGCCGCGCTGCGCGCCGCCACGCTGAGCATGCCGTCGGCATGATCAACCTGAACATCACTGTGAATCGCCAACGTGAGGGAGCCATTACGCCCCTTCACGGACAGCACACCGCGATCAATATGAACCTCCACCCCTTTGGGCAGAAGAACTGGATACTTGGCTACTCGGGACATCGCAATTATCCGTCAGAATACCGTGCAAAGGACTTCGCCGCCCACGCCAGCCGCTCGGGCCGCGCGGTCAGACATGAGCCCACTACTGGTTGACACAACCGCCACACCCAGGCCTCCACGCACGACTGGCAGCTCATCGGCTCCCGCGTAGCGTCGCAACCCGGGTCGGCTGATGCGAATAATCTCTTCGATGACGGGCTTGCCTTCGAAGTACTTCAAATCGATGCGCAGCTCTTTCTTCACGTCACCCGTCACATCGAAACCCTCAATGTAACCTTCATCCTGCAACAGACGGGCAACGGCGACGCGCAACTTTGAGGAAGGCATCACGACATGCGGGCGGGCTCGGGACTGCGCATTGCGTACGCGTGTCAGCATATCGGCCAGTGGATCTTGCATACTCATTGCTGAAAATCTCCTCTAGCGACCAATTACCAACTCGCCTTGACCAAACCCGGAACGTCGCCGCGCATCGCGGCTTCACGCAATTTGTTGCGGCACAGCCCGAATTTCCGGTATACACCCCGGGATCTGCCGGTGATGGCGCAACGCGCGCGCTGGCGCACCGGACTTGCATTGCGCGGCAATTTCTGGAACCGCTGCTGCGCTGCCCACCGCTCTTCGTCAGAAGTGCGCGGATCGCTGATGATCGCCTTCAACTGCTTGCGCTTGACCGCGTATTTAGCCACGGTCTCCGTGCGGCGCCGCTCCCGTTCCTTCATGCTCAACTTGGCCATGGCTCTAACTCTTCAGCGGAAAATTAAAAGCGCGCATCAGCGCACGGCCTTCATGGTCTGTGCGCGCCGTGGTGGTAATCACGATGTCCATGCCGCGCAACTTGTCAATTTTGTCGTAGTCGATTTCGGGAAAAATGATCTGCTCGGCAATCCCCATCGCGAAATTGCCCTGGCCGTCGAACGACCGGTTGCTGATTCCGCGGAAATCCCGAATACGCGGGATCGCAATGGTGATCAAGCGCTCGAGGAAATCGTACATTCGCTCCCGCCGCAACGTCACCTTGCAGCCGACCGGCCAGCCGTCGCGGATCTTGAATCCGGCGATTGAGGTCCGGGCACGTGTCACTACGGGCTTCTGTCCGGCGATTTTGGTCAAGTCGGCTACAGCATTTTCGAGAATTTTCTTGTCTGCCACCGCTTCGCCGACCCCCATGTTCAGGGTAACCTTGGTGATTCTCGGAACTTCCATCACGTTCGCCAGACCCAACTCCTCGCGCAAGCGCGGAGCGAGTTCTTTGGTATACAACTCTTGTAGCCTCGACATCTCCATCAACCTCTTGCATCCAGCGGCAGTCCGCTGGACTTGAACACACGTATCTTCTTGCCGTCTTCCAGAATACGAAATCCTACGCGGTCCGCCTTACGGGTCGTCGGGTTGTATATGGCGACATTCGACACCTGTATCGGCGCCTCCCGCTCGACAATACCGCCCGGGTTCCCTAATTGAGGATTCGGCTTCTGATGCTTTTTGACCACCTGAACACCGGAGACCAACAGGCGGTCACCGGCCAGGACGCCAAGCACCTTGCCACGACGCCCTTTGTCACGGCCGGCGATAACGATCACATCGTCGTCGCGTCGAATCTTTTTCATTGCCATAACTCAGTACTCCCCGCCTACAGCACTTCGGGCGCCAGCGAAATGATGCGCATGAATTTTTCGCCACGCAGCTCGCGCGTCACAGGCCCGAAAATCCGCGTACCGATGGGCGCGAGCTGGTTGTTGAGCAGCACAGCCGCGTTACCGTCGAAGCGAATCAAACTCCCATCCGGCCGGCGCACGCCTTTGCGAGTCCGCACTACCACTGCGTTCATCACCTGACCTTTCTTGACCTTGCCCCGCGGAATTGCTTCCTTGACGCTCACCTTGATGACATCGCCGATATAGGCATAACGGCGCCGGGAACCCCCGAGCACCTTGATACACATCACCTGTTTGGCGCCGCTGTTATCGGCGACATCGAGATACGTCTGCACTTGAATCATGGACTCTCTCCAGTCATTACCGCGACAGTGCTAGACCTCTACTGCTCGCTCGACGATTTCCACCAGACGCCACGCCTTGGTCCGCGACAGCGGACGCGTTTCGGCTATCGTAACCAAGTCGCCGATATGGCACTGATTGTGCTCATCGTGCGCCTTGATTTTGGTGGAGCGGGAAATAATTTTGCCGTACATCGGATGTCGAACCCGCCGCTCGATCAGCACGGTAACTGTCTTGTCCATTTTGTCGCTGACGACCCGTCCGGCAAGTGTGCGCGCCTTGCTTGCTACTGTCTCTGTCATTTCAGCGACCTGCCTTTTTCATTCAACACCGTCTTGATACGCGCAATGTCTCGCCGCGTGACTCGCATCACGTGGTTGGCATCCAGCTGCCCGGTTGCGCCTTTCATCCGCTGCAGAAATTGCTCATGCCGCTGCTCCAGCAATACCTTTTGCAACGACTCCACTGACTGTTCCCGCAAATCGCTCGCTTTCATTACATCACCGATCGCTTGACGAAGGTGGTGGCCATAGGCAGCTTGGCGGCGGCGAGCGTAAAAGCTTCCCGCGCCACTTCCTCCGGAACACCTTCCATCTCATAGAGCATCCGGCCGGGCTGAACCAGCGCTACCCAATATTCGACATTGCCCTTGCCTTTACCCATCCGCACTTCCAGCGGCTTCTGGGTGATGGGCTTATCCGGGAAAACCCGGATCCATACCTTTCCACCGCGCTTGATTCGCCGTGTGATGACGCGCCGCGCCGCCTCTATCTGCCGCGCCGTGAGTCGCCCGCGGCCGATGGCCTTGAGCCCGAACTCCCCGAAACTGACCTTGCTGCCGCGCTCAGCCAGGCCACGATTTCGCCCCTTGTGCTGTTTGCGGAATTTCGTTCGCTTTGGTTGCAGCATGACGCTCGCCCTGATTACTCAATTACTTCCTGGCAGCCGGCGCTTCCGCAGTCTCGCCGCCCAGAACCTCACCCTTAAATATCCAGACCTTGACGCCAATGATCCCGTAGGTCGTGGCCGCCTCGGCTGTGGCGTAATCGATGTCAGCCCGGAGAGTATGGAGCGGAACGCGCCCTTCCCGGTACCACTCGGTCCGTGCGATTTCCGCACCCCCGAGCCTGCCACCAATCTGAACCTTGACGCCCAGGGCGCCCTGGCGCATCGCGTTCTGGACAGCTCGCTTCATGGCACGCCGGAACATCACCCGGCGCTGAAGCTGTTGCGCGACATTCTGCGCTACCAGCGCGGCGTCGAGATCCGGCTTGCGAATTTCTTCGATATTGATGTGCACGGGAACACCCAGGGTCGCCGCCACCTCGGCGCGCAGCCGGTCGACGTCTTCGCCTTTCTTCCCGATCACGATCCCCGGTCGCGCCGTATGAATGGTGATACGAGCCGACGCCGAGGGTCGCTCAATCTCAATGCGACTGACGGACGCGTGACTGAGCTTGTCCTGGATCAGCTTGCGCACCTGCAAATCGGCAATCAGCCGCTTCGCATATTCGCGCTTGTCGGCGTACCAGATCGAGGTATGCCGTTTGACGACGCCGAGCCGGAAGCCCGTTGGATGTACTTTCTGACCCATGACAGTCCCCGTAGTCCCGCTTAGGCGCCAGCCACTTTTACCGTGATGTGGCAGGTGCGCTTGGAAATTCTGTCTGAACGACCTTTTGCGCGCGGCATCATCCGCTTCAGCGTCGTTCCCTCGTCGACAAAGATGGTCGACACTTTCAGCTCGTCAACATCGGCGCCCTCGTTGTGCTCCGCATTCGCGATCGCCGACTCGAGCACTTTCTTGATGATCGCCGCGCTCTTCTTGTTGCTGAAGCCCAGGATATCCAGGGCTTGCTCAACGCCTTTCCCGCGCACCTGATCGGCTACCAGCCGGGCCTTTTGGGCGGAAACCCGCGCGCCCCTCAGTCTAGCTGCCACTTCCATCTCGGATACTCCCACTCAACGTTTCGCCTTTTTATCCGCGACGTGGCCGCGAAAGGTCCGGGTGAGCGCAAATTCGCCCAATTTGTGCCCCACCATCTCTTCACTGACGAGCACCGGCACATGCTGGCGTCCGTTGTGAATGGCGAGGGTAAGACCAACCATCTGCGGCAGAATCATGGACCGCCTGGACCAGGTCTTGATGGGCCGGCGATCGCTCTTTTCCGCAGCAACCCGAACCTTCTCCAGGAGATGCAGATCGACGAAAGGCCCCTTTTTCAGCGAACGTGGCACGATACTGTCCTCAATTTGCTAATGGTGCCGGCCTAGCGGCTGCGGCGTCTGACAATCAGATCGCCAGTACGTTTGGTTTTGCGCGTCTTGTAACCCTTGGTCGGCACACCCCAGGGCGTTACCGGATGCCGGCCGCCGGAGGTCTTGCCTTCACCACCGCCGTGAGGGTGATCGACCGGGTTCATCGCCACACCGCGCACCGTCGGTCGCACGCCAAGCCAGCGCTTGGCTCCAGCCTTGCCCAGAGAGCGCAGATTGTGGTCACTGTTGGACACCTCGCCCAAAGTGGCGCGGCAATCCGACAGCACCTTGCGCATCTCGCTACTGCGCAGCCGCAAGGTGGCGTAGCGACCTTCGCGGGCGACCAGCTGCGCGGAGGCGCCTGCGCTGCGAGCCAGCTGCGCACCCTTGCCAGGCTTCATCTCGATGCAGTGGACAACGCTACCCACCGGGATATTGCGGAGCGGCAAGCTGTTGCCGATCTTGACCGGGGCATCCTGACCGGAGCGCACCTCGTCACCCGCTTTGAGGCCCTTGGGCGCGATGATGTAGCGGCGCTCGCCGTCACGGTAACAAACCAAGGCAATGTGAGCGGTCCGGTTGGGATCGTATTCGATCCGCTCCACCACACCGATAATCCCATCCTTGTCGCGCTTGAAGTCGACCAGACGATAGTGCTGCTTGTGTCCACCGCCCTGATGGCGAACGGTAATGCGGCCGCTGCTGTTACGGCCGCCCTTGTTGACCTGTCGCTCAAGCAGCGGGCCGTGGGGCGCACCCTTGTGCAGGCCGGGAGTGACAACGCTCACCACTCCTCGGCGGCCCGGAGATGTCGGTTTTCTCTTTACGACTGCCATGCTTGATTCCCCTTACTGAATCGCGGTGAAATCAATGTCATGCCCGGGCGCGAGGCGGACATAGGCTTTCTTCCAGTCCGACCGCTGGCCAAGGCCGTGCCGGGCACGCCGCATTTTTCCCTTGACGACGAGAACACGGACTTGCTCGACCTGCACCTTGAACAACGCCTCGACCGCAGTCCGCACTTCTGCCTTGCTGGCATCGCGCGCAACTCGGAACACGATTTGGTTAGCGTCCTCGGCAACATTGGTTGCCTTCTCGGAAACATGCGGAGCCAACAAGACCTGGTATATCCGTTCCGGATTCATGCCAGCACCTCTTCGAATCTCTTCACCGCCGGCACTGTCATCAATACATGATCGAAACCAATGAGGCGAACCGGGTCAACCGCTGCAACATCGCTTACGTCCACCGCATGCAGATTGCGCGCTGACAGCGACAGATTTTCGTTGGCGTTCTCGGTGACAATCAACACGTTGGTCAACCCGAGCGCCGCGAGCTTCTTGAGCAACTCCTTGGTTTTGGGCTGCTCGATGACAAAATCCTCGACCACCACCAGCCGCTGCTGGCGCGCCAGCTCCGACAGGATCGATTGCAGCGCGGCACGGTACATCTTGCGATTGATCTTCTGGCTGTGGTCCTGGGGCCGGGCGGCAAAGGTTACGCCACCGGAACGCCACAACGGACTCCGAATGGTTCCGGCGCGCGCGCGACCGGTGCCCTTCTGGCGCCAGGGCTTCTTGCCGCCGCCGGAAACATCGGATCGGCTTTTTTGCGCCCGCGTACCCTGACGAGCGCCCGCCAGAAATGCGGTGACCGCCTGGTGCACGAGATCTTCGTTAAATACCCGGCCGAACGTCGCATCCGACACCGTAACGGTGCCGGCGTTGCCGGCGGGGCTCGCGATAGTCAGCTCCATCCTACTGGACTCCTCTGGACTTGATCGCGGGGCGCACGACAAGATCGCCCCCGTTTGCCCCCGGAATGGCGCCCTTGACCATCAACAGGCCCTGGGCGACATCGACGCGCACAATTTCAATATTCTGGATCGTGACTCGCTCGGCACCCATGTGCCCGGCCATTTTCTTGCCCTTGAACACGCGCCCGGGGCTCTGGTTTTGCCCGATCGAACCCGGTGCGCGGTGCGACAGCGAGTTGCCATGGGTGGCGTCCTGCATGCTGAAATTCCAGCGCTTGATGACGCCCGCAAAGCCCTTTCCCTTGGAAGTACCGCTCACATCAACCAACTGGCCCGCCTGAAACCGGTCGAGCTCAATCACCCGGCCCGGCTCCAAGCCGTCGAGCTCGGACTCGGACGCCAGCCGGAACTCCCACATCCCGCGCCCGGCCTCGGTACCGGCCTTGGCGAAATGGCCCGCCTGGGGCTTGCCAACTCGCGCCGGCTTGCGCGTGCCACAAGTCACCTGTACGGCACAGTAGCCGTCAGTTGCACTGGTCTTGATCTGGGTGATGCGGTTCGGCGCGACCTCTATCACCGTGACGGGGATAGAAGCGCCGTTATCCGAAAAGATGCGTGTCATGCCGCACTTACGGCCGACGACTCCGATAGTCATTGTTATAACTCCAGTGCATGGGGCTATCACCCGCTACGGCCGCCCATCGCAGAGCGTCACACAGTCGGCCGCAGCCGACCAGGCTTCAACTTGTTTAGTCCAAACTGATCTGCACTTCCACCCCGGCTGCCAAATCCAGCTTCATGAGGGCGTCGACGGTCTTCTCGCTGGGCTCGACAATATCGAGCAACCGCTTGTGAGTGCGAATCTCGTATTGGTCCCGCGCATCCTTGTTGGCATGAGGGGAAGTCAATATCGTGAACCGTTCGTTGCGCGTCGGCAGCGGAATCGGACCCCGAATCTGCGCACCGGTGCGCTTCACTGTTTCGACGATCTCCCGCGTCGAGGCATCGATCAGGCGATGATCGAACGCCTTGAGACGGATTCGGATACGTTGGCCCTGCATCGACTGGATTCTCCGGCTGGGCGCGGGCCGGACATCCCGGAACCCTGCGAAAAAGAGGCGGCATTTTATGTTTGGAGTTGGTCCCTGTCAACTAAAACCCGTCCTTTTACGGGTTTTAGTTGCAGGCTCAGGCAATTCCGGTTTGCCGCCGGGCTGCTCCCGGACTTACTTGAGGATTTTGGCGACCACGCCCGCACCCACTGTGCGGCCACCCTCGCGGATGGCAAAGCGCAGGCCCTCTTCCATCGCGATCGGCGCGATCAGCGTCACGCTCATCTGGATGTTGTCGCCCGGCATCACCATCTCGACGCCTTCCGGCAGCTCACAGGCCCCCGTCACGTCCGTCGTCCGGAAGTAAAACTGCGGCCGGTAGCCCTTGAAGAACGGCGTGTGACGACCCCCTTCGTCCTTCGACAGCACGTACACTTCCGCCTCGAACGTGGTATGCGGCTGGATGCTGCCCGGCTTGGCCAGCACCTGACCCCGCTCCACGTCGTCGCGCTTGGTGCCGCGCAGCAGCACGCCAATGTTCTCCCCGGCACGCCCTTCGTCCAGCAGCTTGCGGAACATCTCGACGCCCGTGCACACCGTCTTGGCGGTGTCGCGGATGCCGATGATCTCCAGCTCGTCGCCCACCTTCACAATGCCGCGCTCCACCCGACCGGTCACGACCGTGCCGCGACCCGAGATCGAGAACACGTCCTCGATCGGCATCAGAAACGCCCCGTCGATCGCCCGCTGCGGTTCCGGAATGTAACTGTCCAGGGTCTCCACCAGCTTCTTCACCGCCGTGGTGCCCATCCCGTTGTCATCGCGGCCTTCCAGCGCCATCAGCGCCGAGCCAGTGATGATCGGGGTGTCGTCGCCCGGAAAGTCGTATTTGTCCAGCAGCTCGCGCACTTCCATCTCAACCAGCTCGAGCAGCTCGGCGTCGTCGACCATGTCGGCTTTGTTCAGGAACACCACGATGTAGGGCACGCCCACCTGACGCGACAGCAGGATGTGCTCCCGCGTCTGCGGCATCGGGCCATCGGCCGCCGAACACACCAGGATCGCGCCGTCCATCTGCGCCGCGCCCGTGATCATGTTCTTCACGTAGTCCGCGTGACCCGGGCAGTCCACGTGCGCGTAGTGCCGCGCCGCCGACTCGTATTCCACGTGCGCCGTCGCAATCGTGATCCCCCGCTCCCGCTCTTCCGGCGCGTTGTCGATCCCGTCAAACGGCACCGCCGTGCCGCCCCAGGTCTCCGCACACACCCGCGTCAACGCCGCCGTCAGCGTCGTCTTGCCATGGTCTACGTGTCCGATCGTCCCCACGTTTATGTGCGGCTTGCTCCGCTGAAATTTTTCCTTTCCCACGAGTGGCTCCTCTGTGTCTGAGTCTGATGCTGGAATTTACAGCCGGTCAGTTATGCCCGCTTGGCGATAACTTCGGCAGCGACATTGTTGGGTACTTCGGCGTATTTGAGAAATTCCATGGTAAAGGTCGCACGGCCCTGGGTCGCAGACCGCAGGGAAGTGGCGTAGCCGAACATTTCAGCCAGCGGCACTTCGCACCGAACCACCTTGCCCGAAGCACTTTCTTCCATTCCCTGAATCAATCCGCGTCGACGATTGAGATCGCCGACCACATCGCCCATGTTTTCCTCGGGCGTGACCACTTCAACGCTCATGATCGGCTCGAGCAGCACGGCGCCTCCCTTCTTGGACAATTCCTTGGTGGCCATGGACGCTGCGATCTTGAACGCCATCTCGCTGGAATCGACATCGTGGTAAGAGCCGTCGAATAGGGTTGCCTTGAGCCCGAGCAGCGGGTAACCGGCCAATACACCGTTCTTCATCTGCTCGCCGATACCCTTTTCCACTGCGGGAACATATTCCTTGGGCACCACACCACCGACAATTCCATTGATGAACTCCAGCCCTTCGGCACCACCTTCTCGGGGCTCGAAGCGGACCCAGATGTGCCCGTATTGACCACGCCCACCGCTTTGGCGAATGAACTTGCCTTCGATTTCGCAGGTATTGCGGATCGCTTCGCGATAGGCAACCTGAGGCTTGCCGATATTGGCCTCGACGCCGAATTCGCGTCGCATACGGTCGACGATGATGTCGAGGTGCAGCTCGCCCATGCCGGAAATGATGGTCTGCCCGGTTTCTTCGTCGGTCTTCACCCGAAAAGAAGGATCTTCCTGCGCCAGCTTGCCAAGTGCAACTCCCATTTTTTCCTGATCGGCCTTGGTTTTTGGCTCCACCGCCACCGATATGACGGGCTCCGGAAAATCCATCCGCTCCAGGGTAATTCTATGGTTGAGATCGCACAGGGTCTCGCCCGTGGAAACATCCTTGAGCCCGATCACTGCCGCGATGTCGCCGGCGTACACTTCCTTGATCTCTTCGCGCTGGTTGGCATGCATTTGCACCATCCGGCCAATGCGCTCCTTCTTGCGGGTAATCGGATTGAAAACCGCATCGCCGGACTTGAGCACGCCGGAGTAAACCCGGATAAACGTCAGCACGCCCACAAAAGGGTCCGTCGCAATCTTGAACGCGAGGGCCGCAAACGGCGCTTCGTCTGAGGCAACGCGCTCTTCAATGGTTTCCTCGTCGTCCAGCGTACCTTCGATGGCCTTGACTTCGGTTGGCGAAGGGAGATATTCAACTACCCCATCGAGCACCGCCTGCACACCCTTGTTCTTGAAGGCAGAGCCGCAGAAGACCGGCACAATCTCGTTGGCGAGCGTGCGCGCACGAATGCCTTGCTTGATTTCTTCTTCAGTCAGCTCGCCACCTTCAAGGTATCTCTCCATGAATGCGTCGTTCGCTTCAGCAGCGGCCTCGACGATACCTTCGCGCAGCCTCAGACATTCGTCCATCAGCTCGGCGGGGACTTCGGTGTACTCGAACGTCATGCCCTGATCGGCTTCGTTCCAGGTAATGGCTTTCATTTTTACCAGATCGACGACTCCGCGAAACAATTCTTCCGCGCCAATGGCAAGCTGCAGCGGAACCGGGGTCGCGCCCAGGCGTTCCTTGAGCTGCGCGACCACACGCAGAAAGTCCGCACCGGCACGATCCATCTTGTTGACGAACACCAGTCGCGGCACCTGATACTTGTTGGCCTGGCGCCAAACGGTTTCGGTCTGCGGCTGCACACCAGACGAACCGCAGAGAACAACTACGGCGCCATCGAGAACACGCAACGACCGCTCCACCTCGATCGTGAAGTCCACGTGACCGGGAGTGTCAATAATGTTGATGCGGTGCTCGTCGAACTGCTTTTGCATTCCGCGCCAGAAACAGGTGGTAGCGGCGGAGGTGATCGTGATGCCGCGCTCCTGCTCCTGCTCCATCCAGTCCATGGTGGCGGCGCCGTCATGCACTTCGCCCATCTTGTGCGACAAACCGGTATAAAAAAGCACCCGCTCGGTGGTGGTAGTCTTGCCGGCGTCCACATGGGCGACGATCCCGATATTGCGGTACCGTGCAATTGGTGTCTTACGTGCCACTGTCTCTATCCCCAACGCTACTGTGCATAAACCGCAAAAGGCAGCCCGTTAGCCGCCTTTCGATGAGCGCCTTGTCCTCTAAGCGGACTCGCGCCCGCCTCAAAGTCAGAAGCGGTAGTGCGAAAACGCCTTGTTGGCTTCAGCCATCCGATGCACGTCTTCACGCTTCTTGACCGCACTTCCACGCCCTTGCGCCGCATCGGCAATTTCGCCGGCAAGGCGCTGCGCCATGGATTTTTCGCTGCGGCCACGGGAGAAATCCACCAGCCAACGCATGGCCAGCGCAGTGCGGCGCGATGCACGGACTTCCACCGGAACCTGGTAAGTAGCGCCACCGACGCGGCGCGACTTCACCTCAACCATGGGCGCGATATTATTCAAGGCTTCTTCGAACGTTTCCACGGGGTTGCGCTTCAGGCGCTGCTCAACCAGCTCAAGAGCACCGTAGACGATCCGCTCGGCAACTGCCTTTTTACCGCTAACCATGACGTGATTGACGAATTTCGCGAGCGTTCCACTCCCATATTTGGGATCCGGCAGAACTTCGCGCTTGGCGACAACTCTTCTTCTAGGCATGACGCTCTCTCTTCAGGTTGTCCGGCACCCAGTGGGCCGGCCTTACTTGGGATAAACCAGAAACACGATCACTTTTTCTTCGGGCGCTTGGCTCCGTATTTTGATCGAGCCTGACGGCGCGCACTGACGCCGGATGTATCCAGACTCCCGCGCACGGTGTGATAGCGCACCCCGGGAAGATCCTTGACCCGGCCGCCGCGAATCAGCACGACGCTGTGCTCCTGCAGGTTGTGGCCTTCGCCGCCAATGTAGGAGGTTACCTCGTACCCACTGGTGAGGCGCACACGGCACACTTTGCGCATCGCGGAATTGGGCTTTTTGGGCGTGGTGGTGTACACGCGCGTACAAACGCCGCGGCGCTGGGGACAACCCTCCAACGCAGGCACGGTGCTCTTGGTGAGCTTGCGTTTTCTCGGCTTGCGAACCAGCTGGTTGACAGTTGCCATGAATCTCGTACTCCTGAAATAAAATCCTGCCGCAGAACGCCTCTCTCGTTGGTTCGGAGGGGCGGCCCAGGCAGGCGGTGCTGATTGCCCTCAGCGGGGACGCGGGATTCTAAAGAGACACCCCGGGACCGTCAAGGTTGAATGCGTGTCAAGCACGATGCCAGCGGTCGCGGCGCGCGACTCAAGGTTCATCGTTGCCAGCGCTGAGCGCCTCGGTCAGAGCCGCCTCGACGTCCGTCGCCGATACGCCACCGGCCACCTGTTCGACCGCTTCCCGCGACTTGCGCCGCAGCGCGTGATACGCCTGACCGGTGCCCGCGGGTATCAGACGGCCTACCACGACGTTTTCCTTCAGGCCGCGCAGGTTGTCGACCTTGCCGGTGACTGCCGCCTCCGTAAGCACCCGCGTGGTTTCCTGAAACGAAGCCGCCGAAATGAAGCTCTCGGTTGCCAACGATGCCTTGGTGATACCCAACAGCGAACGTTCGTACCGAGCGGGCATCCTGTCGTTCTCGCGCAACGCCTCGTTTGCGTCCTGCACCTGGGCATATTCCAGTTGCTCGCCCGGGATGAAATCGGAATCGCCCGATTCGACAATCTCGACCTTGCGCAGCATCTGCCGCACGATCACTTCGATGTGCTTGTCATTGATTCGCACGCCCTGCAACCGGTAGACCTCCTGAATCTCATTGACAATGTATTTCGCCAAGGCTTCCACACCCTTGAGGCGCAGAATGTCGTGGGGACTCGATGGTCCCTCGGAAATGACTTCGCCCCGGGCCACCTGCTCGCCTTCGTAGACGTTGAGCTGGCGCCATTTCTGGATCAGCTCCTCATGGGGCTCGCTGCCATCCGCAGGCGTAATGATCAGACGCCGCTTACCCTTCGTTTCCTTGCCAAAGGTGATGGTGCCGGAAATCTCCGCGAGGATTTCGGGATCCTTGGGTTTGCGCGCCTCGAACAGATCGGCGACGCGTGGCAAACCGCCGGTGATGTCCCTGGTCTTCAGTCCTTCCTGCGGTATTCTCGCGATCACATCGCCAACACCGACCTGATCATTGTCGTTAACCATGATGATCGCGTCGGTCGGCAGCATGTAGTGTGCCGGCACAGTGGAGTTGGAGAAGCACAGCTCTTTGCCGTCGGCACCGAGCAGGGTAATCATGGGCTTCATGTCCTTGCCCGCCGCCCGGCGCTCGTTGGGATCGATCACCACGGTGCTGGTCTGCCCGGTGACCTCGTCGGTCTGCCGCCGAATGCTCAGGCCCTCTTCCATCCCGGAAAACGCCACCCGGCCCTCTACCTCGGTAATGATGGGGTGGGTGTGGGGATCCCAGCTCGCTACCACCACGCCGGGCTGTACCTTGGCGCCGTCCACGACGCGGATCACCGCGCCATAGGGCAGCTTGTAACGCTCGCGCTCGCGCCCGCTGTCATCCGCGATGGCCAATTCACCGGAACGCGATACCGCCACCAGATCACCGCTGCGGCGTTGCGCCACCTTGGCGCCCACCAGACGGACGGTACCACCCGTCTTGACCTGGATACTGTCCGCTGCCGACGCTCGGGATGCCGCACCGCCGATGTGGAAGGTGCGCATGGTGAGCTGGGTGCCCGGCTCGCCGATTGACTGGGCGGCGATTACGCCGACTGCTTCACCGGGGTTGATGCGGTGTCCGCGCGCCAGATCACGGCCATAACACTGGGCACAGATGCCGTAGCGGGTTTCACAGGTAATCGGCGAGCGCACCAGTATCTCATCGACGCCTGCCCGTTCGATCACGCCCACCAGCTTCTCGTCGATCAGCGTATTGGCGGGAACCACAGGCTCTTTGCCGCCGGCCGCGTAAATATCATGGACAACCACGCGCCCGAGGATGCGATCACCCAGAGTTTCAATGATGTCACCGCCCTCGATCACCGGCGCCATCAACAGACCCTGATCGGTGCCGCAGTCGATTTCGGTCACCACCAGATCCTGGGCCACGTCCACCAGGCGACGGGTGAGATAACCCGAGTTGGCGGTTTTCAGCGCTGTATCGGCGAGGCCTTTGCGCGCGCCGTGGGTCGAAATGAAATATTGGAGGACATTGAGGCCTTCGCGAAAATTGGCGGTGATCGGTGTTTCGATAATGGAACCGTCGGGACGCGCCATCAATCCGCGCATACCGGCCAGCTGCCGAATCTGGGCCGGCGAACCCCGCGCACCGGAATCCGCCATGACATAGACGGAGTTGAAGGAGTTTTGCTGAACCTCCTTGCCCTCTTTGTTGACCACAGTCTCTTTCGAAATAACTTCCATCATGGCTTTCGCCACCAGATCGTTAGCGCGCGACCAGATGTCGATAACCTTGTTGTACTTCTCACCCTGCGTCACCAGGCCGGAGGCGAACTGGGTTTCGATCTCCAGTACTTCGCGCTCTGCCTGCGAAACAATTTCGGCTTTCTCGTCGGGGATGACGAAGTCGTCGACCCCGATGGATACGCCGGATCGGGTCGAAAAATCGAATCCCGTGTACATCAATTGGTCGGCAAAGATGACGGTGTCCTTGAGGCCAAGCGTCCGGTAGCAATGGTTGATGATCCGGGAGATGGCCTTCTTGTTCATGTCCTGGTTGACCAGGTCGTAGCTCAGGCCTCGTGGCACGATGTTCCACAGCAGGGCTCTGCCCACCGTGGTTTCCCGGAGGGTGACGCTCTCGGTGAAGCTGCCGTCTTCTTCGCGCCGCGCCTCGCTGATGCGCACCCTGACTCGCGCCTGCAGATCGACCTGCTCGGAATAAAACGCCCGCGAGACTTCCTGCAGGTCGGAAAACGCCATGCCCTCGCCCCGCGCGTTCACGCGCTCGCGAGTCATGTAATACAGGCCCAGCACCACGTCCTGGGAAGGCACGATGATGGGTTCACCGCTGGCCGGCGACAGGATATTGTTGGTCGACATCATGAGCGCGCGCGCTTCGAGCTGCGCTTCCAGCGTCAGCGGCACGTGGACCGCCATCTGGTCACCGTCGAAGTCGGCGTTGTAGGCAGCGCACACCAGGGGATGCAACTGGATGGCCTTGCCCTCAATAAGCGTAGGCTCGAAAGCCTGGATACCTAGCCGGTGCAGAGTCGGCGCCCGGTTCAACAGCACCGGGTGCTCGCGGATCACATCGTCGAGGATGTCCCACACGACGGGCTCCTCACGCTCGACCATTTTCTTCGCGGCCTTGATGGTGGTGGCGAGGCCCTGGGTTTCGAGTTTGGAAAAAATGAAGGGCTTGAACAATTCCAGCGCCATGCGCTTGGGCAGGCCGCACTGGTGAAGCCTGAGAGTCGGACCCACCACGATCACCGAGCGCCCGGAATAATCGACACGCTTGCCGAGCAGATTCTGCCGGAACCGACCCTGCTTGCCCTTGATCATGTCGGCGAGGGATTTCAGCGGCCGCTTGTTGGAGCCGGTAATCGCGCGACCGCGCCGACCGTTGTCGAGCAACGCATCCACGGATTCTTGCAGCATGCGCTTTTCATTGCGCACAATGATATCCGGCGCGCTGAGCTCCAGCAGTCGCTTGAGACGGTTGTTGCGGTTGATGACCCGACGATACAGATCGTTGAGATCGGAGGTTGCGAAGCGACCGCCGTCCAGGGGTACCAGCGGGCGCAAATCCGGCGGCAAAACCGGCAGTACATCCAGAATCATCCACTCGGGACGGTTGCCGGAGCCACTGAAGGCCTCCAGCAGCTTCAGACGCTTGGAAAGTTTTTTGACCTTGGTTTCCGAACGCGTTTCGGGAATTTCCTCGCGCAGACGCGCGACTTCGCTGTCGAGATCCAGATCGCGCAGCAGCGCCTGGATGGCTTCGGCACCCATCATGGCGACGAACTCGCCGCCGAATTCTTCCATCGCCTGATAGTACTCTTCGTCGCTCAGCAGCTGACCCGCTTCCAGCGTGGTCATTCCCGGATCGACAACGACAAAGGATTCAAAATACAGCACACGCTCGATTTCGCGCAGCGTCATGTCGAGCGCGAGACCGATCCGCGACGGCAAGGATTTGAGAAACCAGATGTGCGCAACGGGACTCGCCAGTTCGATGTGTCCCATGCGGTCGCGACGTACTTTGGCGTGGGTGACTTCGACGCCGCATTTTTCGCAGACGATGCCGCGATGTTTCATGCGCTTGTACTTGCCGCACAGACACTCGAAATCCTTGATAGGACCAAAAATCTTGGCGCAGAACAATCCGTCCCGCTCCGGCTTGAAGGTGCGGTAGTTGATGGTTTCGGGTTTGCGAACTTCGCCAAAGGACCAGGAGCGAATCATGTCCGGAGACGCGAGTCCGATGCGGATGCCGTCGAAGTCGCCGATGTGGTCCTGCGTCTTGAGCAGATTGAGCAAGTCTTTCAAGGCCTTTCCTCCAGTGTGCGGACCGGCGCGCTGTCAGCCGGTCCGCGGGACAGGGTAAGCGGTTACTCGTACTCCAGATCGATATTGATCCCCAGCGAGCGAATTTCCTTCACCAGCACGTTGAACGACTCGGGCATGCCGGGTTCCATGCGATGGTCCCCGTCCACGATGTTCTTGTACATCTTGGTGCGACCGTTGACGTCGTCCGATTTGACGGTAAGCATTTCCTGGAGGGTATAGGAGGCGCCGTAGGCCTCGAGCGCCCACACCTCCATCTCCCCGAAGCGCTGGCCACCGAATTGCGCCTTGCCACCCAGCGGCTGCTGGGTCACCAGACTGTATGAACCGGTGGAGCGGGCGTGCATCTTGTCGTCGACCAGGTGGTTGAGCTTGAGCATGTACATATAGCCCACGGTGACCGGGCGGCTGAAGGCATCGCCGGTACGCCCATCGTGCAGCGTCATCTGGCCGCTTTCCGGCAGATCGGCGAGTCGCAGCAGGGACTTGATCTCCCCTTCGCTGGCACCATCGAACACCGGCGTTGCCATGGGGACACCGGCACTGAGATTACCCGCGAGCGCCAGAATCTCGGTGTCACTCAGGGTATCGAGATCGACGCTGGTAACACCCTGCCCCGTAGAGTAGATCTCATGGAGAAAACCTCTCAGCTCGACAATCTTGCGCTGCGCCTTAAGCATCGCTGCAAGCTTCTCGCCGAGACCCTTGGCCGCCAGCCCGAGGTGGGTTTCCAGAATCTGCCCGACGTTCATCCGCGAAGGCACGCCCAGTGGATTCAACACGATATCGACCGGCACGCCGTTCTTGTCGTAGGGCATGTCCTCGACCGCCATGATGGCGGAAATCACACCCTTGTTACCGTGTCGCCCGGCCATCTTGTCGCCCGGCTGCACCCGGCGCTTGACCGCCAGATAGACCTTGATGATCTTGAGCACGCCCGGCGCCAGATCGTCGCCGGCACCGACCTTGCGTTTTTTGTCCGCGAACCGCTCGTCGAGCAACTTTCGTCGCTCGGCAAGCTGGTGCTCGGCGGCCACCAGCTGGTCGTTGAGCACCTGATTGTCCATCCGCACCTTGAACCACTGCTCGTGATCCAGTTTGGCGGCAATCTCCGCCGTCAGCAGATCGCCTTTCTTGAGTCCGGGCGCCCGGACTACCGGTGATCCCACCAGAGCAGAGCACAGGCGCGCGAAAGTCGCATTTTCGACAATGCGGTATTCGTCGTTCAGATCCTTGCGGAACTGATCCAGTTCGGCTTTTTCGATCTGCAGCGCGCGCGCATCTTTCTCGAGACCTTCACGGGTAAACACCTGAACATCGATCACCGTGCCCTTGGTACCGCTGGGCACCCGCAGGGAAGTGTCTTTGACGTCGCTCGCCTTCTCGCCAAAAATGGCGCGCAGCAGCTTTTCTTCCGGTGTCAGCTGGGTTTCGCCCTTGGGCGTCACCTTGCCGACCAGAATATCGCCGGCGCTGACTTCGGCACCGATGTAAACGATGCCGGACTCATCCAGACGGCGCAGGGCGGCATCGCCAATGTTGGGAATATCTGCCGTGATTTCCTCGGAACCCAATTTGGTGTCCCGCGCCACGCAGGTGAGCTCCTGGATGTGGATGGTGGTGAAGCGATCATCCGCCACGACCCGCTCGGAAATGAGAATGGAATCCTCGAAGTTGTAGCCGTTCCAGGGCATGAACGCGATGCGCATGTTCTGACCGAGCGCGAGTTCGCCCAGATCCACCGAGGGTCCGTCGGCCAGGATATCGCCGCGCGCGACGACGTCACCCTGCTGCACAATGGCGCGCTGATTGATGCAGGTATTCTGGTTGGAGCGCGTGTATTTGATCAGATTGTAAATGTCGACACCGGCATCGCCGGCCGCCACTTCACTGCCGTCCACGCGCACCACGATGCGTCCCGCGTCGGCACTTTCGACCACACCGCCGCGTCGGGCCACCACGCAAACCCCGGAATCGCGGGCCACGAACCGCTCCATCCCGGTACCCACCAGGGGCTTCTCGGAACGCAGGGTGGGCACCGCCTGGCGCTGCATGTTGGAGCCCATCAGCGCCCGGTTGGCGTCGTCATGTTCCAGAAAGGGAATGAGCGATGCCGCAACCGACACCACCTGGCGCGGCGACACGTCCATGTACTCCACTTCGCTCGGCGGCTTCATGGTGGATTCGCCACCATGGCGCACGGAGACCAGCTCCTCCGATAACTCGCGGCGCTTGTTGACCAATGCGGACGCCTGGGCGATCACATGGTCGGCTTCGTTGATGGCCGAGAGAAATTCGATGTGATCGGTAAGCTTGCTGTTGATCACCTTGCGGTACGGCGTCTCGAGAAACCCGTACTCGTTGGTGCGCGCATAGTTGGCCAGCGAATTGATCAGGCCGATGTTGGGCCCTTCCGGCGTTTCGATCGGACATACCCGACCGTAGTGCGTGGGGTGCACATCACGCACCTCGAACCCGGCCCGTTCGCGGGTCAAACCGCCTGGCCCCAATGCCGATACCCGGCGCTTGTGCGTCACTTCCGACAGGGGATTGTTCTGATCCATGAACTGCGACAGCTGGCTGGAGCCGAAGAACTCCTTCATCGCCGCAGCTACCGGTTTCGCGTTCACCATGTCCTGGGGCATCAGCCCTTCCGACTCGGCAACCGATAACCGTTCCTTGACCGCACGTTCGACGCGCACCAGCCCGATACGGAACTGGTTTTCGGCCATTTCACCGACAGAGCGTACACGGCGGTTACCGAGGTGGTCGATATCGTCGACCGTGCCGCGGCCATTGCGAATATCGATGAGCGTGCGCAGTACATCGACGATGTCTTCACGTGCCAGCGTGCCCTGCCCTTCGACTTCTTCACGTCCGAGCCGGCGGTTGAACTTCATGCGGCCGACCGCAGACAGATCGTAGCGGTCGAGCGAGAAAAACAGATTGTTGAACAGCGTCTCGGCCGACTCCTTGGTCGGCGGCTCGCCCGGGCGCATCATCCGGTAGATCTCCACCAGCGCGTCCATCTGACTGCGCGTCGCATCGATCCGGAGGGTCTCGGAAATAAAGGGGCCGCGATCGATATCATTGGTGTAGATCGTCTCGATGAGCTCCAGTTTCTTGGCTTCAATCAGAGCAAGATCTGCCAGACTCAGCGCCGTATTGCAAGGCAACAGGATTTCGCCCGTCTCGGTATCCACGAGATCGCGCGCCAGGCTGCGCCCGACCAGATACTCCCGAGGCACTTCCAGTTGCGTAATGCCCGCCGCTTCGAGTTCGCGGATATGGCGCGCCGTGATGCGGCGCCCCTGTTCGATGATCACCTTGCCGCCACTGCCCTTGATGTCAAAGCTGGCGATATCGCCACGCAAACGCGCCGGCACCAGTTCGTAGCGGTAAACGCCATCCTGGCCGCAGTGGAATCGGCTGACCTCGTAAAACATACCGAGCATTTCTTCAGTCGTGTAACCCATGGCGCGCAGCAGCACGGTCGCGGGCAACTTGCGCCGCCGATCGATTCGCACATACACCAGATCCTTGGGATCGAATTCGAAATCGAGCCAGGAACCGCGGTAAGGAATCACGCGGGCGGAAAACAGCAATTTCCCGGAAGAATGGGTTTTACCCTTGTCGTGATCGAAGAACACGCCGGGCGACCGGTGCAGCTGGGAGACAATGACCCGCTCGGTGCCGTTGATGATAAAGGTGCCGTTATCCGTCATCAGCGGAACTTCGCCGAGGTAGACCTCCTGCTCCTTGATGTCCTTGATGGTCTTGTTGGGGGAATCCTTGTCGACCAGCACCAGCCGGACGCGAACCCGCAGCGGTGCCGCAAACGTTGCGCCACGGAGCTTGCACTCCTCCACATCAAACGCCGATTTGCCCAGCGCGTAATCGACGTACTCGAGCCGTGCGTTGCCGGAGTAACTTTCTATGGGAAACACCGAGTTGAGCGCGGCATGCAGCCCGGTGTTGGTCCGCTGCGCCACAGGCACGCCGGTTTGGGTGAACTTTCGATAGGAATCCAGCTGGATCGCCAGCAGATAAGGCTGTTCCATAACTTCGGACAGTTTTCCGAAATCCTTCCGGATTCGTTTCTTTTCAGTAAATGAATAGGCCATCGGCGCTCCCCACCAAGTTCACTCAAACATCAATACAGCGATTGCTGCTTTCCCACCCCGATCCACGCCGTGGCAGGAAAGCAGCAAAAGGCCGACGGGCCAGCCCGTCAGCCTTCGTACGTCTTCCAAACGCCTGGTCGGCGTCAAATTCGCCGGACTTACTTGACTTCGACGGTGGCGCCCGCTTCTTCGAGCTGCTTCTTGGCATCTTCTGCCTCAGCTTTCGAAACTCCTTCTTTAACGGTCGCCGGCGCTCCATCAACCAGATCCTTGGCTTCTTTCAGCCCGAGACCGGTCAGCGTCCGTACTGCCTTGATCACATTTACCTTCTTTTCGCCCGAGTTGGCCAGAATGACGTTGAACTCGGTCTGCTCTTCGGGAGCTTCGGCGGCATCGCCACCTGCAGCGGGGGCTGCCACGGCTACCGCCGCCGCTGCGGAAACACCGAATTTGGCTTCCATCGCCGCAACCAGCTCAACTACTTCCATTACGCTCATTTCCGCAATGGCATTCAAGATATCGTCTTTTGACAGAGCCATGAACTTACTCTCCTGTAACTGACAGAATTAATTGGACAACGACTACGCGGCCGCCTTTTTCTGGTCCGCCACCGCCGCAATCACACGTACAACTTTGGTCGGCACCTCGTTGAAGGTACGGACCAGCTTGGTTACCGGGGCAATCATCACGCTGACCAATTGCGTCAGCGCCTGCTCCCGCGTCGGGAGACGCGCCAGGACATCGATCTGCGCGCCGTCGAGAACCCGCCCGCCAATCGACAATACCTTGATGTCGAATTTCGGGTTTTGCTTCGCGAAATCCTTGAACAACCGCGCGGCGGCGCCCGGATCCGTCATGGAAAAACCGAACAGGGACGGCCCGGCGAGTTCGTTATCCAGACACGCGAACGAAGTGCCTGCAAAGGCGCGCTTGGCCAGCGAATTCTTGATCACCCGCAAAGCGACGCTCTGCTCCCTCGCGAGTCTGCGCAGCGCGGTAATGCCCGCCACGTTTACGCCGCGGGCGTCCGCGACGACAAGGGATATCGCTTTGCTGGCGGTCTCGTTAACGCTGGCGACAATCGCCATTTTGTCTTCAAGATTCAATGCCATCAGGTTTCCTCCTGGATTTGACTGGAAACCTACCCAGTCCCGGTGTGCCGGCAACTGCCGGCGGTAATGGGTGAACAAATCCAGCTGAGCAAACTGAATCGGGTCACACCGTTTACGCGGGCGGCGCATCTGCCTCAGCAGGCAATCGATGCGTCTTTAAGCCCCTTGCGGGACACCAGCGGTCTTCAACGATCAGGGAGAACTGCGAACCTCCCAGACCCCAAAGCCGGTTCAGAATTCCAGTGTCGACTGATCAATCACGAGCCCCGGGCCCATGGTCGAGGAGAGCGTCACTTTTTTCACATAAACACCCTTGGCCGACGACGGCTTGGCCTTGACCAAGTCCGTCAGCAGGGCTTCGATATTCTCTTTGACGGCACGCGGTTCAAACTTGAGGCTGCCCACACCGCCGTGAATGATGCCGTTGCGGTCGGCGCGAAACCGCACCTGACCGGCCTTGGCATTTTTCACGGCCGTAACAACATCCGGCGTCACCGTGCCCGTCTTGGGGTTGGGCATCAAACCGCGCGGGCCAAGTATCTGCCCCAACTGCCCGACCACGCGCATGGCATCGGGGCTCGCAATCACGACATCGAAATTCATCTCGCCGGCCTTGATGCGCTCCGCAAGATCCTCCATACCGACCAGATCCGCTCCGGCGGCTGTGGCGGATTCGGCGGCCGCGCCCTGGGCGAATACCGCGACGCGCACGGTCTTGCCCGTGCCATGGGGAAGCGTGGTGGCGCCCCGCACGGCCTGGTCGGATTTGCGCGGGTCAATACCCAGATTCACCGCGACCTCGAATGTCTCCACGAATTTCACGGGCGGCAGACCTTGCAGCAGACTGACCGCTTCATCGAAGGCGTACAGTTTTCCGTGCTGAACCCGCTCGCCGATGACTTTCTGACGCTTTGACAACTTGGCCATCACAGGCCCTCCACTTCAAGACCGGCGCTGCGCGCGCTGCCGGCGATGGTACGCACCGCAGCGTCCAGGTCGGTTGCGGTCAAGTCAGGCATTTTTTGCCGGGCAACGTCCTCGAGCTGGGCGCGCGTCACCTTGCCGACTTTTTCAGTATTGGGGCGCGGGCTGCCCTTGCTGATGCCAACTGCCTTGCGCAGCAGCACCGACGCCGGCGGGGTTTTCATCACAAACGTAAAGCTGCGATCACTGTAAACGGAGATCACCACCGGGATCGGCAGCCCCGGCTCGATACCCTGGGTCTGCGCGTTGAAGGCTTTGCAGAACTCCATGATATTGACGCCGCGCTGACCCAGCGCGGGACCCACCGGCGGGCTGGGATTGGCCTGCCCGGCCTTTACTTGCAGCTTGATATAGGCTTCAACTTTCTTTGCCATGGCATTACTCCTGTGGGTACCAGCGCCTCCGGATCACGATGCCTTACGGCATCGACCTTCAGCTCCCCGCTGCGAAATCAGGCCTTTTCGACCTGGTTAAATTCCAGCTCAACCGGCGTCGAGCGGCCAAAAATCATGACCGCCACGCGGAGTCGGCTCTTTTCGTAGTTGACCTCTTCCACGGTGGCATTGAAGTCATTAAACGGCCCCTCCACCACCCGTACCAGCTCACCCGGCTCGAACATGGTCTTCGGCCGCGGCTTTTCCTCGGAATCCTGTACCTGCTGCAAAATGGCGGCAGCTTCGCGGTCGGTGATGGGCGCTGGCTTGTCGGCCTTGCCGCCGATAAAGCCCATCACGCGCGGAGTTTCTTTAACAAGATGCCAGGTCTCGTCGGTCAGTTCCATTTGCACCAACACATAACCGGGAAAGAATTTGCGCTCGCTCTTGCGCTTCTGCCCGCCGCGCATCTCGATGACTTCCTCGGTAGGCACCAGGATATCCCCGAAGAGCTCCTGCATTCCCGCTCGCGCAACCCGTTCGCGGAGAGAGTTTGCCACTTTCTTTTCGTGGCCCGAATACGCGTGCACTACATACCAACGCTTTGATGACATCTGTTCACCTAGCCCATGATCAGGGACGCTAGCCAGCCGAACAGGGAGTCAAGTCCCCACAGGAGGAGCGCCATCACGAGAATGAAACCGAGCACCACCAGCGTGGTTTGATTCCGCTCTTGGCGGCTGGGCCATACAACCCGCCGACGCTCCACGTTCGCGCCCTTCAATAACTCCAGCAAGGCGCCGCCCCGCGCCGTTCGCAGGGCAAGCGCAACCGCCCCGGCTGCGACGATGAGCAGCACCAGCACCCGGTAAAGGAGCGGTTGGTCACCGAAATGATGATTGCCATAAACGGCGGCAACGCCCAAAACCACCACCACCAGCCAGATCAAGCGGTCTCGCAGACTCGTCTCCGTTTCTTGCTTCAATACACTCACAAACACACCCGGATGCGAGGCCGCCCTGCACAGGCAGTCATTGGCGGAAGTTGGCAGGCCAGGAGGGACTCGAACCCCCAACCCCCGGTTTTGGAGACCGGTGCTCTACCAATTGAACTACTGGCCTAGGTTCTGGCTATCCTTTGTTCCCGGACTACTGCTCCCGGACTACTGTTCCCGAACTTACTTGAGGATTTTGGCGACCACGCCCGCACCCACTGTGCGGCCACCCTCGCGGATGGCAAAGCGCAGGCCCTCTTCCATCGCGATCGGCGCGATCAGCGTCACGCTCATCTGGATGTTGTCGCCCGGCATCACCATCTCGACGCCTTCCGGCAGCTCACAGGCCCCCGTCACGTCCGTCGTCCGGAAGTAAAACTGCGGCCGGTAGCCCTTGAAGAACGGCGTGTGACGACCCCCTTCGTCCTTCGACAGCACGTACACTTCCGCCTCGAACGTGGTATGCGGCTGGATGCTGCCCGGCTTGGCCAGCACCTGACCCCGCTCCACGTCGTCGCGCTTGGTGCCGCGCAGCAGCACGCCAATGTTCTCCCCGGCACGCCCTTCGTCCAGCAGCTTGCGGAACATCTCGACGCCCGTGCACACCGTCTTGGCGGTGTCGCGGATGCCGATGATCTCCAGCTCGTCGCCCACCTTCACAATGCCGCGCTCCACCCGACCGGTCACGACCGTGCCGCGACCCGAGATCGAGAACACGTCCTCGATCGGCATCAGAAACGCCCCGTCGATCGCCCGCTGCGGTTCCGGAATGTAACTGTCCAGGGTCTCCACCAGCTTCTTCACCGCCGTGGTGCCCATCCCGTTGTCATCGCGGCCTTCCAGCGCCATCAGCGCCGAGCCAGTGATGATCGGGGTGTCGTCGCCCGGAAAGTCGTATTTGTCCAGCAGCTCGCGCACTTCCATCTCAACCAGCTCGAGCAGCTCGGCGTCGTCGACCATGTCGGCTTTGTTCAGGAACACCACGATGTAGGGCACGCCCACCTGACGCGACAGCAGGATGTGCTCCCGCGTCTGCGGCATCGGGCCATCGGCCGCCGAACACACCAGGATCGCGCCGTCCATCTGCGCCGCGCCCGTGATCATGTTCTTCACGTAGTCCGCGTGACCCGGGCAGTCCACGTGCGCGTAGTGCCGCGCCGCCGACTCGTATTCCACGTGCGCCGTCGCAATCGTGATCCCCCGCTCCCGCTCTTCCGGTGCGTTGTCGATCCCGTCAAACGGCACCGCCGTGCCGCCCCAGGTCTCCGCACACACCCGCGTCAACGCCGCCGTCAGCGTCGTCTTGCCATGGTCTACGTGTCCGATCGTCCCCACGTTTATGTGCGGCTTGCTCCGCTGAAATTTTTCCTTTCCCATGTCAGTCTCCCGGCGTCGGCGCGTCGTGCAACAAAATAACGTAAAACGCCGCACAGCCTTGCCTGCGCAGCACCCAATTATGGAGCTCATAACCGGATTCGAACCGGTGACCTCTTCCTTACCAAGGAAGTGCTCTACCGACTGAGCTATATGAGCATCTACTACTCAATCACCTGGAGCGGGTAGCGGGAATCGAACCCGCACCATCAGCTTGGAAGGCTGAGGTTCTACCACTGAACTATACCCGCGCTAAGCGGACCTGAACCTTCCAGATCGCCTGGCACTGGCGGCGACTCCCGCCGCCGACCTCGCAAAACCTATGGTGGAGGGGGGTGGATTCGAACCACCGAAGCTCGCGCGTCAGATTTACAGTCTGATCCCTTTGGCCACTCGGGAACCCCTCCGGAAAAAGCCCGGCATCTTCGTCCACTATCCGGCCGCTGTCAAACGCGGCACACAACCGCATCGATGCGACCGCACGGCTCTGGAGCTGGCGAGAGGAGTCGAACCCCCGACCTGCTGATTACAAGTCAGCTGCTCTACCAACTGAGCTACGCCAGCGCTAAGCAGGTGAAAAATGGACGGGCGATTCTATTGGAACGGCCTCTGGTAAGCAACCTACTTCTGCCCCACCCCCATGTGCAAATGACCGGGGGATCCCCCACGAACGCGCCAACACAGGCGAAGCGTCAGGGGTCAGAACAGAATCAGGGGGCAGCTCGCGCACGGCACAAAGAAAAACCGGGGCACAGCCCCGGTGTTGCGTCACTCCCGTACCCCTGGTCAGGCCGCCTTGGTCACCTCCGCCGCCTTGCCGTGGCGAAGCAGTTTGCCGGGGATGGCACCAGTACAGACGCCGTCGACAAAAGTCACTTCACCATTGACGAGGGTATAGCGGTAACCCTCCGCCTTTTCGACGTAGCGCCACTCGTTGCCGGGCAGATCATGGGCAATCTCGGTGGGCAGCATCCGCAGATTCTCGTAGTCGTAGACCACGATGTCAGCGGCTCGGCCTACCTCGAGCGTACCCCGATCACTGAATCCGGCCGCTACCGCAGGCAGCGCGGACAACCGGTAATGCGCTTCTTCCAGCGTGTAGGACCCACGTTCGCGCACCAGATCCTGAAGCATATTGGTGGGATAGCGGCCAAAGTTGAGGAATTTGGTGTGTGCGCCGCCATCCGACACGCCAGGAACGGTCCACTCGTTTTGCAGGATTTCGTCGAGCAGGTCTTCGCGGTAGTTGAAGGGCACCACATAAAAGACCGTCTGCAACTGCTCGCTGATGGCGAGGTCGAGCATGGCGTCGGCCGGGTGGCGGCCCATCGCAATACCCAGTTGCGCAATGGTCATACCGACGTACTTGCGATTCTCCTCATTGGCGACAGAATCGACGACGATCTCGGCGATCGGCCCGGACACGAAGGGCGCGCTGCCGAAGTCGTAGTCGTGGCGCACGGCCTCGCGCAGCTTGGGATCCTGCATCTTGCTGATGCGGGTCGGGACATCGCCGATGGTGACATCGCGCCAGGCGCCGTTGCCGTCGAACAGGTTGAAGTTGTCCAGCTTGAAGCGCATGTCGTTGGGCGTCGTAATGGCCTGCATCCAGATTTTCAACCCTTTCTCGCGAGCCTCATTTACCCATTTCAGCATGCGGCGATGCTGGTGGGGGTGGCGCTCGTTAACCTGCACGGCATTCCAGAGCACTGCCGCATCGGAGGCCTCGGCCAGTTTGAGGCCGAAATCCAGATCGGCAGTGAATTCGTTCTTGGCCTGGGTCAGCTGGATGAAGCCCTGACCGCGCCGCTTGAGGATACGCGCGAACGCCATGCAGAGCTCGTCGGACATGGTATCCGTCGGCATCGGCGTGCCGTCGTAGTCGCGCTGCACGGACGTAAAGCCATCGCCCAGGCGCTGCATGGAGAAGCCGACCCCGCCGGCGTCGAGGGACTCTTCCATCAAACGCAGCATTTCCTTCAGTTCGCGCTCATCCGGGTCGCGCGACTTGGCCGCCTCCACACCCATGACATAAATCATCAGAGGATTGAGGGGCACGAAGCTCATGACGTTGATGCCTTTCGGACGTCGGTCGATGGAATCGAGCCACTGGGGGAAGGTCTCCCAGTCCCAATCCATGCCGGCTTTCATGGTGGCGAGGGGAATGGCTTCCACCCGCTCCATCGACAGCATCATGCGTTCACGCTGCTCGGGATGCGTCGGCGCGAAACCAAAACCGCAGTTGCCGATGGCCACCGAGGTCACACCGTGCCAGCTTGAGCAGCTCAGATAGGGATCCCACAGCAATTGGCCGTCGTAGTGGGTGTGCAGATCCACGAACCCGGGAGCAACCACCAAGCCCTTGGCATCGATGACTTTTCCGGCGGTGCGAGCACTCAGCCCACCGGCTGGAGTGATCTCGGCGATCAATCCGTTTTTGATGGCAATATCGCCGACAAAACGGGCGCGATGCCGTGTGCCGTCAACGATGGTGCCGCCCTTGATGATAGTATCGAAGTCGGTCATATTATCCCCCGAAGTTATGATTACAGAGTAATCATCATTACCAGAAATTATGTTACTCGTATTATAAGACTAACTCCGCGGGGAAAATCCACACTTAATTGGCTTGAAACGAATACTCATATCGCGAAAGCAGTTCCGGATTCCACTCCCCGCGCGGCGGCCAACTGTGCACCGCCGCGCCGAATGGCCTACGCTTTATTTCGCATCATGAACCGTCAGGCGTTGGCTTGGACGGACTGCCCCGGAGCCGCGCAAGACCATTGGTGCAGCTCAGGCAACACTTCGCGACCGAACAATCGCATGCTGCGCTCGGCGTAATCGAAGGGCATGCCGCCAAAGCTGAAGGATACGTTGAGGTGCAGCGGTCCAGCCATCTCGCGGATCCGCTCCAGGCGACGCAGGATCTGCTCGGGCGTGCCATGCACCTGATTGTTGGTGAACAGGTTAGTGACCGACTCACGCCCGCGGTCGCGCATGATCGCGGCGCTGCGGGCGTAGTAGTCGTACACCTTCTTGTCACTGAAATGGGTACCGTCCATCTCGTAGTGATCGAGCGCGGAGATCCAGTAGTCGTGCATGTATTTCTCGGCCATCCGGTCGGCGCGGGCGGCATCGTCATCGCAGACACAGAAGATATTGGCGATGATGGGCGGCGGCTCCTTCCCCTGCACCTTGCGATAACGCGCCCGGTAGCGTTCCACGTCCTTGGCGCGGGTCTCCCAGGGCGAAATCGCGAACACCATCATCGTGGCGCCCAGGTCGGCGACCACGTCGGCGGAATCCGGCGACTGGCAGGCCATGTAGAGCCGGTCCTTGAACGACTTGAACGGGCGCGGGCGGAGCTCGCGGCGCGCCTGCTTGAAGAACTTGCCGTCGTACTCGATGAACCCGGTCTCCAGTCCCTGAATGATGATCTGCGCGGATTCGTCGAAGCGGTCGCGGGATTCCTCCATGGGGATGCCGAAGCCGTCGTACTCTACCCGGCCGATGCCGCGCCCGAAGCCCATCAAGGCGCGGCCGTCCGACAGGTTGTCGAGCATCGCCACTTCCACCGCGATACGGCCGGGATCCTTGTGCCAGGGCAGGATCAGCACCGCAGTGCCCAGCTTGATACGCTGGCTGCGGCCCGCCATGTAGGCGAGGAATTCGGTCACACTCGGGCACATGGTGTAATCGGTGAAATGGTGCTCGGCGGCCCAGATCGAATCGAACCCCAGGGGTTCGACCAGATCGCAGATGCGCAGATTGTTTTTGTAGACTTCGAGATCGGTCAGATTCTGGCCGAGACCCGCCTGGAAGACGCTCAACATGCCGACGTCCATAATAATTACCCCCATTGGTTTGGATGAGCTGGAAAACGATGTGGAAAGTCGTTGCCCGACTCTAACCACACCCAACCGATAGCTCAAGTGGTCGAGGTCACCGCCATGCCAACAGGTCGCAACGACCCGGAACTCCCCTTGCCCCTGACGCGGCTTGCCGCGACCTGTGCCGACCGGCTGAAAGCTCGGGGGGAAACGGTCGCCGTCTGCGAATCCTCCGCCGGCGGCCTGATTGCGGCTGCCCTGGTGGCGATCCCGGGTTCGTCCGCTTACTTTGTCGGCGGCGCCGTGGTCTACACGCTCGCCGCCCGTTCGCTCTTGCTGGGGTTTACCGAGCAGGACATGGTCGGTCTGCGTCCCGCCAGCGAAGCCTATGCCCTGGCCTGCGCGCGACAGCTGCACAAACGGTTCAATTGCACCTGGGCACTCGCCGAAACCGGCGCCACCGGCCCGACCGCCAACCCCTATGGCGATCCGCCGGGCCACGCCTGTCTCGCGGTCACCGGCCCCATCGAGCGAACCCTGACCCTGGCGACGGGCAACGCTCAGCGCGAAGCCAACATGTGGACCTTTGCGCGCGCGGCCATCACCCTGTTGCAGGATTGCATGGCGTCCAAGCCAGTCAGTTGAGTACGCGGTAACCCCGCCCCACCAGGCAGTTTTTCACCACTCGGTCGCGCTCGTGCAAGCCGGAGCCCACGCCTTTGGCGCCGCCGACCACACCACCGACGCCCGCTGCACGCTCGGCGGTTCGGCTGTTACCGGCAATGGCGCCGACCGCACCGCCAATCACCGCGCCGGCTACCGCACCGCCAGCCGCGCGCCGCCCCACGGCGACGTCGTCAGCGTAGTGCTGACACTCGTCCAGATCCCGGTAATAGGCGTTCAACTCGACGCCTTTGGTATCGACGATCACCCGGTCTGCGGATCGGTGCCGATGGCCCGCACAACCCGCAAGCACTGCGGCAAACATCATTACCGTACCGCACCGCATCATGGCTTTCATCACTTGCTACACTCCCGTTGCCGTGCCCTGGCCGGTTGCCATGCCAGAGATTGCCAATCAACGCCCGCGCCGCTGGTTCGGTTGACCGGCCACCGAAGCGACTCGAAGCCAGTATCCTGAATGTCGATGGAGTAGTAATACCGTGAAGATCGGAGTACCACGGGAAATCAAGCCCGACGAAGGCCGCGTGGCCCTCACGCCCGCCGGCGCCGCAACCCTGATCGCCGACGGCCACGAGGTGCTGATCGAACACAGCGCGGGTGCGGGATCGGGCTTTGCGGACGCGGATTACGAACAGGCCGGGGCGCGAATAGTCGCAACGGAATTGGCCTGGAATGCCGAACTGGTGCTCAAGGTGAAGGAGCCCACTGCGGCGGAATATCCCTGTCTGGCAGGCCAGATCCTGTTCACCTATTTGCATCTCGCCGGCGTCGATCCGGCGCTGACCGAGGCGCTGCTCGCAAGCCGCAGCACGGCGATCGCCTACGAAACCGTCGAAGATGAGACCGGCCGCTTGCCGCTCCTCGCCCCCATGAGCGCGGTGGCGGGGGCCATGGCGGTCGCCATGGGCAACTTCCACCTCGCCCGCTGCAATGGCGGGCGCGGCATGCTGCTGGGACGGATTTTCGACCGCAGCTTCGGCGAAGTACTGGTGGTCGGCGACGGCGTCGCGGGCAGCCATGCGGCGCGCGCGGCGGCGGGCCTGGGCGCTCGGGTTTGTGTGGCAGGGTGGGAGCTTGATCGACTGCCGGCGTTGCGCCAGTTCATCGGCGCGGATTTCCGCTTCGTTCGATCGGTTCCGGAAACCCTGGCCGCCGAGATTCGCAACGCCGACCTCGTGATCGGCGCGGTATTGCTGCACGGCGCCCGCGCACCCCACGTGATCAGCGAAGCCATGGTGAAGACCATGCTGCCCGGCGCCGTCATCGTCGATATCAGCATCGACCAGGGCGGCTGCGTGGCAACCTCGCGGCCCACCACCCACCACGACCCGGTGTTCGAGAAGCACGGCGTCATTCACTACTGCGTAACCAACATGCCGGGCGCCTATCCGCGGCTCTCGACGCTGGCGCTCACCGAGGCCACCCTGCCCTATGTGCGGCGCCTGGCGGCGGGCGGGCTCGACGCCCTGCGGGACGACCCCGGCTTTGCCAAAGGACTGAATACACGGGATGGCCGTATCACCTGCCGCCCGGTGGCGGAGGCGCTCGGCCGGCTGGACCGCTACGCGCCCTTGGCCTGAGTCCTATCCAGCAGCTCCGCAAAGAATTCCCGCAGCACCGGCGCGCCGCCCCGCTCCCAGGCGGCGAGTGCCGCAGTGCCGATGATGGCGATATCGGCGCGACCGCGCAGGAAGTCGATATCGTCCCTGCCGCTCACCCCGAAACCGATGCCCAGCGGCAGGTCGGTGGCGCGCCGGCAGCGCTCGATAAAACCGACCAGGCCTTCATCCATGGCGGTCTTGGTGCCGGTGACACCCTTGCGCGCGACGGCGTAGACAAAACCGCGCGCCGCCTGCCCCAGACGTGCGAGCCGCGCATCGGTGTTGGTCGGCGTCATCAGAATGATGGGATCGAGATCCGCCGCCGCAGCCAGCCGGTGCAGCTCGCCCGCTTCCTCCACTGGCAGATCGGGCACGATGAAGCCCGCTCCCCCGGCCGCCGCGAGCTGTTCGATAAACGCGGCCTCGCCCATTTTGAAGACGGTGTTGTAGTAACCCATCATCAGCAGCTTGAACGGAAACCGGGCGGCGGCGCGCGCCATGAAAGCGAAACAGTCGCGGGTGTGAACGCCAAGCTCGATGGCGCGCTGATTGGCGCGCGCGAACAGCGGCCCATCGGCAGAGGGCTCGGAAAACGGAAATTGCAGCTCCACCAGATCGACGTCGAACTCCGCCATCACTTCCAGCGCGCGCCAGTTGTCCTCGAAGGAGGGATAACCGCACACCACATGGGTCATCAGCAGCAGGTCCTTGTGGGCCCGCCGCTCGCGCAGATACGGCTCAAGCGCCATAGTCGACCGCCTTGGCGCGGATGAACGCCTTCCACGCCTGATCGTCGATGGCATCCGCCACCGTGAAGATATCCTTGTCGCCGCGTCCGGACTGGTTGATCAGGATCACCTCGTCGCGCCCCATGGTGGGCGCCTCGGCAATCGCCCGCACAAAGGCATGGGTGCTTTCGAGCGCGGGAATCAGGCCCTCGGTGCGCATCACCAGGCGCAGCGCGTCGCGCACCTCGGCATCGGTCGCGGCCTCGAAACGCACGCGGCCCTGATCCCACAGGTGCACCAGGATCGGGTTCACGCCGATGTAGTCGAGCCCGGCGGCAATCGAGTGGGTTTCCAGCATGTTGCCGTCGTCGTTCTGCAGGAAATAGGTCTTGTAACCCTGGGCGACACCCAGGCTGGCATCCTTGTAGGCGAGCCGCGAAGCGTGGCCGCCGGGGCTTGGGCCGAAACCGCCGGCCTCGCAGCCAACCAGTTCGACGCCGGCGTCATCGAGAAAGCCCTGGAAGATGCCCATGGCGTTGGAGCCGCCGCCGACGCAGGCGTACACCCGGTCCGGCAGTTTGCCGGCCTCGGCCAGAATCTGCCCGCGCGCCTCGATTCCGATGATCGACTGGAAATAGCTCACCATCTCCGGGAACGGATGCGGCCCACAGGCGGTGCCCAGCACATAGTGGGTGTCGCCCATGTTGGTCACCCAGTCGCGCAGGCATTCGTTGATGGCGTCCTTGAGGGTGCGCTGGCCGTCCTGCACCGCCATCACTTCAGCGCCCAGGTTTTCCATCCAGAACACATTGGGCCGCTGGCGCGCCACATCCACCGCGCCCATGTAAATCTTGCACTTGAGGCCGAAGCGCGCCGCCATGGTGGCGGTGGCGAAGCCGTGCTGGCCGGCGCCGGTCTCGGCGATCACGCGGGTCTTGCCCAGGCGTTTGCACACCAGCCCCTGGCCCATCACATTGTTGATCTTGTGGGAGCCGGTGTGATTGAGATCCTCGCGCTTGACGTAAATGCGCGCGCCGCCGAGCCGGTTCGACAGGTTTTCGAGGAAGGTCACCGGCGTCGGGCGCCCGGAATAGGTGCGCATCACTTCGACGAACTCGTCCCAGAACGCCGGGTCGGCCTTGCAGATGCGGAAGCAGTCGCGCAGCTCGGTGATGGTGGAGGTGAGAATCTCCGGCAGGAAACAGCCGCCATAGGCGCCGTAATAACCTTCCCGGCCAGCGGCGAAATCGAACAGGGACATGGAGGGAGTGGCCGTCGCGCAGGGGGCGCTCATGGTAGCCAAGGGGCCTACAATCAACAACCGCAAACCCCGACCTGAGGAGTCCGCATGCCAGCCTACGTCATCGTGGATATCGAGATCACCGATCCCGCGCAATACGAACACTACAAAACCCTGGCGCCGGCCACCGTCGCCGCCTTCGGCGGGCGCTATGTGGCGCGCGGCGGCGCCACTCTCAGTCTCGAAGGCGGCTGGCAATCCGGGCGTCTGGTGATTCTCGAATTCGACTCCCTGGACCGCGCCCAGGCCTGGCACGATTCCCCCGCATACCGCGCCGCGCGCACCCTGCGCCAGAGCGCTACCCGCTCGCGGATGATCGCGGTGGAGGGGGTGTAGGGCGACTCCCGCGGGCCGCTATTCCCCCGCCAGGGTTTCGATGCGATAGCCGCCGAGGGGGCGTCCGCTGCCATCCCGGTCGCCCAGGACTTCCGCAAGGTACGGCAACGCCGTCGCCATCTCCGCCGCCAGCGTCCAGGGCGGATTGACCACCAGCATCCCGCTGCCGGTCATGCCGTGGCCCATGCTGTCCGGCTTCACGCTCAGCTCGAACAGTTGTACAGAGCGGATGCCGCTGGCCTTTACCTTCCGCTCCAGCAGCCGGACACGCTCGCGCTCCACCACCGGATACCAGATCGCGTAGATGCCGGTGGCGAAGCGGCGATGCGCCCCGATCAGGGTATCCACCACCGTCCGGTAGTCGGTTTTGATTTCGTAGGGCGGGTCGATCAGCACCAGGCCGCGACGCTCAGGGGGCGGCAGCAACGCCAGCAGCTCGCGGAAGCCGTCGGCCTCGCGGATGCGGACGCGGCGGTCACCGTCGCAGTGACGCCGGAGCCGCATGAAGTCATCGGAATGCAGCTCGCACAGCAGCAGGCGATCCCGTTGCCGCAGCAGGTGGCGGGCAAACCACGGCGAACCCGGATACTGGTGCAGCGCACCGTCGGGATTGGCCTCCCGCACCAGCGCGACATAGCCTGCGACGGTTGCCGGCAGATCGGTACGCTCCCACAGCCTGCCGATGCCGCTGTCGAATTCGCGGTTCTGCAGCGCGGCAACACTTTGCAGCGAATAGCTCCCGCTACCTGCGTGCGTATCGAAATAACACAGCGGCTTGTCCTTGGCGATCAGATGGCGAAGCACCTGCGCCAGCACGAGATGCTTGAGTACATCGGCGAAATTGCCGGCGTGATAGATGTGGCGGTAGCTGAGCAAGGGATTGGGTTCCGGCGGACCGTTCGCGGCCCGACAGCATAGAGCATCGCCACTGGAGACGGTCTGGATAAGTCCCGCCCCCTTGTCCGACCCGCGACTCGCCGCGCGGGATCGGCAGGTTACCGTTAGTCCTCAGCCATGGGCCTGCTGAATGGTCGAGGTACCTGCTCTCTTGTTTTGTCGTAGGCCCCCAGCCCGGGTGCCGGCGCGCCCGCCGCGGGACGCACACCGTCGAAGCTCAGTGGCAGCCGCACCCGGGGCATGGCGCCGGCGCCGCCTTCCTCCACCATGCCGAGCGCCTGGACCTGGGGATGCGCCAGCGCCTCGCTGGCACTGTGGATGGGGGCGCAGGGCACGCCCGCCTGTTCCAGCAGGCTCAGCCATTCGGCGCGGGAGCGCGTGGCGAACCTGCCCTCCAGCAATGCATCCACTCGGTCCTGATGCTGGCCGCGCGCCGTGGCGGTGGCGAAATCCGGCTCCTGCATCCACTCTGGATGGCCGAGCACTTGCGCGAGGCGGGCGAACAGGCGGTCGTTCAGGGCCGACACCATGATGGGACCGTCGGCGGTCCGGTAGGCCCGGTTGGGCGCGACGCCGCGCAGGCCACTGCCGGCGCGCCTGGGATCCTTGCCCGTCACCCGGCATGCGGCGATGTTGAGACTCATGAAGGAGAGCGCGGTTTCGAGCAGCGAAACGTCCACCAGCCCGCCGCGCCCGCTGCGGTCGCGCTCGCGCAGCGCCACCAGCACGGCGAGCGCGAGCCACATGCCGGTGCCCCAGTCCACCAGAGGCACGCCGACCCGCGACGGCGGGCGGTCGTATTCGCCGGTGACGCTCATGATGCCGCTGAACGCCTGCATCATCGGATCGTAGCCGGGCTGGCTCGCCAGCGGACCCTGCGCGCCGAAGGCGCCGACGTTGCAGTAGAGCAGGCGCGGATTGCGCGCCAAGAGGTCTTCGGAGCCGAGGCCCAACTCCCGCGCCCGCCCGGGCCGCAGGCTCTGGATACAGACATCGGTGTCACCGGCGATGTGCTCCCGCAACCAGTCGCGGTCGCCCTCGCGGCCAAGATCCAGGGTGATGGACGCCTTGCCACGGTTGACCGACTCGAAGGCGATGGAAGACCTGTCACCCACCCGGGCACCGTAGTGACGCGCGTCGTCGCCCGAGGGCGCTTCCACCTTGAGCACGCGGGCGCCAAGTTCGGCGAGGACAAGCGCGCCGAAGGGCGCCGCCAGGTTCTGGCCCAGTTCCACCACCCGGATGTCGCGCAAGGGTTGTCCGCTCAGCATTGCTTTACCTCGATACATTGTTATTCGTGCCGCCCGATCAGACGCTCCCTCGGAAAGGACCCGCGTCGCGCCATCGGCGCAAAACCAGAAAGTCGGATGCGCGGTTGGCGGGACCGCAGGGCGGTGCGTCCCGGGTGTCAGTGATCCTGTCTGTTGAGGCACTCGCCCAGGCCGGGCTCGCCTTGCCCGCGTCTCATCCCGAAAAATGGGTGGTCGATTGCCAGCCTGTCGGCTCCGGCGAGAAGGCCTTGGTCTACCTCGGCCGCTATCTCTACCGCGGCGTGATCCGGGAGCAGGACATCCTCGCCTGCCACAACGGCCAGGTGACCTTCCGCTTCCAAAACAGCCGCACCCGCCGCAGGCAGACCCGAACGCTCCCGGGCGCCGACTTCCTGCACCTGCTGCTGCGCCATGTCCTGCCCAAGGGGCTGCGCCGCGCGCGCAACTTCGGCTTCCTCCACCCCAACAGCAAGCGCCTGATCCAACTGCTGCCGCTCCTGTTCCGGATCAACCCCGGGCGCGCCGCCGCCGCGATCCGCCCGCGTCCGGCGCTCGCCTGTCTCGACTGCGGCGGCGCGATGAGGATCGTGCGAACGCGGATCATGCCGACACCCCCAGGGAGTGACCGACCAACCGATGTAACCCCCGGAGCCGTGCCGATGTGAACCCCGCCGCCGCCGCTCGCCAGGTCCGGCCTTCGGCGCCAGCAAGCCGAGGGACGCGTTTGGCTTGGCGCAGGACGAAAGCGATCCAAAACGTCCTCTCCACCTCACCCAGGGCCGTAAACGTCATCACTGCCACCAGCGCCAAAGAAAAAACACCGTTCAACAGCCGCTGCGCGCCGGTAAAACTCAGAAAGCTATTTTCATAACCAGCAGCACACTCACCCAAGCCGGGCTTGTCCAACAAACGGTTCAGATCGTGGCTCGCTTCGCTCACACGATCTAACCTTATTCGTTAGGTTGCATCACCGCGCCGGCCGTGACTTATCCCGATGGCGCGCTGCTTTCATTATCACGCTGAGGGCGGCGCCATAGCGTCGGTACGCGAGAAAGTATCACAGGGCGCCGAGACGTGTTGGCTCAAGACTGGGTCCGATGCCGCTGCGCGCGGGGGTTGCCCAATGCTCCACCCTCAACATCTATGGCGCGGAATGCTCCCTTGACAAAGCCTCCGGTGCCGGGGGATAAGACAGTGTTGGCGAACCACTTTCACTCATCCACTTCAGAGAAGCCCTGTGAGCCTCTACGAAAAAATGTTTCTGGCGCCCTTTATCAACTGCGCGTGCGGCACCAAACCCATCATGTACCAGCGCAAGAAGGTGGTGCCCCTGTGCACCGGCCGGGTGCTGGAGGTGGGCATGGGGTCGGCGCTCAATCTGGCGCTCTACGATCAGTCCAAGGTGGAGTTCGTGTGGGGCCTGGAGCCTTCGGCGGCGATGCGCGCCAAGGCAAGGGCGAACCTCGCGAAGTCGCCCATCGAAGTGAAACTGATCGATCTGCCCGGCGAACGGATTCCTCTCGACGACAACAGCGTGGATACGGTGCTGCTCACCTACACCCTGTGTACGATCCCCGACTGGCACGGCGCGCTGCGGCAGATGCGGCGGGTGCTGAAGCCGGGCGGCAAACTGGTGTTCACCGAGCACGGTCGCGCGCCCGACGCCGGCGTGCGCAAGTGGCAGGACCGCATCAACCCGGTGTGGAAGAAATTCGCCGGTGGCTGCAACCTGAACCGGCCGATCCCGGAGCTGATCGAGGAAAGCGGCTTTGCGCTGGAAAAACTCGACAAAATGTACCTGCCCTCGACGCCGCGTCTGTTCGGTTACAACTATTGGGGCGTGGCGCGGATCGCCTGACAGGCTCCGGAAAAGCGACCGCGGCACCCGGTAACGGCCAAGCCCGCGCTTGGCACGGCGGCGGGGTTGCCCTAGTATCCGGAGCCCGCACGCGCGGCCCTTAACTACAACAACTCACCACAAACCGGAAGGAGAACCCCATGGCCTGCACCGTATTGCTCGAACTCAAAGTCAAACCCGAATGCGTCAAGGACACGCTCGCCGGCCTCGGCGCGCTGCTGCCCTCGACGCGCACCTACCCGGGCTGCATCGAGGTTTACGCCCATCAGGATCAGGACGATCCCACCACGATCGTCGCCATCGAACAATGGGAGTCCCGTCTGGCCTATGAAAAATACTTCGCCTGGCGCACCGAGACCGGCGTGATCGGCCAGCTGGCCAACTGGGTTGCCGCACCGCCCTCGATCCGTTATTTCGACAAGAAAGCCTGATCCGACCAGAAAGTCCGCGCAGTGTGAGTGGGGCGGCGCTGACCGCCCCGCTTTATTTTGTCCAGCCTCACAACATTTTCTGAAAAATCTTCGAACGCCGCTGATAGTTGTACAGCTCGGCCTTGGCCGCCGGCAGATCCTCGATGCCGATGGGCGTGAAGCCTTTCTCGCGAAACCAGTGTTCCGCCTGGGTGGTCAGCACGAACAGGTGCTTGAGGCCGTATTCGGCGCGGGCCTTGGTTTCCAGATGAGCCAGCAGCCGGCTGCCCAGCCCCTGATTGCGGAAGTCGGGGTGCGTGGCGACGCACGCGAGTTCCGCCGCCGCCTTGTCGATGAAGGGGTAGAGCGCGGCGCAACCGATGATGGTGCCCTCGGGATGCACGATGACATGGAACCGCGAAATCTCGGTTTCCAGCAATTCGCGCGAGCGCTTCACCAGCACGCCCTGTTCCTCGAGGGGCGCAATCAGTTCCAGGATGCCGCCGATGTCGTCGATGGTGGCCTGGCGAATGACTTCACTGCCGTCCTTCAGGATCAGCGTCCCGGCACCGTCGCGGGTAAACAGCTCGCGGAGCAATGCACCGTCCTCGACAAAGCCGATGAGGTGGCTGCGCTGCACGCCGTTGAGGCAGGCCTGATAGCCCGCGCGCAGGGACGCTGCCAGCACCGGCTGCTCGCGCAGGCGCTCGATCCAGGCGACCGCCTCGTGGAGCGCGATGGCTTTTTGCAGACGGCCCTCGCTATCGTAGACGCCGGGTTCGGCGCCGATGAAGATGAGCTTGTCGGCCTGCAAGCTGATTGCCGTTTGAATCGCGACGTCCTCGCAGGTGAGGTTGAACACCTCGCCGGTGGGCGAATAGCCAACCGGTGACAGCAGCACGATGGCACCGTTGTCGAGATGGTTGCGGATACCCACCCGGTCGATGCGCCGCACCTCGCCGGTGTGGTGAAAATCCACACCGTTGCGGATGCCAAGGGGCTTGGCGGTGATGAGGTTGCCGCCCACCACCCGCACCCGCGCGCCCTGCATGGGGGAGTTGACCGCGCCCATCGACAGGGCCGCCTCGATGCTGATGCGGATGCTGCCCACGGCCTCCTGCACACACGCCATGACTTCGGCGTCGGTGATCCGTACCTCGCCCTCGAAGCAGCAATCGAGCTGGCGCAGTTCGATCTGGCGATCCACCTGAGGCCTGGCGCCGTGCACCAGCACCACTCTGATGCCCTGGGCGGCGAGCAGTGCGATGTCACCGACCAGGTGCGGAAAATTCGCGTGCTGGATGGCCGCGCCGCGCAGCACGATGACGAAGGTCTTGCCCCGATGCATGTTGCTGTAGGGCGCGGTGTCGCGAAAAAACTTCACGTAGTCGTTCACGCTCGACATCTTCTGGTTGCCGGATTGCAGGGGCATCAGTATACCAGCGGGTCCGTGCCGCTCCGGCATGGGCCACCCCGCCGCAACCCCCTGCGTTTGAGCACGCGCGGGCATTCTGTACAATCGGCGATCACCCGCCCGTTGCGGCAAGCGCGGCTCATCCGCGCCGCCCGGGAAGCACCCGAACCGGTGCTCCGGGCCGCCACCACGCCCACCATCCGATGAGGTCAGCCATGGCTTTTCCCCGACGCGTTCCCCTGTTCATCGGCGGCGAATGGGTCCAGAGCGCGAGCACCCAGTTCACGCCGATCATCAATCCCGCCACCCAGGACGTGTTGAGCGAGGTTCCCCACGCCACACCGGACGAGATGGCGCGTGCCGTGGCCGCCGCCGTGACCGCCTTCGAGAGCTGGAAGGAAGTGCCAGTCTCCCAGCGCGCGCGCCTGATGCTGCGTTACCAGCACCTGCTCAAGGAGCATCATGACGAGCTGGCCGAGATCATCAGCCAGGAGCTGGGCAAGACCTTCGAGGACGCCAAGGGCGATGTCTGGCGCGGCATCGAGGTGGTCGAACACGCCGCCAACATCGCCACCCTGATGATGGGCGAGACCGTCGAGAACGTCGCCGGCGGCATCGACACCTATTCCATTATCCAGCCGCTCGGCGTGTGCATGGGCATCACGCCGTTCAACTTTCCGGCGATGATTCCGCTGTGGATGTTCCCGATGGCGATCGCCTGCGGTAACACCTTCGTGCTCAAACCGTCGGAGCGCGATCCGCTGACGCCGACCCGCCTCGCCGAGCTCTTCGTCGAAGCCGGCGCGCCGCCCGGCGTGCTGCAAGTCGTGCACGGCGGCGCCCCCCAGGTGGACTACCTGCTCGAACACCCGGACATTCGCGCCGGCTCCTTCGTGGGTTCGGTCCCTGTCGGCAAGCACATCTACCGCAAGGGCACCGACAACCTCAAGCGCATGCAGTGCATGACCGGCGCCAACAACCACATGGTGGTGATGCCGGACGCCAACCGCGCCCAGGTCGTCAACAACATCATCGGCTCCGCATTCGGCGCCGCCGGCCAGCGCTGCATGGCGATTCCCAATGTGGTGATGGTGGGCGATGCCGCGAACTGGATCGACGATCTGGTGGTTGCCGCGCGCAAAATCCAGCCCGGCGTCTGGACCGACAAAAGCGCTGCCTATGGCCCGCTGACCAACGCCGCCGCCAAGGAACGGGTGGTCGGCATGATCGCGCAGGCGAAAAAGGACGGCGCCACCTGCCTGCTCGATGGCTCCGACTGCACCGTCGCGGGCTACCCGAACGGCAACTGGATCGGCCCGACCATCTTCACCGACCTGCGCCCGGACATGGCTTTCTATTGCGAAGAGGTGTTCGGGCCGGTGCTGTGCATCCTCAAGGTGGCCACACTCGACGAGGCGATCGCGCTGATCAACCGGGATTTCCGCGGCAATGGCACCTCGATCTTCACCGCGTCCGGCGCCGCCGCGCGCAAATACCAGCACGAGATCCAGGTCGGCCAGGTGGGCATCAATGTCCCCATCCCGGTGCCGCTGCCGTTCTTTTCGTTCACCGGCTGGCGCGGCTCCTTCCACGGCGACCTGCACGCCTACGGCAAGCAGGCGGTGCGTTTCTATACCGAGACCAAGACCATCACCGCGCGCTGGTTCGACGACAGCATCCCGGGCGCCGGCGGACCCAACATGTCCATCAACCTGAAATAGCCGGAAAAGGTCAGCGCGATGGATTTTGAACTGAGCGAGGAGCAGCGCGCCTTTCGCGACGCCGCGCGCGCCTTTGCCCGCGGCGAGCTGGCGCCGCACGCCGCCGCGTGGGACGAGGGCAAGATCTTTCCCCGCGACACCATCGCCGCCGCCGGCGCACTCGGCTTCTGCGGCATGTACTGCCCCGAGGCCGTCGGCGGCATGGGCATGACCCGGCTCGACGCCACCATCATCCTGGAGGAACTCGCCGCCGGCTGCACCTCGACCGCTGCCTTTATCTCGATCCACAACATGGCGGCCTGGATGGCCTGCACCTGGGGCACGCAGCGGGTGCGGGACGAACTCTGCGAGCAACTGGTGACCGGCGAAACGCTCGCGTCCTACTGCCTCACCGAACCCAATGCCGGCAGCGACGCCGCCTCGATCACCACGCGCGCGGTGAGAGATGGCGACGACTACCGCATCAGCGGCGGCAAGACCTTCATCAGCGGCGCGGGCAGCACCGATGTGCTGGTGCTGATGACCCGCACCGGCGCGCCGGACTCGGGCGCCGGCGGCATCACCGCCTTCGCGGTGCCGGCGGATACGCCCGGCATCGACTACGGCAAGAACGAAACCAAGCTGGGCTGGAACAGCCAGCCGACGCGGGCGATCGCGTTCGATGACGTGCGCGTGCCCGCCGCCTACCGCCTCGGCAACGAGGGCGAGGGTTTCAAGATCGCCATGAAGGGCCTCGACGGCGGCCGCATCAATATCGCCGCCTGCTCGGTGGGTGCGGCGCAGGCCACGCTCGATCTCGCCCAGGTCTACGTCCAGGAGCGGCGCCAGTTCGGCAAGCCCATCGCGGCGTTTCAGGCGCTGCAATTCAAGCTCGCCGACATGGCCACCGAGCTGGTGGCGGCGCGCCAGATGGTGCGTCTCGCCGCCAGCAAGCTCGACCGCGACGATGCCGGACAAAACCACCTATTGCGCTATGGCCAAGCGCTTTGCCACCGATATCGGTTTTCAGATTTGCAACGAGGCGCTGCAACTGCACGGCGGTTACGGCTACCTGCGCGAATACCCCATCGAGCGGTTTTTCCGCGACGCGCGGGTGCATCAGATTCTGGAAGGCACCAACGAAATCATGCGCGTGATCATCGCGCGCCGCATTCTTGAAGCAGGGGCAACGGAGACGATTCGATGAGCAGTCAATTGAAAGTCGAAAAACGCGGGCACACCGCCATCCTCACCATGAACAACCCGCCGGCCAACACCTGGACGCCGGAGAGCCTGGGCTATCTTCAACAGGTGATCGCCGAACTCAACGCCGACCGCGACAACTACGCGCTGGTGCTCACCAGCGAAAGCGAAAAATTCTTCAGCGCCGGCGCCGATCTGACCCGCTTCCACCACGACGACACCGGCGCCGCCTACGATTTCATCAAGGCGTTTGGCGTGGCTTTCACCGCACTGGCCAACTACCAGGGGGTGTCCGTCGCCGCCATTACCGGCTTTGCCATGGGTGGCGGTCTCGAGTGCGCGCTCGCCTGCGACATCCGCGTTGCCGAAGAGCAGGCGCAGATGGCGCTGCCGGAGTGCACCGTCGGCCTACTGCCGGGCGGCCTCGGCACCCAGCATCTGCCCTGGCTGATCGGCGAGGGCTGGGCCAAGCGCATGATCCTGCTCGGCGAGCGGGTGAAGGCCGACAAGGCGCTGGAAATCGGCCTGGTGCAGGAAGTGGTGCCCACCGGCAAGGCGCTGGAAAAGGCCCTGGAGCTGACCGCCAAGGTCGCCAACCAGAGTCCGAGCTCGGTGCGCGTCTGCAAGGAGCTGATCATGTCGGCGCGCCACCGCTCCCTCGACAGCGGCTTCCAGTTCGAGCGCGACCGCTTCATGGACCTGTGGGGCATGGCCGATCAGAAAGAGGGCGTCGCGGCGTTCGTCGAGAAGCGCAAGCCCGAGTGGAAGAACCGCTGAGCTGGAGCAAGCCGAGTGACTGAACAACCCGTCATTTTTTCCGAGCGCGCCTGCACCGGCGGCAAAAAAATCGTCATCGCCACGCTGAATGCCGAGAAAGCCCTCAACGCCCTCAGTCTGGAAATGGTGGATCTGCTGAGCGCGCAGCTCGATCAGTGGGAAACCGATCCCAGCATTGTCGCCATCCTGATCGACAGCGTCGGCGACCGCGCGTTTTCCGCCGGCGGTGATATCCGCATGTTGTACGAATCGATGGTCGAACACGGCGAGGGCGAAAATCCCTACGCGCGGGATTTCTTCTCCCGCGAATACCGCCTCGATTATCGTCTGCACCATTCGCGCATTCCCATCATCACCTGGGGCAACGGCTTCGTGATGGGCGGCGGCATGGGCGTCTACCAGGGCGGCGATTTCCGCGTCGTCACCGAACACAGCCGCCTCGCGATGCCCGAGATCAGCATCGGCCTGTTTCCCGATGTCGGCGGCACCTGGTTTCTGAACCGGACGCGGGACAACACCGGGCTGTTTCTCGGGCTGACCGGCGCCCAGTTGAACGCCACCGACGCGCTCTACGTCGGGCTCGCCGACACCTTCGCCCCCCATGCGGGGAAGGCGATGCTGCTGAAGCGCCTGGCAATACTCGAATGGTCGGCGGACCCAGACGAACGGCATGAGCAGATCGCAGGCGCCTTGCACTGGCTGCTGCGCGAATTCCACGATCAACTCCCGCTGCCGCAGCTGGAGCTCCACGCCGACTGGATCGCGACGGTGACGGAAAGCGCTACGCTCGCGGATGCTTCCGCCGCTATCCTCGCCTACGCCGGCGACGACAAGTGGCTCCAGCGCGCGGTCGCCACCCACCGGCGCGGCTGCCCGGTGTCGATCTTTCTCGCCTACGAACTGAACCGGCGCGGACGCGAACTGTCACTGGCCGATGCCTTCCGGCTCGAACTGGTGGCGGCGCTCAACTGCGCCAAATACGGTGTGTTCCGCGAAGGCGTACGCGCCCAGATCATCGACAAGGACAACACGCCGCACTTCGTGCCCGCGACGCTGGCCGAGCTGACGCCGGCGATCGAGCAACAATATCTGACGCCGCCCTGGGGCGCTGCGCCCCATCCACTGGCTGACCTGTAGCGACTAATGAATCGCCTCCGGTCCGCCATCCAATAATTCATTGTCGCAGAGGATCAACATGGCCAAGACAGTCGCGTTTTTCGGGTTGGGCAACATGGGCGGGCCGATGGCCGCCAATCTGGTCAAGGCCGGGTTCCAGGTGCGTGCCTTTGATCTGGTGCCGGCCTCGGTGCAACAGGCGGTGAAGGACGGCTGTATTGCCGCAACCACCGAGAAAGCCGCGGTCGAAGGCGCCGATTTCGTCATCTCGATGCTGCCCGACGGCGCCATTGCCGAGCGTCTGTATATCGACGGCGCCGGCCTGCTCGATCTCATGAACCCGGCGGCACTGGCGATCGACTGCTCCACCATCGCCGCCGCGAGCTCACGGCGCATCGGTGCCGAGGGCAAGCAGCGCGGCATCCGCGTGGTGGACGCGCCCGTCTCCGGCGGTGTCGCCGGCGCCCAGGCCGCGACGCTCGCCTTCATGTGCGGTGGCGAGGCTGCCGATGTCGAGGCCGCGCGCGAAGTACTGAAACACATGGGCGCCAACATCTTCCACGCCGGCGAAAGCGGCGCCGGCCAGATCGCCAAGATCTGCAACAACATGCTGCTCGCCATCCACATGATCGGCACCGCCGAGGCGCTACAACTGGGCGTCGACAACGGCCTCGATCCCAAGGCGCTGTCCAACATCATGCTGAAAAGCTCGGGCTGCAACTGGTCGCTGGAAAAATACAATCCCTATCCCGGCGTGATGGACAACGTGCCCGCCAGCCGCGACTACCAGGGCGGCTTCATGGTCAAGCTGATGCAGAAGGATCTGGGCCTCGCGATGGGCGCCGCGCTTGCCAGCCACTCCAGCACGCCGATGGGGGCCCTGGCGAACAACCTGTACAACCTGTATAGCCACCTGGGCGGTGATGACAATACCGGGCTGGATTTTTCGAGTATTCAACGATTGTTTGATGCGGGGGTGTGATGGGGACACCCTGAGCGCCGGCAGAGTCCGCTGGAGCGGAGGTGCTATTGATGAATGTTTTCGGGTTCTTTTCGGGGTTCCAAATGGCGAGAACCCGTTGCATCGCCTTGCTCTTTCAATTTTTAGACACCCTCGAGGCGCAATGCAAAACGCCTTTTGGGGCGTCTAATTATAGTTAGACCTTAGAGGCGATATGTCAGAACTTCCATTCTCTGCACGGAATAAAGGCGCCCATCGCAAAATTGATAAGGCGTTTCCCGCAACCGCGCGCAATGCCCTTCTGCATCTGCTAATGGATCTTGTAGAGAAGGAATATGTCACGTCATGGGTCCAAGTTTCGCGGGAGCTTCAGAGGATTGGTCGGCGTCCGCCCATCGAGTACGACCGAAGCAAGACATCGGATTTGAAAGCAGCAAAGAATGATGCGCAATCATATGTCCAGGATATTGAGTGGGATAAGGCTTACGACTTTTGTGAACGCCTATACAGTCATCTTGCATCAGCGGTAGTCCAAGAGTGGAATAATGGCTACGAAGAGATAACATCCAGAGCAGGGGTCCAAGCCTATATAACCGAAGAGTTGCAGAGAATCTTTGCGGAAGAATCTCTAGCATTTGAGTTCTCTGACGGCAAGGTGGTTCGAAGGGGAAGAAAGCACACCGTTGAAGTTACTACCCGTGCTCAAGTGGTTCTTGGCGACCCAAAGCTTGTTGGAGCCAGGAAGCACTATGATAAGGCGATGGCATTTTTCCGCCATCCATCGAAGCCGGATTACGAAAACTCAGTGAAAGAAGCTGTATGCGCAGTAGAGGCTGCCGGAAAGGCCCTATTCCCGTCCGCAAAAGCAGCAACCTTGGGTGATTTGGCTAAGTGGTTCTCAGGCTCAGGTGACGTTGCAATTCCGAAGGCGCTAGTCCAAACAGTTACTGGTATCTACGGATATAGGAATGGCGGTGATGGAGTGGGCCATGGAGGTTCATCTGGAGGGGTGGCAACGGTGGAGGTTGCGGAGTATGTGCTCGCGGTTACCGCTTCCCAGATCATATATTTTGTAGATCTGGCTAATGCTCAGGACTCAGACATTCCCTTTTAGCATCTCAACTTAGTCACGCCAAGGTCTAACAATTCGTTGCAGGCGCGACCAGTAGTCTAAGGGGTCAGTTCTCGCATTGTAGCATTGCAGCAAACAGCGTATGGTTAGCGGCATGGCGAGACCCCTGCGAATCGAATTCCCATCAGCGCTCTATCACGTGACCTCACGTGGCGATCGTCGCGAACCGATCTTTGAAGATGATGAAGATCGGCTGAGATTTCTGGCTGTGCTTGCGCGCAACAGGGGTCAGTTCTCGCATTGTAGCATCACAATAAACGGCGTATGGTTGGCGGCATGGCCAGACCCCTGCGAATCGAATTCCCATCAGCGCTCTATCATGTGACCTCGCGTGGCGATCGGCGCGAGCCGATCTTTGAAGACGATGAAGACCGCCTGAAATTTCTGGATGTGCTGGCGGAGGTGATTGGGCGCTTCAACTGGCTTTGTCACGCCTATTGCCTGATGACAAACCATTACCACCTGATAGTGGAAACGCCCGACGGGAATCTGTCCAAGGGCATGCGTCAGCTCAATGGCATGTATACCCAGGCATCAAACCGGCGGCACCAGCGCACGGGGCATTTGTTCCAGGGGCGATTCAAGGCAATTCTTGTGGACAGGGACGCCTACCTGCTGGAACTGGCGCGATATGTCGTCCTGAACCCTGTGCGGGCAGGCATGGTCAGGGATCCGCAAGCCTACCCATGGAGCAGCTATCGCGCCATGATTGGCGAGGCCTCGGTACCGGCTTGGCTTGCGACAGAGGGTTTGCTCGTCCAGTTTGGGAAACGGCGCAGCGAGGCACGCCGGCGCTACAGCGAATTTGTTCGTGAGGGTGTCGGCAAGGAAAGTGTCTGGGCAGGGCTGAAGCAGCAGATTTATCTCGGGGATGAGAAATTTGTCAAACGGATGCAAAGGAAGGCGAAGGTCCAAGGAGACGAATTGACCATTCCACGCAGGCAACGCAGACCCCCCGCTGCAACACTCGCGGCCATCGCGGCGAAGTATCCTGAGCGTGATGATGCCGTTGTTGCTGCCTATGGCACCGGCTCGTATAGTTATCGCCAGATCGCCGAACACTTTGGTGTTCATCTCGCCACTGTGGGACGTATTGTCAGGGGTCGCTTGCTACAAGGCGAGAACTGACCCCGCTGATGTGATGAGCAGTCGTGGAGATAGGTAACAAAAAAGTCCGGAGACATGGGTAACAGTCACCGGTGACGCAACAGGCGTCTGCTCACATCTTCGATTCGCCTATGGCGTTCATGCAAGCTACCCAGCTTCAAGGATCCGAAGAAGATATTCCAGACACCCCCGTCGATCTCTTCCAGCCCGGAGTCATGGATGACCTTGCTTCCTGATCTGTCTCTGATGATCGTGGCTGAGGATAATCGAGTTACAAACCGCGCACCCGGCAGCGGGCCGGCCGGCGAAGAGGGAGTTCCGCGCACTCCAGCGCAGTCGTTGACGACATTCGGCTATTGGTCAGACTCGAGAATGCTTTTAACTTGCTTTTCCGCGCCGGACGCTTTGAACCAGACGCGCTCCGAAAGCAGGTAGGCGATGACCCCCAGCGACACCAGCAACGCGGACCCAAAAATGGCGAATAAAGCCCACAATCGCGTGCGGGGGTCTTCCGTGGCCAGCAGAACAATGATCACACTGCTGCCAAAAAAACCAATAACCAACGCATGCAGAAAAAACAGGGCCAGGAGGTAGCCAGCCGATCCCTTCCGCATGGCCCGCAGAAATCTGATATAGGCGAGTACCCTTTCGTGTTTATACTGCGCCCACGCGGCTCGGAGAGCCAGAACCTGCAACAGCCGGCTCAGCGTGCGTGCAACTCCGCGTAAATTCATTTACGCCCGCTTCCGAACAACACACCGAGAACAAATCCGGTCAATCCGACAATGCCCATTGCCGTCCAAGGACGCTCCTCAACGGAATGTTCGATTTGTTTCTGCGCATGTTTGACGTCCTTGCCGAGGCCGGATTTCAGTCCCGCCACGTAGGGCTGCAATTCCGCCAGAGCCTGCTTGATGTCGTGCAGATCTCTTTCGACAAATGCCTTCACTTCCTTGGCTGCTGTACTGCCTTCCTTCTCCAATTGCTCAATGGCTTCGGCCAACGATGCTGGTTTGGTCATGATGATCTCCTGGTTGGTAACGATCAGGCAACAGGAATTGTTGCATTGTCACTCGGTGGTTTGTCGGTCGCGAACACTCCCTTAACTGGTCATTGGACAACCTGTACGCGACAGGGGATTTGATTTGGGCCAGGTCATTACCCATTAAACACCAAATCTTCCCCTCCCACGTCTTCCACCCTCAAGTTTTCCAGCCTCAAGTTTTTCACCTTCAAGAGCCATGACTTCAGGCGCGGCCAGGGCGCGGTGCCGGTTTCCTGTTATCGGGCCGGTTGGCAAGCCGCGATGAACTCACATCTGCAACGACTTGGTCTGCAAGTATTCATCCAGCGCGTAAGGCCCGTGTTCGCGCCCGTGGCCGGACTGCTTGTAGCCACCGAAGGGCGCCATCATGTTGAAGCTACCGCCGTTGATGACCACCTGGCCGGCGCGGATGCGCCGGGCGACGCGGCGGGCGTGATTCTCGTCCGAGGACCAGACCCCGCTGGAGAGGCCGTACACGGTGCCATTGGCTATTTCCACGGCCTCGTCCTCGGTGTCATAGGGGATGATACTCAGCACCGGGCCGAAGATCTCTTCCTGGGCGATGGTCATGTCGGGGGAGACATTGCCGAACACCGTGGGTTTGACGAAGAAGCCCTTGGGCAGATTGTCGGGCTGGTCCGCGCCGCCGGTGATCAGTTCCGCGCCCTCCTCGATGCCCTTGCGGATGTAGCTGCGCACCCGCTCCTGCTGGGTCCTGGAGATGAGCGGCCCGAGCTTGGCTTTGGGATCGGCGGACTGGCCCAGGGTGAAGGATTCGGCCACTTCCTTGGCTTTTTGGGCGGCGCGCGCATGGGCGGCGCGGGGCACCAGCATGCGGGTGTGGGCGGAGCAGGTCTGGCCGCTGTTGAAATAGCAGTCGTTGACGGTGCCGCGCACGGCGTCTTCGAGGTCGGCGTCTTCCAGGATGATGGACGCTGATTTGCCGCCCAGTTCCAGCGCCACGCGCTTGACGGTCTGCGCCGCCAGCTCGGCGACGCGTTTGCCGGCGCGGGTGGAGCCGGTGAAGGACACCATGTCCACCTTGGGATGGCGCGCCAGCGCCTCACCCGCCACCGGCCCGACGCCGGTGATCAGGTTGAACACCCCGGGCGGAAAGCCGGCGCGATGCACTTCCTCGGCCAGCACAAAGGCGGCGAGGGGCGCGACTTCGCTGGGCTTGACGATCACGGTGCAGCCGGCGGCGAGCGCCGGGCAGATCTTGGCCATGATCTGATGCAGGGGGTAGTTCCAGGGCGTGATGGCGGCAACCACGCCCACGGGCTCTTTCACCACCAGGGAATTTTCGATGCGTTCCTCGAAGCGGTAGTCGGCAAGAATCTTGACGAAATTGTCGATGCTGACCAGCGGCAGGCCGGCCTGGATGTTCTTGCTCATGGCGAGTGGCATGCCCACTTCGCCGGCCATGATTTCGCCCAGTTCATCGATGCGGGCCGCGAGGCCCTCGCGCAGTTTCATCAGCAGGGCGCGGCGTTCCTGGGCGGTGGTCTGACCCCAGGTCTCGAAGGCGCGGGACGCGGCCTCGACCGCGCGGTTGGCATCGGCTTCGACGCCGTCCGGGACGCGGCCCATGACCTCCTCGGTGGAGGCGTCGATCACATCCAGGGTGCCGGTACCGACGGGCGTCACCCAGGCGCCGTCAATGTAGAACTTGTCGCGAATTATCATGATTGGTCTCCGTCAGGGGTCTGCAATCTGGTTCCGATGCTAGACCCTGGCGCGGACGACGGCAAACGGCTTTCCTGTGCGACCGCCACGGACGGCGGAAACCGACTGTAGGGTGGGCAAAGGCCGATAGGCCGTGCCCACCGGGATTCCGGCTCGGTGCCGGGCGAAGATCCGCGTGGGCACGCTGCGCTTTGCCCACCTGCCGCGTTTTCACACGGCCTCGGGGCGGGCATCCAGAAGGCTCTGAGATCCCTGGGTTCCCGCTTGCGCGGGAACGACGATCAGGTGGTTATTCGATGCATCCCTAGCGCGTGGCGCCGGCCTCGCGCCAGCGCGCAATGCCGGCGGCATCGAGCCCGAGCCATTCGGTCAGCACCTGGTCGGTGTGTTGCCCGAGCGTCGGCGCGGGATCGAAAGTGGCGGGATCGCTGCGCGAGAGCTTGATCGGATTGCCCGGGGCATGGGTGCGCCCGCCGTCGGGATGGCCGACCTCGACCACCATCTCGCGGTGGCGCACCTGGGGATCGGCGAGCGCCTGGCTGAAGGTGTTCATGGGCGCGCAGGGAATGCGCACGGCTTCCAGTCGTTCGAGCCAATACGCGTTGGTGTTGGTCGCGAAGATTTCGCCCACCCGGCCCTCGATCAAGGCCTTGTTGGCGAGCCGGCCGGGCTGATGATCGAACGCGGGTTGGCGCAGATCCTCGGCGCCGAGCACTTCCAGCAGACTCTGCCAGAACTCGTCGAAGATCACCGCGATCACGATGAAGCCGTCGCGGGTACGGAAGCTGTTGTAGGGCACGTGGACGAAATGGGAGTTGCCGATCGGCTCCGGGTCTTCGCCCGACAGAAAATACATGGTGGCCATGTAGCTCATCATGGCGATCTGGCCGTCCAGCATGGAGATGTCGAGATGCTGGCCGCAGCCGCTGCGCTCGCGCTCGTAGAGGGCGGTCAGGATGCCCACCAGCCCGAACAGGCTGCCGCCGAGATCGGCGATGGGCAGCCCCGAGCGCAGCGGATGTTCGGCATCGTTGCCGGTGATCGACATATTGCCGCCATAGGCCTGCACCACCTGGTCGAAGGCGGTGCGGTTGCGCCCGGGGCCCGTCTCGCCGAACCCGGTCACCGAGCAGGTGATGATGCGCGGGTTGATGGCCGCCAGGCGGTCGTGGTCGATGCCGAGCTTCGCGGTGACGCCGACGCTGAAGTTGTCGCACACGATGTCCGCGTGGGCGACCAGCTCATAGAAAAGTTCGCGTCCGGCGGCGGTCTTGAGATCGATCACCACGCTCTTCTTGTTGCGCGACAGGCACAGAAAATAGGCACCCATGCCGGCGATGGAGTGTTTGGGATCGCGGGCCAGCAGACTGCGCGTGCGCTCGCCTTCCGGCGGTTCCACCTTGACCACTTCGGCGCCGAGATCGGCGAGCGTCATGGTGGCGAAGGGGCCGGAGAGGATGTGGGTCAGATCGAGGACGCGGACGCCCGCGAGGGGTTTGGACATGGCTCCGGCCCGTGAGGGATTGGGGCCGGCATTGTGGCATCAAGTCGGAACCGGCAAAACCCGGCGGCAGTGTGCGGCGACGGCGGGCGGCGTCAGCCGCAGGCTTCAGGTCTGCAACAGTTCCTCGGGAGGCTGTTCACAGTCGAGCTTTTTGCCGAGCAGCACGCCGATGGGTTCGAGCAGAAACGCATCGTCCTCGCAGGCGAAACTGATCGAGGTGCCGGTCTTGCCGGCACGCCCGGTGCGCCCGATGCGGTGGACATAGTCCTCGGGCTCTTCCGGCAGCGTGTAGTTGATGACGTGGCTGATGCCGTCGACATGGAGCCCGCGCCCGGCCACGTCGGTAGCGACCAGCACCTTGAGCTTGCCGCTTTTGAACGCATCGAGCGTGCGCACGCGCTGGTTCTGGGCGACCTCTCCGGAGAGCAGTCCCGCCTCGATCCCGGCGGCGCGCAGGCGCTCCTGGAGCTTGCGACACTGATCGCGGCGATTGGCAAAGACGATGGCGCTTTCCACTTCGGGATCGCGCAGCAGATTGCGCAGCAACGCAAATTTCTTGCGCGCCTCGGTGATGAACACCCGTTGATTCACTGACTCGGCCGCCACCCGCTCGGGCTCGATCTCGACGAACACGGGGCGCTCGGTCCATTGCTCCGCCAGGCGATGGACGTCGTCGGTGAAGGTGGCGGAAAACATCAGGGTCTGGCGGTGTTCGGCCTTGTTGGGAGTCAGGCGGACGATGCGCCGCACCTGGGGAATGAAACCCATGTCCAGCATGCGGTCGGCCTCGTCGATCACCAGAATCTCGGCCTGATCGAGGTAGACATCGCGGCTGTTGCAGAAATCGAGCAGGCGCCCGGGCGTTGCCACCAGGATGTCGCAATGGCGCTGGTGCAGGTGCTGGCGCTGCTTGTCGTAATCCATGCCGCCGACCAGCGTGTGAACCTCGAGATCGGTGTACTTGCACAGATCCTTGGCGTCCTGGGCGATCTGCATCACCAGCTCCCGCGTCGGGGCGATCACCAGGGAGCGCGCCTCGCCGGCAAAACGCTCGCCCTCGACCGGGTTGTTCAGCAGGTCGGTGATGATGGTGATCAGGAAAGCCGCGGTTTTGCCGGTACCCGTCTGGGCTTTGCCCACCACGTCATGGCCGCGCAGAGCAAAGGGCAGCGCGCGCGCCTGGATCGGCGAACAGTAGCGAAACCCCAGATCGGCGATGGCGTGCAGCAAAGCCGGCGCAAGATCCAGATCCTGAAACCGCATCATGCCCGGCTGGGGCTCAACCTGAAACTGGTCCGGACTCCAGGCCGCCTGCCCGGTGGGAGCGGCCTGGTCGCCGGGAACGGCCTGGTCGGCGCGATTGCCGTGCCCACGGGGGCGGCGGCCGGATCCGGTGGCCGCCGGGCTCGATTGCTGGGGATCATTCATGCTGGAAATTATTCACGACTCCGGTTGCGGCCGCCCGCAGAATGCGAAAGGCGGCGGGATCGAAATTCCGCAGGATTGTAGCACGGGGGTCGCGCGGATCCGGCGCGCTCAGCCGGTGGGAACCGCGCCAGTGCGACGGGCCAGCCAATAATCAAGGCTGACGTAACGACCACCCCCCGAGAAAAACAGGCTGAGCAGCATGATGAAGTAGGTGGCGGCAAACTCGATGCCGTTATTCAGCACCACGAAATTGCCCTTTTCCGCCAGCGCCACCATCAGGGCGGGGGCCGGCAGCCCCAGACCCCGGTCGGGATTGCCGAACCAGGCGACCATGTCGTCCCAGTTGCGAAACTTGTGCAGCCCGACCGCGATCATGACCGGCGCGAGATAGAGTCTCAGCAGCAGCGGGGGCAGGCCGTCGAGAGGGCGCAGGCGCCGGAACAGGCCTTGGTGGAGTTTGCCGTAGGCGGTGATCGGTCCAGACATTGGCGACACGCCAATCCGATGGTGTTGATTCATGTGGTGTTGGTTCATCTGGAGGTAATGCCGCGGCAGAAATCCAGGCGGCGCGGTGACCGTGGCGAAGTCAACGGGGAAACACCGGGTTCTGTACCGAGGCTTTCGCGTAGTAGCGGTCCAGGGATTCGGATTGGCCAAATTCGGTGACGATGCGGGCGTGGGTGCGGCGCAGATCCCGCGGACTGCGGACCCCGCAGCTGTGCGCGATTACCCCGACTTCCTTGACCATGTTGGCAACGTAGTGAGCTACGCGCGCGGTTTTGTCGGCGGGGTCCAGCCCGCGCTGCAAGTCCGGGTTGTGGGTGGTGATGCCGGTCGGGCAGGTGTTGCGATTGCATTGCATCGCCTGGATGCAGCCGAGCGCGAACATGAAGCCTCGCGCCGACACTACGAAATCGGCCCCCACGCACAGCGCCCAGGCCACGCCGACAGGCAGGATGAGCTTGCCAGCCGCGATGACCCGGATGCGCTCCCGCAGCCCGTACTCGCGCAGTGTGTCCACCACGGCGGGCAGGGTCTCGCGAATACCCAGCCCGGCATGATCCATGAGGCTCTGGGGCGCCGCGCCGCTGCCGCCGTCGCCGCTGTCGAGCGTGATGAAATCCGGCGCGGCCTGCTCCGGCCCGCGACGCAGCACTGCCCGACAGAGCTCGTCGAGAAACCCGCCACCGCCGATCACCAGCTTGAAGCCGACGGGCTTGCCGGTGACCGCGCGAATGTGGCCAATCATGTCGAGCAACTGTTCGACATTGCGTACTTCGGGGTGGCCGTTGGGGCTGATGGAATCGTGTCCGACCGGAATCCCGCGGATACGCGCGACCTCTTCGGTCACCTTGATCCCCGGCAGGATACCGCCCTTGCCGGGTTTGGCGCCCTGGCTCAGCTTGAGCTCAAACATCTTGATCTGCTGGTGCGCGGCGAGTTCGCGCAGACGCTCGTCGCTGAGACGTCCCTGGGCATCCCGCACACCGTATTTGGCGGTGCCGATCTGAAATACCAGATCGCAGCCGCCATCGAGGTGATAGGGAGAAAGCCCGCCCTCGCCAGTGTTGAGCCAGCACCCGGCGCGCGCGGCACCTCTCGACAGGGCCAGTGTCGCCGCTTTCGAAATGGCGCCATAGCTCAGCGCGGATACATTGAAGAAGGACGGCGCCAGATAGGGATTGGCGCAGTGCGGACCTATCAGCAGCGGATCGGCCGTCACCGCATCCTCTTCCAGGGTGGGAAAGACGTCCGGTACGAAGATCACGGCGCCGGGCGCTGTCAGGTTGGCCGTGGAGCCAAACGCGAGGGTGCTGTCGATATTCTTGGCGGCGCGATAGACCCAGGTGCGCTGAGCGCGGTTGAACGGCATTTCCTCGCGATCCATCGCGAAGAAATACTGGCGAAAGAAATGTCCGAGATGCTCGAGGCAATAGCGAAAGCGCCCGATCACCGGGAAGTTGCGGCGGATCGCGTGGCGCTTCTGGCGCACATCCTGGATGTACATCCACAGGATCGCCAGCACACCCATGGCCAGCAGGGCGAGCACGCCTACCGCGAACACCTGCAACCCGAGCATCCAGACCGACGACCCGTTACCTGCCATGCATTCCTCACTGTTTCGTTGTTCAGTTGTTTCGTTCGCCAAGCGTCGTCCGCCGAGTCCCGCCTGCGGCCCGTCGGTCGCCTGACGACTCGACTGCCGCTTGGCAGCGCCCGGGGGGGTGGCTATCATCCACCGATGTCAACGCCCCAATCCAGACCCGCCGCTATCGACCCCCGCCGTTCACGGCGCACCCGCTTCGTCGCTCTTGCCAAGATATACGACCATGCCAGCCGCAAGGTGATCGGCTACCTGGGCGATATCGCCACCGGCGGCATGATGCTGCATGCGCATGACAAACTGCCCATGCCGGGTTCGCGCCTGGTTACCATCCACCTGCCTCACCCCGACAAGGGCATGGTAGCCATTGACGCCGGGATTCGAATCGCCTGGCAACAAAAGGACCCCGGTGGGCTGCGGCAGCAATACGTCGGCTGCGAGTTCGTTGCCCTGGATCCCACCGACCGCCTGCTGCTGTTGCAGACCGCGCGCGCTTACGGCATCGCCTAGCAGCTTGTTGTAAAACTGCCGCGGCAACCCTCTGCTTCGTTGCGCGGCCAGCCCTTGCTTGCCTTCAATAATAGTCTTCCCTGCCAGGTTTTCTTCATCCGCATTGCGTCGGCACCCGGCTTGGCCTGCGGTCGCGAAACCACGCCCGCGACCAGAAACCGCCGGGACCGGACCCTCATCCGGCGGTGCTGTGCATTGGCATCGCGCTGGTCTATAGTCAGCCGAACCTGAGTACCACTTGCACCAAACTGGTTACAACATAACAAGGGGCCTACCCCTGAGGCATTGCGACCCTAACCGACAACCGCCGCTTCGGGTTCCGCCGGCCCCCTTACCGGGAGGTTTTCAATGACGCAATTCGACACCATCATCAAGAACGGCACGATCTTCGACGGCACCCGCATTCCGCGCTACCGCGCCGATATCGGCATCAAGGACGGCACCATCACCAAGATCGGCCGCCTCGACGCCAAGGACGCCGCCAAGGTGATCGACGCCGAAGGCAAGCATGTCTGCCCAGGCTTCATCGACCTGCACACCCACTACGACGCCCAACTGTTCTGGGATCCCTACTGCACGCTGTCCGGCTGGCACGGCATCACCTCGGTGGTGATCGGCAACTGCGGGTTCGGCTTCGCGCCGGTGGCGCCCGAGCTGCGCGAGCGCTCCATGCTGTCGATGACGCGCGTCGAGGCCATCCCCTTCGAATCCATGAAAGCGGGCATGCCCTGGGACTGGGTGACCTTCCCGGACTATCTCGACAGCATCGACCGTACCCCCAAGGCGATCAACATTCTGCCCTATGTGCCGGTCGCGCCCTTGCTGACCTGGGTGATGGGCATGGAGCGCGCAAAGGCCGGCGCCCTGCCGACCGCGGCAGAAGAAGCCGAAATCTGCCGCCTGCTGGAAGAAGCCATGGATGCCGGCGGCTGCGGCTGGTCGGCACAACGTCTGGCGCCGGGCTGCGGCGCCGACGTGCAGCGGGATTTCGATGGCACCCCGATGCCCACTGACGTCATGCACGACGAGACCTGCATAGCGCTCGCCAAGGTGCTGGCCAAGCGCAACGAGGGCTTTATCCAGATGACCATGCTGAGCGGCAACGATCCCACGAAGGATCGGGCCCACATGGAAGAAGTCGCCGCCGTCAGCGGCCGTCCGCTGCTCTACAACGTGGTGCAGGCCGTGGCGAGCGACCCCGAAATCCACCGCAGCACATTGCGCTGGCTGGCCGAATGCCACGCGCGCGGCAACAAGGTCTACGGCCAGGGGCTCACCACGGATTCCGGGTTCACCTTCTCCCTCGACGAATGGAACCTGTGGGACGATTCTCCCGCCTGGCGTCACGTCACCACCGGCACCGTCGAAGAACGGCTGGCGAAAATGGCCGATCCCGCCTTGCGGCAATCGCTGAAGGACAATCCGCCGGGCATCGCCGCCACCGGGCCGATCGAAGAGACCGTGCTGGTGCGCACGCACTCGGACAAGTTCAACGAGTTCAAGGACCACAAGCTCAGCCTGATCGCGCAGAAGACCGGCAAGCATCCGATCGATGCGATGCTCGACATCGCCGTCGGCACCAACCTCAAGGCCGAGTTCTTCGCCACCCTGCCCAACGCCGGCAACCTCCAGTACATGAAAGAGATCATCGACGATCCCTATGTCACCTTCGGGGTTTCCGATGGCGGCGCCCACACCCGCTTCCTGACCGCGGGCCGCTATCCCACGGAAGCCATCGCCAAGTATGTGCGCGAGCACAAGATGCTGTCCCTGGAAGAAGTTCACTGGCGGCTGAGCGCACTGCCGGCGGCACTCGCGGGCTTCAACAACCGCGGCCAGCTCAAGGTGGGCGCGCCGGCGGACATCGTGATTTACGACTACGAGAAACTCGAAGCGCTGCCGGCCGAAATCACCCACGACATGCCGGCCGGCGAGTGGCGGCGCGTCCAGCGCGCCAAGGGCTACGACTATGTGCTGGTCAACGGTCAGGTCACCATCGACCACGACCAACAGACCAACACCTACTCCGGCCGTCTGCTGCGCCACGGCGACGGCTGAAGCCTCAATCAGGCACCGCGTTGTCTGGAACCCGGCCGCAAGGCCGGGTTTTTCATTGCCCGCGCATGATCCGCATCTGTTCGCTCAGGACGTCCTCCGGCAAACCGCTTTCGAGCGTCAGCCGATCCACCAGGTGACCGTAGCGCGCCTTGATCTGTTGGGCGACCTGGCGGGGTTCTCCCACCACGGCGAAGGTTTCCAGCATTTCATCACTGATCAGATCCGGCATCCGGTCCCAGCCGTTGTTTTTCGATAGTTGGTTGAGCTTGGGTTGGAGATCCTGCCAGCCGTGGCATTCCAGCACCGGGCGATAGGCCGGCGTCGAGCCGTAGAAGGCGATGCGGTACTTGACGCGCTGCTTGGCGGCCGCGAACTCCGCCTCGGTGCGGCCGGTGACCACAAACGGCGGGAACGACACCTCGAAACTCTCGCGAGGCCGGCCGCGCTCCGCGAGCGTGGCATGGATGCGCGGCAAAATTTCTTCCTCCAGATATTTCGGCGTACAAAACGTGTGGATGAGGATGCCGTCGGCCTCGCGCGCGGCGGCGTTGATCATCAGTGGACCCACGGCCGCCATCACCACCCTGGGGCGGCCATACTGGGTGTTCAGTGGGGTGAAATCCGGCGTCATCAGCGTGTGGCGGTAGCACTCCCCGCGAAAATTGAGCGGCTTGCCGTCATACCAGCAATCCCAGATGGCGTGCAGCGCGCGGATGAATTCCGCCATCTGCTGCGCCGGCCCGTGCCAGGGCATGCCGAAGCGTTTGGTGATATGCGCCTGGATCTGCGATCCCAGTCCGAGCGTGAAACGGCCGCGGGAATAGACATTGAGATCGTGCGCGGTATAGGCGGTCGTCATCGGACTGCGCGCAAAGGCCACCGCGATCCCGGTGCGCAGTTCGATCCGCTGGGTGACCGCCGCGCCCATGCCCACCACCAGAAACGGGTCGTTGCGGATCTCCGCGGTGACCACGCCGTCGAAACCCAGGCGTTCGCGCGCCTGAAATTCGGCCTGGATCGCCGCGATGTCATCGAGCCGGTCGCCAAAACTGAAACTGCTGTCGATTTTCATGGTGCCCCCCGTGTTTTGATGATTCTTGTGGCGGGAATTCTAGCCGAGCGTACCGCTCAAGCCGGCAGGCGCCCGCCGGTGACCCGCTCGCAGCCCGCCAGATCGCGCCAGGTCCGCACCTCCCGCAACACGGCGGCACAACACTCGCGCACCGCCGCGCCCTGGCTGCTGCCGTGCTCCAGCAGCAGCCAGCCGCCGGGGCACAGGTGCGCCGGCGCCCCGGCGCTGATCGCGCGCAGCGCGGCCATGCCGGCGTCGGCGGCGACCAGGGCCGCGCGCGGCTCGAAGCGCACGTCGCCGCGCGCAAGATGGGGATCGGCGGCGTCGATGTAGGGCGGATTGGCGACAATCAGGTGATAGCGGTCGGTCTCTCCGGCCAGCCAGTCGCCGTATCGGAACCGCACATTGTCCAGCTGGAGTGCCGCCCGGTTTGCCTCGGCGACGGCGAGTGCCGCGGCGGAGCTGTCGATCCCGGTGACCTGCCAGGCGGGCCGTTCCCGGGCCAGGGTGAGCGCGATGGCGCCGCTGCCGGTGCCCAGATCCAGCACCCGTGCGGCGGGCTCCGCGACCAGCGCGAGGGCCAATTCCACCAATAATTCGGTTTCCGGACGCGGGATCAGGGTCGCCGGCGATACCTTGAGCTGCAAGGTCCAGAACTCCCGTTCGCCCAGGATATAGGCCATGGGCTCACCGCCCTTGCGGCGCTCAAACAGGGCCGCAAACGCGGTCGACTGGGCCGCAGTCAGCTCGGTTTCCGCATGCGCGTAGAGAAATGCGCGCCCGCGCTCCAGCACCTTGCACAAGAGCAATTCGGTATCGAGGCGATGGCTCGCCGCGACCTCCCGCAACTCGCCGGCGCGGGCCAGCAGTTCTGCAACGGTGGCCATCGTCAGTCGGCGAGGGCCGCGAGCTGCTCGGTGCGGTATTCGTTGATCAGCGGCTCGATCACCGCATCGAGGGCGCCGTCGAGCACGCTGTCGAGCTGGTAAATGGTCAGATTGATGCGGTGGTCGGTGACCCGCCCCTGGGGATAGTTGTAGGTGCGAATGCGCTCGGAGCGATCGCCGCTGCCCACCAGGCCGCGGCGCAGTTCGGCCTGCTCGCGCGCCTGGCGGTCCTGCATCCCGGCCAGGATGCGCGCTTGCAGCAGCGCCATCGCCTTGGCGCGGTTCTTGTGCTGCGAGCGCTCGTCCTGGCATTCCACCACGGTCCCGGTGGGCAGGTGGGTGATGCGCACGGCGGAATCCGTGACGTTGACATGCTGACCGCCCGCGCCCGAGGAGCGGAACGTATCGACGCGCAGATCGGCGGGATTGATCACCACGCCATCGATTTCGGCCACTTCGGGCATGACGGCGAGGGTGCAGGCGGACGTGTGGATGCGACCCTGGGATTCCGTCGCCGGTACACGCTGCACGCGGTGCACGCCGGATTCGAACTTGAGGCGCGAGTAGGCGCCGGCGCCGACGATGCGGCTGATGATCTCCTTGTAGCCGCCGTGCTCGCCGGGGCGCTGGCTGATGACTTCCATGCGCCAGCCGCGGGATTCGGCGTAGCGGAAGTACATGCGGAACAGGTCGCCGGCAAAAATCGCCGCCTCGTCGCCGCCGGTGCCGGCGCGGATTTCGAGAAATACATTGGCGTCGTCGCTGGGATCCCTGGGCAACAACAGCAACTGCAATTCCGCTTCCAGCTGGCCGCGCTCGGCCTCCGCCGCCGCCAGATCGTCCTGCGCGAGCGCGCGCAGCTCGGGGTCGGCATCGCGCAGCAGTTCCGCGGACGCGGCGCTGTCGGCCACCACCTTGCGGTAGCGCTGGTAGGTGACGGCGATGGCCTCGAGTTCGGCGTATTCCCGGGACAGCGCGCGAAAGCGATCCTGGTCCGCGATCACGTCGGCAGAGCCGAGCAGATGCCCGACCTCTTCATGGCGCTCGACGAGCTGGTCCAGCTTGGCGCGCAGTGAGGCTTTCATTGGAGCTCCAGAGTGACGGCTACTTTCCTTCGGGGCCGGGTTGCACCGGGGATCAGGTTGCGCCCGGGGTTGAATCATCGTGGTCGAACAGCTTCTGGAGCCAGCGCAGTGGTTCCTCGCTGCCTTCCTCCCCGACCCGTTTCAGTTGCTCGGTGGGACGGTGCAGCAGCTTGTTGGTGAGTCCGTGCGCCAGTTGGCGCACCACGACATCGGCGGACTGCCCGGACTCCAGCGCGCGCAGCGCCTTGTCGAGCTCGGCATCCCGGAGTGTCGCGGCGCTGTCGCGAAAGGCGCGGATGGTGCCCACCGCATCGCGCGCCAGTTGCCGGCGCTGCCAGCGCGAAACTTCGGAATCGACAATCTCCGCGGCGGCAACGGCGGCGTCTTCGCGGGCACGGCGGCCCTCGTCGATCACATCGCGGAGATCATCCACTGTGTAGAGATAAACATCATCGAGCTGGTCGACCTCGGGCTCGATGTCCCGGGGCACGGCGATGTCCACCATCAGCATGGGCCGGTGCCGGCGGCGCTTGAGCGCCGATTCCACCGCGCCCTTGCCCAGCACCGGCAACTGGCTGGCGGTGGATGAAATCACCACGTCGGCCTTGTGCAGGTGCTCGGGAAGATCGGCGAGCAGGATGGCATTGGCGCCGTAACGCGCCGCGACTTCCGCCGCCCGCTCCAGGGTCCGGTTTGCACAGGTGAGTCCCGCCACCCCGGCATCGTGCAAATGGCGCGCAACCAGTTCGATGGTATCGCCGGCACCGATCAACAGGGCGCGCACACCGTCCAGCCGCCCGAAGATCTGCCGGGCGAGCCCGACCGCCGCATAGGCGACCGAGACGGGATTGGCGCCGATGGCAGTCTCGGCACGCACCCGCTTGGCAGCGGCGAACACCGCCTGAAACACCGGTTCCAGTACCGTCGACACCGTACCCGCGCCCTGCGCGACCCCATAGGCCGACTTCAGTTGACCGAGAATCTGCGGCTCCCCCAGCACCAGCGAGTCCAGGCCGCTGGCCACCCGCATCAGGTGTCGCACCGCATCCGCATCGCGATGGACGTAACAACCGCCGGCGAGTTCCTCCGGCGCCACTCCGTGAACGGTCGCCAGCCAGTCGCACAGTGCGTCCAAACCGGCATCGCCGGCGGCATAGATTTCGGTGCGATTGCAGGTCGAGAGAATGGCCACTTCCCCCAGCCCCAGCTCCCGTCGCGCGCGGTGGAGATGGTCCGCGACGGCCTCGGGCGCAAATGCCACGCGCTCGCGCAATACCACCGGTGCAGTGTCGTGGTTCAGGCCAAACGCCAGAATCGTCATGTCCGCCGGCTAAGCGTTGGCAATGCTAGCGACTGCGTGAAAGCACAGGCCAGATCGCACGGAACGTCGGCACACTGCACCGTGAAACCATTGCCACCGGAAATTTGTCATAAGGGTTGTTGCTACAATAGCGATCGTTTGTGAGGACTTCCATCCACCGTGATTCGCGCGATTAGCCTGCTGGTCGGTCTTTGTGTCGTCCTGGTGTCTGCGTGCGCCGGAAACCTGAACTCGCACCCGACGGACGCCGCAGGCGACGACCCCGGCTCGGCCCAGGAATCCCCTGCTGGCGACGAGGAACAGGATTATCCCGTTCAGGCCTTCCCGACACAAACGCTGTACACCTTGCTCGCGGCCGAAACCGCCGGCCTGCGCGGCGATCTCCCTTTCGCACTGCGCAACTATGTAGAACAAGCCCGGATTACCGGCGATCCCGGCGTGATTGCGCGCGCGGTTCAGATTGCCCAGTACGCTGGCGACGAAGCCGTGCTCGGCGAGCTCGGTCTGCTGTGGGCGGATCGCGAGCCCGACAACGTCCAGGCCCGGGAGCTGGCCCTGTTCACCCTGTTGCGTCAGGGCAAGGCCCAGGACGCCTTGGTGCACGCGCGATTTTTGCTGGAAAATGGAGACGGGCAGCCGCTGCGGCAGCTGGCGGCCCAGGCGGCGAGTTTGCCGGCCGACCAGCACGCAGCACTACTGGCTGATTACCGGGATCTGGCGCACAGCCATCCGGATGACGTCGACCTGCTGTTTGGCCAGGCGCTGCTCCTGTGGCAGGCCGGGCAACTCCTGGAAGCACTCGCGCTCAGTGCTCGACTCATCAAGTTGCAGCCCGACGAGCCGGCCGACCAACTGCTCCACGCGCAGCTGCTGGACGAGACCGGCAGCAAGGAGAAGGCGCTCGCGCAACTGGAGCAGGCGGTGCGCGACCATCCCGAAAATCCCGGCCTGAGCCGCGCCTATGTGCGGATGCTGTTCAGCCGTCACGATACGGCGTTCGCCATCGAGAAGCTGGAGCAACTTTCGCGCATCAATCCCGACGACAACAGCCTGCACTTTGGTCTGGCGCTCGCCTACCGGGATTCAGGCCTTCCGGAAAAATCCCGCACTGAACTGGAATTGCTGGTGCGTGATCCCGAACTGCGCAATGACGCGCATTTTTACCTCGGCCAATTGGCCGAGATCGCCGGCGATACCACACACGCGATCGGGCACTACCGACAAGCACAGGGCATGGCCTTGCTGCCGGCGACCGCCCGCCTCACCAATCTGCTGGCACAGCAGGGCAAGCTCACTGCCGCGCGACTGTATCTCCAGGAATTGCGCTCCCGGCATCGGGAACAGGCCCCCGAGCTGTTTCAGATCGAGTCGGAACTACTGATGCGCGAGCACTACTACAGCTCGGCGCAGGATCTGCTGACCGAGGGTCTGGAGGCGTTTCCCGGCGACATCAATCTGCTCTATGCGCGCTCGCTGGCCAGTGAAAAAATGGGCGACATCGCCGCCGTCGAACGGGATCTGCGCGCCATCCTGGACAAGGACAGCGATAATGCCGCTGCCTTGAACGCACTGGGCTATTCGCTCGCCAACCACAGTACCCGCTACGAGGAAGCCCAGAGCCTGATCGAGCGTGCGCTGGCGCTGCAACCCAACGACGCCTCCATCATCGACAGTCTGGGCTGGGTGCTCTACCGCCGCGGCCAGCCTGACGCCGCGCTGGCGCAGTTGCGCCGCGCCGCCGCCTTGCTCACCGATCCGGAGGTGGCGGCCCACCTCGGCGAAGTCCTGTGGAGCACGGGCGACTCTGAACAGGCACGGGCAGTCTGGCGCGAGGCCTTGCAGCAACACCCCGACGATCCGCTCATCAAGGCAACCCTTGAGCGCCTGAACGCAGGTCCGCTGTGAACACCCGCCGTGTCGCGCTGGCGCTCGGTCTGGCGCTGGCACTCCTCGGCGGCTGCGCTACTGCTCCGCCCCGCGCACCCCAGGCCTGGAGCGCCCACCGCGACGCGATGGCGGCCATCGACTCTTGGCACCTCGATGGCAAGTTGGGCTATAGCGGCCGGGGCGACAGCGGATCCGCCACCCTGACGTGGATACAGCAGGGAGCTTCGCTCCAGGCGACGCTGAGCGGCCCGTTTGGTGCCGGAACCGCACGTATCGAGGCAGGTCCCGACGGCGCCGTGCTGCGTCAGCCCGGGACGCCCGAACGGCGCGCCGCCTCGACGGAAGAGCTCAGCCAGCAGTTGTTCGGCTGGACCTTGCCCGCCGCGCGCCTGCGCGACTGGGTGCGCGGCATTCCCTACCGCGGCACTCCCGTGCAACGGCTCGACGTCGATACCGGCGGTTTGCTGCGCGGACTCGAGCAGGACGGCTGGACGCTGGCATTCGATGACTACAGTGAAACCGCCGCGGGCCTGCTGCCGAAGCGGATCGAAGCCAACAGCGGAGGTTTGCATATCCGGCTGGTGATCAAGCAGTGGCGTTTCACGACACCCTGACGGCGGCGGCTGCCGCACCGCTGATCCTGCCGGCGCCCGCCAAGCTCAATCTGTTCCTGCATATCCTGGGACGGCGACCGGACGGCTACCACCGTCTGCAAACCCTGTTTCAACTGCTGGATTACGGCGACGAACTGGAACTGAGCGCAACGCCCGACGGTGCGCTCGAAGTGGTGGTCGAGCCGACCCTTCCGGACGTGCCCATGACCGCCAACCTGGCGTATCGGGCAGCGCTGGCCCTGCGCGAGCACCGTCCCGGCCCCGAGGGTGCCCGTATCCTGATCCGCAAGCGACTCCCGCTGGGGGGTGGCCTGGGTGGCGGCAGCAGCGATGCCGCCACCGTTCTGGTGGGTCTTGACCGTCTGTGGGGACTCCACCTCGGCATGGAGGAATTGTGCGAACTCGGCCTGCGTCTGGGCGCCGACGTACCGGTATTCATCCTGGGCCGCAGCGCCTGGGGGGAAGGCATCGGCGAGCAGCTGACACCGCTCGAGCTGCCCGCCGCCTGGTATCTGGTGCTGAAGCCGGACTGCGACGTCGCTACCGCTGCGGTGTTCGCTCATCCGCAATTGACAAGGCATACCCGCGCGATGAAAATACGCGCCTTTTCCGGGGAGGGCACGACCAACGACTGTCTGTCGGTGGTCGAGACCATGTACCCTCAGGTGCGTGAGGCACGGCTCTGGTTGGCGCGCTACGCGCCACCGCGCCTGACCGGCACCGGCGCTTGCCTGTTTGCCCGTTTCGACGATCGGGAAAGTGCCCGGGCAACGTTGGCGGAAGTTCCCGCGGCTTGGTCAGCGTTCGTGGCGCAGGGGGTTAACATTTCCCCCCTGCGACAGACCTGACCGCCGGTTGTAGAGCAAACGACACAGGTTTTTGGGGCGTCGCCAAGCGGCCAAGGCAGCGGGTTTTGATCCCGCCATTCGGAGGTTCGAGTCCTCCCGCCCCAGCCACAACCTGTCACCCCGGCGTCCGGTGACGCCGTTTCCAGGACACAGCCATGGCAAACCTGATGGTATTTTCCGGGAATGGCAACCCGGAACTCGCGCGGGAAATTTCTCGCTACCTCGGTCTGCCGCTCGGCAATGCCCTGGTAGCGCAGTTTTCGGACGGCGAGATCAACATCGAGATCCGCGAAAATGTCCGCGGCCGCGACGTTTTCATCATTCAGCCCACCTGCACGCCCACCCATCGCAATCTGATGGAGCTGGTGTTCATGGTGGATGCCCTGCGCCGCGCGTCGGCCAGCCGGGTCACCGCGGTGCTGCCGTATTTCGGCTACGCCCGCCAGGACCGCCGGGTGCGCTCGGCGCGGGTTCCGATCAGCGCCCGCGTGGTCGCCGACATGATCAACAACGTCGGCGTCAGCCGGGTGCTCACCGTGGATCTCCACGCCGAGCAGATCCAGGGCTTTTTCGAATGCCCGGTGGACAATGTCTATGGCGCACCGGTGCTGGTCGCCGACATCGAGCGTCAGAATTACGACAGCCTGCTGGTGGTCTCCCCCGACATCGGCGGCGTGGTGCGTGCCCGCGCCATCGCCAAACAACTGAACACCGAACTGGCCATCATCGACAAGCGGCGTCCCGAAGCCAATCAGACCCAGGTGATGAACGTGATCGGCGAAGTCGAAGGTCGGACCTGCCTGCTGGTCGACGACATCGTGGATACCGCGGGGACGCTGTGCAAGGCGGCCGAGGCCCTCAAAAATCACGGCGCTACCAAGGTGGTGGCCTACTGTACGCACCCGGTGCTGTCGGGGCCGGCAGTCGACAACATCAGCGGCTCCGATCTCGATGCGCTGGTGGTCACCAACAGCATTCCCTTGAGCGAACGGGCGCGCAGTTGCGCCCGGATCCGGCAGCTCTCCATCAGCGCCACGCTGGGCGAAGCCATCCGCCGGGTCAGCAACGAAGAATCCATCAGCGCGATGTTCGACTGAACACGCCGGATAACCGCCCGCAAGGGCATCACAGCCAAACCCGCCGATCGCCTCGGTCGCAACAGGCCACGGCGGGATTCACTAACTGGAGCAACGGCAATGACTGATTTCGTTCTCAATGCTCGTGTGCGAACCGACAAGGGGAAAGGTGCGAGCCGCCGCCTGCGTCGGCTCGCGGAAGAAGTGCCCGCCATCGTCTACGGCGAGGGCGGCGAACCCGAAGCGATCGTGCTGACCCAGCGCGAACTGGCCCGGGCGCTGGAAAGCGAGGCGTTTTATTCGCACATCATTTCACTGCGGATCGACTCCAGGACCCAGGACGTCATCCTGAAGGATGTCCAGCGCCATCCGGCGCGACCCCTCGTCCTCCATGCGGATTTTCTGCGGGTCAGCAAAACCCACAAGATCACCACGCGGGTACCGCTGCATTTCATCAACGAAGACCGTTGCGAAGCAGTGAAGCAGCAGGGCGGCGTGGTGCAGCACAATCTGGTGGATCTGGAAATCCTGTGCCTGCCCGGCGATCTGCCCGAATACATCGCGGTGGATATGTCCACCATGGTGATGGGCCAGATTCTGCACATTTCCGATCTGGTGCTGCCCGCGGGCGTGGACAGCGTGGCCCTGGCCCATGGCGCCGACCACGATCTGCCGGTGGTGGCGATCCATCGACCCAAGGTCAAGGGTGGCGACAGCGAGGTCGTCGCCGAGGAGTGATCCCGGCCGGCATCCGTGACCACCGGCATCCGCCTGATCGTAGGGCTGGGCAATCCGGGCGCCGCCTACCACCGCACCCGCCACAACGCCGGTGCCGATCTGGTACAGGCGCTGGCCCAGAGGTTCGGCGTGGCGCTGCGCCACGAAGCGCGCTTTCACGGCAGTGTGGCGCGCGTTCCCCCCGAGTTACGCCTGCTGGTGCCCGACACCTTCATGAACCTCAGTGGTCAGGCGGTGGTGGCGCTGTTGCAGTTCTACCAGATCGCGCCGGACAGCATGCTGGTGGTCCACGACGACCTGGATCTCCCGCCGGGAACGGCACGGCTCAAACTGGGCGGCGGTCACGGCGGCCACAACGGGCTGCGCGACATCATGGCCAGGCTCGGCGAGCGCCGCGATTTCGCGCGCCTGCGCATCGGCATCGGCCATCCCGGACCGGGTGCCGATGTGGTGGGTTATGTATTGCGCAAGCCGCCGCCAGCGGAGCGGGAGCTGATCGACAGCACCTTCGCGCGTGCGGCCGACATCATCCCTGATCTGGTTGGCGGGGATTTCAGTCGTGCCATGCAGCGTCTGCACACAACCAACTAACTTTCAATTTGCGACGGAGGCCGGTTCGTGGGCTTTAAATGCGGCATTGTCGGTCTCCCGAACGTGGGCAAATCCACGCTCTTCAACGCGCTCACCAAAGCGGGTATCGGCGCCGAGAATTTTCCCTTCTGCACCATCGAGCCCAACACCGGCATAGTGCCGGTGCCGGATCTGCGCCTGGATGCGCTCGCGGCCATCGTCAAACCCCAGCGGGTGATCCCGACCACCATGGAGTTTGTCGATATCGCCGGGCTGGTGGCTGGCGCCTCCAAGGGTGAAGGCCTCGGCAACCAGTTTCTGGCCACGATCCGGGAAACCGATGCGATCGCCCATGTCGTGCGGTGCTTCGAGGACAGCAATGTCATTCATGTGGCCAACAAGGTCGATCCGGCGGCGGATATCGAAGTCATCAATACCGAACTGGCGCTCGCGGACCTCGAAACCGTCGATCGCGCGCTGCAACGCGCGGCCAAGGCCGCCCGCAGTGGCGACAAGAACGCGACCGCTCGCAAGGAACTGCTGGAACGCCTGATTTCCCATCTCGATAGCGCGCGGCCGGTCCGCAGCCTGGGGCTCGACGCCGAGGCCCTGCAGGAATTGAGCGACCTCTCCCTCCTCACGGCCAAGCCCACGCTCTATGTGGCCAACGTCAGCGAGAACGGCTTTCACGACAACCCTTATTTACAGCAGGTGGAAGCCATCGCTGCCGCCGAAGGCGCGGGGGTTGTAGCGGTGTGCAACCAGATCGAAGCCGAAATCGCCGAACTGGACGATGCGGACAAGCTGGCCTTTCTGGCCGACATCGGCCTCGAAGAACCGGGACTGAACCGGGTGATACGCGGCGGTTACCAATTGCTGCGCCTGCATACCTACTTTACCGCCGGTGTCAAAGAGGTGCGGGCCTGGACCATTCCGGTGGGTGCCACGGCGCCCCAGGCGGCCGGCAAGATCCACAGCGATTTCGAGCGCGGCTTCATCCGGGCCGAAGTCGTGGGATATGCGGATTTTATCGCCTATGGCGGTGAGACTGGCGCCCGGGATGCGGGGAAATGGCGCCTGGAAGGCAAGGACTATGTCGTCCAGGACGGCGACATCATCCATTTTCGGTTCAACGTGTGATCAATGTCTGATCAACGTTTGACCGTTTCAAGAGGATCGCCCTGGACTTCCATGGCGCTCAAAATACTGAAAAATCTTTATTAATCAGTAGGTAAATTGAGATCCGAGCGGGACTTGTGCTCCAGTGAGCGCTCTCGCTGGTTGTTGCGTTCCGGAAAATCGGGGGTAGATTTAGGGGTATCTCGAACATCTAGTGGGGGTATTTTCGTACCCCAACGTGGAGGCGCAGATGCCGAAGGATCTCCTGACGGACGCAAAGCTCAGAGCGGTCAAACCTACAGAGAAGCCCTACAAGCTCAGCGATGGGGGCGGGCTCTTCCTTCTCGTGCAGCCTTCCGGTGGCAAGCTCTGGCGCTGGAAGTACCGCATCGACGGCAAGGAGAACCTGTTCGCGATCGGCCCCTACCCCACCGTCGGATTGGCCGAGGTCAGGGCTGCGCGCGAAGCAGCGCGCCTGCTCGTCCAGCAACGCATCCATCCCGCTCACCACCGCAAAGACATTAAGCGACGCAACGTCGAAGCGCTGGAAGAGCGCAAGCGAGCCAAAGAGAGTTCGTTCGCCAAAGTCTCGGCCGCGTACCTGGCAGTTCGTTGAAATTCGCCGGACTTTAGCGGAACACATTTTTGTGGTGGTGGCCGAAGTCGCGGTGTTTGAAGGGGGAGTCGTGCGATGCGGGGAGCGGACGTCACGCAAGAGCGCTTGTTCACGATTCGGCAGACGGCGGACTTTGTGCCTGAGGGTCAGCCACTGATCGCGGTGCGCGAGATCCTGAATCGTGCGCTGCGCGACATGGACCGGCTGTTTGATTCGATGTATGCCGACACCGGACGCGACTCGGTGCCGCCGGAGCGGCTACCGCGAGGCTTGGTGTTGCAAGCGCTGTACGGCATTCGCAGCGAGCGACTGCTGTGCGAGCAACTGGGCTACAACCTGCTGTATCGCTGGTTTGTCGGGCTGGGCATGGAGGATGCTGCTTGGGACCACTCCACCTACACGCAGAACCGCGACCGGCTGATCGGGCATGAAGCGGTGCGCGCGCTGTTTACCCAAGTGATGCAGCAGGCCCGGCAAGCCGATCTGCTGTCCGATGAGCACTTCAGCGTAGACGGCACGCTCATTCGAGCCTGGGCCTCGCACAAGCGCTTTGTGCCCAAGGACGGACCCAAGCCGGATCAGGGCGGCTCGGCACGCAATCCCGAAGTCAATTTCAAGAAACAGAAGCGCAGCAACGACACCCACACCAGCGCCAGCGATCCGGATGCACGGCTGGCGACCAAGAGCAACCGCGGTGAGGCCATGCCGGCCTACATGGGCCATGTGCTGATGGAGAACCGCTCCCGGCTTGCGGTGGACACGCGCCTGACGCGAGCTTCGGGCACGGCCGAGCGCGAAGCCGCCGTGGCGATGCTGGCCCAGCTTCCCGGCACGCAGCGCAAGACCGTGGGCGCCGACAAGGGCTACGACAGCGCGGATTTCGTGGCCGACTGCCGCGCACACAAGATCACCCCGCACGTGGCGCAGAACCACTATGAATACACCACCAAGACCGGCAAGCCTGCCTGTCCGGTAGGCAGGCGGGCTCGTCGTGACAGTGCGATCGACAGGCGCACCACGCGCCATCCGGGCTATGCCATCAGCCAGACGATCCGCAAAGTCATCGAGACCTTGTTTGGCGACGGCAAGCAGCATGGTGGCACCATCCGCCAGGTCAAGCTGCGCGGATGCGACAGGGTGAGCGACGTCTTTACACTGGCTATGCTGGCAATCAACTTGCGGCGCCTGCCCAGGCTGTTTGCTGCCGCTGCGATCCCGATACGCGCAACCGGATGAGCGGGAGAGGTGCGCCTCTGGGCAGCGGCATTTCAGCGATACACCTGCCGAAATCCGCGAAACGTGAAGGGCTGAACCAAAAAACAGACTGCGATATCGCAAATTCCGATCACCCGATCATCGAATTCCATCGCATGCCGAAGAATCAGGCGAATTTCAACGAACTGTTATAGAGCAATATGAAAAGGGATCGCGTGCACGTGCAAGCCCCTGCGCTCGTGTTGGCAGGCATCGTATTCACCGCGCCGGCGCTGGCCGGGCCACCCTTTCGCACCGACGACCCGGTGCCGGTGACCTACCGGCAGGGGGAGGCCTACGCTTTCTCCAGCGGCACACATGACGTCGATGGCTGGAGCGGGGTCGGGCCGGCCATCGAATTGAACTACGGTATCCTGCCCCAGACGCAGTTGCATCTGGTGATGCCCATGGCCTATGACGCACCCCTTGGGGCCGGCAACCACGTTGGCTACGGCGATACCGAGGTCGGGATCAAATACCGCTTGGTCCGGCAGACAGATGGCCTGGCGGATATCGGCATCTTCCCGCTGGTCGAAATCCCCACCGGCGACGAAGGTCGGGGGCTCGGCAATGGGCGGGCTCAATACTTTTTACCGGTGTGGCTGCAAAAGGACTTCGGCGACGGCAGGTGGACGAGCTACGGCGGCGGTGGCCACTGGATCAACCCCGGTCCGGGCAACCAGAACTGGTGGTTCACCGGCGCGCTGCTGCAACGCAATTTCGAGACATTCTTTGTGGGCGCCGAAGTGTTCCATGCCACTGCTGACACCGAGCAGGGCCATGCCAGCACCGGCTTCAACATCGGCGGCGGCATTCACTTGGTGCGCGAATTTCAGTTGCTGTGGTCGGCCGGCAGCGGCATCGGCCATCGCGACGACAACCGGTTTTCGTATTACCTCGGCTTGTACCGGGCCTTTTGAAGTGGGAGGAGGGAATCCCCATGACGCTTCATCGGACGCACAGCATAATTGCCTCATGGATCGCGGTGATCGCGCTGCCGGCAGCGGCGATGCCCGCCCGGGCGGCCGAACCGTCGTTGCTGGAGCAGGCACGGCAACTGTTCGCGCCGCTGCCGCGCGACATGGCGAGTGCAGCATTGCCGATTCCCGCGGCGCGGGTCGCGCTGGGCCGGAAACTGTTCTTCGATCCGCGGCTGTCAGTGGACGGCACGGTGAGCTGCGCCACCTGCCACCAGCCCGCCCTATACGGCACCGATGCTCTGCCCAAATCAATCGGCGCCGGACATCGGCAGAACGCCCACAACGCGCCCTCCGTGCTCAACGCCGCCCTGCAGTTCAAGGCCCACTGGATTGGCGATCGCGAGAATGTCGAAGCACAGGCGATGAAATCCCTGACTGGCCCCGCGAGTTTCGGCAACCCCGACGACGCGGCAGTCATCCGCAAGATCGCGGCGCTGGGTTACACGGACGACTTTGCCCGAGCGTTTCCGGGTGAACCAGATCCCGTCAAACCAGAGCGCTGGGGTCGGGCCATCGGCGCGTATGAACGCACGCTCGTAACGCCGTCGCCCTTCGATGCTTATCTCCACGGCGACCTCGCCGCCCTGCAACCTGCGGCACAACGCGGCCTGGAAACCTTCATCGGGATCGGCTGCGCTACCTGTCACAACGGCGTGGGGGTAGGCGGCGCATCCTTCCGCAAGTTCGGGCAGGTCGAGGACTACTGGCAGGCGACCGGCAGCCAGCCGATCGACGCGGGGCGCTACACGGCCACGCAGGATCCCGCCGACCGTTTCGTCTTTAAGGTGCCCAGCCTGCGCAACGTCGCCATGACGCCGCCCTATTTCCACGACGGTTCGGTGACCACCCTGGCGCAGGCGGTGCGCGTCATGGCGCGGGTCCAGCTCGGCAAAATACTTACCGCAGCGGAGGTGGACGACCTCGTCGCCTTCCTGAACAGCCTCACCGGCGTGCTGCCGGAGGATTTCGCCACCGCGCCGGTGCTGGCACCACAGGCTTTCCCGCCGGATCACGAACCTGGACCCGACCCATCGCCCGCTGCGACGGTCCCAAGGAGCACGCCATGAAGCCACGTCCGCCAACCGCCGACGCAGCCTCTGGCCTCACCACCGCGAAGGCCCGCGCGCGGCTCGGGACTGGCCTGCGACGAGTCGGTGCTGAGCGGCGAGTCGATGCCGGTGGACAAGGTCGCCGACGATCTGGTTCATGCTTTTTCTGATGGTCATTTGCACGATGATTCAATAAATGCTGTATTATCGAACCATGAACGAAAATCAAGCTGTTTCCGCCCTCGGTGCCTTGGCCCACACCCAGCGTCTGCGCGTGTTCCGCGCTCTGGTCGTCGCCGGCCCCGAGGGGCTGACGCCCAGCGTACTGGCCGACCAGCTTGACGTCGCCCGCAATTCCCTGTCCTTCCATCTGAAGGAGTTGGCTCACGCCGGCCTCGTCACCACCGAGCAGCAAGGGCGCAACCTGATCTACCGCGCCGACTTCGCGCGGATGAACAGTCTGCTCGGCTACATGACCGAGCACTGCTGCCAGGGCGGTGCATGCGAAGTCACTGAATCTCCCTCCAAATGTGCCTCCTGCTGAAAGGAACTCTCCATGAAGCGCTTCCATGTCCATCTGCATGTCAATGACCTGAATCGCAGCATCGGCTTCTATTCCCAACTGTTCGCCGCGCAGCCTGTGCGCGTCGAGAACGACTACGCGAAGTGGATGCTCGAAGACCCACCGATCAACTTCGCCATCTCCACGCGCGGCGGCAAGCCGGGCATTGATCACTTGGGCATCCAGACCGACAACGCCGACGAACTGGCCGCTTTGAAAGCCCGCGCACAAGCCGCTGACATGGCTCTGCTCGACGAAGGCACCACGACCTGCTGCTACGCGCGCAGCGAGAAGCACTGGATCACCGATCCGCAGGGGATTGCTTGGGAGCACTTCCACACGCTGGACAGCATCCCGGTCTTCCATGAAGCGACCCCAGTCGCGAAACCGATGGCTGCATCAGCTTGCTGTGCAGCAAGCCCTCGTTCCTCCTGCTGTTGAAAAAGCACACCATGGCCACAGAGACTGCATACAACGCACTGTTCATCTGCACGGGTAATTCCGCCCGCTCCATCCTTGCTGAAGGTATCCTCAACGAGCTGGGCCAGGGGCGCTTTCGGGCCTACTCGGCAGGCTGCCATCCCAAGGGTGAAGTCCACCCACTGGCCTCGCCACGCTGGAACAGCTGCATATGTCGGCGACCGGTTATCGCAGCAAAAGCTGGGATGAGTTCGTAGCTCCGGGGGCGCCGGTGTTCGACTTCATCTTCATGGTCCGCGACAACGCCGCCGGCGAGGCATGCCCGTTTTGACAGGGCAAGCCGGTATCGGCGCACTGGGGCGTGCCCGATCCGGCAGCCGTCGCAGGCAGCGAAGAACAACGGCTCAAGGCGTTCAAGGATGCCGCGCTGACCTTGCGCCGCCGAATCGAGCTGTTTCTCTCGCTGCCACTGCAACGCCTGGACGCCATGTCGCTGCAACGCGAGTCAACGCGAGTTGCGAAACATCGGCCAAGAGTGAAGAGCCTTACTTCATCAACAACCAGATTTGAAAGGACACCTCATGCCAAACATCCAGATTTTCGATCCGGCGCTGTGCTGCAGCACGGGCGTATGCGGCGTCGAAGTCGATCAAAACCTGGTCAACTTTGCCGCCGACGTGGATTGGGTCAAACAAAACGGTGCGCAAATCGAACGCTTCAACCTGGCGCAGCAACCGCTGGCTTTTGCCGAAAACCCGACCGTGAAAGGCTTTCTGGAGCGCTCGGGTTCGCAAGCGCTGCCTCTGGTTCTGGTCGATGGCGCGGTGGCCCTGGCCGGTCGTTATCCGAGCCGCAGCGAACTGGCCCGCTGGGCCGGCATCGAGGTGGCCGAAGCCTCGCCGGCGCAAGGCGCTTGCTGCACTGGCAGCCGCTGCTGCTGAACGAGGCGATGCCATGCATTTCCTGACCGAGCCGCCGCGCTTTCTGTTCTTCACCGGCAAAGGGGGCGTCGGCAAGACCTCCATCGCCTGCGCCACGGCCGTGCAACTGGCGGGCGAGGGCAAGCGCGTGCTGCTGGTCAGCACCGACCCGGCTTCCAACGTGGGGCAGGTGTTCGGCGCAGCCCATCGGCAACCACATCACGGCGATGGCCGCCGTGCCGAACCTGTGGGCGCTGGAAATCGACCCGCAGGCGGCGGCGCAGGCGTACCGCGACCGCATCGTCGGCCCGGTGCGGGGCGTGCTGCCCGATGCGGTGGTGGATGGCATCGAAGAATCCCTGTCGGGTGCCTGCACCACGGAAATCGCCGCCTTCGACGAGTTCACGGCCCTGCTGACCGATGCGGCGCTGGCGCAGGATTACGCGCACATCGTTTTCGACACGGCCCCCACCGGCCACACCATCCGCCTGCTGCAACTGCCGGGCGCATGGAGCGGCTTTCTGGAGGCGGGCAAAGGCGATGCCTCGTGCCTGGGGCCGCTGGCGGGCCTGGAAAAACAGCGCAGCCAGTACCAGGCGGCGGTAGAGGCGCTGGCCGACCCCTTGCGCACGCGCCTGGTGCTGGTTGCCCGTGCGCAGCGTGGGGCGCTGCGCGAGGCGGCACGCACCCATGAAGAACTGGCCGCCATCGGCCTGTCGCAGCAATACCTGGTCATCAACGGCGTATTCCCTGCCGGCGAGGCCGCAAGCGATCCGCTTGCCGCTGCCATCTACGCACGAGAGCAGGCTGCGCTGGCCGCCATTCCGCAGGGGCTCCAGGGGCTGCCGCAGGATCGGATCGCGCTCAAGCCGTTCAACCTCGTGGGCGTCGATGCCCTGCGCCACCTACTGGTCGATACCGACGCCACGCATAGCGCCGGTGCCATCGATCTGCCCGAGCAGATCAAGGCGCCGGACTTGTCCGCCCTGGTCGATGAGATCGCCGCCGACGGGCATGGGCTGGTCATGGTGATGGGCAAGGGCGGCGTCGGCAAGACCACGCTGGCCGCCGCCATCGCCGTGGCAGCTGGCGGACCGGGGGCTGCCCGTGCACCTGACCACCTCCGACCCGGCCGCGCATCTGGCCGATACGCTGGAAGGTTCATTGCCCAACCTGGCCGTCAGCCGCATCGACCCGCAGGAAGCCACGGCACGCTACCGCCAGCATGTGATGGACACCAAGCGGCGCGCAGCTCGATGCCGAAGGCCGCGCCCTGCTGGAAGAAGACCTGCGCTCGCCCTGCACCGAGGAAATCGCGGTGTTCCAGGCGTTCTCGCGTGCCATCCGCGAAGGCGACAGCAAGTTCGTGGTGATGGACACCGCACCCACCGGACACACCTTGCTGCTGCTCGACGCCACCGGCTCCTACCACCGCGACATCGTGCGGCAGATGGGCGAGACGGGCGTTCACTTCACGACGCCGATGATGCGCCTGCAAGACCCCAGGCAGACCAAGGTGCTCATCGTCACCCTGGCCGAAACCACGCCGGTGCTGGAAGCGGCCAACCTGCAGGATGACCTGCGCCGCGCAGGCATCGAGCCATGGGCCTGGATCGTCAACCACAGCGTGGCGGCCGCGCAGCCGCATTCGCCACTGTTGCGCCAGCGTGCGCGCAACGAGTTGCGGGAAATCGACGCTGTGGTCACACGATACGCCCGACGTTATGCCGTCGTGCCTCTTCTGAGCGAGGAGCCGGTGGGGGTGGAGCGTCTGCGGGCTTTGGCGAACTGGAAAATCTCATGAATCAAGACAGCCCCCAAGGCGGACATGCGATGCCGAACCCTCCCTCACGCTTGTCCTTCCTGGATCGCTACCTCACCATCTGGATTTTCGCCGCGATGGCGCTGGGCGTTGCCTTGGGCACGCTCTTCGACGGTTTGCCCGATGCGCTCGATGCGCTGTCGATCGGCACGACCAACGTCCCCATCGCCATCGGCCTGATCCTGATGATGTACCCGCCCCTGGCCAAGGTGCGCTACGAGACGCTGCACCAGGTCTTTGCCGACCGACGCGTGCTACTGCTGTCACTGGTGCAGAACTGGATCATCGGCCCGGTGCTGATGTTCGTGTTGGCGGTGATTTTCCTGCGCCACCAGCCGGAATACATGACCGGCCTGATCCTGATCGGACTGGCGCGCTGCATCGCCATGGTGCTGGTGTGGAACCAGTTGGCGCGCGGCGACAACCAGTACGTCGCGGGTCTGGTCGCCTTCAATTCGATCTTCCAGATCCTGTTCTTCTCGACCTACGCCTGGTTCTTCCTGTCGGTGCTGCCGCCGGTGTTCGGCCTGCAAGGTAGCGTCATCGACGTGGGCTTCTGGACGGTCACCGAAGCGGTGCTGATCTACCTGGGCATCCCGTTTTTGGCTGGCTACCTGACCCGGTGCACGCTGATCCGGCGCAAGGGCCAGGAGTGGTACGAACGCGCCTTCCTGCCGCGGATCAGCCCCATCACCCTGGCGGCGCTGCTGTTCACCATCGTGGCCATGTTCAGTCTCAAGGGCGCCGAGGTGCTGCGTTTGCCGCTGGATGCGCTCAAGATCGCCGTGCCGCTGACACTCTACTTCGTGATCCAGTTCCTGGTCAGCTTCTTCATGGGCCGGCTGATCCAGGCCGACTATCCGCGCACCACCGCCATCGCCTTCACCGCCGCGGGCAACAACTTCGAACTGGCCATCGCCGTGGCCGTTGCCTCGTTCGGCCTGGCCTCGCCGGTCGCCTTCACGACGGTGATCGGGCCGCTGGTGGAGGTGCCGGTGCTCATCCTGCTGGTGCAGGTCGCCCTGCGGCTGGGCCGCCGGTGGCGGCTCACAGGCACCGGCGCGCCTTCCCCCACGAATCCCTGAACCGAGGCCATGGCATGAGCCAGATCACCCTTTATCACAACCGCGCCTGCGGCACGTCGCGCAACGTGCTCGCCATGATCCGCAACAGCGGCGAGGAGCCCACGGTCATCGAGTACCTGAAAACGCCACCCGACCGCGAAACGCTGCACCGCCTGATCGCCGCGATGGGCATACCGGTGCGCGCGCTGCTGCGCGAGAAGGGCACGCCCTACGCCGAACTCGGCCTCGATGATCCGAAATGGAGCGACGAGCAATTGATCGACTTCATGCTTGAACACCCCATCCTCATCAACCGGCCCATCGTCGTCACGCCGCTGGGCACACGGTTGTGCCGACCTTCGGAAACCGTGCTGGACATCCTGCCCCAGCCCCAGCGTGGCGCGTTCAACAAGGAAGACGGCGAAGCCGTCGTGAATGCGGAAGGCCGCCGTGTCTGAGTCCCGCAACGACCTGCCCAACATCGACAGCACGCTGTTCCAGCAACCCGATGTCAAGCGGTTGCTGGCGCCCGAGCGTGCCACGCAAGCGCCGCGCTTTCTGCTGCTCTACGGCTCGCTGCGTGAACGCTCGTTCAGCCGCCTGGTTGCCGAAGAAGCGGCGCGCATCCTGCGGGCGCTCGGCGGCGAGACGCGGATGTTCAACCCCTCGGGCTTGCCGCTGGTGGACGATGCACCTCCCGATCACCCCAAGGTCAGGGAACTGCATGAACTGGCGCAATGGGCCGAGGGCATGGTGTGGAGTTCGCCGGAGCGCCACGGCGCAATGACCGGCCTGATGAAAACCCAGATTGACTGGATTCCACTGTCGGTCGGCGCGGTGCGCCCGACCCAGGGCAAGACGCTGGCACTGATGCAGGTCTCGGGTGGCTCACAGTCCTTCAATGCCGTCAATCAGATGCGAGTCCTGGGGCGCTGGATGCGGATGCTGACGATCCCCAACCAGTCCTCGGTTGCCAAGGCCTATCAGGAATTCGACGAAGCAGGACGCATGAAGTCCTCGCCCTACTACGACCGCATTGTCGACGTGATGGAAGAACTGATGAAGTTCACGCTGCTCACCCGCGATGTGGCGCCGTATCTGGTGGATCGCTACAGCGAGCGCAAGGAGAGCGCCGAAGCTCTGAGCCGACGCGTCAATCAAGCGACGATCTGAGAACCGCCATCACTGATAGGTGGCAGCTTGAACCCAGGGCCCCTTCCACTTATGAAACCAGGGTGGATTTGAAACCAGGGTGGATTGTCCAGACAAGCGGGGCCGGCTCTTTCGCCTGCCAACGTGGATGGCGTACGATCGACACAACAAGAGGCGGCGCCAAGCGGCCGCATGAGACGGCCGATATAGGGAGCAAGTCCTCAGGGCTGTTTTTCATGCGTAATCCCCGCGGCGCGGCGGGCTTCAACGACGGCAACCGAGATATCCCATGCATGCAATGGTGCTGAAGCAGCAAGGCCAGCCGCTGGAATGGACCGAACTGCCGGATCGGCAACCCGGGCCGGGCGAAATTCGCGTCCGTGTCGGCGCCTGCGGTGTCTGCCGCACCGACCTGCATGTCATCGACGGCGAACTGCCGCACCCGCAAGTGCCGATCATTCCCGGCCACGAAATCGTCGGCCGCATCGACGCCATGGGCGCAGGCGTCGAAGGGTTCGTCCTCGGCCAGCGTGTGGGTATTCCGTGGCTCGGCCACACCTGCGGTATCTGTCCTTACTGCAGGATGCAGCGGGAGAACCTGTGCGACCACCCGCTGTTCACTGGTTACACACGCGACGGCGGCTTCGCGACTGCAGCTGTCGCCGACGCGCGTTTCGCTTTCCCGCTCGGTGAGCACGGCAGCGATGAATCGCTCGCCCCCTTGCTGTGTGCCGGCCTGATCGGCTGGCGCGCCCTGACGATCGCTGGCGATGGTAAGGCCATCGGCCTCTACGGATTTGGCGCAGCCGCCCACATCCTTGCGCAAGTGGCCAAGTGGCAGGGGCGCTCGGTGTTCGCGTTCACGCGACCCGGGGACCGGGCGACACAGGACTTTGCCTACAGTCTGGGCGCCGTCTGGGCTGGTGGTTCCGACGAGTTGCCACCGCAGGCCCTGGACGCCGCCATCATCTTCGCGGCGGTGGGCGATTTGGTGCCGCTGGCGCTGAAGGCGGTGCGCAAGGGCGCGCGTGTGGTGTGTGCCGGCATCCACATGAGTGACATTCCGCGTTTTCCATACAGCCTGTTGTGGGAGGAACGCCAGTTGCTGTCGGTCGCCAACCTCACGCGCCAGGACGGGCTGGACTTCCTGAGCCAGGTGCCGCGGATGGGCATCGTCACTCACACCACGTGCTATCCGATGCAGCGGGCCAACCAGGCCCTGGCCGACCTGCGTGCAGGCCAATTCGAAGGCGCCGCCGTGCTGCTACCCTGAAAGCGCTGCGGGTCCGCGCTCAGGTGGGAAGGGATACGCCCACCATCTGGTCGTGCCTGATGAAACATTTGCGCGCGAGCGCGGCGAGTTCGTTTTCAGTAGAGCCTGAGGCTTTTGACGGCGTGCCGAAAGTGGCAGCGCAGGCGCACCTGAACCAGACGCAGCTTTACAGCGCCCTCTCGCCGACCGGCAACCCGACCTTCAGCAACCTGTCGGCCCTTCTCAAGGCGATGGGCATGCACCTAGCCGTGCAGCCGATCCAAACGCCAGCCACCCACCCGTAAGCGTAAGCGGGTCACCGGGCCAATGCCCGGTAAAGCGTTGCCCGATGGACGCCCAGCAGTTCGGCGGCGTGGCCCGCCGTGCGGCCTTCCTGGCCGGTCAGGTGGCGGCCAGGAAGTTCACACTTGGTTGAACACCTGGGGGAGCGATGAATGATCAACCTTAACGATTACCCTCTGTTCGGCGCGTGGGAGATCGATCCTGGGTGGAGGGTGTCATCATGACAGGCGCATCGCGGCGTAGCATCAGCCTCACAGGCACCAGGAGGACATCATGAACAAAGGAATCGTTTTTGTCTCAAGCGACTGGATTTGCGAGATGCTGGCCAGTGAGCTTGGCATGCTCGATTGCGAGATCATCCGCGGGCCGGTCGCCGCCGGGCCGGAGCCCACCACCTATGACCCCGCGACCGCCGGTCGCCTGCTCGGCCGCGCTGATGTCATCCTCGCCAGTCCCAGCCTGCGCGTCGACCGTGCCACCCTGCTGGCGGCGCCGCGTCTGCGTGCGGTCATCGCACCGGCCATCGGCGTCGAGAACATTGATGTCGATGCCGCGACCGAACTCGGCATCATCATTGGCCATGGCGCCACACCCGAAAACTTCCTTGGTATGGCGGAGGCCACCGTGCTGCTCATCGCCGCACTGGCCTTGCAGCTGCCGTACAAGCAGCGCCTGTTGGCCGAGAACGTGCCGCGGCCGCGCGAGCTCGCCGCCTACAGCGTGCGCGGGCGCACCGTGGGCCTGGTCGGCATGGGCCGCATCGCGCGCGGCGTGGTCGAGCGCCTGCAGGGCTGGGAAACCGACATCCTCTACTTCGATCCCTACGTGCCGCAGGATCAGGCGCCGGCAGGCACTCGCAGCGTCGCGCTCGACGAGTTGCTCCAGCGTTCTGACTTCGTGAGTCTGCACGTCACGGTCACCCGCGAGACGCGGGCAATGATCGGCGAGCGCGAATTGCGCATGATGAAGCCGACTGCCTACCTGGTGAACACCGCGCGTGGTGCGGTGCTCGACGAGGCCGCCGTGTACCGAGTACTGAAGGAAGGCGTCATTGCCGGCGCCGCCTTGGATACCTTCGTGCAGGAGCCGCTGGCGGCGGACAGCCCGCTACGGGAATTCGTCGGTGCCGACAACGTGATCCTGACGCCGCACATCATTGGCCACACGAAGGATGTGATGGATTCGCTGCGGGTGGCGGTCGTGGAGAACATAAGCCGCGTACTGGGCGGCACGCCACCGCTCTATACCAAGAACCCGGAAGTTATCGAGCGCTGGGCGGCGCGGTTCGGACCGATCGGCTGAACGCAGCAAGGCCTCTGCGAGCGTGTTTCTGTGGGACAGGACAGGCCCGGCTGTTGCTCGCCGCGCAGCGGCAGGAGATGGCCTTGTGATCGTCATCGCTCAGGTGGAAAAAGCGCTCCAGCTCTTCGCGGCTGGGTGCTTCAACATAACGACTAAACCCGTCGCGCTGCTCCTGCGTCAGAAAACCGACCGGCACCGATCACAGCACCGCGGCGCAGAACACGGCGGGTGTAACGATCTGCGTGCGTTCGATGTGCCCGCGTTGCAGCAGGCCGGCGCGGCGATCACCGGTCACCAAGTAGTCCGCATCGCCCGCCAAGGCCAATGTAGCGCTGACAGGCGAGCAGATAGGTTTCCTCCTAGGTCGGGCAGGAGCGAAAACGTCCTTCCCAAAGCGTCCCGCTGCGCCGGTAAGTGCGATTGACATATTGCACATAGCGCTCTGCCCCAGCGCCTTCATCAGCGCTCCCACCGCCTCGCCCCGACCGGCCGAGATCAGGAGATGCACATGGTTGGTCATCAGCACATAGGCATGCACTTGGCAGCCGGTCTTGCCGGCATATTCAGTCAACCAGTCGAGATAGAAGCGATAGTCCTCGTCGGCGAAAAAGCAAGCCTGGCGATTGTTGCCCCGCTGGATGATGTGCAGGGGGACATTGGCTAAAACGAGGCGGGCACGCCGAGGCATGGCCGGTGTCCGGGCAGAAAGCTCGGCCCAGTTTAGCAAGAAACCGTGGTCTGTCCCCTATTATTGTGGTCTGTCCCCTATTATTCGTGCAAGAAGTCAGGACAATGTAACTTTACCCATCACAGGCGGGCGGCGAGGCTTTTCGAGCCGCCCTCCAGTGAAGAGACCGCCACGGCGTACGAGCGCGAGCGGCTTGCAAAGCGCCATGGAACTGAGGCAGCATCGAAGCAACAAGCAGACGCTGGATGTCGCGTACCCCGCCCCACCGATCAAGCGATGGGGGCGGGGGGGTTGACTCCGTGAATATCACCGGCGAAGAGTCAATGGACTTGAATCTGGAGCCAATCACTCAAGGAAACGCTGAAGCATTCACGTTTCCCGGAGCGCAGGGGCGCGCTGCCACGCTCAGCGCGCGGTAAGCTGCCGAGCATGTGATCCATCGGAAAAAACCGTGGGAGCCCGGCTGCGTGCGGGCAGGTCGCGCGGCAATGCGGCGCTTCCGCCAAGTTTTTCGGTCGCGGGCCGCCGAGAAGTCCCGCAGGGCTTTGTTCAGCGCTTCCTTGATCGATGACACCACAACCGAAGATGGAGATTGTGCGATGACCAAGATGAGAGCCGCTGTTTTCGTAGAGCCCGGCCGGATCGTCCTGGACGAGAAACCGATCCCCGACATCGGCCCGCTGGATGCGCTGATCCGGATCACCACCACCACCATCTGCGGCACGGACGTTCATATCCTCAAAGGCGAATATCCGGTCGAGAAAGGCCTGACCATCGGTCACGAGCCGGTCGGCATCATCGAAAAGCTCGGCTCGGCGGTGACCGGCTACCACGAGGGCCAGCGCGTGATCGCCGGCGCCATCACGCCCAGCGGCTACAGCAACGCCTGTTTGTGCGGCGTCCATTCCCAGGATGGCGCCGGCACCAGGCATGGCTGGAAAGCACTCGGCGGCTGGAAGTTCGGCAACACCATCGACGGTTGTCAGGCCGAGTACCTGCGCGTTCCGGACGCGATGGTCAACCTGTGCCCCATCCCGGACGGCCTGAGCGATGAACAGGTGCTGATGTGCCCGGACATCATGTCCACCGGCTTCGGCGGCGCCGAGAGCGCGAACATTCGCATCGGCGACGTGGTGGCGGTGTTCGCGCAGGGGCCGATCGGGCTGTGCGCCACCGCCGGCGCGCGCCTGAAGGGCGCCACCACCATCATCGCCGTGGACGGGCTCGCCGAGCGCCTGCACATCTCGAGCAAGCTCGGCGCCGACGTCACCGTCAATTTCCGAGAGACCGACCCGGTCGAGGAGATCCTCAAGATCACCGACGGCCGCGGCGTGGACGCCTCGATCGAGGCCCTGGGAACACAGGCCACCTTCGAGGCGGCGCTGCGCGTGCTGCGCCCCGGCGGCACCCTCTCCAGCCTGGGCGTCTACTCCCAGGACCTGACGATTCCGCTGCAGGCGTTCGCCGCTGGCCTGGGCGATCACAAGCTGATCACCACGCTGTGCCCCGGCGGCAAGGAGCGGATGCGGCGGTTGATGGAGGTGATCGCCTCCGGCCGGGTGGACCTGACGCCGATGGTCACGCACCGCTACAACCTGAACGACATCGAGACCGCCTACGACGTCTTCTCGCACCAGCGCGATGGCGTGCTGAAGGTGGCCATCACGCCGTAGGACAATGCTGAGAAACCCAGGATGGATTTATCCGGCGCTTCCCAAGGAGAAGGCGGTGTTCGCCGAGGCCAGCCATCGCGGTGACGACAAGCGCGTGCCGCCCAAGCCAGGACGGCGTGGATGGATCGCGGCCCGGCGCAGCACGCGCAAGGCCATCGAGGACGAGCCACTGTGCGGGCGGATGGGAGGCACCGGAACGCGCCAAGGCGGCGATCCGGGCGACGGTCGTCGCACATCCCGGGTGGTGAAGCGCCCGTTTGGCCATGTGAAGGCGCGCTATCGCGGACTGGCGAAGAACGGCGCCCAGGTGCTAACGTTGTTCGCGCTGGCCAAGCTGTGGATGGCGCGCAAGCAGCTGCCGACCACGACAGGATGGGTACGTCTGAACGGCGCATCGCCGCGGTCAAGCGCGGCGGTGCCATGCAAAACGAGCGACCGACGGCCGTCGAAAAGCGGCGCCAGGCCCTGTGCTTCATGTCGGACCGCCCGCCGGCACAGGCGAGGGTTATTCAGACCATCGTGCGAACTGCCAGCCCGAGCCGCACGGCCGGATGCCATCCGCACCCAACCACCACCCCAAACCCAGGAATCCACCATGTCCGCCTTGTTCCAGCCTTTCAAACTCAAGGACGTCACGCTTCGCAACCGCATCGGCGTGCCGCCGATGTGCCAGTACTCGGCCGTCGACGGCCGGGTCAACGATTGGCATCACGTGCACCTGGCCGGGCTGGCGCGCGGTGGCGCCGGGCTGGTGGTGGTGGAAGCCACGGCGGTGTCGCCCGAGGGCCGCATCACGCCCGGCTGCACCGGCATCTGGAACGACGAGCTGGGGCAGGCGTTCGTGCCCATCGTGCAGGCCATCAAGGCCGCCGGCGCGGTGCCGGGCATCCAGATTGCCCACGCCGGGCGCAAGGCCAGCGCCAACCGGCCGTGGGAAGGCGACGATCACATTCCGGATGGCGACCCGCGCGGCTGGCAGACCATCGCGCCGTCGGCCATCCCCTTCGGCGCCCACCTGTCCAAGGTGCCGAAGGCCATGACGCTGGAGGACATCGCCCGCGTGCGCCGGGACTTTGCCGACGCCGCCCGCCGCGCCCTGGACGCCGGCTTCGAGTGGCTGGAGCTGCACTTCGCCCACGGCTACCTGGCGCAGAGCTTCTTTTCCGTGCATTCCAACCAGCGCACGGACGCCTACGGCGGCAGCTTCGACAACCGCAGCCGCTTTCTGCTGGAAACCCTGGCCGCGGTGCGCGAGGTCTGGCCCGAACGCCTGCCCCTGACGCTGCGTTTCGGGGTGGTCGAATTCGACGGCCGGGACGAGGAGACGCTGGCCGAATCCATCGAACTGACGCGCCGCTTCAAGGCCGGCGGGCTGGACCTGCTCAGCGTCAGCGGCGCGTTCACGTCCCTCGATTCCAAGGTGCCGTGGGGGCCGGCCTTTCTGGCGCCGATGGCCGGCCGCGTGCGCCGCGAGGCGGGTATCCCGGTCGCGTCGGCCTGGGGCCTGGGCGAACCGGCAGTCGCCGAGAAAGTGGTGGCGGACGGCGACATGGACCTGGCGCTGATCGGCAAGGGCCATCTGGCCAACCCGCACTGGCCCTACCAGGCCGCGCGCGAGCTGAAAATCGACCGCCCGGCATGGGTGCTGCCGGCGCCGTACGCGCACTGGTTGGCGGCGGTCGGCTGAGGCCACGACAAGGGTAGGAGCGCCTGCAAGGCGCATCGCCGCGGTCCAGCGCGGCAGTGCCATGCAAAACGAGCTGCTGACGGCCGTCAAAAAGCGCCGTCAGCAATCGTCGTCAGGCCGTGTGCTTCATGCTGGACCGCCCCGCTGGCACAGGCGAGAGTTATTCAGACCATCCTCAGACCATCCCAAAATAAAAAATGCTATTTGCCCGACCTTCATTCACGTCGGCGGACAGCCAGTCACGCCTGGGTGCGCAGGCGGTTGACCAGTAGATCGTTGCGCAGGATCTCGTCCTTGAGCGCGGTGAGTTCATCCACATCCCAATTGGCGCTCAGATAACGCCCGGTGGCCCAGTCCGCCTTGCCGGAGGCCAGCCAGACGATGAAGCCGGCGGCGAGCTCCGGGCTGTCGGTGAGGTAGGCATGCATGGCCTCGGGCATGTTCTGTCCGAGTTCGGTGGCCACCCCACCGGGGTGGATGGCGAAACATTTGATCCCGTCCTGGCCGTGATCGGCGTTCACGAATTCACACAGACGGTTGATCGCGTGCTTGGAAGTCTGGTAGTCCGAGGCGGTCGGGGCCAGGCGCTGGGCGCCGATCGAGGAGAGCAGAATCAAATGGCCGCCGCTTAGGCCTTGGGCGGCCCATTTCTTCGCCGAGGCGATCAGGTGCGGCATGCAGAAGCGGATGACGTGATAGGCGCCTCTCACGTTCACTTCCCAAGTGTGCCACCAGCTTGCCGGATCCGACTCGCCGATTTTCTTCCATGGGCCGAGGTAGCCGGCATTGGCATCGGCGACGTCGATGCTGCCGAATGTCTGCATGCAATCGGCAACGGCAGCCTCGACCTGAGCCGCGCTGGTGACATCGCAGATCGAATAGGCGCACTGGGTTTCCGGATTCGTCTGCCGGATCAGGTCGCGGGTCGCTTCGAGTGCCGGCTGTGAGCGGGCGGTCAGATAGACGGCCTTGGCGCCGGCCTCGGCAAAGGCGAGCGCGGTGGCCCGGCCGATTCCCTTCGAGGCGCCGGTGATGAAAAGGACCTTGCCGGCGGCGCTGCCTTTCAAGGTCGAGGCCGGGTCGATGGCCTCATAGCGGGCGTGGTGTTCCGTCAGGGGCAGGTTTTGGGCATCGATCGACGACATAAGCACCTCCAGTCAAGAATGGGCGCTCGAAGTCGGACTGCCTTCGAGCGCCGGGGTGTCACGATACAAGGGACTGCGACGAACGGATCGAAGAGCCGCCCCGCCGCAGCCGTTCATGGCCTTAAATCTTCATGTGATCCCGATACGCTGCCATCCTTTTCAGCATCCAGCCCGGATACTCCTCCGGCAGGCGGCCCGCCGCATCCAGGGCCGCCAGTTCGTCAGCGGACAAGCGCACCTGGGCTGCGCGGATATTGTCCTTGAGCTGTTCGGCCCGCTTGACGCCGAGGATGATGCTGGTCACGGCGTTCTGGTGCAGCAGCCAAGCCAGGGCAATGGCGGCCACGCTGACGGGCTCACCGTCGAGCTGCTTGCCGGCGGCAATCCCGCGCATGACCTCGATGACTTTGCTCCCCCGTTCGCGGTTGACGGGCGGGAAGTCGAACTTGGCGCGGCGGTTTTCCTCGGAAACGTTCGGCCCTTCATATTTGCCGGACAGATAACCGCCGGCCAGCGGGCTCCACACCATCAGCCCGACTTTTTCGGATTCGAGCATCGGGATGACATCCCGCTCCAGGCCTCCACTGCCTGCTCAATCAGTCGTCTGGCACCGACCCTGAGCAGTTCCGTCAACGGGTCCGTATTTGCTGCTCGACCTGCGAGCTCGATCACGTTACTCTTTTTCACGGCAGTGTATCTCCTGTGTTGATTGACTTGTTTGGCGACAACAAATCAACCAGATACGCCGTTTTTTTCAAACCCTCAAACACCAGATTCAGTTATACCTTGCACCGGCCTCGGTGCGGCGATACAGGTCGTACTGGAACTCGACCAGGCCGTTGTCCTTGTCCTTGAGCCGATAGCTTACCTCGTAGGGGTGGGCGTCCAGCGCGAAGCCCTGCAAGCGCACCCCCTTGTCGGTCCTGGGCGGCAGCACCAGGTGGATCATCTGAAAATCGAATTTCGGCACCAGCACGTCCATGATGAAGCGCTCCGTGTCGAGGTCGGCGACGCGCAGCGCTTCATCATGGGCATCCTGCGCGGGCCGCTTGTCATCGCCGCGACGACCATCGTTTTCGCGTTGCTCCTCTGGTGGGCGGACACGCGCTGCCGGTACGGCCGCGAAGAACACGAAATCGGCTGGCGCGACGCGCTGGTGATCGGCATCGCACAGGCCGTCGCGCTCATCCCCGGCGTCTCGCGTTCGGGCATCACGATGACCGCCGGCCTGATGATGGGCTTCACGCGCGCCGCCGCTGCACGCTATTCCTTCCTGCTCTCGATACCGGTGATCGCGCTTGCGGGCGGGCTGGAGGCGCTCGACCTGATGCGCGCACCGCAGGCCGTCGACTGGACAACGGTGGCGATCGGCGCGGCGCTCTCCGGCGTGAGTGCCTGGCTGTGCATCCGCGTCTTCCTCGGCTTCATCGAGCGCATCGGCATGTTGCCGTTCGTCGTCTACCGCCTTGTGCTGGGCGCCTTCCTGTTCCTCGTTTTCCTGTAGGAGCAACCGTCATTTGTGGGAGCCCGGCCCTCCGGGCGATCGTGCCCCGCGATCTGCTGGAAGGTGAACATGACCATGCTGTGGAGAGAATATGCCCAGGCTGGTTCCAGCCAGGATGGCGAAATCTGCTGCGGCAATTCTCCCTCGCAATCAGTTGTCCGACATTCAGTTGTCCGACATTGCGGCCGCGTGACAGACCTCAGGATTTCCCCTTGCATCCACACGAACCCCGTAGCATAAAGTCGGCCGAGAACAAAAACCCCGCTCGCACCAAGATCACGTTGTGCGCCAGACGCCGGACAGGATTTGACATGAAGTCAAAGCACAGCACCCTCATCGCCGAGCCGAGCCCTGTAGGAGCGGCGGCAGCTCGCGATTGCCTCAATCTCCGTCATTCCCGCGCATGCGGGAACCCAGTTTTCTGTAGCGAACATCCCTCATCCCGCCCGCGCGGGAACCCCATAGGGCCGGCCATGCCCGCCGTGATCGAATTCCCACCCCATCGAGGCCTTCGTCCGCCGCAACCCCAACGGCGCCGGCGCTCCACAAGCGTTTCCTGAGTCGACATCCGTCCGGCCCCCGCATCCCTTTGGAGTGCGGGAGCTTGCTCCCGCTTTCAAAGCGGCGGCAAGCCGCCGCACTCCAAAAGCTACCTGCTGTCGCGGCTGCCGCCGCTCCTACGTTTCCATTCCCTTTTCCACGATGAATCCCAAGGAGGTATCGCCATGCGCATCCTGCTGACCCTGCTGCTGTCCTTCGTTTTCCCAGCTACGCTGCTTGCCGATGTCTATGTGGCCAATTCCGGCGCTGCATCCGTCACCGTTCACGCGACGAACGCAACCGGTAATGCCGCGCCCTTGCGCACGATTTCGGGCGCGGCCACCAATCTCAACTCCCCTGAAGGAATTGCGGTGGATACCGTCAATAGCACGTTGTATGTGGCGGATTTCTCGGGGCAGGCGGTGCGGGTGTACGCACTGGGCGCGACCGGCAACGTCGCGCCGCTGCGTACTTTGATTGAAGGCCCCAATTCGAACATTCTTCAGCCAAGAGCGGTGGCGGTGGATACCGTCAACAACGAAATCTACGTGACTTCGATCAACGATTCGATTCGTGTCTTCTCGCGTACCGCAAGCGGCGATGCGGTGCCGATCCGGGTTATCAGCGGCGCAAATACCTTGCTGTCCAACCCGATTTCGATTGCGCTGGACCTGACGAACAACGAACTGATAGTGGACAGCTACGATGTTGGTGGTGTTAACGTGGCTGGAATCCTGGTTTTTTCCCGCACCGCGAACGGCAACGTTGCGCCGCTGCGCTCGATTGCCGGCAGCAATACCCTGATGGGGACGTACACGAACCACGTCGCGCTGGATTTGGCAAACAATGAAATCTATGCGCAGGGAAACAGCGGGCAGGGCATCGTAGTGTTTGCGCGCACCGCCAGCGGGAACGTCGCCCCGTTGCGAAATATTACCGGTCCCGCGACGGGCTTGAGCAATATCGGAGGCATTCTTCCCGATGTTGCCAACAATCGGGTCATCGTTTCTCAGCTAACCCCGATCAATCAGCTGCTGGTATTTGCTCGGACGGCCGATGCCAATGCCGCGCCGCTGATGAGCGTTTCGGGAACCGCGACGGGTCTTTCCGATCCTTTCAGTCTGGCCATGGATACTTCGGGCGGATTTACCGCCGGCGGTGCGGTTGGCGCGCCTACCAGCATCCCGACTTTGTCCGAGTGGGGCATGATCATCCTTTTCCGGCCTGTTGGCCTTGGGTGCTGTGGTTTCTCTGCGCCGTCGGCGGAGTAGCATCCAGGATCTGCTGCCCATGCTGGCGCCCGGGGATCTGCTCGTCGATGGCGGCAACGCCCATTACCGCGATTCGACGCTGGGGTGTCCGGGGGCATCTGGGGGCTGGAGCAGGGTTATGCGCTGCGGCGGCCCGGTTGGTCAGGTTGTCGGCCGGTTGGGTATCGACACGCCTGCAGTCCAGCCGCCAAGGTCAGCCGGATCGTACGAAAACCGTGGTCTGTCCCCTGTTACTGGTCCCCTGTTACCGCTGTTGTTACCGCCCGTGGTTCCATGGCGTCACCACGGACGGAATCAGCAGGGTCTGGGGAAAACCTACTGCTGCCGGCGGCGCAGGGTGAAAATCGCGCCCAAGGCCAACAGGCCGGAAAGAAGGATCAGGCCCCACTGGGACAGGGTTGGGATGCTGTGCGGCGCCGGCACGACGAAGGTGCGGTCATAGAACGGCACATCCGTGGGGGAAGCACTGTCGCATACGATGGGAACCCCCACCGGGTCCAGTACATCGAATTGCCCACTGCTGCCCAGATAGAGCGGGTTTACGCCGTGGCAACCACCAATAGAGTCGGTAACAGTCACGCGCAAAGCATCCCCAGAATTGGCCTGAAAGCTTAGGGGCGGTGATTCGCAACAGTCGGCAGAAGCGACCAGTACGCCATTGACGTAAACAGCTATGTAGTCATCTTGGCCAAGACTGCTCGATGCAGAGGGTCCGCCGGCAAGCGTGTAAGTGGCCGCATGGGCGATCGCCGTCGCCGCGAACAGCAGAGTGATAAGAATCGGGCGCATAATCTGACGCATTATTGAGTCTCCTTGGAGGTATAACTGAATCTGGTGTTTGAGGGTAGTATATTCCAATCCTTAAATGAGTCTGGAGAGTCGCTCTTTTCAGCCGGTGCGTAGGTCTCGTCCGTGGATGGTGTTAAAGAGTTTCTGGCGGGCCTTTTGTAGCTGGTCCGCCGCCTGATTATCGCTGGTGGCTCCAGCAATCCGGTCGAGTGTTGCAAAGCTTACCCCGGGTTTCAAATACTGGTTTGCCTGCGGCAGGGACTTCAGCTTTTCGTAGGGTGTCGAAGGAATCTGCGGAGGCTCACATGGAGCACGGGAGAATCATGTAGGAGAAGGTCACGCCAAACACCATCTACTCCGCAAGCGGTGATCGCGATGAAGAATGCGACCCCCCGAAGGGGCCGCCAAAGATCAAGCAAAGCTCAGCGCACCAACTGCCGCGCCAACGCCACCTCCACCGAGTCGCCGTCCTGGTTCAGGACATCGAGTCCGGATTCGGGCACGTCGCCCGATGTGCTCTGCGACACCATGATCTTCCTGGCCATCAACCCCAGGCAGGTCATCTGCGAGGAGTTGGCGTAGCCGAGGTAGACCACGCGCACCGGCTGCTTCTGGCCGATGCGCCGCCATGAGCGCCGGGCGGCCTGCTGCAGCGAGTACACGTTGTAGCCCGACTGGAGGAACACGATGGTCGGGAACTCCAACAGGTCCAGGCCGGTTTTCACCAGTTCGGGATTGGTGACGAGCACGTCGATGCCGCGGTCGAGCTGCTCGGCGATCCAGTCTTCACGGCGGGAGGCATCCACGCTCGCGCGCAGTACCGCCACCTTGAAGCCTTCCTGCTCCAGCAGCACCTTCAGGCGCGACGTGGTGTCGCGCGTGCCGGTGTAGACCGAATAGACCAGGGTCTTGCGACCTTCCGCTTTCTCCTGCTTGCAGATATCGATCAGCTCGCGTTCCTTGGGCATCACCTCCAGCTCGTTGAACTGAGCCGGTACGAACGCCAGGGTGTTGCGCGTGCGCGGATGCACCACCGTCTCCGACCGGAAGCAGCAGTCCGGCCAGGCCAGCAGCACGTTGAGAACCACACCGAGCAGCGTCGTGTCGCGCTTCGCCAGGGCCTGCTTCAGCTCCTGGGTCAGGCGACCCGCCAGATCGCGGTAGGCCGCGGCTTGCGCCGTGTCCATCGCAACCTCGCGGAACTCCTCGTCGTAGGGCGGCAGCACGTTGCCACCGATGTCCTTCAACTTGAGGAAGACCGTGAACGGCAGGACGCAACGCAGTACGCCCTTGGGACCGAAGCCCGGCGCCTTGACCGTGCGCACCGATACCTTGGTGCCCTTGGCCGTCTTGTGCGCCGTGCCGCTGCTCTCGGAATAGATGTCCTTCAAGACACCGTGATCGCGCATGAACGCCATCGCGGCCGAGGTCATGCTGCCGCTCTTCGTCGGGCGGTAACCGTCTTCGATCATCCGCCCCGGCAGGGCTCGGAACAGCAGGTGGAACAGGTCGTCGCCGTAGCCGCCCATCGGAAATCGGGGACAGACCACGGGAAATCGGGGAAATCCGGGAAATCGGGGACAGACCACGGTTTCCTATCCTTTTTCAAAAAGTCCCCCTGGCCCAGGCTCCAGCGTCTTGCGTGGACGCCCCGATTTCCCCGGCTGCGCGCGCCGTCCCAATGCCGAGGATACCTGCGCCGCGAAGCGTTCACTGCCCAACGCGAAATTGCCGTTCGTCGCCTGCCGGATCTCATCGACCAAACCGGGCTCCAACTCGTAGCGGAATAGCTCGCGGTAGGCCGCCTCCCGGCTGGCGGGATCGGCACCAAGCCCCTCGTAGAGAGAATGTGACTTCACCAAGGCATTGGTCTCACCCTGCGCGTTGGCCCGATAGCTCGACCAGCGATATTGCGCCGGGTGCTCCACCATGCCCGCCCGTACCGGATTGAGCTCGATGTAGCGCTGACAGGCGAGCAGATAGGTTTCCTCCTGGGTCGGGCAGGAGCGAAAACGTCCTTCCCAAAGCGTCCCGCTGCGCCGGTAGGTACGATTGATATATTGCACATAGCGCTGCCCCAGCGCCTTCATCAGCGCTCCCACCGCCTCGCCCCGACCGGCCGAGATCAGGAGATGCACAGGGTTGGTCATCAGCACATAGGCATGCACTTGGCAGCCGGTCTTGCCGGCATATTCAGTCAACCACTCGAGATAAAAGCGATAGTCCTCGTCGGCGAAAAAGCAAGCCTGGCGATTGTTGCCGCGCTGGATGATGTGCAGGGGGACATTGGCTAAAACGAGGCGGGCACGCCGAGGCATGGCCGGTGTCCGGGCAGAAAGCTTGGCCCAGTTTAGCAAGAAACCGTGGTCTGTCCCCTATTATTATTATTCGTTAGGCTTCCGTTTGCCATTGATAAAGCCATATTTGATAATTAAGGAACAGAATTAATGAGAAAATTAATACTGCTTTTCCCTCTGCTGCTTGTTGCATGTGCTACGCCAGTCGAGATTACTGAGGGAGCAAGGAATATTCAGATCCTACAAGAAAATAATACAATTTCTGAAACTTGCACCAAGATAGGCCCGGCAAATGCCACGGTAAATCAGGTCATGCCCGCGCAGTCTGTTTATGATACTGCTGTCTGGGAAGCGCGTAATAAGGCTTTTGAAATGGGCGCGGATTCAATAGTGATTCTCAGCAGTGATCACTCGATCAGCGGCCTGGCAAACATTATTACAGTGCAAGCCATAGCCTTAAAATGCTACTAAAGGGCATAGCTACATGCGGGAAAATCGGGGAAAATCGGGGACAGACCACGGTTTCCTATCCTTTTTCAAAAAGTCCCCCTGGCCCAGGCTCCAGCGTCTTGCGTGGACGCCCCGATTTCCCCGGCTGCGCGCGCCGTCCCAAAGCCGAGGATACCTGCGCCGCGAAGCGTTCACCGCCCAACGCGAAATTGCCGTTCGTCGCCTGCCGGATCTCATCGACCAAACCGGGCTCCAACTCGTCGCGGAATAGCTCGCGGTAGGCCGCCTCCCGGCTGGCGGAATCGGCACCAAGCTCCTCGTAGAGAGGATGTGACTTCACCAAGGCATTAGTCTCACCCTGCGCGTTGGCCCGATAGCTCGACCAGCGATATTGCGCCGGGTGCTCCACCATGCCCGCCCGTACCGGATTGAGCTCGATGTAGCGCTGACAGGCGAGCAGATAGGTTTCCTCCTGGGTCGGGCAGGAGCGAAAACGTCCTTCCCAAAGCGTCCCGCTGCGCCGGTAGGTACGATTGATATATTGCACATAGCGCTGCCCCAGCGCCTTCATCAGCGCTCCCACCGCCTCGCCCCGACCGGCCGAGATCAGGAGATGCACAGGGTTGGTCATCAGCACATAGGCATGCACTTGGCAGCCGGTCTTGCCGGCATATTCAGTCAACCAGTCGAGATAGAAGCGATAGTCCTCGTCGGCGAAAAAGCAAGCCTGGCGATTGTTGCCGCGCTGGATGATGTGCAGGGGGACATTGGCTAAAACGAGGCGGGCACGCCGAGGCATGGCCGGTGTCCGGGCAGAAAGCTTGGCCCAGTTTAGCAAGAAACCGTGGTCTGTCCCCTATTACTCTGTGGTCTGTCCCCTATTACTCTATTATTCTGCCTGAGTCAGCCCCATTTGTGCCGATCGACCTGTGCCAGCAGCGGTATACCACCGTTGCTGGTGATGTCGCCACCACGGAAATCGGCTTCGACTCTACGGCGCTTGACGGATGGAAATTCGAGAGAAGTCTGGTAGCATTCTGTCACGGCGGAAGTCTCTTTTGAATCAATGGTCGCACACTGATTTTTAAGGAGTTTCCGCCGTTTTTCTACCTACCTTGGTGCAAAATCCGGGCTAAAACGGCGATTCGGATGATCCGGGCCGTGCAGATGGCTGTCTGGCAACGCCAGGGCAGCCATCAGGTGATTCTGCACTCCGATCGTGGCAGTCACTTCCGAAGCGGCGACGACCAGCGCTATCTGGCGGCCAACGGGCGGGTGTGCTCGATGAGCGCGGTGGGTCACTGCGGGGACAACGCTGCATGCGAAGGCTTCTTCGGCATGCTCAAGCGCGAACGGGTCCACCGCATGACGTACACGACACTCGATGCCGCACGGGCTGATGTGCGCGAATACATCGAGCGGTTCCACAACCCGAGGATGCGGCGAAGGGTCGCCAAACAGGACCTGAAGTTCTCAACCCTTTCACAACCGTCCGTTGATTTCGGGGTAGAGCCCAACCGGCACCATCCGGGAGCACGCCTCCCCATAAGGAGGCAGCCGACAACCACCGCAAGCCGGCTCTGCCGCTCAGATTGATGCACGCAACTCTTTGAATCTGCTTTTATTTACGAGCACAGGCCCGGGCATGGCGCGTAATTTGCTTTGTCCATCGTGAGCGGGATGAGTCGCCCTCGAGCCACTCATGACGGCACACACTGGAGCAATACCGAGGCGAACTAGGGTTCCGGTCTGCAGCAAGCAGGCGCTGGTCCGAGAGTTCTCCGGCCCCAAGGATGCGGGCTACACGGCGGGATAAAAGCCCGGGAGACGCGATGTCATCCCGTGCCTGTTATTCCATCGTGAGGAGTCGCATCCATGTCAGCACCCATGTTCCGCTCGCTGCGAAAGATCCTGATCGGCGTCACCCTGGCCGCCACCGCGCTGCTCGCTCCCTCCGCCAGCCAGGCGGCGGAGTCCCTGAAAATCGGCACCGTGGTCTGGGCCGGCTACGGCCCCTTCTACGTCGCCGACAAGAAAGATTTGTTCAAGCCGCACGGGCTGGACGTGGAACTGCAGTTCTTCAACGATCCGGCGCTGATCCCCACCGCCATGGCCAGCCGCGTGCTGGACGGCGGCATGCTGACCTACGATCAGGTGGTCGCCTCGGTCGCCAAGGGCCTCAAGCACCGGGTGGTGATGCCCATCGATTTCTCCAACGGCGGCGACGCCATCGTCGCCGCCGCTTCCATCGATTCGATAACCGACTTCAAGGGCAAGAAGGTCGGCTACAACCCACTGTCGCCCTCCGACTTCCTGCTCGCCTATGCGCTGCAGCAGAACGGCATGAGCGAGAAGGATATCGTCCCGGTGAACATGACTCCCGAGAGCATTCCCGGCGCCATGGCGTCTGGCAGCCTGCCGGTGGGCGTGACCTACGAGCCGAATGTCTCGCAGATCCTCGGCATGGGCCACGGCACCAAGTTCAAGGTGGTTTTCTCCTCCAAGGACGCCCCGGGTCTGATCACCGACGTGCTGGTATTCGACGAGGCGGTGATCGCCAGGAAGCCGGCCGCGATCAAGGCGCTGATCCAGGGCTATCTCGACGGTCTGGCCTACATGCAGCAGAACCCGGACGAATCCGCCGAGATCATCGGCCAGGTGCTCGGCGTCGGCGCCGACGAAGCCAAGGAGCAGATGGCCGGCGCGCACAACCTGACGCTCGACGAGATGCCGACCAGCTTCGCTCCGTCCAAGCAGACCAACTCCTTGCACGGCAGCGGCGCGATCATCGCCAAGCTGCTCAAGGACAACGGCCAGATCCCGCAGATCCCGGACTTCAACCAGACCTACGACGCGCGGTTAATCGAAGCGCTCGCCCAGTAACGCTCGCGGGCCGGCATGTCTCCGGCCCCTTTCTGAGGTTGCCATGACCCCCACCGCCAAGAAGAAACCGCTGTTTCGCTACACCGATGGGCCCTTGCCCAACACCCTGGCGATGAGCTACACGCTGTTCGGCTACGCCGCCGGCGTGGCCCTGCTGTTCGTCGCCAGCCCCTGGCTCAATGCACTCGGCACCCTGCTGCTGGCGCACGCGATGGTCATCGCCGCCTACCTCATCCACGAATTCGCCCACGGCACCATCTTCAGCGTGCCGAAGCACAACCAGTGGGCCGGCAACGTCTGCAGTTGGATGGCCGGCAGCTGCTATGCCGAGTTCCAGGACCTGCGCAAGAAGCACATGCGCCACCACGTCGACCGCGCCGACGTCATCACCTTCGACAGCAAGGCCTTCCTCATGGCCCGCCCGCTCTGGGTGCGCAAGCTGGTACTGGCGCTGGAATGGGCCTATGTGCCGGCGGTGGAACTGATCATGCACTGGTACGTGATAGCGCTGCCCTTCGTCACCGGCAACGACAAGCACCGCGCCCGCCGCGGCCGGGTGGCGCTGATCTTCGCCCTGCGCACGGCGATCTTCGCCCTGGTCGGAATGATCTCGCTCAAGGCGCTGGCGCTCTACGACGCGATGGCCTGGATGACCATGCTCACCGTGCTGCGCTTCGCCGACGCCTACCAGCACACCTACGACGCCTTCACCGTGCTCGAGGAAGGCAGCGTGCCGGACGACAAGCCACGCGACCGCGCCTACGAGCAGCAGAATACCTACAGCAACGTGGTCTCGCTGCGCTGGCCGGCGCTCAACCTGCTGCTGCTCAACTTCAGCTTCCACAATGCCCACCACGAAAAGCCGGTGGTGCCCTGGTACCGCCTGCCGAGGCTGCACGAGGAGTTGTACGGCTCCACCTACAACCAGGTGATCCCGATGCGCCAGCTGCTCGCGTCCTTCCACCGCCATCGCCTCAAGCGCGTGCTGAGCGACGACTATGGCGTGGTCACCGAGGGCCCGAACAAGGCCGACAGCTTCTACGGCGCCGTCGGCGTCTCCTTCCTGACGGCGGTGGGAGATGGACCCACTGGATTATCGTGGCCGCACGGTGGTGCTCGACCGGTGCGCGCCGGCGGCATCGGCCGAGGTGTGGCGCAGGCGTCGCCGAGGCCGGCGCCACCCTGGAACTGCTGGACCGCGCCGCCGCCGCGCTCGACGCGCTGGTGGCCGAACTGGCGCCGCTGGCCCCCGCCCGCGGCACGGCGCTGGACCTCGCCGACCATGCGGCCGTGAAGGCGTACGCCCAGGATCTGGCGTCCCGCGATACGGCGGTCGACCTGCTGATCAACAACGCCGGGATGGAATACCCGACGCCGCTGGCCGACAG
>CAVPTW010000006.1:0-52936 GCA_963708735.1 uncultured Gammaproteobacteria bacterium
CGCTCCAGATCGGTGGTGATCCCACTGTAGAGACTGCCATCGGCGCAGTGCAGGATGTAAAAAAACCAGTTGCTCATGATGGGTTGCGTCGATGAAGCTGCTTCCGGCCGGGTTTATTTGCATCGGCGTCGAAAGTGATGGCTGTTTGCCAACCAGTCACGGGTGACCATGGTACGGGGTGTTGCCACTGGGGCGCAGTGCGCAAGCGTGGTTCGGTGGAATTTGGCGACGTCGGTGTTATTCGGCGCAGCACTCTGGATAGCCAGGAGCCGAGGTGGCGGTTCGGTACAACGAACTCAGCCCCTGCGGTTGTGGCCGCAGGGGCTGAGTTTTACAGGTATCGGCAGGCGGGCGTTAGCTGGTGCGCCGGGCACCGCGGCGCTGGCTTACCAGTCCGCCGAGCATCAAGCACACAACCAACAATCCCATGGCCAACGGCGAGAGTGTCGGGACCACTTGAGGGGTTCCTACCGCAACGATACCAGCGCCGCTCGCCAGGATATAGGGTATGCCACTGGTGCCGTCCCCAAAGGTCATTTCTCCCGTGCCGGTCTGGTTTCTGGCAATGGCAAGTGGGATGAACGTTCCGCTTGGGAACGAGTTGAAGACCTCGTGGACCGAACAGCCCCAGTTCGAAAGCGATGCGTCGGTAAGGCCTGTCAGTGCAGGATGGGACGCGACAATGTGCGAGTCATCGTAGCAGCCACCAGTGGCAGCCTCTACAGTAAAGGTGCCGAGCGGATCAAGCACGGGCACTGGCGTACCGGAGGGAGCGCCGGCGTAATAACACGACAGACTGATGTAGATCCCGGTGTGGGCGGCATCGCTGGTGACAAAGCCGAGACCGCTGGTGATCAACTGAGCTCCTTGCGAGTGAAGTGCCTCGTCGGTACCGATGATCAGCTTGGGACCAAGAGTTACAGCCGTACCCCAAGCCGTGTTGCTTTGCGCCGCGGCGACCAGCTGACGGGCTCACCGCTGCACGTTGGATCGCCCAGGATAATGGCCCGGAAACTGGCAAAATCGGCAGTCGAGTAGGAGGCCCAGGTGGTTGCGTCCACGACCACGGGGGTAAAACCCTGGGCCGTTGCCTCGGCGGAATATTTGGAGCTGCCGTTGGTGGTAGAAAGGATCAATACTGAATTCCCATCTGGTGCCGGAGTGGCTTGTGCGGGAAGCGCTGCCGTGAGCACCAGTACTGCGGCCAGTAACGAGCCACCGATCAGTGTCGAATACGATTTGATTTTCATAAATCCCTCTAGATGACGTTGTTCGCAGCGCAGGCTGCGTGACACCTGCGCGATTGTTTTTTCCCCAATCTCGACATGCGAGCCCACGGACAAATTTGTGACGGCGCTCACAGTCGGCTGAACTATAACAATGACGTAATCGGGGTGCTACTTCCTCAGTTCTATCCCTCAATACCTGTCAAAACCCAAATCGAACGAAAGTAATGCCAGCCGCGGTCATCTCCTGGGACCCGTCGGCGCCGTTCGCCCCTTGTCCCTGTCCAGTTCGTGGAGCTCAGGCACTCACCCCGCGCCGCAGTAACTGGCCGGGCAGCGCGTCGCCCGCGCCCAGCAGATCGCGATCGCGTTGCCGCAGCAGCACGCCGTTGACGATCACCGCATCGACACCAAAGGCCTTCGCGATCAGCCGGTCCTGCCCCGCAGGCTGGTCGTAGACGCGCTCCAGTCCGCCCGCGTTCACCGTGGCGGGATCGATCACCACCACGTCGGCGGGCTTGCCCACTTGCAGCGTTCCCCGGTCCTTGATGCCGAACACTGCGGCGGGCCGCGAGGTCAGCATGCGGATGGCTTCCTCGAACGGGATGGCCTGTTTGTCGCGCACCCAGCGGCCCAGCAGATAGGTGGGCAGACAGGCGTCGCACAACTGGCTGGCGTGGGCCCCGGCGTCGGAGAGGCCGAGCACGGTGTTGGGATCCTTGAGCAGATCCTCGACCGCGGTTTCGTCGGCGTTGGCCACCGGCATGCGGAAGCGGGCTTCCAGATTGGTGGCGAGCGCCAGATCGAAGCCGAGATCGATGGTCGCCACGCCCAGTTCCCGCGCCACCTCGCCGACGGTGCGCTCTTCGTACTCCGGACGGCCGCACATCGAGATGACGGCGTTTTCCCAGGAAGTGCGGAACGAGGCGCGCACGCTTGCCATTTTTTCCTTCACGGCGCGGCGGAATTCGGGATCGGCGTAGTATTTTTTCTTGCCTTCCGCATCCGCCGCCGCCACCGGCTTGAATACCGACAGGCTCTCGAACGGGAAGGGTTCCTTGAACTGGAATTCGAAGCACAGCGGGCGCGGCGTCACCTGGGGCACGATGTTGCGGCCCTTCGCGATCAGCTCGGCGGTGCGCTCCTGTTGCTTGATGTGGGCATCGGGGCTGACCATGCCGGCCAGCATGGCGGTCCAGCTGATGGTGATGCCGTTTTCCTCGGCGAGCTTTTCGTACTCGTCGAACCAGAGTTCCTTGCCGGCCGTGGCCTGCATCATGCCCTTGCCGCCCTTCAGGGTGGATACCAGGGTGCGGATTTCCTCGTAGGAGGCGACCCGGCTCGGCACTGGCCGGCCCTTGAGGCCCACATGGGTCGCGGACTTGGAAGTGGCAAAACCGATGGCGCCGGCGGCCATGGCCTCGGCGACGATCTTGCGCATCTGCTCGATTTCGTCCGGGGTAGCCTCGCGCTCCGTGGCGGCTTCGCCCATCACATAGAGGCGGGTCGGAGTGTGGCCGATCAGCACGCCCACATTGATGGCGGTGCCGGCCTTCTCGATGGCATCCAGATACTGGGGAAAGGTCTCGAACGGCCAGTCGGCACCGAGTCCCGCGTTGAGTGCCGCCGGGCTCATGCCCTCGACCTTTTCGAGGGTGCCGATGATCAGGTCGCGGTGTTCGGGGCGGGTCGGCGCGACGCCGAAGCCGCAGTTGCCCAGCACCACGGTGGTGACGCCGTGCCAGGGGGAGATGGTCAGCATCCGGTCCCAGAGCACCTGGGCATCGTAATGAGTGTGGATGTCCACAAACCCGGGCGTGACCATTCTGTCCGTGGCGTCGATGGTGGTGGCGGCGGTGCCGGGTGCCGATCCAAGCGCCACGACCTTGCCGTCCTTGATGGCGACGTCACCGCGATAGCCGGGCGCCCCGGAGCCATCGACGATGGTGCCGCCGGTGATCTTGATGTCGTAAGTAGTGCTGGTGTCGGTGGTGTTGCTCATGGTGTCACCTCGCTAACGCAAACCGCCCGGGGCTGCCGGGCGGGTGGGGTGGTTGGCGGTATTCACGGCCCGGTTCAGATCGGCAGGTTGTAGCACTCCACGACGTTGTCGTGAAGGATCCAGTTCTTTTCCTGCTCGGACATGTCCTTGGTGTGCTCGGTCAGGATCTCCTGCGACCAGGGCCAGGTGGAATCGCTGTGGGGGAAGTCGTTGGCCCACATCAGCCGCCGCGGGTTCATTTCGTCGCGGTGCCTGAAAGCGGTCCAGTCGTCCTGGAAGGTCAGATAGATGTTGCTCTGGAAATACTCGCTCGGCAGTTTTTCCAGCGGCGGGCATTTCATCCAGTAGCGGTGCCGGTTGTAGGCGTGGTCCATGCGGTAGATGAAGTGGGGCACCCAGCCGGCATCCGCTTCGGCGCAGACCACTTTCAACTTCGGGTGCCGCTCGAATACGCCGCCGAACACGAAGGTGCCGAGAATGTCCTGGCAGCCGCGCATGATGGCGAGAAAGCCGTTGATCTTCGGGCCGCGCTGTTTGGTGATCGAATCGGCCTTGGAGGTCAGGATGTGAAACGACAGCGGCATCTGCAGATCGACCGCGGCTTCCCACAGGGCGTCGTACATGGGGTCGTGGTAATCGGCCGCCGGGGGGTTGCCGGTCATCATCACGCCGACGAAGCCGCGCTTCTTGGCGTCTTCGATTTCCTTGATGCCTTCGTCCACCGAACGCAGCGCGACCTGACCCAGGCCGAACAGGCGATTTTTCGGCGCGTCGGCCACATAGCCTTCCAGCCAGCGGTTGTAGGCATTGAAACAGGCGACCTGATAATCGATGTCGGGGTGGTTGCACAGCATCATGCCGACGGTCGGGTAGATCAGCTCGGCGGACACGCCGTCGCGGTCCTGATCGGCGACCCGGAATTTGGCGTCCCAGGAGCTGCGCGGCAGGTCGGAAAACTTCATGCCGCCCGGCTTGAGCTCCTCGGGCTTGCGCCCGGCCGCCGCCACCAGCCCCATGGGCACGGGCTGATCCAGGCCGTCGATGACGAAGATGTCGCCGTACTTTTCGTGCTCGATCATATGGGGCGCACGGTCGCGGAATTTCGGATCGATGTTGTCGGTATAACAGGTGGGCGGCTCGGCGATATGGGAGTCCGCGGAAATCACGGGTTTGAGCATGGCACTTTCCTCAGCAGGTGAATGAACAGGCCTCAGCAGGTGAATGAACAGGCCTCAGCAGATAAATGAACAGGCCCCAACAGGCGAACGAACAGGCCTCAGCCGGTGAATCAGTACAGCGGGTCAGGTCGGGAATTTTCCGCGCGATACATGGCCGCTGCTGTGCTTATGAAACCCAGTAAAACCCAAGTTAAATCAAAATGCCATGCCGGGCGCGCTTGCTGAACGGGGCGGCGAAGCGGCGTTCCGCAGGTGCCGTCCCCACGGGGCGCGTCGATCACCCAGGGAGTGCGGTTCGCGTCGGCGTGTATGCTCGCACCTCATTCGTCTGGATGAAGAGGTGATCGATGGTCCGTTGCTACATCCCCGCGAGTCTGCGCGATGTGCAAACCCTGCCCGAGTTGTTCGCCTGGCGCGTGGCGGCCTCGCCGCGTGGGATGGCGTATCGCTGGTTCGATGGCGCGACCGCGCAATGGCTCAGCCTGTCCTGGCAGGAGATCGGCGTCCAGGTCTCGCGTTGGCGACGGGCGCTGCTCGCCCACCGTCTCCCGCCCGGGACTCGGGTTGCGATCCTGCTGCCCAATGGGCTGGACCACGTCAGCATGGATTTGGCGGCCTTGTCACTGGGACTGGTACCGGTGCCCATGCACGCGTTGGACAACCCCGAGAGCATAGGCTACATCCTCCACGACAGCGAAGCCGCGCTCCTGCTGGTCGACAGTGTGGAGCGCTGGCAAGCCATCGCCGCCGTGGGCGGCGTCACGTCCGCGCTGCAACGCGTGATCGCACTGGACGCCGGCGCAACGGCCCCCGGCGGCGATCTGATGCTTGGCCTGAACGCCTGGCTGGAAACCGCCGACACGTCCAACCTGGAAACAGACGATGACCACGAGCTGCCGCGCGTCTCAGCCGAAGCCCTGGCGGCGCTGGTCTACACCTCGGGCACCACCGGCCGCCCCAAGGGAGTGATGCTGTCCCACCGCAATGTGGTGTCGAACATTCATGCCTTGCTCGAGCGCTACACGCTGACCGAACGCGATGTGCTGCTGTCGTTCCTGCCGCTGTCGCACACCTTCGAGCGCACGGTGGGCTATTACCTGCCCATCGCAGCGGGCGCTTGCGTGGCCTACGCCCGCTCGGTCGCGCTGCTGCCGGAAGACCTGCTCAGCGTGCGGCCCACCGTGCTGGTGTCGGTGCCGCGCATCTACGAGCGGATCCATGCCAAGGTACAGGAGGCCATGCAGGAGCGCGGCGTCGTGGGCCGCACGCTCCTGGCGTGGGCCGAAAAAATCGGGTGGCGCTTATTTCTTGCCGCCCAACATCATGTGGCTCCGGCGCGGACCGACCAGTTGGCCTGGGGCGCCTTGCGGCCGCTGGTCGCGGACAAAGTCCTGGCGGCATTCGGCGGACGGCTGCGCATGGCCATTGCCGGCGGTGCGCCTTTGAGCGCCAATGTGGCCCATTTCTTCCTCGGCCTGGGCCTCAATCTTCTGCAGGGCTACGGCATGACCGAGACTTCCCCCGTAGTCAGCTGCAACGCGCCGGACGACAATGAGCCCGCCTCCGTGGGCCGGCCTCTGGCGGGTGTGCAGGCGCGCATCGGCGACAACGACGAACTGCTCATCGCCGGCCCCAACGTCATGCTGGGCTACTGGAAGCGCCCGGAAGACACGCAGCGCGTGCTGGAGCCCGACGGCTGGCTGCACACCGGCGACCAGGCCAGGGTGGTCGATGGCCGGTTGTACATCGTGGGTCGCATCAAAGACATCATCGTCACCTCGACCGGCGAAAAAATCCCGCCCGGCGATCTGGAGCTGGCGATCCAGGCCGACCCGTTGTTTGCGCAGGTGCTGGTGGTGGGCGAGCAGCGACCCTTCCTTGCGGTGTTGGCCGTGGTGGATCCGCACACCTGGGAGCACGCGGCCAAAGCCCTGGGCCTGGATCCGGCCAGTCCGGATTCGCTGTCGTCGGATGCCGCGCGCCGCATGGCGCTCGCGCGCATTGCTGCGCAGGCGAAATCCTTTCCGTCCTATGCCACACCCAAACAGGTGTTTCTGACGAGCGAGCCCTGGACCATAGATGCGGGACTCATGACCCCCACGCTCAAACTCAAGCGCCCCGGCCTGGAAAAAAGATTCGCGGCCGAAATTGCACGGATGTACGAACACCACTGAGCCCCAGCCATCCATCCGTTCGCGCACCCGCGGTGCGCCGGCGCGAAGGTGGGCGAGACCCGGTGCGGAACGCTGCGGTAACTGCCGCGCGGCGTGCGGCTCGGCGCCCCGGTGCCAACGCGGTCAGCGCGTTGGCTTGAGCATGGCACTGTCCTCGGCTGAGTGAAGGGGTGCATCAGGTCCGGTCGGGAATGTTTGCGCGCAGCGCTGGGCCGCTGTAGCGCTTATCGCGTGCCCCAGGAAAACCCATGCGAAATCAAAATGCCAGGTCCGACCCTGCCGCGATGGGGGTGATTGGCGCCGAAAATCAGCAGTCCCGGACCGACGGCGGACGGTACCGGCAAGGCCGGCAGCCACCGGTGGCGGAGACCACTGCCCACGCCGACAGGACAGGCCGTATCCGGCGGTCACGGAATTTCCATCCAGACGTCACGTCCCCGGCATCAAGTAGTCACAGGCCATGGGCAGTCTTGGCACGCGATCGCCGACAGTATCGCGATCCAAGGTGGTACTCGCCGCTCGAGTACGGATGAATTGCAGGGGAAATCGATCATGGTGAAGACGATGATGTTCAGAAGCTGTGTCGCCGGTCTGCTGGTCAGTATGGCGGGGGCGCTTGACGCGGCCGCGCCGGCGGCAGCCAAAAGCGGGAACGGTCTGGCGCTCGGCGTTCACAAGGTGCAACTCGGCCCACGGCCGTTTTATCTGGTGAAGGATATGGATGCAGGTCCGCTCAAGGACAAGCTTGCGTCCTGCGAGAACGGCCCGTTTTTTCGCAGCGATTTTTCCATAGGGCATCGTGGCGCTGGGATGCAGTTTCCGGAGCACACCCGGGAGTCCTACGAGGCGGCATCGCGCATGGGAGCCGGGATTATCGAGTGCGATGTGACCTTCACCAAGGATAAGGAGCTGGTGTGTCGCCATTCCCAGTGCGATTTGCACACGACAACGAACATTCTGGCGACCCCGCTCGCCGAAAAATGTACTCAGGACTTTGTGCCGGCCGTGATCGATCCGGTGACGGGTGAAGTATTGCAACCGGCCCAGGCCAAGTGCTGCACCAGCGACATCACGGTTGCGGAGTTCAAGACCCTCAAAGGCAAGATGGATGCGGCCAATCCCGCCGCGACCACGGTCGAGGCGTATCTGGATGCCACCCCGCGCTGGCGTACCGATCTCTATGCTCAGAACGGCACTCTGATGACCCATGCCGAGAGTATCGAGCTCATCCGCGGTCTGGGCGCCAAGTTCACGCCGGAGCTGAAATCCGCGAGCGTGCCCATGCCGTTTGACAGCGATGGCGATGGCGTCGGCGATTACAGCCAGGCGGATTACGCGCAGCAGATGATCGACGAATACAAGGCGGCGGGCGTTGCCCCGAGACGGGTGTGGGCGCAATCCTTCGACCGGAACGATGTGCTCTACTGGATCGCCAACGAACCCGCTTTCGGGCGGCAGGCGGTGTTCCTGGACGACGCCGATGTTCCCGCCGACCTCCCCAGCGCCGCCGATCTTCAGGCTTACGCGGCCCAGGGTATCCGGATCTGGGCGCCGCCGATGTGGGCGCTGCTCGCGCTCGATCCGGCCGGCCATATCGTCCCCTCGCAACGGGCGCTGGATGCCAGAGCGGCGGGGCTAGATATCATCACCTGGACGCTGGAGCGCTCCTGGCCGATGGCGACGGGCGGCGGCTATTACTATCAGTCCGTCACCGACGCGATCGACAACGACGGCGATACGATGACCGCGCTCGACGTGCTGGCGCAGGACGTTGGCGTACTTGGCGTGTTCAGTGACTGGCCGGCGACCGTCACCTATTACGCCAATTGCCTGGGCCTGAAATAACTGACCAAGAAAGAACCGATCAGCAAAGAACCCCCTTCGCCATACCGGCTTGCGCGGGTGTGGCGAGTGATTTGAAGTTGACTGGTTTGCGAGCCAAAGAACGCCGCGCACCCTGAGGCGTTCGTCCCAGGGGAACCCATAGGGTCGGAGCCGGGGCTTCGGCCCGATGGGCGCCGGCAACGGCGGCGCGGGACGGTACCGCCGGTCGGTACAGAAGACTGCGCCCGCCGTTGCGCGCTACTGGCTCAGCGCCCCGGTGCCAACGCGGTCAGCGCATCGGCGTCGAAGCCGGGTTCGCCGTCGGGCCGCAGCGGCTGGATGCAGACGTGGTCGGCGCCATTGGTCCAGTGTGCCTCGATGCGCTTGTGGATGGCGGTCTCATCGCCCCAGGCGACGATCCCGTCCACCAGGCGATCGCTGCCGCCGTGCTCGAAATCGCGTTCCTCGAAGCCCAGCCACAGCAGATTGTTGCGGTAGTTCTGCAAGCCCAGATAGAGCGCCATGAACTTGCGCGCCACCCGCCGCGCTTCGCTGGGATCCTTCAGCAGCAGCACTTTCTGCTCCGGCGCCAACAACTTGGTGGGGCCGAGAATGGCGCGGGCGCGGGCAGTGTGCTCGGGGGTGACGAAGTAGGGGTGGGCGCCGTCGGCGACTTCCCCGGCGAGGGCGAGCATCTTGTCGCGCAGCGCGGCCAGGATCAGCGGCACGGGCTCGGGCGCGAGCGGAGCGGCGTAGCTCGCCGCGTTCATGGCCGCGACGTAGGCGCGCATGGTGGCCACGGGTTTCCCGTAGTCGTGGTGGCGCATCGGCGTGACGATCTCGGCGTGGGAGACCCCGAGGCCCAGCACCAGGCGCCCACCGCTGATCTCTTGCAGGGAGCGCCGCGCTGAGTTCATGGCCATCGCATCGCGGGCGTAGATATTGGCGATGCCGGTGGCGAGCTTCAGGCGGCTGGTCTCGCGTGCGAGCAGGGTCAGCAGCACGAAGGGATCACGGCCGAACGCTTCGGGCGCCCAGAGTGCGCCGTAGCCCAGTGACTCCAGCCGCTGCGCCAGGGCGATGCAATCGGGATAGGGGTAGGCTTCGAGCCAGGTCCAGACGCCCAGGCGTCCCAGATCGGGTTTGGTCATGACGGGCACCGTGTTTTGTTTGAGAGTGGTCGCGCCATTATGGCGAAAACTGCGGGCCATGGACGCCGGCTGCCGTGGCGCGCTGGTCGCAGGCAGCGCTTGCCGGGTAGCGCGGGGCGGATAAGCTGGGATGCGCCGCGCGAACAGGGCGGCGCGGGTTTGGCTCATCGCGCCACGCCAGACATCTAACAGGGATTTTTTGCACCAAATTTTTTACATCAACCTTTACACCTTGTTTTACACCATTGGTAACGGGGAACCCACGTCATGGATTTCAATTTCACCGAAGAACACCAGATGCTGCTCGACACCGCCGACAGGATCGCGCGGGATTTTCCCCGTTCCTATTACGTCGAGTGCGCCAAGACCCAGACTTTTCCCCAGGCGCAATGGGATGCGCTGGCCGGCGCGGGGATTCTCGGCATCAATACGCCGGAGGCCTATGGCGGTTCGGGGCTGGGCATGGTGGCGCTGGTGCTGCTGCAGGAGCGGCTCGCCGAGCGCGGCGTGGCGCCGCTGTTTTTCGTCGTCAACCAGGGCATCGCGGTGCCCAGCATCAGCCGCCACGGCACCGAGGCGCAGAAGCAGCGCTGGTTGCCGCCCATCGCCAGCGGCGAGAAACGCTGCTGCTTTGCCATTACCGAGCCCAACGCCGGCACCAACACCTTCAAGATCCAGACCGTCGCGAGGGAAGAGGGCGATCATTTCATCCTGAACGGCAACAAGCTGTTCATCAGCGGCATCAACGACGCTCACCAGGTCCTGGTGGTCGCCAAGACCAGCACGGGCGAGGGGCGCGCCGAGCTGACCCTGTTCGTGGTGGATACCGATTCCGCCGGCCTGTCCTGGGATCGCATGGACACCCTGCTGATGAACGCCGAGGGACAGTTCTTCGTCTATTTCGACAATGTGAAGGTGCCGCGCGAAAACGTGCTGGGCAAGGTCGGGCGTGGCATCGAGGTGCTGTTCGACGCCTTGAACCCCGAGCGCATGGTGGTGGCGGCGGGCGCCATCGGCGGGGGGCGTCACGCGCTCGCGCGCGGCGTCGAATACGCCAACGAGCGCACCATCTTCAAAGGCCCCATCGGCGCCTACCAGGGCTTGCAGCACCCCATGGCGGAGGCACGCGCGCAGCTCGAAGCCGCCTCTCTGCTGGTGCTGAAGTCCGCCTGGCTGCACGACCAGGGCCAGTCTCCCAAGGTGGTCGGCGACATCGCCAACATGGGCAAGCTGGTGGGCACCGACGCGGCCTACAAAGCCGCCGACGCCGCGCTCCAGTGCTTCGGCGGTTACGGGTTCTGCGAGAGTTACGACATGCTGAGCCACTTCATTGCCGCGCGGCTCGGCAAGATCGCGCCCATCAACCGCGAGATGACGCTGAACTACATCGGTGAGTTCATCCTGGGGCTGCCGAAGTCGTACTGACGCAGAACGCCGCCGCTGCTCCGCCCCGCCCGCCGGGGCGGGACAGTTTGCCTTGCTCCCTCGCACGGGGCTTTCTATGCTGCTGGTCACACAGTCCGGTATAGGACCCCCGGTGGCCGCGCTCTCTGCTGTATCCGAAAAGATCTGGGCGCTCAAATACCGCCTCGCAGATGCGACGGGCGCGCCGATCGAGCGCTCCATCGAGGACACCTGGGATCGGGTCGCCACCGCGCTGGCCGCGCCCGAGGCCGAGCCTGCGCTCTGGGCCGGGCGCTTTCGCGACGCTTTGACGGATTTCAAATTCATGCCGGCCGGGCGCATCCTGGCCGGCGCCGGCACGGCCCGCGACGTCACCCTGTGCAACTGCTTCGTCATGGGCACCATCCCCGACGACATGGGCGGAATCTTCGAGCATCTGCGCGAAGCGGCGCTGACCCTGCAACAGGGTGGCGGCATCGGCTACGACTTCTCGACCCTGCGCCCCAAGGGCGCGCCGGTGCACGGCATCGGCGCGGATGCCTCCGGCCCGGTGAGTTTCATGGCGGTGTGGGACGCCATGTGCGCGACCATCCTGTCGGCCGGCTACCGGCGCGGCGCCATGATGGCGTCGCTCGCCTGCGACCACCCGGACATCGAGGACTTCGTCGCCGCCAAGGCGCAGCCGGGACGGCTGACCAACTTCAATCTCTCGGTGCTGGTGACGGACGCTTTCATGGCGGCGGTGCGGGCGGACGCGCCCTGGGAGCTGAAGTTCGGTGGCGCTGTCTTTCGCACCCTGCCGGCGCGGGCGCTGTGGGAGCGGATTCTGCGCGCCAGCTACGACAGCGCCGAACCCGGCGTGATCTTCATCGACCGAATCAATGCCCGCAACAACCTCGGCTATTGCGAGACCATCGCCACCACCAATCCCTGCGGCGAGCAGCCGCTGCCGCCCTACGGCGCCTGCGTGCTGGGCTCGGTCAATCTCGCCGCGCTGATCGAGCGGCCCTTCGCGAGCGACGCCGCGCTCGATCTGGAACAGCTGGCGGCGGTGACCCGCGTCGGCGTGCGCATGCTCGACAACGCCATCGACGTCTCGCGCTTTCCGCTGGACGCGCAGCGCCGCGAAGCCAAAGCCAAGCGCCGCATTGGGCTGGGCATCACCGGCCTCGCCGACGCGCTGATCCTGTGCGGTCTGACCTACGGCAGCGCCGAAGCGCTGGCGGCGACCGAGCACTGGCTGCGCCACCTGCGCCGCGCCGCTTATCTCGCCTCCACCGAGCTGGCGGCCGAGAAGGGCGCCTTCCCCCTGTTCGACCGCGATCGCTACCTGGCGAGTGCGAGTGTCCGCGCACTGGAGCCGGAACTGCGCACCGCCATCGGCGAGCACGGCATGCGCAACGGACTGGTGACCTCGGTGGCGCCCACGGGCACCATCTCGCTGGTCGCCGACAACCTGTCCTCGGGGCTGGAGCCGGTCTACGCGCTGACGTACGCGCGCAACATCCTGCTGCCCGACGGCACCCGCTGCGTCGAGCACATGACGGACCATGCCTACCGTCTGTTCCGGCAGCTCAAGGGCGAGCGGGCGGCCTTGCCGGCGACTTTCGTCACTGCCCGGGAGCTGGCGCCCGCCGCGCACCTGGCCATGCAGGCGGCGGTGCAGAAATACATCGATGCGGCGGTTTCCAAGACCATCAATCTGCCGGCCGAAATTTCTTTCGGGGATTTCACGAATATCTACGATCAGGCCTATGATCTCGGCTGCAAGGGGTGCACCACCTACCGGCCGAATACGGTGCGCGGCGCGGTGCTGAGCGATGATGGGCAGGCTTTCCGGCGCTGCGCGAAGTGCGCGGCGGCGGCGCGCATCCATCAGGAAGGCTGCGACATCTGTACCGCCTGCGGTGACTCCCGCTGCCTGTAGCGGGTAGCCGAAGCTGAGGAAGAACTGCCATGACCAGAGTATTTCAGAACCGGGCCGAGGCCGGGCGGCGGCTCGGCCAGGCGCTGCACCGCTACGCGGGACGCACCGATACCCTGGTGCTGGCGCTGCCTCGCGGCGGCGTGCCGGTGGGATTCGCGGTTGCCCGCGCCATCGGAGCACCCCTCGATCTCATGCTGGTACGCAAGCTGGGGGTGCCCGGCCAGGAAGAGCTGGCCATGGGCGCCATCGCCAGCGGCGGGGTGCAGGTGCTGAACATGGACCTGGTAGCGTCACTGGGCCTCGACGCCGAGGTGATCGCGGCGAGCGCCGCGCGCGAACAGCGTGAACTGGCGCGGCGTGAACTGGCCTATCGCGGCGAGCGCCCACCACCCGCCATCGCAGGGCGTTGCGTCATTCTGGTGGACGACGGCCTTGCCACCGGTGCCACCATGCGCGCCGCGGTCGCGGCGCTGCGGAGGCAGCATCCGGCGCGTATTGTGGTCGCGGTGCCGGTGGCCCCGCCCGATACGGTGGCGCGCCTGCGGGCGGAAGCCGACGAGGTGATTTGCCTGGAAACCCCCGCAGCCTTCTTCGCCATCGGTCCCTGGTACCGGGAATTTCCCCAGCTCACCGACGACGAGGTCCGGGAGCTGCTGGCCGAGGCCTGGCGGGATGCGGGCGCGGGCGACAATGGAGGGAGTGCGCCATGAACCATCGCGATGTCCAGGTGGATTTGGGGGATGTTCAACTCGACGGCGCGCTCGCCGTCGCACCGGGCGGAGCGGGTCTCGTCATTTTCGCCCACGGCAGCGGCAGCGGTCGCCTGAGCCCGCGCAATCTCCAGGTCGCCGGCGTGCTGAACCGGGCCGGCTTGTCGACGCTGCTGTTCGATCTGCTGACACCGGAGGAACAGACGCTCGACGAGCGCACGGGAGAATTGCGCTTCGATATCGAGCTGCTGACGGCCCGCCTGGTCGGGGTGATCGACTGGGCACAACGCCAGCCGGCGACCACCGGACTGCGGATCGGACTGTTTGGCGCCAGCACCGGTGCGGCGGCGGCGCTGGGCGCGGCGGCCGCGCGCCCCGACAGCGTCGCTGCGGTGGTGTCGCGCGGCGGTCGGCCGGACCTGGCGCTGGCGAGCCTGCCCGCCGTGACGGCGCCCACGCTGTTGATCGTCGGCGGTGAGGACGACGTGGTGATCGAGCTGAACCGCAAGGCCGCCGCCCGGCTGTGCGCGCCCCATCGCCTCGACATCGTGCCCGGCGCCACCCATCTGTTCCCGGAACCCGGCGCGCTGGAGCGGGTCGCGGAACTCACCCGCGACTGGTTTGTGGAGCATCTCGCGCCATGACCGACCAGGCCTTGAAACTGTTCGCCCTGAGCGAAAGCGGAGCGCTCGGCGCGCGTATCGCCACGGCCTTGGGAGTCCCGCTCGGCCTGCACGAGGAGCGGGATTTCGAGGACGGCGAACACAAGATCCGCGCGCTGGAAAACGTCGGCAATGGCGACCTGTTCGTGGTGCAGTCGCTGTACGGTGAGCCGGGAAAATCCGTCAACGACAAGCTCTGCCGGCTGCTGTTTTTCATCGGCGCCCTGAAGGATGCGGGCGCAGCACGGGTGACGGCGGTGATCCCCTATCTCTGCTACGCGCGCAAGGACAGCAAGACCAAGGCGCGCGACCCGGTGACCACCCGCTATCTGGCGCAACTGCTGGAAGCGGTGGGCACGGATCGGGTGGTGGTGCTGGATGTCCACAATCCGGCCGCCTTTCAGAACTCCTTTCGCTGCTCGACCGAACTGCTCGATACCGCACGCCTGTTTGCCGGGCATTTTGCGGTGCGGATCGGCGCCGAGCCGGTGGTCCCGGTGGTCCCGGTGGTCCCGGTGGTCGTTGTTTCACCCGATACCGGCGGCATCAAGCGGGCGGAGCGGCTGCGCGAGGCGCTGAGCCGGGAGTTGGGCCGCCCGGTGGGCAGCGCTTTCATGGAGAAGAAGCGCAGCGCCGGCGTGGTCAGCGGCGAGGCGCTGGTCGGGGAGGTCGAGGGCGCCGCCGTCATCATCGTCGACGATCTGATCAGCACCGGCGGCACCCTGGTGCGCGCGGCCCAGGCGTGCCGGCGACAGGGCGCGCGCAGGGTCCATGCCGCCGCCGCGCACGGCATTTTCGCGGGATCGGCCGGTCGGTTGCTGGCCGATCCGGCGCTGGACAGCCTGGTGGTCACCGACTCGATCCCACCCTTCCGTCTGGAGGGAACGCCAGCGCGCGCCAGGCTGACGCTGATCGAAATCGCGCCGCTCCTCGCCGAAGCCATCCGCCGCATCCATACCGGCGGCTCCCTCGTCGAGCTGCTGGGGGAATAGGGGGCCGCCCGCGGGGCGGTTACCAGCGGTCGGCGCAAGATGTGGCCCAATCGAGATAGCTGCGCGCGCGTTCCGACCAGCGCGCCCGATCGCCGGGCGCGCAGTCGGCCAGGTGCCAGATGGCGATCTTGGCGCGCAGGCAGGCGCGGAAGACTTGGTAGAAGTACATCAGCGCGTCGGGACAGGCGTCGCCGGTTGCTTCCCGATAATGGCGCAGGACATCCGTGCCCAGGGCCGCTGCCCCGAGCCGCTCGCACTCCAGCGCCAGGTAGGCGAGCTCGTCCACCGGGTCCAGCCGGCGGAGTTCCGGATCGAACTCCAGACAATCGATGATCACCGGATCCGGCATCAGGCAGATATGCTCGGGGCGCAGGTCGCCGTGGGCGTCCACGATGTGGCCGTCGCGGGCGCGGCGCGCCAGCAACTGCCCGCGATCGCGCAGAAAGTGTTCCTGGCATCGGGTGAGCGCAGCGATCTGGTCTTCCGGCAAGTCGTACACGGGTTTGATCAGCTCGACATGATTGGCCTGCACGGCATTCGCGAAACGCTGCCGGTAGGCGACCGGGTCCAGGACCATGGGCGCCGCGCGCCGGTAAAAATCCGCCAGCAGCAGGCTGAACTTTCGCACCTCGTCGGCGCTGACGGTACCGGCGCGGATGGCAGCGTCCAGCATGCGCTCTGCCGGCAGGCGGCGCATCGCCACCAGCCAGTCCACCACGGGGCCTTGCCCGTCAAGTTCCAGCGCGCCCTGGTTGGTCATCGTCAGCGCCACGACACCCAGGTAAACGTCCGGGGCGAGCCGCCGGTTCAGCATGACCTCCTGCTCGCAGTTGTGGCGGCGGGCGGCGAGGGTGGTGAAATCCAGACCGTGGTAGCGGACCGGCTTTTTCAGTTTGTAGACATGGTGCTCGGTGAGGAATATCCACGAGAAATGTGTTTCGATGACCTCGACCCGCTGCGTACCGTCCCGATAGATGCCGGGCTCGCGCAGGCGGACCACTTTTTCGTCGATGCGCATGGCGCTCCCTAGTTGTGGTCGGATGCGGGGTGACCCCGGCCCTCGAATCTTTGCCCGCCATGCTATACCAGCGGTCATCGGCGCGGGTTGCGGCCGCGGGGACGGCGCGCGCAGAGAGCAGAGATAAGCCGGATGGCGGAGCGTGGCGATGGCGTGGGGCCGTCTCCCCGCCTGCCGGGGGTAACGAATATGACTCGTCCGAAAGCTGCTCCGACACAGGTGCTTCGGCTATGCCTGGGCGGCGATGTCATGACCGGCCGCGGCATCGACCAGATCCTGCATCACCCGAGCGAACCCGCTCTGCACGAACCCTGGGCGACCTCGGCGCTCGATTATCTGCACCTCTCCGAGCGGGTCCACGGCCCCATCCCGCGACCCGTCGCGGACGGCTACATCTGGGGTGCGGCGCGTGACGAGCTGGCGCACCGGCGTCCGGATCTGCTGCTCGTCAACCTCGAGACCAGCATCACCACCAGCAAAGCCTGGCTGCCCAAGGGCATCAACTACCGCATGCATCCGGCCAATATCGGCTGCCTGACCGCCGCCGGGATCGACTGCTGCGCGCTCGCCAACAACCATGTGCTGGACTGGGGCGAAGCAGGGCTGTGCGAGACGCTCGCGACCCTGGGTGCGGCCGGGATCGCCTGTGCCGGCGCCGGCCGCAACGCGGTCGAAGCGGCCCGACCTGCGTTGCTGGAGATTCCCGGCAAGGGGCGGGTGCTGGTTTTTTCCGTTGGCGTCATGGACAGCGGCATCCCGCCGGACTGGGCTGCGGCAGCCGGGCGTCCAGGGGTCAACTGGATCGAGCGTATCGGCACCCGCGAGGTCGAGCGGATCGCCGCTCAGGTGCGCGCGGTCAAGTGCCCGGACGATGTGGTGGTCGTCTCCATCCACTGGGGCGGCAACTGGGGCTACGAAATTCCGCATGAACAGCAGATCTTTGCCCGTGCCCTGATCGATACCGCCGCCGTCGATGTGGTGCACGGGCATTCGTCGCACCATCCCCGGGGGTTCGAGCTCCACCGCGGCAAGTTGATCCTGTACGGATGCGGCGATCTGCTGAACGACTACGAGGGTATCCAGGGCCACGAGGAATACCGCGGCGACCTCAGCCTGCTGTATTTTCTCGATCTCGATCCGCATGGCGGGGAACTCCGCCACCTCGGCATGACGCCGTTGCGGATCCGCGGATTCCGTCTGTGCCGCGCCGCCCCTGCCGACGCCGAGTGGCTGCGCGCGACCCTGGACCGGGAGAGCCGCCGCTTCGGTGCCGGGGTCGAGCTGGGCCCCGACAGCCAGCTGGTGGCGCACTGGCGCTAGCGCCCTGAATCGGTGGGATCCTCGGGACACTCCCTTGCAGTGGGAGCAGGCTTCCCGAGCCCTACACCGACCCGCACCTGCTCCGCGCGGAGCGCGTCGCTGACGCGCACCGGGTAGGTGGTGGTGTCCGCAGGCGCCAGGGAGAGCAGCTCCGGCGGCAGGCGCGCGAGCTGGTGTGCGGCATGAACCCGGCTTTCCGCCAGTGATGGGCTCGCACTGGTGAGGCGATGGCCGTTGCGCATCATCTCGCGCAGCAGGGGTTCGCCGTCCGAAGGTTCGTCCCGCAGTGCGATCAGGTCGCCGTCCGCGAGGTCGCCATCAAAGCGCCGGAACACCTGCTTGCGGCCGGGCAGGGTGGCCTTGTGGATCGAAAGTTTCATGCATCCCCGGCCCGCGTACTCGACCAGCTTGTAGGCGGTATCGAGTTTCGGGGCGTCCGCGGAGGTGATGACGCTGGTGCCCACGGCATAAGCGTCGATGGGCGCACCCGCGTTCACCAGGGCGGCGATGGCGTATTCGTCGAGTCCGCCGCTGGCGATGATGCCGACCCGGGTCAGGCCCGCGGCATCGAGCATCTCCCGCGCGCGGTGGGCGAGGGCACCGAGGTCGCCGGAATCGAGGCGGATGGAGCGGACCTGAAAGTCGGCGCCCAGTTGCTGTGCCAGTTCGACCACGCGGCGCACGCCGGCTTCCGTATCGTAGGTGTCCACCAGCAGCGTGGTGTCGGGATAGAGCGCGGCGAACTCCCGAAAGGCGCCGGCCTCGTCATCGTGCGCTTCGATGTAGCTGTGCGCCATGGTGCCGGTGACGGGGAGGCCGTAGCGCAGTCCGGCGAGCATGTTCGAGGTGGACTGGAACCCGGCGATATGGAGCGCGCGCGCTCCCTTCAGTGCGGCGTCGGTGCCCTGGGCGCGCCGCGCCCCGAAATCGATGACAGGTTTGCCCCGCGCCGCCAGCACCGACCGCACTCCCTTGGAGGCGACCAGCGTCTGAAAACTGATCTGGTTCAGGAGGTAGGTCTCCACCAATTGGGCTTCCGCGATCGGTGCCACCACTTCCAGGATGGGTTCATCGGCGAACACCGGGGTGCCCTCGGGGACCGCCCACACCGAGCCGCTGAAACGGAAGCCGGACAACCAGTCGAGAAACTCCGTAGTGAAATATCCCAGGGAGTTCAGGTAGGCCAGTTCCGCCTCCTCGAAATGCAGTTCCTCCAGATAACGCAGTGCGTCGTCGATGCCGGCGGCGAGCAGGAAATTTCGCTCGGGCGGCAGCTTGCGCACAAAGAGGTCGAATACCGCGATGTCTTCCATCCGCTCGCGGTGGTAGGCCTGTAGCATTTTCAGTTCGTACAGGTCGGTGAACAACGCCGATGCGTGGGGCGGGCGTTCCGCGCCGAAAGTCATTCGAGAACGGCTCCCGCGCGTTCCATGGCAGTGCAGGCGCGCTCGCCATCGCCGGCCGCCAGCTCGACGGCGCGGATGCCGGCGCGCAGCACTGTGGTGGGAAAGCCGAGCCGGCGCGCGTCGAGTACGGTCTCCTTCACGCAGTAGTCGGTGGCGAGACCCACCACCACCAGCCGCGCGATAGCGCGCTTGCGAAGAATCGCCTCCAGTTCGGTGGCGACAATTTTGCCGGAAACCGGATCGCGCATCGAGAATCCCGAATAGCCGTCTTCGCCGCCGCGGCCCTTGCGGATACAGAGCGTGCCGGCGATGTGCAGTGCAGGGTGGAATGCGGCGCCCCGGGTTTCGGCGACACAGTGCACAGGCCAGAGCCCGCCATCCTTTGCGAAATGGGGGGTGGTTTCGGGATGCCAGTCCTGGGTATAGACGACGAGCGCGCCCGCAGCTCGGGCGCGCTCGATCTCGCGGTTCACGAAGGGAATGATCGTCTCGCCCTCCCGGACATAAAGGCTGCCGCCGGGATCGGCGAAGTCGTTCTGCAGGTCGACCACGATCAGGGCGGTGTTCGCATCGTAGTTGCTCATCAGGCGCCTCCGGCCGAAATGATCGCACCGCTTGAGTATAAGCCCGCGCCTGGGTGACGAGCGTCCCGAGCGCCCATCCTGACGCCGGTCGAGCGCTAGATGCGTTTGGCAGCGAGCACTCCGGCGGCCTCGAGCGCGGCGATGCGTTCATCGCCGTAACCGAGCTGGGCCTGGAGAATCTCGCGATTGTGCTCGCCGAGAAATCCGGCCTGCAAATCGAGCGGTTCCGGAAATTGCGAGTAGCGCAACGGACTCGCCGGCAATTCCAGTTCGCCGTATATGCGGTCGGTGATTTTCTGCACCGTGCCGCGCTTGCGCATGTGGGGATGGGCCATCACTTCTTCCACCTCCAGCACCGGCGCGCAGGGCACATGGGCGGTCTGCATCAATTGCAGGGCGCGGTCGGGGTCTCCTACCTTGGCGAGCCAGGCCTCGATCGCGGTATTGATTTCCTCCTTGTTGGCATGGCGGCCGGCGAGGTCCGCAAAGCGCGGGTCGGTCAGTAGGTCGGGACGCTCGATCAGCTTCACCAGATTTTCCCATTGCGCGCCGATGGCGACCACGACGAGGTAGCGGCTCCCGCACTTGTACAGCCCCAGCGGCGTGACGAAGGCGTGCAGGTGGCCGCTGCGGCGCGGCAGCATCTGACCGCCGGAGCCGCTGCACACCTGTACATTCATTTCGTGATAGCTGAACAGGCAGTCGAGCAGTGTGATATCCAGATATTGACCGCCGCCGCCGCGCAACTTGTGGAACAGCGCGGTGACGATGGCGCCGTAGGCGTGGGCGCCGGTGGAAATATCGCCAAATGCCATGCCGGACAGCGCGGGATAGCCGCCGGCCTGGCCGGTCATCGCCATGATTCCCGAATAGGCCTGGCCGATGTAATCGAAGCCGGGCAGATGGGCGAGTTCGCCCTCCTGACCCAGGCAGGAAATGGAGCACATGACGAGATCGGGATTGATCTCGCGCAGCACATTCCAGTCGAGTCCGAATTTTTTCATGACGCCGGGGGTGAAGTTCTCGACCACCACATCGACCTGCTTGACCAGCTCCCGGCAGATTTCCTGGGCTTCGGTCTTGCGCAGATCCATGCACATGGTGCGCTTGCCGCGGTTGTGCTGGATGAAATACCCGCTGCGCCCTTCGCGCTGTACCGGCAGTGCGCGCGCCGTATCGCCCCCCAGGGATTCGATCTTGATCACGTCGGCGCCGGCTTCGGCCATCAGGCGCGTGCAGTGCGGCCCCGCGACATAGTGGCTGAAATCCAGCACCTTGATGCCGGCGAGGAGGTGTTTGGGAGCTGGTGTCGAACTCATGGTTGAGGCCTCGTTATGTTTATGCGCGGGGTCTGCGCGTGCCTGATTCGTAGCAGACGGAATTTCGGCACACACCGTGGCAGGGGTCAAGAATAATCGGGACATCGGCGGATGATATCCCGGGCGTGGGTGGCAATGACGAAGTAGGCATGATCGAGGGGCATATTGCTCCTTGTATCGCCTAGAATAGGCATCTTTCCTGCACAACTGCGAGGCGCGCGATGAACCTGTTTGACCTGACCGGCAAGGTGGCGGTGATCACTGGCTCCACCAAGGGCATCGGCCGCGCGATTGCCGAGCAGATGGCGCTGCACGGCGCCAGCGTCGTGGTGTCGAGCCGCAAGGCCGATGCCTGTGACGCGGTCGCCACGGCCATCAACACGCAAGTGGCGGGGAAGGGCGCCGGCAAGGCGATCGCGGTGCCCGCCAACATTTCCCGCAAGGAAGACCTGGAACACCTGGTGGCGCACACCCGCGAGCGGCTCGGCGCCATCGATATTCTGGTCTGCAACGCGGCATCGAATCCCTATTACGGCTCGATGCTGGGGATCTCCGACGACCAGATGGACAAGATTCTCGACAACAACATCAAGTCGAATCACTGGCTGTGCTCCCTGGTGATCCCCGAAATGCAGGCCCGCAAGGACGGCGTCATCGTCATCATCTCCTCGATCGGCGGGATTCTGGGCCACACCACGCTCGGCGCCTACGGCCTGTCCAAGGCCGCCGACCTGGCGCTGGCCCGCAACATCGCCGCCGAATTCGGGCCCGACAACATCCGCGCCAACGCCATCGCGCCCGGGTTGATCAAGACCGACTTTGCCCGTGCCCTGTGGGACAGCCCCGAGTACCTGGCCAAGGCGACCGAGCGTTCGCCGCTGCGGCGCATCGGCACTCCCGAGGAGATCGCCGGTGCCGCGGTATTTCTGGCCTCCGCGGCAGGTGCCTTCATGACCGGGCAGACGCTGGTGATCGACGGCGGGCGTGTCACCGCCAACTGACCCTGCGTCTTGACCTGTGGATTGAATTGCGGCGCAGGCCGGGTTTGTTGCACACTCTGCCGCGTTTTGGCCCGACGCTGGTCGGACAAGCTTGATACAACAGGGGAGCACTATGGCAAGTCGCAGAAGCAAGTGTCTGGCGTGGGTTACCCGCCGCACCATGAAGAAAAAGCTCGGTGCCAGCGGGTCGGTCGCGAAAGAGCGGGAAACTCTCGAAAAAATGTCAGGCCTGATGAGTCGGCGCGCACCCGGACTGGTGGTGACCATCAACGGGGTATCCGGCGAATGGCAGTATCCCCAGACGGGCGATGGCGGCCGGACCATTCTGTATCTGCACGGCGGTGGTTACGTGCTGGGCTCGCCCCTGAGCCATCGCGACATGGTCGGTGGGATTGCGGATGCCGCCCACGCCCGGGCGTTCATCGCGGATTACCGGCTCGGGCCGGAGCATCCGTTTCCGGCTGCGGTCGAGGATGCGGTAGCGGCCTATAAGGGCTTGCTGGATGACGGTGTCGATCCGGCCAAACTCTGCATTGCGGGCGATTCGGCCGGTGGTGGTCTGACGGTCGCCACGCTGGTCTCGATTCGCGACCAGAAGCTGCCGCTGCCCGCCGCCGGTATCTGTATTTCACCCTGGGCGGATCTCACCTGCTCCAGCGGTTCCATGACCTCGATGGCCGACGCTGACCCCCTGCTGCGGCCCGCCGCGCTGAAGTGGATGGCCGATCTGTACCTCAACGGCCAGGACCCCAAACTGCCGCTGGCCTCGCCGATCTTCGCCGACCTCAAGGGACTGCCGCCGCTGCTGATCCAGGTGGGTACCGAAGAGGCGCTCTACGATGACGCCATCACCCTGAGTCGCGTGGCGCAGGCGGCCGGCGTCGATGCCACCCTCGAAGTGTGGGAGGGCATGATGCACGTCTGGCATCTGATGGCCAAGCTGATCCCGGAAGGCAAGCAGGCGATGCAGGTGATCGGCGCATTTGTTACCGCAAAAACCTGATCTGTTCCCGACACCCGGGTCGCCGGGGTCTCGGCGGCCCGGGTGGGGATGAACATCGCCGGAAATAAAAAACCCCGCCATCGATGCGCAATCGGGGCGGGGTTTTTAGCTGGACGCGAGAGCGTCCGCGTCGGTTACTGGCTGTTGCTGCGGTGCAGGTAGCGCTCGCGGGAGGCCATGATCTCGGCCTTCGCGGCGGCCGCATCGCCCCACCCCTGGACCTTGACCCATTTGCCCTGTTCGAGCGCCTTGTAGTTCTCGAAGTAATGCACCGTCTGCAGGCGAAGCAGTTCGGGCAGGTCCTCGACCTCACTCACCGCATCGTACAGCCGGGTCAGCTTCTGATGCGGTACCGCGATCAGTTTGGCGTCGGGGCCGGCTTCGTCGATCATCATCAGCACGCCGATGGGCCGGCTGCGAATCACCGAACCCGGCACCACCGGATAGGGGCACACCACCAGCACGTCGAGCGCATCGCCATCCTCGGAGAGGGTGCCCGGGATGTAGCCGTAGTTGGCCGGGTAGAACATCGGCGTGGCCACGAAGCGGTCGACGAACAGGGCATCGGAATCCTTGTCGATCTCGTACTTGATGGGATCGTGATTGGCGGGGATTTCGATCAGGACATTGATATCGTCGGGCAAGTGGTTGCCGCAGGGGATTCTGCTGTAGCTCATGGGAGGTCAACGGCGGTGGCGGATGAAGCCGCGCATTATAGGAAGGTCGCCCCGGCGAAGAAAGCGTTGGCGCGGCGCGCCCGCCATCCCAGCCGCGTGTTGAATCGAGGCGGCATCACCGGCGCTGGTGCGGTATAAGGTTGCCCGAGCGGCGCCTGTGCGACCCGCGCCCGTACATCCGCAACCCTGGAGAATACCGATGCAGCCCGAAACTCTGTCCCCGATCGCTTCCAAGTACTGTGCCTCCAACGGGGAGCAACGGCGATGATGGGCGCCGCATGGATTGCCGCAGTGGCAGGTTTCCTGGTCGGCGCGCTGGTGCTGTGGCTATGGTCCGCTGCCCGAACCCGCGAGTTGGCCACGCGTCATGCCGAAAGCGAGCAGCGCGCGGCGGCAGTGGCAGCCGAAGTGATCGAGCTGCGCGCCCGCCAGTCGGCGCTCGTCGAGGACAACGCGCGCCTCGGTGAGCGTCTCGCCGCCGAGCAGCGTCAGGGCGCCGAAAAGCTCGCGCTGCTCGAACAGGCGCGCGAGCAGCTTGGCGATACCTTCAAGGCGTTGTCCGCCGATGCGCTCAAGGCCAGCAGCGAAGCGTTTCTGCGCCTGGCGCAGGAAAACCTCGGTCGTTTTCAGCAAGGCGCCACGGCGGAACTGGCGGCGCGCGAGCATGCCATCGAAAAACTCACCCAGCCGATTCGCGAGCGCCTCGAAAAATTCGACGGCAAACTCGACGACATCGAGAAAGCGCGCATCGGCGCCTATCAGGCGCTCGACACGCAACTGAAAGCCCTGGTGGACACCCATCTGCCGCAGCTTCACCGCGAAACCGCCGACCTCGTCAAGGCCTTGCGGCAACCCCAGGCGCGCGGCCGCTGGGGTGAAGTGCAACTGCGCCGCGTGGTCGAGCTTGCGGGCATGCTCGAACATTGCGATTTCGAGGAGCAGGTCTCGCAGACTACCGACACGGGTCGTCAGCGCCCCGACATGATCGTCAAATTACCCGGCGGTCGTCAGGTGGTGGTGGACGCCAAGGTGCCGCTGGATGCCTACCTGCTCGCCATCGAAGCCCAGGACGAAGCCGGCCGGGCGAAGGCGCTGATCGGCCACGCCCGCCAGCTCAAGGACCATATCGGCCAGCTCGCCAAAAAGAGCTACTTCGACCAGTTCGATCCCACGCCGGAATTCGTGGTCCTGTTCGTGCCGGGCGAAGCGTTTTTCTCCGCCGCACTGATGCAGGATCCCCTGCTGATCGAATACGCCGCCGAAAATCGCGTGATCCCGGCCAGTCCGACCACGCTCATCGCGCTGCTGAAGGCGGTGTCCTATGGCTGGCGCCAGGAGGCCATGGCCGAGAGTGCGCGCGAAGTCGCCGCGCTCGGCAAGGAACTTTACGATCGCATCGCCAAGCTTGCCAAACACTGGACGCGGGTCGGCGAGCGCCTCGACGGCGCGGTGGACGCCTACAACCAGTCCGTCGGTACGCTGGAAGCCCGCGTCCTGCCGGCCGCGCGGCGCTTTCGCGACCTCAAGACCGTGGGCGGTGATCGCGATATCGAAACCATCGCGCCGCTCACCCAGGAAACCCGCGCGCTCACGGCGCCGGAACTGCGGGAGCCGGAACTGAGGGGCGACGTGGATGATGCGCGCGCGGACGATGTGCGCACGGTGCTCCAGGGGACGGTGGAAGACTGAGCCGCGCTCGGCGGATTTCCGTTCAGCGCCGCTTGAGGTGCGCGAGCCGATCGCGTTCGATGCGCAGGCGCGCGTTGTAGTCGTTTGTCGCTGCGCGTATTTCGGCGGCCAGCAACCGCCGATTCGCCGCGCTGGCCCGGGAGTTGCCGACTTCGGCCTGGCGGGCGCGGAGCGCCGCAAGGCGGTCGTCGCGGTCGCGTAGCAGAGTCCTGATCCGCTGTTCCTGTTGCGCGATACCGCGCTCGCGCTCCCGCGTGCGGTTGGCCGTCACGGTTGCCGAAAAATCTCCCCCGACACCCATATCCACGCCGGCGGGCGGAGCATTTTTCATTTCGACGGCTTCGGCATCGGTACCGCAGGGCTGTGCGCTGAATTCCGCGTGGCCCTGCTTGTCGCTGCACCGATAGATCGTCTGGGCACCGGCCGGCACGGTGAAGCCTGCGCTGGCGAGGGTCAGGCCGATCCACGCCGTACGCAGTGCGGCACCAGAGATTGTCGGGAAGCACTTGCGGGGACGGCGGCGGCTGACGCTGACATCGGGTTTGTGTGGAGCCCTGCAGAAAAATCGACCGCCGGTGAGTCCTTTCATGGTCTGCTCCTCATCCTGAAGACGACACTATTGAAGCAGAGTTGATCGGAATGACGCCAGTGCGACAGTGGCAGCGCTGGTACGCGGAGGGTGTGCAGCGACGGGTCAGTGCCCGCCGCCACTGCTCCCGCGGTTTGCAGCCGCGGATACCCTGGCCTGGCCCCGGCGGTCAGTTCTTTTTGGGTGCATCTTTCTGCGCGGGAGTGGCCGGTACCGGGGCCTTTTCCGCCGGTTTTTCAGCTTGCCGCGCCGTATCGCCCTCGCCGAGTGAATCCGGTGGGCTGTCGATCACGCGATCGGAGCCGGAGAGGCCGATGACTTCGACGGTCTTGCCGAGGTCGCGGGAGATGGTGACTGGCTTCATCCGCACCTTGTTGTCGGCGTCGAGCAGCGCGACATGCATGCCGCTGCCGTCGAAGATCAGGCTGCTGGCCGGGATCGAGGTTCCGTCGTTGGCGCCCGGCAGGCTGATGCTCACTTCGGCGTAACCACCGGGCAGCAACTCGCCCCGTGCGTTGTTGACGGCGAGCTGTATCAGGCTGGCACCGGTGCTGGCTGTGACGGCACCGGCGATACTTTCGATGCGGGCCGGGAAACTGCGGTCGGGATATTCGGGCACTTTCAGTTTTGCGGTCTGGCCGACCTTGATCGACGGCATGTAGTTCTGTGGGACCTGCACATAAACCCGCAGTTTGTGGATATCGGCAACCGTGAACAGTTCCGGACCGACGCCGCCACCGGCGTCGATCAGTGCGCCGACGTCGGTGGAGCGCGAGGTCACGATGCCGTCAAAGGGCGCAACGATACGCTGGAAACCCTGCATTGCGGTCAGACGCTCGACATTGGCGCGCGCGGCCTTGCGAGCCGCCTCCTTGGCACGGTGATCGCCAATTTTTTCGTCGACCTCCTGCCGCGATACCGCATCGGTACCGAGCAAGGAGCGCCAGCGCTCGGCGGTGGATCTGGCGAGCTCGGCGTCGGCGTCGGCTTTGGCCAGATCGGCCCTGGCCTGAGCCAGTTCCTGGTCCAGATCGGGCGTTTCGATTTCGGCCAGTACCTGGCCCGCTTTCACCAGCGTACCGATGTCGGCCTTCCAGCTTTTGAGATAGCCGCTCGCGCGGGCGCGGATCGGTGCCTGTGAATAGGCCTCCAGGCGCGCTGGCAATTGCAGCCCGGCGGCTTCACCGAGGGGCTGCGGCTGGGTCAGGGTGACCGTGGGCACGGCATTGGCCGTGGTTCGCGCCGCCAGCTCGGCACTGCTCCGTGCGCGCTGGGTCAGGCCGACCGCGACGATCAGGATCAATAGGATCGCGATCAGGATGCCGACCGCGCGCAGGCCTCGTGGCACTACCGGGCGCGGCGGTTGGGAAAGATCAGTGGATGGCATTGGGTTCTCCCGCAGGCGCGAAGGAAGAGGCGGACGGGCGGCGGCCGTGGATGATGGCGAACACGACGGGGACGAACACCAGTGTCGCAAGGGTTGCGAACAGCAGGCCGCCGATCACGGCGCGGCCGAGAGGCGCGTTTTGCTCACCGCCTTCGCCGAGGCCCAGGGCCATGGGTGTCATGCCGATGATCATGGCGAGCGCGGTCATGAGCACCGGCCGGCAGCGGGTGAAACCGGCCTCGAGCGCCGCCTGCACAGCGTTGCTGCCGTGCGCGAGCCGCTCGCGCGCGAAGCTGATCACCAGGATCGAATTGGCCGTCGATACGCCCATCGCCATGATGGCGCCGGTCAACGCGGGCACCGACAGGGTGGTATGCGTGGTGAACAATATCCAGATGATGCCGGCGAGCGCGGCCGGCAGCGCGGTGATGATGACGAAGGGATCGGACCACGACTGGAAATTGACGACGATCAGGAAATAGATAAGAACAATGGCGCCGAGCAGCCCGAACAACAGGCCGGAGAATGCGGTGTCCATCGTCTCCACCTGGCCTCGCAGTGTCACCGTGGTCGCCTTCGGCGCCGCGCCGGCGGCGTCGGCGATAATCTTCCGGATGTCGGAGGCAACGGCGCCGAGATCGCGATCCTGCGGCGTCGCAAAGATGTTGACGACCGGCAGGATGTCGCGGTGCGTGATCACCGCATCGGTCATGCCGCGCGAAATGCTGGCGACGCCGCCGAGAATCTGCGTACCGCCGCCCAGCGCCGAGATCGGCAGGCTTTCGAGATCGGCCAGTGAGCCGAGCCGGTATTGCGGCACCTGCGCGGCGATCGGATAGGACACGCCGTTGGCGGGATTCAGCCAGAACGTGGGGGCGATCTGACTGGAGCCCACCAGTGAAAGCACCATGCTGTTGGTGACATCACGCGCCGTCACCCCGACCTGCTGGGCGCGCGCGCGATCCATGTCGATCTTCAGTGCCGGATAACGCTGGGATTGCTGGATGCGCGCGTCCGCTACGCCGGGCACATCCCGAATCCGGTGCAGCAGTTCGCGCGCGTAGGCGTAGTTGGCATCCAGTTTGGGACCGCGAATCTGCACATCGATCGGCGCGGGTGCACCGAAGTTGAGAATCTGGCTGACGATATCGGCCGGCAGAAACGAGAAAGTGACGCCCGGGAACGCGCGCGGCAGTTGTTCGCGCAGCGCGGCGATGTATTCTTCGGTCGGCCGGTGATCCTTGGTCAGCGCGATCTGGATGTCGCCGTCCTGGGGACCGATGGTGCCGCTGTTGTTGTAAGTGCTGTTGATGCTCGAGACGGGCAGGCCGATATTGTCGGCGATCGCCGCCAGTTCCCCCGGGGGGATGATGCGGCGGATGGCCTGTTCGATATGGGCAAAATGTTGCGAAGTCTCTTCGATCCGGGTACCGACCGGTACGCGCACATGGAGCAGCATCTGGCCTGTATCGACCGCGGGAAAGAAGTTGCGACCCAGAAACGGCACCAGCAGAAATGACAGCGCGACAAAACCCAGAAAAGCCGGCACAAAAATGCGGCGGCGGTGCAATGCGAGCGCGAGCACATCGCGATAGCCCGCGCGGAAGCGCTCGAAGCGCGCTTCGAAACCGCGCTGGAAGCGCACCAGCGGATTTCGCGATGGCGGCAACGCGGTGTCGTTGCCGTGCAGATCCGTGTGTGGAGCGTGGGGTTTCAGCAAGTACTTCGCCATCGTCGGCACCAAGGTGCGTGACAGCAGGAACGAGCAGGTCATGGCGAACATCACTGCCTCGGCCATCGGCACGAACAGAAAACGCGCGACGCCTTCGAGGAAGAACATGGGCACGAACACGATACAGATGCACAGCAGCGAGACGAACGCCGGCGTAACGATCTGCGCAGCGCCGTCGAGGATCGCGGTCTCGACGGCCTTGCCCTGCTCGAGATGCCAGTTGATGTTTTCGATCGTCACTGTGGCTTCGTCGACCAGGATCCCGACCGCGAGCGCGAGGCCGCCCAGCGTCATGATGTTGAGGGTCTCGCCGAGCGCGGACAGGATGGCGACGGCACCGAGCACCGACAGCGGGATCGACACCACGATGATGGCCGTCGAGCGCCAGCTGCCGAGGAACAGCAGGACCATCACGCTGGTCAACGCGGCGGCGATGATGCCCTCGTGCAGCACACCGTTGACGGCGCCGCGCACAAAGATCGACTGATCGCCGATCAGGTCCATCTTCAGGCCTTCCGGGACCAGGTCCTTGAGTTGCTCGACGCGGGCCTTGATGCCGTCGACGATGGCCAACGTCGAAGTCGCGCCGTTCTTGAACACCGTGAGCAGCACCGAGCGGCCGTCGTTGGCGTGCACGATATTGGTCTGAACGGCATTGCCGTCGTGTACGAAGGCAACGTCGCGGATAGAGATGTTGGTGCCGTTGACGGACTTGATCGGCAGATCGTTGAGCTCCTCGAAGCCCAGCGGCGCGTTATTCAGCTTGACCGTGTATTCGATGCTGCCGATCTTCTGCGTGCCGACCGGCAGGATCAGGTTCTGCGCGGCGAGCGCGTCGGCAACGTCCTGGGGCGACAGCCCGCGCGCTTGCAGCTTGGCGTTGTCGACGTCGATCATGATCTGTCGGGATTTGCCGCCGAACGGGTAGGGCACCGCGGCGCCGGCCACGGTAACCAGTTGCGGGCGGATGGTGTTCATCGCCAGGTCCGCCAGGGCCTGCTCGGAAAAGCCGTGACCGGACAGGGCCAGCTGGATGATTGGCACGGTCGAGGCGTTGTAATTGAGGATCAGCGGCGCGGTCGCGCCGGGTGGCAGCCACTTGAGCATGGTCTGGGCGATCGCCGTGACCTGGGCATTGGCGGTGGCGATGTTCACCTGCGGGTGGAAGAAAATCTTGACGATGCTGCTGCCGACCAGCGAGTTCGATTCGATGTGTTCGATGTCGTTGACGGTCGTGGTCAGCGAGCGCTCGAACTGGCTGGTGATACGGCCCTCCATCTGATCCGGCGGCAGACCGCTGTACTGCCAGACGACGGCGATCACCGGGATACGGATTTCCGGAAAGATGTCGGTGGGCGTGCGGAAATAGGCCAGCGGCCCGACGATCAGGATCAGCAGTGCGAGCACGACGAAGGTATAGGGGCGTGCAAGCGCGATCCTGACCAGTTCCTGCATGGGAAATACCTTGGCAGTTGAAGCCGTGCAGTATGGGCGTGAATGTTTAGCGCAAGCCTGTCGGCTTTATGAACAAAGTTTCATTTCGCCGGAGATGCTTCAGTGCAGTGCGACGGGCCCCTGCAATCGGTAGCCGAAGCCGCGCAGGGTGTGCACGGTGTTGGGCGCGCCGAGTCTGGTCAGCTTGCGGCGCAGTCGCGAAATATAAAGATCGACGCGTTCCGGTCGCGGTTCGTCTGTGTCGAACCACAGATGCTCGCAGATGGTTTCGCGGCTGATTGCCCGGCCCTTGGCACGGACCAGCAGAAACAGCAGGGCGTGCTCCCGGGGTGCCAGCGCCAGTTGACGGCCGGCGTAGGTGGCGACGTGCGCACGCATCCCGATGGTCAGTTGGTCCGCCGCTGGTGCCGGACCCTGCAAACCCGTATCGATCACCGCGCGGCGCAGCAGCGCCTGGATGCGGGCCTCCAACTCCAGTAGCGAGAGGGGTTTGCGCAGACAGGCGTCGGCACCGGCCCGCAATACGGCGGCGACGGTGGTCCGGGAGTTCGCGCCGAGAATCGTCAGCAGCACCGCATGGGGCGGCCGCAGCCGCGTCCATTGGCACAAGCGCGGCAGCTCGGCGGCCTCGGTGTCGTAGACGATGATCTGGTGGCGGCTTTCGGCGATGGCCCAATTGGCTTCATCGGGATGCAGGGCATGGATGGCATGGCCGGCCTGGCGCAGCGCTTCGGTCAGTCGGGTATCGACACGTTTCGAAATATAGAGAGTGCGCACCGCTAACGCTCCTCACCCAAGGTGGGAACGCCACAATCGAGTATCACGCAGGCACCGCCTTCGGCGGTGGTGCCGATATCCAGTTCGAAACCGTGCAAACGCACAATGGCGGAAACAATGCTCAGGCCGAGGCCGGAGCCGGGCAATTGGCGGGTGGTTTCGCTGCGATAGAAGCGCTCCAGCACCGCCGTGCGCTCTGCGGGTGGAATGCCGGGACCGCTGTCGTGCACGCTGATGCGTGCGCTGCCACCGTAGGGACTCGCGCGCAACCGGACGGTGCCGCCGGCAGGTGTGAACTTGATTCCGTTGCTGACCAGATTGCTGATCGCCTCGAACATCAGTTCGCGGTCGGCGCGGACAGGGGGCAAGGGTTCCAGCGCCAGGTCGAGTTGGACCTGCTTGTCCTCGGCGAGGGGAATGTACAGCTCATACACGTCGCGGAGTGTCGCCCCCAGATCGACACTCGCGAAACCCTCGCGGCGGCGCAGATCCTCCAGCTCGGCAATGCGCAGCAGCGCCGAAAATCGCCGCAGCAGCGCATCGACTTCGCCGATGCAGCCTTCCGCCAGCATCACCGTTGCGCTGTCCATTGCCTGTTGCCGCAGGCGGTGCAGTTGCGTCGACAGCCGCGTCAGGGGCGTGCGCAGGTCGTGGGCGATGTTGTCGCAGACGCCCTTGACCTCGCTCATCAGATGCTCGAGTTCGGCGAGCATGGTATTGACGATATGCGCCAGCAGATCGAGTTCGTCGCCGCGCGCGCTGAGCGGCAGGCGCCGGCCGAGATCGCCGCGCATGATAGGCTGGACCGCCGCCGCGATGGCGCGCACGCGCCGGAGGGGGCCACGGCTCAACACATAACCGCCGATGACACCCGGGATCAGTGTCAGCGACAGCGCCCACAGCAGGCTCTGACGCAGAATGACGCCGACCTGATCGATGACGCTGGTGGCGCGCGCCAGCACCAGCAGTTCACCGCTGTCGAGGGGAAGCGCGAGTGCCCGTGCGCTGAACTCGCCCGGATGGTCGCGGCGCTGGATGCCCTTGCGCAGCAGGCGCACACGGCCATCGGGAGGCAGTGCGGTGGGGAGTTCCGTGATGTTGCCGCTGAGCCAGCGGCCATTGGCGCTAAACAGACCGTAGGCCATCAGCCCCTGGAGGTCAGCGGCGCTGGCGGTGGCGAGCGCGTCGGGCAGATGGCTGTGCTCCACGGTCGTGAAATAGTGCGCGCGCTGTTCGAGGATCTGGTCCACCACCTGCGACAGGTAGTACCGCGTTTCCCAGTGGACGATGCCGATCAATACCGTGCCCCAGACCACGAACAGCGCGCCGTAGATTGCGATCAGGCGCGCTGTGGACGAGCGCCAGCGGCTGCGGGCGTGGAGTGGTTCAGGGCGCATCGGCGAGCATGTAGCCAGAACCGCGCACCGTGCGGATCAGCGGACGCAGGCCTGGGCGATCCACCTTTTTGCGCAGGCGTCCGATGTGGACGTCGATCAGGTTGGTGCCGGGGTCGAAGTGGTAGCCCCAGACGGTCTCGAAAATCATCATGCGGGTGAGCACCTGCCCGGACTGGCGCATCAGGAATTCGAGCAGACGGAACTCGGTCGGCAATAGTTCCAGGGTATGGCCATCCCGACGCGCGATCCGTCGCATCAGGTCGAGCTCCAGATCGGCGACGCGCAATTCGGTGAGCGGGGTACTGGTGCGCCGGCGGCGAATCAGCACCTCGATGCGGGCCGCCATCTCGTCAGGGGCGAAAGGTTTGGTGAGGTAATCGTCACCGCCCGCGCGCAGGCCGCGCACGCGCTCGTCGACATCGGACAGGGCGCTGATCATCAACACCGGCGTATCGACGCCCAGCTGGCGCATGGTGGTCACGATCGCCAGACCATCGAGGCCCGGCAGCATACGGTCGAGGGTGATCGCGTCGTAGGGTGTCGCCACCGCCTTGACCAGGCCGTCGCGGCCGTTGTCGACCCAATCGACCTCGAAACCGTGGCTGCCCAGCTCGGTGGTGATTTCGCGCGCCGTGACGGCGTCGTCTTCGATGGTCAGAATTCGCGGCATGGGACCTGGACTTGTGCTGGCGGACAAGGCGCCCCTGTGGTCACCCCGGGGGCAGAGGGGATCATCCCTGGCGGTGACTGTCGCCGCCAGGGATAAAAGCGCAGTCCGCGATTTTCGGTTCGACGACAGGCCTTCGATGACCGGGGCAGAAGACACCCGGCACCTTGATGATCATCGATTCACCTGGCGAGCGCAACCTCGGCCAATGCTTGTCGCCCCCAGTGAGGCCGCGCTTCGGCCAACACGCGGTCCGGACCGGCGCGGATCTTTTCCCCAATGTATCGATGGCGTGAAAATTGGTGCGCGCCGCGGTCCCGGCCCCGGGAATGCGCCTGCGCAAGTCGGGAGTCGTGGAGTCGATTTGGGGTTCAGCGTATTATTGCCCCGCCGTTTCACCGGCGACTGCCGGCCCCGGGCACGGCGACAGCAGACCCAGCAACAACGCGATATCCAGGGGAGAGTTCATGGTCATCCAGCCCAAGGTCCGGGGATTCATCTGTACCAATGCGCACCCGGTGGGCTGTGCGGCGAACGTCCAGCAACAGATCGATTACGTAAAGAGCCGCGGGCCCATCGTCGGCGGTCCGCGCCGGGCGCTGGTGATAGGTTCCTCGACCGGTTATGGACTTGCCTCGCGGATTACCGCGGCCTTTGGCTGCGGCGCGGGCACGCTCGGCGTGTTTTTCGAGAAGGAGCCCACCGAGCGGCGTCCCGGCACGGCCGGTTACTACAATACTGCCGCCCTGCAGCGCGCCGCGCGCGCCGAAGGGCTGTACGCCGAAGGCATCAACGGCGATGCGTTCTCCGACGAGGTCAAGGCCCAGGTGGTGGACAAGCTCAAGCGCGAGCTGGGTCCGGTGGATCTGGTGATCTATTCGATCGCCGCGCCCCGGCGCACCGACCCGCGCACCGGCATCACCTATACCTCGGCGCTCAAGCCCATCGGCGCGCCCTTCACCATGCGTGGCATCAATACCGATTCCCTGGTGGTGGAAGAGACCACGGTGGAACCGGCCACCGACGAGGAGATCGCCCATACCATCAAGGTGATGGGCGGCGAGGACTGGGAGTGGTGGATGCAACTGCTCCACGACGAAGGCCTGCTCGCCGAAGGCTGCAAGACCACGGCCTACACCTATATCGGCAAGGAGATGACCTGGCCGCTCTACGGCCACGCGGCCATCGGCATGGCCAAACGCGATCTGGACCGCGCCGCCGTCGCCATCGGGAAACAACTTCAGGACATCGGCGGTGAGTGCCGCGTGTCGGTGCTCAAGGCGCTGGTGACCCAGGCGAGCTCCGCGATCCCCATCATGCCGCTGTACATCTCCATCCTCTACAAGATCATGAAGGAGGCCGGTACGCACGAGGGCTGCATCGAGCAGATCCAGGGTTTGTTCGCGCGCCAGCTGTACGGCAGTGCGCGCGAGCTGGACGAAGCGGGGCGTCTGCGCATGGATGCAAACGAGCTGCGCGACGATGTGCAGGCCAAGGTGAAGATGCTGTGGGAGACGGTGACCACCGAGAACGTGGACAAACTTACCGACCTCAAAGGTTACAAGGAGGAGTTTCTGAAACTGTTCGGCTTTGGCATCCCGGGCGTCGATTACAGCGCCGATGTCGATCCCGTGGTAGAGCTCTGACGCTCGGCAGCGTCCACCGAGACAATAAGAACCATCAGCCGCCTGGTGCTTCTGGGCCGGGCTTCGGGAGATTCGCAATGACCACCACCGCTACAGCCACGGCTACCGTCGATCAGTTCTCACCCCGGGTGCGGCGCATCGTGGCGCCCAACGGCAGCGTGATGACCGGGGCCGGCACCAATACCTTCCTGATCGGTCGGGAGGAAGTCGCGGTGCTCGACCCGGGACCGGACTACGAGAGTCACTATCAGGCCATCCTCGCCGCCGGTGCCGGGCGCATCAAATGGGTGGTGGTGACGCACACCCACAAGGACCATTCGCCGCTCGCCGTGCGGCTCGCCGCCGAAACCGGGGCGAGGCTCATGGGCTGCATGCTGCGCCCGGGCGACGAATTCCAGGACACCAGCTTTCAGGTCGACACCGACATTCGGCACGGCGATCAACTGAAGACGCGGGAATTCACGCTGGAAGCCATTTATTCTCCAGGGCATGTCGGCAATCATTTTTGCTTTTTTCTCCACGAAGACGCGCTCCTGTTTGCCGGCGATCACATCATGGATGGCTCCACCGTGGTCATCCTGCCACCCAGCGGCGACATGAAGGATTATCTCGACTCGCTCTCCGTGCTGGAAAAATATCCGGCGACCGGCATCGCGCCCGGTCACGGCAATCTGATGCCCAACCCCGGCAAGGTCATCGACACCCTGCGTCGCCATCGCCTGATGCGCGAACAAAAAGTACTTGCCGGCATGAAAAAAATCGGTCCCGGCACCATCATGGATTTTCTGCCCGTGGTGTATGACGATGTGGATCCGAAAGTATTTTTCTATGCACGTTTTTCCCTCTGGGCGCACCTGTTGAAACTCGAACGCGACGGCCTTGCCCGTCGTACCCGACACGATGTCGAGTTCGATCAGGAGCTCTGGGAACTGATTGCCGACTGACTGCGGGAGCATCTGATGGATACCACACGACATGATTTGAAAGCGCTGTTTGCGCAGCTGGGTTTGGCCAATGACCCGGATGCCATCGCCGCTTTCATCGACCAGCACCGGCCCCTCGACCCCTCGCTTACCCTCGCCGAAGCGCCCTTCTGGCAGCCTGCGCAGCGGGAGTTTCTGCTCGAAGCGATCGCCGATGATTCCGACTGGGTGGAAGCGGTGGACAAGCTGGACGCGATGCTCAGGCATCGCGTTCGCCACGACTGACCCACTGCGCGAGCGGCGGGCCGCGGTGCGGTTCGCCGTCGATTTTGTTCAGCAGAGCGCCCGGGTGTCCTGAGCAAGGCATGCAAGGTTTGCCGAGCACACGGATAGCGCAGAAGCACTTGGAAAAAAACGGAATTGGAGCGGGTGAAGGGAATCGAACCCTCGTGTGCAGCTTGGGAAGCTGCCGTTCTGCCATTGAACTACACCCGCAGGGGGCGCCAGTCTGCCAGTGTCGCGCGCCGGCGGCAAGGCCGGGGCTGGCTTCACAGACCCAGCTCGCTCAGTCCGGGATGCTCGTCGGGCCGGCGCCCCTGGGGCCAGTGAAACTTGCGGTCCTCGCATCGAACAATCCGTGCGTAGCGTTGCCTGTGGTCAGGGTTGCGGAAGCGTGTTGGGCGCTGAGGGTGGGCGCCGCGCAAGCGCTTTGGCGCCCTGGCGGCGACCCCCGAGCGCAACCGTCAGGGCGATGAGGAGGCTTGCCAGATAGATGCCGACCACCAGCGGGCTTGGGGTGGCCTCGTAGCCGATCAACGCGTAGAGCAACTGACCCAGCGGTGAGGACTCCGGCAGCCACCGGGAACTGTTCCATAGTGGCGCCTGCGCCGGCAGCCAATCCGCCTGGATCAGCAGCAGCGCCGCCTGCGCGCACATGCCGCTGCCGATCAATGCGAGCAGCACTGCACCGGTTGCCAGGGCGATGGGCGGACGCTGGGCGAGTTGCAGATAGTAGAACAGCGTACCCGCACTGAAACCGACCCCGATGCCAATGACGGCGCCGGTGACGGCGTCGGAGGTCGTGCCCTCCTGAGTGCTCAAGCTGCTGAAATACAGCAGGATCTCCGCGCCTTCCCGTGTCATCGCCAGAACCACGACGGCTGCCATGAACCAGCGCAAGGCGGCCTGGGGCCGGCGCGACGACGATGGGCCGAAGCTCAGCAGGCCGAGGAGGGCGAGGATGGCGAGGATCGTCAGATAGGTCAGAAACTGTACGCCGACGTTGGCGAGTTCGTACCCGACGCCCCCGAACCAGTCGAACACCCTGGGCAGGAGCAAGCTGAACAGCACGGCGCTGCCCAGTCCCAGCAGCGCCGCGGAGCGGAGTCTGGTAGCGGTGAGACGGAGGAAATTCGCTACGGCAAGCAGAATGCTGATCAGGAACGCAGCCTCGATGATCTCCCGCAACACAATGATGACGCTATCGATCAGCATGGGTTCACTTCGCGATCAGCTGGCCAAGGGCGGTTTTGGGGTTGAATTCACCGAAGAATGGGTAAGTCCCGGGAGCAAGCGGCCCGATGAACAGCGTGGCACTGTGTTCACCGAAGATTATTTTTTTGCGATTCAAATCCCAGCTTTGGAATTCTTCCACGGTTGAATCCAGGTTGTGTACCAGCAAACGCACCTGGGTGTGCGCAGGGACGTGAATTTCGGAAGGCTCGAACAGATGATTCCGAATCCGTAATTCCACCGTGGGAGGGGCCGGCGTTTCCGCGTGTGCGGCAATGACAGCGTACATCAGCAGAAAAATTGCTCCGCGCCGGCGTATCCCCGTGCTGGACCATTTTGTACGGCACAGGTTCGTACGGCACAGGCTCGCACAATGCAGGGAGAGAAGCGTTGTCACCACGGCTCAGATGCTCCCGTCAGGCGCAGACATGGCCAGTTGTTCCGATAGCGGGAATTCCACGCATACCGACAGCCCGTTGCCAAAAGGTGAAGCGCCAAAGCGGATGGTTGCATGGTGCAGTTCCGCGATCAATTTCACGATCGAAAGGCCCAGCCCACTTCCCGACGCCGGGTTGCGGTCGCCACCGATACGGTAGAAACGATCGAATACCCGCTCCTGTTCCGCCTCCGCCATGCCGGGGCCCGAATCGCTGATTTCGAGCATCACCCGATCGGCGGTGGCGCTGGTGGTGACGGCGATCTGCCCGCCGGTGGGAGTGTAGCGACTGGCGTTGGCCACGAGATTGTCCACCAGTGTGGTTATCGCAAAGCGATCGCCGAGGATGGGCTGGCTCTGCCCTTCGAACTGCACGTCCTGCTCTTTTTGTTCGAATTCCGCGTAGCGGTTGGCCAGCGTTTGCCGCGCGATTTCGGAGAGATCGAGAACTTCCATGGTGGCCCGGTAGTGCTCGGGTTCCATGCGGTAGAGCAGCAGGATTTGCGCGATCAGATGTTCCAGACGCGTCGCTTCCGTCTGCAACTGGGCCAGCGTCGGGTCGCCGGGGGGCAGCTTCGCGGTGAGATTGTGCAGGTGTATTTTCAACGCGGCGATGGGGGTGCGCAGTTCGTGGGCGGCATCGGCGGTGAGCCGTCGTTCCCGCGCGAAGGAACGCGCCAGACGATTCAGCAGAGCGTTGACGGCGGCCACGATGATGGCGAGTTCCTCGGGCGGATCGTCGAGGTCGAGCGGCGAGAGATCGGCGGCCTTCTTGTGGCGCAGCTCCGATGCCAGGCGCGCCAGCAGGCGCAGTCCGTGACCGACGATGATCCAGATGAACAGCGCCGCCACCGGCAGGCTGATGACCACCGCAAGGACGGATTCCATCACGATGCTGTCGGCAAGCAGGTAGCGGGTGTCGGCGCGCTGGGCGACCAGAATCCAGTGGTCGCTGGCCTGGGCATAGCGTACCAGCACACGCCAGCGCTGGTCGTTGAAGTTGCGGTCGTGAAAACCGGGCTCGAAGGGCGCGATGGCGGTGGTGGGGGCGTCGGCGGAATACAGCACAAGCTGCTGGTCGGCGGTCCAGATCTGAAATGCCGCCTGCCCGGCGCTCGGCGTGAGGCCGCGGTTCTCTTCGGGTGTGGCCTGTGGCGGCTGCGCCGCCAGCAGCGCGGCGATCAGGCTGGCGGTGTCGGAGAGCTGGGCATCGAACAGGGTCTGCGCCGCGGCAACACTGGTGCGGTAACCGTAGAGCGTGGCGACGAAGCTGGTCAGGGTGATCGCGGACAGCACCGCGACCACCAGATAGGAGCGGATGGACTTCACGGCAGGCGCAGGCTGTAGCCGATGCCACGCACCGTCTTGATGACATCCGAACCCAGCTTGCGGCGCAAATGGTGGATGTGAACTTCCAGCGCGTTGCTGGCGACCTCTTCGCCCCAGGCGTAGAGCTTGCCCTCCAGGGATTCGCGGGTGAGCACCTTGCCGGGATTTTCCATGAAGGCGCGGAGCAGTGCGTATTCGCGGCGCGAGAGATCGATCGGCAGGTCGCCCTTGGTCAGCTCCCGGGTGGCCAGATTCAGGCTGAGATCACCGGCGGTCAGGATGCTGCCGGTGGCATTGCCGAGGCGCCGGCTCATCGCGCGCAGGCGGGCGTCCAGTTCATCGATGTCGAAGGGCTTGGCGAGATAGTCATCGGCGCCGAGATCAAGACCGGCGATCTTTTCGCTGGTGGTGTCCCGCGCGGTGAGGATCAGTACCGGCAGCGTGCGATTGGCACTGCGCAACTGCCGCAGCACGTCGAGCCCGTCCATGTCCGGCAGTCCGAGATCGAGGATCATCAGGTCGGGCGGATCGGTCTGCACGGCAAGCAGTGCATGATCGCCGCGCGCCACGTGGTTGACGGCAAACCCCTTGTTGCGCAGGGCGAGGGACAAGCCCGCTGCCAGCGATATGTCGTCTTCCACCAGCAGCAGTCGCAACGCAAAACTCCCCGGGTATGAGCGAACTATTGTGCGTGAATTTTGGCCAGGAGTTTAGCGATGTCGCGCCGCCGACCCGCATCCGCGAGTGCCTGCCCCGGCCGCGGCGGCGCTTTCTGGGCGCGCAGCAAATACTCCCGGGCCTGCCGGCGCTGGCCCTGGTCCAGCAGAAATTCGCCGTAACAATAGTTGCTGTCGATGCCATCGGGATTCATTTGCAGTCCCTTGAGCAGCAGTTCCCTGGCCTTTTTTTGATCGCCGAAGCCCAGCGGCCAGCCGGGTGTCTTGTGATAGAGCGCGCCGAGCTGGGTATAGGCGGCGCCGTCCATGGCCGTGGGATTCAAGTCCAGCGCGCGCTCCAGATCGATACGCGCCGCCGTGGCGGCATTCAGTGAATTGATGCCGGTCGCGGCGCGCGCCAGCGTCGCCTGGATTATGCCGGACCAGATCCAGACTTCGGGGCGATTGGGGTTCAGGGCTGTCAGGCGCACGGCACTTTGCGCCAGGGCTTCGAGCGCGGCAACGCGGGGCAGGCCGCGCATTTCGTAGTTGGCAACGGCCCAGCGCTGTTGCAAATCGCTCAGGCTGGCCTTGAGGCTCGGTTCCGCCATGGCCTGCGCGGTGAGCATCATCAGACTCAAAGTGACGAGCAGGATGAGCGAACGCTTCGCGGGTAGCTGTTTCATTGCAGATCTGGTCCCCGTCGGGCAATGGCTCGCGCTGGCTTTTTATTTCAGCACCGGTGTATTGAACCGGGTTCACGGCGCCGGGGTCCAGCGAATTCTGCCGGAGGGATACGACCGGCACGCCGCCGAGCGAGACCGGTCACGCCGGGCTTGCCGCACCGCAGAAGGTGGCGCCTGGCGCGGCAGGATTCGGCCTCAGGAAGCGCCCCTGACAAGGCCTGTAGTGGACCTCCTGTACACTCCGGCGAGAGTCCGGAGGGTTTTGGAATTTCCCGGTTCTCGCCCAGGGATGAATGGCTGTTGCGCAGGGATTCGGCGCACCCGTAACATTCGCGCCCCAGCGTAAAATCCGTGATATTCATGACCGATTCCACCCCGCCGCCTGATATCGCCAATCGCTACGACGAGGACACCGCGCGCCATTATTCCGCGGTGCACCGCAGCAGTTTGAGCCGGCGTATCAGTTCATGGCGCGAAGTCAGTCTTGCCCGGCGCGCCCTCGCGCTCGCCGGCGATCCGGACTCCATTCTTGACATGCCCTGCGGCGCGGGCCGGTTCTGGCCCATGCTCGCGCGCACCTCGGCGCGGCGGCTGCTCGCCGGCGACAACAGTCCGGCCATGCTGGCCGCGGCGGTTGCCGGTGCCGCACCCGAGGTGCGCGCGCGCTTTGAAGTGAGCCCCATGGACGCCTTTGCCCTGCCGCTGGCGGACGCGGCCGTCGACCATGTGCTCTGCATGCGCCTGCTCCATCACTTCGCCGCGCCGGCCGATCGCCTGTGCATCCTGCGCGAAATCCATCGCGTCGCCCGCCGCGGCGCCACCGTCAGTGTGTGGGTGGACGGCAACCTTCAGGCGCGGCGCCGACGGCATCAGGAAGCCCACCGCGATCCCGCGTGCCCGCCCAACCGGATCATCGTCGAGCGAGCGGTGATCGAGGCGGAACTGGCGGAAGCGGGTTTCCGTATTCGCAAACGGCTGGACATGCTGCGCTGGATCGGCAAGCGCCGGCTTTATGTTCTGGACAAGGTCTGATCCGGTTCCGCGACGCTTTTTACACTGGTCACACTGGCGCCTACCAACGCATCCATGGCTTGGTGGCATCAGCACTTATTGAGCCCGGGTTAGCCGGGTCTGGGTCCAGCTAAAACTGCTCGCACCGGGTGTTTCGGATGGGGGACGTCCTAACAAACGCAGCCCCGGGACCGGCCCGGGGCTGCGTGGATACACGGGTGTCATGACCCTGGGGTCATAACCGCTGTGCGGCGAGAATCAGTCGCTGCGCTTGCGGTTGGTGATCGCCACGGTCTTGTCATTGCCGGTGGCCGAGTGCTGCACATTGACCAGCAGGGTGTGCGGATCCTTGCCGAAGTAGATGCCGGTGCCTTCGGCGCCCTCATCCTTGAGTGAGGCGAACAGATGCACGCCATCGCTCTTGCCGTCGCCGTCATGATCTGGCTCCGCTACCCAGATGTCGCTCGGCACATTGTCCTCGACAATCCACAGCCGGCCGTCGGGGCCATTGGCCAGGTTGTCGGGGCTCCGTAAGCCGGTGATGCCAGCGGCCTTGTTTTCGAAGGCGACGTTGACACCGGGGGCGACAAAGTAATCGACCTGGGGCGCACCATTGAGGGTGATCGAGAGCACCGCGCCCGCTCCGCCGGAGTTGTTCGGGTTGGTCACGTCTTCACAGGTGAGGGCGACATAGAGCGTCTGGGCAATGCGCTCGACATCTTCCGGGCGGCAGAAGCCGGTGGCACCGACAGCCTTGGCGGCTGCTTCGGCGTCGAAGGTAACGGGATCCAGCGCCAGTTCGACCCATTCCGCCGCGCCGGTCTGTTTGCCGTCGGCCACTTTCAGGGCGAACAGCTTGCCGCTCGACAGGTCGCCGTAGTTCTCCGGCACGAATTTGTAGATCTGGCCGTTCGGTTTGCGGTCTTCGTCGATGATGTAGACGTTGCCTTCGGCATCGGTTTCGATGCCCTCGTGGGACATGGAGCCCAGCAGCGGCCGGGCCACTACGCTCGCCATCTGAGTCGGATCCCGCGAGTCCAGTTCGAGTTCGTAGACCAGTCCGCAGCAGGCGTCGGGGTACTCCAGGTCGGGTCGTGCCGCCGCATTGACCTCCTCGGCGAAGAGGATCGTGTGCCAGGGGGTCCAGACGATGCCGTCGAGGGCTTCCCAGTCGCTGCGCGCCGCCAGTTCCTTGGCTGCGCCGGTTTGCAGATCGACGACCGATACCGCGCCGCCGCTGCCGCCGTCTTTGCGCACCGAATTAAGATCGTCACCAGCAGCACCGGGCCGCACTTCGTGGGTACGATACAAATAGCGACCGGCGCTTTTGCGGGTTTCGTTTACCGTGTTCATATCGTTCCAGTCGCTCTCGACATAGATGTCCAGATCGCTTTCGTCGGACACGATGTACTGCCGGTAACCCTCGGGCAGTTTCCAGGGCGCCTCGGTCAGCGTCACCGTATCCGTGGTGAGTTCGGGCGCATAGGCCGATCCGGCGATGGGATCGAACGCCATGGGCCCGTTCATTTCGGAGCCCGCGCAGGCGATACCGGCAAACACCGCGCTGATGGCGGTGGCGAGCGCGGCCTTGTTCAGCATTGGTTTCAATATTCGCATTGCCTCATCCCCATGTTGATCAAAAAATACGACGGCCGGGATTTGACCCCGGAGCCGGCAGTCCGGGAACCGGGTTCGGGCCTGCCGGGCGCACTGAGTCTTGGGGAAGGATGTTGCAGGGGTATGCGTCCTGTATGACGGTTTGTTGACAGCCAGGAGCAGCTGAGAGACAGCCATCGGCCATGCTTCTGGCGGCGGTTGCTGGCGTTGCTGGGGGGCATTGCTTACCTGCTTGCGGAGCGCGTCCGGGGGATCGCGTCCGGCGCGGCAAGGCAAGTGAAAAGCGTTCTTGAGTCCGATCAATTGCCGAACGTCGGCTGCCGTGCCGGCATCGCGTCCGGGTGTCAGCGCATCAGCGGGCCTGTTCCGATGCCAGCCTGCTCGCTTCGGCGGGACGAAACAGGGCGCGCAACAGATAATCGCGAAACGCCTGCGGGTAGTCTTGCCGCGCCAGGGCGCGCTCCATGCACAGCAACCAGGCGTCGCGCTCGCGTTCGCCAATCGCCAGGTGCGCGTGGGCCGAAGGGATGTGGATGGACCCGTATTTTTCCCCGTACAGTTTGGGACCACCCAACCACCCGCACAAAAACCGATGCAGCTTGTCGGCGGAGCCGGACAGGTCGGACGGATGCATCGCGCGGATCGTGGCGGCTTCCGGCAAGGTATCCATCATCCGGTAAAAATCCGCGACCAACCGACGAAGTCCCTCGACACCGCCGGCAGCCTGAAACGAAGCATCGCCTTCGCCGTAGGGGCGCGGCTCGGGGGATGCTGTGGTATCGGCTGGATCGCTCATTGCGCAATGCTCGTTACGACTGGATCGCTCTGCTGACGCAAGACTCAGGTATCCGCGTCCAGAATCAGGGGTGACCCGGCAAAAGATTGGGGCCAGCGGCCCCAATCTCAACCCGACGCTCCCGAACCCTCAGTGCCCGGATGCGGTTCCAAACAGGTAGGGCTCCAGCGTCGCCTGCGCCTGGACGCGGTACTTGTGCCAGCGGCCGCCGCCGTAATAGGCGAGGGCGCCCGGCTCCGCATGGCCTTCGTGGTTGTAGTAGGAAATGCAGTCGCGCAGCGGCAGGGTGGCCAGATCGACCTCGCGACAATGTGCCGCATACTGGTTTTCCGCTTCCTCCTTGATATCGACCGTGTCGGCGCCTTGCTCGCGCAGGGTTTTCAGCATCCACAGCACGTAATCGCCGTGATCCTCGATGGTATCGGTGAAATTGAAGCTGCCGCCGCCGCCCTGGGGTCCGGAAATCACGAACAGGTTGGGAAACCCCCGGCTCTGCAGGCCGAGGAAAGTCCGGGTGCCGCCCTGCTGCCATTTCTGCTTCAGGGACATGCCGTCGCGACCGATGATCATGTCGAAGGTCTGCGTCGCCATCCACTGGAAGCCGGTCGCGTAGACCAGCACGTCGAGGGGGTATTCCACGCCGTCGTGGACGACGCCGCGTTCATTGATCTTGCTGACACCGCGCGGCGCGGTATCCACCAGATGGACGTGGGGCTTGTTGAAGGTGGGCAGATACTCGTCGTGAAACGTGGGTCGCTTGCAGCCATAGGCGTAATAGGGTTTCAGCGCCGCCGCGGTTTTGGGATCCTTGACGATGGCGTCAACCCGGGCGCGAATCTGCTCCATGATGCGGAAATTGGTGTCGAGCTGTTTCTGCAGAAGTTCTTCGGGAGAGATTGGCGCCGCGTGTACTTTTTTCTCTTTGGCTTCGACGATCTTGCCCGACAGGTAGTCGTCGTTGGCGGCAAGGGCGCTGCGACCCGAGGAGATTTTCGCGAACCTCGCCCTCCGGGCGCGCGCCCAGCCCGGCTCGTTCTTCCAGGTTTCGATCTCCTCCGGGTTGTCGCCCGCTGGTCGCGCACGTCGATGGAAGAGGGGGTGCGTTGAAAGACGTACAGCTCTTTCACGATCTTGGCGAGTTCGGGGATGACCTGCACCGCCGTGGCGCCGGTGCCGATGATGCCCACCCGCTTGTCGGTCAGATCGACGTTGTAATCCCAGCGCGAGGTGTGGAAGGCCTTGCCCTTGAAGGTCTCCATGCCCTCGATGCGGGCCAGCTTCGGCGTCGTCAGGATACCGTTGGCGATGACCAGGAACCTGGCTTTCATCTGGTCCCCGCGATCCGTGCCGACGACCCAGCGTCCGATCGCCTCGTCCCACCGCGTTTCTTCGACCGTGGTGTGGAACAGGCAGTGGTCGTAGAAACCGAATTTTTCCGCGATGGTCTGGCAGTACTCCATGATCTCGAAGCCACTGGCAAACTTCATGGTCGGGATGTAACCCGTCTCTTCGAGCAGGGGCAGATAACTGTAGGCCTCGACATCGCAGGCGATGCCCGGGTACCGGTTCCAGTACCAGGTGCCGCCCACGTCGCCGCCCTTCTCGCAGAAGCGCACATCCCTGAAGCCCGCCTGACTGAGCTTGTACCACAGCATCAGGCCGGCAAAACCGGCGCCGACCACCAGAATCTCGCACTCGTCGGTCAGGGCTTCTCGGGGGACCGGAGCGGCCGAATGCACGTCCTCCAGATATTTGCTGAAGGTGCCCTCCAGCGCGATGTAGTCGGCAGCGCCGCTGCGCGACTCCTTGAACTCGCGGTATTTCGCCTGCTCTGCGGCGTTGAACACGGCTCCCGGCGGCGCCTCGGGGAGCGCCTTGAGCGCCGCGTCATTGACGACGGCATAGCCTTTCCCGGTGATGTTGTCGTGTGCCTTGGCGGCGCGGGTGTTGAAGATCTTTAATCCTGTTGCGGGGTCCGTGCGGACCGACATGACTGACATAGTGCTGCTCTCACTGCTTCAAGGTTATGGGTAGACGAAGTATCGCCGCCATTGACCGGCGGGTCTACTTTCCACTCTGAATGGTGGGGCAGGGTCGGTCCCTGGTCGTTGCCATGGCTCGTCAGTAGCAACCATTGCCTTCCGCCGACCAGCTTTCGACGAGATTGGCGGGCGAAATCCGCACCAGGATCTTGCAGTAGTATTCCGCCGTGGTGACCGGGATGCGGTGATACACCGGTGGCAATACCCAGCCGCCGCCGTGGCGGTCACGGACAACAACCGGACCCCCGACGGGGTAGGCACCCCCGCCGCTGGTGACGGTCTGGTATTGCGTGTACTCAAACACGCGCCCGCCCGTCGTCAAGGTAAAGGAATTGGTCGGCGGGCCCTTGGCCAGCACCAGATCGTCCGCCGTCCCGCCGACGAACGGGTCCAGTGCCTGGTAAAACCTCGCCTTGCGTTGCGCCTCGGAGGCGCAGGCGGACAACAGGAGCAGCGCCAGTACCGCGACCACAATACGCAAGCATTTCTCCTTCACGAACCTGTCTTCAGAAAGCGGCTGCCGGAGGGAACCTGCGAGCGCAGCCTGCAAGGCGTCCCTCTCGACCGCCATGTTATGCGCCTCGCGTCGAGGCTGCACGACGCGCCTGCCTTCGGGTCTGGGCAAGATGCAGGAAGCTCCCCCTGCGTCATTTCAGGCCCCTGTGTCATTTCAACGCGCGCTACTCATAATGGGTCCACAGGCGGAGCACTCTCACGACGTGCTCCTTCTCGAGCACCTGATACACCAGGCGGTGTTGGATGTTGATGCGGCGCGAATATGCGCCGGCAAGATCGCCGACCAACTTCTCGCAAGGGGGCGGATTTTGATAGGGGTTGCTCTGCACGATCTTGAGCAATTCCTTCGCCTTTTCCTTGAGGCCGGACGATGCGAGCTTCTGAGCGTCTTTCTGAGCCTGCTTGGTGTAGATGAGCTGCCAAGTCACCAATCCAGTTCCTTCGAGCCGGACTCAAGGGGCTCCTCCATGCCCGCCCTGATGGACTCCCGCATGCCCGGAATCGAAAGCAGGAACAACGTTTCCTGGATGGCCTCCCAGTCCTCGGCGGAAACCAGCACTGCATTGGTCCTTTTGCCTGCAATAACTATGGGTTGGTGAGACTCTGCGGCCTGATCCATGAGCCTGTAGAGGTTGGCTCGGGCTTCGCTGGCGGTAAGGGTCCGCATGACAGGTACACCTTCGATTGATCGAGGGGAAAAGCGTACGCGTTATCGTACGTAAAGGCAAGGCCGTCTTGGCCGCCAAGGAAGGTCTGAACACGAGATCGAAAGGGGCCGTAGTGACTTGTTTTTAGGCAATCGTTCAGTTCAGTCGAGGCAGTCGATGGGGTCAGGTCGTGGGCAGTCGATGGGGTCAGGTCGTGTAACGTGCATTGGCCTCGTGTAACGTGCATTGGCCGTAGAAAAGCACCTTTTCATCGGCGGGCGATCCGGCTGGCCGTTGATCGGTGCATACCGAAGGCAAGCGCCTTCAAACTCGATTCGCAGCGGACGAGCCATGTGTCGAACCTACCAGAGAAAAGCGGGTTATGCACGATGCACGACCTGACCCCAGACCTTCATTCAGACCTTGTGCAAGATGCAACAATGCGAGAACTGACCCCATAGATTCCTGTAGATTCCTGCGCATCCATTCGTGCAAGGTCTGGGGCACGCAGCCAATCTTCGGGGCGATCGACTCAATGACCGCCCACAGGGACGGATATTCGCCACGATGCTCCAGCACCATGCGAACGGCGCGCTCGCGGACTTCCGGGGAAAACCGATTTGACTTTGACTTGTTCATGGCTCCATTCTCTCAAAGGTTGGAGCCTCCACGAAACCCGGGGCGGTTCAGAATGCCTCGGCACTGACGCTTGACCAACTGCCGCTGAAGCCGGGCCGCCTAGGCCGACCCACTCGCCCGCCCTTGCCGGGCCGACCAGCCCGGCCGGCTTTGCCTGGCTTGCCAGCACCCCCGGACTTGCCCGGCCCACCGGTGGCTTCTTGGGAGAAGAGCAAGGCATGCCCAGTTGAATCGTAGATCCAACCGTTTCTTAGCCAGCCTAGGTGGCGGCCGCTAAACGTATACACCGAGTCATCGTGGAAGTACGCAATGGGTTGGCCGCCAAACGTGTAGAGATGCTCGCCGTCTTGGGTGTAGCAGAAGGGTTGGCCGCTTCTGTCGTAGAACGTCACTTCCATCGAACTCTCCGAGGCACCTAACGTAGAAATGACCGGCGGACAGTAGGCAGACGAAAGCCGGCCGATAGGACGTCCTTGTCGATTGCCAATTTAGACTCAATGGCACTTACTTAAGGAATCGAGCAGCGCGAGATATAGTTAAGCGATTGAAATATATGAAGAAGGCCGGCCCGACTTGTTAGGATGTTTGTTTGCCGACAACCATTCCAACAAGAGCAAGGCCGACCATGCACAACAGTAGACTGCAAGCGCGCACGAGACAACAGCTGAACGAGTTGAGCCGACAGGCCGGTAACACGGACGCCGTTGATTTCTTCAACCTGCTGACCGGTCCCGAACTACTCGAGTTGACGGACGCCCACCTGCCCGAGCATCGCGAACGCCTTTACCCGCCGACGGTGACGTTGTCGATGTTCATTCAGCAAGTCCTGTCGGAAGACGGTTCGTGCCAGCGTGCCGTGAACGGCTGGGCGGCCCAATGCACGGCGGAAGGCTTGCCCTTCCAGAGCGTTCGCACCGGTGGCTATTGTCGCGCCAGGCAGCGCTTGCCGCTGGCGATGGTGCAATCGTTGACACGCGTCAGCGGGGATCGGCTGAGCAGTGGCGTCCACCCCGGCTGGCGCTGGCGCAACCGGCCGGTCAAGCTGGTGGACGGCACGGGCTTGTCGATGCGGATACGCCGGACAATCAGGCGCATTTTCCCCAGCCGTGTACGCAAGCTGCGGGCGTGGGCTTTCCCGCCGCGCAACTGGTCGGCGTAATCTGCCTGGCCACCGGTGCGGTGTTGGATGTGGCGATCGGCCCGTCTCAGGGCAAGGGCAACAGCGAACACGGCTTGCTGCGCCGGCTGCTGGGCGTATTCAAACGCAACGATGTGATGCTGGCGGATGCGCTGTATTGCAGCTATTGGCTGATCGCGTCCCTTCAGGCAGCCGGTATCGATGCGGTCTTCCAGCAGCATGGCTCGCGCAAAACGGACTTTCGCCGCGGCCAGCGTCTCGGTGTTCGCGATCACCTCGTCTCTTGGCCGAAGCCGAAACACTGTCCGCCGTGGATGACTGCTGAGCAGTTCGCGGCCTGCCCGAGCGAGTTGACGCTGCGCGAGGTCCAGGTCAAAGGTCGGGTCCTGGTCAGCACGCTTGAGAACGTCGGCAAGCAGGATCTGGCGAGCCTCTACGGACAGCGCTGGCACGTGGAGTTGGACTTTCGCAACATCAAGACCACCCTGGGCATGGACGTGCTCCGCTGTCGCTCGGCCCGGATGATCGAGATCGAACTGTGGGTGAATCTGCTGGCCTACAATCTCATCCGAATGCTGATGGCCCAGGCGGCTGTGGAGTCGGGGCTCGAACCACGCGCGTTGAGTTTTAAACACACCGTGCAAGTATGGACCCAGTGGATGCCCATTCTGCGGGGCACGAAGGACTGGCAACGCGACACTCTGTTCCGGCTCATCGCGCAGGTTCAGGTCGGCAAACGTCCCGGTCGTGTCGAGCCACGTGCCTGTAAACGCAGGCCGAAACGTTCAAAGTGGCTGAAAGTGCCGCGCGAGCAGGCGCGCCAACAGGTCAGGAAACTCGGTTATTACCTACCAAATGGCTAAGGTAAGTACCATTGAATTTAGACTGGCCTTCGCACTGCGGATGCCAGGGAGGCGCCGTGTTTCCGCACATACTCAATTTGCACAGGATCCTCCACCTCCAGAACACCGTCGAACAGATACTCCCAGCTGTCGCTGCCAGGTTTCCCGACGCCCTGCCAATACCCACGGGCGTGTTCAATGTCGTTCGAATCAAAGAAACCGTCAAACCATGCCGCATCGGCCCTCGTGAGTCCCAAAGTGAGCATGAGACGCACCCGGAGTATGTAGACGTTCGGCCCAAGCATGGCGCGGAGCATCGCCTCTCCTTGGGCCGACCGTTCGGCCAAGTACAAGCATGAGAGTCGGCTAACGGCGCCGGGCGCCACCTCACGCCTAACTCGCTCGAAGGCAAGTTCAACATCCGAGCTGCGAAGGGCATCCTGCTTAGTTTCATCCGACATGAGCTCCACTTCGTTGAAGCCGTTCGCGATCTTCATGCCCTGTCTCAGAATGCCTGCTCGCACGATTTCACCCGCGGCTCTGGGCGTTACAGCGCTTGGCGGGTGCAAACCCAGCGCGAGATCTTCAAGGGGCGTCTCGTCAATGAATCGGTGCATTTCTCCGACGCCTTTGTCCAAAATCGCCAGGGCGTTCGGAGACATGAGTCGGCCACTCAACACCAAGTTGTGACAAGGAAACCAGTTCCCGAGGTCAATAGCGTGGATGAACTCCATAGAAAGAGGTCTAACGTCCGGCATCAGCCGCGCACGGCTGCTTGCGCGTCGGCCGCATGCCGCTTTTAGAAGGCGTCATCGTTTCCTCCTTTCGGCGACCTTCGCGCGAGTGTCCACAACGAACGCTTTTTGGCCTCCGTCTAAAACCTGTTCCAACGGCAGACTTCGCACGATGGGAAGCAAGCGCTCTTGCTCAGCCGCGATCTGCGATTCGACGTGATCCTGTAGTAATGTAGTTAGTTCGATGATCGCGGCAACGTCCGCGCCACTTAAGCTAACGATGCGACCGCTGCCGTAATCAATGCTTGTAATGCCCTCTTCTTTAACGCGTTCAACGCAATAGCTTGCGCGAGGAATATTCTGCTCAAATGGGTTTACGGAGTGGGCAACATGTTTGTCGCGATAAGCGCGAAGGTAATCATGGGCCTGGCGCTGTTTGGGCGTAAGTGTCTTCAAGTCGTCCTCGCCTAGGCGATGCCTCACGCCACCCGAAAATGGCCGGCTATACATCACCGTCGCGGCGATAGAGAGAGGCGCCACAAATTGCCAATTTGGCTTGGTGGCGCCGGACTCATCGGAGAGCAGTTTGGCAAACTCCTGTGCTTGTCGAAGATCCCACAGAATGCCGCTGAGGTCGGCAAGCCTTGCGGCCTCTGCCATGTTGAGATCTACCCAAGTGTGAGTTGCCATGCTGTTTCCTACGCCTTCTAACGCCACGCGTGAGCGGCGAGCTTGTTAGCCGCCATTCTATTTAGTACCGTCCACGACGTTTCTCTTCCTCTTCTCTTTTCCTGTTTTCGTTATCCCTCGCAAGAATCTCGTCCTTTCGTTCAAGCAATGCCTTCCATGCGAAATCGGAGATTGTGAAGGGGTAATAGTCTTGGCGCGCTCAAAAACCAAGTGCAACATTTATGTGCATCGCCGGGGTCAGGTCTAGAAAGGATGTTCGTTGCCCGGCGCGCCTGACAATTTTCCCGACTGTGGTGACGTACGCTATTAATCAATGGAGTCAGCGTCGATCGATTTTTCATTGCGCTGATTTCCCGGTTGTCCGGCAGATTGTCGCCTGGTATTCAATCGAGTCTGACCTCGCCATTGGTTCTTGATACTCATTGATTTTCCTTATCCACCGCCAATCAGTTCAGTGGGCGGCAGTGCTTGATCCACCTGCAGCGCTATGCCGCTGTATTCGCCATCTTCGGTTTGGGCGAGAACCCGAAAAATACAGGGTCCATCAAACTCAATCGGAGAGAATACCAACATGAATTGGGTCACATGGACGCGCTCTTTCCCTGGCTCTTCTGTGCTGTCATCGGTCAAGTCGGATGCAGCCGCCAACTGCTCTTCATCCACCACGATTTCCTGCAGCACATCCTCATTCTTGAGTACCCGCAGCTTAAGCGAACGGAGTGGTTGATCCGCAGGTGTCACAATTTTCACTGATAGGCACAATTTTGCGAGTGTGACTGGAAATGCCTGAACAAATAGGCTGCCGGAATAGACCCCAATGTATGAGAGCTTCCCACCCATCTCATGGCGGATGTCGTCACAAAAGAGCGTCTCTACGTGGCGTGTGATCATTTTCGTTTCGCTTGTGCGATAGCTTCCTGACGTTGCAGTGCCAGATCCAGGGTGTTCAAGTCGATACCCAGGGCGGCGGATAGTTTGCGACAGGTCTCGATGGTCAGGTTCTCGGTGCCGCGTTCGATGCGGGCGACATGGGATTGGCTGGTGGCCATCGCTTCGGCGAGACGGGTTTGTGACCAACCCCTGCGCAGCCGCAGGGAGCGCACTGTTTCACCGTCATCGCCATGGAAGGTATCGGCGATCCAGCGCCGGCCTTCCTCCAGAGCGACACGTTTTTTTTCGTCCGTTTCCCACTGCCCGATCAAGTCTCGTATGGACCTGTGTTTGGCAGGTACCTGCGTCGGGGCGACAGCATAGGTATCGAAGGCGAAGACCTGGCAACGCGTGCGGCTTGTGGTTTCCTCTGCTGTGCCGGGCGGACTAATAACTCTCTCGAAGCTCTTCGTAGGCACGGAGGATGCGCTGGCTGATGGGATGGCTCGTGTCATAGTCGAACTCTCGAGGCGCGATGGCCAGTACATGATAGCGCTGCTTGCCGGGCATGAAGGCGTAGACGATGCGGTACCGGAGCCGCTGGTCTTCCAGATCCCACACCTTCAGCCGCCACAGATCCCGTCCCTTTCGCCAGTGCTCTTGCCACTTACTGACGTGAAAATCCGCCGAGTGGTTGGCGCCATAGTCGTGCTGTGTCAGGCGGTCCAGCAGGTCTGGATCGCCGTCCAGCTCCTCCAGTAGTGCTGCGATCCGACCCGCCGCCTTGGGTCTCTCCGCCCAGAGGGCTTCCAGATCCGCGTAGGCATGGTCATGGACGACAAGGGCGATCAATATATCTACCTAAGCATAAAGTAGTCAAGATTGAGTTCCTGGCCTTGCGGCCTAATGAGACGGCCGTCCTCTTTTTTCAATCC
>CAVPTW010000007.1:0-75497 GCA_963708735.1 uncultured Gammaproteobacteria bacterium
GTTTCAATGACCAAGTGCAAAAAGTGCAGCATGGTGCTGCTTGAAATCGAAAGCATCCGGAGTGAACAACTCGGCGGGACACTTGAAGCCCAGCGACTTGCGTGGGCGGGTGTTCAGTTTCCAGGCAATCGCATCCAGTTCTTTCTGAGTGAAGCCACTCAAGTCGCTACCCTTGGGCAGGTACTGCCGCAACAGGCCGTTGGTGTTCTCGTTGATGCCGCGCTGCCAGGGACTGTGCGGATCGGCGAAGTAGACCTTCACCCCGGTAGCCTCGGTCAGCCGCTGATGGGCCGCCATTTCCCGGCCCTGATCGTACGTCAGCGACAGGCGTGTTTGCGCCTCAATACGGTTGAGCACATGGCTGAAGCCAGAAAGCGCCGATTCGGCGCTGGCGTCATCCATCCGGGACAACACGGTGAACAAGGTGGTGCGCTCCACCAGCGTACCGACCGCCGAGCGGTTGTACGCCCCCTTGATGAGATCACCCTCCCAGTGCCCCGGTATCAGTCGCTCTTCAATTTCTGGCGGACGCTCATGAATGCTGACCATGTCGGGTATCTTCCCGCGCCGGTCTTCGCCACGCGCGCGCGGACGGCGTTTGGCGTGGCCGAAGCGCAACCAGCCAATCACCTCGGTGCGCAACTCGCCACGCGGCATGGCGTAGATCGCGGTGTAGATGGTTTCGTGAGAAACCTGCAACGATGGCGTTTCAGAATGCACAAGCGCCAGTGTGCCAGCAATCTGCTCGGGCGAGTAGCCCGCTTTCAGGTAGCGCCGGACGTGCTTCCACAAGGCGGTTCCGGGTCGCAGGCGGCGCTCAACGCGCGGCGTGGCCGTGCAGGCCTGGGCACGCTTATGCGCAGCTTCAGCGCGATAGCCACCGGCCACTGGCGGTCGCCCAGGGCCGCGAGGTGCCTGCGGGCGAGCCCAGCCGTTGCGGCGCAGTTCGCGAGAAAGCGTCGATGCCGAACGATTCAGCACCTTGGCAATCGCCGCCGGTTTGATTCCCATCGCCAGTTGCGTTTGGATCATCGTCCGCTCTTCAATACTCAACTGCTCGTAGATTTTTCCCATGCAACATTATCTCCCATAAATGTTGCACTTGGTTTTTGAGCGCGCCCCCTCCCAGCCAGAGCCTGGGAGATTGATATGGGCGCGCTTGCGGCGCTATACATGGGTCGTTATCCACAAACAATCCGTAACCATAAGCTTTCAAATATCTTTTCTTTTTCTGGTTTCTTGTTGATTATTTTCTCGGTTCTTACCTTCAACAAAAACGTCCTATCGCCAAGCTGGTTTCTCCTAGCCCCCACCATTGGCGCCGTATTAATCATTATGTTTTGTCGGCCTGACTCGTTCGTATATAAAATTCTAGGGAGCAAAGTCGTCGTATTTTTAGGATTACTCAGTTATAGCTTGTACCTTTGGCATCAACCAATTCTTGCCTTTAGAAGAGTTTATTCGTTAGGCCCTCCAAGACATTCGGAACTCTTAGCTCTTCTTCCCCTTATTTTTCTGCTATCTTTTCTGACTTGGAAATTTGTAGAGACCCCGTTTAGGAACAAGTCAATAATTAGCAAAATCGGGGTCTTTAAATTTTCAATATACTTTAGTGCGTTTTTTTGTTGCCGTAGGTCTGTATTTGAATAAAAATTATGGAATGCCTTTGCGAGAGTTTGATGCCGGGATCTCTATTAATGACATGGATAAAAGGATTTACAATGAGAAGGTTTTTGCTTATAAGAAAGACCAGTTTTTTAACGACTCCTTAACTAAAGTTCTTATCATCGGCAACTCATTCGCCAGAGACTTCACAAATATCACTCTAGAGAACTTCGACGTCTCTCGCGTTGAGATCGTTTACAGAGACGATCTTAATCAATGCATCAACCCTCACCCCGTCGACGCTAAAGAAAGGCTTTTCCATGAAGCTGATGTCATTGTTTTTTCTAGCGGCAGCTACGACAAGGAGTGTTATCTGAAAGATATAGCGTTTGCCAAAAATAAAGGCAAGGAGATTTTTTATGTTGGAACTAAAGGCTTTGGATACAATTTAAACTGGCTTATTCGCCTTGATAAACGCGAAAGAAGCAACCAGTTTAATAGTATTCCGTTCGACTTGATTGATGCCGACAGATCCATGGCTAATACCATTCCTCGCGAGAATTATATTTCCTTGCTACGCCCTACTTTGGTTAATGACAAAATTCCAATTACTGATGAGTTTGGCCGAATGTTAAGCACAGACAGAGCTCATCTTACGAAGTATGGAGCGCTTTACTTTGGGAAAAAGGCTGTTGTCGGCAGTTCGTATGCGGAAATTTTTAAGTAGAAGCCTGGACTCAAGAATCAAGTGCAACACGTTTTGAAAAATTGGCGATTTCTTCGGCCATGGCTTCGTCCGGCGTTCTCTAGTCCAAGGTTTTTCGAGGACGGCTGTTCAGAAGCCGGGCGATGTTGTTGCGCGCTGGGTGATTGTCTTTGGCATGGTATCTTTCATGGCATCCATGAGAACATGATTTGCAAGTTATTGATATTTTTCAATAAAAATAATAAATTAACAATCGAGTGGGAGTGAGCGGCACAGGCTGGCAATGTCTGGTACTGACCGGCATCACAACTGAGGTTTCAAGATCCCGCAGTTGAGTGATAGGAGGAAGGAAAATCCGTTCGTGAATCACCAGGAAGTTGCCGGTGACACCCGGCAAGGATTCCGCTCGGCGGCCGGTTCAGATGGTGCGGATCACAGGGCCGAAATCCAGTCCATGTCACAGGTTGAGCGACCGCACCGCTCGACGAAGACAAACTGCTTGAAGCGAAGTGACCCCCGAAAGGTCTTGACCGCGTTCATTCAACGATGGTTGTGGCTAGCCTACTTCGACAATTCGACCAGTAATTCGACTACAGGCAAGCAACCGGTGGCCATTGGACTTCCTCACGGCCGTGCACTCGCGGCGGGTAGCGGATTCCGCATCTTGCCAAACTGGTTTAATTGTCGACCAATGCTACCAGCCAGCGGTGGCGCCAGAGGTGACGCTCGCCAAATTGGCCGGTCGTTCATCGCCAAGTCAAACTATCCGCTACGCTCCGAAGTTCCTGTTGCGGTGGGCTTTCATTTTCACGGGCCGTGGCAACGCAATAGCGTTCGCGGCCCGGCCCCGCCGCAATTCGCCGGCCGGCGGGGCCAACCGGCGTGCGTGCCTCAGTCCCGACGGTCGGCGTCCCTCTCGTGGTGATAATTAAACTTCTGGGGCACGAATCCGGGCAGTTCGTCGTCGCCAAACGCAAAGACGAAGAACTGGTTCGGGTTCGCCACCAGGTCGCGCGTGGAATCGCCGGGCAGCTTGAACGGGTCCGCCACCGTCGCGAGGAAATCGTTGTCGTTGGCGACAAACAGGGTGTGCTTCGTCGCGCCGTCGAGCACCACGTCCGGTCCGAAGGCTACCCCCTCGATCTTGGAGGGAATCAGCAAGGGGTCGATCCCGGCCGCGCTCAGTTCGGCAACAACATCCAGGAAGAGCGTCTTGCCGACAGCATACGAGGTGAGGTCGGCGCTGGGTCCCGGGATGCTGGTGACGTCGGCCGCGCCGGTCAGGTCGATCAGGAACAATTTCTTCACCTCGGCCGCCGAGGCCGTGTCAGTCAGTAGAGGCTTGTCACCGCGGCCGGCGCCGTCCCGTTCCTCCACGAGGAACTGGTGATTGTTGACGGCGACAATGTCGCTGACGCCCGAGCCGTCCGTCAGTTTGTAGGCGTACTCGTGGGTGACGCCGCTGCGTACGTTGATAGTGACGATGCGCAGGCTTTTCTTTTTGTCCTGCTCCAGGTTGGCCTGCATGATTCCCACCAGCATCTTTCCGTCCGGGGTGAGGGCCAGTCCCTCCATGCCCTTGTTGGCGACGCGCCCAACCGTGTTACCGTCGATCTCCGTGTCCCCCTGCGGGCTGAGATTGGTCACCGCCAGGTTGGTGGGCAATGCAAACGACCGGAGGCGGCGGCCCGTCCGCTGGTCGAACTGGTACACATGCGGACCATACTCGTCCGAGATGAAAACGCTTTGGCCGTCGTTGGCCACCCGGATGCTCTCGGGATCCAGCCGGGCAGCTTTCGGGTCGGTCGAAAGCTTGGTCGGATCAAAATTGTCCGACCGTCCGGTGAAGTAATGGGTGTGGTCGATGGAGTTCAACATCGGCGCGCCGGAGCCAAGCGGGGTCACGCCGTCGCTCTGGAAACCCAGGCCCGCTCCGCTGCCATATATCAACGGGGTTGGGCTCGACAGCAGTGTCGTGTCGGTGAGCATGGGCGTCAGCGTGAACGGCAGGCCGGTTTCCGGGTCGATGCTCGGCGCCAGGCTCAGGTTGAGCGTGTGAAAACGGGTGATGTAGGACACGGTGTCGTCGACGAGGGAGTTGTACGGGTTGGCGTTCGGCCCTCGATCCGGCAGGGCGAGGAAGGTTGTCCCGCCCGCGTAGGCGAGGCCGGAGCCGATGCCGCCCAGCCGGTTGCCCGGGACGCCGTTTTCCAGCGGGAGGGCGGTTTCGGCGGCGAAATCCTCGTAGGCGCCGCTGATCTTTCCGATGGCGATCAATTCGACCGCATGAGCTGTGATCGCCCCAAGCGACGCGGCCAAAGCGAATGCGATGCAAGTTCGTGTTTTCATGATTTGAATTCCCGTCAGGTGGTTGCTCGTGGAATAACCGGCGCCATCGTGCCGGCGGGTTGTGTCAGAATGGTGCGCTGGCGTGACATTTTCATGACTTGCCCGCGCCGCCCGCCGGGCGGAGCGGGCAAATCTCCCGGTGACTTGCCGAGTCCGCCGACGTTGTCGATTCTGCCTATCGAATTCGTCACAGCGGGCGCCGGCAAGGCCCATGTGATCAAGTCCCACCACAATGTCGGCGGTCTTCCGGACACCATGAAATTGCGGCTCATCGAGCCGCTGCGGGAACTGTTCAAGGACGAAGTCCGACGCGTCGGACTGGAGCTAGGGCTGCCCCGCGATAGGGTCTACCGGCACCCCTTTCCCGGCCCGGGTCTCGGGGTGTGGATCCTGGGCGAAGTGAAACACGACCATGCCGTGGTGCTGCGCGAAGCCGATGCGATCTTTATCGAGGAACTGCGCGCGGTGGGTCTGTATGAAAAAGTCAGCCAGGTCTTTGCTGTCTTTCTGCCGGTGAAATCCGTCGGTGTGGTAGGCGATGCGCGCCGCTATGAACCCGTGATTGCCCTGCGCGCCGTGGAGACCATCGACTTCATGACCGCGCTGGGCGCATCTCCCCTACGAATTCCTGGAGCGGGTATCCAAGCATCATCTGAGATTGACTACCACCGGGCGCGAAATAGCCGGGTTGGTTCGGGGTGGTCAGGGTGGTTTCCCAGGAAAACGGGGTTATGCGTCCTATGCTTCACCGATGCAGATGCTCACGACCGGATCCGGGTCAGACATGAACTTCCGGCGCCAGGCGCGGGTCTGACCGACCGAGGCCGATCAGCATGGGCGGATGCCTGAGATCGGCGCCGAGCTCAGGAGACGTCATCCATGCCGAACCACCAAGACTTTGCAATCAAGGACTGCGCCCTGGTGTCGCTGGCCACCGGGGTGCGCGCGCAAAGCCTGCCGGGGCTGCGCGAGGGGCTGCTGACAGTGCCCGCCGACAGCGTCTATCACCACTTCTGGGGCGGCCTGCTGCGCGCCCGTTTCGACGATCCGGAGTTCAACAACGACTTCGCCGTGTGGGTGCGCCATGCCCTGCACGACCTGCCGCTGGCCGAACGCCTGGCGGTGATCGATCCGGCCGATTTCCACGATGCCGAGGCGCTGCGTCAGGAGGTGCTGGAGGTGGTCGAGCAGCGTCTGGACGAGATCGAAGCACCGGTCTGGGCGGCGCGCGACCGGCAGTTTCATTTCATGCGTGGGCAGCTGGTGGTGTTCGACACCGAAAGACGGGTGCGGGAGCCGCGCGAGCTGGTGGAGCTGCTGCCGCAGCTGTCGCCGGGCAGCGTCTTCTACCACGCCATCGACGCGCGTCGGCGCGCGCCGGCAGGGCAGGACGATTTCCATGCCTGGCTGGCTGACCTCGACGACGGACACGAGGGCCTGATCGAGCGCCTGGCGCAGATCGATCCCTACTTCGTGTCGCTGCCGGAGCTGCGCGACCAGTACGTCGCTGCCTTCGAGGGCCATTTCGCGGGGGTGCCGGCATGAACGCCCTGCTCGAAGCCTACGCCGAGGTGGCCGGCGCCGATGCCGTGCAGCACCTGATCCAGCTGGCCGCGCCGCTGCGCGGCATGAAGGTGGTGCACGTGAACTCGACCCGCGCCGGCGGCGGCGTGGCGGAAATCCTGCACAAGCTGGTGCCGCTGATGCAGGCGCTGGAGCTGGACACGCGCTGGGAGACGATCACCGGCGACGGGCCGTTCTACCAGTGCACCAAGGCCATGCACAACGCCTTGCAGGGTCAGCCGGCGCCGCTGTCGGACGTGTTGATCAAGGCCTACGAGGACGCCAACGCCCGTGCCGCCGAGACGCTCGGTCCGGTGCTGCGCGAGGCGGACGTGGTGTTCATCCACGACCCGCAGCCGGCGGCGCTGATCCGGCATGTTACGGATCGCCAGGGCAAGTGGGTCTGGCGCTGCCACATCGACGCCAGCCACCCGCAGCGCGGCGTGTGGCGCTACCTGCGCGGTTTCGTGGCCGACTACGACGCGAGCGTGTTCTCGCTGGCCGATTTCGCGCAGCGTCTGCCGCACCCGGTCTACCTGATCCCGCCGAGCATCGATCCATTGGCCGAGAAAAACAGCGAACTGGCGGCCTGGCAGGTGCAGGAAACCTGCCAGCGTTTCGACATCGATCCCGACCGGCCGCTGATGCTGCAGGTGTCGCGCTTCGATCGCTTCAAGGATCCGCTGGGCGTGATCGCCGCCTACCGGCTGGCCAGGACCTTCATGCCGGGTCTGCAACTGGTGCTGGCCGGCGGCGGCGCCGACGACGACCCCGAGGGCGAGGCGGTACTGGCCGAGGTCAACCGCGCCGCCGAGGGAGACGACGACCTGAAGGTGCTGCTGTTGCCCTCCGACGCCCACGCCACCATCAACGCCCTGCAGCGGGCGGCGCATTTCGTCCTGCAGAAGTCGCTGCGCGAAGGTTTCGGTTTGACAGTGACGGAAGCGATGTGGAAGGGCAAGCCGGTGATCGGCGGCGATACCGGCGGCATCCGCCTGCAGGTGGTGAACCATCACACGGGTTTTCTGGTGAGCACGCCCGAGGGTGCCGCACTGCGCGTGCGCTACCTGCACCAGCACCAGGAACTGCGCGAGCAGATGGGTATCAAGGCGCGCGAGTTCGTGCGCCAGAACTTCCTGCTCACACGCCAGCTGCGGGATTACCTCACCCTCATGACCGGCCTGTTGCACCCGGGAGAAGAACGTATTGCGCTTGCCTGATTCGATTGTTCTGGAAAATTTCTGGTCCGCCCTGGCCGCCGCCCCCCGGGCCACCTGCTTCTCGATTACGACGGGACACTGGCGCCATTCCATATCGACCCCGCGAGCGCGCGTCCCTACCCGGGAGTGGAACCGCTGCTGAATCGCATCGGCCGCCTGCCAAATGACCGGCTGGTGATCGTCTCCGGACGCTGGCTGCAGGACCTGCGGCCGCTGCTGACACTCGATTTCGAGCCCGAAATGTGGGGTTGCCACGGCCGCGAGCGGCGCCTGCCGGACGGTCGGCACAGCCTGCTGCCGCTGTGCGAGGCGGCCGTGCAGGCACTGGCCGAAGCCGATGGCTGGGTGGCGACGGTGTGCGCGCTCGGCGGGCGGGTCGAGCGCAAGCCCGGCTCGCTGGCCTTTCACTGGCGCGGGCTGGCGCCGGGGCACCAGCGTTCCCTGCGGCGCGATCTGCAAGCACGTTTCGCCGCTGTGGCGCAGGCGGGCGAACTGCTGTGGCATGAATTCGATGGCGGCATCGAGCTGCGCGCCGCCGGCTGCGACAAGGGGCAGGTGGTGCGTCAGGTGCTGGCGCAGCAGGATGCCGGACAAGCCTCCTGCGTGGCCTACCTGGGCGACGACCACACCGACGAGGATGCCTTCCGTGCCCTGCAGGGACGCGGACTGCGCGTGCTGGTGCGGCCCAAGTGGCGCACCACGGCGGCCGATGTGTGGCTGCGCCCGCCGGAGGGACTGCGGGAGTTTCTGGGTCGCTGGGCGGATATCCGGGAGGCGGCGCGATGAGCTTGGGCGGGATTGACTGGACCGCGAGCAGCTGGACGCAATGGCTGCAGGTGCCGGTGTTCGGCAACCCGCTGGGCGCCTGGCTGGTGGCGCTCGGCCTGATGTTCATCGTCGCCCTGGTGCTGCCGCTGCTCAAGCTTCAGGTCGGGCGACGTCTGCATGCGCGCGCCGGGCACGACGGCGCGCCGCTGAGCCGATACGTGGCCGAAATCGTCGGCGGCACGCGGCGCAGCGTGATGTGGCTGGTGGCCCTGTTCGTCGGCGCGCGGGCGGTAAGCCTGTCGCCCAAGATCGACGCCGCGCTGGCCGGCATCACGGCCGTGGCCCTGCTGCTGCAGGCCGCCCTGTGGGCACAGTGCGCGCTCGATGTGTGGCTGCAGCGGCGCCTGGACCGGGCCCGCGCCACCGATATCGCCGCTGCCACCACCGTGGACATGCTCGGCTTCGTCGGCCGCATCGCCCTGTGGTCGCTGGCGCTGTTGATGATCCTGGACAACCTGGGCTTCAACGTCACCACCCTGGTGGCGAGCCTGGGCATCGGCGGCGTGGCGGTGGCGCTGGCGGTGCAGAACATCCTGGGCGACCTGTTCGCCTCGCTGTCCATCGCGCTCGACAAGCCGTTCGTGATTGGCGATTTCATCGTCGTGGACGATATCGCCGGCTCGGTGGAGCACGTGGGCCTGAAGACCACCCGCGTGCGCAGCCTGTCGGGCGAGCAGGTGGTGTTTTCCAATGCCGACCTGCTCAAGAGTCGCATCCACAATTACAAGCGCCTGTACGAGCGGCGCGTGCTGTTCGGCTTCGGCGTGCCGTACCGGACGCCGCCCGAGCAACTGGCCGCCATACCGCAGATGGTGCGCGAGATCATCACCGGGCAAGTCGGCACGCGCTTCGATCGGGCCCACTTCAAGGGCTTTGGCGGCTCGTCGCTGGATTTCGAGGTGGTTTACTTCGTGCTCGATCCCGACTACAACCGCTACATGGACATCCAGCAGGCCATCAACCTCGAGTTGCTGAACCGGTTCGCGGCGGCGGGCGTCGCGTTCGCTTTCCCGACTCGCACCGTACATATCGAAACCCTGCCCACCGCGACCGGGAGCCGGCCGGTGGCTGAGTCGCGGCCGCGACGGCTGGTGATCGTCTCCAACCGGCTGCCGTTCGTCATCACGCCTGCCGCCGATGGGAGCCTGGTCAGCCGGCCCGGCAGCGGCGGGCTGGTGACGGCACTGCTGCCGGTACTGCGCGACCGCGGCGGCGTGTGGGTCGGTTGGCCCGGCCTGGTCGATCACGAAGCCGACCTCGAAGCGGCACTGGCCAGTGCCGCCGGCAAGGCCGGCTACCGCCTGGCGCCGGTGGCACTCAGCGCCGAGGACCAGGCCGGCTTCTATTTCGGCTTCTCGAACCAGGTGCTGTGGCCGTTGTTCCACGACCTGCAGTCGCTGTGCAACTTCGATCCCGCCTACTGGCGCAGCTACTGCGCGGTCAACCACAACTACGCACAGGCGGTCCTGGCCGAGGCCCGGCAGGACGATTTCGTGTGGGTGCACGACTACCAGCTGCTGCCGCTGGGAGCCGAGCTGCGGCGCGGCGGACTGAGCGCGCCGCTGGGGTTTTTCCTGCACATCCCGTTCCCGCCGCCGGACATCTACCTGAAGCTGCCGTGGCGCTTCACGCTGCTGCGGGCGCTGCTGGAGTACGACCTGATCGGTTTCCAGACCCTGCACGATCAGCGCAACTTCACCCAGTGCGTGCGCGCGCTGCTGCCGGAGCTGCGCCTCACGCACCGTGGCAGTCGGGCACGCCTGCCGGATGGGCGCCAGATGCGCATCGGGGCCTTTCCGATCGGCATCGATGCGGCCGCCTTCCAGCGCCAGGCGCGCTCGCCGGCGGTGATCGAGGCCGCGGACGTCCTGCGCGCCGAGTTGCCCAACCGCGAGCTGATCCTGGGCGTGGACCGGCTGGACTACACCAAGGGCATCCCGCAGCGCTTGGAGGCGTTTCGCACCGCCCTGCGCCGACATCCCGAACTGCAGGAGCGCGTCACGCTGATCCAGGTGGTGGTACCCAGCCGGGACGACATCCCGCAGTACCGCGCTCTGAAGACGCGCATCGAACAACTGGTCGGCGAGATCAACGGCGAGTTCACCCGCCCCGGCGGCTGGGTGCCGATCCACTACGTCTACCGGGCGCTCGACCGCCTGGATCTGGTGGCCTATTACCGGGCCGCGCACATCGCCCTGGTGACGCCGCTCAAGGACGGCATGAACCTGGTGGCCAAGGAGTTCTGCGCCTGTTCGGTGGACAGCGACGGCGTGCTGATCCTGTCCGAGTTCGCCGGCGCGGTGGCGCAGCTGCAGCACGGGGCGCTGCTGGTGAATCCGTACGATCTGGAAGGCACGGCCGATGCCATCCACCAGGCCTGTTCGATGGCCGCGGCCGAACGGCGCACGCGGATGCGACTGCTGCGACGCGCCGTGAGCCGGCAGAACGTGTTCCGCTGGGTCAACGGTTTTCTGGAAGCCGCCATCGCCGGGGATCTGGACACCTTTCCCCTGCCCGACGACTACCGGCCCAGCGCCGAGGCCGAGCAGGCCTACTGGGACACCGAGCTGGCCTGAGCCGGTTGTCATGCGGTGGTCCCGGCGCCACGCCGGGCCGACCATAGCCGACATGGACTGCCGCCGGTCGCTCGGCAACCGTTCTGTAGCCTGATGGGGGTAGCGTCAACAAATTTGCCAACTCAGTGCGAAGCGGCCATGACCGACGACATCGGCCTCAAGCGTCCGGACCTATACATCAACCGCGACTCAAGAAACCTCCAAACCCGGCATACGGTCTCCTTTTCGAAACTCCGCAATCTTGTCGAAATACAAATTGGCACCCATCATGCCGCCATAGGGCTGGTTGTGTCGGGCTCTGGGGTCGTGCTGGCCTTCGAGGTTGTAGTAGCCCGGCGTGCAGCCCGCACCACCCTGAGGTCCGCGGGCGGGGGTGCCGAAAACTTCGGCGGACCATGCCTTTTCGGCTTCTTCCGTGGGCTCGACCCGCGTGATGTTGTGTTCCTCGAAGTACTTGACCAGATAAGCGATGTGCTTGGCGCCTTCATCGAGTCCGTCGGGGTAGTTGGCGGTAAAGGATGCCTGACCGTTACTGATGATGAAACAATTGGGAAAGCCGCGGCTGTGGATGCCGAACAGGGTTCTCATGCCGTCTTTCCATTTATCTTCCAGACTCAGGCCGCCAGCGCCGATCAGGTTGTAGCCGGCGCGGCGGGTGTAGTCGGTGCCCACCTCGAAGCCGGTGGCGAAAATCAGGCAGTCGACTTCGTATTCGACGCCATCGACGACAACGCCTTTTTCGGTAATCAAATCGACACCCCGGCCCTTGGTATCCACCAGCTTGACGTTGTCGCGATTGAAGGTGGGCAGGAAGCGGTCGTCCAGGCACGGGCGCTTGCACATGAAGGCATACCAGGGCTTCAAGGCCTCTGCGGTTTCCTTGTCCTTGACGATGTCATCGATTCTCTTGCGAATGTTTTCCATTTTCTCGAAATTGGACAATTCAAAAATCTCAACGATTTTTTCTCGCGGCACGTCCTTGCCGGCCTCGCGCATGCGACGGCGATAAATCTTGCCCATCTCCACCCAGGCGTCATCGAACTGATCGAGTTGATCGATCTCGCCACGGCGTCCGCCCCGGCCGGTCAGGATCGCGGTGAAGTCTTTCTGCCGCTGCTTTTGCCAGCCCGGTTTCAGGCTGGCCGCCCACTCCATGTCGGTGGGGTGATCGTTTCTGGGATCGACTCCCGATGGCGTACGCTGGAACACATACAGTTGTTTTGCGCTTTCACCCAGATAAGACACACATTGCACGGCGGTGGCGCCGGTACCAATGATGCCGACCCGCTTGTCTTTCAGGCCGGTGAGGTTGCCACGGGCATTGCCGCCGGTGTAGTTGTAGTCCCAGCGGCTGGTATGGAAGGTGTGGCCCTTGAAGTCGCGGATGCCTGGAATGCCCGGCAGTTTCGGGCGGTTCAGTGGCCCGTTAACCATGATCACGAAACGCGCTTTCATTCTGTCATTGCGATCGGTATGAATCGTCCAGCGTCTGGTCTTTTCATCCCAGACCATTTCTGTCACGCCCGTTTGCAGGCAGGCGTTGTCGTAGAGGCGGTAATGGGCGGCAATTCTGCGGCAGTGCTCGAGAATTTCCGGCGCATCGCAGAACTTGCGCGGCGGCATGTAATTGAGTTCTTCGAGCAGCGGCAGGTAGGTATAGGCCTCGATATCACAGGCGGCACCGGGATAGCGGTTCCAGTACCAGGTGCCGCCGAAGTCAGCACCTTTTTCGATCATGCGAATATCTTCGATACCGGCTTCCCGCATGCGTGCACCTGCCAACAGGCCGCCAAGGCCACCACCGATGATCGCCACCTCCACTTCGTCTTCCAGGGGGTCCCGAACAATGGGTTCTGCCACATAGGGGTCTTCAAGAAAATAGGAGAAATCACCCTTCATCTCCTGATATTGCTGGTTGCCGTCTGGACGCAGGCGCTTCTGTCTTTCTTCAGCATATTTTTGTCTTAAGGCAACGGGATCGAAGGCTTCTCGAACAGCACTGGTATTCATTTTTGACGTCCCCTGAGTAAGAGAGTGAAAGAATTATTGGTCTGGATTATTGCCCTAACCAAGTCCTGAGAACAATGACTGGGATAAATTGGACTGCAATTGACTTCCCCCGCCTGTGAGGGGCGCAACGCCCATACGATCAGTTGCTGGTCGACGAAAGCCGATCCGCCGTGCCGATGGCGCCGGCGCGCGCGGCGGTGGACGCCATGTGATCCCGAGTGGGGCGATTTCGCTCCGGGGTGGCCGGTGACCAGTATGATCAGGCGTGGAACAGATAGGCAAACTTTGCGGAGGGTCGTCGCGGATCTCGGTGAAGGGAGGGGAGCGCCCCGGCCGGGTCAGCCGGGACAGACTCCTTTCCCGGGGGGATGGATTCAGGGCGCAGCAGTGATGCGTCCCTCGATTGCCGCGCTGAAGGGTTGCGTCAGTCCTTCGACGTAATTCACCAGGGCGTCCAGGTCCACCGGACCCACCGTGCGCTCAGTGCCCTGTGTCAGCACTGTGAAATTGTCGCCGCCGCCGGCCATGAAGCTGTTCACCGTGAGGCTGTAGTTGGCGGCGGGGTTGAGGAGAACACCATTGACGCGAATGCTGGCCGGATCGACGCGATTGTCGGCGAAGCCCACGCCGTTCTCGTGCCAGGTGTAGCTGAGCCCCGAGGTTTTCATCACCCGCGCAAACGGCTGGCCGCTCCACTGCTGATCCAGCAGTTCGATCAGTTGGGCGCCGGTGAGCGTCATCCGCACCAGATCGTTGTTGAACGGCTGAACAGTAAACAGCTCGCCCCAGGTCACCTCACCCGCGGCGATATCGGCGCGGATACCGCCCGGATTCATCAGCGCGATTTCGGTCCCCATGGCTGCGCGCTGTGCATCGGCGATGAAATTGCCGAGCGCCGATTCCCCCGCCACGGACTCGGTGCGGGTAATGTCACCGGCGGCGGTGCCGATCACCCGGTTCACGAGCGGTGCCACGGTTTGGGCGGCGGCGGCGACCAGCTCGACCATTTCCGGGTCCGGCGTCAGACCCGGGCCTTCGTCGCCCCAGGTGGTGACGATGCGCGCGGATTTCTGGACCACATCCCGGGTCGCGGGGTCGAGCGCCACCTCGATATCGTCATAGGCGGTGCTGGCCGAGAACGCCTGCGTCACGAGGATGGGCACCCCATTGTGGTTCTCCACCAGGGCGTTGGTGAAACTGTGGGCGTGGCCCGAGATCACGATGTCCACCTCGTCGTCGAGGCGGCTCACGATCTCGCCGATGGCGCCGTCCAGCACCACCGACTCGGCCGGCGTCGGCTCGGTGGACGACGGTGTCTGGCGCGTGCCCTGATGGAGGGCGACCACCAGCGCGTGCACGCCGCGCCGCTTCAGGCGCGCCGCCTCGGCGTTGATCGCGTCGGCTTCATCCAGGAACCGGAGACCCGCCACCCCGCTCGGTGTGACAATGGTGGGCGTCTCCTTGAGTACCGCACCGATAAAGCCCACCGGGATGCCGCGGACACGTTTCACCACCGAGGGCGGCAGCAGGGGCTCGCCGGTGTCGGCCCGGACCACGTTGGCGCTCACCATGGGGTAGCGCGCGCCCCGCCAGGGATCCTCCAGAAAGGGGCCTTCGGCATGATTGCCTCCGTCGAGCAGGCGCAGGAGCTCATCCGTGCCTTCATCGAATTCATGGTTGCCCAGGGTCCCCACCAGATTGCACCGCGGATCCAACCGGAAACGGTAATTGCAATGGCGGTTGGCCAACAGATTCAGAAAACTGATCGAGGGCTCGTCCTGGAGCAGGGCCGAGACCGGCGGGCTGGCACCGACTTGATCGCCAGCGTGGACCAGAATGGCGCCGTCCTCGGCCGTCGCCGCGGCAGCTTCCAGGTAGGAGGCCAGCACTGCGGCACCCCCCACTGGACGTCCGCCCAGCAGGCGCGGCTCCAACTGGCCGTGGAAATCATTGATGCCGAGCAGCTTGAAGCGAACCCAGGCGTGGGGATCGCCCGGGCGCGGATCGCGCCAATGAACCTGTCGCGCAGCCGTGACCCGATCGCGGGCGCCGTCTGCGCCCTCTTCCAACCCGTGCTGATGGGAGTCGGCCGGCCCTGCGCTCGCAAGCCCGGCGCCCAGACAGCCGGCGACCAGCAGGGTCGCGGGTATCACTTTCCGCAGCATTGACATGGACATGGTGTACCTCCCTTGTAGGTGTGACCGCAGGACCGAGGATGGCCGCAAGTTGTGCCAGGACGTTGACGAGCGGGTTACAGCGGGGTGACGGCGGTGCTGACCGCGTGCCCATTTGCGCCCGTCGTTGTCGCTGTAGCCATGCCTCGCTATGATCCACCGATCTGGCATCGATAGGAGTTTCGTATGACGACGGTAACCGTGTCCGAAAAATATCAGGTGGTGATTCCCAAGGCGGTGCGGGAGTCGCTGCAAATCAAGCCGGGGCAGAAGCTCGACGTGATCGTTTACGAGGGGCGTGCGGAATTCATCCCGGTGCAGGATATGCGCGAGGCACGCGGCTTCCTGCGCGGCATCGATACAGACGTGCCGCGGGAAGCCGATCGGGTATGAATCTGGTCGATTCGTCCGGCTGGCTGGAGTACTTCGCCGATGGACCCAATGCCACCTTCTTTGCGTCGGCGATCCTCGCTGCGGAACAGTTGATTGTCCCGACACTATCCCTGCTGGAGGTCTTCAAGCGGGTGTTGCAGCAACGGGGGGAGGGCGATGCCCTTCAAGCGGTGGCGCTGATGCGACAGGGGCAGGTGGTCGAGTTGGATTCCGTACTGGCGCTGTCGGCAGCGCGCCTGGGTGTGGAACATCGGCTCGCGCTTGCCGACTCGGTCATTTACGCCACCGCTCGCCGCTTTGGCGCGCTGCTGTGGACCCAGGATGCCGATTTCGAAGATCTCCCGGGTGTGCGCTTTGTGGCGAAGTCACGCGGCCAAGGCGGCTGATCCGTGGCCGATCTGCTGCCGCCGCTGCGCCCCATTCCGATCAAGGAGCGTCTGTCCGTGCTGTACATCGAGAGCGGCCAGCTCGACGTGCTTGATGGCGCGTTCGTGTTCCCCGCACACGCAGGGATGAACCGGCGCCGTGCCCGCCACCTTCCCGGCAAGGCCCCGAACGCTCCGGTGCCTTGCCCGTTTCAGGTCGGCAATCCTGGAATGAACACTCCCGGCAACTGAGCCGCCGACGCCGACCAGGGAGAATCGGTACTTATTTCCCCGACGAATTCCCGGAGCGGGCATCCAACCGCGTCATCAACGATATCGTCGGTATGTCGCCGGTGGTTTAGGATATTTCCGGCAAGCCGCCGGCTGTAATCGAGTGGGAATACATCGGCGTCTTTCGGGGTCTGCCGATGTCTTGCGGGACCAGGGACGACCAACGAATCCGGGCTCCAGCTTCGGGTTAGCGCACTCATGGACCTCCTTTTACCTACCGCACCTACCGCCGTCCACGATGAAATCTTTCGACCGGTAACTTGCCGGCACCGGAAGCGGCCGGGGAGATGGATGGATCGTGCATCAACTTCGGGGCGACGGGCCTCGGGGAAAGACGATGTGGGAAGGGATGCGCGAGCCAGAATTGCGATGGTTGATCACGAAAAGCTGGTTTTTTGGCACTAAAGGGTTCCGAAAAGCAAAAATTTCTCCATGGTCCAGCATTGTATAAATTGTTCTGAATGATCTTTTAAGCCAATATTTGCGATTATAAGAATAGAATAATAACGTTTATGCTGATTTTATTATCTGTTTCCAGGGCAAGTTACCTGTGCGCTCTCCGGAGTCGATTGCCGCTGATTTTGCTCAGCAACTGGCGGAAGGTTGGCTGCTCGCAGCCATCAAGGGCGGGGTTAAGCTCAAGCATTCGATGTTTGCGCCAGATGGCCGTCAAGCGTTTGCGGCAGCGATGGAAAGAAGGGCGGCGGGAAGGCTTTGGGCTTTGCTCCAGTGGACGAGATCCCACCCTTCTGGTGAGCGGGCTGGCGTTGGCGTTGAAGGTTTGCCTGGCGGACATTGGCAGATGACGGTAGCAATGAAAAGAATCACGGCCTTTGATTCGAGCCACAATAACAGTTGGTTAAGAGATTATTTTATCCTTGCATCCGGCCGTATCGCGGGTGTTGTTTTGGTGTAGTGATGGATGATATTCTGGCTCAAATTGAGGTTATAGACCAAAATAAATCTACTTTGTCCAACCATCGCCGGTGATTTAGGGTCAAGTGAAGTAGAAAACCGGCGCGGTGCCGACCACATTTAAAACCGCAAAACAATTACCTTATGGCCAAAAAAACAGCTCCCCTGCTCCCGTCCACCGACGCACTGCTGCGCCAGTTCAGTGACCGCCTGCGCTTGGCGCGGCTGCGGCGCCGGCTGCCTGCGAAGCAGGTGGCTGAAGCGGCCGGGATGTCGCCGATGACGTTGCGGAGCCTCGAGCGGGGTGGCTCGGGCGTAACCATCGGCGCGTACCTCTCGGTGATGCAGGTGCTGGGCGTCGAGGAAGATCTCGACTTGCTCGCCCAGGCAGACCCGGTGGGGCGGCAGTTGCAGGACGCGCGGTTACCCGCGAGCCGACCGGTGGCGCGTGCGCAGGCGAAAACCGCGCCGCTCCGCCAGCATGGCGCGGATCCCGCAGGTGATGGCGTTGCGCTGTTACGGCGCTTCATCAATGCAGTGCCGGAAGACCAGTGGCGTCGCTTGTTTGAGTCGCTTGACCAAATCCCGGCAGCCGGCGTGCCCGAGATCCGGCCGCTCAAGGTCAAACCGGGCAAGCGACGCAACCGGATGCTGCTGCGATCGCCGCGCCGCCACCGCAGGCGACCTTTGATTGGCTGGATGCGCCGGCAAGTGACCTCAAAATGCTGGTAAAACCCGCTCGGGAAGTACGGCGCAAGGTTGAGAAGGCAGCGGGCGCACGGGTCAAAACCTGATCGACGCACTGAGCGCCGAAACGAGCGTGATATCGGCATGCGCAATGCTTGGGCCAGCGATACCGGGCGATGAACAAATTCGCGGACAGTTGCGGGCGGAAGCGGTATGTTGGCGCGCCGCATGGGGCGTTCCCGCTGCAGGAGCCGCGATAATGGAGCCGCGATAATGAAAGTGGTGCTGATGCTGTTTGCGTTGATGGTGCCGGCTTATCTGCTGATGTGTCAGCGTCAGACCGGTCCGGATCCCGCCGAAAAGGGTCTGCCGATTTACCAGAACGAGTTGAACAAGGCCAAAGGCGTCGAGGCCATGCTCAAGCAGGGTGTCGATCAGCGCGAAACCAAAATGCAGGAGCAGCTGGAGGGCGCTGATTCACCGTAGCGGAACCATCGCTGTGGTGTGCGCCGGTCACGGATTTTGCCGGCGGGCTCGACTGCGCGGGCTTGCATCCAGCGGCGGGCGGAGCGTAAGTTAAATCTCCGGCCAGGATGGCCGGTTGCGCCGCGTTGATGCCAACGCGGCAGACGGATACCACATGGAGGTGTGCTGCGCATGGACAGGCGTGCAACGGGCTTCACTCTGCTCGAAATGCTGGTCACTCTGATGCTGCTCGCGGTGCTGACTGCCGCGGCGGCACCTTCCTTTCGCGATCTTCTGCAAGGCAATCTCGCGGCGGCGCACGCTGAGGCGCTGATGACCTCGCTCACGCTGGCGCGCAGCGAAGCGATCAAGCGCAATCTGCGGGTTACGTTGTGCAAGTCGGCCGACGGCGCGATTTGCACAACGGCGGGTGACTGGGCGCAAGGCTGGCTTGTATTCGTTGATCGCGACAGCGACGGCACGCTTGACGCGGGTGAGGGGGTGTTGCGGACACAGGCGGCGCTTCCCGGCGAATTTGCCCTGAACAACAGCAACGCCCGCGACTGGTACGCGTACAGTCCGGACGGGTCGGCGGCAAGTTCCGGAGGTCTGGTGACCGGGACCTTTCGGGTCTGTCCGCCAACCGGTGATGCGTCACGGGCGCGTCGCGTGGTCACCAACATCACCGGGCGGCCCCAGGTCCGGCTGGGGATCGGAACCCTGAGTTGTCCCTGACCGGGATCAGGCCGGCGTCCGCGGTGCCAGTAGTTCGCGCAGCGGCGGGGGAACATGGGTGTCGTGATGACCGAACCGGCTGAGATCCGCGAGCGTGGTCCGTTCCAGTACCTGCATCACGATGGCATTCACTCCCGGCCAGCGATCCGCCAGTTCGCACTGACCCGCGATATCGCACTGGCCGTGCTCGCTGGAGCAGGTGGTGAGCGCCGGACGACCTTCCAGAGCGGTGATGGCATCGGCGAGGCTGATGGCGTCGGGGGCGCGGGCAAGCAGGTAGCCGCCCAGCGGGCCGCGTTTGGAAAGTACCAATCCGGCTTCGATAAGGAAGCGCATCACCTTGCGCACGGTCGGCAGTGGAACGTGCGTGAGTTCCGACAGGGTTTCCATGGACAGGCGCGCGGGTCGCACGCGGCCCAAGTGGTGCAGGATCAGCACCCCGTAATCGGCGAGACGTCCCACTTTCAGCATGGCGAATTTTCCGGTTCCGTGCAGTTGCGGACCAATTGTATACCTGTGGAGTATTGAATACGATCCGGGTATCCATTATGATTTCCCCATGCAATTTATCAACTCTGTGCGCGCAAATCTGTCCGCGCCCGTACAGCGCCCGATCCGTCCGCGCCGCGGGCGGTCGCCAAATGGTCCACACAGTGGACGGGAGCTCCTCCCATGAGCAAAAACCTTGGTCAACTCGACGGCATGGTCCACGGCGCCTACAAGGCGGGCTGGACCACGGACATCGAGTCCGACACCCTGCCGCCGGGTTTGAACGAGGACACGGTCCGTTTCATTTCGGCCCGCAAGCAGGAGCCCGACTGGCTGTTGCAGTGGCGGCTGAAAGCATTTCGCCACTGGCAGACGATGGCGCATCCCCAGTGGGCGCACGTTCATTACCCGCCGATCGATTACCAGAGCATTTCTTATTACTCCGCGCCGAGGCGTCCCGGCGAAGGCCCGCAAAGCCTGGACGAAGTGGATCCCGAGCTGCTGCGCACCTACGAAAAACTCGGCATTCCCCTGCACGAGCGGGCAGCGCTGGCGGGGGTCGCCGTCGATGCCGTATTCGACAGCGTTTCCGTGGTGACCACCTTCAAGGACAAGCTCGCCGAAGCGGGCGTCATTTTCTGCCCGATCTCCGAAGCGGTGCGCGAGCACCCCGAGCTGATCCGCAAATATCTGGGCAGCGTGGTGCCCTTTCGTGACAATTTCTTCGCCGGCCTGAATTCCGCCGTCTTCAGCGACGGCTCCTTCGTCTATGTGCCCAAGGGCGTGCGCTGTCCCATGGAGCTGTCCACCTATTTCCGCATCAACGCCCGCAATACCGGGCAGTTCGAGCGCACCCTGATCGTCGCCGACGAGGGCAGTCATGTGTCTTATCTCGAAGGCTGCACGGCGCCCCAGCGCGACGAAAACCAGCTTCACGCCGCGGTGGTGGAATTGATCGCCCTGAAAGGCGCCGAGATCAAGTATTCGACGGTGCAGAACTGGTATCCGGGCGACGCCGAGGGCCGTGGCGGCATCTACAACTTCGTCACCAAACGCGGCATTGCCCACGAAAACGCCAAGATTTCCTGGACCCAGGTGGAAACCGGCTCGGCGATCACCTGGAAATATCCGTCGGTGATCCTGCAAGGCGATAACGCGGTGGGCGAGTTCTATTCGGTCGCCCTCACGCGCGGGATGCAGCAGGCCGATACCGGCACCAAAATGGTCCATGTAGGCCGCAACACGCGATCCACCATCGTTGCCAAGGGCATCAGTGCGATGCGCGCCGAGAATTCCTACCGCGGCCTGGTGCACATCGGCGCCGGCGCGGAGAACGCGCGCAATTACACCCAGTGCGATTCGCTGCTGCTCGGCGACCGCTGCGGCGCCCACACTTTTCCCTATATCGAAAGCCGCAATCCCTCCGCGACCGTCGAGCACGAGGCAACCACCTCGAAGGTGAGCGACGATCAGCTCTTCCTGTGCCGTCAGCGCGGCCTGGACCCGGAAAAAGCCGTATCCATGATCGTCAACGGATTCTGCAAGCAGGTGTTCCGCGAGCTGCCCATGGAGTTCGCGGTGGAAGCGGGCAAGCTGCTCGAAGTCAGTCTCGAAGGCGCGATCGGCTGAATGCCGGCACGCGAAATGGAGTGATCCCATGCTGAAAATTACCAATTTGCACGTCACGGTCGCGGACACGCCGATCCTGAAAGGCTTGAATCTCGAAATAAACGCGGGCGAAGTCCACGCCATCATGGGCCCCAACGGCTCTGGCAAGAGCACTCTGGCCGCGGTGCTGGCCGGCCGCGATGGCTATGAAGTGACCGCCGGCGGCATCGAATACCTGGGGCGCGATCTGCTCGCGCTGACAGTGGAGGAGCGCGCACGCGCGGGTGTGTTTCTGGCCTTTCAGTATCCGGTCGAGATTCCGGGTGTGTCCAACATGGAATTTCTGCGCGCCTCGCTCGAAGCCGTGCGCAGCCATCGCGGCGAGCCCAGCCTGTCGGCGGTGGAGTTCATGAAGCTTGCGCGCGCGACCAGCCAGCAGTTGCAACTCGATCCCGAGTTTCTCAAGCGCGGTGTCAACGAAGGGTTTTCCGGCGGTGAGAAAAAGCGCAACGAAATTCTCCAGATGCTGCTGTTGCAGCCGCGTCTGGCGGTGCTGGACGAGACCGATTCCGGCCTCGATATCGATGCGTTGCAGGTGGTTGCCGACGGCGTGAATGCGCTGCGTTCTCCGGAGCGCGCCATCGTCATGGTGACCCACTACCAGCGCCTGCTCGATTATGTCGTGCCGGATTATGTGCACGTGCTGGCCGATGGCCGCATCCTGCGCTCCGGCGGCCGCGAGCTGGCCCTGGAGCTGGAAGCCAGAGGCTATGGCTGGCTTCGCAACGATACGGCCTGAGCGAGGTGTGGTGACGATGAAACGCAGCGAGCGCATCGAAATCTTTGCCCACACCGCGCGGACGCGGAGCGAGAGCTTCCCCACCGATACCGGCGTACTGGGCCGTCTGCGCGCGGCGGGACGCGCGGCGTTCAGTGTGGCGGAACTGCCGAACCCCAAGACCGAATCCTGGAAGTACAGCCGTATCGGGCCGCTGCTTGAACAGGGCCTGCTCGATCGCGCGCCAGCCGGCGCGGCGGCCGCAGCCATGCCCATTCCGGGATTGGCCGCGCAGTCGATGGTGATTCTGGACGGCATCCCCCAGCCGCTGCCGGCCTTCACCCCCGGGGTGTCGGTGACATCGTTCGCGGCGCTGACCGATGCCGAGGCCGTCGTCGTCGAAGCCCATCTGGGTCGGCTCGCGGCAGCGCCGGAGAAGCCTTTCGTGGCGCTCAACGCCGCGCTGCTGGAAGACGGTCTGGTGGTTCGGGTGGCTCCCGGCGCGGATGCAGCGCTGCCCATCGAACTGGTCATTGCCCAGAGTGACAGTTCGATCCCGCGCGGTGTCCATCCGCGTGTGCTGATACTCGTCGGGCAGGGCGCCCGCGCCACGCTGATCGAACGGCATCTGGGCACGGCCATGGCCTTCACCAACAGCGTAGTCGAGGTGGTGCTGGAGGACGGCGCGCAACTGGACCATCTACGCCTGGCGCTCGACGCCGGACATGGCCGCTGGCTCAGCGCACTGGACGTGGAGCTGGGCCGCAATGCGCGCTACAACCTCTGGCAGGCGCAACTGGGCGCCGCGTTTCGCCGCAACGAAATACGCATCGGGCTTGCGGGCGAGGGCGCGGAAGTCACCGTTGCCGGTGCCGGGCTCACGCGCAACAACGATCATCTCGACAATCAACTGTGCCTGGAGCACCGGGCGCCTCGCGGCACTTCGAAACAGCGGTTTCGCAATATCGCCGGCGAGACTTCGCGCGGCATCCTGAATGGCCGCATTCACATTCATCGCGGCGCGCAAAAGACCGATGCCCAGCTCCATACCAAAAGCCTGTTGCTGTCGAACCATGCCGAGATCGATGTCAAACCCGAGCTGGAAATCTACGCCGACGACGTGAAGTGCGCCCACGGCGCCACGCTCGGCCAACTGGATGCGAACGCACTGTTCTATCTGCGGTCACGCGGTCTGGACGCGAACACGGCACGCAGCATGCTGAGTTTTGCGTTTCTCGCCGAAGTGGTGGACAGCTTTCCGGTGGACGCCGTGCGCGCTGCACTGCGCCCGGTACTGGCGCAGGCTTTCGCCGAGCCCGCGGAGGAGGCAATTCGATGAGTGTCACGCAAACCGCGATGAATGCCGCATTCAACGTCGAAGCGGTGCGCAGCCAGTTTCCGATCCTGCATCAGGAAGTGAACGGTTATCCGCTGGTGTATCTCGACAACGCCGCCTCGGTGCAAAAGCCCGACGCCGTGATCGACGCCATCGCCAACTATTACCGGCACGATCACGCCAACGTCCATCGCGGCGCCCATACGCTCGCGACCCGCGCCACCGACGCATTCGAAGGTGCGCGCGCCAAAGTGGCGGCTTTTCTGGGCGGTGTGGCGCGCGAGGAAATCATCTGGACCCGCGGCACCACCGAGAGCATCAATCTTGTGGCCAACAGTTGGGGCCGGGCCAATCTCCGTGCCGGCGACGAGATCGTCCTCACCGAAATGGAACATCACGCTAACATCGTGCCCTGGCAGATGGTGGCGGCAGCGACCGGCGCGCGCATTCGCGTGGTGCCCGTGACCGACGCGGGCGAGCTGGATATGGAGGCGTTCCGCAATCTACTGGGCGAGCGCACCCGTCTGGTCGCGGTGACCCAGGTGTCCAACGCGCTGGGTACCATCAATCCGGTGGCCGAGATCGTGCGCCTGGCCCATGCCGCCGGCGCACTAGTGCTGATCGACGGCGCCCAGGCGGTCAGTCATTTCCCGGCGAACGTGCGTGCCATGGGCGCGGATTTTTATGTGTTCTCCGGGCACAAGCTGTTCGGTCCCACCGGCATCGGTGTGCTCTACGCGCGGCGCGAACTGCTGGACGCCATGCCGCCCTGGCAGGGCGGCGGTCAGATGATCGAGAAAGTCTCGTTCGCCGGCACCACCTACACGGAAACCCCGTGGAAATTCGAGGCCGGCACACCGAATATCGCCGGTGCGATCGGCATGGGCGCGGCCCTCGATTGGCTCGGAACCCTGGATCGCGGCGCGGCGCAGGCCCACGAAGACGCACTGTACGCTCGCCTGGACGCTGCGCTTGCCGCCATGCCGGGCGTGCGGCGGATCGGTACCGCGAAGTCGCGGGTATCGGTGGCCTCGTTTTTGGTGGCAGGCGCCCACCCCACGGATGTGGGCCATCTGCTTGACCAGCAGGGCGTCGCGGTGCGCGCCGGCCACCACTGCACCATGCCGCTGATGGCGCGCCTGGGAATTCCCGGCACGGTGCGCGCGTCGGTCGCGTTCTACAACACGGCGGCCGAGGTCGATCGCTTTGTCGCGGCGCTGGAAAAAGTAAAAACCTTTGTCTAGAAAACCGTTATTGGAGAAATCGCCATGTCAGTCCAGACATTCGAGCCTACCGCCGAGCATGTGGGTGTGCGGATGACGCCATCCGCGGCCGGCCATGTGCGCCGCCAGCTCGACCGCGCCGGCGCCCAGGCGGTGCGCGTCAGCGTCAACCGCAGCGGCTGCTCCGGCTACATGTACCAGATCGACTACGTCACCGAGCCGCGCGCGGAAGATCGCGAATTCAAGGTCGCCGAGAATCTTTCCGTGTTTGTCGACACCGAGGCGTTGCCCCTGGTGCAGGGCACCGAGATCGATCTGGTAGTCGAAGGACTGAATTCCACACTCAAATTCCGCAATCCCAATGCGCAGATGGAATGCGGCTGCGGCGAATCGTTCGGAGTCTGACCGATGGAGCGCCGCATGGTGGTAGTGCAGCGGGATTGTCCGGCGCGCCTGGTGCCAGCGGGTACCCGCATCACCATTCCCAAGGACACCTTCGTCGGTATCACCCAGGCGCTCGGCGGCAGCTACACGGTGAATGTGGGCGGCAATCTGGCGCGGGTGGACGGCACCGACGCGGATGCACTCGGGCTGGAAGCCGTCGAGTTCACCTTTGCGCCGAGCGATTCCGATCAGGTGAACGAAGACAATGTGTGGGAGGCGTTGCGCTCGATCTACGATCCGGAGATTCCGGTCAACATCGTCGATCTCGGTTTGATCTACGCCTGCACCGTCTCCGGCAACCGCGTCGACATCACCATGACATTGACCGCGCCCGGCTGCGGCATGGGGCCGGTACTGGTGGACGATGTCAAATACCGCGTCGGCAAGGTTCCCAATGTGAAGCAGGTCGAAGTGGCGCTGGTGTTCGACCCGCCCTGGAGCCGCGCGCGCATGTCGGAAGCGGCGCAACTGGAACTGGGCGTCTACTGATGGACGGCGGGGTCGATTACACCGCCGTGTTCGAGCAGGTGCCCTTCGGCCGCACCATCGACGCCGAGGAAATCGCCGAGTCGCTCGCCTTCTTCGACGACTGGGAAGACCGCTACCGCTACCTCATCGATCTCGGCAAGGAACTGCCGTCGATGCCCGCAGAACTCAAAACCGAAGACCGCTACATCCACGGCTGCCAGAGCCAGGTCTGGATCGAACACCGCCTCGACCCCGCCACAGGAAAGCTGCAATTCATCGTGGATTCCGACGCCCTGATCGTCCGCGGCCTCGCGGCCATCGTCCTTGCCGCCTTCAACAACCGCACGCCCGCCGAAATTCGCGCCTTCGATATCGAAGGGTTTTTCGCGCGCATCGACCTGCTGCGCCATATCTCGCCCACCCGGGGCAACGGGTTGCGGGCGATGGTGAGGAAAATCCGAAAACTTGCGGAAGTTGCAGCCGGTTAGGGACATTCTGAACAACCGCCATGCTCTGCAACCCACTTGAATTTCAGCAGGGCCCTAAAGATTAACCCCACCCATTTCCCCAAGCGGGTCCCGCGACAGCCATCTGGCCGTGACCGGATCATAGACCCGGTAGGGGGCGAGACAGGCTGCGGGGCTCGTGGTAGAACAATCCCGCACAGCGGTAGTCGGTGCGGGCCGGGCCGTTGACGGTGCTGCGGGTCGGCTGGCCGTAGGGATCGTAGTCGTAGCCCCAGGTCGCGGTGGCGGTGCTGGCGACGGATTCGGTCAGGCCCAGGATGCGGTGCTCCGGACTGGTGGTGCAGGTGCGGACCGTCAAACACATATGTACATGTCTTTGCAACCCAGGGTCTTCCACCGAAGCCCCGGACCCCATCTCGCGGTGCCCGGGCAAGCCCAAACTGCTACCATTCCACCCTGTCTTGGGCGTCATGGGCGAGGCTACACCGCAGTGGACTATTGCGTTTTCATCCAGAGCAATCACAAGCAATGGCTGGGTGCCGTGGTGGCAGAATATGCGCTGCGCCGCAATTCCCGGCACAACGAAAAATTCGCCATCCGGCTGATGAATGCCGCTGATTTTCCCAGCCTGCAGAGCCGGGAAGGGCAGTTGTATCGCCGCGCCGGCGAATGGCGCCCCTGGGTCAACAACGATCTTCAGTCGTTCACGCCGCTGCGCTTTGCGCCGCCGGAGCTGATGAACTATCGCGGCCGCGCCCTGGTGATCGATCCGGATGTGTTCGCGGTGGGTGATGTGTGGGATCTGCTGTCGCGCGACATGGGCGGCAAGGCGATCCTGTGCCGCGCCAAATCCGGCAACAAGGGCAAGCGCGGCGCCTTTGCGTCGAGCGTGATGTTGCTCGACTGCGAAAAGCTGCGCCACTGGAACCTGGAGCGCGATTTCGCCGCCCTGTTCAGCGGCGAGCGGGATTACATGGACTGGATTTCCCTGCGCCTCGAGGACCGCGCCAGCATCGGCCCGCTGGAAGACGTGTGGAACGATTTCGACCACCTCTCGGGCGAAACCAAGATGCTCCACAATACCAAACGCTGGACGCAGCCCTGGAAGACGGGGCTCAAGATCGATTTCCGTCCGGCCGACACCTTCCGCCTGTTTCCGCCGCGCCACTGGCTGCGGCGCGCCCGCCGGGCGCTGTTTGGCGACTATCGCTTCGCGGGCAGCTACAAACCGCACCCGGACCCCGCGCAGGAGCGGTTTTTTTTCGGGCTGCTGCGCGAGTGCATGGACCGCAATGTCGTCGATGCGGCCCGGCTGCGCGACGAAATCGCCCGCCACCATCTGCGGCCGGATGCTTTCGAAGTGCTCGCGCGGATGGCGACCTGAGCCGGGCAGCGCTGTTCCCCTCCGCCGGCTGTCAATGCTGCTTTTCGTGACTGGATACCCTCATGAGTGTTGTGATTCAAAGCGCAAGGCAACTGGTTCGCACCCTTGCCAAAAAGGGCTCGCGGCGCCTGTTGCACTGGCGGCTGCGCCGGCTGGACGAAGGCGCGCGCCTGGTGGAGGAGCGCAAGCTGCGGGGCGCGGAACAGTACGCGACGCTGCGCGATTGCGATATCGCAGTGGTGTCCTTCGGCAAGAGCGGGCGTACCTGGCTGCGGGTGATGCTGTCCCAGGTGTTTCGCTTGATGTACCGCCTGCCGGAAAACCTGGTGCTGGGGTTCGATAACTTTCACAACCTGAATGCGAAGATTCCGAAAATATTTTTTACCCACGACAACTACATCAAGGATTTCACCGGTGTGCCGGGTTCCAAGGCACCGTTTTACGACAAGCCCGTGGTGCTGATGGTGCGCGATCCGCGGGATGTCTCGGTGTCGAATTATTTCCAGTGGAAATTCCGCATGAAGCCGGACAAGAAAAAGATCAACAATTATCCGCCGGCCGGTTCCGACATCGGCGTATTCGATTACCTGATGAGCGATTACGGCGGCAGTCTCGGCGACGCGCTGAGCTTCATGAACACCTGGGCCGCCGAGATTCCCCACATCAAGCGCCTGCACATACTGCGCTACGAGGATCTGCGCCGCGATCCCGAAAACCAGTTGCGGGTGCTGCTGGATTTCATGGGAGTGGCAGCAAGCGAACAGGTGATCGGCGACGCCGTGGCCTACGCTTCCTACGAGAAGATGAAAGCGCGTGAAAGTCAGGGTGGACTGCATCTGGGTCCGTTGCGCCTGACCGGCGGGCGGCTCGCGGCGCGGGACCGGGACAATCCGGACAGTTACAAGGTCCGCCGCGCCAAGGTGGGCGGCTATCGCGATTATTGCACCGATGAAGAAGTCGCGCGCATCGATGCGCGGATCGCTACCGGGCTGGACCCCGTGTTCGGCTATGGCAACCCGTCCGGCAACATCTCCGGCAATACTGCCGTCTAGTGCCCCGGAACCCGCAGCCGGTGATTGCCGTTATCAGCAACCGCAACAGCGGACACAACCGCGACCGTCTGGGCACGGTGGTGCAAGCTCTCGACGGGGATCCACGCTTTCGCCACTTCATTACCGACGCCGCGGAAGACATCCCGGGGGTGCTCGCGGCGCTGGCTGGAGCGCCGCTTCGGTTGCTGGTGATCAATGGTGGCGATGGCACGGCGGCGGCAGTTTTTGCCCGGCTGTTCGCCCATTTCGCGCCCGCCGACCTGCCGCTGCTGGCGCTGTTGCCGGGCGGCACCGCCAACATGACCGCGGGCGATGTCGGCATTCGCGGTTCGCTGGAAAGCGCGCTGCGCCGCTTGCAGGCCTGGGCCACGGCGGGCTGCGCGACCGACGGATTCACGGTGGAGCGCCCTGTCTTGCGGGTCGCTCCAGGCGCACAGCCGCCGCGTTATGGCATGTTTTTCGGCGCCGGCGTCATCATGCAGGGCACCGCCTATGCGCATCGTGAGTTGCACGCGCGGGGGCTGCGCGATGACTTCAGCCTGGGTCTTGGCATGGTGCGCACGCTCTGGGGGCTGGTGCGCCGCGACCCCGAATTCTGGCAGCCGCTGCCGGTCGCGGTGCGCGCTGACGATGGCGAGACGCTGCGCTGCGACGCCCTGATTCTCGCCGTGAGCACGCTCGACCGACTGTTCCTCGGCTTGCGACCGTTCTGGGGCAAAGGCACCGGGCCGCTCAAGTGGAGTCTGATCGAGGGGCGTGCCCGACATTTACTCCGGCGCTTTCCCGGTATCCTGCGCGGGCGCCCCGGACGTGCCGTGGTCCCCGACGGCGGCTACCATAGCCACCGGGCAACGCGCATCACTCTGGAAATGGACGGCAGTTTCAATCTCGATGGCGAGATCGTTGCGGTCTCCCGCGCCGAGGGACCCGTTGTCATCACGGCGGCGGGGCCGCTGCGGTTTCTGCGTCTGTGACGCCGCCGGCGAACCTGATGCAAGTGGAGCCTGTGGGGCAACGGGCGCTGGCGCCGCTGCTCGCCCTGTTGCGCGAGCGTCACGGCGATGCCGTGGTCGCCATCGTTCTTTACGGTTCCTGTCTGCGCAGCGGCGATTTCCATGAAGGGCTGGTGGATCTCTATGTGATCGTGGCGGATTACCGGCACTCGGGGCAAAGTGCCGGACGCATCCTGGGCAACTGGCTGTTGCCGCCCAATGTGTACTATGCCGAAGTGACAGAGCAGGGCCGCACCCTGCGCAGCAAATACGCGCTGGTGTCCCGCGCGGATTTTCAGCGCGGTCTGTCGCCGCGCAGTTTCGAGAGCTATTTCTGGGGGCGGTTCTGTCAGCCGGTGGCACTGGTCTATGCGCGGGGAAACGACAATCGGACCGGCGCACCTGATTACAGTGAGTTGCTCAGTGCGGATCAGGAGCTGGCGGCCACCACCTTGTTGAGTCGCGCGTTGCCGCTGTTGCCTCCCACGGGCCTGATCAGCGAGCTCTGGCAGCAGAGTCTGGCGCTGAGCTACGGCACCGAGTTGCGGGCGGAGCAGGGCGGGAGGACAAAGGAATTGGCGATCTGGGGCGAGTCCTTTTACCGCGACCTGACCCGACGCATCGCCGCGCGGTTGCCCCATGGCTTCCTCCTGGTCGAGAGCGCGACCGGGTTGGGCTATGCCGCAACGGTTCCGCCGGGTGCCCGGTTGCGCGCGCGGATCGCGTGGCGCTTGCGCGCCCTGCACGGCAAGATGCGCTCCCTGTTGCGCCTGACCAAGGCGCTGTTCACCTTTGCCGGTGGGCTGGATTACCTGGCCTGGAAGCTTGCGCGTCACTCGGGACAGCAGGTATTGATCCCGGACAAGGTGCGTCGCCACCCGCTGGTCTATGGTTGGACTTTCTTTTGGCGTCTTCATCGACGCGGCCTGTTCAAGTAAATTCCCGTTGCACGCAATACCCTGATTTCCGAACCCCGTGAATCGAGACAGTACAGATGACAGTGGCAGAAAACTCCCGGAGCGACACCGCGACCCCAGAGGAACTGCGGGTCTTCATCCATACCAATGACCGGCAGTGGCTCGGCGCCTTGGTGGCGGCCCATGCGCTGAAGCGCAATTCCCGCCACGCCGACACCTTTGCGGTGGAGTTCATTCACGTGAAGGATCATCCCTTCCTGGCCGCGCGCGAGGGGCAGAAATTCCTCCGTGGCGGCACCACCCGCACCTGGCGCATGGATGATCTCCAGTCGTTCACGCCCCTGCGCTTTCTGGCGCCGCGCCTCGCCGGGTATCGCGGCCGCGCCGTGGTGATAGATCCCGACGTGTTCGCGGTCGGCGACATTCACGAACTGCTGACTCGTGACATGCAGGGCGCAGCGGTGATGGGCCGGCGGCGCTCCGAGCGCGATGACAAGGGTTTTCAGGTCGCCACCAGTGTCATGCTGCTCGACTGCGCGCGGTTGCGGCACTGGGATTGCGAGCGGGAGTTCGGCGAGCTGTTCAGTTTCGCGCGCGACTACAAGGACTGGATGGTGCTGGCACACGAGCGGCCCGAGAACATCGGCTGGCTGGAACCCGAGTGGAACGATTTCGATCGCCTCACGCCGCAGACGAAAATGCTGCACAACACCAAGCGCCGCACCCAGCCCTGGAAGACCGGGCTGCCGGTGGACTTCACGCCCGCCGACAAGCTGAAAGACAAACCCCTGCTCGCCGGGCTGAACCGGGTGCGCGCGCGACTGCTGGGCGAATACGCTCTGCTCGGCCGCTATGCCCGCCACCCGGACCCCGCGCAGGAGCGGCTGTTTTTCACGCTGCTGCGGGAATGTCTGGAGAACGGCTCGGTGACCGAAGATCTGCTGCGCGTGGAGATGGCGCGCAATCACCTGCGCCACGATGCGCTGGATGTCCTGAACAGAATCCGGCTGGAGGCTGCCTGAACCATGCGCTATCTCGCTCTCGACAAACTCGCCGCGGTTGATGCGGCGGATTTCGCCCGGCGGCAGCCTTATCCCTGGCTGGGAATCGCCGATCTGGTGACGCCGGAGGGTTACGCCGAATTGCTGGCGAACATGCCCGGGCTCGAACTGTTCGAGAAAAAATTCGGTTACCGGCGCCGCGCGGGACAAGAGCCCCACGACCGCTATTCCCTCGAATTCACGCCCGATACCCCGGTGCCCGCGCCCTGGCGCGCCTTTATCGACGAGTTGTGCAACTCCGGTTACCGCGAGCAGATCGCGCGGCTGTTCCGCTGCCGGCGGCCTACTTTCCGGTTCCACTGGCATTACACGCCGACCGGGTGCTCGGTTTCGCCCCATTGCGACGCCGCGCGCGAATACGGCTCCCAGCTTTTTTACTTCAATCCCGAGGGTGACTGGCAGCCGGAGTGGGGCGGCGGCACCCTGATCCTCGATGACGCCGGACGCCTGAGCTACGACTCGGCGCCGACGCTCGAGGAGTTTGTCGCCGTCCACGAAGCGCCCTCCATCGGCAATCAGTCGACCCTGATCCAGCGTACCGATCACGCCTGGCACGCGGTGCGGCCCATCGCCTGTCCCGAAGGTCGGCTGCGCCGCGTATTCATCGTGGTGGTGAATCCGGACACGCTCTACTGGCGGGTCCGCGACCGCATTGTCGGCAAACAGGTGCAGCGTTTTTGAGGCTTCTTGCGGCTGATGCGATGCCGGCCGGCTGTCTGCCCGGATTGCCGCAACGGCCGTATCGAAACTTTGCCGGCGGCGCGGTCCAGCTGTGGCTGGCCCGACTCGGGGAATGCTTGGGCGCGTTGGAAAGGAGCAGCCAGGCATGCCTTTCCGACGTCGAAATAGCGCACTGCGCGCGGTTTGCCGATCCCGCCGATCGGCACCGGGCCTTGCTCGCGCGGCTGCTGTTGCGTCAGGCGCTGTCCCACCGGTATCCGCTGCCACCGGCGGGCTGGCGATTTGCGCGCGACCGACGGGGCAAGCCGGCACTCGTCTGGCCGGCGTTGCCGTTGACATTCAACCTGTCCCACAGCGGGGATCTGGTGGTCTGCGCTCTGGGTCGGCACTGCGAATTGGGTGTGGATGTGGAACAGATCGCGCCGCGGGATCGACTGCTGGCGCTGGCGCGGCGATTTTTTTCAGCGGATGAATGCGCGCGGCTCGGTGGCTTGTCCGGCGCCGCGCAGCGCGACGCGTTTTACGATATCTGGACCGCCCGGGAGGCTTATTTCAAGGCAGTTGGCTGCGGTTTGACGGGATTTGCCGATCCGGAAGCCAGCGCCGTAGCGGCGACAACCGCGCTCGGTTGGCAGCGGCGACGGGTGACGGAAATTCCGGGCTATCGCATGGCCCTGTGCTGGCGACCGAACGGACCGACGCCCGAGCGCAGGGCGATTGCGACCGCGCGCTACCTCGCCGCCACGCCGGTTGTCGGCGCGGCGGTATAGCCGAACACAGGGTCCAGCTTGGTCATCAATTCGTCGAGCGCGCGGCACTGATCGTCATCGAAATAATCCCGGTAACCCCCGACCTTGGCGCGCCGCACCTTGAAGGACTCCGGATTATTGGCGTCGCCGGCTTTCACCCGCGCGCCGCTGTTGCGGAAGAAGCCTTCGGCTTCAAGTTTCTTCATGTTGTCGTAGGCGGCAAAATTTACCGCTTCGGCGATCTCGTCCGCCGTGCCCGGCGTACCGGTGAAACTCAGGATGCGTTGCAATTCCCGCCCCGGATCGCTCCGCATGTCTTCGTAGCGCACCAGCAGCAGGTCGGCGACTTCGGCGCGCGATGCGGCCCAGTCGTTGAAGTAGTCGATGATGCGCGGCAGGCCCACCTGCGGGTCCATCACAAAATCGAAAACGCTGATATCGGCGCCGTGGGGCGGATAGTCGTTGAGAAATTTTTTCCGCGGCTGGATGCGGAACTGCCACTGAAAGAATTGCGACACCGCGACATCGCGCGGGTCGCGTACCTGCAAAACGATTTTCTTGCCGGCGAAATGCGCTTTCGAATGCCAGTTGCCGGTGTAGTCGCGCAGGTAATTGTTGTGAGTGAAAAATACCCGCGGTGCCGCCGGATTCCGCCGGTGGAGGTTATCGAAATCCAGCAATTCGGAGGCGGGCAGGCCGTAGCGCACCTGATAGAAACGCGACAACATCACTCGCAGCCAGGTCCGGCCGCTCTTGCCCCAGGACATCAGTACCCAGTCCGCCGGTTGCAGGCGGCGGTATTCCAGCCAGCCCCGCAGCCAGCGTTCGGACGCCTTGCGCCGCTCGCGCGACGCAAAAGGACAAACCGCGCTGGCGGCGTGCAGCGCGATGCGACCGTAATCAGTCACGGGCGGCATCTCGCGGCGCGGTGGCCGCAGGCGTTTCGCTGTAACCAAAGCTCGGCGCGAGTCGCGTCGCGACCAGTCCGTCGATTTCCGCGAGTTGCCGGTCGTCGAAATAATCCCGATAGCCGCCCACCTTGGCGCGGCGCACCTTGTAGGAGTCCGGGTTGCCCGGATCGGCGGCCTTGAGGCGGCTGCCGCTGCGCCAGAAATAATTGGTCTCTTCCTTTTTGCGCAGATTTTCCACCGTGGCGAACTCGACCGCGTCGGCGATGGCGGCAGCATCGGGCTCCATGCCCAGAAACGCCACCAGACGGCTCAATTCGGGATGCGGCGTGGCGCGCAGGTCCTCATAGCGCAACAGCAGGGATGCGTGGATTTTGGGCAATTCGCGTTCCCAGAGATTCATGAATTCGATGATGTGGGGCAGACCCTGGTGTTCGTCCATCACGAAGTCGTAGATGGAAATATCGGCGCCGTGGCTCGGATACAGGTTCAGTGCCTTTTTGTAGGGGCGCATCCGGTGTTTCCACTGGAAGAACTGCGACACCGCGACATCCTGGGGGCGGCGCGCCAGCAGTACGGTTTTCTTGGCGTAGAAATCTTTCTTCGAATCCAGATTTCCGGTGTAGGTGCGCAAATAGTTGTCATGGGTGAAAAATATTTTCGGCACCGCCGGATTGATCTTGTGGTAATTGTCGAAGCCGAACAGGATGTTCTCCGGAATGTTGCAGGCGACCTGGAAATAGCGCGACAGCATGGCGCGCACCCAGGTGCGGCCGCTCTTGCCGTAGGAGGCGAAGACATGATCGCAGCGCTGGTATTTCCAGTATTCCTCGCGGCCGCGACGCCAGCGTTCGAGCGCGAGCCCGCGCGCTTCCGGCAGGACGTGACTGGCGAGCCGAACCAGCCGTTTGGTGACGTGTTTGTTGATCACATGCATGGGGTGGATCCGGTCGGAATGGCGTGATGTACACAGAGCGCGTGGCCGAGGGCGCAAGTTTAGCATTGGCCCGGCGGCGGTTTTGGGCGCGCCGGGGCGCTTGTCGGGTTGCCAGCTTGTTGAAAAACTGCTGCGGCAGCCATCTGCTTCGTTGCGCGGTGCTCGCTCCCTCGCCTATCTATCGGATATGTCTCGGTCGCTGCGCGCCGTGCGCCTCGCATCTGGCCCCCTCGCGACGTTTTTCAACAAGCTGTTACGGGTTCTCGGTTGCCGACGCGGGGATTGCGCCCTTGGGCCAGCGCCGCTTGAGGCAGACCCACTGCGCCGGATCCGTGCGGATCCATTCCTCGAAGCGCCGGTTGATCTCGGTGGTCATGGCGATCGCGCGCGGCTGTTCCTCCTGGATATCCTCCGGCACCTTGATCGGTGGGCCGGCGGTGATGCGATAGCGATGATTCGGCAGGCGTTCGGTCCGCAGCGGAATCAGCGGCACCCGGGTGCGCAGGGCGAGGCGGGCGGCGAGGGTGTTGGTGGGCGCGGGAACGCCGAACAGGGGGATGGGTTCGCCTTCGTCCAGGCGCGTGTCCACCACCAGTCCCACGCACCGCCCCGCCGCCAGCTCCCGATGCAGGCGCAGCAGACCGCCGGTATTGGGGTAGAGATGAATGCCCGGAATCTTGCGCATGCGGTAAAACAGCTCGTGCAGGTACGGATTGGGTTCCTTCGCATAAAGATAGCTGGCCTCCATGCCGTGGTGGGGCACCATGGCGTTGCCCAGATTCCAGGCGCCGATATGGGCGGTGACAAAGAGAATGGGTTTTTTTGCGGCCAGCAGCGCAGCGGTGACCGGGTCGACAACAAATTCAAAGCGCCGTTCGCGCTCGGCGAGGATGCGGTCGGCGGCCAGCAGCTCGGCGGTCGCGAGTCCGAGATTGCGAAAGATCTGCTTCACCATGGCGCGGCGTTCGCGTGCACTTTGTTGCGGCAGCACGAAGCGCAGGTTGGCGTCGGCCTTGGCGGCCTTGGCGGTGTGGGGGCCAACCACACCGAACAGCCAGGACAGCAGCGCCCCGGCGCGCTCCGGGGACAGCAGGCGGGCGCTGCCGATCAAGGCCTTGAAAAAGTATCCCTCCACGGCCCACGCGGCCTGGCGCAGGGGCGGCCAGCGTTTGATCAGGCGCTTGGGGATCAGGTAGTACTCGGGCATGGCGAAGCGGGTTCCGGGGCGCAGCGGCGGATGGCGGCTCAACGGCCGGTGGTGCGAAACACGATGTCCCACAGCGGTGAGCTGACGCCGTAGCGGCCGGTCTGATCGGAATAATGGTGTTTCATGTGGTGGCGCTTGATCTGCTGGAACAGCTCAAGGCGCATCGAAAAATGATGGGTGGCGTAGTGAATGTAGTCGTACGCCAGATAGCCGACCAGAAAAAACGCGCCGAACGGCTCGGTCCAGGGCGCGGGTATCAGCAACTCGAACAGTGGCCAGATCATCGCCATGATCAGGATTGCGCCGGCCGGCGGCATCACCAGGCGGGTTTTGTCCTGGGGGGATTCGTGATGGACGCCGTGAAACAGAAAGACCAGCCATTTGCCGAGCCGGGATTTGGCGGGGAAATGAAACACGAAGCGGTGCAGACCGTATTCGGTGAGGGTCCAGACCAGCAGCGCAGCCGCAGCCACCGGAAGCAGGTCGGTGAGCGACAGTCCGTGGAGCGTCACCGCGCGCCACAACAGCCAGCCGATTACCGGCGTCCACACCAGCAGCGGCACCACCGGATGCACATGGGTGAGGGCTTCCAGCAGATCATTGCGGAACAGGCGAATGGAAGTTGCGCTTTTCGACGACATCCGTCACTCATCTCGTGGTGGGGTGGAAGGTTTGGTTAATGCCCATCGTCATCATGCAGTGTCTTGCGCATCCCTGCCGCCAGATCGACCCGGGGCTGCCAGTCGAGCGCGGCACCCAGTTCGCGCCAATCGCATACCCAGTCGGCATGGCGCAATTCCCGCACTTTACCGGGTGTCAACATGGGTGCGTAGCGCAACAGCGCCGCGGCAACCCAGTTTACTCCCGCGATCCCGTTGAGCACCACGGAGGGCACCCGGAAGGATCGCACCCGGCGCCCGCAGACGGCACTGGCAATGCGGACGATATCCGACCAGCTGTAACCCGCGTCCATCGGATCGCTCAGCGTAAAAATTCGCCGTGGCAGCGAACTCCGTGGCCAGCCAGCGCAGGACCACGGTCGCCAGGTCGTCGATGTAGAGCACCGAGACGCGGTCCGTAACACGGCCGGGCAGCGGTGCAATGCCGCGCGCCATCAGGCGAAACAGCGGCAGCAGTTCGCGGTCGCCGGGCCCGTACACGGCGGGAGGCCGCAGGATGGTCCAGGCGACGGTGTCGCCGCTCGCCGTCACCACTTGCTCGCCGGCGAATTTGCTGGCCGCATAGGGCGACAGCTGCGGTTCCCGTGCCGCGAGCGACGACAGCGCCAGCAGTCGCGGAGGGGTGTCGGACATCTTGATGGCCTGTATCAGATGTCTGTTGCCCAGCACATTGGCGGGCGCGAAATCCGCCAGGGTGCGCCCGCGCACGGTGCCCGCGCAGTGGATCACCGCCGCACAGCCGGCGAGCAATTGTCCCAGCGCTAGCGGCGCGGCGAGGTCGCCGGGAACGATATCGACGCCGGCGCGCACCAGTGACTGCGCCTGTCCGGGTGAGCGCACCAGGGCGCGTACTCGAAACCCTGACGCCCGCAGGCGGAAACACAGGTTGCTGCCGATGAAGCCGGTTGCGCCGGTGATCGCAATGAGCGGCGCCACCGGCGGGTGCGGGCGTGCCGTGCGTTCGATCAGGCCGACGCCGCGGTGGGCAGTGCCGTCTCTGCCGACAGCTCGTTGATGAACAACAGGCGTGCGCGGGCACGGGACAACTTGCCGGACGAGGTGCGGGGCAGATAACTTCTGGGCACCAGCTGGATATGGCATTCGAGCGCCAGTTCCTGCCGGAGCAGGCGCGTCAGCCGGGCGATGAGGTCGGCGCGGCGCTCGGGCTTGGTTTCCCGGCACTCCACCATCAACACGCACTCGTCACCCTCGGCACCGGGCGCGGCAAATGCCACCGAACCATCGAGGCGGACTTCGGGCTGGGTTTCGGCGAGCTGTTCGATATCCTGGGGCCAGATGTTGCGGCCGCGAATGATGATGAGATCCTTCTGACGGCCGGTGATGGTCAGGGCACCGTTGACCAGATAGCCGATGTCCCCGGTGTTCAGCCAGCCGCTTTCATCCAGAACCGCACGGGTTTCCTCGGGCATTTCAAAGTAGCCCGACATCACGCTGGGCCCGCGCAGATGAACCACTCCGCTTTCGAGGTCACCCAGGACGTCGCCATCCTCATTGCGGATCTCGACTTCGTAGCCGGGCAGCGGAATCCCGCAGCCGACGAAGCGCCGCCCCCGACCTTCGGCCGCATGATCCGGGTCGAGCAGTACCACCCGGTTGTTTTCATAGAGCTCGTCGGTGTCCACCATCACGGTGTTGTGGCCCGAATCGAGCGGTGAAAAGCTGATCCCGAGCGTGCACTCGGCCATCCCGTAGCAGGCGAGGAATGCGCGCGCGTCGAATCCCGCCGGCGCCAGGGTTTTTGCGAAATAATCCAGGGTCTCGGGTCGGATCATCTCGGCACCGACGCCCGCCACGCGCCAGTGGCGCAAGTCGTACTTCTCCGCTTCGCCGGGACCGAGCCGGCGCGCGCACAGGTCGTAGCCAAAGGGTGGCGCAAAGGATACGGTTGCCCGGGTTTGCGTCATGAGATTGAGCCACTGCCGTGGGCGCATGGCGAAGTCGCGTGTGTCCAGGTAGTCGACGGAGACCTGCGCGGCCACCGGCACCAACACGAAACCCACCAGGCCCATGTCGTGATAGAACGGCAGCCACGAGAAGCAGCGGTCGCCCGACACCAGTTTGACGCCGTGCTGAACGATGCCGGCCAGATTCGCCATCACCGTGTGTTGCCGGATCACTACGCCGCGTGGGAAGCGGGTGCTGCCGGAGGTGTACTGGATATAGGCGATGTTGTTCGGATCCTGCGCCGGCAGCGCTTGCTGCTCGGCGGCCGGGAGTCGATAAAAGCTGTCCGGATCCGCCACCATGCGCAGGCCGAGTCCAGCGCTGGCTTCTTCAAGAAACGGCAGATAGCCCGTGGAGGCCACGGCGATACTCGCGTGACTGCCGGCGAGCAGGCGCTGCAGCTGGGCGACATAGGACGTATGGGCGCCGAGCTTGACCGAGGCGGGCAGCGGGACGGGAACCAGACCGGCGTACTGGCAGGCGTAAAAAAAGCGCAGGAAATGCGGGTCGGTTTCGGCAACCAGCGCCACGCGGTCGCCCTGGGACAGGCCCAGGGCGAGAAGCTTGCGGGCCAGCGCCACGGCATCGGCACGCAGCGATCGGTACGACAATCGCGTCTGAATCGTGCCTTGTCCGGAATAAAAATTAGCGCCGGTCGAGCCCAGGGCCGCGTAGTCCAGGGCCTCGGCAAGGGTGGCGAAATCGGCGGCGCGAAATGCGAGCCTGTGGAGCGTGGGCGTCGGTTCCAGGCGCAAGCGAAATCCTCCGGGTTAGCGCATCGAAAATCTGAGTGCTGCTGCGTCCGTCTTGGGGGCGCGTGCAGCGAATACCAGATCACCGGCAAACAGATCCCGGGATCGGGGGCCCGAATCCGGGGCAAGCATGTGGGATGGTTGCCTGGCGACGGGCGGTCTCTGCCATCTGGCGAGCTGAATACACCGCAATGTGTGACGCAAAAACGCAGGACCCCAGTGTGTCCGCGTTTTGTTAAGGCCTATCTGCCAGCTCTCCGACATTTGATGTGTGGTCCAGGACCCATGCCACATGGCTTGGGCCAACCATAGTCGACGGACATTATAGAAAACTTAAGAGAAAGCTTGAGAAAGCCGTCAGGATTGTGTGGCGAGCCAGGCCGCGACCGTGTCGATGCTGAGCTCGGTCTGGGTGCCATCGCGACGGTTGCGGCATTCCACATTGCCGTCCGCCAATCCGCGTTCGCCCACCACCAGGACGGTGGGAATGCCAATGAGTTCGACATCGGCGAGCATCGCACCGAGGCGCGCCTTGGGACGGTCCATCAGCAGAACCTCGTGGCCGGCAGCGACGAGCTCGTCATACAGGCGTTCGCTGGTGTCGCGTACCCGATCGGACTGATGCGCATTGACGGGGACGATGGCCACGGCGAAAGGCGCCATTCCGGGCGGCCAGACGATGCCGCGGGCGTCGTGATGCTGCTCGATCGCGGCGGCCACGACGCGGCTTATGCCGATGCCATAGCAGCCCATCACCATGACCTGTTCGCGACCGCTATCGTCGGTTATGCGGGCATTCATCGCCTGGCTGTACTTGGTGCCCAACTGAAAAATATGTCCGACTTCAATACCGCGTCGGATAACGAGTCGTCCGTTACCGTCCGGACTGGGATCGCCGGCAACCACGTCGCGGATGTCGGCGGCCGTGGGAAGCGGACAATCCCGCTCCCAGTTCGCGCCTGTCAGATGGTAACCATCCCGATTGGCGCCGCACACGAAATCGGCACAGGCCAGGGCGGCGTGATCGGCGATGATGTCGAGCGGCAGCTTTAGCGGACCCAGGGAGCCGGGGCCGCAGCCGGTTGCCGCGCGGATTTCCGCGTCAGTCGCCAGGCACAGGGGACTTTCGACCTCGGGCAGCTTCTCGGCTTTGATCGCGTTGAGCTGGTGGTCGCCGCGCAGCACCAGGGCGACCAGTTGCCCTGGTTTGCTGCCTTTGACGATCAGGGTTTTGAGGATCCGCTCCGCAGGTCGTCCCAGGCAGGCGCTCACCGCATCGATGCTGTGCTGGCCCGGGGTTGCCACCTCCTGCAGCGGTTGGGTCGGCGCGGGCCGCGCCTGCGCTGGCGGCAGTGCCGGTGCGAGTTCGACGTTGGCGGCGTAATCGCTGGTATCCGAAATCGCGATGGCATCCTCGCCGGCATCGGCGAGGACGTGAAATTCATGGGAGTGACTGCCGCCGATGCTGCCGGTGTCGGCGAGCACCGCGCGAAACTCGACGCCCAGGCGGGTGAAGACGTTGGCGTAGGCGGTGTACATGCGCTGATAGGTTTCGGCGAGACTGGCCTGATCGACGTGAAACGAATAGGCGTCCTTCATGATGAACTCGCGCGCCCGCATTACGCCGAAGCGAGGGCGGATTTCGTCGCGGAACTTGGTCTGGATCTGATAAAAATTGGCGGGCAGATCGCGGTAGCTGCGGATCTCGTTGCGTATCAGATCGGTGATGATTTCCTCGTGGGTCGGACCGAGGCAGAACGGGCGCTGGTGCCGGTCCTCGATGCGCAGCAGCTCGGGGCCATATTGCTCCCAGCGCCCGGATTCCTGCCACAGGTCGGCCGGTTGCACCACCGGCATCAGGACTTCCTGTGCGCCCGCGGCGTCCATTTCCTCGCGCACGATGGCTTCCACCTTGCGCAAGACGCGCAGACCCAGCGGCAGCCAACTGTACAGTCCGGCCGCGAGTTTGCGGATCATGCCGGCGCGCAGCATCAGCTGATGGCTGATGATCTCCGCTTCCGCTGGAGTTTCCTTGAGCGTGGGCATGAGCAGACGGCTTGCGCGCATCGAATATATCCGGTCGGAGGCGTTGCGAAGGGGCGCTTATTCTAACAGGCGGGCACGGCGGCGGCAGATGTGGATTGGTGCGGCGGGTATTCGTACCGGACCTGTGTCGGTGCAACCGCAGTGCGGGAAGCAGTGATGTGTGCCGATCTGGAACCAGCCCCGGCGAACCGGGGCTGGGTAAAGCTGCCGCAAGACTCAGTTGGTCATGTCCTTCAGGGCTTTGAGCGCAAGCACTTTCACTGCGGTGCTCGCAGGGCGCGCCTGAAAGGTTGTTTCCTGGCCGGTGAAGGGGTTGATTCCCTTGCGGGCTTTACGTGCCGGCTTTTTGACCGTCTTGATCTTGAGCAGGCCGGGCAGGGTGAACTCGCCGACGCCGCGCTTCTTGATGTGGCGCTCGATCAGGGAACTGAGTTCCGCCAGTACATCAGCGACCTGCTTTTTGCCAAGGCCGGTGTTGGTGGCCATCTCGGCGAGAATCTGCGCTTTGGTGAGTTTCTCGGTAATGACGGTGGTCTTGCGGGGTGGTGCAGCAACGGGTTTTGCCGGAGCCTTGGCGGCCGGCTTTGCCTTCGCGGCGGGTTTTGCCGTGGCGGCTTTTTTGGCCGGGGCCTTTGGGGCGGTTTTTGTGGCAGCCATAAATAATCCCTTGTTGATCCAATTGTTGATCGAAGTTGAACGTCTGGACGGGTTTCACGCCGGTTAAAGCCGGCAATCCGGCGGATGCAAGTCACCCGCGAACCTATATAAAGCATTGAAAATTGGCTCGCAAGCGGTTTTGCTGCCAAAGCTTGTTTTTTCCCGAAGAATCACCAAATTCCGTCGCTGCACTGCGGCCGCGCCCGTTATTTGTGCACTCTTGATACGTGCTGGCGCCGGTTCCGGGGACTGGGGGTGCGGAGTATAATGCGCCCCATTTTGTCGTCTTGTCCCCGGCGCCGCCGCACGGAACGACTGCAATTTTCTGGAGGTGATCTTCCGATGCCAATCTACGAATACGTGTGCCAGGACTGTGGGCATGAGCTCGAAGCGATCCAGAAGGTCGCGGACCCGCAGCTCGTGGACTGTCCGGCGTGTAGCCATGCCAGCCTCAAAAAGAAACTGACTGCCAGCGCGTTCCGGTTAAGCGGCAGCGGTTGGTACGAAACCGATTTCAAGACGGGCGACAAAAAGCGCAATCTGGCGGCTGATCCCAACACCAAGCCGGCGGCAAAGGAGGATGGTGCCGGCAGCGCCAAATCCGCGGGCGAGACCAGCGCTCCAGCGCCGAAGACCACCGCCGCCACAGCCGCGACGCCATGACCGATGACCGACAGTTGACGTCCCGTCACGGCGAGATCGGACGATCGATCTATTGCGGTGCGGTCGGGGAGAACCTGGCGGGTACCGAAGTGGTGCTGTGCGGCTGGGTGGATCGTCGCCGCGATCACGGCGGGGTTATCTTCATCGATCTGCGTGATCGGGACGGTATCGTCCAGGTCGTGTTCGACCCTGACTGTGGGGTGCATTTCAATACAGCGGATCGCGTCCGCGGCGAGTATGTGTTGCGCGTGACCGGGCGGGTGCGCGCGCGCACGCCCGAGACCGTGAATCCCGACATGGCGACGGGCCGGGTCGAGGTCTATGGTCTCGCGCTCGACATTCTCAACAGCGCCGAGACGCCGCCCTTTCAGCTCGACGAGCACACCCGCGTGGGCGAGGAAGTGCGTCTGCACCATCGCTATCTGGATCTGCGCCGGCCGGAGATGCAGCGCAATCTGCGCTTGAGGGCCAGGGTTACCGGCGCGTTGCGGCGCTTTCTCGACGGCGAGGGTTTTCTCGATATCGAGACGCCGATCCTGACCCGGGCGACGCCCGAGGGTGCGCGCGATTACCTGGTGCCCAGCCGCACGCATCCCGGGCGCTTTTTCGCGCTCCCGCAGTCGCCGCAGTTGTTCAAGCAGATGCTGATGGTGAGCGGATTCGATCGCTACTATCAGGTCGCGCGCTGTTTCCGCGACGAGGATTTGCGTGCCGACCGTCAGCCGGAATTCACCCAGATCGACATCGAGACATCCTTCCTGGCCGAGGCCGATCTCATGGCGCTCGTCGAAGCCATGGTACGGGGGCTGTTTACCGAAGTGCTTGACGTCGATCTCGGCGAATTTCCCCGCCTGACCTACGCCGAGGCGATGGCGCGTTTCGGCAGCGACAAGCCCGATCTGCGCATTCCCCTGGAACTGGTCGATATCAAGGATCTGATGGCGGGTGTCGAATTCAAGGTGTTTGCCGCGGCCGCCGCTGATCCCGCGAGTCGGGTGACCGCGCTGCGCCTGCCGGGTGGCAATGCGCTCAGCCGCAAGCAGATCGACGATTACACGGCTTTCGTTGCGCGTTACGGTGCCCGCGGACTGGCTTACATCAAGGTCAACAATTGCGCCGATCTCGAAGAGGGTCTGCAATCGCCCATCGTGAAATTCCTGCCGCCGCCAGTGCGGCGCGCGATTCTCGACCGCGTCGGCGCGGAAAACGGCGACCTGATCTTTTTCGGCGCCGACAAGGCCGCCGTGGTGGCGGAATCCCTGGGCGCCCTGCGCGGCAAGCTGGGCCTCGATCTGGATCTTTATACCCGCGCCTGGGCGCCGCTCTGGGTCGTGGATTTTCCCATGTTCGAACGGGACGGCAGCGGCGGCTGGACCCCGCTCCATCATCCTTTCACCGCGCCTTCCTGCGATCCTGACGCCTTGCGCGCCGATCCCGGCGCGGCGCTGTCGCGCGCCTACGACATGGTGTTGAACGGCACTGAACTGGGTGGCGGTTCCGCGCGGATTCACCGGCCCGAACTACAGGCGGCGGTATTCGACATCCTGGGTATCGACGCCGGCCAGCAGCGCGAGAAGTTCGGTTTTCTGCTGGATGCCCTGAAATACGGCTGCCCGCCCCATGCCGGCATTGCCTTTGGTCTGGATCGACTGGTGATGCTGATGCTGGGCGCCGGCTCGATCCGCGATGTCATCGCCTTTCCCAAGACCCAGTCGGCGCAGTGCCTGCTGACCGATGCCCCGGGCGCGGTGGGGAGCGAAGCCCTGCGGGATCTGCACATCGCCCTGCGTCCGCCGCAGTAGTTTTCCGGAGACTCTTCATGGCCGGCCACAGCAAGTGGGCAAACATCAAGCATCGCAAGGCGGCCCAGGACGCCCAGCGCGGCAAGCTGTTCACCAAACTGATTCGCGAGCTGGTGACGGCGGCGCGTACCGGCGGCGGCACGCCGGAAGACAATCCGCGCTTGCGGACCGCGATCGACAAGGCGCTGTCGGTGAACATGAAAAGGGATACCATCGACAAGGCGATCCAGCGCGGCGCGGGCGCCGGCGATGCGGAAAACTATGAAGAAGTCACCTACGAAGGCTATGGCGCGGGCGGTGTCGCGCTGCTGGTGGAATGCCTCACCGACAACCGCAACCGCACGGTGGCCGATGTCCGGCACGCGTTCAGCAAGCGCGGCGGCAACCTGGGTACCGACGGTTCGGTCGCCTATCTGTTCAACCGGCGCGGTCAGTTGACCTATCCGCCGGGCTGCGATGAGGACCGCATTATCGAGATTGCGCTTGAAGCCGGTGCCGAGGACGTAGTGAGCAATGCAGACGGTTCGGTCGATGTGCTGTGCGGCTGGCAGGATTTCGCCGCGGTAAAGGCGGCGATGACGGCCGCGGGATTGACGCCGGAGCATGCGGAGGTCGCCATGATCCCGCTCACCACCGTGGTGCCGGATGCGGACAGTGCGGTGGCGGTGATCGCCTTGATCGACCAGCTCGAAGATCTGGACGATGTCCAGAACGTCTATACCAACGCTGATTTGTCGGCAGCGCCCTAGGTGATCTTCTTCGCGCCGCGCTGGAGGCTGCCGAGCGCGCACACATGGTTCTCTCGCTGGCATTGGAATTCGCCATGGCGGTGATATTGGGCATCGATCCCGGCTCCCGATGCACCGGCTTTGGTGTTGTCGAGAGCTCTGGCGCCAGCCCTGCCTACATCGCGAGCGGCGTGGTACGACCGCCGGCCGCCACGCTTGCCGAACGCCTCGGCCATATTTTCAGCGGAGTCAGCGAGCTCATCGCCCGTTATCACCCGGATGCGGTGGCGATCGAGGACATTTTCTTCGCCCGCGATCCCCGTGCGGCGCTGCGCCTGGGCCAGGCCCGGGGCGCCGCCATTGTCGCCGCGGTCCATGCCGGCTTGCCGGTTGCCGAGTACAGTGCGCGCACCGTAAAACAGGCCGTGGTGGGTAATGGCGGTGCTACCAAGGAGCAGGTGCAGTTGATGGTGAAACAGTTGTTGCAATTGCCGGCGGTTCCGCCGGCCGATGCCGCCGATGCGCTGGCGGTGGCGATCTGTCATGTCCACGGGATCGCGACGGCGGCCCGGGTGGGCGCGGCCCATTACGCCCGCGGGCGTTGGCAGAGTTAGCGATGCCCATCGGTTGCGCATCCGGGGTCGTGGAGGATAGGCCGTGATCGGTTGGCTCAGCGGCATACTGCGGGAGAAGCAGGCCCAGGAGTTGCTGGTCGATGTCCAGGGCGTCGGCTACGAGGTGCTGGTATCCCTCAACACCTATTTCGTACTGCCTGAAGCGGGCAGCCCGGTTGTCCTGCATACGCACTTGGTGGTGCGTGAAGACGCCCAGCAACTGTTCGGATTCAGCGATGTCGCCGAGCGGCGGTTGTTCCGCGAGTTGATCCGCATCAGCGGCGTCGGCCCGCGGCTGGCGCTCGCCGTGCTGTCGGGCATGACGGTGGGAGAGTTCATCCATGCGATCCGCGCCGGCGATACCGCGCGCCTGGTCAGGCTGCCCGGGGTAGGGCGCAAGACGGCGGAGCGCCTGCTGGTGGAAATGCGCGACCGCATCGCCGACTGGGGTCCGGTGGCGACCGGCGCTGCCGGTCCGAACGCGGCATCGCGCGGACAGGACATCAGCGGTGAGGCCGAGAGCGCCCTGATGACGCTCGGTTACAAACCCGCGGAGGCGGCGCAGATGGTGACCGCGGCGCTGGCCGACTGCCCGGCGGCCGAGGCGACCGACAGCGCGCAGCTGATCCGCAGAGCCTTGCGCGGCATGGTGAAAAAGTAGTCCGGGACCGGTATGCTAGCCGCCAATTTCCCGGGCTGGCCCGATGATTGAAACGGATCGTCTCGTAGCGCCTCAGGCGGCCGCCCCCGAACAGCGCATCGATCGCGCGCTGCGCCCCCTGAGACTCGCAGACTACGTCGGTCAGACCGCGGTGCGGGAGCAGATGGCGGTGTTCATCGAGGCCGCGTGCAGCCGCAACGAACCCCTGGATCACACCCTGGTATTCGGCCCGCCGGGGCTCGGCAAGACCACGCTTGCGCACATCATCGCCAGCGAAATGGGCGCCCGGCTGAAGACCACCTCGGGTCCGGTGCTGGAACGGGCCGGGGATCTCGCGGCCCTGCTCACCAATCTGGAAGCGGGCGACGTGCTGTTCATCGACGAGATCCATCGCCTGAGCCCGGTGGTGGAGGAGATTCTCTATCCGGCGATGGAGGATTACCGGCTCGATATCCTGATCGGCGAAGGACCGGCCGCGCGTTCGATCAAGCTCGAATTGCCGCCGTTCACCCTGGTGGGTGCCACCACGCGCGCGGGTCTGCTCACGTCGCCGCTGAGGGATCGTTTCGGCATCGTGCAGCGCCTCGAGTTTTACAGTGTCGAGGAACTGGGCGCCATCGTTACCCGCGCTGCCGGGATTCTCGGCGTCGAGATCGATGTGGACGGCGCCATGGAAGTAGCGCGCCGGGCGCGCGGCACGCCCCGCATCGCCAACCGACTGTTGCGGCGGGTGCGCGATTACGCCGAAGTGCGGGGCGACGGTCGCATCCTGGCGGGAATCGCCGACGTTGCCCTGGATATGCTCAAGGTGGACAAGTCCGGATTCGATCATCTCGACCGGCGCCTGCTGCGCAGCATTATCGAAAAATTCGATGGCGGCCCGGTGGGCGTGGACAGTCTCGCGGCGGCCTTGAGCGAGGAGCGCGACACCATCGAGGACGTGCTCGAACCCTATTTGATCCAGCAGGGCTATCTGGCGCGCACGGCGCGCGGTCGGATTGCGACGCGACTTGCCTACGAGCATTTTGGTTTGCGACCGCCGGCGACCGGCGGCGCCGGACCACAGCCGGGACTGTTGCAGCCTTGAGCACGATTTTCGAATTGCCGGTGCGAGTTTATATCGAGGATACCGATGCCCAGGGCATTGTCTATTACGTGAATTACCTGAAATACATGGAGCGCGCGCGTTCGGAATGGCTCCGCCACCATGGGTTTGCGAATCCCGCCTTCTGGGGCGATGACAGTATTTTTGTGGTGCACTCGCTCAATGTGCGTTACCACCGCCCGGCAAGACTCTATGACGACCTGGTCATTACCGCTTGCGCGGTGGCGCACGGTCGCGCCTGGTTTGAGGTCGAGCAGACAGTGCGTCGCGGCGAGGAATTATTGTGCTCGGGGCAGGTCAAGGTAGCCTGTGCCGATCGCCACACCATGAAACCGGTGAGAATGCCGAGCGAAATGCTCGAACGAATTTTTGCCAATGCCTGATTGCTGAGGAGTCGCGGGTGACAAATGACCTTTCTTTTTGGGTGCTGATCGTCGGTGCAACCCTTCCCGTCAAATTCGTATTGCTGATTCTGTTTGGGGCTTCGATGTTGTCTTGGGTGATGATTGTGCAGCGCGGACTTTATCTGCGCGGCGCCGGGGCCGACCTCAAGCGATTTGAAAGCACGTTCTGGTCTGGTGGCGATCTCAACCAGTTGTTCAATGACGGCAATGTGCGTTTGCAGAATAATCAGCATATCCCCGGAGTAGAGGTGGTGTTTCGCGCCGGCTTTCGGGAGTTCAACCGCCTCAACCAGCAGCGCGGCGCGGACCCGGATTCCATCGTTGCCGGTGTCGAGCGGGCGATGCGGGTGGCGCTGTCCCGGGAAGAAGAAAAGCTCAATACCCATCTGCCGTTCCTCGCCAGCGTGGCTTCGGTGAGCCCTTATATCGGGCTGTTTGGCACCGTGTGGGGCATCATGCAGGCGTTCCGGGGTCTTGCCGGAATGCAGCAGGCGACCCTGGCCGCGGTTGCCCCCGGCATTGCCGAGGCGCTGGTGGCGACCGCGATGGGCCTGTTTGCGGCAATTCCCGCCGTTATCGCCTACAACCGATACGCCACGCGCGCAGAGCAGGTGTACGGCGGCTACCAGACGTTTGCCGAGGAATTTTCCGGCATCCTGCACCGCCGCATTTACAGCACCGGCAAGTAGCAGGTCGGAATCATGGCTTTCAACAAGAAACAAAAGCGCGCGCTGGTGGCGGAAATCAACGTCGTTCCGTATATCGACGTGATGCTGGTGCTGCTGATTGTTTTCATGGTCACCGCGCCGCTGCTCACCACGGGCGTGAAGGTGGATCTGCCCAAGGCGACTGCGCAGCCGGTGGAGGACAAGGAACCCATCGAGGTCGCGATTGACAAGGCGGGCGTGTACCACCTGGATCTCGGCAACGGCAAAAGTCAGCCGGAAGCGGTGGACACCATTGTCGAGAAAATCCGCAAGGTGTTGAGCGAAAAGCCGGATACGCCGGTGCTGGTGCGGGGTGACCGCACGGTCGATTACGGCACCGTGGTCGGGCTCATGGCAAGGCTGCAAGCGGTCGGAGTGAAGGGCGTTGGACTGGTCACCGATCCGCCGTCGGGGCGACGGTGAATGGCACGACGCGGATCCGGGTATCGGATTGCCGTACTGTGCAGCGCCTTGCTGCATGGGGGGCTGCTCTACCTGCTGATCAGCGGCTGGTACCCCGAGTTCCACCGGAGGGAGCTGGTGCAGCCAAGCTATATCGAAGCCACGTTGTTGCAGGTCGAGCGTCCGGCGCCGCAGCCGGCCCGGCCCGCGCCGGCACAGGCCGAGCAGTCCAAACCGGAGCCGGCCAAACCAGAGCCTGCAAAGCCGGAACCACCAAAGCCGGAACCACCAAAGCCGGAACCACCAAAGCCGGAACCACCAAAACCGGAGCCGGCCAAACCTGAGCCCAAGCCGGTAGCGGACGATACCGCCGCGAAGCGTGCGGAACAGGCAGCGCGCGAAAAAGCCGCGCAACAGAAATTGGCGCAGGAAACCGCGGCCAAGGAGAAGTTGGCGCTCCAGAAGGCAGCTCAGGAGAAAGCCACGCAGGAAAAATTGGCGAAGGAGAAAGCGGCAAAGGAACAGGCCGCCAAGGACCAGGAGAAGGCAGCGAAGGAAAAGCTCGCGAAAGAAAAGGCCGCGCGCGAAAAAGCCGAGCAGGAGGCGCGCGCCCAACGCGAGCAACAACAGGCCGCGGCGCAGGCCGCCGAACAGGCCCAGGCCGCGGCGCAGCAGTCGGTCTCGACTTATGGCGACTATGTGCGAGACCGCATCGCGGCGAATTGGAGCAGGCCGCCGAGCGCGCGTCGCGATATGCAGGTGGAGCTACAGATACGGATCGTGCCCACTGGCCAGGTGATGGGCGTTGCCGTGACGCGATCAAGCGGCGATCCCGCGTTTGATCAGTCCGCGATCACTGCGGTTGAGCGGGCCGGGCGCTTTGATCGCCTGCAGGAACTGGCCCGCAAGGATCCATTGCTGTTCGAGGAATATTTCCGCAAATTTACCCTGGTATTCAGACCCGAGGACTTGAGGCTCTAATGGAAACACATCCGAGCACTAACCCGTTGAATGTCCGGCGTGGCTGCCGGAACTGGTGGTCCATGGCGGCGGCGTTCGCACTGCTGTGCATGTCATTGTCCGCGCGCGCAGAGCTCTCGATCGAGATCACGCACGGTGCCGATAACCCCACCCGTATCGCGGTGGTACCCATGACGCTCGCCGGCGGACAGTTGCCCGGCGACATCAGCGCCATTGTTTCCGCCGACCTTGATCGTAGCGGGTTGTTCCAGACCATGGCGCGGGAAAACATGCTGTCGTTTCCCCGCAGCGTGGCGGAGATCCAGTACCACGACTGGAGTGTCGCGGGGATTGAGTATGTGGTGGTAGCAGATGTTCAGCGTCCTGCCGCGGGGCGTATCAAGCTGACCTTCAGCCTGGCTCAGGTACCGGGTCAACGGCAGGTATTTACCAAGGTTGTCGAGGGCAGCGACAGTGAGCTGCGCGATATTGCGCACTACATCAGCGATACGGTCTTCGAAGCGATCACCGGAATTCGCGGTGCTTTTTCCACGCGCATCGCCTATGTCACGGCGACCCCGGAGGGCGGCGTGCTGGCGTATCGGCTGCTGGTTGCCGATGCCGACGGCGCCCGGGAGCGACTGATGCTGAAATCGAAGGAGCCGATCCTGTCGCCGCGCTGGTCTCCGGACGGACGCGAGCTGGTCTATGTTTCCTTCGAAACCCGGCGCCCTGCCGTCTTTCGTCAGCGGCTATCGGATGCCCAGCGCGAACAGGTGACTAATTTTCACGGCTTGAACGGAGCGCCTGCCTGGTCGCCCGATGGCAGCAGTCTCGCCCTGGTGCTTTCCAAGGACGGTAATCCCGAGATCTACTTGTATAGCTTCGCGAGCAAGACCTTTACCCGGCTCACGAATCATTTTGCCATCGATACCGAGCCTACCTGGACACCGGATGGCAAAGCCTTGTTGTTCACGTCCGACCGTGGCGGCTCACCGCAGATCTACAAGCTCACGTTGGCCGGTAATCAGCTGACGCGTGTTACTTTCAACGGCAGCTACAACGCGCGCCCGCAGCTGGCGGCCGATGGCCGTACGCTGGTGATGGTGCATCGTGGCGAGGGCGGCGGATTCGTTATCGCCAGCCAGGATCTGGTGACCAACGATTTCCGGTTGTTGACCCAATCCACCCTCGATGAATCACCCACGGTGGCACCGAACGGCGCCATGGTGATGTACACCTCCCGACAGGGTCGCCGTACCGTGCTGGCGGTGGTTTCAGTCGATGCACGGGCGCGCTTCCTGCTGCCGTCGCAGTCGGGCGATGTGCGGGAGCCCGCGTGGTCGCCGTTTTTGAAGTGACCGGGGAAAACCGTTAGCGTTTCACGGCTAAACCAGCTAAATTGTGCACGGCTTTTATGCCCTTCAATATCAAGGAGCTTTCTTTCTCATGAATATGAAATCCCTCACTAATTTATTTTTCGCTGGTTTCGTGGCGATCTTCCTGGCCGCGTGTTCCAGTACTTCTCCCGACAGCGACGCTGCCGGCACCGGTGTGGGTGGCAGCGGTTCTGGCAATGGTGTCGCCACCGGCACAGTCGGTGACGGTTCCCTCGGTGGGGCCGATGCGTATGATGCCGGCGGTCTGGAAACCGTGTTCTATTTTGACTTCGACAAGGCCACGCTGCGGTCCGAAGCGCGTTCCGCTCTGCTGGGCCACGCGGCCAATCTGCGCAGTAACCCCAAGCACATCCGGCTTGAAGGTCACACCGACGAGCGCGGAACGCGCGAATACAACATGGCGCTGGGCGAGCGACGTGGCAACGCGGTGCGGGATTTTCTGGTGCTCAACGGCGTCGATTCCAGTCTGATCGAAGTTATCAGCTACGGTGAGGAACGCCCTGCCGCCACCGGCAGCGATGAGTCTTCGTGGGCGCTGAATCGCCGTGTGGAACTCAAGTAACATCCGATGACCATGCTCCGACCGGTCCGATCACGACGCCCGTGGGCAGCGGGCGCTGCCTTGTTGACTGTACTGGCGCTGCCGGCCATCGCGGCGCCGGTCCCGGTGGTGGAGCTCGGCGGCGGCCGGTCAGCCGCGGCGCCTGCGGGCGCGGCGACGACTGGGGGGGCGGGTGTCTCCGAATTGTTCGCGCAGGTACAGGCGTTGCAGGAGGAGATTCGCAATCTCCACGGACAATTGGAAGAGCAAAGCCATCAGATCCAGTTGCTGCAGCAACAGCAAAAAGACAATTACCTCGATCTCGACGGTCGCCTGTCTGCCATCATTACGGGCGGTGCGGCCGCAGCGGGTCGCGCGACCGCGCCACCGACGCCGCCGGTTTCGGCAGATCAGATGCCGGCTCCTGCGGCCCCGGCCGGTAGTACTACGGTTCCTGTGGCGCCGAAACAGGGCGAGCAGGCGGCCTATGAGGCGGCCTATGAGCAGTTGAAGCAGGGCAAAATGGACGATGCCCAGGCGGATTTCCAGGCGTTCGTGGCGGCCTATCCCGGTAGCAGCTATGTTCCCAATGCGCTCTACTGGATGGGCGAGATCGGTCTGGTCAAGAACGACACCCAGGGTGCGCTGACCCAGTTCAATCGGGTGGTGGACAACTACCCCGGGCATCCGAAGGCGGCCGATGCCCACTACAAGCTGGGTACGCTCTACACGCAACTGAACGACAAGGCGAAAGCGCGCGCCCATCTCGAAAAGGCCATTCTCGCCGGCGGCAGCGTCGCCGCGCTGGCGCAGCGTTATCTGGACACGCATTTCTGAAGTTTTCCACGGGGGTTTTCCCGTATCCTTGTGCTCCGCTTCCTGGCGGAGCGCGGCGCTGCTTCTGAACCATGACTGAATCCCGGTTGCGCATCACCGAAATTTTCTATTCGCTCCAGGGTGAAACCACCACCGCCGGGCTGCCGACCGTGTTCGTGCGCCTGACGGGCTGTCCCCTGCGTTGTCACTACTGCGATACCCAGTACGCCTTTCACGGTGGCGAACGCAAGGCGCTGGCGGACGTGGTGGCCGAGGTGGACGCTTTCCATCCGCGCTACGTCACCGTGACGGGGGGCGAGCCCCTGGCGCAACCGGAATGTCTGCCGCTATTGACAGCGCTTTGCGACCGTGGGTACCGGGTATCCCTGGAGACCAGCGGGGCACTGCCCGTCGCGGAAGTCGATCCGCGCGTGCATATCATTCTGGATCTGAAAACGCCCGGTTCCGGAGAAGTTGCCCGCAATCTCTGGTCCAATATCTCGTGCCTGAGCACCAAGGATGAGATCAAATTCGTGATCTGCAACCGTACCGATTATGAATGGGCGCGGCTGAAGATCGATGAATATAATCTGACCGCCACGGGCGCGGAGCTGTTGTTTTCCCCGAGCCAGGGTCAGCTCGAAGCGCGCGCGCTGGCGGACTGGATGCTCGCCGATCGTCTGGCGGTGCGTTTGCAGTTGCAATTGCACAAATACCTTTGGGGCGATGTGCCGGGCCGCTGAATGACCGCAAAGACTTCTGCCGCCGCCGTGGTGCTGGTGTCCGGCGGACTCGACTCCACCACCTTGCTGGCCCTGGCGCGTGCCGCAGGGTATCGCTGTTACACGCTCAGCTTCGACTACGGACAGCGGCACCGTGCGGAGCTTGCCGCCGCGGCACGGATCAGTGCGGTTTTCGGCGCGATGGAACACAAGACGGTGGCGCTGGATCTGCGCGCGATCGGCGGTTCCGCACTCACCGACGACAGCATCCCCGTCCCGACCGCTGGCGACAGCGTGGGCATTCCGGTCACCTACGTACCGGCGCGCAACACCATTTTTCTCGCCATTGCGCTGGGCTGGGCCGAAGTGCTGGGCGCTCGCGACCTGTTCATCGGTGTCAACGCGGTGGATTATTCCGGGTATCCGGATTGCCGGCCGGAGTTTATCCGCGCATTTGAAGTTACCGCCAATCTCGCGACCCGGGCTGGCGTCGAGGGACGCGGGTTTTCCATCCATACACCGCTGATCGACCTCAGCAAAGCCGAAATCATCGCGCGCGGCATCGAACTCGGCGTCGATTACGCCCTGACCGTGTCCTGCTACCTGGCGGACGCGGCCGGTCGGGCCTGCGGACGCTGCGACAGTTGTCGGTTGCGTGCAGCAGGGTTTGCGGCGGCCGGCATCGCCGATCCAACCGCGTATCAGGGCTGATGCCGCAGACGCTTTGGTTCACACGCGGGGCGGCCAGCGATGGTGTTCATGCCCGAATCGCAGTAGGTATGTGCGATTTTGCCGGTTATCCGCGCTGATTTTGCGTGTGGCGGCTTGACCTTTGAGGGACTGGCAGTAAGATAGCGCCTCTTTTTCGGGCCGTTAGCTCAGTTGGTAGAGCAGTTGGCTTTTAACCAATTGGTCGCTGGTTCGAATCCAGCACGGCCCACCAACTTTCCCTGTCCAAGACTCCCTGTTCGGCGTTGGCGCTGCCTCCGCGGGGCAGGGCTCTCCAGGCACTGGTTTCCGGTCTGTCGCTGCGCGCACCGGGCCTGGCAGCCCGAGCCCCTGTGCTAGAATCCGCCGACACCCGCTGATCCGACTTTCCCATGTCTGATTCTTCACGTCTGGCGATCGCCGACGGCGCCCGGTTTCGGGAAATCGTGATCCAGCATCTCGACCGGATGCAGGAACCGACGCACGAATCGCCGGCCGCGCGCGCCGCCGACATCGCCCGCATCAAGCGGCTGCTGGTGGCCAAGAACGCGGTCATCGTCGCCCATTACTACACGGACCCGGCGCTCCAGGCGCTCGCCGAGGAGACCGGTGGCATCGTGTCCGACTCCCTCGAAATGGCGCGCTTCGGCAAACGGCATCCGGCCGCGACCCTGGTGGTGGCAGGGGTGCGCTTCATGGGGGAAACCGCCAAGATTCTGACGCCCGAAAAGACCGTGCTGATGCCGACCCTGGAAGCGACCTGTTCCCTGGATATCGGCTGTCCGGCGGAGGCCTTTTCAGCGTTTTGCGATCAGCATCCCGACCGCACCGTGGTGGTCTACGCCAATACCTCGGCGGCGGTGAAAGCGCGCGCCGACTGGGTGGTGACTTCCAGCATCGCCCTCGACGTGGTCGATTACCTCGACCGTGAAGGGCACCGGATTCTGTGGGCGCCGGACAAGCACCTGGGTCACTACGTCCAGCAGCAGACGGGCGCCGACATGCTGCTCTGGGACGGCAGTTGCGTCGTGCATGAGGAGTTCAAGCTGCGCGGTCTGCTGGATCTGAAGCAGGTGTATCCGGATGCCGCCATCCTGGTGCATCCCGAGTCGCCGGCGGCGGTGATTGCTATCGCCGATGCGGTGGGCTCCACCTCGCAGTTGATCGCGGCGGCCAGAAACCTGCCCAACCGGCGCTGTATCGTCGCCACCGACCAGGGCATTTTCTACAAGATGCAGCAGGCCGCGCCCGACAAGGAATTGATCATCGCGCCCACCGCGGGCCAGGGTGCCACCTGCCGCAGCTGCGGCCACTGTCCGTGGATGGCGATGAACCACCTGCGCAATCTGGCCGATTCCCTGGAACGTGGCGACAACGAAATTCTTGTGGACGCGGAACTGGGTCGCCGCGCCATGGTGCCGCTGCAGCGCATGCTGGACTTTCGCGAGCGCCAGATCGCCGGGGACTGACCCGGCGCGGGACGGTTCGCGCTTTACTCCACGAAGCGCACCTGTTCCGACAGCGCCGCGCGCGGCACCCGGGTTCGGTTGGCCGGCACTGCAGGGTCCTCGTAGCCGAACGACAGCCCCATCAGAATACCGATATTGTCCGGCAGCCCGAAATGCTCCCGCGTGACTTCCGGAAAGCGGCTCACCGCCGCCTGGGCGCAGGAGCCAATGCCATAAGCCGTCATCGCCAGCATCAGGGTCTGGGCGTACATGCCCACGTCCAGCGCTACGGTTTCGTGAAACATCCGGTCCATGCCGATGAAGGCGATATGGGGGGCGTCGAAGAACTCGTAGTTGCGCAGCATGGCCCTCCGCCGCCCGTCGCGGTCGTCGCGGGCGATGCCCATGTGGCCGTAGAGGCATACGGCGGTATCGATCTGACGCCGGCGCATGACGCCCGGAAATTCCTCGACGCGCTGGTAGTCGCTGGTCACCGGCTGGCCGGAGGTCGCGGCTGCGACGAGCTTGCGGCTGATGGCGCGGCAGGATGCTCCGGACGCGACCACCACCTGCCAGGGCTGCACATTGCAGTTGGAGGGAGCAAGCTGCGCCAGCTCGAAGACATGGCGCAGGACGTCCGCGGGCACCGGATCGGGCAGAAACCCGCGCACCGAGCGGCGCGCGCGGATGACCTGTTCGAAGTCGCTGATACGGGGGTGCAGCGGGGTTGTGGACTGGTTCATGGCAACTCCTCGTCGATGGTCCCGATTGTATCCGCAGGCGTTGCACCTGTGGGGAAGCGGGGCACAATTGCGGCCCGGTGTGGATTGGAATTGAAGTGCTACAATCCGGCCGCTCGCATTTTGCAGACGCTGCGCCAAGCAGAGTCGCAGTACGACGCACAGACATAACACGACTTGCAGACACAACACGACTCACAGACACCACACTACGGAGGATGGCCCGATGGCCGGTTTGCATTTTGAAGATTTCGTCGAAGGGCAGGTGTTCGATCACGAGGTACGGCGCACCGTCTCCGAGTACGACAACACGCTGTTCAGCTGCCTGACCATGAACACCCAGCCGCTGCACCTCGACGCCGAATTCTCCAAGAACAGCATCCATGGCCAGCGCATCGTCAACAGCATGTTCACGCTGGCGCTGGTGGTGGGCGTCCAGGTCACCGAGCTGACCCTGGGCACCACGCTGGGCAATCTGGGCATGACCGACGTCGCGTTTCCGCGTCCGGTGTTCCACGGCGACACCATCCGCGCCCGCACCACGATACTGTCCAAGCGTGTCAGCCAGAAACGCACCGATTCGGGCATCGTGAATTTTCTCCACGAGGGCTTCAATCAGCGCGACGAACTGGTCGCGACCTGCAAGCGCACCGCGCTGATGAAAATGAAATCCGCCTGAGTCGGGAGAGAAGATCATGCGTTCCATGCTGTTTCTGCCCGCCGATAGCGAGAAGAAGATCGCCAAGGGGGAGGGCACCAACGCCGACGGCCTGATCCTCGATCTGGAGGATTCGGTCGCTCCCTCGCGCAAGGAGGAGGCACGCCGGCTGGCGCGGGCCTATCTCGACGCGCGCCCCCTGGGCAGTCGCCGCAAGAAATTGCTGGTGCGCATCAATCCTCTCGACGGCGCCATGACGCTCGACGATCTGGCCGCCGTGGTGGGGGGCGCGCCGGATTATGTGCTGCTGCCCAAATACCGCACCCGCGAGGACGTGATCCGGCTCGACCATTACCTGAGTGCGCTGGAGGTGCACGAGGGCGTGCCGCGCGGGCACATCCGGATTCTGGTGATCGGCACCGAGACCGGGCAGGGCGTGCTCAACCTTGCGGGTCTCACCGGCGCCAGTCCGCGCCTCGCCTATGTGAGCTGGGGCGAGTTCGATCTGTCGGCCGATGTCGGCGCCGAGACGCATCTGCTCCCGGACGGCACCTGGGACGATCTGTTCCGGACCGTGCGTGCGCTCTGTCTCGCGGCCGCGGCTTCCGCCGGCATCGAACCCTGCAACACCGTGTTCACCGACTACAAGGACGACGCCGGACTCGAGGCCGCGGCACGGGGCGCGCGCCGGGCAGGGTTTACCTGCATGATGGCGATTCACCCCAACCAGGTCGACACCATCAACCGCGTGTTTTCCGTCGGCGAGAAGGAGCTTGAGTGGTCGCGGCGGGTGGTCGAAGCGTTCGACGCGAGTCCCGATGTCGGCGTGGTGGGTCTGGACGGCATCATGCTCGACAAACCGCACTATACTCAGGCCAAGCGCATCATCGCCCGGGCCGCTGCCTATTGAGGGGGTGGCCGGGTTCCAGCCAGCTGAAATTGCGAGGGGATTGCCATGACCGATCCGGTACGAGTCTCCGACACACCCTTTGCGGTGGCGGTCGAGGAAGGCAAAAATTATTTCTGGTGTGCCTGCGGTCGCAGCGCGAAGCAGCCGTTTTGTGATGGCGCTCATGCGGGGACCGGTATCACTCCGGTGAAGTATCAGGCGCCGGCAGCGAAGACAGTCTATTTCTGCGGCTGCAAGGCGACGCGCAATCAGCCGCTCTGCGACGGTAGCCACAAGGGCTGACGACCGGCCGCATCCGGGCCGGTATGATCTGCGTCGGCCTATTTGTGCCGATCGGGGCCACCCAGCTGTTTTTCCAGATGATCCAGATCCTGCATGCGTTGATCGATCAGGGCCACCTGGCGGAAATTCCGTTCCTGTAGCTTGCGCGCATAGCGCAGATGGTCCCGCGCCTTGTCGAATATGCCGTTCTGCATGAAATACTCGGCGCGCGCCATGTGCACGCTCGGAATATCTCCCGCCAAGCCGCTGACTTCGGCCAGTTCGAACCAGACCTGGGGATCGTTCGGGCGGTCGTGCGACAGCCTTGCCAGTACGGCTTCGGCTTCGCCGACCCGGTTGGCGCTCCGCAGACTTTGCGCAAGCTCCATGCGCACGGGGTAGTGATCCGGTACCTTGGCGGCGAGCTGCTGTGCCTGTTCGACGGCGATGCCGGTTGCCCCGGCTGCACGTTCAATGGCAATGGCCGTGAGTTGGTAGGTCAGGCGCTCGGGGTCTTCTGCCAGTAGCTTGTGGATCTGCTCGCGCGCGCCCTTGTGATCGCCCATCGCGCTCAGCGCCAGCGCGAGGCCGTAGCGGGCGGCGGTGCGGGAGAGCGAGTCGCCCGATAGCTCGTCGCGAAACCGCGCGGCGGCAAGCTCGGAGCGCTCCGCCGACGTGGCCTGAATACGGGCGCGCATCAGGTGATACTCCAGATTATCCGGATACTGGTGCGGAGGGTATTTGGAGACGCGAGCCCTGATATCCGATACCCGGGATTCGGTCAGCGGGTGGGTCAGCATGAATTCGGGCGGGCGCTGCCCTGTGTAACGGGTCGCGGCCAGCATCTGCTCAAACATTTCGGCGGCTCCGGCGGGGTCCATGCCGGCGCGGTAGAGCGTGTCGATGCCGATCCGGTCCGCTTCCTGTTCGTTTTGCCGGCTGTAAATAAGGGACTGGTCGATCATGGCGGCCTGAGTCGTTGCCATCACCGCCATCCCCGCCTGCGCGCCTCCGGTGGCCGCGAGCACCAGGCCGGCGAGCAGCCCCGTCAGTCCCACGGCAGTCGACTGGTGCTGGCTCTCGATGCCGCGGGCGAAATGGCGCTGGCTAAGGTGTGCGAGTTCGTGCGTCAGTACCGAAGCGCATTGATGCTCGGTGCGGGCTTGCAATAAAAGTCCGGTATGAACGCCCACGATGCCGCCTGGTACCGCAAAGGCGTTGATCGAGTCATTGTGTACCAGGACCAGCTGCAGGTTCCGGTCGAGCAGTTCGCTACTGCTCGCAAGGCGGAAGATCAATCGCTCCAGATAGTCCTGCACCAGCGGGTCGTCGTAGGTGCGCACCTGGCGGCGAAACGCCATCAACCAGGCGCGCCCCAGATCCTGTTCCTGTTTCAGGCTGACCAGACCGGAACTGCTGTCGCCGAGTTCCGGCAACCGGATATCCGCGCCCGCGACCAGGCTCGAGAAGAGCATGGCGAAGATCAGACAGGGGACGGCAAGCCCCCGGGCGAAGTAAGATGATGGCTGCAACCTGCACATTCCTCAATAACCGCGCGAGCCAGTGGCAGCGGCGCGAAGTGGCTTGGACAGCCGATGGTAGCATCGGTTCATGGTCGCGGGATGCGCAGCGTTTCCCCAGCGAATGTCGATCGTCAATCCCGCAAATGATGTCGGCAGTCACGCCCAAAAAATAGAGGTGGTTCCATGTGGAAAGTATTGGGCAACTGGGTTCACCGTTATCTCGGCAACGAGGAGGCGGTGTTGCTGGCGCTGCTGATGGTGGCAGTCCTGGTGGCCATCATCGGATTTGCCAACGTGATGGGTCCGCTACTGGCCGCGCTGGTGCTGGCGTTCCTGCTCCAGGGCATCGTGGCGCGCCTGGAGCGCCTGCGCATTCCCCACACACTGGCGGTATGGATGACGTTCCTCGGTTTCCTGGGATTGTTGTTCGCCAGCGCCGTGGTGTTGTTCCCCATCCTGGTCCAGCAGTCCACCAATCTGCTGAATGAGCTTCCTGCCATGATTCGCCACTGGCAGGCAGCGGTCTTGCAATTGCCGGAGCGGTATCCGTATCTGATCTCCCAGGACCAGCTGGAGCAACTCATTCAGTACGTGGCTGGCGAAGCTACGGGTTTTGCCAAGGCCGCGCTGTCGTTTTCACTGAGCCGGTTCGCGGACCTGGTGGGGCTCCTAGTCTATCTGGTGCTGGTGCCGTTGATGGTGTTCTTCATGCTCAAGGACCGCAAGGAACTGATCGCGCAACTGACGGGGCTGCTGCCCCGCGAGCGACCGGTGATGCGCCAGGTGTGGCAGGAAATGGATATCCAGATGGCCAATTATGTGCGCGGCAAAGTGATTCAAATACTGATTGTGGCGGCGCTCAGCTATATCGTATTCGCGTGGCTGGGCCTGCAATACGGGGCGCTGCTGGCTCTGGTGGTGGGGGTATCGGTGATCGTGCCCTACATCGGCGCCACCGTGGCGACGGTGCCGGTGCTGCTGGTGGGCTATGTGCAGCTGGGATGGGGCGGCGATTTTCTCGTGCTGACGCTGGCCTACGGGCTGATCCAGTTTCTCGACGGCAATGTGCTGGTGCCCATCCTGTTTTCCGACGCCGTGAATCTCCATCCCGTTGTGATCATTCTGGCGGTCTTGCTGTTCGGCGGTCTCTGGGGTTTGTGGGGCGTGTTCTTTGCCATTCCCCTGGCCACCCTGGTCAAGGCGCTGTATAGCGCCTGGCCGCGGAACGAAATCGAACCGGACGAGTCGGATGGCTCCGCGGCACCGCTCGCCAATCCGGCGGCGGGGACCACTCCGGTGGAGACTCCTTGATGTTTGGCGCGTTCCGACCAACGGCTGTCCGGCTGGTTTTCTGGTTTCTCTGGTGGTCGCTGGCCGCCAATGCGGCGCCGGCCACCGACTGGTGGCAGCCGGCGCCGCGCGCCGACGGCGGCGAGGTCGCGGTAAATCGCAGCCCGGCCGATGATCGCCAGTACCGCTATCTGAAACTCGAGAATGGCTTGCAGGTGGTGCTGGTCTCGGATGCCGCCAGCGACAAGAGCGCAGCGGCACTGAGCGTCGGCGTGGGCAGCTTCGACAATCCTGCCGATCGCGCTGGCCTCGCGCACTTCCTGGAGCACATGCTGTTTCTGGGCACCGAAAAGTATTCGACGGCAGCGGAGTATCAGGCGTTCATCACCAGTCACGGCGGCAGTCACAACGCCTATACCAGTCTGGAGGAAACCAATTTCTTCTTCGACATCGAGCCGGCGTACCTGGATGGGGCGTTGGATCGCTTCGCGCAGTTTTTCATCGCGCCAAAGTTCGATCCCGACTATGTCGAACGCGAGCGCCAGGCGGTGGATGCCGAGTATCGCCTCAAGCTGCGCGATGACGGCCGCCGCGAGGAGGACGTGGTGGGCGAGGTGATCAATCCGGATCATCCGCTCGCGAAATTTTCCGTGGGCAATCGCGATACGCTCGCGGATCTGGACAACCGGCCGGTGCGCGACGACCTGATCGCATTTTATCAGCGGCATTACTCGGCGGATCTGATGACACTGGCCGTGGTGGGACGCCAGTCCCTCGACGAGTTGCAGGCCATGGTCGCAACCCGCTTTGGCGCCGTTCCGCGCCGCCCGGCGGAGCTGGCCACCGGCGAGGTGCCATTGCTGCCGGCATCCGGGCCGCAATTGGTTGAATTGCACCCCGATCAGGAGCGACGTAAGCTCGGGGTGTTGTTTCCATTGCCGTCCCAGCGGGAACATTGGCGAGAGAAGCCAGCCACGTTTCTCGCGCATTTACTCGGGGACGAGAGCGAACACAGTCTGCTGGCGGAGCTCAAGCGCCAGGGCCTCGCGGAGAGCCTCAGCGCGGGCCTCGCCTACGATTCGCGGCGCGGCGCGGCGTTTGCGCTCACCATCGCCCTCACGCCGGCGGGGGTCGCGGCGCGTGCTCAGGTGCTCGACCAGCTGTGGGCCTGGATCGCCAAGGTGCGGGCGTCCGGTATCGAGGCGTGGCGGTACACGGAATTCGGCGTGATGCAGCGCGCCGAATTCCAGTTTCTCGAAAAATCGGGGGCCAGCGAGCAGGCGCTCGCTCTTGCGGATGCACTGCACGATTACCCTCCCGCAGAGGTGTTGCGCGGTCCCTATCTCTACGAACATTTCGACGCCGACCTGGTGCGGGCGACGGCGGCGCTGCTGCGCCCCGATAACGCGCTCATCACCATCATGGCGCCGGAATTCGATCAGCTGAACCGAGTCTCACGCTACTACCAGACGCCCTACAGGGTACTCCCGGTCGCGACGCAGCAAATGGCGGCCTGGAATGCCGCTCCGGAGACCAGCGTGTTGCGGCTGCCGGACCCCAATCCCTACATTCCCGAGCACTTCCCGGTGACGGAGCGGGGCGGGGTTTCGTCGCCGCCGACGCTGCTGATCGAGCATCCGGCGCTGCGCCTGTGGCAATATCGCGACGCGGAATTCGGTACGCCGCGCGCGGTGTTCAGCGCCCAGATCCTGGCGCCGCGTGCGCGTGGTCACCGGGGTGCCGCGCTGACCGAGCTCTATCTCGCGCTGGTCAGTGATGAGTTGAGCGCGGAGGTCTATCCGGCGTTTCTGGCGGGCCTCGATTTCGGATTGAAACGTTGGGAGGGTGGCATCGAACTCAGCGTCAGCGGCTACGCCGACAAGCAGGAGGTTCTTCTGCAGCGCTTGCTGGCCGTTCTGGCGGAGCCGAAGTTCGACACCGCACGCTTTACCCGCGTGAAGGAAACCCTGATCCGGGGCTGGCGCAACAGTCGCAAGGAATGGCCGGTGCGCCAGGCGGTCGACGAGATCGCGCCGCTGTTGCGCGATGCGCCCCGGGCTCTGGAGCTGGCGAAGGAACTGGAACCGGTCGGCCCGGATGCGTTGCGCGCCTTCGTCGCTGGGCTCTACCGCGATGGCAGCGTCAAGGCCTATGCCGGCGGCATGGTCGATGCGGAAACCGCCCAGCGCATGGCGAGCCGGGTCTTGGCGCGCCTCGCGATAGCGCCCGAGCGGCCGCCCCGTCTCAGTCATGAGGTGCGCCGGTTGCGTCCGCAATCCCGGCTGCCGCGCTGGGATCTGGTGGTGAAACAGCCGGATCGCGCCGCGATACTCTACCTGCAGGGCGCTTCCGATACCCTCGTCGAACGCGCCCGGTTTGCACTGCTGGAGAAAATCACCGAAGAGCCGTTTTACACGGAAATTCGCACCGAGAAGCAATTGGGCTATGTCGTCGGCAGTCAGATCATGCCGTCGAACCGGGTGCCCGGAGTCTTGTTCTACGCGCAATCGCCGCGCGCCGACGCGACCCGCCTGATGGCCGAGATGGAGCGGTTCCTGGCGGCCCGCTGTCAGGCGCTGGACACCCTGGATGACGCAGAACTCGAACGGTTCAAGCAAGCCACGTTGGCGGGTATCGAGGAGCGACCCAAGAACATCCTCGAGCAGGCCGCGCGCCACAACGAGAGCCTGGCGCTCGATTACCGCAACTTCGACTTCCGCCCGCGCCTCGCCGCGGCGGTACGCGCCGAGACGCTGGTCGATCTCAAGGGCGAATGTGGACGGGTGTTCGGTCCGCGGCAGCGCCGGGGGCTCTGGATTGCGACGGGCGATCGTGCGGCGGCGGGTTCGGACGCGGCAAGACGTCTCAATCGCGCCAGTGACGGTCGCTACAGCTATCCTTGGTAACAGAAGTTATCCTTGGTGACAGAAGTTATCCTTGGTGACAGAGATTCGCTGGCGGCTAGAGGTTGGCCCGGGTGATTGCCCGGGCACGAGCAACGGGGTTCGCGGCGGGTGTCCGTTGAACGGCGAGTCCATTTCGCCTAGTGTGCAAAACGTCGGGGCAGATATCGTGGGCGCAGCAGGAAATCCTATGAATGAACCGCAAAAATCCGATGTCCCGGATGTGTTGACGCTGCCGGACGACGCCGATCCCACGGAAACCAGCGACTGGCTGGATTCCCTCGATGCGGTGCTGCGTTTTCAGGGGCCGGAGCGGGCGGCTTTTCTGCTGCGCCGGCTGATCGATCGCGCGGCGCGCAACGGCATTCCCCTGTCCGGGGGCGTCACCACGCCATTTTGCAACACGATTCCGGTGAGCCGCGAAAAACGCATGCCCGGTGATCTGTTCATGGAGCGCCGCATCCGCTCCCTGATCCGCTGGAACGCGCTGGCGATGGTGATGCGCGCCAACAAGAAATACGAAGGCCTAGGCGGCCACATCGCCACGTTTTCGTCGGCAGCCACGCTCTACGATGTCGGGTTCAATTATTTTTTCCGCGCGCGCCGCGAGAGTCAGCTTGAAGATCTGATTTATTACCAGGGCCACAGTTCGCCCGGCATCTATGCGCGCTCATTTCTCGAAGGCCGCATAACCGAAGAACAGCTCGATCATTTCCGGCGCGAAGTCGATGGCAGGGGTCTGTCGTCCTATCCGCATCCCTGGTTGATGCCGGATTACTGGCAGTTTCCCACGGTCTCCATGGGCCTCGGTCCCATTCAGGCCATCTACCAGGCCCACATCATGCGCTATCTGTCGGCGCGGGATCTGGTGCCGCGCGGTGATCGCCGGGTATGGGCCTTTCTTGGCGACGGTGAATGCGACGAGCCGGAAACCCTGGGCGCGATTTCCCTGGCCGGGCGCGAGCAACTCGAAAATCTCACGTTCGTGGTCAACTGCAATCTCCAGCGTCTCGATGGTCTGGTGCGCGGCAACGGCAAGATCATTCAGGAACTGGAAGGCGTGTTCCGCGGCGCCGGCTGGCATGTGATCAAGGTGGTCTGGGGCCGGCTCTGGGATCCGCTGCTGGAACGTGACAGCACGGGACTGCTGCAAAAGCGCATGGACGAAGTCTGCGACGGCGAATTGCAGAACTACAAGGTCAATGGCGGCGCCTACACGCGCGAGCATTTTTTCGGCAAATATCCCGAGCTGGCCGCGCTGGTCGCCGACCTCAGCGACGACGACATCATGTACCTCAATCGCGGCGGCCATGACCCCTACAAGGTCTATGCCGCCTACGCCGAGGCTGTCGAAACCCGCGGCGTGCCCACGGTGATTCTTGCCATGACCGTCAAGGGTTATGGACTGGGCAGCTCCGGGGAAGCGTCCAATAACACCCACGCGGTCAAGAAAATCCAGGTCGAAGACCTCAAGAAATTTCGCGACCGCTTCGGCCTGCCGATCCCGGATGAGCATCTCGAAGACACGCCCTACTACCGGCCGCCGGAAGACAGCCCCGAACTGGCGTACATGCGCCGGCGGCGCGAGGAGCTGGGCGGCTACCTGCCGGCCCGCCATGGCGACTTCCAGCCGCTGGAAATACCCCCGCTGGAGACCTTCGGCCGGCTGCTGGAAAGCACCGGCGAGCGCGAGATCTCCACCACCATGGCGTTCGTGCGCCTGCTTCAGCAACTGGTGCGGGACAAGGCCATCGGCGCCCGCATCGCGCCCATCGTGCCCGACGAAGCGCGCACCTTCGGCATGGAAGGCATGTTCCGCCAGCTCGGCATCTATTCCTCGGCCGGGCAGCGCTATGTGCCCCACGATGCCGATCAGATTCTCTACTACAAGGAAGACAAAAAAGGCCAGATCCTGGAGGAGGGCATCACCGAAGCCGGTTCGATGGCGGCCTGGATTGCGCTGGCGACCGCGTACAGCAGCTACGATCTGCCGATGATCCCGTTTTACATTTTCTATTCGATGTTCGGGTTTCAGCGCGTCGGCGATCTGGCCTGGGCCGCCGGCGATGCCCAGGCGCGCGGCTTCCTGATCGGCGCGACCTCGGGCCGCACCACGCTCAATGGCGAGGGCTTGCAGCATCAGGACGGCCACAGCCAGCTGCTCGCCGGAGTGATTCCCAACTGCCGCGCCTACGATCCGGCCTACGGTTACGAGTTGACGGTGATTGTGCAGGACGGTCTCAAGCGAATGTTTGTCGACCGGGAGAACTGCTTTTACTACATCACCACTCTCAACGAGAACTACCCGCACCCAGCCATGCCGGACGGCGTCGCCGAAGGCATCGTGCGCGGTATCTATCTGCTGGAAGCGGGGCCGCGGGCCAAACTGCGGGTACAGCTGTTCGGCGCGGGCGCAATGCTCAACGAGGCGCGCGCCGCCGCGAAGATTTTGCGCGAGCAGTTCGACGTCAGCGCCGATGTGTGGAGCGTCACCAGCGTCGGCGAGCTGGCCCGCGACGGTCAGGCCGCGCTGCGCTGGAATCGTCTCCACAGCGACAAGAAGCCCCGGGTGCCTTATCTGACGCAGCAGTTGAAGGGACACCAGGGCCCGGTGGTGCTGGCGACCGATTACCTCAAGGCGCTCGGCGAACAGCTGCGCGGATTTGTTCCCGGCGACTATCAGGTGCTGGGCACCGATGGATTCGGGCGCAGCGATACCCGCGAGCGGTTGCGCGATTTCTTCGAAGTGAACCGCAACCACATTGCACTCGCGGCCCTGCACGGCTTGCAGCGCAGCGGCGCGATCGAGGCCGGCGTGGTGAGCGCGGCGATGACCAAACTGGGCATTGCGCCCGACAAGGCCGACCCATTGACGGTATGAGCGGTGCGGCCCGGCGCGTGCGGGTTGCGGACTGACGGACTTCAAGGAAGCACATTCAGGTGACAGTCGAAACAGTACGGGTACCCGATCTCGGTGGTGCCGAAGAAGTCGAGGTGATCGAGATCTCGGTCGCCGTGGGCGACCGGGTGGAGGTCGATCAGACCCTGCTGGTGCTGGAGTCCGAAAAAGCGACCATGGAATTGCCATCGCCGGTGGCGGGAGTGGTTGCAAGGTTTCTGGTCGCGGAAGGCGACAAGATCAAGAAAGCCGGTGTTCCCCTGCTGGAAATCACCACCGACGGTACGGTTGCCGCGCAGGCTGCTGTTGAAAAGGGCGGGTCCGTCACCCCGCAGGGTGCGGACCAACCCGGTGCCGCGAAGCCGCCCAAACCGTCGGCTCAGGTCGAGAGCCCCAGGCCGGCGTCCGTGCCCAAGGCTGCTCCCGCTGCTGAATCTGCACTTGCATCCGCAGCTGAGTCGGCTCCTGATGAGGAACCTGCCGTTCCAGCGGTACCCGCTGTGGCAGCGCCGGCGCCTGCCGCCGAGGCTGGCGTCGCAGCACAAACCCCGGCACCTGCGGCAACCGGGGCCGAGATCTACGCCGGCCCCTATGTGCGGCGCCTGGCGCGGGAACTGGGTGTGGATCTGGCCCGGGTGTCGGGTTCGGGGCCGCGCCAGCGGATCCTGAAAGAAGACGTGCAGGCATTCGTGCGTCAGCGCCTGGCGCAGCCTGTCGCAGCGACGGGCGGCGGCGCCATCCCCGCGGTGCCCGAAGTGGATTACGCCAGATTCGGGCCGGTGACCACCGGTGAGCTCGGCAAGATCGGCAGTCTCACCGCCGCCAACATGCACCGCAGTTGGCTCAATGTACCCCACGTCACCCAGTTCGACGATGCCGATATCACCGAACTCGAAGTTTTCCGCCAGACGCGCAAGGCCGAGGCGGAGGCGCGCGGCGTCAAGCTGACCCCGGTGCCCTTCATCCTCAAGGCCTGCGCCATCGCGCTGCGCGACAACCCGGTACTCAATCGCTCCCTCGCGCGCGACGGTTCACAGTTCGTGCAAAGGCAGTTTTTCCACCTCGGCATGGCGGTGGATACGCCGCGCGGACTGCTGGTGCCGGTGGTGCGCGATGTGGATCGCAAGGGCATCTGGGAACTGGCCGCCGAAGTCGCCGCCCTCGGCGACAAGGCGCGCGCGGGCAAGCTGACGATGAACGAGATGCAGGGCGCCTGCTTCACGATATCCAGTCTGGGCGCCATTGGCGGCCGCGGCTTTACCCCCATCGTGAACACCCCGGAGGTCGCCATTCTCGGGGTCTCCCGTGCCGCCGTGCAGCCGGTCTGGAACGGCCGCGAATTCATGCCCCGCACCCTGCTGCCGCTGTCGCTTTCCTACGACCACCGCGTCGTCAACGGCGGCGACGGTGGCCGTTTCCTCACCCAACTGGTCGCGCTGCTGTCCGATATCCGGCTGTTGCTGATGTAGTCGGAGGCAGCCCCGGTCGGGGCGCTGGACGGCAGCCAACCGGGATGGACCACGGTCGCGGGCTAGCGGGCGATATAATTCACCAGCACGATCAAAGCCGTTATGACCAGCACAAAATACAGCACGGCAACGGCAAACACATACCGGCCGTTGGCTCTGGCAAAATCCTCCTTGCGTTTGCTGCTGGGCCGGACGCCCAGGTGGCCGCTCAGTACGATCACCAGCGTGCGCCAGAAGCCGTAAGGCTCTGGTTTACCAGCTTCTTCGTTGTCGTCGTGGTGCTGAATGCCGGTCATGAAAAACCCTCTGTCAGTGCATCCGGACCAGTTCAATTCGGATACTTCAATCGCATCCCGTTAAATCATCCAGAAATTCCGATCCGGGATCTACACTCGTCACCAGCAGATGATCCCGCGCCCGCGTGCAGGCGACATAGAGCAGATGGCGCTCGGTGTCGTAGACGTCTTCAAGATCGGCGTTATCGGCGACCGATTCGATGCGCTCCTGTAACGGAACAACCTCGTCGTCGCAGGCCATCACGACCACGGCCCTGAACTCGAGGCCTTTGGCCAGATGCATGGTGCCGATCGATAGCGTCCCGGCGGCCGTTTCCATGTGCTCGTCGAGTACCTTAAACGGCAATCCGGAGGCACGCGCGGCCGCTTTTGCCCGATCCAGTTGTGCTGAAGAACGCACAAAAATGCCGATCTCGTGGGGAGCGACACCTTCGGCGCGACGATCCTTCAACCAGCGGCCGACCGCGTACACTTCCGGCTCAATAGCGTCAAAGACCTGAATATCCGGACTCGGCCCGTTGAACACCGACACCGTGCCGCCCCGCTCCTCGATGTTGCCATCCACGTCGGCCACCTGCGGCCCCAGCAAACGATCCGCCTGGCGGCGAATCTGGTGCGAGGTGCGGTAGTTGACGTGCAGCGTGCGCGCCCGGCCGCGGATGTCCACACCCAGCGCTTTCCACGAAAACGGCTGCTGGAAGATGCGTTGCCCCAGATCGCCGGCAAAGAACAGCGCGTTCGGGCGGTCGCCGCCCAGCACCGCCAGAAACCGCAGTTGCGCCATGCCGATGTCCTGACATTCGTCGATCACCGCAAAGTCGAACGGCGGCGGCCGGGACGACAGGGCGCCGGTCAGTCGGTTGAACAACTGCGCATGGGTCAGCAAGCCCTGTTGCCGCAAACCGGCCCGCACCCGCTCGAACACCGCCCACAACGCCGCGCGCTGCGCTTCGGCCAGGCGCGTCTTGCGGCCCAGGCGCCGTACATCCCGGTACGCCTCCCAGGATTCGAGCTGCCAGGCGTCCACCACGTCCTGCCATTCGCCGAGCAGGAAATGCGGGCTGAACTTCACGCCGCCCACATCCGCCACGGCGGCGGCCAGCAAAGCCTGAACCTGTTCGCGCGAGGCGATCTGCGCCGGGCCGAACTGCGCCGCGTACAGCCGCTCCGCCAGCGCGTCCATGGCCAGCACCTCCAGCCGCTCGCCAAGACGCGGCTCGCTGCCGATCAGCCGCCGCAGGCGGGTCCGCAGCGCACTGGCCAGCGTGTCCGAGAACGTGGCGAGCAACACCCGCGCCTCGGGATGCCGGCGCGCCAGATGCACCGCGCGGTGCAGCGCGACAATGGTCTTGCCGGTGCCGGCCGAGCCGGACACCCGCGCCGGCCCGTTGTAGTCCCGCTCCACCCACTCGCGCTGGGCCGGGTGCAGAAACACCGTCCACTTGTCCCACGGAAAACTCAGCGCGCGTTCCAGTTCCTCCACGTTGCCCATCACCCGGAAACGCCGCTGCGCGTCCGGGTGATCGAAGGGACTCACCTCCGGCACGACCACCGGCGCGGCCTTCGGCGTACCGCCCGTGGCCAGCTCCAGCAGCGCTTCCGCCGCCTCGCCCGGCAGGTGATCGGCCAAGGCCAGCAGGCTGTCTTCGGTGGCGCCGAGCACATCGGCCAACCATTCCCGGGGTACGCCGTAGCCGAGCAGCGTTTCTTCCGCAATGCCCGCGAACAGCAGCGGCTGGGCCGGCGCGGGCGTTCCACGTACTGCGGCACCGCGACCTCCTCCACCCGCTCGCGGATTTCCACCCACTGCGCGGCGCCGGTTTTCGGGTGCGTCTCCAGCCGCCGCCGCTCGGCCCACTGGTAGGCCTTGTCGTGGTGATCCACGTAGCACAGCAGCAGGCTGGCATCGGTGCGGTGGACGATGATGCGGATGTCGTCGCTGACCCGCACCGACCAGAAGTGCTTGTCCTTGGCCCGGTCCAGCTTGTGCAGGCTCATGCCCGGATTGGCGGGGTTCAATTGCAGGTCGAAGGCCGTGGTCTTGGCGGCCTTTTGCTCATCGCCGGTCAGGCGGGCCAGGCTGGCTGTGAAGGTGTCGGCGATGCGCAAGTCCATCAGCGGTGGAACTCCGGCATCACACGGCGCATGAACTCATCAAACAGCGGCACGGTAAACGCCATGTCACCGTGGGCAGGGCTGTAGACCATCCCCTTGCGGATCAGCTTGGCGCGCACCGGCCCGAGACTGTTCACCTGCACGCCCAGTTGCGCAGCGATATCCCCGGTTCGCTGCGCGCCCGGCCCCAGTTCCGCCATCGCGCGGAGGAATTTCTTCTCGCTGGGCGTCAGCCGATCGAAGCGGACGCGGAAAAAATTCTCGTCCAGGCGCTGGATGACCCGGCTCGTCGAATCCTTGACCACATCAAGGCCGATTGGACTGGCCGTTGCGTGGTTCCACGCCTGATAGCCCCATTCCTGCACGAAGTAGGGATAGCCCTGCGTCAGACGGAAGATTTCCGCCAGCGCCGCCTTGTCGAAGGCGACTGCGGCCGCATGCGCGGGCTCCTGCAGCGCCCTGTCCGATTCGGCTTCGGTCAATGCTCCAATCGGCGGGAAGCTGAACAAGCGCTCGGCGTAGGACTTCGATTCGCCCGCCAGGCCGGGCAGGATCGGCAGACCGGCGCCGATCAATACCAGCGGCAGTTGGCGCTGCTGCACCCTGTGCATGGCCATGATCAGCGCGCCCAGCTCCTTCTGGTTGAAGTACTGCACCTCGTCGATCAGCAGCGCGACCGCGCTCTTGCGCTCGGCAGCCGCCTCGCCAACCGCGACGAACAGATTGGGCAGGTCGATTTCCAGGTCGCCGCTGTCGGCTGTCCCTCTTTCCGGTTCGATGTCCAGGCCGATGTCCACCTCGCCGACCGTCAGCTTGATGGCGGAAATGAAGCTGCGCAGCACGGCAAGGCCGCGCTTGACCTTGTCCCCTGCGCCCGCCAAACGGTCCAGGTCATAAAGCACGCGCCGCAGGCTGGGCGCGAGCAGCGGCCCGAGTCGCTTGTCCTCGTGGGCCTCCAGCTCGATCGTGCGGTAGCCCGCGTCGGCCGCCAGGCGCTGAATCTCGTTGAGCAGCACGGTCTTGCCCACGCCGCGCAAACCCGTCAGCAGCAGGCTCTTTTCCGGGCGCCCCGCCCGCACGCGGCCCAACAGGATGCGCGCCTGCTCCAGCACCGGCCCGCGGCCCACCAACTCTGGGGGAGGCGAGCCGGCGCCGGGCGAAAAGGGGTTGCTGATCGGGTCCATTTCTACCTATTTATGTGCATGTATAGCTATATTCGAGTATACATTGATAAACTTGCAATAACTCTCCCTCCGTGTCCTCAGTTTCGCCATCGACCTGGAGTTCGTCACTGTCATTTGTCATAGCCAGCACCTGCAATATGCTCAGACACGAAATACTTTCATCACCTCATCCCCCAAGTGATTGATCACCTTCACGGCGATGCGCCCCGACTTCGGCTTGTCGAAGGGCCGCGAGGTATCGCTGTTGAGCGTGGCCCAGGCATCTTCGTCGATCTCGGCTTTCAAGGTGGTCTTGAGCGCCTTGTAGGGGTCGTTGGCGCCGAGGAAGTAGGCGTGGCGGACGAAGAAGCGTAAGCGATCCACGAACCCCATGCTTGTCAGCGCAACGCATTGTCCATCAGCTCGCTGGCATTGAGATTCCACGGCAGCAGTTGTTCCACTGCCTCGAGGGTGCTGGCGCTGGGTAGTGCTGTCAGCACCTGCCGCAGATAAGCATAGGGCTCGTGACCGTTGCCCTTGGCGGTTTCGATCAGGCTGTAAATCACCGCACTGGCTGAGGCGCCTTTCGGAGTGTCGGCAAACAGCCAGTTTTTGCGGCCAATCACAAACGGTCGAATGGCGTTTTCAGCACGGTTATTGTCCAGCGGCAAATCGCCGCGCTCGATATACCGCACCAGGCGCGTCCAGTATTTGTCCAGATAGCGCATTGCCTCTCCCAGCTTGCTTTGCGGCGGCACCCCGGTCAGATCTTTATCCAGCCACGCGCGCAATTCGCCCAGAACAACGCTACCTTTTTCCTGGCGTATGCGCGTGCGCTCCTCTGGCGGAAGGCCGCTCAAGGTTTTCTCAATGCCATACAGCCGGGCAATGTAATTCACGCCCACATCCGCCTTGCCGGTCTTGCCCCTGGGCTGTACCCGCTGCGCTTCAATAAATCGACGACGCGCGTGCGCCCAGCAGGCCAGATGCACGACGCCAGGCGCAGCGGCCGCCGCGTTGTAGCCGTCATAGCCATCGCTCATCAGATAACCGCTGAAGCCCTCCAGTAGGCGCGTGGCAACACGACCCGAACGACTCGGAGCATAATCAAACAGCACGACCGGGCGATCCGGCGGCCCGCCCGATTGCACCCACATATACGACTGGCTTTGCGCTGACTTGTCGGGCTCCTTTAATACCTGTACCACCGTTTCATCACAGTGAATGACATCATGCGCCCCTAACTGGTCGCGCATCAGATTGACCAGCGGCTGCAACACGGCACTGCCCTGAATGACCCAGCGCGCCAGTGTCTGCCGGGGTATCTCAACGCCATGGCGACTCAGTACTTTCTCAAAACGGTGTAGCGGTGTGCCATCCACATACTTGGTGGTGAGCAGCATCGCCAGCAAGCCCGGTGCCGCATTACTCTTGGGGATCGGCTGTGGCGGCAACAATGCGGTCACGGGTGCCGATTCGCCGCAGGCACAGGCATACCGTGGGCGTACATGCCGGATGACGCGAATCTGCAGCGGGATAATATCGAGTTGCTCGCTCACGTCTTCGCCAATCACCTGCTTCTGGCAGCCACAGATGCAGATCGCCTCTTTTGAAATTTGAGTGGGTAGTGCGGTAGTGTCGACGGCATTCGTAGCCATGAATACGGAGGCTCGGTCGTCGATGAAGTCGGAAGCGCTTTTTGAAGCAGCCTTGGGTGTCAGTTCGCCGTGGTACGTGCGGGGCAGCCGCTTTGATGCCGAGGCCCGGACGCTGACGATCTGTGTGGATTTCCGCGCCGGCAGCCGGTTCAGTCATCCGGAAGCCGCGGGTGAACATCCGGTGCATGACACCCAGACGAAGCGCTACCGGCACCTGAATTTCTTCCAGCACGAGTGTTTTCTCGAGGTGCGGGTGCCCCGGGTGAAGCTGCCGGATGGCGCGGTGCGCCTGATCGAGCCGCCCTGGGCCGGCAAGCTGAGCGGCTTCACCCTGCTGTTCGAGGCGCTGGTGCTGAGCCTGTGCCGGGAGATGCCCTTTGCGGCGGTGGCCCGGCTGGTGGGCGAGAGCTGGCACCGGGTGGCTGCGATTGCCGAGCGCTATGTCGCACTGGCGGTGGCGGAAGCCGATTACGCTGACGTGCGGGAGCTGGCCATCGACGAGACCTCGAGGGCCCGCGGACACACCTATGTCACGCTCGCCGCCGATGCCCATGCCGAGCGCCGGGCGGTGATCTTCGTCACCGAGACGCGGGAGGCCGCGGCGATCGAGCGGCTGGCCGAGGATCTGCGCGCCCACGGGGGCGATCCCGAGGCGATCCGCGCGGTCAGCATCGACATGTCGCCGGCGTTCATCCGCGGCGTGGCCGAGCACCTGCCCAATGCCGTGGTGACCTTCGACAAGTACCACGTCATCGCCCATGCCTCGCACGCGCTGGACCTGACCCGCCGGGCCGAGCAGAAGCGTGATCCGGCCCTCAAGGGGCTGCGCTGGGCGCTGCTGAAAGACCGCAGCCGCCTCAGCGAGGCCCGCCAGACCGATCTTGATGCCCTGCTGGCCCAGCTCACCACCAAACGCACGGCCCGTGCCTGGCAATACCGGGAGGACCTGCGTGAGATCCTCGGCCGCAAACAGATCAACGTTGTGCGCGTCATGCTCAGGCAGTGGTGCACCAACGTGATGCGCTCGAAAGTCGAGCCGATGAAGCCGGTCGCCCGGATGATCCGCAATCACCTGGAGGGCATCGTCGCCTGGGCGAGAACGCGCATGACCAACGGCTTCCTGGAAGCACTCAATGGACTGTTCCAAGCCGCCAAACGCAAAGCGAGAGGTTATCGCCGGCTGTCGACTATCCGAACAGTGATCTTCCTGATCGCAGGCAAATGAGCTTCCCTCTGTTTTTCGTCTTCCAACCCAACGGCATTATGCCGCCAATTCTTTCTCATGCTGAGTGCTGATCCAGTTTTCCAGGAATTTCATGGGCGAGACGTAGCCGAGCGTGGAGTGCTGCCGCCTCCGGTTGTAGAACGGTTCGATGTAGTCGAACAGGTCGGCCTCTGCCGCATCCTGCGTGCTGTAGCGGGTGCCATGCACCCGTTCATTCTTCAGGCTGTTGAAGAAACTCTCCGTGGGCGCGTTGTCCCAGCAGTTTCCCTTGCGGCTCATCGAGCAGACCATGCCGTACTCTTTCAGCTGCGCCTGAAAGGCGTGGCTCGCATACTGGCTTCCCCGGTCCGAGTGATGGATCAGCCCCGGCGCCGGCTTCCTGCGGAACCACGCCATGGTCAGCGCATCGATCACGATGTCCGCCGTCATCCTCGGCTTGATCGACCAGCCGACGACTTCCCGGTTGAACAGATCAAGCACCACCGCCAGGTAGAGCCAGCCCTCGTCGGTCCAGATGTAGGTCATGTCGGCGGTCCAGACCTGATTCGGTGCCGCCGGCGTGAAGGCTCTCGCCAGCAGGTTCGGCGCCACCGGCAGGCTGTGCTTGGAGTCCGTCGTCGCCTTGTAGCGCCGCTTGTGGCGCGCCCGGATGCCGTTCTCCCGCATCAGACGCTCGACACGCTCCTTGCTGGCCGGGAAGCCCCGGTCACGCAGTTCGAGCACCATGCGTGGGCTACCGTAGGCGCCCTTCAGTTCCCCATGGATGGCCTGGATCAGCGCCAGCATCTGTGCATCCGTCAGCCGCTTGCGATCCTGCGTGCCGCCTTGTTTCCACGCGTGATAGCCGCTGCTGCTGACGCCCAGCACGGCACAGGATTCGGCCAATCCAAACGTCTGGCGATGCGCGTCAATCCAGGCATACTTCACAGCGCATCCCTCGCGAAGTATGCCGTCGCTTTTTTTAGGATTTCATTCTCCCGCTTGAGCCGGATGTTTTCCGCTCGCACCTGTGAGAGTTGTAAG
>CAVPTW010000008.1:0-15959 GCA_963708735.1 uncultured Gammaproteobacteria bacterium
GATGGCCGCCTAGCAGGCAGTTGAAAAGCACTCCCTCAAATCGACTGGTCGGGCGATCCATAAGGAAGCTTCGTTGCCCGAGACCGGGTGGAAAAGCATTTCGGAGAACCGGCCGTCGGATGGGTCGCCGGCCGAGTCACAAAGCATGGGCGTCGCGCACAGTACGGAATCCAATGTGCACCGCCGTGGTTTCCGGATCGACAGGTTGCCGGGCGCTCACGCGGTAACGCGCGCAGTAGTTTTCCGAGCACAGATACGAGCCACCGCGGATCACGCCGAGGCGCGCCGACGATGCCGGCCAATCGGGCAGGTTCTCCACCTGGCCTACGGCACCCGTTACCGGCTCGACCTCACTGGCGGTCCATTCCCAGACATTGGCGATGCCATCGAACAGGCCTCCACCACCGGGCGGGAAGCAGCCGACCGGCGCCGTGCCGGAAAACCCGTCGTCTGCGGAATCGTGCAACGGGAATAGGCCCTGCCAGAAATTGGCCAGCGGGCGCCCCGCCGCATCCCTCGGCGGGGCACGACTCGGTACGGTGCGGGCAGCATCCGCACCGCCCACCAGCAGCTCCCATTCCTCTTCGGTGGGAAGTCGGTTCCCGAGCCATTCGGCGTAGGCAACGGCGTCAGCGCGCGCTACGTGAACCACCGGGTGATTCGGCTTGGCGATGGTATCCTGCGGTCCGGCAGGGTATCTCCAGCTTGCGCCACCGCGCAGTTGCCACCATGTCGCAGGGGCATCGCTCCCCGGCCACGCATCCTGACTGCCGACGAAGACCTCTGAGCTTCCCCGCCGCTCCGCCAGCGTGCGGTAGCCGGTGGCTTCCACGAAGGCTGAGAACTGCGCATTGGTGACCTCGGTGCGGTCCACCCACAGAATGCCATCCCCGATTTTCACCCGCCGCATACCGGCCACCGGCTGGTCCGGCCAGCCGCGAGGGATTCCCCCGTATACGCGACACGCGGCAAGGCTCCCCAGTGGGGTTTCCGGCGAGGGGGCCGGAGCCCCCCCGATCAGGATGATGGTAAGAAACGTGGCCGCGCCGGCAGCCAGCATCGCCGCCGCAGCACGCTTGCCCGTCCACGCGATCACGGCGCGTCGCCTTCCGGCGGCAGGATGACGCCAAAGCGATCGACGTAGGCTTCCCACTCCGCCAGCAAGTCGTCGAGCACGTCGGGCCGCTCATCCGCGAGGTCGGTGGTTTCGCCGCGATCGTTGAGCAGGTCGAACAGCTGCCAGTGGCCGTTTCCGACGGGCGGGCTGTTGAACAACGCCTTCCAGCCGTCCTTCTGCACAAAGCGATTGTTGTCCTGCTCGTTGGCGAGCACGTCGTTGGGGCCACGGACGTCTGCGGCGCGGTCATCGAGCAACGCCAGCAGCGAAACCCCGGTGATGGGGTTGACCTCGCGTCCCTTGTAGCGTGTGCCGGGGTTCTTGATGCCCGCCACCTCGAGGAAGGTGGGCAGCCAGTCCTGGATCGCGGTGAGGGCCGTTACCGGCGGGCGGGCGATCATCTGGCCGGGCAGACGCACAATGGTTGGGACCGAATGACCGCCTTCCGACGCATGCGATTTCCAGGGTCGAAATGGCGCCGAGGTGGCCTCGGCCCAGCGGCCCAGCAAGCTCACATACGATCCGTGCCGCCCGAGGTTGTCGAGGCTATTGTCGTGGCCTTGCGGATCGTCCATGTTACTGCCCTCAGAGCCGTTATCCGACTGGAAGACGATCAGAGTGCGGTCGTACTGCCCGGTCTGCTTCAGGTACTGGATCAGCCGGCCAATCTCGGCGTCCAGATGCTCGACCATGGCGGCGTAGACCTCCATCCGTCGCGCAAAATGAGCCCGCTGCGCTGCGCTCAGTGACTCCCAGTCTGGCAGCTCCTGTGGGCTTTCCTGCCCCAGCAGCGGATTCGGCGGCAGGACGGCCGTCTCTGGCAGCGGCTGATGCGCGACAAAGTCAGCCGGAAACAAACCCAGCGCCTTCTGGCGTTCCACCCTGGCCTGTCGGATGGCCTCCCATCCCTGGTCGTAGCGTCCCCGATAGCGGTCGATGTAGTCGTCGGGTGCCTGTAGTGGCCAGTGGGGCGCCGTATAAGTGGCAAATGCGAAAAAGGGCCGCCGGTCGCCGCGGTTGGATTCGATGTACTCGATGAGCTTGTCGGTGTAGAAACTCGTCGAAAAGAAATCCGGCGGCGGGGTCACCGGCTGGCCATCCTCCCGATAGGCAATCTGCAGGAAACCGCCGAGCTGCGCGGTGTCGGAAGGCACGGGAGCGTCGGGGCGCGGCCCGAAATGGTTGGCGGCCCCGGGCAGCAGCACGTAGGAGCGCTCGTAACCACGATCGGGGGGCAGGTGGCCTTCGTCTTCGCCGAGATGCCACTTGCCGGCGATGTAGGTGTGGTATCCCCCGTCGCGAAGCAGTTCGGCAAGGTAGAGTGAGCGATCATTGAGGAAACCCTCGTAGCCGGGCTGCCCGAGCTGGAACGGCTTGATCAACTGGTTGCCGATGCCGGTGACGTGCTGATCAGTGCCCGCATTGATCATGGCCCGCGTCGGCGCACAGCTGAAGGCGCTGTGGTGGTTGAGCAGCAGGCGGCCTTCGGCGGCCAGCGTGTCCAGATTGGGCGTGGAGATCTCGCCACCGAACGCGCCCAGGTCAGAAAAGCCGAGATCATCAGCCAGCAAAAACAGGATATTGGGCTGGCTGCGCGGCGTCGCCGCAGGTGGGGAGTTGCAGCCCGCAATCTTGCAGATCGATACAGCGAGAAGGGCGCCTGGGGAGTCGCTGCCGCCCGAGCTATCCTCGCAGCCCGCAAGTACGCATATCGATACAGCGAGAAGAGCGCTTTTCAAGAAATGGGATGGCCTTGTGGCCGTAGAGGTTCGCATGGAAATGCTCCTTTGATGGAAAGGAGCCATGCCGTTGTCGGCTCTGGCCGGAAAAGCGGCAAAACGCGGCGGTTTCGCCGTTGAAAGCACCGCGCGGGACGACGGCATTCCCGCGCGACGAGTGGTCCGTGAGTGCGCCGGGTCGTTGCATTGGGGAAGTCACGGTTTCGGTACCCGATCAAGCCGCTTCGGTCGAGCGCCGCAAATCCTTGCGCACCGCGTGAACGGTAATCTGTACAGAGCCAAACCTGAGTCCGTCCAGTGCCGCAGTAAGCTGCAGCGCGAGTGCTGGCGTGAGCAGAGACGCTTTGTCAGCAGATGGCGTGGACCTGGACATGTGCAGCATTTCTGAAGTGATGGGGTGCATCTTAGGGATCGTCAAATATTCTGCAAAAGAACATTTGCTAAGATAGATATAACCACTGCCTGTCCGGTTAACGCATCAACCCGGAGGCTGAAAACGTGACTGTGATGCGGGTTTCAAGGTAATTCATGGGTATCTCCGACTTGGAAACGCCCGTCAGGCGCAGCGATCTTGTTGCGCTCAATCAAGTGTTGGTCGATCAATTCATCGCATCGCATCGCATCGCATCGCATCGCCAATCGCACAATCGCCAACCGCCAACCGCCAACCGCCAACCGCCAACCGCCAGCCGAACTGATTCTGGACGTGCATGCCTCGGACATCCCCCTGCACGGGAACCAGGAGCAGAAGGAGTTCCGCGCCTACTACGACCACCACTTGCGCTCTCCCCGTAACCCACCCGAAGTGGTGCCTCGGCACGCTGACAAACAAAGGGGGTTGGGGGAGCTTTGCCCGAAAATCAGGAAATCCCCTGTGAGCAGGTCTGCGCCGAGACAACCGCCGCTATTTGCCAAACCAACGCGCCCGACAGCGCATCAGGCGAAAACAGTGAAATATCCGGGTTAGCAGACTGGTGAAACCGTTCAGGCGCTGGCACGACGCCGGGTTTTGCGGGTGCCGAGCAGGGGTTTGAGAAACCGCCCGGTGTGAGATTCGGGGCAGCGCACAATGTCTTCCGGGGTACCGGTGGCCAGTACCAGGCCGCCGCCACTGCCGCCTTCGGGACCCAGATCGATGATCCAGTCGGCGGTCTTGATGACATCGAGATTGTGTTCGATCACCACCACGGTGTTGCCGTGATCGCGAAAGCGGTGCAGTACGCCGAGCAGTTGCTGGATGTCGTGGAAATGCAGCCCGGTGGTGGGCTCGTCCAGAATGTAGAGCGTGCTGCCGGTATCGCGCTTGGATAATTCCCGCGACAGTTTCACCCGTTGCGCCTCGCCGCCGGAGAGTGTGGTGGCCGACTGGCCCAGGCGCACATAGGCAAGCCCCACATCCATCAGGGTCTGCAATTTGCCGGCGATGGCGGGGATGGCGTCGAAGAAGGCGCGCGCGTCTTCCACCGTCATTTCCAGCACTTCGTGAATGCTCTTGCCCTTGTAAAGGATCTCCAGGGTCTCGCGGTTGTAGCGCTTGCCGCCACAGACTTCGCACATCACATGGATGTCCGGCAGAAAATGCATCTCTACCTTGGTGACGCCATCGCCTTGGCAGGCTTCGCAGCGGCCGCCCTTGACGTTGAAGCTGAAGCGCCCGGGCTGGTAGCCGCGCGAGCGCGCCTCCTGGGTGCCGGCGAACAGTTCGCGGATCGGCGTGAAGATGCCGGTGTAGGTGGCGGGATTGGAGCGCGGCGTGCGGCCGATGGGGCTTTGATCGATGTCCACGCACTTGTCGAGGTGCTCCAGTCCGCTGATCTCGCGATGCGGCGCGGGGTGCAAGGTGGTCGCCTTGTTGAGCGCGGTGGCGGCGAGGGGGAACAGGGTCTCGTTGATGAGTGTGGATTTGCCCGAGCCCGAAACCCCGGTGATGCAGGTGAGCAACCCGAGCGGTATCTCGACGTCGAGGTTGCGCAAATTGTTGCCGCTGGCACCCAGAATCCGCAGCAGGCGCGCGGGATCGACCGGAGTGCGCGCCGCCGGCACGGGGATCGCCCTGCGGCCCGCCAGGTAATCGCCGGTGAGGGAATCGGGCGCGGCGATGATGTCGGCCACCTTGCCCTGGGCCACCACGCGGCCGCCGTGCACACCGGCGCCGGGACCCATGTCGACGACATGATCGGCGCTGCGGATCGCTTCTTCGTCGTGCTCCACCACGATCACGGTATTGCCGAGATCGCGCAGCCGGGTGAGGGTGGTGAGCAGGCGTGCATTGTCGCGCTGGTGCAGCCCGATGGAGGGTTCGTCGAGGATGTACATGACGCCGACCAGCCCGGCGCCGATCTGGCTGGCGAGCCGGATGCGTTGCGCCTCGCCGCCGGACAGGGTATCGGCGCTGCGATCCAGGGTCAGGTAATTGAGTCCCACATCCACCAGAAAATGCAGGCGGTCGCGGATTTCCTTGAGGATCTTGCCGGCGATTTCGCCTTTCTGCCCCGGCAATTCCAGCTGGGCGTAGTACTCGGCCAGCTCGCCGGTGGTGCGCGCCGTCGCGGCGGGCAGCGAGCGGCCATCCACAAAGACGTGACGCGCGGCGCGGTTGAGGCGCATGCCCTCGCATTCGGGACAGCGCTGGGTGCTGAGATACTTGACCAGCTCCTCGCGCACGCCGGCGGAATCGGTCTCGCGATAGCGCCGTTCCATGTTGGGGATGATGCCCTCGAAGCGGTGCGTGCGTTTGAACACGGTGCCGCGCTCGTTGATGTAGTTGAAGGTGATTTCTTCTTCACCGCTGCCGAACAGGATCAGCTGCTGGTGGCGGGGGTCGAGTTCCGCGAACGGCGTGTCGATGGCAAAGCCGTAGTGCTCGGCGAGCGAGGTGAGCATGTTGAAGTAGAACAGATTGCGGCGGTCCCAGCCGCGGATCGCGCCTTCCGAAATGCTCGCCTCCGGGTGCTGGATGACGCGATCGAGATCGAAGAACTGGCGCACGCCCAGGCCGTCGCAGGTGGGGCAGGCGCCGGAGGGATTGTTGAAGGAAAAAACCCGCGGTTCCAGTTCGTCGATACTGTAGTTGCAGATCGGGCAGGCAAAGCGCGCCGAGAACAGGCGCTCCGGCTGGTCGCCGTCCATGAAGCTCACCACCGCGAGTCCCTCGGCGAGTTTCAGCGCGGTTTCGAAGGATTCGGTGAGCCGCAGCCGCAATTCCGGCTTGACGCGCAGGCGATCCACCACCACCTCGATGCTGTGCTTGCGGTTCTTGGCGAGCTTCGGCGTCTCATCAAGCTCGTGGACCCTGCCGTCGATACGCACCCGGATGAAACCGCGCGCCTGCAGTTGCTCGAACAGTTGCTGATACTCGCCCTTGCGCTCGCGCACCATGGGGGCGAGCAGCAGCAGGCGGGTGTCCTCGGGCAGCGCCAGCACCTGATCCACCATCTCGGTGACGGTCTGGGCGGCGAGCGGCCGATCGTGATCGGGACAGCGCGGCTCGCCCACGCGGGCGTAGAGCAGGCGCAGGTAGTCGTAGATTTCGGTGATGGTGCCCACGGTGGAACGCGGGTTGTGGGAGGTGGATTTCTGCTCGATGGAGATCGCCGGCGACAGCCCCTCGATGTGATCCACGTCGGGCTTTTCCATCATCGAGAGGAATTGCCGGGCGTAGGCCGACAAAGACTCCACATAGCGCCGCTGGCCCTCGGCGTAGAGAGTGTCGAAGGCGAGCGACGACTTGCCCGAACCGGACAGCCCGGTGATCACGATCAGGCGATCGCGGGGCAGCGTCAGGTCGATGTTCTTGAGGTTGTGGGTGCGGGCACCGCGAATCCCGATATGTTTCATGACGGATGCTCGCTGCGGTTGCCGATCAACCGCGCATTGTAATCACCGCACGCGGCAGCGCACCATGTGAGTTCGCTCATGGCTGATTTGTGGCAGGTCAGTGCCTGGCAATGTGCTGATGGCCAGCCGAGGTTAAGATAGCGCCGTTTCCCCCGATCCGTGGAGCGGCGCGTCCCGATGATAGTTCCCGTAGTGATGGCCGGCGGCGCCGGTACCCGTCTGTGGCCGCTGTCGCGGCGTCTGTTTCCCAAGCAGTTTCTGTCCCTGGTCGGTGACCAGCCAATGCTGCAGGCGACGCTTGAACGCATTGACGGGCTTGCGCTCGGACCTGCCGTGCTGGTGTGCAACGAGGAGCATCGCTTTATCGCCGCGGAACAGGCGCGTGTCTGGGGCGGGGCCGTCGAGGCCATCCTGCTGGAGCCGGTGGCGCGCAACACGGCACCCGCGGTGGCGCTGGCGGCGCTCCACGCCCAGGCTGCGACCGGGGCCGACCCGCTGCTGCTGGTGCTGGCGGCGGATCATGTGATCGCCGACGTCGCGGCCTTCCATGCCGCCGTGGCCGCGGCGGCGCATCAGGCCGAACGCGGGCGCCTGGTGACCTTCGGGATTGCGCCCGTGGCCGCCGAAACCGGCTATGGCTACATTCGGCGCGGCGCGCTGTTGTCGCGCGAGGAGTCCGTGTACGAGGTGGCTGCCTTTGTCGAAAAGCCTGACGCCGATACCGCACGCGCCTATCTGGAAACGGGCGATTATTACTGGAACAGCGGTATTTTTGTGTTTCGGGCGAGCCGTTTTCTCGCCGAGCTGGGTCGCCATCGGCCCGAGATTCTCGCCGCGTGCGAGCGAGCCGCCGTGGGTAGAACGCGGGATGGCGATTTCGTGCGCGTCGATGTGGAGGCATTTTCCGCCTGCCCCGCCGATTCCATCGACTACGCGGTGATGGAGCACACCGATGCCGCCGCCGTGGTGGAGCTGCACAGCCCCTGGAACGATGTCGGCTCCTGGGCGGCGCTCTGGGAACTGGCGGACAAGGATGCCGACGGCAACGCCTGTCGCGGCGATGTGCTGCAGATCGATTCCAGCAACAATCTGCTGCGTTCCGAGCATCGGTTGCTGGCAACCCTGGGATTGCGCGATACCGTGGTGGTGGAAACCAAGGACGCCGTGCTGGTGGCACCGCGCGATCGCATCGGCGGTCTCAAGCAACTGGTGGCGCAACTGGCGACCGCCGCGCGTTCCGAAGAGGAAACGCATCGCCAGGTGTATCGGCCCTGGGGCAGTTACGACACCCTGGATGCCGGCCACCGCTTCCAGGTCAAGCGCATCCTGGTGGAGCCTGGTGCCAGCCTCTCCACCCAGATGCACCATCACCGCGCCGAGCACTGGATCGTAGTGGCGGGCACTGCGCGGGTCACGCTGGACGGCAAGGAAACCCTGCTCGCCGAGAACGAATCCATCTACATTCCCATCGGAACCCGGCATTCCCTGGCCAATCCGGGAAAACTGCCGCTGGAGCTCATTGAAGTACAGACCGGCGCTTATCTCGGCGAAGACGATATCGTGCGTTTTGAGGACCGCTACGGCCGAGTCTGATCGGCGTGTTGTGGGCAGCGCTTGCGCGTCGGGATCGGGTCCGCGGAAAATAGCCGGATTCGAGACCGGACGGAGCTGCGGGAAAGTGAACGGCGTTAACGACATGTGCTGCTTGCCGGACTGGGTCGGCAAAACTGCCATCCGGCACGATCCCTTTCCCCATCTGGTGGTACCGGATGCCTTGCCTCCGGAGCTGTATGAAGAACTGGAGCGTTCCTATCCGGCGCTCGCCGATGTCGCCGGGCCGGGTCCGCTCGCCAACAACCGGCTCTACAAACTCGCGGCGGCGGAGGTGGTTGCCAGTTCGCGCATCGCGCCCCTGTGGCGCGAATTTTTCGCTTACCACACCTCGGCGGATTTCTTGCAGCGGATTTGTGCGCTCTGGAAGGATGAGCTTGCCGCCCTGCATCCGGGTCTTCGGGACGTTTTCGGCAAGGCGCCGGAGGCCTTTGCCAGCGTGCGTCGGCAACCCGGGAAAAAAAGCAACGCCGCGAATTTTGCCGCCGATGTCGCCCTCGATTGTCAGTTCGGTATGAATAGTCCGGTGACGACGCCGTCCTCGGTGCGTGGCCCGCACCTCGACAATCCCGCCAAGCTGTTTGCGGCCCTGCTCTATTTTCGTCATGCGGACGACACTTCGACTGGCGGCGAACTTGAGCTGTACCGGGTCAAGCCCGGGCAGCGTCCGATGGCGCGGGGTTCCCGCGTAAAGCCCGACGCGGTGGAGGTGGCCGAACGCGTGGCCTATGCGCCGAATACCCTGGTGATGTGGCTCAACTCGCCCTGGGCCATCCACGGCGTGTCGCCGCGCTCCGTCACTCCGGTACCACGGCGTTACATTAATCTTCTCGGGGAATGCTATGGCGCCGGCGTGTCGTTCACCGATCCCGCCGGCCTGCGTCCCCGCCCCTGGCAGTTGCTCGAGCGCTATCGACGCCGCCGCGCACGGTGACCGCGGGTTTTGCTCGCCCGCATTCCGCGCGTCCACATTCCGCGTTCTGCCAAGTTGCGGTACCGCCCAACGAACGGTCCCTGACCGGATCAGTATCGTCTTTGCTTTTGCGGGGCCATTCAGTATTCTAGCGGCCCCTCCGGTTATCCCGCTGCGCCGTCCCTGCATGCTGACATCCCTCGAACTGCGTGCCCTGCTGGGCCTGGTGTTTCTCTACGCCACGCGGATGCTCGGCCTGTTCATGGTGCTGCCGGTGCTTGCGCTCAATGCGCCGCAGTACAGCGGCGCGACGGCTGCGACCATAGGTCTGTGCCTGGGGATCTACGGCCTCACCCAGGGCATATTGCAAATCCCGTTCGGCATCGCCTCCGACCGCTTTGGGCGCAAGCCGCTCATCATCATCGGCATCCTGCTGTTTGTGGCAGGATCGGTGATCGCCGCCCAGGCACACACTGTTTACCAACTGATGCTCGGGCGGGCGGTGCAGGGCGCGGGTGCGGTGGCGGGCGTCATCATGGCGTTGCTGGCTGATGTGACGCGCGAGCAGGTCCGCACCCGCGCCATGGCGGCGGTGGGGGGCAGCATCGGGGTATCGTTCGCGGTGGCGATGGCGCTGGGGCCGGTGATCGCTTCCCACTGGGGAATGTCGGCGGTGTTCTGGGTGACGGCGGCGCTGGGTATTCTGGGGCTGCCGGTGCTGCTGTCGATTCCCACGCCGAGCCGGCTTTCGACCCACGAACTGGTGCCGATGCCGGAAATGCTGGGCCGGGTGCTGCGCGATTCCGAATTGCTGAGGCTCGATGTGGGGATCTTCGTGCTCCACTTTGCCCAGATGGCGACCTGGGTGTCGGTACCCGTGCTGCTTGAGCAGGTGGTCGGATTTGCGCGGGATCGGCACTGGTATCTCTATCTGATCACCATGGGCGCCGGTTTTGCCTTGATGGTGCCTTTCATCTGGTACGGCGAAACGCGGCGGCGCATGAAGCCGGTGTTTGTGGGCGCCATCGCGCTGCTGGCAGTGGCCGAGGTGGTACTCGCTTCGGCCGGCAGCCACTTTGCGGTGATGGCCGCAGGCCTGTTGTTGTTTTTCATGGCGTTCAACCTGCTGGAAGCGTCGCTGCCGTCACTGGTGAGCAAGTTGTGCCCACCGGGGATCAAGGGTACGGCGCTTGGCATTTATTCCACCAGCCAGTTTCTGGGCGCGTTCGCCGGTGGTGCGCTGGGTGGTCTGGTCGCACACCGCTTTGGCAGGGAGAGTGTGTTCTGGTTTGCCGGCGGTGCTGCGTTGGTATGGTTTGTCGTGGCGAGCACCATGCGCGCTCCCCGCCGCCTGCGCAGCCTGACGTTGGCTCTGTCCGCGGGGGAAACCGTGGTCCGGCGCGAAGATCTGGTTGGCGTGGTGGCCGGAGTCGAGGACGTGATTCACATTCCGAGTCATCAGGTAGCCTATATCCAGGTGGACGACGATGCGCTCGACAATGCCCATCTGGAGCGCGTTCTGGGGCGCCCGCTGGAAGCTTGATGTACGGCGTGCGTTGCGCGCGGTTGGCGAGGCCTGAGTCCAGCGGTTACACTGGACTTGGCAGCATACACTCTTGAGAGGGGATTCTGGCGATGGCCCGCGGCGTCAACAAAGTCATTTTGATCGGCAATCTCGGCAACGATCCGGAAACCCGTTATATGCCCAGCGGTGGGGCGGTGACCAACATCACCCTGGCGACGTCCGAAGGTTGGCGCGACAAGCAGACCAACGAGCAGAAGGAGCGCACCGAGTGGCACCGGGTGGTGTTTTTCAACAAACTCGCGGAGATCGCCGGCGAGTACCTCAAGAAGGGTTCCAAGGTTTATGTCGAAGGTTCCCTGCGTACCCGCCAATGGGAGAAGGACGGCCAGAAGCACTACACCACCGAGATTGTCGCGAACGAAATGCAGATGCTGGACGGCCGCGGCGGCAGCATGTCCACGGGGCAGCAGGGCGGCGACTTCAGCCCTCCGCCACGCGCGGCGCAGGCGAGCAGCGGGGCCAGTGGGCAGGCGCCCGTCGGTCCAGACCCCACCAGCTTCGACAATTTCGATGACGATATTCCGTTTTAGTCCGGCCCGGTTCCCCGGCTCCGTGAAGACGCGCTCTTGAGTACCAATCTGACCTGGCACCAGGCGACGGTGTCGAAAGAGGATCGCGCGCGCCAGAAACGCCAGAAACCCTGTGTTATCTGGTTTACGGGACTCAGTGGCGCGGGCAAATCAACCCTGGCAAACGCGCTGGAGCGGGCGCTCTTCGAGCGCGGCCATCATTGCTATCTGCTGGACGGCGACAATGTCCGCCACGGCCTCAACCGGGATCTGGGCTTCAGTGACGCCGATCGGGTGGAAAATATCCGGCGCATCGCCGAGGTGGCAAAGTTGTTTGTCGATGCCGGTCTGATCACGATGACGGCATTCATCTCGCCGTTTCGCGCCGACCGCCAGCTCGCCCGCGATTTGCTGCCCGCGGATGAGTTCATCGAGGTGCATGTCGCCACCTCGCTGGCGGTCTGCGAGCAGCGTGACCCCAAGGGTCTCTACCGCAAGGCCCGCGCCGGGCAGATTCCCAACTTCACCGGTATCGACTCGGCGTATGAGGCGCCGGTCAATCCGGAATTGGTCATCGATACCGGGGTCGATGATCTCGACGGCTGTGCGCAAAGCCTGCTGGCGTATCTGGAGCGGCGCGGGATTATTTGAACACGGAACTGTGTCACGGAACTGTGTGATGGGCCGTGGCGCAAATGGCGTCGCGGCTCTTTCCGGGTTGCGATTTTTCCAGGTTGCGATTTTTTCTTCTTTTCAGATGGCTTTTTCTGTCCGGACTGTTTCTACTGGGATGTCTGACTGAAAATCTTCCCGCGCCTGGAGCTGAATACGCTCAGGGGCGCGGGAAGGCTGCGTTTGGACACTGGCTTTTGGACACTGGCTTCAGTCGCCGCGATACCGCTGCAATACCAGGCTGGCGTTGGTGCCGCCGAAGCCGAAGCTGTTCGACATCACCCGCTCGAGTTGGACACCGTCGATACGCTGCCTGACGATGTTGGCAGCGGCGACTTCGGGGTCGAGGTTGTCGATATTGGCGGAGGCGGCGATGAAGCCGTGGCGCATCATCAGCAGGCTGAACAGGGCTTCATGCACACCGGCGGCGCCCAGCGAATGCCCCGACAGCGACTTGGTCGAACTGATGGGCGGGGTTTGGGGGCCGAAAACTTCCAGAATGGCCCCGATTTCCTTGACGTCGCCCACCGGCGTGCTGGTGCCGTGCGTGTTGATGTACCCGATCGGACCATTCACCGTCGCCAACGCCTGGCGCATGCAGCGCACTGCGCCTTCGCCCGACGGTGCGACCATGTCGTAACCGTCGGAGGTGGCCCCATAACCGACGATTTCCGCGTAAATGGTGGCGCCGCGCGCGCGCGCGTGCTCGAGTTCCTCGACCACGAAACAGCCGCCGCCGCAGGACATCACGAATCCGTCGCGGTCCACGTCATAGGGCCGCGACGCGCGTTCCGGCGTGTCGTTGTAGCGGGTCGACAGTGCGCCCATGGCATCGAACATGCTGACCATGGACCAGTGCTCTTCCTCCGCGCCACCCGCAAACAGAATGTCCTGCTTGCCGAGCTGGATCTGCTCCACCGCCGAACCGATGCAATGGGCGCTGGTGGCACAAGCGGAAGAGATGCTGATGTTGAGCCCCTTGATGTGGAAGGGCGTGGCCAGGCAGGCCGACACAGTGCTGCTCATGATCTGGGTGACGCGATAGGGCCCGATCCGCTTGACGCCTTTCTCGCGCAGGGTATCCACTGACTCGAGGAATTTTTCCCCCGAAATGCCGCCGGAACCCATGATGATACCGGTACGGGGATTGGAGATATCCGCCTCCGAGAGGCCGGAGTCGGCGATGGCCTGCTGCATGGCGACATACCCATAGACCGCCGCCGTGCTCATGAAGCGCAGATGCTTGCGATCGATGAGCTCCGTAGGATCCAGATCGATCTGTCCCGCGATCTGGCTCTTCATCCCCATTTCACGGTAAATCGGCATCGGGCGAATACCGGACGTGCCTTCGCGCAGGGAACGGGTGACCGAGTCGACGTCGTTGCCCAGGCATGACACCACCCCCATGCCGGTAATTACCGCTCGTCTCATGGAGTGCCTCTCGGGTGGTTGGGGGGTGGGAAATTGGCCGGCATTGTAAGGGAAGCCGGTGGTGGCTAAAAGTTGTCGGTGGATTTGAAAATACCCACCCGAAGATCCTTGGCGGTGTAGATTTCGCGGCCATCCACCGCAACCGAGCCGTCGGCGATCGCCATCACCAGTTTGCGCTCAACCATGCGGGAGATGTCGAGCCGGTAGGTCACTCTCTTGGCGGAGGGCAGGACCTGGCCGAAAAATTTCACTTCACCGGAGCCCAGTGCCCGGCCGTGACCATCGTTGCCGCGCCAGGTCAGGAAGAATCCGGTCAGTTGCCAGAGGGCATCCAGACCCAGGCAGCCCGGCATCACCGGGTCGCCAATGAAGTGGCAGCCAAAGAACCACAGCCCGGGATGGATGTCGAGTTCCGCGATCACCTGACCCTTGCCATGGGCGCCGCCGGTCGAATCGATATGAGTGACCCGGTCCACCAGCAGCATCTGGCTGTCCGGAAGGCGTGCCGCGTTGGCGCCAAACAGTTGCCCGCGCGCACAAGCCAGCAGTTCATCGCGCGTGAAGCTGCTCTGCCGGCCGCGGATGGCCGCGCCTTCCGGGTGGGAGGTGGACGTTGGAGCAGGCATTGGGTTCTCGGGTCGCCGTGGTGGGCCGGCCATTTTACGCGACCTGCCGCCTGCCCGCAGCGATCCGTTGTGAGAGCCTTGGCTTTCTCCGCGCGGGCCATAGGCAAATGCGCAAATGCTGCGTTAAGGTAGCCTTCGCGCCACAGTAGTGGCACGCAAACGCCTGACCGCGCGACGCTGGTGCAGGAGTCGGTCGCAATCGCCAGTCAAGGAATCACCATGATCAAGAAATGCCTGTTTCCGGTCGCCGGATATGGAACCCGCTTCCTGCCCGCCACCAAGTCCATGCCCAAGGAAATGCTGCCCGTGGTCAACAAGCCGCTGGTGCAGTATGGCGTCGAAGAGGCACTGGAGGCCGGACTGAACGAAATCTGCTTTGTCACCGGCCGTGGCAAGCGCTCCATTCACGATCACTTCGACATCAGTTACGAGCTGGAGCACCAGATCGCGGGGACCGACAAGGAAGATTACCTGATCGAAATCCGCAAGGTCATCAACAACGGCCGCTTCGCATCTACCCGGCAACTGGAAATGAAAGGGCTGGGCCATGCGATTCTCACCGGCGAGCTGCTGGTGGGCAATCAGCCGTTCGGGGTGATTCTGGCCGATGACCTGTGTTTCAACGACGACATCGGAGTCATGGCACAACTGGTCGATATCTATCGCCGCACTGGCAGTACCGTGGTGGCGATTCAGGAGGTCGAAGAAAAAGACGTGTCGAAATTCGGCATCATCGCCGGTGTCGAGGAAGAGCCGGACCTCTACCGCGTCACCGACATGGTGGAAAAGCCGGCGCCGAGCGAAGCGCCCAGCAATCTCGCCATCATCGGCCGCTACGTCCTGTCGCCATTCATTTTTGAGGTCTTGCGTCACACGCCGCCCGGCAAGAACGGCGAGGTGCAGCTCACCGATGCCCTGCTGATGCTGGCCCGGACCAGCAAGGTGCTGGCCTACAAATTCAAGGGTCGGCGCTTTGATTGCGGCAGCGTCGGCGGCTTTGTCGATGCCACCAACCACGTCTATCAAAATATCTATCTCAAGGAGCGCAAATGATATCGGCGCTCACCTGCTTCAAAGCCTATGACGTGCGTGGTCGCGTCCCCGAGCAACTGAACGCGGAGATCGCCTACCGCATTGGTCGTGCCTTCGCGGTCCATCTGGGCGCGCGCACCCTGGTCGTCGGCCACGACATCCGCTTGACCAGCCCGGCCCTGTGCGACGCGGCGGTGGCAGGTATTCGTGATGCCGGCTGCGATGTCGTGCATATCGGGCAGTGCGGCACCGAGGAAATTTACTTCGCCACGTTCCATGGCGGCTACGACGGTGGCCTGGTGGTGACCGCGAGCCACAATCCCAAGGACTTCAACGGCATGAAGTTCGTGCGCGAAGGCGCCCGGCCGATCAGCGGCGATGCAGGGCTGCCCGAGATCCAGGCACTCGCGGAGGCGGCAGAGTTTCCGGCGGCCGATCGCCAGGGCACGCTGCGCCACGGGACCGACAAGAGCGCCTATATCGAGCACCTCCTGTCCTACGTGGATAAATCGGCGCTGCGGCCGCTCAAGGTGGTGGTCAACGCCGGCAACGGCGGTGCCGGTACCATCATCGACTTGCTGGAACCGCATCTGCCGCTGGAGTTCATCAAGCTCCAGCATGCGCCCGACGGTCACTTTCCCAACGGGGTGCCCAACCCGCTGCTCGAGGAAAACCGCGCAGCCACTGCCGACGTGGTGCGCGCGAGCGGTGCGGATCTGGGGATCGCCTGGGATGGCGACTTCGACCGCTGTTTCTTTTTCGACGAGCGCGGCGATTTTGTCGAGGGCTATTATGTCGTCGGTCTGCTCGCGGAAGCCTTTCTGCGCAAGTACGGCAGCGGCGCCATCGTCCACGACCCGCGCCTGATCTGGAACACCACCGACATC
>CAVPTW010000009.1:0-78371 GCA_963708735.1 uncultured Gammaproteobacteria bacterium
GCGATGCTCTGCAGGCGGTTGGCAAGATCATGGCCCGAGGTAGCGGGCGGCAACGGCTTGTTGTCTTTCCGATAAAGCGCTATGGCTTCTTCGACGATTTGACAAAGTTCCTCGAACACCTGCTTTTCGTCGTCTCCGTGGCAACCGCCAAGAACCAACCCCGGTGCGCTGCCGACGTAGCACTGGTCTTCTTCAGACCATTCAACGATCTTTGCGTATTTCGCGCTGTCTTTCATTTCTTCAATTCCTCCAGCGCCAAGTGTACTGCCCGGACCTGATAGTGTTTTGCATCATCTCCCTATTTACCTGAGATCGTCACGGGTTTTCGGACTCTCGGATGGGTGAAATTTCGATGGCTGCCCTTGCCGCCACGCTTCACGAACCCGGCCTTTTCCAGTACCGCGATCAACTCCCTGATTTTTGGCGGCATCCTCCGATCCCTGTTTTATGGATCGCATGACTGCACCACCTTCCGGCATCCAAATCAATGCGCCTCATCCCAGTTCGCGCCCACGCCCACGTCCACCAGCAGCGGCACTGCCAGTTCGGCGGCCCCCTGCATGAGCGCGACGATGGCGGTGCGCACCGCCGCCAGTTCGTCGGTGGGAACTTCGAGCACCAGTTCGTCGTGGACCTGCATGATCAGCTTGGTGGCAAGGCGTTCGCGGGTCAGCCAGCCATCCACCGCGATCATGGCGCGCTTGATGATGTCGGCGGCGGTGCCCTGCAAGGGGGCGTTGATGGCGGCGCGCTCGGCGGCCTGGCGGCGCTGGTTGTTGCGGTCGCGGATCTCGGGTACATAGAGCCGCCGGCCGTAGAGGGTCTCCACATAGCCGGTGTCGGCGGCGCGCTGGCGGGTGGATTCCATGTAGGTACGCACCCCGGGGTAGCGCTCGAAGTAGCGGTCGATGTATTCCTGCGCCTGGTTGCGGCCCAGGTTGAGCTGGCGACCCAGCCCGAACGCGGACATGCCATAGATGAGCCCGAAGTTGATCGCCTTGGCGCTGCGCCGCTGCTCGGGCGTCACGGCGGCGAGCGCCACGCCAAACACTTCGGCCGCGGTGGCGCTGTGAATGTCGAGCCCGGCGGCGAAGGCGCGCCGCAGGCCGGCATCCCCGGACAGGTGCGCCATGATGCGCAGCTCGATCTGGGAGTAGTCGGCGGCGAGGATGGCACTGCCCGGCGGGGCCACGAAGGCCTGGCGGATGCGGCGACCTTCGATGGTGCGCACCGGGATATTCTGCAGATTGGGGTCGGACGATGACAGTCGCCCGGTGGCGGTGACGGCCTGGTGGTAAGAGGTGTGGATGCGCCCGGTATCCGGGTCGATCATCTCCGGCAGGCGGTCGGTGTAGGTGGATTTGAGCTTGCTGAGGCCGCGGTATTCGATCAGCACCTTGGGCAGCGGGTAGTCGAGCGCCAACTCCTGGAGTACATCCTCGGCGGTGGAGGGCGCGCCGGTGGGGGTTTTCCGCGTCACCGGCAAGCCCAGCTTGACGTAGAGAATCTCGCCGAGTTGCTTCGGCGAACCCAGGTTGAAGGGCTGCCCCGCGAGGTCATGGGCGCGCTGTTCCAGCTCGGCCAGGCTCGCGCCCAGCTCCAGGCTTTGCTCGGCCAGCAGCCGGCCATCGACCAGAGCGCCGTTGCGCTCGATGCGGGACAGCACGGGCACCAGGGGGATTTCGATGTCGCGGAACACCGCAGCGGGACCGGGTTGTTCGCGCAGGCGCGGCCACAGGGTTTGATGCAGGCGCAGGGTGACATCGGCGTCCTCGGCGGCGTAGGGGCCGGCCTGCTCCAGTTCGATCTGGTTGAAGGTGAGCTGCTTGGCGCCCTTGCCGGCGATGTCCTCGAAGTGGATGGTCGTCTCGCCCAGATATTTGAGCGCGAGCGTGTCCAGGTCGTGGCGCGATCCGGTGGGGTCCAGGACATAGGATTCCAGCATGGTGTCGTAGGCGATGCCGCGCAGTTCGATGCCGTAGCGGGCCAGCACGCTCATGTCGTATTTGAGATTCTGCCCGACCTTGGGCCGCGCGGGGTCTTCGAGCAGGGGCTTGAGGGCGGCCAGCACCCGCTGGCGGTCGAGCTGCGGCGGCACGCCGAGGTAGTCGTGGGCGAGGGGAACATAGGCCGCTGCGCCCGGCTCGATGGCGAACGACACTCCGACCAGTTCGGCCTGCATGTAGTTGAGGCTGGTGGTCTCGGTGTCGAAGGCAAACAGCGCGCAGGTCGCGAGGCGCGCGAGCCAGGCTTCGAACACCGTCCACTCCAGAATGGTTTCGTAGTGACGGGTGCTGGCTGGGTCGCTCGCCTCGTCGGCTGCGCTGTCGGCTGCGTTCGCCGTGGCGGCGGGTCCGCTGTCGGGGCCCGCGGTGAGCAGTTCTTCCACCCAACTCTTGAACTCGAACTCGCGAAACAGCGCGAGCAGCGCGTCCCGGTCCGGGGTGCCGTTGCGAAGCCCGTCGGGACCGAACTCGAGCGGCACATCGCAGCGGATGGTGGCGAGCTGGCGCGAGAGGTAGGCGGCCTCGCGGTGCTCGGCGAGTTTTTCGGGCATCTGTTTCGCCCCGCGCACGGGCAGTTCGCGGATTTTTTCCAGGTTGCCGTAGATCGCATCGAGATCGCCCAGCGCCATGAGCAGCGCGGGCGCGGTCTTTTCCCCGATCCCCGGCACACCGGGAATGTTGTCGGACTTGTCGCCCACCAGGGCCAGGTAATCGATGATGAGCCGGGGCGGTACCCCGAACTTGCTTTCGACGCCGGCCGCATCCAGCACGGTGTTGGTCATGGTGTTGACGAGGGTGACGTGCCCGTCCACCAGTTGCGCCATGTCCTTGTCGCCGGTGGAGATGACCACCGGCCGCCCGTCCCGGGCGGCGGCGGTGGCAAGCGTGCCGATCACATCGTCGGCCTCCACACCTTCCACCACCAGCAACGGCAACGCCATGGCGCGCACGATGTCGTGGATGGGTTGAATCTGTGCCCGCAGTTCGTCCGGCATCGGTGGCCGGTGCGCCTTGTAGCGCTCGAACAGTTCATCGCGAAAGGTCTTGCCCTTGGCGTCGAACACCACCACCACGGGGCTGTTCGGGTAATCCTTCTGCAGCCGGCGCAGCATCGAAATGACGCCCTTGGTGGCACCGGTGGGCACGCCCTTGGAGCTGTTCAGGGGCGGCAGGGCATGGAATGCCCGGTAGAGGTAGGACGAGCCATCGACGAGCACGAGGGGCGCAGAGACCTGATTCATGATGCGGTTCCGGAGGGCAGCGACAAGGATACCCAAAAGCGCGAATCCGGTTTACGGGGTCTGGTCGCAGGGGCGAATTCGCAGTCTTTGGCCCCTTCGACAGGCTCAGGACCGACGGGCTCAGGGCGACCGGAAATGACTGTGCGCCGGAAGCCTCTATTGCCGAATACAAAGGGGGCCGAGTACAACGGACTGCCGAGAACAGTGTGGCGATCCCGGAACCACTCGCAACCGTGTTTCGCGGTACCCTTGGCGAAGTGGCCGTCGCCGCGGCATGCCTCCGGTTAGTCTCATGGCCGTCTATACCACTCCCGATCCCGAAGAGCTGGCGGCGCTCTGCCACCGCCTGGGCCTGGGTACGCCCAGCGCCGTTACCCCGGTCGCCGCCGGCGTCGAAAACTCCACCTGGTTCCTGACCGTACCAGCGACATCAGACACAACCAGGTGGGTGCTCACTATCGTGGAAAACCGCGCCCTTTCAGAGATTTTGTATCCGGCGGCGCTGTGCGCGGCACTGCATCGGGCGGGGCTGCCGGTGCCGCCACCGCGCGCTGACGGCACCGGCAATCTGGTCCATCGCCTCGCGGGCAAGCCCGCGTTGCTGGTGCCGCTGGCGCCCGGCGAGCACCTCCCGGCGCCGCTGCCCGAGCACTGCGCCGCCATCGGCGACTTTCTGGGCCGGATGCATGGGCTGCGCCCGCCGCTGCCGGCGCCGCGCGCCAACCCTTTCGGCCGCGTCTGGCTGGAACAGGCAGCCATCACCCTCACACCCCACTTCAGTGCCGCGGACAACGCTTTACTGGCGCGGCAGCTCGACCGCTGCCGGCGGCTGGAATTCGAGAATGTCTTGCCGCAAGGGCCCATCCACGCCGATCTGTTCCGCGACAACGCGCTGTTCAGCGCTGGCCGACTGAGCGCGGTGATCGACTTTCACAGCGCCTGCCACGACTGGCTGCTGCTGGATGTGGCGATTGCGCTGCACGACTGGGCCGGCGGGGCGGGTGGCGGACTCGACACCCCGCGCGCCCGCGCACTGCTCGCGGCCTATGCCAGTCGCCGTACTTTCACCACCAGCGAACGGCGCGCCTGGCCGGATGTTCTGTGTCTGGCGGCAACGCGCTTCTGGGCATCGCGGGCACTGGCGCTGCGCGCGCCCGCAGGCGAAATCACCGGTCGCGCGCCGAAGGACCCGGAGGAGTTTCGGTTACGGCTGCTGGCGTGCGAGCAGGGCGTGGTCGAACTGCCTCCTGCGGGTTGAGCGGAGCTGATCCAGGCTCGAATCAGTCGGCCGGGGCGGGCTCGCCGAGACAGGCGGCGAAACCATCCGCCACTGTTTGCAACAGATGCGCATAACCACCGCCAGCTGCGGGTGCCGGTGCGATGGTCATACCCAGTGCATCGACCACCGCGAACCGCGCGCCCAACTCCGCCGCCACCCTTTGCAGGCGCTCCGGGCGCGAATCGGGTTCGGCCACCAGACAGCGCACATCGGTACGGCCCATCAGCGCGGCAACCGAACGCGCGCCCGCCGCGTGGCCGGATGCGTCGCGGAGATAACCCGCCGAGCGCAGGCCAAAGCGGTGCGCAAAATGGCCGAAGCCATCGTGATCGCTCGCAAAGGGCGTCCCGCGCAGGGGCGCCAGACGCGCCTGGATGGCCGCTTCGGCAACATCCAGTTCCGCTTCGAAACGGCGCAGCCGCTCGGTCAGCGCGGCCTCGGTGCCCGGACTGCGCGCCGCGAGCGCCTGCACCAGGGCACGGGCGATGATCCGCGCATTGCGCGGGTCGAGCCAGAGATGCTCGTCGCGCGCCTGATCCGCGCCGCTGACCTTATCGCGGTCGCCATCACCAGCGGGACCCGCGGGCCAGGCGATGCCCGGCAGGGCAGCCGCGGTGAGCACTCGTCCGGGTGCCATCCTCGCCACCGCGCTGTTCAGATAGGGTTCAAGCACCGGCCCTACCCAGAGCACGATATCCGCCGTGTCCAGCATGCGCCGGTCGGAGACGCGCAAGGCGTACTCGTGGGGCGAGGCACCATCGGGCAACAGTTGCCGCACGTCGGCCAGATCGCCGGCCACGTCCCGCGCAATCAGGGCCAGGGGTTTGATGGTGGCGAGGATCGCGGCCGCCCGCTGTCCGGTGCGGCCAAACCGGCCGCGCCAAGAGCAGAACTCCAGCAGACGCCCCGCGGGAGGCGTCGCTGCCTGCTCAGCCAATTATGTAATGTAATAACATTTTAGATTCCGTCTCCTGTTGAATCTGCCGCACGCCCTGCCGAGGTGGCCGCGCCGTCACTGGCCGCCCATGGCAATTCCCCCTCTGCAGCAAGTGTAATACCATCACACTCATTCGTCCGGGATCAGATCCGTGATCAGCAACAGCCGCGCCGCCCATCGCGACCACGACCATGAGCGCTGCCAGAATGCCGCCCTGGCCCAGGCGCGCGCGCTGTGCCAGCACCGCAGCGCGCGTCTGACACCGGCCCGGGAGGCGGTGCTCCACCTCATCTGGCGCAGCCACCAGCCCATCGGCGCCTACACCCTGATCGAGCAGCTCGGTGCCGAACAGGGCCACCGGGTGCTGCCGCCCACGGTGTACCGGGCGCTGGACTTTCTGCTGGCCCAGGGACTGATTCACCGCATCCCGTCCCGCAATGCCTTCATCGGCTGTCCGTTTCCCGAAGTGCGCCACCGCAACCTGTTCCTGCTCTGCCGCCAGTGCGGCGCGGTGGCCGAATGCAGCGCCGACACCCTGGATCAGGCGATTGCGAGCACGGCGGCGCGCGCCGGCTTCGCGGTGGACGGACACAGTCTGGAAATCGACGGTCTGTGCCAGCAATGTCAGTAGCGGCGCCCCTGATCGCGCTGCGCGGAGTGAGCAAACACTTCGACCGCCACCGCGTGCTGGACCAGGTGGATCTGGAAATCCCGGCGGGACGCATCCTCACCCTGATCGGGCCCAGCGGCTGCGGCAAAACCACGCTGGTGCGCATCGCACTCGGACTGCTGCAGCCGGATACCGGCACCGTGACCCGGACGCCCCGCCTGCGCATCGGCTACATGCCGCAGAAGCTCGCCATCGACCCAACCCTGCCCCTGTCGGTGGGGCGCTTTCTGCAACTGGCGGAACGCGACCCGGCGAAGTGCCGGGCAGCCCTCGCCGAAACCGGGATTCCGGATCTGTGGGCACGCCCGGTGCGCGCGCTCTCCGGCGGCGAGACCCAGCGCATGCTGCTGGCGCGCGCCCTGTTGCGCCACCCCGATCTGCTGGTGCTGGACGAGCCGGTGCAGGGGGTGGATGTCACCGGCCAGGAGGCGCTCTACGCGCTGATCGGCGACCTGCGCCAGCGCCTCGGCTGCGCCATCCTGATGGTGTCCCACGATCTGCATCTGGTGATGGCGGCCACCGACGAGGTGATCTGCCTCAACGGGCACATCTGCTGCCACGGTACGCCGCGCCAGGTCTCCCTCGATCCCGCGTTCGTGGCCCTGTTCGGACATCGCCAGGCGCTTTACGCCCACCACCACGATCACCGCCATGACGATCACCATGATCACGGCTGAGCGGCGGCCGCTCCGGTGACGAGCGCGCGCTCATGAACCTGGATTTTCTCTATTGGGCCGCCGCCGGTGGCCTGGGTCTGGCGGTGCTGGCAGGCCCGCTCGGCAGCCTGATGGTGTGGCAGCGGCTGGCCTATTTTGGCGATACGCTCGCGCACGGCGCGCTGCTCGGCGTGGCGCTCGGCCTGTGGCTCCGGATCGGCGGCGGCAGCGCCGTGCTGGTGACCTGCCTGGGACTCGCGATCCTGCTGCTGATCCTGGAGCGCTCGCGCATCCTGGCGGCCGATACGCTGCTCGGCATCCTCTCGCACTCGGCGCTCGCGCTCGGCCTGGTGGCGCTCGCGCTGATTCCGGGCGCGCGCGTGAATATGGAAGCCTTGCTGTTTGGCGATCTGCTGACCATCACCCCGGCCGAAGTGGCCGCCATCTGGGTGCTCACCGGCGTTGCCCTCGCGGTGCTGGGCTGGCTGTGGACCGCGCTGATCTCGATCACCGTGCAGGAGGATCTGGCGCGCGTGGAAGGTGTCCGGGTCGGTGCGATCAAGGCGGTCTACAAGCTGCTGCTGGCCGCCGTGGTCGCCACCGGCATGAAAGCCGTGGGCGTGCTGCTGATCACCGCGTTGCTGATCATCCCCGCCGCCTCGGCGCGGCGCCTCGCGCGCACGCCGGAGGGCATGGCGGCAGTCGCGAGCGCGCTCGCAGCGCTCGCGGTGCTGGCCGGGCTCGCGGCGTCCTGGTGGCTGGATACCCCGGTGGGGCCTTCCATCGTGGTAGTCGCCGCCGGATTGTTCGCGCTGTCGCTGGCAGCGCGTCCGGCATAACGCATCCCGCGTGCGTACCACCTGACGCGCGCCCTCTCAGACCGTGAATCGGCTCACAGCTCCTTGCAACTCGGTGGCCAGACGTGCCAGCTCTCCGCTGGCCTGAGCGCTGTGTTGGGCGCCGTCCGCACTTTCCCGTGCCACGGTCGAGATGGAAACAACGCTGCGATTGATTTCGTCCGCCACCGCCGTCTGCTCTTCGGCCGCCGTGGCGATCTGGGTGTTCATATCGTGGATCCGCACTACAGCCGCGGCAATTTCGGCAAACGACTGCCCGGCTTCGCGCACCCGCTCCACGCCCGTGCCGCCGAGCGCCTGCCCCTGCTCCATGGCGGCCATTGCTGCACCGGCGCCGTCCTGTACACGCTGAATCATGCCGGCGATTTCTTGGGTCGACTCCTGGGTGCGTCGCGACAGGGTGCGTACTTCGTCGGCCACCACCGCGAACCCGCGACCGTGTTCGCCGGCGCGCGCCGCCTCGATGGCGGCATTGAGCGCGAGCAGATTGGTCTGATCGGCGATGCCGCGAATCACATCCATGACTTTGCCGATGGCTTCACTCTCACGCTGAAGCGAACGCACGACATCCGCGGTCTGTCCCAGCGATTGCGACAGCTCCTCGATGGACGCCACCGCGTCGTCCACGGTCTCGCGGCCGGAGCCGGCCAGGGCATCGGCTTCGGCGGTGCCGCCAGCAGCCACTCCGGCGTTGCGGGCAACTTCCTGGACGGTGGCGGTCATCTCGTTCATCGCGGTCGCCAACTGATCCGTCTCGCCCTGCTGGCGATCCATCCCCCGGCTGGTCTGCTGGCTGACGGTCGCCAGCTCCTCGGCGGCCGCGCCGAGCTGCACGGCGGCGGCGGTGATCTGGCCGAATACGGCACGCACCTTGGCCATCATGGCGTTGAACGCGCGCCCGGCCACCGCCAGTTCGTCATGGCCCGACACCGGCACCACCCGCGTCAGATCGGATTCTCGCTCGACCTGTTCCATGGTGGTCCTGAGCTGCGCAACCGGGATCATCACGGAGCGATACACCAGCCAAAAGACCGCGGCCACCAGCACCAGCACCAGGGCGACGCCCACCATAAAGCTGGCGCTCGCCTTGTGGTAAAGGGCCGCAATAATGTCGTGCTCCTCACCGGCAACGCGCAGCTGCAGGTCCACCAGCTCGCCGATCTTTTCGCTGATCGGGTCAATGGTTTTGTACAGTGGTCCATCGAATTCGCCGAGCATGCCGGCAACGGAGCCCTGCATCCCCGCCAAGGCGCCCAGCACCCGATCCACATCCGCGTCGGCACTTTTGAAGAGCTCCGCGGCCTGCGCGGCAAGCGCCGCCTCCTCTGCGGTCAGGGTCGTCAGCATGTAGGCCTGCCATTCCTGGGCGGCGCTTACCTTGGCCTGGCGGACATGATCGGCAGTCACCTCGGCGGTCACTATGCCCGCATTGGCCTTGTTCACCGCGTCGATCACCGACACGGCATAGTTGTCGGCAATTTTTTTCAGCCCTTTCAGCGGCACAACGCGATCCGCGTAAATGCGATCCACTCCCTGGTTGATCGCATCGAAGACCCACAGGCTTGTGGCCGCTGTGATGATGAGTGCCACCAGCGGCAGGCCAGCAAAGACGAGCAGGCGTGCCCGGATGGAGAGGCCAAGCAATGGGTTCATGGGGGCTGTCTCTAGGTAATACGGGAAGTTGGCTACCTGCGGGATGTGCGCACGTCACGAGCCGGCAACTCGCCGCAACATCATAGCCACAGGACGATTACCTTGGTTTTCGACCCGGATCGGGAAAACTTTAGGGCGGAGAGATCAGCGCGCGGCGAGGGCTATCGGCGTCCGCTGGCTGCGGCGGCGTACCCGCCTAAATCATGAGCCCAACTGCGCCAGCTCGCGCTGCAACAGCTCGGGATCCCCGGCGTTGAGTTCGATCAGGCGGCGCAGATGGGTGATGCTGTCCATATCGATGTGCCGGCACAGTACGCCGATACGGGTATCTTCGAGGTGCGCCACACAGCCCTGCATGCGGATGACGGTGCCAGCGTCGAGAAAGATCTCGGTATCGATAGACTGATTGAGCGCGCCGGACCAGTGTTCCGGGCGCGCCAACAGAACACCCTTGAGCGAGATGTCGATAAGTTGGGCGCTCACCGCGCCATCGATGCGCGCCGCACTGGCAAACCTGATACGGGTAAAACGACGTCGATCCTGGCTCATGGTGACGCGCTCCTCAGCGCAGGCGCGGGCTGTTTGCCCCTCTGTTCGCAGGGGGCGCCACTCTCTGTATCGGCACCGCACGTCAATACTTGGGCCCTGCACCGACATCGCGGCTCAGTAGGTCGCGCGGAGCGACCGCCATACCACCCGCAGGCTACCGTGCTCGAAGGGCGGCAGCAGCAGGGCGTGGAGTTCGCCACGCGGATTGATCAGCACCAGATTGCCGCTGTGTTCGACCTGATAATCGGTGCCGCCGCCAATGGGCGGTGCGAAGCCCGTTTGCCATTCCAGCCCGACCTTGAGCAGCCGCGCCGGCGCGCCGGTGACGCCGACGAAATCGGGATGGAAACGCGCGACGTAAGACGCCAGCACCGGTGGGGTATCGCGCTCGGGATCGACGCTGATGAAGATCACTTGCAGGTCTTGCTGTTCGCGCGGTTTCAGCTCTGCATACATTTTGCCGAGCGTGGCCAGCGTCGTGGGGCAGATGTCACCGCAGTGGGTGAAACCAAAGAATGCCAACGTCCAGTGCCCTTGCAGCCGCGCCTCGGTGAAGGGCTTGCCCGCCTGATCGACCAGACTCAGGCCCACCACCGGGCGCGGGGGGTCGATCAGGTAGGCATGATGGTTGCGCAATTCATAGCGGTTGAGAATCCGCGGCTGGGATAGCCGGTACATCAGCCCACTAATCAAGAGCACCACAAACGCCAGCAACAGCGCGATGGTGAGCCGGATGTTGCGCCGCGTAACGGGATCCGGATCGCTCATGTGCCCCTCACACCAATCAGCACGGGCTCCACCAGATAGTGATCTACCAGCATGATGGCGAACAGGGCCAGCAGATAGATGATGGAGTATTTGAAGGTGGTCATGCCGAGCGTCGCATCGGTGCCAACATAGAGGCGCAGCGCCCAGTACAGAAAACCGCCCCCGAGGACCAGAGCACCGAGCAGATACAACCAGCCGCTCATGCCGGTCAGATACGGCAGCACCGTCACCAATACCATCAGGATGGTATAGAGCAGGATATGGAGCTTGGTGTAACGCTCACCGTGGGTGACCGGCAACATCGGGATATTTGCGCGTGCGTATTCGTCCTTGCGGTGCAGCGCAAGGGCCCAGAAATGGGGCGGCGTCCAGGCAAAGATGATGAGCACCAGCAGCAGTGCATGACTGTGGACTTCGCCGGTCACCGCGGTCCAGCCCAACAGCGGCGGCGCGGCGCCGGCCAGGCCGCCGATCACGATGTTCTGAGGTGTGGCACGTTTCAGGTAGAGGGTGTAGACCACCGCATAGCCCAGCAACGAGGCCAGCGTGAGCCAGGCCGTGAGCGCGTTGATCCAGACCAGCAGGATCGCCATGCCCGCCGTGCCGAGCACGGCGGCGAACAGCAGCACCTGGGACGGCTCGATGCGACCCTGAGCGACCGGGCGATTCAGGGTGCGCGCCATCTTGAGGTCGATGTGGCGATCCACCAGGTGATTGACGGCTGCGGCCGCCGCCGCGCACAGAGCGATGCCCAGATTGCCGAGTATCAGGATACGCGCGGGGACCATGCCGGGGACTGCGAGGAACATGCCGATCACGGCGGTGACGATCATCACCAGCACAACATTGGGCTTGCACAGTTCCAGATAGTCGCGCCAGTTTGCCGGAGCGTGGGTTATCTGCTCAGTGGTCATGGGCATCGCGCAAAGTCCATATCTTGGTTGCCAAGGTTACCAGTGTCAGCAACAAAAATGCGGCGCCCAGGTTATGGGCCACCGCAACTGGCAGCGGCAGCGCGAAGTGCACATTGGCGATGCCGAGCGACACCTGCACCGTCAACGCCAAGGCGATGAGGCCCGCCAGGCGCCGCGCACCGCTCCAGGGAATCGCCAGCAGCGCGGCGCAGAGTCCCAGCGTTATCAGGGTGGTCACCAGGGCACCGATACGGTGGCCCATGTGAATGGCAGTGCGCGCCTGGCTCTCCAGCAGACCACCCAGGTAATTCGGCCCGACCCTCTGCGTGATGTCGAAGCCCTGCGCGAAATTCATCGCCGGCCACCACTGGCCGTGGCAGGTGGGAAAGTCGCCGCAGGCGAGCGCCGCATAGTTGGAAGTGATCCAGCCGCCGAGCGCGATCTGGCAAAACACCGTCGCCAGACCCAGCACGATCCAGGGTTTGAGGGCCCGGAGCCGACGCGCGATGGCGCCCTCGACGCGCCAGGGCCGGTCCTGCAGCCGTAACGCTAGAAGCCAGAGCAGCGCCAGCACGCTGATGCCCCCGAGCAGGTGAAGCGTCACCACCTGCGGCCACAGCTTCAGGGTGACCGTCCACATGCCAAACAACGCCTGCCAGATCACCAGAAACAGCAACAGCAGCGGCAGGCGCAGCGGGTAATCGCGGCTCTGGCGCCACCGCCAGGCCAGCACCGCAAGCGCGACGATACACAGCGCCAGGCTGCCGGCAAAATAGCGATGCACCATCTCCGGCCAGGGTTTGCCGGCAATCACGGGAGCGTCCGGAAAGCGGGCGTCGGCACTGGCGATCTCGTGGTCGGCGCGCGGCCACAGCAGATGGCCGTAGCAGCCCGGCCAATCCGGACAGCCCAGGCCTGCGTCGGACAGGCGTGTAAAGGCTCCCAACCCCACCACCACCACGGCGAGACAGGCTGCAATCAGGGCGAGGCGCGCACCGGGCTTGCCGGGTCGGGCGGTAGCGGATGACACCATCGTCAGTTTTCCGGTGAATATTTCAGCAGATGCCGCAGATCGGCGAGCAGATCCGCACCGCTGTTGGCAGGAGTGAAATAAAGCATCGCCATGCCGGCCCGGTCCACCACGAACACAGGGCTTGCGCTCGGACTCCAGGCCGCCGCGATGGCCGCCGGCCAGCGCGCGAATGCCTCCGCATCACCCCGCATCAGGGTCAGGTGCGGGTGCTCATGCTGCAGCCAGGCCACCGTCTCCTCATCCAGAGGCGCGCCCAGTACCAGCAGCACCCGCTCTACCCGCGCCGCATCCTTTTCGAGCCGCACATGGACCTGACGGGTGAGATACAGCGCCGCTCTACAGGCTTCTCCACAAGGCGACACGATGGGAATCAACAGGCGCCATTTGGGTGTCATTGCCGCCCAATTCAGCGGCGCATCGTCGGGTGTACGCAGCTCAAGCTCCGCGACCGGAACCATGGGGCGCAGCAGGACGCCGCGATTGCTGGTGCCCAGCAACGCGAGCAGCCGCGCCTTGCTCTGCTCGTCGCGAGGCAGAGCGATGAAGCCGCCGGCAATCACGGCGACCACGATGCCCAGGATTATCCAAGGCTGCAGCGCCGGTTTACGGGGTGTCTCATTCACGCTCTGGGGCTCCGGTTCGCTGCACCCGTTCGGCAATATTGCTGTTGCTGACGAAGGTAAGAATTGCCAGGGCCGCCGCCAGCGCGAACCACTGCACCGCATAGCCCAGATGCTGTTCGGGGGTGAGGTTCACCATCGTCCAGGCAGTGTCCAGTCCGGGACTGCTTTCGAGCCGCACCACATCGGGAAACAGCGCGTGACCCAGGCGTCTCTCCAGCTGCGCCTGATCGGTCTGCTCGATAACTTGCGGCCAGCCGGCGGGCTCCTCGCGCCCCAGCACCAGGGGTTTGCCCGGCACCCGGTATAGATACCCGACCCAATCGACCCGCGCCGGAAGGGGCGGAATATCCGGCAACTGCGCGCGCGTCGCTCCTGCGGCGAGCCAGCCGCGATTGACCAGTACCCAGCCGCCGCTGTCGAGCGCCACCGGAGTCAGGACTTCGAAACCGGGGTGACTGCCCCGCATCCGGTTATCGAGGAGAAACTGATGCTCGGTATCGGGGACACCTGCGACCTGAACCCGAACATAGAGATGGTCGGATCCCGGCGTAACAGCTGCCATGGGTATCGGAACGGCCTGCCGGCGGCTGTCGTAGGTTGCAATAAGTTCGCGCTTCTGATCCGCCCGCTGCAACTGCCAGAAGCCGAGCCCGAGCGTAACGGGCAGCAACGGCAGGCAGAACAACAGCAGCTTGCCGTTCAGGCGCCACTGAAAGCGCGGTTTACGGTGGCGCTGGGGGTCGGAGGGCATATGTGGTTAAATCCGGGTTTACGCTTGCGGGAGGAAATGCGCCTTGTGGCTGAAAGTGCTGATCGTCGTTCTGTTTGTCGGCCTGTTGATCAGTCTCACCACCGGCATGGTGTTTCTGTTCAAGGATGTCGGCAATAGCCGCCGCCGCACGCTGTATGCTCTGGGCGTCAGGGTAACCCTAGCCTCAGCGCTGTTACTGGCCATCGGCTGGGGTTTCTGGTCCGGCCGGCTCAACAGCACCGCACCCTGGGACCGCCAGCTGCATCCCCAGCAAGTGGCGCCGGCGGCCCCCGCCAAACCCTGAGGCTCCGGCTTCACGCGGCAAAACCGCCGCCGCGCTTTCGCCAACAACATCGCGATCGCGCCGCTGAGTCAGCCACCTCTATGCAAAGACGGCAACGGCCAGGAAACCTAGCCGTTGCCGCTTCGCGCGCGGATGTCTTCAGCCGAGCACGTACACGAAGATGAACAGACCGAGCCAGACCACATCGACAAAATGCCAGTACCAGGATGACGCCTCAAAGCCGAACTGATCGTCCGGCTTGAAATGCCCCTTGAGACCTCGCAACAACTGAATCGCCAGCATGAAGGCGCCCAGGCAGACGTGAAAGCCGTGGAACCCCGTCAGCATGAAGAAGGTTGTGCCATAGATGCCGGACTTCAGTGTCAGCCCCATCTCCGTATAGGCTTCGTGGTACTCCACATACTGAACGGCGACGAATGCGAGTCCAAGCGCCACGGTGATGGCCAGGAAGAAGTTGAAACGGCTGCGATTGCCGTGCTTCATTGCGTGGTGGGCGATATGCACCGTCCAGCTCGACGTCAGCAGCAGGATCGTATTCCACAACGGCAGCCATCCCGCAAGCTTGCTCCAGCCCGGAAAGCCCATGCTTTCGTGAGGACCCACAAACGTGGTGCCGCCTACCGCCTGATCGGGGGTCTGCATGACCGGCCAGTTCGCCGTAAAACCCTGCCACAGCAGCGTGTTGGTCATCGCCTTTTCGCCCTCGCCACCCAGCCAGGGCACCACCAGTACCCGCACATAGAACAGTGCGCCGAAAAACGCGGCAAAAAACATCACTTCGGAGAAAATGAACCAGCCCATGGCTATCGCGAAAGATCGTTTCACCTGCGCGCTGGTCATGCCTCGCATGTTTTCCTGAATGACCGTGCTGAACCAGTTGAACAGCACACACGCCAGAACCAACGAACCCGCCAGCAGAAACAACGGTGTCTTGCCCTGCACAAAGAGCCCGGCGCCGAGTGCCATGGCGCCCAGGGACGCTGCCGTCAGCACAGGCATCCAGCTGTTTTCGGGAATGTAGTAATTACTCTCGGATGCCATGTGTTTCTCCTTAAGAATGCGGCGCCCTTGGCGACGACCGACCGATCAGTTGCGCGCCGTCACGGCGACGGATTGCCGGTCCGTGACATCGAACAGGGTGTAAGACAGGGTTAGGGTATTGACGCTGGGCGGCAATGCGGGGTCGATAAAGAAGACCACCGGCATGTTGGCTTCAGCGCCAGCTTTTAATGGTTGCTGGTCAAAACAGAAACATTGGGTTTTGTGCAGATACTGTGCCGCATTGGCTGGCGTCACACTGGGAATAGCCTGCGCCACCATGTCTCGTTCGGTATCGTTACGGGCATAGAATTCGATCTTGTGCGACTCACCCGGGTGCACCCGTACCGCATCGGTCAGCGGTCTGAACTCCCACGGCATGGCGCTGTTGTTGGTAGTGACGAACTGTACTTTCACCACTCGCCCCCCATCGACCGCAGGCTGATCGGCCACATAGCGTCCGCCGGTCTTGCCACCGAGGCCAGTAACCTGACAAAACACGTTGTACAACGGCGGCATCACGAACATCGCAAACCCGAACATGGCGACGCCGGCCAGCAGCGACCAGAGAACTGTCCTTCTGACCGGGTTGTGGGTCGCCATGATCCCGCTTACTTGACTGTGGGCGGTGTTGAAAAGGAATGGTAGGGCGCCGGTGTCGGCAGCGTCCACTCCAGACCTTCGGCGCCTTCCCACACTTTCGGGTCGCTGATCTTGCGGCCGGCCACGATGGTCGCGATCACGTTGTAAAGGAACAGCAATTGCGACGCCCCGTAAGCAAAGGCACCGATGCTGGAGACCATGTTCCAGTCGGCGAACTGTAGCGAGTAGTCCGCATAGCGCCGCGGCATGCCGGCCAGGCCGAGGAAATGCTGCGGGAAAAAGGTGACGTTGAAGGCCACGAAAGACGCCCAGAAATGGACTTTACCCATGGTCTCGTTGTACATCCGCCCAGTCCACTTCGGAATCCAGTAATAGACCGCCGCGGTGCTGGAGAACAGTGCACCCGCCACCATCACATAGTGGAAGTGCGCCACCACAAAGTAGCTGTCGTGGTACTGGATATCCGCCGGGGCGATCGCGAGCATCAATCCCGTGAAGCCGCCAATGGTGAACAGAATCACGAAAGCGATCGCGAACAGCATCGGGGTTTCGTAGGTGATGGCGCCGCGGAACATGGTGGTGATCCAGTTGAACACCTTCACGCCGGTGGGCACCGCAATGAGCATGGTGGCGTACATGAAGTACAGCTCACCGGCAAGCGGCATGCCCACGGTAAACATGTGGTGGGCCCAGACGATGAACGACAGGAAGGCAATCGCCGCCGTCGCATATACCATGGACGAATAGCCAAACAGCGGCTTGCGGCTGAAGGTGGGGATGATGGCCGAAATCACCCCGAACGCCGGAATAATGATGATGTAAACCTCGGGATGCCCGAAGAACCAGAACACGTGCTGAAACAGCACCGGATCGCCGCCGCCAGCGGCATTGAAGAAGCTGGTCCCGAAGTTGATGTCCATCAGCATCATGGTCACCGTGCCCGCGAGCACTGGCATCACGGCAAGGAGCAGGAACGCGGTAATCAGCCAAGTCCACGCAAATAGCGGCATTTTCATCAGCGTCATCCCGGGGGCCCGCAGGTTCAGGATGGTGGCGATAATGTTGATGGAGCCCATGATCGAGGAGGCTCCGATGATGTGAACGCCGAAAATGAAGAAATTGACCGTCGGTGGCGCAAAAGTAGTAGACAGCGGCGCATAGAAGGTCCAGCCGAAGTTCGGCGCGCCGCCCGGCATGAACAGGGTAGCCGCCAGCAGGCTGAAGCCGAACGGCAAAATCCAGAAACTCAGGTTGTTCATCCGCGGCAGCGCCATGTCGGGCGCACCGATCATCATGGGAATCATCCAGTTCGCCAGACCGACAAATACCGGCATGATGGCACCGAACACCATGATCAAGCCGTGCATGGTGGTCATCTGATTGAAGAATTCGGGCTTGACGATCTGCATGCCGGGCTCGAACAGCTCGGCGCGAATCACCATCGCGAAAAGTCCACCCAGCAAAAACATGGCGAAACTGAACCACAGGTACATCGTGCCGATGTCCTTGTGGTTGGTGGCGCGAAGCCAGCGACCAATACCTTTAGCGGGACCGTGAGCCATGACGAATATCTCCCCTTATTGGCCTTTCTTGACTTTGAATACGTCCACTGGCTGGACGATGTTGTCTTCGGATTTATTGCCCCAGGCATTGCGTTCATAGGTGATGACCGCCGCCAGATCGACCTCGGACAACTGCGCGCCAAATGCCTGCATCGCGGTACCGGGCTTGCCGTTCACCACGATGTTCAAGTGATCCGCGACCGGCCCGAGCGCGATTTTGCTTCCCTTGAGCGCCGGAAAGGCCCCGGGGACACCTTCGCCAGTCGCGCCGTGGCAACTGGCACAGGTCTGCCCAAAGATCTCCTCGCCTTTCGCCATCAGTTCGTCGCGCGTGAAAGTTTTTTCGGTCAATGCCCGCAGCGCAACTGCTTCGGACTGTTTCTTGGCCAGCCAGGTGTTGAATTCCGCCTCGGGAACCGCATTGACCACGATGGGCATGAACGCATGATCCTTGCCGCACAGTTCGGCACAGCGACCGCGATAAATTCCAGGCTTGTCGACACGGGCCCAGGTTTCGTTGACGAAGCCGGGAATGGCATCGCGCTTGACCGCGAGGTCCGGCACCCACCACGAGTGGATCACATCGGTAGCCGTCGTCAGCAGCCGCACCTTCTTACCGACCGGAATGACCAGCGGCTCCGTGACTTCTTCAAGATAGAATTCCGTTTTTGGCGCCGTGCCGTAGATGGACGCCTGCGACGTGGCCAGCTGGCTCATGAAACCGACGTCCTTGCCAAGGTAATCGTACCGCCACTTCCACTGAGAACCGGTGATCTTGATGTCGAGATCCGCTTCACTCGTGTCGTAAAGGTGTTTCAAGGTCTTGGTGGCCGGAAACGCCATGACAATGAGAATCAACGCCGGAACGATCGTCCAGGCCAGCTCGACCTTGGTGCTCTCATGGAAATTCGCGGGCTGATGGCCGCGCGATTTGCGGTGGGCGAACATGCTGTAGAACATGACCCCGAAGACCGTGATGCCAATCCACACGCAGATCCAGATGATGGTCATGTGGATGTCGTAGACGTTCTGGCTCACGCTCGTCACGCCCTTGGGCATGTTGAGCAGATTCCAGCCCTCGGGCTGTGTCGCCGGCTCGGCCGCCGCTGCGTGAATCCACGGTAGCAGCGCCAGCGCGCCAATACCCCCCCGGACCAGTTGATTTGCTTTAGAAACCATCGCCCTCATCGTCTCCGTTTTGATTGAACCACTGCCGGGCTCTGAAGGGGCGGCCAGTTGCGACCGCAGGCACCGGGGAAAGTTCGGCGGGTGATTGTACCAGAGCCCCCCGGGGGAGAAACAATGTCGCGACCGGTTTTTTCTCGGCGTTTCACTGGTGGCCGAAAAAAAATTGACCTGGATCAGGCCGACGCGACTTCACTTTGGGGATCGCGGGGACCGTGCCGGATCAATCAGCCGCACCGGCTCCGGCGTCGCCTGCTCCCGCTGTGCGGCCCGCTCCGGCCGCGTGGCGGGCGGCGTGGGCATCAGTGCGCCAGCACCAGTCTCGCTGAAACCGCAGGCGACGCACTCGCGGTGATCCTGGCCATCGCGGTGAAACACGACCGTGCGGTCTGCCATCTTGCAGTGCGGACAGATCGCCCCGGCGACAAAACGCCGCTTTTCGCTAAACATGCCGGCTCCGACGCGACATCAGATCATGTCTGCATAGGGATTTTCGACATCGAGGGAGATCGGGCACCCAAATCCCGGCACCCTGATCGCGGTACTGGTGATTTGAACATCTTCATCCTGTATCGCCCCTTCGCCGAAACGGTAGATCGGCGCAAACAGGCCGCGGTCGACGCGTTGCTCGTAAGCCGCCGCCAATTCCCGGGTACGCTCCCGCCGCGTGCGATATGCACTCCAATGCTCGGCATAACGCCGTTCGAGCATCGCCTCCGTCACCCGCGCCGAGAGCACCAGGCCACTGGCGTTGTTGCCACCGAACCCCTTGGCATTGACGATGGCGGCGTCGAGCCCGTGGTCGCGCGCGTCGTAATCGGCAAGCGGGATGCGCAACCGACTCGCGTGAACATCCGCCGCAACCTCCGTGACGGTTTTGATCCCGGGCACACGGCCGTGGCGCAGGGTGCCGATGGCCGCCATCACCTGATCGCCGCTGGCGGCGGCCAACGAATGGCCGACATAGGCCTTAACCGCGCAGATCGGCCAGTCGGTGATGCCGAAAGCCTCGGCAATGCGATCAAAGATGAGCGATTCGGTGACCCGGTTCTGGGGGGTGCTGGAACCGTGCGCGAACACAACGCTGCGCCGGCGCAACCCCGGCTCGCCGAGCAGCGCCCGCGCCGCGGCGGCCGCCTTGCCGAGGCAAAGGTAGTTGCCCGGACCCGGTCCGGAGATGGATTTCTTGACGCCGTCGGCGTCGATGCTGACTTCCGGCACGGCGCCGTGAATATCGAGGCCGAGCTCGATCGCCAGCGCGTCATCCATCAGGAACAGGTACTGCGATGCCTCGGCCACGACGAAACCCGCGTTGTAGCCGAAGGGCCGGCTGTAGCGACGCGGGTCCGGATCGCCCAGACGCACCATGGCGTCTTCGTTCGCCAGCGCATTCATGTTGGCGAAGCCTTCGATGATTTCGGGCGTGACCGCCGCTTCGCTGCCGCCCACCAGGGCGACCCGGCGCACGCCTCGGCGGATATCGCGCACGCCCGCGTGGAGGTTGTATAGAAAGCTGGCGCAGGCGCCGGTGATGGCTTCGGTGTGGCCCAGACTGCCCAGCACATAGGCGTTGACGAAGTCCGCCGGCATGCTGTTGAGGCCCAGGGGCAACTGTTTGGCGGTGGCGCGACCGCCGAGCAGGCTGGCGCGCAACATGCCGCCCAACCCTTCATCGCTCAACTGGCCCATGGCGCAGGAGGCGTAGGTGCCGATTTCGTCGGGACGCACCCGGGCGCAGATATCCTGCCAAGAGACGCCAAGGGAGTGGATCGCATCGCTGGCGCCCATCACCGCCATCTGCAAACCCCGGGGCTGGAAGCGCGAGTTGTAGCCGGCGCCCGGATCAAACCCGCGCGGTAGCTGACCGGCGGCCTTCACCCCCATCGCCTGGGTGGCGGGCAATCGCCATTCCTGCACCCCCTGCACCGCCACCGTGAAAGCATCGCCATGGTCGGCCACCACTTCCCAGCCCGGCGGCAACGGCGCTGGCAGCTGGCGGCGAGCCACCTTGAAGCGCATCTCGTCGCCAGCGCAGAGCTCGGCGGTCAGATTGCGGTGGCAGAACACCGCGTCCGGATCGAAATGGGTGGCCTCGATGCGGCGGATCAGCGTGCCGTCCACCACATCTGCGGCGTAGCGCGCGGCCACGGCGGCGCGCGCAAGGGGCGCGCCCGCCGCGTCCCGATAACCCGAACCATCCCAGCGCGCCAGGCCCATCATGCAGGCCAGCCCGGCCAGCGTCGTTTCGCGCTCCGCACCCGTGAGGCTTTCGAGGATCATGCGTTTATAGGATTGATCGAACGAGCTGCGACCGGCGGCGTTGCAGCCGCCGTAGCCGACGATAACCGGCAGGATTGCCATGGTGCAGAACAAGCCAAGATCAGGTGGGATTCGCATTCTAGGGTCGCCATCCCCGTTGCGTTATGGACGATCTGGCCATATTGTCGGCGAATTCGGCCAATCCAGAGCCATATCAATGACCCAAACCCCTGAACCCTATCGGGTCGCCGTGATTCTGTGCGAGGAGACGCTGGCCACCAGCGCGACCCTGCCGGTGGAAATCTTCCGCAATGCCGAGGCCTTTGCGATGCGCGGCGACCGCCACTGTCGCACCATCGCGATCGATACCCTGACCCTGGATGGCGCGCCGATCCAGTCCGCGTCCGGGTTTGCGCTGAGCCCCAGCGGCGCCATCGCACCCTTTCGCCCCTATGACCTGGTACATGTGCCCAGCCTGTGGCGCAGCCCGCGCCGCGCCCTGCGCCGCCATCCCGACTATTTGCCCTGGCTGCGCGAACAACACCGGGCGGGAGCGACCTTGACGGCGGTAGGGACCGGCACCTGCCTGCTCGCCGCCACCGGCCTGCTTGATGGCAAACCGGCCACCACCCACTGGCACTATTTCGATCAGTTTCAACACGACTATCCCGAGGTCCAGTTGCAGCGCCAGTACTTCACCACCCGCGCCGGCACCATCTATTGCACCGCCGGGGTCAATGCGCTCGCCGAGCTGCTCGCCCACATCGTTTACCGCATTTACGGCCGCGCCGTGGCGCGCCATGTGGAACGGGTGTTTTTCCACGAGATCCGCAACGCCTTCGAGGGCAGCCGCTATCTGGACGATGCGGCGGCAAGACACTCCGACGAGGACGTGGTGCAGGCGCAGATCTGGCTCCAGGACAACTTCGACAAGCCGGTGTCGATCGCGGAGCTCGCCGGGCGTTTCGACCTCAGCCTGCGCACCTTCAACCGGCGCTTTCGCGACGCAGTGGGCGAACCGCCGTTGGCGTACCTCCAGGAACTGCGCCTGGATACCGCCCGCCAGCTCTTGCAGAGCACCAACCTGACCATCGCCGAAATCGCCCAGCGCTGCGGCTACCAGGACACCGCCTGGTTCGCCCGCCTGTTCCGCCGCCTCTACGACGTCACGCCCCGCGAGTACCGCCACACGGTGCGCGCGAAACTGTTCAGCCCCGGCTGAGCGCAGTCACAAATCGGGCTGCCGCCGGTCCACCCGGCAGCGCTATAAAGGCAGTCATCCAGCCATCCATAACCACACCCAACCGGGGGAAACCACCATGGCCATCAGCGAAGTTCACCATGTCGCGCTCACCGTGAGCGATCTCGACAAATCCGTCGCCTTCTATGAGGAGATCCTGGGCTTCACCAAGACGCTCGATATGCCGCTGGCGGGCACCATCACGGAAAAGCTGCTCAAGCTGAAACCGGGCACCCAGGGTCGCTCGGTGATCCTCCAGCAGGGCGGCAAGCTGACCGGCGAGGTGGAACTGATCCAGTTCGACCCGCCCGCCGAGCGGCGCACCGGACCCAAGCAGCCCGGCGATCCCGGCATTTTTCTGCTGTCGTTTGAAGTGACCGGCGAAACGCTGCAAGCCGTCCATGACCGGCTCAAGGCGCGCGGCATCCAGTTTTACGCGGAGCCCATGGACCTGGAGCTCAAGGGCTACGGGTTCATCAAGGCGGTGATCTTCGAGGATCCTGACGGCACCATGATCGAGCTGATTCAGCTCCCCGCCCGCGCCGAGGTCCAGGCCTACCGCGCCCGGCACGGCGCCTGACGCGCGTCCGGGCGCCTGCCTGCGTTCGCCCCGGGGCGCTCTTCATCGCCCGCGGAAGATCAGTGCCGGGCGGCGGCAGCGCCGAGGGCGCGGCCCAGCAGTACCGCGATCTGCTCGCGCCGCCAGGACTCCGGCGCATTGGTCCAGCATGCCAGGGGCGCATACCAGCGCATCCCCATGCGCTGCAACATCAACTCGGTGCCGGCCGACAGGGGCGCTGCGCTGCGGTAGACCGCATAGGGCACCCGGTCACCGGGAAGGGAAACGACGTTCGAATCCGTGCGCTCTGCCATGGCGGGACCCTCGCTATGCGCTTGCGTCCCGCCCAACATACCGCGTCCCACTCCGCCCGTCGATCCGGTGCCCGCTTTCAGCCGGGATGACTGGGCCCCGATGGTGCCCGGCGCCGCAGCCCGGCCCGGTCCAGCTCCCGGGGGATGATCTCGGCGGCCGCGCGGTAGCCCACCTCGATCAACTCGGCGGCGCGGTGGAATTCGTGAATCCCGCACAGGTTGCGGGGGATTTCCACCAAAACGTCCGGCGGATAGGCCGCCATCTTCTGGCGCGCGATGGTGCTCTGCATGGCGTCGAACGCCTGGGTGGCGATATCCAGCATCTGCCAACTCACCGGCACGGCGCTGCGCTGACGCACGCTGTCCACGACACGGCGCAGATAGCCGCTCTCGCTGTCGGTACTGAGCGGCAGATCTTCCGCTGCGGGTGGCGCCAGCTGCACCTGGCCGCTGACATGGATGGCGATGGTGAGGTCGGTGTCATCGCTCAGTGTGGGCGCGATGGGCACCGGATTGAGGATGCCACCGTCCACCAGCAAGCTACCGTTGAGCCGGTAGGGCGGAAACAGCACCGGGATCGCGATGGAGGCGCGGATCGCTTCCAGGAGCGGTCCGCGGGTGAGCCAGACTTCGCGCCCGCTCTCGATATTGGCGGCGACCGCGGTGAAGCGGATCGGCAGCGCCTCGATGGCGACATCGCCGATCAGGTCGCGCAGCAGTTCGGCCAGTTTGTCGCCGGCGATCAGCCCGGTGCGCGGCAAGGTGACATCGACCAGCCTGAGCAGGCCGCGCCGCGACTGCTTCACCAACCAGTGTTCGTAAGCGACGAGTTTGCCGGCCGCATGGAGACCGCCGATCAGCGCGCCGATGGAGCAGCCGGCGATGGAGTCGATCCGATAGCCTTCTTCCTCCAGCCAGCGGATGACGCCGATATGGGCGAGCCCGCGGGCGCCGCCACTGCCGAGCACAAGGGAAACACTGCGCCGGCTCGGGGGCACGGGGCTTAGACGATGAAGCGGGTTTTGAGCTTGCGCGGGACGAGCCTGTTGTCCGGTCGCGCGTAGCGGGGCACCCCGTTGTGGTAGGGCGGGTAATCCTCGCCGGCGATCAGGGGCGCCAGGTATTCACGCGCGGCGGGCGTGATGCCAAAGCCGTCGCGAGTGATGAAGGCGCGCGGCATGGTGCGCTCCACGTTGGCGACCTTTTCCAGCGGCGCCTCGCCCAGGCTCCAGCTGTACTTGCTGCCCGACGCGCGCTCGATGGTGACCATCACGCCGCTCTTGCCGGCCAGCGCGTACTCCACCCCGGCGCGGCCCACCGCGTAGGCCTGCTCGACATCGGTCGCCGAAGCGATATGGCGCGCCGCGCGTTGCAGGTAATCGGCCAGCGCCCAGTGGTATTTGTAGCCGAGCGCCTCCTTCACCAGGGTCGCCAGCGTCGGGGCCACACCGCCCAACTGCTTGTGGCCGAAGGCATCGGTGCCGCCGGCATCGGCGAGGAAAGTGCCGTCCGCGTAGCGGGTGCCCTCGGAGGCGACGATCACGCAGTAGCCGTTGCGCTTGACGGTGCGCTCGACCCGCGCCAGGAATTTGGCCCGGTCGAAGGCGATTTCCGGAAACAGAATGATGTGGGGCGGATCGCCGTCCCGTTCCGCGGCGAGTCCGCCCGCCGCCGCGATCCAGCCGGCGTGGCGTCCCATCACCTCCAGGATGAAGACCTTGGTCGAGGTCTCGCACATGGAGGCCACGTCCAGGCTGGCCTCGCGCGTCGCCACCGCAACGTATTTGGCCACCGAACCGAAGCCCGGGCAGCAATCCGTAAACGGCAGATCGTTGTCCACGGTCTTGGGAAGATGGATCGCCTGCAGCGGGTAACCATGGCTGTGCGCGAGCTGCGCCACCTTGAGGCAGGTGTCGGCGGAATCGCCGCCGCCGTTGTAAAGGAAATAGCCGATATTGTGGGCCTCGAACACGGCGAGCAGACGCTCGTACTGGGTATTGTCCACGGCCGGGTTCCTGAGCTTGTAGCGGCAGGACCCAAAGGCCCCGGACGGCGTGTGGCGCAGCGCCGCGATGGTTTTCGCGCTCTCCTTGCCGGTGTCGATCAACTCTTCACGTAATGCGCCCAGAATCCCGTTGCGCCCCGCATACACCGCGCCGATGTGGCGGCGGTTGGCGCGCGCGGTTTCGATCACGCCGCAGGCAGTGGCGTTGATCACCGCAGTGACGCCGCCGGACTGGGCATAGAAAAGGTTGCGTTTGGTCATGACATATCCCGTCTGGACGGCAGTGCTCAGGGACGCCGGATGATACTGGAATCACCCCCTGGCCGCATGACATGAAACCCAAGCACAGCGTTCGTCCGGCCGCCCAATCCCGGAGTTCAGCGCCACACACATCCGCTTGAACATGTGGTCAGGTGCCAACGCGCTCCCATTGCTCGACGTCGCCGGGGATGACGTGAAACAGTGGGTGGCACTCCGGTACGGCACAGCCCTGCCACTGAAGGTACAAAGGCCTGCTCCGGGCGGAAAGTTTGGTCAGCAGGTGCGCCCATTCGTACTGGACTTGCCCGCTCGTCACGGGAATCGTCGCCATCGACCTGCGCGGACCAACCTTGCTGCCATCAAAGCGATAGCCGCGAGCGACTGACTCGGCATGAATTTCGTGCAGGTATGCGTTGATCGCCGATCGCGGGGATCCCGTTGCCTGAAACCGCAGCAACTGCGGATGATGGCGATAGCCGGTCGTCTCACCGCGAAGCACCGCCTTGGCCAGCAGCGATTCACGCCACAGCGCAAGCAGGCCTTGGCGGTCCATGTAGCGAGGGTGAAGCGACCAAAGTCTCATTGGGGCCTAATGGTCAGGTTCAGGCGCGGCGGCGCATTAGCGCCGACATCGGCTGGAACCGTTGTTAGGCACTTGATGTCTATTGGCCTTGTTCATTTTTCCTACCTTTCTTGGAAACAGTTTTTCTAACTCTTCTTCAACAAAATGATGCGGCTTCCATCCTCCGATCAACTTATCAAGAACGAATGTATCGAAAAAGCCAAGCGCTACACCAATTGATGTTCCTAATCCTCCAGCGCCCATCAAATCCATACCAATCCCTGCCGCAGTAAAGATACCCCATCTCGTGGTTTTGACAGGCAACTTCTCCACCCACGTGTCCTCAATAACTGCGCGATAATAATTTTTGACTAGATCTTCATTGGCGGGCTGTTTTTCCAGCCATGCCCTGAATTTGTCCGCCCTTTCTAGCAAGCGAACAACGTCAGCAAATGGCACTTTGCCAGAATTAACGTATTCTCTAATCGCGTGACCAGAATCGAGCGTTAAAGCGCCGAACGCCTCTATTTGCTTTTCACTCCTAAATCGCCTGTTCAGCACTGAGCTCAAGGTTTGAGCATGTATTTCTCGGCTCAAGAGGGATACTGCTACTTCCGAATCAAGTTGCGCCGCAAAATACAACTCCTCTTGCGTTGCCTGGAAGAGCGACAACAAGTATGCGGAGGAGATTGAAGAATGCTCTTTAGGGACAGCGCGGTGGTATTCAGTATTCAGGCCCGTAAAATTGATATTCGTGTCAACAACGAAACCGTGGTTCTCGCGTTCAATGCGAAAGCGAATAGCTTCGTGTTGTTTGTACTGCGGTGCGACCGCACGGACTATTGAGTTTACAGATGACTCAATGAGCTCAAAGTTTTCAAACGTGGATAGCACCGCTCGTAGATCAAAAAGGCCGTGATCAATAGGCTGAACAAATTTTGCAAATTGCCTTGATGCCAACCTATTTTGTGTCCTCTTGTAAAATTCCTCGGGCGGCACTTTATCGATGGTGTGCTGCGGTGATGAAAATGTAACGAAATTATGGAGCGCCAAATGGCTTTGGCGTTCGATAGTCCGAACGGCCACTTGATCAGAGATATAGTAAAGCGTGATTCTTTTTGAGCGAACAAGATCAAGAAACACAAAAGGCGGAATCTGCGTCAGTAGATACCTGATCGTACCCGTATTCGTAATTATGGAAACATGCCCGTAGAACAACAGCGCTTCCGCAATCGAACCAACATCGACTAGTGGACCGTAGCCCGTTTGGTTCTTGAAGATTATTCGGCTAAACATGACGCGGGGGGGGGGGGGGACTTGGAAGTGTTTTGTGCCCAACGTTCCGGCTCAGGCGCACGCGGCTTTATGCGCGTCGCCTGCAACCTGGGGTTAGACAGCTCCACGGCCGGATCTTGGCAATGGCTGAACCGAGTGTGCGCTCTGCGACCTCAGTGTCGTGGGCGGCCTGGGCCCGCAACCAATAACCATTGGAGAGACCCAGATAGCGACACAGACGAAGGTCCGTATCTGCACTGATGGCACGCTTGCCCATAACGATGGCGCCGATCCGCTGCGCAGGGACGCCAATCTCCTTGGCCAGGCGGTACTGGGTGATCCCCATGGGCTTGAGGAACTCCTCTGCGAGAAGTTCTCCCGGGGTGATGGGCTTGATTTTCCTCATAACGTTTCCTCCTCAGTGGTAGTCCACAATCTCGACATCCGCCGCTCCGGACTGTGTCCAGCGAAAGCAGACTCGCCACTGATCATTGATGCGAATGCTGTGCTGGCCGGTTCTATCTCCACGAAGTGGTTCCAGGCGATTGCCAGGCGGGACCCGACGGTCTTCAAGGCGCCCGGCGATCTCCAGCTGACGCAGCTTGCGGCAAGCTACGGCCTCGATGTTCACGAAACGCCTCGCCCGATTCCGGGAGTTGGGTTTTTCTACAGTCTCGTTACTGACCATTTTCGATTGCCTTCCTGACAATTGGCGCGACCGTGTCGGTGCTGATGCCCTTGGCCAAACAATACTTGGACTCCAGCCACTCGGAGAGCCTCTTCTGGCCCTTGCTTGAGTTGCATCCGCAGCAGCACAGCGCGATGTTCTCCCTGGTGATGACGGAAGCATCGTTGATGATGTGCTCCCAGCTTGTTGCAGTCCTCCGCGAGACATTCGCCGGAGTAAAGGCAACGCCACAGTACACACAAACGCTATCTCGCTCTCGAACTTCCTGCTCCAGCCACGCCGGGATGTTCCAATTATTCGCCACCGCAGATCGAGGCTCCGTTACGCATAACATTGAGTATCTGGAAGGCTGAAATTTGGGTTATTCAGACCTTCCTTAGAGTTGGCCCGCACTTACTTATGCGCTGGAGCAGCGTGCAGCTCTACACCAAGAGCACGGATCAACTTCAAGACGGTGTCATACCGTGGCTTTGCACCAGGAGCCAACGCCTTGTAAAGGCTCTCACGACCCAAACCAGTATCCTTGGCGAGCTGCGCCATACCTCTGGCCTTCGCGACATCGCTGATTGCTACAAGAAACATATCTGGATTTTCGTCTTCAAGAGCCGCGTTCAGGTACGCCGCAATGACCTCTTCATTGTCGAGGTATTCGGCAGCATCAAACTGCGCAAGCTTCTTCTTCATGACTCAACCCTCATAACTTTTGAGCAAGGTCTTGGCTTGCTTGATATCACGCTTCTGGGTGGACTTATCTCCGCCGCACAACAGCAGATAGGTAACGTCTCCTTTTCGGGAGTAATAAACCCGGTAGCCCGGCCCACAATGGATTTTCATTTCTGAGATACCCTCCCCTACAGGTTCGCAGTCGCCAAAGTTCCCGGCTTCGGCAGAGCGAATACGCGCGATTATTCGGGCCTTGCCGACAGGATCACGCAAGGCCTTGAGCCAAGTGTCAAACTCCGGTGTGCGCCGAAATGAATTCATGAAACGCATGGTATCCGTTCGGATACACAAATGCCAGGCACCACCGATGCCTGCCGCCGCGCAATTCCGGACCATTGCCGTATGGCTCGCATGGCCTCCCGAACCCGCCCTTGGCCAGCGCAAAAAGCGCAGGCGCCGGTGGCCGGCAAGCGCTTACTCCGACCCGACCCCATTGCGCTGACTCCTGTTCCGGTCACGCGCCTTGCTATGATTCGCCGCTCCCGCGGGAGCTTGCTTGCCCGGACAACCACAACGAAATCGACAGGGGACCACGCCATGCTCAACAAATTCGACGACTACCCGATCCACCAGACTGCCGAACCCCTCGCCCACCCGGCCACCAGCGACACCAATTTCTACGACCGCACCTGGTTCAACGGCTACGCCAAGGATGGCAGTTGGTATTTCGGCATCGGCATGGCGGTCTATCCTCACCTGGGCATTCTCGACTGCGCGTTCAGCGTGGTGGAAAAGGGCGGCAGACAGCATTGCTTCTTCGGTTCCTGCCGGGCGCCGCAGGAGCGAACGGAGATGCGCTGCGGGCCGTTTCGCATCGAAGTGGTGGAACCCATGCGCATCAGCCGGGTGGTGCTGGACGACAACAAGACCGGCATCAGCTGCGATCTCACCTTTTCGACCCGCACCGCCGGCATCGAAGAGGCCCGCCAGACCATCTGGAGCGGCACCCGCCGGGTCATGGACGCCACCCGCTTCGATCAGTTCGGCGTCTGGTCCGGTGAAGTCCGCTATCCGGACGGCAGCATCCAGGTCAAACCCGAGCTGTGCCACGGCACCAAGGACCGCTCCTGGGGCGTGCGCAATTTCGGCAAATCCGGCCCGGTCGGCGCGCCGCGACCGCCAGCGTCGTTCTTTTTCATCTGGGCGCCGCTGTTCTGGGAGGATCATGTTTCCCACGCGCTGTCCTTCGAAGGCGCCAACGGCGAGGCACTGGCGCGCGAGGCGCTCACCGCGCCGCTGTACAAGACCACCGCTGAAGTTCCGGACGGCGACGACCCCGGCATCGTCCACATGGCGTCCGTCGCCCATCGACTCCGCTATGAGCCCAACACGCGGAGGATCGCCGCGGCCGAGGTCGATCTGATCGACCTGCGGGGGAACGTCCGCACCATCGCGTTCGAGCCGATCCTGCGTTTCCACATGAAGGGCCTGGGCTACTTTCACCCCACCTGGTGCCAGGGCGTATGGCAGGGCGAGCTGGAAATTGGCGGCGAAGTGTTCGATCCACTGAAACTGGATCTCGGCGAAGGCCCCAACCTGCACATGCAGCAGGTGGTTCGTGTCAGCGACGGCAAGCAAAAGGGCATGGGCGTGCTCGAGCACCTGTGCATCGGCCCCTATGCGCCCTACGGGTTCAAGGATTTCTTTTCCGGCATTTCACTGTAGGCCGGGCGAAACCCGTCGCCGTACGCTGACCGACCGGCCCGCCCTGGTGCGGGTCGGTTGGTCCCTTGTTCGTCGGTGTCATCACGCCACCTCTGGCGTCGAAGCAGCGCCGGTGACCGCCGAAGTTCCGCACGGTGAAGGACGATTTTGCGACGTCGTTTTTGCCGTTTTGCCGGTGCGGAAAAGCCGTTGGGCGGAAACGACTGACAGCCTGCGCTCCCGCAGCGATAATCCGCGCTCAGCGGAGCATTCATGCACATTCATATTCTGGGTATCTGCGGCACCTTCATGGGCAGCCTGGCGCAACTGGCGGCGGCTTCCGGGCATCGGGTGACCGGCAGCGACGCCGATGTCTATCCGCCCATGAGCGATCAGCTGGAGGCGGCCGGCATAGCGCTGATCGAGGGTTACGACCCCGCGCAGTTACAGCCCGCTCCCGATCTGGTGGTGATCGGCAACGCGCTGTCGCGGGGCAACGCCTGCGTCGAAGCCGTGCTCGAACGCGGGCTCAGTTACACCTCGGGTCCGCAGTGGCTGGGCGATCACCTGTTGCCGGGGCGCTGGGTGCTGGCGGTGGCGGGCACCCACGGCAAGACCACCACGGCGAGCATGCTGGCCTGGATTCTGGAAGATGCCGGCCTCGCGCCCGGCTTTCTGATCGGCGGGGTACCCGGCAATTTCGGAGTTTCGGCGCGGCTCGGCACCGGCCCGTTTTTCGTCGTCGAGGCCGACGAGTACGACACCGCCTTCTTCGACAAGCGTTCCAAGTTCGTTCACTACCGGCCGCGCACCCTGGTGCTCAACAATCTGGAATACGACCACGCCGACATCTTTCCCGATCTCGCCGCCATCCAGACCCAGTTTCATCACCTGATCCGCACCGTTCCCGCGAGCGGCCGCATCCTGCTGCCGGCCGCCGATACCGCGCTGGCGCAGGTGCTGAAACGCGGCTGCTGGAGCGAGACCGAAACCACCGGGGCGGGCGGCCGCTGGCAGGCGCAACCGCACGCCGGGGCCGGCACCGATTTCGCAGTGACGCTCGATGGCGTGCCCATGGGCAACGTGAAGTGGACGCTCACTGGCGCCCATAATGTCGCCAATGCGCTCGCCGCCATCGCGGCGGCGCGCCATGCCGGGGTGACGCCCGCCGTGGCCTGCGCGGCCCTCGGCAGGTTTCGCGGGGTGAAACGGCGCCTCGAATGTCTGTTCGACGAGGGCGGCATCCGGGTCTACGACGATTTCGCCCACCATCCGACCGCCATCGCCACCACCCTCGAAGGGCTGCGCCGCCAGGTCGGGGACGAGACCATCGTCGCCATCCTCGAACCGCGCTCCAACACCATGAAGCTCGGCGTGCATCGCGATCAGCTGGGGGCCGCCGTCGCCTGCGCCGACCGCGCCCTCTGGTACCGCCCGGCGGGGTTCGACTGGTCCCTGGACGAGGCGCTTGCGAGCGCGGCGAATTCCCGCGTGGTGGATGACATCGAGGCCCTGCTCGACCAAGTCGCGCAGGTGGCGGCGCCGGCCCATCTGGTGATCATGAGCAACGGCGGCTTCCAGGGTTTCCAGCGCCGCCTGGTGGCGCGGCTCGCCGCACGCGGGCGCACCGCATCATGATCCGCCGAGGCGAACTCGCGGCACTCGCCGCACTGCTCGCGGCCGTGACGGTCTGGTCCTGGCACCAGCCCGCGGATCGCCTCACCTGGTGGCTCGAAGCATTGCCCGTGGTGGTGGCGGTGCCGCTGCTGATCGCCACCCGCGGCAGTTTTCCGCTGACCCGGCTGCTGTACTGGCTGATTGCGCTGCACGCCACGATTCTGCTGGTGGGCGCTCACTACACCTACGCGCAAGTGCCTCTGGGGTTCTGGCTGGAGGAGACCCTGGGTTTTGCGCGCAATCATTACGACCGCATCGGTCACCTCGCCCAGGGCTTCATCCCGGCCATGGTGGCGCGGGAGATCCTGTTGCGTAAGCGCGTGCTGGTCCCGGGCGGCTGGCTGTTTTTCCTGATTTGCTGTTTTGTGCTGGCACTCGCGGCTACCTACGAACTGCTCGAATGGTGGACTGCGGTGATCGCCGAGGAAGGCGCGATCGCTTTTCTCGGCACCCAGGGCGATGTCTGGGACACCCAGTGGGACATGCTGCTCGCCCTGATCGGGGCCTTGGCCGCACTGCTCACGCTGACGCGCGTGCACGACCGGCAACTCGCGCAGATCGCGCCCGGGCTGGCCTGATGGCGGACCTGCTGCTGGTGGGCTGCGGCGATCTGGGTGCCGGGCTCGCCGCCCGGCTGGTCGCGTCCGGTCACCGCGTCACCGCGCTCAAGCGCACGCCGCCGGACTCGCCCCTGGCCGGCGTGACCTATCGACGCGCGGATCTCACCCAGGCGCACACGCTCAGCGACCTCGGCGGCCCCTTCGCGCAGGTGTTCGTCATCCTGGCGCCCGGCGCGCGGGACGCCGCTGCCTATCAGGCGCTCTACGGCGCGGGCATCGAGCATCTACGCGCCCGGCTGGCGGGCCGCGTCGAGCACTGGTTTTTTGTCTCCTCCACCAGCGTCTACGGACAGGACGCCGGTGAATGGGTGGACGAAGACACGATCGCCGCGCCGAGCACCGCCACCGCGAAGTGGCTGCTCACTGCCGAACGGTGCCTGGCGGATGCGGGCGCACCGGCGACCACAGTGCGTTTTTCGGGCATCTACGGTCCCGGCCGGGAGCGGCTGTTGCGGCAGGTGCTGGCGGGCGTGCCGGTGCAATACGACCCGCCGAGCTACACCAACCGCATCCACCGCGACGATTGTCTCGGCGTATTGGAATGGCTCCATCGCCGTCAACTTGCGGGGACCGGGCTAGCGCCGGTGTATCTCGCCAGCGACGACGAGCCGGCGCCTGCCGGGGACGTGGCGCGCTGGCTGGCAGCGGAGCTCGGTGTGCCGGCGCCACCCGCGGCGCCCGCCGGCGGCGGGCAGAACAAACGCTGCCGCAACGATCGGATCAAGCAGACGGGCTACCGCTTTGCCTACCCGAACTGGCGCACCGGTTATCGCGGCGTGATCGAACAGTGGCGCGCGGGGCGTGAAGGACCAGCGCGATGACGGAGCAGCATCCGGAAAAGATCCCGGTTGGCATCAGCAGTTGTCTGGTGGGCGAGGCGGTGCGCCATGACGGCGGCCACAAGCGCAACGATGACATTCTGGAGACCCTGGGACGCTACTTCGACCTCCAGCCCTGTTGCCCGGAAGTCGCCATCGGCATGGGCGTCCCGCGTCCGCCGGTGCGTCTGGTACGAACTGCGGAGGGCGTGCGTGCGCGGGGCGTGCGGGATCCGACGCTGGATGTCACGGAAGCGCTGGAGGCCTGTGCCCGGGACCGGCGCGACTGGCACGCCGGACTCTGCGGCTACATTTTCAAGAAAGACTCACCCAGTTGCGGTGTGACGGGGGTGCGGATCTATCCCGAGGGCAGCGAGGTGCCGGAGCACGACGGCACCGGCCTCTATGCGGCGCGGCTCATGGCCAGCTTCCCGCTGCTTCCTGTCGAAGACGAGGGCCGCCTGGCCGATCCTGCATTGCGCGAGAATTTCGTGCGCCGGGTCCATGTGCTGTGGCGCTGGCAGCAGATGGTGGCGGCAGGGGTCAGCGCGCGCACGCTGACCGATTTCCACGCCCGTCACAAGCTGATCCTGATGAGCCACGACCAGAATGCCTACCGCGCCCTGGGACGGCTCGCCGCCGGCACCCATGACCTGGAGTCTCGCGCCGCAGCCTACATCGAGGGCGCGATGGCCACCCTGAAGAAGCTCGCGACCCGCGGCAACCACGTCAATGTACTGCAACACATCCAGGGCTATCTGAAGCGGGAACTCGACCGCGACGCCAAGGCCGAGCTGGGCGAGGCGATCGCGCGTTACGGTGACGGAGAAGTCCCGCTGAGCGTGCCCATCGGATTGCTCAGGCACCACTTCCGTAACGCACCGGACCCCTTTATCGCGCGCTCCTGGTACCTCGATCCCTATCCGGACGCGCTGGCGCTGATGAACTTCTGATCAGCCGCGCCCCATCGTGTAGAACTCATCGTTCGGACGCATGCCGATCAGATTCGCGAGCCGGTTGGACAGGCAGAAAAAGGCGCTGATGGCGCCGATGTCCCAGATATCCTCATCCGCAAAGCCGTGTTCCCGCAGGCGGGCGTAATCGCCCTCGTCCACGGCCGCCGACTGCTCACTCACCTTGACCGCGAAATCCAGCATGGCGCGCTGCCGCGCCGTGATGTCGGCCTTGCGGTAATTGATCGCGAGCTGATCCGCCAACAGCGGATGCTTCGCGACGATACGCAGAATCGCGCCGTGGGCGATCACGCAGTAATGGCATTCGTTGCCGCTGCTCACCGTCACCACGATCATTTCCTTCTCGGCCTTGGTGAGGCTGCTTGCGTGGGTCATCACGGCATCGTGGAGGGCGAAAAACCCGCGCCATTCCGCCGGCCGGTGCGCCAGCGCCAGAAACACATTGGGAATGAAGCCGGTTTTTTCCTGAATCGCGAAGATCTGGGCGCGGATGTCTTCCGGCAGCCCCGCAATATCGGGGATGGGGAAGCGGCTGATCGGTGGCTTGGGCATAGGGAGGTCTCGATAACTTGTGATCTGCATCATGCTCCGTTCTGCGTCAACGCTACCATATTGGCTACACAAGACCGGTAAAAAATATTACAATTTGGTGACCAGCAATGAGTTGGAGGAGTAATGCAATGAAAAACATTAGAAAATCTTTGGGTTCGGTGGTTGGCGCGGCGTTGGTTCCGATGGCGTTGTGCAGCGGCGCTGCCCATGCGGCCGAAAAAATCGGCTACAGCTATCTTGAAGCCGAATATGTATTTGGCGACGAGATGGATGCGGATGTTCCGGGCGCCAAGAACCTGGATATCGACGGCGTACGTTTCAAAGGCTCGGTGGCACTGACCGACTATCTGTTCGCCTGGGGCTCGAATGCTTCGCTCAACATGGATCTGCCCGGAAGCGGCAATTCCAGCCTCAATACCCAGTCCATCGGCGTCGGGGGAAACTACACGCTGTTGCCGGGCGCCAATCAACTGGATGCCTGGGGTGGAATTTCCTACGAGCGCCTGGATCCTGCCGGCAGTCCTGCCGACGGATACGGTCTGTCCGCAGGCCTGCGCTGGAACGCCCTTAACGCCCTCGAAATCAACGGCTTCGGCAGCTACCGCAATTATGGCAACTTCGACGGATTCGTGAAGGCAGCGGCTTCGCCTGGGACTGTCAATGTGGACGGCTGGGTGTACGGTATCGGCGCGGTTTACAAAGTCACCCCCCAGATCGGCCTGCTGGCCAACTGGGAACGCTGGGAGCTCAGCGCCGACTCCAACGTGGATCCTCAGGCAGACATCTACAGCGTGGGCGCCCGCTGGAGTTTCTGAGGTGAGCCTGCTCCGGTTCACACCGGGCTGAAGTAAGCCCCCCTTTGGAGGGTTGTGATCGATACAAGCCCGCGGCGCAAGCTGCGGGCTTTTTTTGTTCTGGGCTATTTTTGTTCTGGGCTTTTTTTGTTCTGGACTACCGCTCGCCCCCAAGCGCCACTCCCGGCGCGACGCTAAAACAATCGCCCGCGCGCCGACAGGCCGCCGTCGATGGTGATCATGGTGCCGGTGATATAGGCCGCGCGATCCGAGGCCAGAAAAGCCGTCAGGTCCGCGACTTCGCCCGGCTCGGCGGGGCGGCCGAAAGGCATCTCCGCAGTCAGTTCGCGCCAGCGTCCGGCCGGCAAGCCCCTGGCGACGGCGTTCGTCTCCATCAGCCGCACCAGGCGGTCGGTGGCGGTCAGCCCCGGATTGATGCCCAATACCCGCACATTGTCTTGCGGGCTGACGCTACCCAGTGCGCGAGTGAACGCGGCCAGGCTGGCATTGCCCGCGGTGCCGGCGATGTAGTTGGCTTCGGTGATTTCACCGCCGGCGATGCCGACGACATTGATGATGACGCCGCGCCGGCGCCCTGCCATGCCGGGATACAGCGCTCGGCATAGATTGATATAGCCGAATACCTTGAGATCCCAGGCGCTGCGCCAGGCATCTTCGCTGACGTTGCCGAGTGCGCCGGCGGGAATCGCCCCGGCGTTGTTGATGAGGATGTCGACCTCGTCGCAGGCGCCGGCAAGGGTCGCCACGCTGGCGCCGTCGGCCAGGTCCAGGGCATGAACCCGAACCTGGACGGGATATCGGGCCATGAGTTCGCCGCGTGCCGTTTCGAGATCAGCCGCCGTGCGCGCCGCGAGATGCAGATGACAGCCCTCGGCGGCGAGGCGTTCGGCAATGGCGCGACCGATGCCGCGCGAGGCGCCGGTGATCAGGGCCGTGCGGCCCCCGAGATTGAGATCCATGAGTGTTCACCTCCGCGCCCGATTGTCGGCGTGCGCCAGGGTGATGGCAATGGCGGGTGCGGCGTGACGCTCGGTCAGCTGTAGGTGCAGAAATAAGCGGTCGCCGCCGCCACCTTGACCTTGAAGGTCTGTTGTGCCGCCACCTCGAACACCTCGCCGGTATTGTAGGTGTGCCATTCATCGCTGCCGGGCAGCTGAATGCGCATGGCGCCACTGATGATGGTCATGGTCTCGTGCTGGCTGGTGCTGAAGTCGTAATCGCCGGCTTCCATCACGCCCACCGTCGCCGGCAGCGCCCGCGTCTGAAACCCGATCGATTTGACCTTGCCGGCGAAGTATTCGTTGACCTGTAACATGAACCGCTCCTGTGTTGATTACTGCGTCCGGTTCGCCCTGTAGCATGTTTCTTTAAAACTCAGTGCTGATGTCCGCCGTCACCGTGAACATGGCCGTGGGCGAGTTCTTCGGCGGTTGCATCCCGTACCTGGAGCACTTCGATATCGAATACCAGACCCTTGCCGGCGAGCGGGTGGTTCAGGTCGACATCGACATTGAATTTACCCACCTTGACGAGAACAGCACGACGCATGCCACCCTCGCCACGGATTCCCACCACCATGCCCGGCGTCAGCTTGCCGGGCGCGCTCAGTTGCTTGATGGGGACCCGCCTGATGGATCCTTCGCGGCGCGGCCCATAGGCCTGGTCCGGAGTGAGGGTAACCCTGAAGCTGTCGCCCGCGACCCGGCCCGCCAGCGCCGACTCCAGCGCCGGCAGCAGATTGCGGTGACCGTGCAAATAGGCCTGACCCGGGCCCTTGCGGCTGGTCTCGACCTGGACACCACTGTCGTCGCTCAGGGTGTAGTGAAAGATAACCGCCTTGTTGTGCTCGATCTGCATGCTGACTACGCCATGGCGCCCGGATGGCCGGCACCGGACCGGGCGCGCATTTTAGTACAGGTGCAAGTATCGGAGAAATGACCTTTCCGTGCATGGCAACACGACTCTCGACCTCCGGGTCCCGGTGACGGCCGACGCCGCTCCGGCGTCACCGGCTAGACCTCCAGCAGCAACGTCACCGGACCATCGTTGACGAGTTCGACCTGCATGTCGGCGCCGAACACACCACAGGCGACCGGCGCGTGGCGCGCCCGCGCCCGTGCGATGAAATGATCGTAGAGCCGCTCGGCCTGCTCCGGCGGGGCGGCGGGCGTGAAGCTCGGCCGCAGGCCCTTGCGGGTGTCGGCCATCAGGGTGAACTGGGAGACGATCAGCAGACCGCCGCCGATATCGGCAAGGCTGAGGTTCATGCGCTCCTGGGCATCGGGAAACAGCCGGTAGCGCAGTACCCGGTCCAGCAGAGTATCGGCGCTGGCGGCGGTATCCGCATGGGCAATGCCGAGCAATAACAGCACTCCCTGCTGGATGGCGCCCACTTCGGCGCCGTCGACGGCAACGGCGGCGCGACGCACCCGCTGCAGCAGACCGCGCACGCTAGAATTTTCCGGCGAGCTCGCTCGCGAAGCGGTCGGTGGCGCGAATCAACGCGTCGAGGGTGCCAGGCTCGCTGGAGGCGTGTCCGGCATCGCGGATGATATCCAGCTCCGCATGGGGCAGGGCTTGCTGAAGTGTGAACGCCTGATCCACCGGACAGACCACATCGTAGCGGCCATGCACGATCACGGTGGGAATGTTCGCCAGACGGTGCGCGTCGCGGCAAATCTGGTTTTCGGCGATGAAGGCATCATTGACGAAGTAGTGCGCCTCGATGCGCGCCATGGCGAGCGCGACCTGGGGACTGCCAAAGCGCGCCACGACATGGCCATTGGGCTCGTGAGTGGCACAGCGCGCCTCCCAGGAAGCCCAGGCCTTGGCAACGGCCATGCGGGTGATGTCGTTATCCCCGGTGAGACGTCGATGGTAGGCGTGCAGCAGATCCTGGTGTTCTTCCGGGGGAATCTGGCCGATGAAATCCTGCCAGTAATCGGGAAAGATGCAGCTCGCGCCGTATCGATAAAACCAGTCGATGTCGGTCTTGCGACACAGGAAAATACCACGCAGCACCAGACCCAGGACCCGCTCCGGATGGGCTTCGGCGTAGAGTAGGCTGAGGGTCGAGCCCCAGGAACCGCCGAACAGCAGCCAGCGCTCGACGCCGAGCTTTGCGCGCAGCGTCTCCATATCGGCCAGCAAATGCGCAGTGGTGTTGTCGTTCAGATCGGCATGGGGCCGCGAGCGACCCGAGCCACGCTGATCGAAAAGAATGATGCGGTACTTTTCCGGATCGAAAAACCGCCGGTCCTGTTCGCTGCATCCAGCGCCCGGGCCACCGTGGACGAACAGTACCGGGATGCCCTCGGGGATCCCACATTCCTCAACGTAGAGCGCGTGCCCGCCGGCAACATCGACACGATGACTGGCGTAGGGACGAATGGCCGGATAAAACTGCCGCATGCGCGAGAACAGGCTCTTGTTCGGGAAGCGGCTAAGCTAAGGGAAGCCCCTGCGAAAGGCAACCGGAATCTCCCGCCATCCCGCCGAGCGAGCGCCCGACTACCCTCACCCGCGCTGCATCAGCCTGCCTTGCCGCAGCGCCTGCGCAGGGCCATCACCCGGCTCGAGGTAGATACCGACGATCTTGAGCGCAGCCGGCAGAAGATTGCGGCGGCGATGAAATCATTGCCAAGGGGCAGGTCAGTGCTGGCCGGGATACTGCCCGGCGCGGGTTAGCACGTAATCCTGCCCCAGGCTGTAAAGCCCAAGACCGATGAATGCCAGCAGAAAGCGGCCTTCCGTCACCGCGCTGTAGTGCCCACCCGGGAAAGGCGACACCTCGGTAACAAAAATCAACGCCAGCAGGCCGATCATCAGCACCCACAGCACCGCGCCCCAAAAATAGCCCAGCAGGTAGAGAAGTCCGGGCGTGAAGGCAAGGCACCAGTACAGACCCGTCTGCGCGACACCTCCGTGCAGGACGAGCACGAAGAACAGTCCCAGGATTGGCACGATGAAATACCACTTGGCACTCGTGTGATAACCCACCACCTGGGCCACCACCAGACCGGCGAAGGAGACGGCGGAACAAGTGAAGAGCACCCCCGCCAGCAACAGATCATCACCGAAGAAATCCAGCAGGCCCATCACCAGACTGAAGATCCCGAACAGCGCCAACCCCCAGGTGATCAAACCCGTTGAACGCCACAGGCCCAGTTGCGCATCAAAGTAAAAGTCGCGCCGGCTGCTAGTGCTTTCTTCATCCATGATGACTGTCCAGTGCTCAGGTCACAAAACCATAAGCCTCGACCGCGAAGTCAGCAATCCCGCCCAACCAGCGGAGCGAACTGACCGACCAGCGGCCACCCGAAGATCAGGACGCGGCCTTCCCGCGCTTGCGATCCTGCTCTCGCAACAGCTTCTTGCGCAGGCGGATATGGTGCGGCGTCACCTCCACCAGCTCGTCCTCGGCGATGAATTCCAGCGCCTGCTCCAGCGTAAATCGGATCGGCGGCGTCAGGACGAGGGCTTCATCGGTGCCGGCGGCACGGATGTTGGTGAGCTGCTTGCCTTTGGTGGGATTCACGGGCAAATCATTGCCGCGCGAGTGAATGCCGATCAACTGGCCTTCGTACACATCCTCGCCGTGCCCCAAAAACAGACGCCCGCGCTCTTGCAGATTGTACAGGGCATACGCCAAGGTCTTGCCGCGAATCATGGAGACCAGCACTCCGTTCTGGCGCACTCCCGCCACACCGGGCTTGATCCGGTCATAGCGGTCGAAGGTGCTGGTGAGGATGCCGCTGCCCGAGGTCAGGGTGAGAAACTCGTTGCGGAACCCGATCATGCCCCGCGACGGCACCCGGTACTCCAGCCGCACGCGGCCACGGCCGTCGATGACCATGTCGAGCAGATCGCCCTTGCGGCGCCCCATTTCCTCCATCACGGCGCCCTGGTGGGTCTCCTCGACATCGGCGACCACAATCTCGAACGGCTCAAGAATTTCGCCGTCAACTTCCTTCTGGATCACTTCCGGCCGGGAAACGCCGAGCTCGTAGCCTTCGCGGCGCATGGTCTCGATCAGCACCGCAAGGTGCAGCTCACCGCGTCCCGACACCCGAAAGCGATCCGGGGTATCACCGGGCTCGACGCGCAAGGCGACGTTGTGGATCAGCTCCTGTTCCAGGCGTTCGCCGATGTTGCGCGAGGTGACGTACTTGCCATCCAGGCCGGCGAACGGAGAATCGTTGACCTGAAACGTCATGCTGACGGTGGGTTCATCGACCGCCAGGGGCTTCAGCGGTTCCACGCAGGCCGGATCGCACAGGGTGTCGGAAATCCCGAGCCCCTCGATTCCGGTGATGCAGACGATGTCGCCGGCGGTGGCGCGATCGGTGTCCACCCGCGCCAACCCCAGATACCCCTTTACCTCGAGGATGCGGGCGCGCCGCTGGCCACCTTCCGCCGCCGCGACGATCACGGACTGTCCCGGCACCAGCACGCCGCGGGCGATGCGCCCGATGCCGATGACCCCGACGTAACTGTCGTAGTCGAGCGCGGAGATCTGCATCTGGAACGGCCCGGCCTCATCCACGACGGGGGCGGGCACACGCTCCGTGATCATTTCGAACAGGGGCGTCATGTCGGGCGCCATGTGGTTGTAGTCCAGGCCGGCGACCCCGGTGAGGGCGGAGGTATAAATCACCGGAAAATCGAGCTGCTCTTCGGTGGCGCCGAGACGGTGAAACAGGTCGAACACCTGATCCACCACCCAATCCGGACGCGCGCCGGGGCGGTCGATCTTGTTCACTACCAGGATGGGCTTGAGGCCGCTGGCGAACGCCTTGGCGGTCACAAACCGGGTCTGCGGCATGGGGCCGTCGACGGCATCCACCAACAGCAGCACCGAGTCGACCATCGACAGCACCCGCTCCACCTCGCCGCCGAAATCGGCGTGGCCCGGGGTATCGACAATGTTGATGCGGTAATCGCGCCACTGGATGGCGGTATTCTTGGCGAGGATGGTGATGCCCCGCTCGCGCTCCTGGTCGTTGGAGTCCATCAGGCGCTCGGCGCCCTGGCTCTTGCGGTCCAGGGTCCCGGACTGCTGAAGCAGCCGGTCGACCAGCGTGGTTTTGCCATGGTCGACATGGGCGACGATAGCAATGTTGCGCAGCTTGCTGACCGACATGGAAGTATACCGGGAAAAGGGGCGCGCATTATACGCGGGTACCGCTTTCCGGAGTATGACTTTGAGGGACTCCTCAGGGCCGGTAGACGGCGACGCGGCGAAAGCCGCGCTCGACCAGCAGTTCGGCATGCAGACGGCTCATCACTCCCTTGTCACAATACAAAAGATAGGGTGTCTCCGGCGACACCTGGGCAAAGAATTGCTGCAACTGGTAAAAGGGCACCACTTCGACTGGAACACTGCCCGCACGCAACGGGCGGTCGGCGCTCTGATCCGGATGGCGGACATCCAGAATGGTGACACCCGGCTGCGGCGCCTGGAAGGTTTCCACCGCTATGTGGCCGACCGCGCCTGCCATCACCGACTCGATGTCTTCTTCCGTACGCTCGGCGATCGCCCGCTCCAGTATGGCGAAGTCGAACCGGGCTTCGGCATGCTCCACGCGGTCGCGGCGGGCATGGGTGGTCGGCTTCACCGAGATCACCCCGCAGTATTCCGGCATGCAGGCCGCGAAGGGCTCGGTGCCGATGGCGCGGGCAATCCCGATGATGTCCTGCTTGTCCATGGCAAGCAGCGGTCGCAGCACCAGCATGTCGGTGACCGCGTCGATCACCGCAAGATTGGGCAGGGTCTGGCTGGACACCTGCGCGATGCTTTCACCGGTGACCAGGGCGTCGATCCCCCAGGCGCGGGCAACCGCCGTGGCCGCACGCAGCATCATGCGCTTGAGCACCACGCCCATTTGGGAGTCGTCCACCTGCGCCAGTATCTCGGCCACCACGCCCTCGAATGGCACGCTGATGAACTTGACGCTGTGGCTCGCACCGTATTTTTCCCAGAGGAAGTGCGCGACCTCCTTGACACCGAGCGCGTGGGCGCGACCGCCCAGATTAAAAAAGCAGAAGTGGGTACGCAGACCCCGCCGCAACAACAGGTAACTGGCGACCGTGGAATCGAACCCCCCCGACATGAGCGCCAGCACCGGCGGCTGCTCGCCCAGGGGAAACCCGCCGATCCCGGCCTGCCGCGATTCGATGACATAGAGCCGGTCCGCCACTATTTCGAGACGAACGATGATCTCGGGATGATCCAGCGACACCGACGCACCTTCCGCCCGCGCCAGGAGTCTGCCGCCCACTTCCCGTTCGACCTGGGGCGACGTGAACGCATGGCGCCCGGTGCGTTTGACACGCACCACGAACCGTCGCCCCGTCAGGGCTGCACCATGACAGCGCCAGGCGTGCTCTGCCATGTCGTCGAAATCGCCGAGCGGGTACATCTCAACCTTGGCAAAGCTGGAGATCCCCGGCGTTCGCGCCAGCAGGTCGGCGATCCGGTGAACGTCGGCCGCCGTCACACCGGCGCCGCTGAGCTCCAGCCGGTCCCAGTCGCCCGCAAGGGTCACTCCAGCGGTAATGGGCGCGATCAGTGTGCGCAGATTACGGCGCAGCTGCCGGATCAGGCGCCGACGCACCGGCGCGCTCTTGATGATGATCTCAGGAGACACTTTGACGACAAAACGCATCGCGGAACAGGCTGCGGTGGCGGAAGAAGGCAGCCAGTATAGGGGGTTATGCGGGAGGTTCCCGGCGGGATTGACCGCACGCACCTCCAGCCCACCGACGCCAGCACCATTACAGTGCGTAAGGCTGGTATATTGCACCAATATTGTGCGAAATGCTTCGTCCCGGGCAGATTCCTCGTGGCCGCCTTCGCTGCTATAGTGAGCGCCTGCTACAGTTAGCGTCTGCTACAACCCGCCGGCAATTGTCGCAACGTTCCCGATACCGGCCGGGAGGCGCTCAGCGATGGTGCGGAATGGCACATATTTTGCTGAGTCGTCTTGCTGAATCATGCGTACCTTTGCTCTGTCGGCATGGACTGCCGGCGCGGCCCCCTGCCATCACTACAGAAAGATCCCTTTGGAGGAGCAGAATGTCAAAGACGTTGGAGTTGATCAAAGAAAGCGAAGCGCGCTGGATTGATCTCCGTTTCACCGATACCAAAGGCAAGGAGCACCACGTTTCCCTCCCGTCCACCGAGGTCAACGACAGCTTCTTTGAAGACGGCAAAATGTTCGATGGCTCGTCCATCTCCGGATGGAAGGGCATCAACGAGTCCGACATGGTGCTGATGCCCGATGACAGCACCGCGATCCTGGATCCATTCACCGACGATGCCACCGTCATCATCCGCTGCAACATCGTGGAGCCCACCACCATGCTGGGCTACAACCGCGACCCGCGCTCCATCGCCGATCGCGCCCAGGAATACATGCGCTCCACCGGCATCGCGGATTCGGTTTTGTTCGGACCGGAACCCGAATTTTTCGTTTTCGACGAAGTGAAGTGGGGCGCCAGCATGAGCGGCGCCTTTTACAAAATCGCCTCCGAAGAGGCCGCCTGGGCGTCTGAACACGACTTCCCGACCGGCAACCGCGGCCATCGCCCCGGCGTCAAGGGCGGTTATTTCCCGGTACCGCCGGTGGATACCCTGCACGACCTGCGCGCCGCCATGTGCGATGCCATGACCAGCATGGGCCTGGTGGTGGAAGTGCATCACCACGAAGTCGCCACCGCCGGCCAGTGCGAGATCGGTGTAGGGCCAAATACCCTGACCAAGAAGGCCGATGAAGTCCAGATCCTGAAGTACTGCGTCCACAACGTCGCCCACGCCTACGGCAAGACCGCGACCTTCATGCCCAAGCCGCTGGTCGGCGACAACGGCTCCGGAATGCACGTCCACCAGTCGCTGTCGAAGAACGGCAAGAACCTCTTTACCGGCGACGTGTATGCAGGTCTGTCGGAAACGGCCCTGTTCTACATCGGCGGCGTCATCAAACACGCGCGCGCCATCAATGCGTTCAGCAACCCGGCCACAAATTCCTACAAGCGTCTGGTGCCCGGCTACGAAGCGCCGGTGATGCTCGCCTACTCGGCGCGCAACCGCTCTGCCTCGATCCGGATTCCGTTTGTCGCCAATCCCAAGGCGCGTCGCATTGAAGTACGCTTCCCGGACCCGGTAGCCAACCCTTACCTGGCCTTCACCGCACTGCTGATGGCCGGCCTCGACGGGATCAAGAACAAGATCCACCCCGGTGACGCCGCTGACAAGGATCTGTACGACCTGCCCCCCGAAGAAGCCAAGGCGATTCCCACCGTGTGCGGCTCGCTGGAGCAGGCGCTTGCGGCGCTCGACGCCGACCGCGCATTCCTGACCATCGGTGGCGTCATGGACGACGACATGATCGATGCCTACCTCGACCTCAAGCAGATCGAGGTAGACCGCCTGCGCATGACCACCCACCCGGTGGAATTCGACATGTATTTCAGCGCCTGAGGTAGCGGTCGACAGCAGTCATACAACGCTTGAAAAGGCCCGGCTACCCTGCCGGGCTTTTTTTTCGGACTATAATCAGGCTCGACCTCATCCTGTCCAAGCAGGGGGTACGGGACCATGACTCCTCACGCGCCAGCAGCCCCCGGGGTCGGACGCCGCCCCGACACCACCAATGCCCTGCGCCGGATCGCAATGATCGGTTGCGCCATCCTGAGTTGGACCGCGCTCGCCGTCGGCGCTGATCAGACCGTCTATCGTGTCATCGACGCGCAAGGGAAGGTGTCCTACACCGACACGCCACCCAAGGATGGCTCCGCCGAGCCGGTCATCCTCAAGGAGGTAAACACTCAGCCCGCCATGGAGACCCGCAAAGCCACGGCACCTGCGGCAGAGGCGGCAGCGACGCCCTACACCCAGATCGAGATCACCAGCCCCGCCAACGACAGTACGATACCGCCGGGACAGCTCAACGTCGTGGTACAGCTCCAGCTGGAACCCGTATTGCAACCCGGCCACAGGGTCCAGTTTTACCTTGACGATCAGCCCCAGGGGCCGGCGGCGGCCGCCACCGCCATCACGCTGGGCGACCTGTATCGGGGCAGCAGAACCATTCACGCAACCGTTGTCGACGCCAACGGCGCCCGGGTGGCGCAGAGCAACAGCGTAGTAATCCATGTCAAACGCCACTCCGTGAAGAGTCCCCCCTTCCTCAACCGCTGACCCGCCGCCTGCCGCACCGGCCTGGTGCGGTTGATTCAAACCAGGCACCTGCGATCGGGCACACGCTGGTGCGGCCTGAACGAATTGCAATGAAATTGGCCCAATACTTGCTGTTTCGTAGGCTACCCGAGGTGGCCAAATGCCGATACCCCAGAGCATTCTCCAGCCGACACCCGAACCTCTGTTGTTGGACAACCTGAAAACCGCCGTCCTGGTGCTGGACGCGGACCTGCATGTCCAGTACCTGAACACGGCAGCCGAAACCCTGCTTGAAGCAAGCGCAAACCGGTTGCGTGGCGCCCAGTTCATCAGCTGTTTTGCCGAGCCCGAGCCTCGACGTGCGCTGCTGCGGCAAGCACTCGACGAGCAGCAGCCCTATACCGAGCGCACGGTCAAACTGATGCTGGTCGACGGGCGCGAAATCACCGTGGATTACACGGTGTCGCCCATTCAGCGCAAAGCGGAAGCGCTGCTCCTGGTTGAAATGCTGCCCATGGACCGCAGTCTGCGGATCGGCCGGGAACGCGCTCTGCTGTCCGCGAACGACACCTCGCGCAACCTGATCCGCGGCTTGGCGCACGAGATCAAGAACCCGTTGGGCGGCATCCTGGGCGCCTCCCAGCTGCTGGCCCAGGAACTGGCCCGCGACGACCTGCGGGAATACACCGATATCATCATCGCCGAAACCGAACGGCTGCGGCAGCTGGTGGATCGCCTGCTCGGTCCTTCGCAGCCGGCTCAGCTGGCGGCGATCAACATCCACGAAATCACCGAGCGGGTAGCCGCCCTGGTCGAAGCCGAGACCAGCGGGCAGTTGCGCATCCAGCGCGAATACGATCCCAGTATTCCGGAGATCAACGCCGATCGCGGCAAGCTGATACAGGCAACGCTGAATCTGGTGCGCAATGCCATGCAGGCTGTCGAGGCCGCGGGGCGCATCGCCGACGGCAGTGCCTGCGTGATCCTGCGCACCCGCGTGGTCAATCATTTCACCATCGGCGGACACCAGCACCGCATCGTCTGCCGGCTCGATGTCATCGACAACGGTACGGGTGTGCCCGAGGAGATCAGCGACCGCATCTTCTATCCGATGGTCAGCGGGCGCCCCAACGGCACCGGCCTGGGCCTGCCCATTGCACAATCCGCCATTCAACTGCATCGAGGCCTCATTGAATGCGACAGCGCGCCGGGTCATACCCGGTTCTCGATTTACCTGCCCATCCAATCAACGCGCGGAGCGCTGCATGAAGCCGACAATCTGGATCGTTGACGACGACAAATCCATCCGCTGGGTAATGGAGCGCGCCCTCGAAAAAGCGGATATGACAGTGGAGTGCTTCGAGGATGCTCCAAGCGTTCTCAAGCGCCTGGATCGCGGCCTGCCCGATACCCTCATCAGCGACATTCGCATGCCCGGCATGAGTGGCCTGGAACTGCTCGATCGGTTGCGCCGGGAAAATCCCGCCATGCCGGTGATCATCACCACGGCTCACTCCGATCTCGATAGTGCCGTGGCGGCTTATCAGGGTGGCGCCTTCGAATACCTGCCCAAGCCGTTCAATATCGACGAGCTGGTCTCGGTGACCCGTCGCGCAATCGAATACGCGCGCGAGAAAAGCACGGCCGCAAAACCGATGGAAGCTGAAGTCTCCAAGGAAATCATCGGCGAAGCGCCGGCGATGCAGGAGGTCTTCCGCGCCATCGGTCGCCTCTCCCATTCGCACATCACGGTACTGATCAACGGTGAGTCAGGCACCGGCAAGGAGCTGGTCGCGCGGGCACTCCATCGCCACAGTCCGCGTCGGGAACAGCCATTCATTGCGCTGAATATGGCGGCGATTCCTCATGATTTGATTGAGTCGGAGCTGTTCGGCCACGAAAAGGGCGCCTTCACCGGGGCGGCCCAGCGCCGCGTGGGGCGCTTCGAGCAGGCCGATGGCGGCACTTTGTTCCTGGATGAAATCGGCGACATGCCGCCGGAAGCGCAAACCCGTCTGCTGCGCGTGCTGGCGGACCGCGAGTTCTACCGCGTCGGCGGCCACACCCCCGTCAAGGTCGATGTCCGGATCATCGCCGCGACCCACCAGAATCTCGAAATTCTGGTGGCCGAACACCGATTTCGCGAGGATCTGTTCCATCGCCTGAACGTGATTCGCATCCATCTGCCGCGGCTGTCGGATCGTCGCGAAGACCTTCCGCAACTCATGCAGCACTTCTTCAAGACGTCTGCCGAGGAGCTCAATGTCGAGCCCAAAGTACTGTCCCAGGAAGCCTCTGCGTACCTGTGCAGCCTGCCCTGGCCGGGTAACGTGCGGCAACTGGAAAACACCTGCCGCTGGCTGACGGTGATGGCGGCGGGGCGCGAGGTGCTTAAATCCGACCTCCCGCCCGAACTGCTTGCCATCGACACGCCGAGCCCCCGTGCCGCGGGCGACTGGGAGCAGTCCCTGCGGCGCTGGATCGGCAGTCAGCTGGCCAGCGGGGCGCATGACATCCTGGCCACGGCAACGCCCGCGTTTGAGCGCGCCGCGATCGAGACCGCGCTCGAGTACACTGCCGGCCGCAAGCGCGATGCCGCCGAACTGCTGGGCTGGGGGCGCAATACGCTGACCCGGAAAATACAGGAACTGGGCATTGCGGATGATCCCGACAGCGAGGCCTGACCGGGACCGTCGGGGCCGGTCAGGCCCCTCAAGAGATTGTGCTAAGCGGCGGTTCCGTTAGCTGCGCGCTGGGCGGCGGCCTGGCGGTACAGCCCGTCGAAATTGATCGGGGGCAGCAACAGCGGAGGAAATCCGCCGCGAATCACGGCGCTGTCCACCGCCTCGCGCACATAGGGGAAGAGTACCGTTGGGCAGTGAACATTCAGTACCTGGGCCAGCTCCGCCTCCGCCAGACCGGAAATCATGAACACGCCCGCCTGATGAATTTCGACCAGATACAGCGTCTGCTCCCCATCCTTCAGGGTGACCGTCAGGGTCAACATCACTTCATAGCGATCCTGTTCCAGCCGGCGCACGCCGACGCCCATTTCCTGAGCCGCCTGCGCCTGTCCTTGCCGCGTGAGCACATCGGGGCCGGCGGGGGCTTCGAACGACATGTCCTTGACGTAGATCCGCTGAATGGCCATCTGGGGACCACGATCTTCGGAGGGGTTTCCGGTGCTGGCGTTACTGTCGGATGTCATGCTTCGGGTTCTCCAGAAGTGTTGGGTGCGTTGGACGGGGCCAGTAGCGCGTCGAGCATGCCCTCGCGCTCCAGGGCCAGCAGGTCGGTAAACCCGCCGACGTGATAATCATCAATCCAGATCTGAGGGACCGTATCACGGCCGCTGCGGGCTTCCACCTCGCGGCGCAAGGCAGTGTTCCCGTCGACCGCGATATCCTCGAATGCCACGCCGCGCTGGCGCAGGAACAGGCGCGCCCCGACACAGTAGGGGCAGATGCGGGTACCGTAGAGCACCACCGAGGGCATCAGGACACCACTGGCAGGCTCTGGCCCTGCCACTCGGCCATACCGCCGCGCAGGCGCTGCACCTTGAAGCCCGCGCGTCGCAAGGTGCGTCCGGCACCCGCCGCCTGCTGTCCGAGTTTGTCGACCAGAATCACGCTGCGCTCGCGCGCTGACTCCAGCTCAGCCAAACGGTCCTCGAGCTGCGCCAAGGGAATGTTGATCGCTTGATTGATATGCCCGGACTGGTACTCTTTCGGGTCACGAATATCGACCAGGATGGCCTCGCCGCCATTGAGCAGGCGCGTGACATCATGCACCGACAACTGCTTGCCGGCCTTGAAGTGCTCGATCACCACGAACAGGTAAACCAGCGCCAGAAACAGGCTGACCAGCAGCCACTGCTCGCTGACAAACACCAGTAAATTAGCCACCCGCAACCTCGTTACGCTGCCGCCACCTGAACGGCGACGTAGTATACACAGGCACTTCGCCCCCCGCTGTTGCCGTCGGCGCGGCCGCGCCAAATAGTTTTTCCCGCCCCGAGCCAGTACCATGGCGTCCTTTTCCGCAACCCCCTACAGGGCAGTATTCCGCAGATGGAAAATGGCAAACGCCCCATGGTTTTGCTGATCCTGGACGGCTGGGGATACAGCGAAACGAGCGCTCACAACGCCCTCCGCGCGGCGCGCATCCCGGTCTGGAACGGGCTCTGGGCGCGGTGTCCCCACACCCTCATTTCGGGCTCGGGCCTCGATGTCGGGTTGCCCGCAGGCCAGATGGGCAACTCGGAAGTCGGCCACATGACGCTGGGAGCCGGCCGGGTTTTGTACCAGGCCTTCACCCGCATCAATGCCGCGCTCGCCAATGGCGAGTTCGACGCCAACCCGGTCTATGGCGCGGCGGTTGATCGCGCCATCGCGGCGGGCGGCGCGGTACATGTGCTGGGACTGCTGTCTCCGGGCGGGGTCCACAGCCACGAAGAACACCTCCGGGCCGCCGTCGCGCTGGCGGCAAAACGCGGCGCGCGGCGCGTGTATCTGCACGCCTTCCTGGACGGTCGGGACACGCCGCCGCGCAGTGCAGAAGCATCCCTGCAACGCACGCAAGAGGTTTTTGCCACCCTGCGTTGCGGGCGCATCGCGTCGATCTGCGGTCGCTACTACGCCATGGATCGGGACAATCGCTGGGATCGCACCGAGCGCGCCTACGACATGCTGACCGCGGCAACGGCGCCGTTTCGGGAAGCCGATCCGATCAGCGCACTGCGCGCCGCCTATGCGCGCGGCGAAAGCGACGAATTCGTGCAGCCCACCCTGGTACAAGGCCCCGATGAAGCGGCGGCACCGATTCGCACGGGCGATGCGGTTATCTTCATGAACTTCCGGCCCGATCGCGCGCGCCAGCTTACCCGGGCGCTGGTCGAACCGGATTTCGCCGGGTTTGCGCGCAAGCAGTGGCCAAAGGTGAGCGATTTTGTCACCACCACCGAGTACGAAGCGGGCCTGCCGGTGCACTGTGCCTTTCCGCCGGTGTCGCTCACCAACGGGCTTGGCGAATATCTGGCGAACCTGGGGAAAACCCAGCTCCGCATCGCCGAGACCGAGAAATACGCCCACGTGACCTTCTTTTTCAGCGGCGGTCGCGAAGCCTGCTATCCGGGCGAGGAGCGCATCCTGATCCCGTCGCCCCAGGTGGCGACCTATGACCTCAAACCCGAAATGAGCGCGTTCGAGGTTACCGACCGGCTCGTCGAAGCCATCTCCGAACGCCGTTTTGACTTGATCGTGTGCAATTTCGCCAACGGCGACATGGTCGGCCACACGGGGATCTTTGCCGCCGCCGTACAGGCTGCCGAGGCCGTCGATATCTGCATCGGGCGCATTGTCGCGGCCCTGAAGACCGTCCAGGGCCAGTGCCTGATCACCGCCGATCACGGCAACCTGGAGCTGATGGAGGAAAACGGCCAGCCGCTTACCTCCCACACCACGCTGCCGGTGCCCCTGGTCTATGTCGGTCCCCGGAACGTCGCCCTGGCTGCGGGCGGCACGCTGGCCGATGTCGCGCCGACCCTGCTGGCGCTGATGGACCTCCCGCCGCCGATGGAAATGACTGGCCACTCGCTGCTGGTCACGGATTCCGGCGAACCCCGGAGCACGCGAGCGCGGGGGTGAAACGCGTTGCGCTCGCCTGGTGCCTTGCCGGCCTCGCCGCGGGTGCGGGCGCCGGGGACGATGCCGGCAAATTGCAGAAACTGCGCGGCGAGATCGGCGCTCACGAGCAACGCGTGCAACAAACCGACGCCCAGCGGGCCGCGCTGGAGCGCCAACTCCAGCAAGCCGAGACCAGTCTTGCCGAACTGCACGAGCGCCACACCCGCCTCGCCCAGCGCGTCGCCGCCGGCGAGACGGAACTGAGCGCCCTGGGCAAGCAGCGAGCGGCGCTCCAGCAGACCGCGACACAACAGTTACAGCGCCTCGCCTCCGACGCCGCAGTCGCGTACCGGCTCGGGCGCAGTGAACCCCTGAAAATGCTGCTCAACATGGAGGATCCCCAGCAGGCTCACCGCATGATGGCCTATTACGGCCGTTTCGTTGCCGCGCGCGCCGGGCAGCTGACGCGCTACCAGACCAGCCTTCAGGAACTTGACGCCGCCACCGCCGCCATCGCGGCGCGCCAGGCGCGGCTGGAGGCCGACCGCGTCGCCCTGAGCGATGTCCTGCGTCAGCAGCAAGCGCAGCAGGCAGGGCGACGCGAGACCATGGCAGCACTCGAGCGCGACCTGAAGGATGAACGCACGCGACTGAGTCGGCTGAAAGTCGAGGAGCGGCGTCTGCAGGAAGTACTCGATCAGCTGGCCCGCGGTACCAACCCGGACAGCGACGGTCCGTTCGCGAAGCAGGCCGGGAAACTGCCGTGGCCGGTAAATGGCAAGCCGCTCAATCGCTTCGGCGCCAGTCGTGCCAGCGCATTACCCTGGACCGGCTGGATGATCGAAGTCCAAGAGGGTAGCGAGGTCCGCGCCATCCACGCCGGCACCGTGGTGTTCGCGGACTATCTGCGCGGTCACGGACAACTCATCATCGTCGATCACGGAAGTGGTTATCTCAGCCTGTATGCGCACAATCAGGCCCTGCTCAAGGATATCGGGGCGCAGGTACAGGGCGGCGAGGTGATCGCCCGCGCCGGATCGAGCGGCGGCCTCGAGCACAGTGCGCTCTATTTCGAGATCCGGCATGCCGGAAAAACCCTGGACCCGGCCACCTGGCTGCGCAAACGAAGTTAATCCGCGGCCCGGGCCGTCGGCTGCCACCGTCACCCTGACCGGGCATGCCACACTGTTATGATTGCCGCGCGGCTTACCGTATTCGCGTACCGAGGACCCCGATGTCATGAAATTGCGTCACCTGATCCCCTGTCTGCTCGGCGCTGCGGCCTGTGCCTTCGCCGCCGAATCCGGCGACCCGCCGGCCCGGCTGCCCCTCGATGAACTGCAGCTCTTCGCTCAGGTGTTCGACCAGGTGCGCAATGCCTACGTCGAGGAAATCGATGACCGAGTCCTGCTGCAGAAAGCCGTGACAGGGCTGCTCGGACAGCTCGACCCACACTCCGCCTTTCTCGAAGCCGAGTCCTACACTGAACTTAAAGAGCACACCACGGGAGAGTTCGGCGGCATCGGTGTCGAGCTCGGGCTCGACCGCGGTTATGTGAGCGTAATCTCGCCCATCGACGACACGCCGGCCGCGCGCGCCGGGTTGCGGCCAGGAGACCTGATCCTGCAACTGGACGACCGCTCCACCCAGGGCATGAGCCTGGAGGAAGCGATTTCCCTGATGCGCGGGACCAAGGGCAGCACCATCAAGCTCACGATAGGGCGAGAAGGGGCGACCGAACCCTTGGTACTGACGATCAAGCGCGACATGATCGCCATCAAGAGTGTCCGCAAGGAGATGCTGGAGCCGGGATTCGCGTATCTGCGCATCGCCCAGTTCCAGGAACAAACCGGCCCCGAATTCACTCGCGCCATCGCCGAGCTGCGCAAACAGGAACCCGCGCTCAAGGGTGTGGTAATTGATCTGCGCAACAACCCGGGCGGGCTGCTGCCGGCCTCGATCGAGGTGGCCGATGCGCTGCTCGACAGCGGCCTTATCGTCTACACCGAGGGTCGCATCGCATCCGCCAACACCCGGACCATGGCGACCCCTGGCGATGCCCTGGCGGGGATTCCGCTCGCAGTGCTGGTCAACGAAGGTACCGCGTCGGCTGCAGAGATCGTCGCCGGCGCACTCAAGGATCATCGCCGTGCCCTGATCGTCGGCACCAAGAGCTTCGGCAAGGGTTCCGTACAAACGGTGCTGCCACTGCCAGACGGACGCGCGATCAAACTGACCACCGCGCGTTACTTCACGCCCAGCGGCAACTCCATCCAGGCCGACGGGATCCAGCCCGATGTGGAGGTGCGCCGCGCCGAAGTGCGCGAACTCGAACCCGGCTTCGTGATCAAGGAGTCAAACCTTGAGGGACACCTGGAGAGTGGCAGGAAACAGCCGTCGTCGAACCATGACGCTGACTCCGGAAAATCTGTCGATAATCAGCTCCATGAAGCGGTCAACCTGCTCAAGGCGCTGGCGCTGTTCAGCCGACCGACGGATCCGCTGGCGGACCAGTGAGCTTGCAAGCCTGCGCCGGGTTGCTGTACAAAGAGACGAGTGCATGGAACGCGGTCGTCGTCAGACGGACAGCGCCCCCAGATCGCGCGGTGTACGGAGTGCCGGAGTGACGGAAGTCTTCTGCAACCGCGTTTCGCAGAAGACCGGGCAAGGGATCCAGGATCCACCGCAACCAGTTCGTGCAGCGGCAATACGCGGCACCCACACAATACAGGCAATGGTTATGGCTATGACCGAGACTCTGGCCCCACAGGTTTCGTACCTGCCGCGCACCGGCGAGCAGGCCGTGCCTGAGGTAATCACCGCCCGCAACAGCCGGGTTTTCCAGGGCTCTGGCGGCTGGTACTTCAGCACGCGTGAAAAAGTGACCCTGGGTCCGTTTCCGGCGCCCGAGAAAGCCGAAGCGGCCGTGGCGGATTTTCTGATGTTCATCAAAAGTGCGCCACCGCGTGTGATCAATGTGTTCAAGGGCGGTCGGCGACCACCGACGGCCTCCGGGTCTGCGGCCACCTCCGGCTGACTTGACTGTCATCCGGCGCGCCCGCTGGATTCGCGGGCGGCCGATAAACTGCAGGTGATCGCCATCCGCACCGGTGTGCGATGCTCGTTTCCGGTCCTGTTGTTCTGTCGGTCACGATGCGCCTCGCGACATTTTCCGGTACTCAGCGCACCGGTACGCCCTGCGCAGCCATGAATGCCTTGGCCTCCGCGATACTGTATTCCCCGAAGTGAAAGATGCTCGCGGCCAGTACCGCGTCCGCGCCGCCCTTCTGTACGCCATCCACCAGGTGCTGCAGGTTGCCCACACCCCCGGACGCAATCACCGGCACGCTCACAGCGTCGCTGACCGCACGCGTCAATTCCAGATCGAAGCCATCGCGGGTGCCGTCCCGGTCCATGCTGGTCAGCAGGATTTCGCCCGCGCCGAGCGCCGCCACGCGCCGCGCCCAGGCCACGGCATCGATGCCGGTCCCGCGGCGCCCGCCATGGGTGAAGACCTCCCAGCGCGGCGCTTCGCCCGGCGCGCTGACCCGTTTGGCATCAATGGCGACCACAATGCACTGGCTGCCGAAGCGCGCCGCCGCCAACCGCACGAATTCAGGGTCATTCACCGCCGCCGAGTTGATGCCCACCTTGTCGGCGCCCGCCCGCAGCAGGGCCTTGATGTCGTCGAGCGTGCGCACTCCGCCGCCGACGGTCAGGGGAATGAACACCGCCGCCGCCATGCGGGCAACCGTATGAAGCGTGGTGTCGCGGCCTTCGTGGCTCGCCGTGATATCGAGAAACGTGATCTCATCGGCGCCGGCCGCGTCATAGCGCCGCGCCACTTCCACCGGATCGCCCGCATCGCGGATATCGACGAAGCGCACGCCCTTCACCACGCGCCCGGCGTCCACGTCGAGGCAGGGGATGATGCGTCTGGCAAGCTTGGTCATGATGGAATCTCGATTGGACTGAAAGGGTTGCAACGGATTACTCGACCGGCATCCGCGGATCAATATTTCTGCCGCAGCACCATGACGCCGGCTTCCTCCGTCATCTCGACCTTGGTGAGAAAGCTGTTGCCGAGCAGTACCGACGCGGGGTAGGCCCCGGCGACGACGGTGGCAGGAATCCGATGCAGGGTGATCGGCCCGATACTGACCGTCGCCAGCGTCAACTCGCGGGATTCGGCCACGCCACTCGCGGTACTGGTCGCGCCCCGGCGCCCTTCGCGCCACTTCAAACCGAGACGCTCGGCATCCACGCTGCTCATGGCAATGGTGGTGGCGCCGGTGTCGACCATGAAGCGCACACTGTGCCCGTTGATGCTGCCGCCCACGAAATGATGGCCTTGTTCGCCGCGCGGGATCCTCACTTCGGCAAATTCCGCTTCTGCATAACTGGCCGCGATACGTTGCGACAAGGCCAGCGGGACACGCTTGCCGTCCATTTCCAGCATCGCCCCCTTGCTGTCGCTCGCTATCAGTCTTACCCCTTCCGGTGCCGTTTCGCCGACCTTCAGCAGTCGCTGAACACCGTTGATATCGAGCATCGCCCGACCCTTGAACAGGGCGATGGCCTGCACCTCGGGCGCCGCCATCGCGCCGGCGCTCGCCAGCACCAGACACAAGCCCGCGAGCCATCGCCTCACAGTGCGCCTCCCGCCATGCGCAGCATCAGACCGGCAAACAACCCCGCCACCAGATCGTCCGCCATGATGCCCAGGCCACCTTTGCAACGCCGATCGAACCAGGCGATCGGCCAGGGTTTCACGATATCGAAAATCCGGAACAGCACAAAGCTTGCGACCCACCAGCCGAGCCCGGCAGGCGCCAGGCACAGCGTCAGCCAGAGTCCCGCAAACTCGTCCCAGACGATGCCAGGATGATCGGGGGCGTCCAGTCGCCGGGCCGCGACGCCGCAGATGGCAATACCGGCGGCGACTACCGAGCCAAGCAACCACCACAGCGCCGACGTGGGCAGCGTGAACGGCAAGCAGGTGAATCCGGCGGCGAGCGCAAGCGCGACGAGCGAACCCGCCGTGCCCGGTGCGCGCGGGGCCAGGCCGCTGCCAAATCCGAAGGCCAGCAGCAGGACCGGCTCGCGCAGCAACCGGGAGAACGACGGCAGGGGCGCGGCCGCTTTCAAAAGTGGCGATATCCGCTGCCGTTCAGCGCGACATTCCGCCCCGCACCATCCCGGACGCTGACGCCGGCGCCGGACACCAGGCGCCCGATGGGCAGGGCCCGCAGGTGTCCGGCGCGGACGGCCTCTTCCAGGGCCGCGAGCCGCGCGGGCGGTACCGTGAAGCAGAGTTCGTAATCGTCACCCCCGCCCAGCGCCCAATCCCGTGCCTGCTCGGCGCCAAAACGCGCCACCGCTGCCGCGCACAAGGGTAATCTCTCCCACTCCAGCTCGGCGCCGACGCCGCTGGCACGCGCGAGGTGACCGAGATCAGCGACCAGGCCATCCGAGATATCGATCGCCGCCGAGGCGATGCCACGCAGCGCCACGCCTTCCCGAAGCCGGGGCTCGGGGTACCAGTAGCGCGCGTTCAGGATGCTGTCGACAGCGCTGCACCCGCCCGTATCCATCATGTCCGCCAGTGCGGCCGCCGCCCCGCCCAGCTCGCCGGTGACGAACACCCGGTCTCCCGCGCTGGCCCCGGAGCGTCGCAACGCGGCATTCGCCGGCACCTGACCCAGGGCGGTGATGGTCACGGAGAGCGGCCCGCGCGTGGTATCGCCGCCCACCAGCGCGCAATCGTGGACATCGGCCACCGCGAAGAGTCCCGCGCTGAACGCGCGCAACCAGTCGTCTTCGGCGGTGGGCAACGTCAGCGCGAGCAAGAACCAGCGCGGCACGGCACCCATCGCCGCCAGATCGCTGAGGTTCACGCGCAAGGCGCGCTGCGCTACATCAAATGCCGGTGCCATCGCCGGGAAGTGGATGTCCGCCACCAGCGTGTCCGTGGTCACGGCCAGTACGCCGGCGACCGGATCGAGGAGCGCGCAGTCGTCGCCGATCCCGGCCAATACGCCGGCGGCGGGCGTCACGGGCCGGTGGAAGAAGGTCTCGATCAGGCTGAATTCATCGATCGGCATCGGACGGGATGTCAGCGCGCACGGGCGGCAATCTCGAGCTGGCGGCTGCCCGCCGCCACCTTGTCGAGGATGCTGTTGACGTACTTGTGGGCATCGGTCGGGCCAAAAGCCTTGGCGAGGTTGATGCCCTCGTTGATGGCGACCCGATAGGGCACGTCGATGCGATGCAGCAGCTCGTAGGTGCCGAGTCGCAGCAGCGCCCGCGAGACCGGATCGAGTTCGTCCAGCGCCCGATCCAGATATTTCCCGTAACAGGCATCGAGTTCATCGACCGTGGCGGCAATGCCGTGGAGGAGCTCGCGGAAAAACTCGACATCCACCTTGCGCATGTCATTGTCGGCAAAGAACTGCGCCTCGATGACATGGAGGTCGGCACCCGCCAGTTGCCACTGGTAGAGCGCCTGCACCAGCAGGTGGCGGGCTTTTTTACGGTTCGACGGCAGTGCTGCCACGGATTGCCTCACAGTTGCCGGAACAGGGAAATCATCTCCAGCGCTGTCAACGCCGCCTCTTCACCCTTGTTGCCCGGGTCGTCGCCGGAGCGGGCGCGTGCCTGGGCCTCATCGTCGGTGGTGAGCAGGCCGAACGCGACGGGAATACCCGTGGTGAGTGCAACCTCGCCGATGCCGCGAGTGGTTTCCGCGCAGACGTATTCGAAATGGGGTGTGCCGCCGCGGATCACGGCACCCAGCGCGATGATCGCGTCGAAGCGGCTGGTCTCGGCCAGCTTGCGCGCCGCCAGCGGCAACTCGAAGGCGCCGGGCACCCGGTAGACCTGCACATCCGCGTCCGGCACCTGATGCCGTTGCAGTGCGCGCTGCGCGCCGCGCAGCAGGCTCTCGGTGATCCCGCCATTCCAGCGCGCCACCACGATGGCAAAGCGGGCGCCATCCGGCGTGAAGTTGCCCTCGACGGGTCTGGATTCACTCATGGGTCAATTCCTCCGGATCAGGGGCATTCCACATAATCGACCACTTCCAGGTTGAACCCGGAAATGGCGTTGAACCGGAACGGCGCGCTCATCACCCGGATTTTCTGGGCGCCCAGGTCGCGCAGGATCTGCGAGCCCGCGCCGATCTGGAGATACACGGTTTCCGACGCCTTGATCGGCCGCGTGCGGCTCTCGAACAGGGACTCAAGCTCTTCTTCCACCTGCGCCGCGGTCTCTTCCTGCTGGATCACCACGATGATTCCCCGCCCTTCTTCCTGGACCTTCCGCATGGCCTTGGCGATGGTCCAACTGGGGAACTGTCCGGGACGCTCGATGGCAAAGATGTCGCGCGTGCAACTGGGCAGATGGACGCGCACCGGCACCGGCACCGCGGGATCGATCTCGCCTTTCACCAGTGCGAAATGGAGCTTCTTGCGCGCCGTATCCATGTAGGTATGCAGGCAGAATTCGCCGTAGGCGGTCTGGATGGTACGCGCGCGCAGGTGCTCGATGGTCTTCTCGTTGAGCATGCGGTAGTGAATGAGATCGGCGATGGTGCCGATCTTGAGCCCGTGCTTCTCGGCAAAGGTCTCGAGATCCGGGCGCCGGGCCATGGTGCCGTCGTCGTTCATGATCTCGACGATCACCGCCGCGGGTTCGCAGGCGGCGAGGCGCGCCAGATCGCAGCCGGCTTCGGTGTGGCCGGCGCGGCTCAGCACGCCGCCGGGCTGGGCCTTGAGGGGAAAGATGTGCCCGGGCTGCACGATGTCGTCGGGACCGGCGTTCTTGGCCACCGCCACCTGCACCGTGCGGGCGCGGTCGGCCGCGGAAATGCCGGTGGTTACGCCTTCAGCGGCCTCGATGGAAACGGTGAAGTTGGTGCCGTGGCTGGCCTTGTTGGCATCCACCATCAGGGGCAGGGCGAGCTGTCGGCAGCGCTGCTCGGTCAGGGTCAGACAGATCAGGCCGCGCGCATGGGTGGCCATGAAATTGATGTCGGCAGCGGTGACCTTTTCCGCCGCGATCACCAGATCGCCTTCGTTTTCGCGATCCTCATCGTCCATCAGGATCACCATCTTGCCCTGCCGGATGTCTTCCACCAACTCGTCGATCGTGTGCAACGGCATCTTGATTCAACCCCTGTTCAAACGGTCATTCGGGAGCGCGCCGGCGCCACCGTCGCCGGCACCCCATAACAGACGCTCGAGATAGCGGGCGATCACGTCCACTTCGAGATTCACCCGGGTGCCGGGCTGGTAGTCGCCGATAATGGTGTGGGTCAGCGTGTGCGGCACGATGTTGATCTCGAATTCCTCGCCGTCCACGACATTGACCGTGAGACTGGTGCCGTCAATGGTGATGGAACCCTTGTGGGCAATATAGCGCGCCAGCCCGGCCGGCGCGCGGAGCCGAAACCGCTCCGAGCGCGCGTCGCTGTGGCGCGCGATCACCTCACCCACCCCGTCCACATGGCCTGACACTATATGTCCGCCCATGCGCTTGTCCGGTGTCAGGGCCTGCTCCAGATTGACCGGGGTGCCCACAACCCATTGCCCCGCCGTGGTGTGGTCGAGGGTTTCGACCGACACATCGGCTGCAAAACTGTCGCCCTGCAGCTCCACCACGGTGAGACACACGCCGTTGACGGCGATGCTGTCGCCCAGGCGGGCGGCGCCAAGCTCCAGTCCGGCGGCCCTGATGAGCAGGCGCACGTCACCGCCGCGCCGCTCGGTCCCGGCAACGGCGCCCAAGGCTTCAATGATCCCGGTAAACATTCAGCTTTTCCTCCTGGGCAGGGCGGTAATGCGCCAGTCATCGCCCACCGCACGCACGTCGGTTACGGTCAGATCAATCGCTTCCGCCAGGCGTGTGAACGGCAGCACCGCCAGCGGCCGGCCCAGGCTGCCGAGCAGCTTGGGCGCCACATACAACACCAGTTCATCCACCAGACCGGCGCTCAGGAACGCTCCCGCCAACCGGGCGCCGGCCTCGACCAGTACATCGTGACACTGCAGGCCACCCAGATGCCGCAACAGGGCGTCGAGGTCCACCCGGCCGTCGGCATCGGGCAGCGCGATCACCTGCGCGCCGGGGACATCCCGGACGAGGCCCGCCGTCGCGATCAGCACATCGCCCGGCTCGCGCAGGATGCGCAGGTCGTCCCGCGTGCGGAGGTGGCTATCCACCACCACCCGCAACGGCTGTTCAGTCGGCGCGGCGTAACCCTCGGGCAATTCTAGCTCCCCCTCGCGCACCGTGAGCGCAGGATCGTCGGCGAGTACCGTGCCGATACCGGTGACGATAGCGCCGCTGGCGGCGCGCAGGCGCTGGACGTCGCGCCGTGCCGCCGCGCCGGTAATCCAGCGGCTCTCGCCACTCGCCATGGCGGTGCGGCCGTCGAGGCTCGCCGCGATTTTGAGCGTGACCCGGGGCAGGCCACGCTCGCAGTTGGCAAAAAACCCGGGATTGAGCGCGCGGCACTCGGCTTCCAGCACCGGTCCGTCCACCATCAGGCCCGCACTCAGCAGTGCTTGCACGCCCCCGGAAGCGACCCAGTGCGGATCGCGCGCACCATAGACCACGCGCGCGACGCCGGCGGCGCTCAGCGCCCGGGTGCAGGGTGGAGTCCGGCCCTGGTGATTGCAGGGTTCCAGGGACACATAGGCGGTCGCGCCCCGCGCCAAGTCGCCTGCGGCCGCCAGCGCTGCCACTTCGGCGTGAGCGCCGCCCGCGCGCTGATGCCAGCCCTCGCCGACCACGGCGCCATCGCGGACGATGACGCAACCCACGCGCGGATTCGGTCGCGTGCTGTACCAGCCTCGCCGCGCCAGACCCAGGGCGCGCGCCATGCAGGCGGCATCGCTGCGCTCAGTCATCGGCGCCGGCTCCAGGCGACGCGCTCTCGCGCTCCAGGCGATCCAGCTCGGCGCGGAACTCGCTCAGGTCCTGAAAGCGGCGATAGACCGACGCGAAACGCACAAAGGCGACATCGTCGAGTCCGCGCAACTGCGCCATCACTTTTTCGCCGATGACGCGCGAGGGGACTTCCCGCTCGCCGGCGCTTTGCAGCTCGCGCTTGATGGCGCTGATCGCCGCTTCCACGGCCTCCACACCGACGGGCCGCTTCTCCAGCGCGCGCTGCAGGCCGGCGCGCAGTTTGTTTTCATCGAAGGGTTGACGGGAGTCGTCGCGCTTGACGACCCGCGGCATCAGCAGCTCGGCCACCTCGAAGGTGGTGAAGCGTTCCCGACAGGTGGCGCATTCGCGGCGGCGACGGATCTGATCGCCGCCGGCCACCAGCCGGGAATCGACCACGCGGGTGTCATCAGCGCCACAGAAGGGACAGTGCATCGAAAGGTAGTGGCGCGACCGGGGAGCGGTCTAGTCTAGCACGGCCTCCGCGCCAGCCCCTGCGCAACCGCTGCCCGTCACCCATAGACCGGGAAGCGATCGCAGATCGCCTGTACCTTGGCGCGGGTGCCGACGATCACGGGCTCCGCCGCACCGCTTTCCAGGCCGGCCAGAATGTCGCAGATCCAGTGGGTCAGTTCGATGCTCTCCGCCTCGCGGAAACCCCGGGTGGTGATCGCGGGTGTTCCCACGCGCAGGCCGCTGGTGACAAAGGGTGAACGGGGGTCGCCCGGCACCGCATTTTTGTTGACCGTGATGTGGGCTTCACCGAGGGCGGCATCCGCATCCTTGCCTGTGTAGTTCTTGCCGATCAGGTCGACCAGCATCAGGTGATTGTCGGTGCCGCCGGACACGATGCGGATGCCCCGCTCGATAAAAGTCGCGGCCATGGCGCGGGCGTTGGCGACCACCTGGCGCTGATAGACTTTGAAAGCGTCGCTCAGCGCTTCCTTGAAGCACACCGCCTTGGCCGCGATGACGTGCATCAGCGGCCCGCCCTGCTGGCCCGGGAACACGGCCGAATCCAGCTTCTTCTCGACATCGGGATTGGCGCGCGCGAGGATGAGACCGCCGCGGGGACCGCGCAGGGTCTTGTGGGTGGTGGAGGTCACCACATCCGCGATGGGCACCGGATTGGGATAACAGCCCGCGGCCACCAGGCCGGCCACGTGGGCCATGTCCACCATCAGCCAGGCGCCGACCCGATCGGCGATGACACGAAACCGCTGCCAGTCCATTACCCGCGAATAGGCGGAAAATCCGGCGACGATCATTTTGGGCTTGTGCTCGCGCGCCAGCGCCTCGACCTGCTCATAATCGACTTCGCCGGTGGCGGGATTCAGGCCGTACTGCACGGCGTGATAGGTTTTACCGGAAAAATTCGGTTTGGCGCCATGGGTGAGATGGCCGCCGTCGGCCAGGCTCATGCCCAGGATGGTATCGCCGGGCTGACACAGCGCCTGATAGACCGCCGCGTTGGCCTGGGATCCCGAGTGCGGCTGCACATTGGCGTAGTCGGCGCCAAACAGCTCTCGCACCCGCGTGATCGCCAACTCCTCGGCGCGATCCACAAATTCACAGCCGCCGTAATAACGCTTGCCGGGATAACCTTCGGCGTATTTGTTGGTGAGCACACTGCCCTGCACCTGCATCACCAGCGGACTGGCGTAGTTCTCCGAAGCGATGAGCTCGATGTGATCTTCCTGACGGCGCGCCTCGGCGGCGATTGCCGCGGCGAGTTCGGGGTCAAACTGCTGGAGGGAGAGGTCTTTTGCAAACATGGGGAGGGCTCGGCTGACAACAGCGAGCGCGGATTTTACACGAGCTGAACTGGACCGCCTATCGCTCCGCGGCAAACACCCCCGCGGGAAATGAAACGCTCAGCTCAGTCCGTAGCTGTCGCGCCGCGCCAGCAGGGCCTGTACATCCACAGCCATGCGCAACACGTCGTGAAGTTTGCCCGCGCGATCCTTCACTTCGTTTTCGTGGAGCGCCTCGGGCCGGAAGCCCAGTTCCTGAAACAGCGAGCGGGCGGCGGTCTGATCCAGGGTCATGCGGGCAATGACTTTTTCGACACCGCGATTCACTGCCAGGGCAAACACTTCGCGGATCATGGCGCGGCCCAGACCGGTCTCGCGAAAATCCGGATGCACCAGGACACGCAATTCGGCCAGATGCCGACTCCAATCGAGATCATTCAGGCTGAGCATGCCGTACCCGGCCATGCGCCCGTCGATCTCGGCGATCACCACCAGCGCCAGGCGCTGATCGACTTCCTCCAGCCAGTGCGCCACCGTCTCGGGCTTGGTGATGTCCCGGCGCAGAAACATCAGATCATGGGCCGGCAGTGAGCGGGCGAATACCAGCACCTCTTCTGCATCGCCATGCACCAACGGTCGCAACAGGGCGGTGGTGGCGCGCAACCGCACAGTTTTCGGGTAGGTATCCAAGACAAATCTCCTCAGGTGCAGCGCTCTGACAGCCAGCCGGACAGTTGCGGCCAGAGCCGGTAAACGGCATTGCCGCCCGCGATCAGGCTCACATGCCCGCCCTTCAACACGATCTCTTTTTTGTCGGTACTCGAAACCAGATCGAGAATGCCCTTGGACGCACCCGCCGGTACGATATGGTCGTGCTGCGCCGCGATGTGCAGGAAAGGCACCTGGATGCTCCCCAGATCGACACGCCGCCCCTTGACCTCCATCTGGCTCTTGAGAAATTTGTTGTCGCGCATGAAATCCTTGAACAGCTGTTTCGCCATGGCCCCGGCCATGGGGATGTGATCCGCGGACCAGCGCTCGAACCGGTAATGCGCTTCGACGAACCGGTCGTCCTCCACATGGTCCAGCATGCCCATGCGACCCGCCGTCTTCTGCAATGGGCGCAGCGCCTGGATCATGGCGTCGACCATTTGCGCGGGCACATTGCCCAGCTGATCGACCAAAGCGTCGATATCGAAGCTCTCGCTTTCCGCCCAGGCCTTGTACAGCTTCATGCCGTTGGTATCCACCGGCGTGGTAAAGCAGGCAAGTGCGCGCACCTGCCCGGGCCGCGCGAGCGCCGTGTGCATCATGGCGAGCACGCCGCCGAGGCAATAGCCAACCAGGCTCACTTCTTCCTCGCCGCTGTCGTCATGCACCTTTTCGAGACACTCGGGGAGCACCTCGCCCACATAGTGGTCAAGATTGAAGTGGCGATGCTCCTGGCGCGGGATGCCCCAGTCGATCAGGTAGACATCGAAGCCCTGGTCGACCAGATACTCGACCAGGCTCTGTCCCGGCGCGAGATCCATGATGTAGTAACGGCTGACCAGCGACATCACCAGGACAATCGGGACTCGGTAAATTTCGTCGCAGATCGGTGTGTAGTGATAGAGCTTGGTGGTACCCCGGGAGTAGATGATGTCCTTGGGCGTGGACCCGAAGTCCATCGCGATGTCTTCGAGCGTCTTGAGGCCCGCAATATTGCGGGACAACACGCGCTCCAGCGCTTCGCGAATCCTGGCCTGTTGGGCGCTGGTCCCGTCGGTACCCGGCATGACTCCATCTCCCGGCGTTTTCCGCCGTGTGTGTGCGATCCACGACTTCGCTGCAATACTTCGTTGCTTTCCGCCAATACGCCATTGCGAGCGCCCAGTAAGCGCTTTTACCTGACCCCCTTTACACTTCGTTTACAAACGGCATCTTATTTGCGAATTCAAAGCTACAACTTTTGTGCCAGGACTGCTGCGGCCATAGTTCTGCCCGCGCGATCAGTGTTTCTGGCTCCCATCGGGGGAGGTCACTTCGCTTGCCGATGGCGGTTTGCGCGTGCGCTTGGCGGCGGGACGCTCGGCCGTCGCATCCACCATGGTTTTGCTGGCCAGGGCGCGGCGCAACTGGGCGATCTCGGCGGTCAGGCCGGCGAGTCCGTCCTCGACTTCGCCCAGGCGGTCGCGCACATCCAGAATGTCGCCGCGCGAAGGCATGTTGAAAGCAGCCAACTGTTGGCCGATCAGCTCGGAAATCATGTGCTGGGCGTGCAGCCATTCCTGAAACAGGTGCCCGAAGGTCTTGCCGAACTTCTCGTCCGCCATGGCGTCCGTCAGCATCTCGCTCCATTGCTTTTCCGACTTCTGATACCACTCGCGCCACATCCGCATGGGTTCCAGCAGGCGGTCTTCCCGTTTGTCGCTCATGTTTTATCTCCTGGCTTGGGTTTTCCGGTTCGTGAGCGGCGCACTGCGGCCGGAGGAGTGGGCGCAGCCTCACCCCGGGTCGTGCGCCCACTCGGTCGGTCGGTGGCGCCGATAAAGGCGTCGAGTGTCCTGCGGTGAAAATCGAGCAGCGTCATCCAGTTGTCAAGGAAGAGCTTGCCGGCAAGGGTGAGACTGTACATGCGTCGGGCCGGACCACCCGCGGAGGTGTCCCACAGCGAGGAAATCAGCCCAAGACTTTCCATCTGCCGCAACGTGCGGTAGAGCGAGCCGGTGTTGTAGCGCCCGAATCCGGCGTCTTCCAGGCGCTGCGCGAGCTCGTAACCGTAGCCCGACCAGTCCTTGAGCATCGCCAGCAAATGCGCGGTCAGCATTTCCCCGGGAAGTCGCGGTCCATTGCCTTCGCTATCCGCTCCCGGCGGTTTGTTTTTGGAACTCGATGCCATGGTGATCTCGTCAGCTAAATTCAGGTTGACATTTAAGTGCACTATGCATATAAGTGTCAATACGAGCGGAGCTTGTCGATTGGTCCGCTCACCACCCAAGCGGTTTTATTCTTACGGGAGAATGCCATGAGCGACACCGCCACTGCTACCAAAGCCACAGGAACCAAATCCACCGACAGCAAAGCAAAATCGAAACCGGCCAGCACGGAAATGCAGCGCTTTCTTGACGCCCTCACCGCGAACCAGTCCTTGATGTGGGAAGCGATGGAAAGCGCGCGTAAACGCGGCATCCGCATCAACAACGTATTGGCAGCAACCTTTGCCGAGAGCCAGAAAGACCTCACCGGCCTGGCCTGTACGCTGGCCCTGTCCCCCAGGGACTACAAGGGCAATTTCACCGCGACTATCGAATCCCTGACCAGATCGCAAAGCCGCGCTATGGATTTGTTCAAGGCGCTGTTGTCCGAGCAAGCCCAGAGTCGGGACGCTACCCGCAAGATTGCCCGCGAGTTGTACGACGGCGGCAAGGAGGCGACCGCCGCTGCCGTGGAAGCCGGCAAAGCTCTGTCGGCCGCCAACCCCTTCACGGAGTCGGCCAACAAGGCGTTCGCCGGCTTCCAGAAAGTGGCCACCGCCGCCCGCGAAGCCATGGCCTGAAAGTCGGGAGTCCGCGGGGTGGTCGACCTCGCGCGAATCACGATCCGCCCCGCAGTGAGTGGGCTACCCCATGGACCCAAACTACGCAAATCCCGTGGCCGATATCGACGCCCTGATCGATGTCATGGAGGACGACGCCGATCCCTTTCAGCACGATCCCGGCGTCGAAGCGGTCAAGACGCCGCTCTGGCGCGAAGCCCTCTGGCCGACTGAACTGGGTCGGCTGCTGTGCAGCCCGCTGTACCAGGGGCGCGGGGTCCCGCACGGTCATGGCGAACCGATTCTGGTTATTCCGGGCTTTCTCGCCAACGACCTCATGATGATGCCGCTGCGGCGCTGGTTGCGGCGCATCGGCTACCGGCCCTATCACGCCGACATCGCCTGGAATACCGACTGTCCCAACAAGACCGCCCTGCGCCTCGCGCACAAGGTCAAGGTGATCCACCGCAAAACGGGCCAACCGGTGGTGCTGATTGGCCACAGCCTGGGCGGAATGCTTGCCAAGTCGATCCTGCAGCATATTCCGGAGCTTATTGATCGGGTGATTACCCTCGGGTCGCCGTTTCGCGATCACGTCCGCGCCCATCCCGCCGTGACCGGCGTGTGGGAATACCTGCTCGCCGGCCAGGGCAAGCTCGTGGGTCGTAATCTGCACGCTTCCTGCGGCACCGGCTACTGCATGTGCGATTTCGTGCGCCACATGTTGCAACCGGAGCTGAAACCCGTGCCCCAGTTTGCGATCTATTCACGCAACGACGGCGTGGTGGATTGGGTGAGTTGCGCCGAAGAAGACGCTTCAGCCAATACGGAGATCAACGAATCGACCCATATCGGGCTGATTTTTCACCCCCGCGCACTGGGCGCCATCGCCGAACGGCTGGCGCAACGCATCGACAAGGATGGCTGAGGGCTATCCGTTGACGACCGGCAGATTGATGCTCGAAGGCAGATCCCTGGTGTGAAACACCGCTTGCAACGCCGGCGCGCTGCCCGTGGCAGTCAATGAACTCTCGCCGGTGTTGGGATTGCGATCGTAGCGGGGGAAATCGCTGGAGGTGACGATCAGCCGCAGGCGATGGCCCGCACGAAACACCATGGCGGTCGCCCAGAGGTCGAGCTCCCGGCAGATGGGTGTGTCAGGCGCGCAGGATGCCCCCTGCGTGTGCGCCTGGTAGGACGCCCGCACCACACCATCGCAGACATTGAAGGTGCGCCCGTCCGGGTGAACATCGCAGAGCTTGGCCATCCAGTCGGTATCCACCGCGCTGGTGCTCGCAAACAATTTCAGGGTGACGGGACCGCAGATTTCCAGATCCTCCGCCAGCGGCGCGGACGTATAGATGAGCACGTCCCGACGCCCCAGAATCGGCGTCTGATCCACCGGCCCGGGACTGTACTGAGGCGGCATCAGCAAGGTTCCGCCACAGGTGGGGCAGGGATCTTCCGGGTCGTAGACGTAGCTGTCGGACGGTTCTTCCGCGACCGGCGCCTGCGTGCAGAGAACGGCACCCGCGCGCAGATACCAGGGCGTGAGGCGTACCCGCGCCGGCGGCCAAGCGGCTTCATCGCGCCAGCGATTGGCGCCCTGCACAAACACCCGTACCGGCGCATCCGTGGCAAAGCTCGTCGTATCGCCTTTCAGCCAGCGGTTGAACCAGCGCAACTGCATCTGGGTGAGATCTTCGCGCAGATCGAGCAGGTAGCCGCTGGCGCGAAAGCCGAAATCGAGCTGGCCCACATAGTTGAGGAACATGGCGTGCGACCAGGGACCGATCACCAGACGGGTCTGTGCGCGGGCCTCGGGTGAACCCGCGCGCTCCCGCATGCCGACGTAATGGCTCAGATCGCCGCCCAGCAGCATGTCGTGCCAGCCCGCGATGATCAGGGCGGGGGCCCGCACCCGATCGTGGCGGTCGCTGAACAGCAGCGACTCCGTCCAGGCGTCCGGCCGGGGGTGACGCAGCACCTCGAACAGAAAGGGAACGAATTCGGCATCTTCCGGATGGGCCGCCAGCAGGCGGTCCAGCGGCCTTTCCCGCACACAGTCGCCAAAATGATCCAGGGCCTCCACCAGCTCCACCAGGCGTGCGCCCAGGGTCGGCAGATCGAACCCGCGCCGCACCAGGGCAGCCGGCCCGATCACCCGCAACGCCCACATCACCAGGGTGGACAGCTGGAGCACGCCGTCGCGCCAGAAATGGTTGCGCCAGAAATCGTTGGGCGCGGTGGTGGGCGAAATCGCCTTCAGTGCCGGGTGACCGGAGGCCGCGCACAGCCAGGTGGTGCCGCCCATGTAGGAGAGTCCATAGGCGCCGATATTGCCGTCGCAAAAGGGTTGCGCGGCAATCCAGTCGAGGGTATCGGCGCCATCCGCCGCCTCATTGACGTAGGGGAAAAAAACGCCACCGCCGGAAGCCCAGCGCGCCCGCACGTCCTGAATCACTACCGCATAGCCCGCCGCCGCCGCGCGAATCGGGTCCAGAGTCATGCCCACCAGGGGCAGGAATTCCTTGTTATACGGTGTGCGCTGCAACAGCACCGGGCAGGGGTGCTCCCCCACCGGACGGTAAATATCGGCGCGCAACACCACGCCGTCACGCATCGGGATGGCGACATTCTTCGCGATGGTAATGCTCATTCAGGCGCTCTCCATGGGCGTGACCGACAGCATCACCGAGCAATTACCGTTCCATTCCTGCGGTGTGCGGCTTTATTCTGGACCGCTTCCATGTCGCCCTCATGGCGCCCGCGTCGATCGTTCCGGATCTGCCCCATGGCTGCCGACTGCCGGGCATTACGAAACCGGATAGATCCATTGCGGCTTGCAATAAGCGGCCGGTCGGGTTGACTCTCAAAACCGAAGCCGGGAAAATCGCGCCCCCTTCCAAGGCTACGTAGCTCAGCTGGTTAGAGCACAGCACTCATAATGCTGGGGTCGGCGGTTCGAGTCCGCCCGTAGCTACCATATCGATATCTGCGTCGAACGCGACCGCCCGGCAAGCGCCGGGCGCGCCGGCGCATTCACCTATAATCAGCGCACGCACGCAGCTGGCCTCTCCATGCAGGTTGATCTTCATACCCATTCCACCGCTTCCGACGGCAAGCTGACGCCTCTTGCGCTGGTGGAGCGGGCGCGCGCCTGCGGGGTCGATCTGCTTGCGATCACGGATCACGACACCACCGCAGGTTTCGACAGCCTCGGCGATGTCGACCTGGGACCCTTGCGCCTGGTGGCCGGAATCGAGCTGTCCGCCCAATGGCGCCAGCAGACGATCCATGTGGTCGGGCTCAATATCGGTCGCGGCCGCGACGCCATCCAGGAAGCCGTCGCGGTCCAGCAGACCGCGCGGCGCACGCGCGCCGGCATCATTGCGGCGCGGCTGGCGAAACAGGGACTCGGCGATCTGACCGACCGCGTGGAAGCACTCGCCCGCCGCATCAGCATCGGGCGTCCCCACATTGCGGAGATGCTGGTGGAATCCGGCGCCGTGCGCACCGTCGACGAAGCCTTTCGCAAGTATCTGGGCAGCGGCCGCATGGGTGATGTAAAGGACGAATGGGCATCGCTGGCGCAAATCATCAGCTGGATTCGCGACGCCGGCGGTACCGCGGTAATCGCCCATCCGGAGAAATATCAGTTCACCCGCACGCGCTTGCGCGAACTGATCGCGGACTTTCGTGCGGCGGGTGGCGAAGCCATCGAAGTGGTTTCCGGCCGGCAGGCCGGTCCCGAAACCCGCGCTCTGGCGACCCTGTGCGAGCAGAGCCAGCTGAGCGCGTCCAGCGGCTCGGATTTTCATCAGCCCGGTCAGCACTGGGCCGAACTCGGCAGCCAGTCCGCCATGCCGGACGGCTGCCGCCCGGTTTGGGAGCGCTGGTAAGCGGACCCGACACGGGGGATTTCCGCGGACCACTGCGTAGCCCGCGCTCAGGACCATTGCACCGTCCGCTCGGCGTGGCAGCGCTTTCCGTTTGTTGCGTAATGCCATGCTGGCGGATGACGGCCCGCGGAGCCGCAGGTACCATGAGCCATCCTTTGGTAATACCCACCCGGCAGTATCAACCTCCATGAAGTCAGAGCAACCGCTGGCAACCGCTCCCCTCGTCGTCACGCGCGGCCTCTGCAAGCATTATGCAGACCGTTGCGTGGTCGATAATCTGGACCTCGTGGTCCAGGAGGGTGAATGCTTCGGCCTGCTCGGTCCGAACGGCGCCGGCAAAACCACGATCCTGCGCATGCTGCTGGGCCTGGCGCCGCCGGACAGCGGGGAAATTCAGGTGCTGGGCGAGCCGATTCCCGAACGGGCGCGGAGCGCGCGCGAGCAGATCGGGATCGTGCCCCAGTTCGACAGCCTCGATCCAGATTTCACAGTGCGCGAAAACCTCATCACGTACGCCAGTTACTTCGGGCTGCACGGCCCGCAAGTCGAGGAGCGGATCGCCGAGCTGATCGCATTCGCACATCTCGAAGGCCGCGAAAGCGTGGCGATTCCGGAGCTTTCCGGCGGCATGAAACGCCGGCTGACTCTGGCGCGGGCGCTGATCAATCGTCCCCGCCTGGTGGTGCTCGACGAGCCCACCACCGGCCTCGATCCCCAGGCCCGGCACCATATCTGGCAGCGTTTGCGGGAACTGCGCGATACCGGCACCACGCTGATCCTGACCACGCATTACATGGAGGAAGCGGAGCGCCTGTGCGATCGCCTGGCGATTCTGGATGCCGGCCGCATCGTGGCCTGCGGTACGCCCCGGGCGCTGATCGCCGAGCACATCGAACCCCATGTGCTCGAACTGACCGGCCCCATCGCCGATACCTGGGGCACCGACGCGGCCCCGGAAGCCGGCGTTCGCATCCATCGGGTCGGGGATCTCACGCTCCTCTACACCGCGAAGCCGCGCGCCCTGCTGGAGCGGCTCGATGCCTCCGATCAACGCTACCTGCACCGCCCGGCCAATCTGGAAGACGTCTTCCTCAAATTGACCGGCCACGATCTGCGAGACTGATGCCATGTCGACCTCGCTGATCCCCAGTCCCAGTGCGCGCAGTTTTGCGGTGTGGCACCGCAACTTTCGCGTCTGGCGGAAAATCCTGCTGCCCTCTGCGCTCGGCAACTTCGGCGAACCGCTGCTGTATCTGATGGCATTCGGCTACGGCTTCGGGCAACTGGTGGGCGATCTCGGCCAACTGCCTTACATGGCGTTCCTGGCCTCCGGGATCATCTGCTCCAGCACCCTCTTTACCGCCAGCTTTGAAGCCATGTATTCCGCCTACACCCGCATGGCGGGCCAGCAGACCTGGGGCGCCATGCTGAACGCGCCCCTCACCGTGGACGACATCGTGCTCGGCGAGATTCTCTGGGCCGCGACCAAGGGACTGATGAACGCCGCCGCCATCCTCATCGTCGCCGCACTGCTCGGTCTGGTTGCCGACCTGCGCGCGCTGCTGGCACTGCCGGTACTCGCGCTGGCGGGTTTCGCGTTTGCTGCCTGCGCCATGGTGGTGACGGCAAGATCGCGATCCTACGATTTTTTTCTCTATTACTTCACGCTGGTGCTGACGCCCATGCTGCTCACCGGCGGCGTATTTTTCCCGCGCGAACAGTTCCCCGAACTGCTGCAGGATCTCGCCTACCTGCTCCCGCTCGCGCATGTGGTCGATCTGGTGCGCCCGTTGCTCACCGGCGGCTCCCTTCACGTTCCCCTGCTGCATCTGCTGGTGATAGTCGCCTACGGCGCGGCGGGATTGCTGGTCGCGACGGCCGCCGTGCGGCGGCGGCTGGTGCGTTAATCTCACTCGCCGCCCACACTGTTATAGTGAGTCGGCACACATGGTACTTGCCCGGTGCGCAAACAGGCTCTTTTTTCTGTTGTATCCCTTTTCCCTGTTGCATCCAAGGAGGTCTCGATGAAAACCCGGCTATTAGCATTGGCCATGTTCGGTCTCGGGTGCGCCCAGGCCGCCGAGCTATCGGTGCAGATGAATACCGTGGATGCGAAGGGCACCGGTACCGCTCTGGGTGTGGTGACCGTTACCGAGTCAAGCCACGGCCTGGTGTTCACCCCAAAACTGACGGGCCTGGCTTCCGGTCTCCACGGTTTCCATGTGCACCAGAATCCCAACTGCGGGCCGGCCGAGAAAGACGGCGTGAACGTGCCCGCCGGCGCGGCGGGCAGCCATTATGATCCCGCCGCCACGGGCCATCACGACACCCCCTGGGGCGACGGTCACCTCGGCGATCTGCCGCCGCTCTTCGTGGCGGCTGACGGCACGGCAACCCAGCCGGTGCTGGCGCCGCGTCTGACCAAGCTCGCGGACATTCAGAACCGTGCCCTGGTGATCCATGCCGGCGGCGATAATCACACCGATCTGCCGGCGCCGCTCGGCGGCGGCGGTGCGCGTCTGGCCTGCGGGGTGATCGCGCCAGCGGACTAGGGCGCGTCAAACGAAACCGTGAACCACCTGCGCGGATGGAAATTTCCTCCGCGCAATTCAAATGATCGAAAGAACTGCCCCCTGTTCAGAGGTGCGTCGACACTGCCCAACACGCCGGCGTGGTTCGACGAAGCCTGGTGCGCCGAGCCGGGCTCTCGCACTCAAGGAAAGAGGACTCGCACTCAAGGAAAGAGGAAAGGAGCTTCAATCGATCTATCAGCAAATCACGCGGCGGCTCGACCACCCAGCAGCCAGTCCGCGAGGCGCGCTTCAAGTGCCGCCAATCCGAGGCCGGTATGCGCGGAAAACGTCTGCACGGTGACCTCCGTGAGACCCACTCGAGCAACCTCGCGACGTACACCCAGCAGTGTCGCCTGGGCGGGGCCGCGGTTCAGTTTGTCCGCTTTGGTGAGGAGAACATGCACCGGCAGCGCCGCCTCCGCGGCCCACGCCAGCATGTGCTGGTCGAAAGTTTGCAGTGGATGCCGGATATCCATCAACAATACCAGCCCACGCAGCGAAGAGCGGGCGCGCAGGTAGTGCGCAAGGTGCTGGTCCCACTCGTCCTTCATCGCCTTGGGCACTTTGGCGTAGCCGTAACCGGGCAGATCGACCAATCGCTGCCCCGGCGCGAGCGCAAAAAAGTTCATCAGCCGGGTGCGCCCCGGCGTCTTGCTGGTGCGCGCCAGCTTGCCCTGGCGCGTCAGCGCATTGAGCGCGCTTGATTTGCCCGCGTTGGAGCGGCCAGCGAAAGCCACTTCGACGCCCTGATCCGGCGGGCAATCCGCGAGCGTCGGCGCGCTTTTCAGAAATGCGGTGCGCTGGAAATCGACCTTGAGCGACCCTTGCGGGACGTCATTCCCGGCGGCTTCGGGAGCCGTCGCTGGAGCTTGGTCGCCACACTGGCTAGGATCTTTAGACATGGCTCGGGTCCTGGGCAACTATTGGCGCGAATGGTGATGCGGGTGTCGGGCTCCGCTGCACTGCACTTGCCAGGAGAAGACCGTGGACGCCTGCCTGTAGCAGTTGCACGACTTATCGCGTTAAGCTCAGCCGACGATTGGTATATACTCCGCCACCGTCGCGCCGACCCGCGCGGACGGGCGCCCATTCTAGCCAAATCGAGCGAGCAGAATATGATGAAAGCGTTTCTTCTGTGCCTGGCCGGTGCGATGGCCATCGTGCTGACGCCGGCAACCCAGGCCGCAACACCGTCTCCCGGCGATGCCAATGCCGGCAAAGGCAAAACGGCGGTGTGTGCTGGTTGCCACGGCGCCAACGGTGCCGGTCTGGCCCCGAATTTCCCCAATCTCGCCGGGCTGGGTGAAAAATATCTGCTCAAGCAACTGCGCGACATCCAGTCCGGTCAGCGCACCGTCGCGGAAATGACCGGGTTGCTGAAGGAATTGAGCCCGCAGGATCTCGCCGATATCGCTGCCTACTTTGCCGCGCAGCCGCGCCAGTGGGCCGGTGCAAAGGATGACGCCAAGGCCATGGCCCTGGGCGCCACGATCTATCGCGCCGGCAATCTCGACACCGGTGTGCCGGCCTGTACCGGCTGTCATTCGCCGGTGGGTAATGGCAACGCCCCGGCCGGTTACCCGGCGCTCGGCGGGCAACATCCCGAATATCTGGCAAAACAACTGCGTGCTTTCCGCGACGGCGCCCATGACGCTGCCTGGCCCGGAGCCCGCAACAACGATGAAAACGCCATCATGCGCGGAGTCGCCTCTCATATGACCGACCAGGAGATCGCCGCGGTCGCAAATTTCATCGGCGGCCTGAAGTAATTATCGGGGAGACCCCGGCTGCGGCCCGCAACTGTCGCGGAAGTGCCGTGTCGAACGGTGGCCGCGGCTTGCGGGTGACGCCTATCCAATAAATGAGGGAGGCAACTCCAGTGGCTCCATCGCTGAAAACCCTGACATTGAGAGCTCTGGCGACAACGGCTCTGGTGCTCGCCGCCACGCTGGCCCAGGCGACCGACTATGTCGCCGGCAAGCATTACACGGTGCTGGATGAGCCAATCCGAACCGGCGATGCCAGCAAGATCGAAGTTACCGAAGTATTCTGGTACGGCTGCGGCCACTGTTACGCGTTCGAGCCACTGTTGGAAAAGTGGAGCAAGACGCTACCCCCCGATGTAGTGTTGTTACGCAGCCCGGCCATCTGGCATCCCACCATGGAGTTGCACGCGCGTGCGTACTACACCGCCAAGGCACTCAATGTTCTGGATCCCCTCCACCAGGCGTTGTTTGATGCCATGAACGTGGACCACAATAAACTGGCCACCGAGGACGATATCAAAAAGATCTTCACGGCCCATGGCGTGGATGGCGACACCTTCAGCAAGACGTTCAATTCCTTCGGCGTCGGCAGTGCCGTGGGCCAGGCCGACGCGCGCCAGCGCGGCTACAAGATCAGCGGCACGCCGGAGATGGTGGTCGAGGGCAAGTACCGGGTCTCCGCCAGCCAGGCCGGCAGCCACGAAGCCATGCTCGCGGTAATCGACCACTTGATTGCAGTGGAACGCGCCGCCCGCGCCAAGCGCCACGCAAGTGACAGCGCCGCGCCCGCCAAGTAGACTCTCGCTCCCCGCCGGAATAGCTCAGCTCGGTAGAGCAGCGCATTCGTAATGCGTTGGTCGGAGGTTCAAATCCTCTTTCCGGCACCAAACACCCTTCCGCACGGTTCCAACACCCTCCCCAAGAACACCACAACCGCTTGATTTTCAAGGATACAAGCGCCGCAGAGGTCCGGCCGGTTCCATTGCATTCCAGCACACGATAGGGGTATCGTTTAGGGGTATGTGATGGACCCCGGAAGGACATACCCCCATGCACACCCAAAACAAGCTGAGCGCCAAGGCCGTAGCGGCGGCGAAATTCGAGGGCAAGCCCCGCAAGCTGTTCGACGGGAACGGGCTGTTTCTCCACGTCCAAGCCGGTGGCCGTTACTGGCGCCTGAAGTACCGCCACAACGGCGCGGAGAAGCTGTTGGCGCTGGGGGTGTATCCGGCGGTCTCGCTGGCCGCTGCCCGGATCCGCCGCGATGAAGCCCGCGCCCAACTGGCGGACGGCATCGATCCCGTTGAACAGCGCCGGGCAGAAAAGACCGCCCGGGGTACGGACACCTTCGAGGCCGTCGCCCGCGAGTGGCTGGAAAATCAGGCCAAGGTGCTGGCGGCCGAAACGCTGCGACTCACCCGCCGCCGCTTCGAGACGTGGGTGTTCCCAATCATCGGCGCCCAGCCAATGCGCGCCCTGGAGCCGCCCGAGCTGCTGCGCCTGCTGCGTCGGATCGAGGCGAAGGGGAAACACGAAACCGCCAGCCGCGTGCGCCAGCGCATCGGGCAAGTATTCCGGTACGCCATCGCCACCGGCCGCGCCGACCGCGACCCAACCGCCGACCTCAAAGGCGCACTGATGCCCGCCGCAACGCAGCACCGGGCCGCCATCACCACCCCCGCCGAGTTCGGGGCGCTGCTGCGCGCCATCGACGGCTACAGCGGGCAGCCAGCGAGCCGGGCCGCTTTGCGACTGGCGCCGCTGACGTTCGTTCGCCCGGGTGAACTGCGCATGGCGAGGTGGCCGGAAATCGACCTTGAAGCGGCTATCTGGCGGATACCGTCTACCCGCATGAAGATGAAGCGCGAGCACATTGTCCCGCTGAGCCGGCAAGCCGTGGCCATTCTGCAGGATCTGCACCCCGTCACCAGTCACCGCCCCTACGTCTTCGAGTCGGTACGCCCCGGGCGCCCGCTGTCGGAAAACACCATGAACACCGCGCTTCGGACCATGGGCTACTCGGGCGACATGATGACCCCGCACGGCTTCCGGGCGAGCGCTTCGACGTTGCTCCATGAACTGGGCTGGGCGCCGGAGGTGATAGAACTGCAACTGGCGCACGCCCAACGCAGTCAGGTTGCCGCCGCGTACAACCGCAGCGCACGTCTGGAGGAACGCCGCCGGATGATGCAGGCATGGGCCGATTACCTGGACAGCCTGCGCGACGGGGCGAACGTGGTGGCGCTGGGACAAGCCAAGCAACTCACAGGCTGAGATGATGCGAGCATAGCAATAATGCGATATGCTGAATGGCGAGTGGAGGTGGCAAGCGAGGCGGTGGAGGCCGAAATCAAGGCGCTGCCCGCTGACACACAAGCCCGGTACCTGCGGCTGGTGGACCTGATCGTAGCCCACGGCCCCCAAGCGCTCGGGATGCCTCATGCGCGACCACTGGAGGGCAAGCTGTGGGAGTTGCGCATGAGAGGCAGGGACGGTATTGCCCGCGCCGTTTATGTCACCGCCAGCGGGCGCCGCGTGGTGGTTCTCCATGCCTTCGTGAAGAAGACACAGAAGACGCCCCGCGCTGCGATTGAAACCGCCAAGAAACGGATGAATGAGGCCGGTCTATGAAGAGTCATGCCAAGCTGAAAGAAGAGATGCTGAGCAACCCCGAGGTGCGCCGGGAGTATGAGCGCCTGCATCTGGAATTCGAGATGATCCATGCGCTGGTGGAGGCGCGTAACCGCGCCGGGCTGACTCAGTCCGAGGTGGCCGAGCGGATGGGAACAACCCAGTCAGCAGTGGCGCGACTGGAGGGCGGCGGATCCACGCCAACATGGAAGACGCTGCAACGCTACGCTCAGGCCACCAACAGCCGCTTGCATATCACCCTGGAGACGGGCGCAGGAACCTGACGCGTTGGAGATCCCCGTGCCGTCCGTGGTTGCGCCAAGCATTGCAGTGCGGATCGCACGGGGGTGGCCGTAGTGGTCGGCTTCGATCCCGAAGGACGCCCCATCGTGTTGGACGTTGTCACTGTCATGCGAGGCCGTTGAACCATGCACCATTACACCGAATCCGGCTTGCCCTATGTGTGGCTGGCCGATGGGTACCGCCTGGAGCCGACCGCTTACGGCGAAGCCCTGAGCGTTCAGGATGCCGACGGGCTGCACCGCGCCATCGCCCGCTGGGTGGCGGAATCCCTGCCCCGACTCCACGGGCGCGAAGTGAAATTTCTGCGCCTGGAGCTGGACTGCACCCAAGCCGAACTGGCCAGCCGCCTGGGAGCGACTGAACAGACGGTTTCCCTGTGGGAGCGCCAGCCAAGCAAACCGATACCGGCCGCCGCGGATCGCCTGCTGCGCCTGCTGGTAGAAGCCTGGCTGGACGATGGGCAACTGCTGTCCCACGCCATGGCGCGCGTGCAGAGAGCAGCCGCGCATACCCCCGTGGTGCGCCAACCCTTCCGGCGCGGGCGCAAGGACTGGC
>CAVPTW010000010.1:0-146307 GCA_963708735.1 uncultured Gammaproteobacteria bacterium
GCGCAATGCTTGCACTACTGGTCAAGGGCGTTTCCAAAAATCCGTCATGCCCGTGGAAGCGACATTCCCAAACCACGGGAATGAGCGGGGATGGCGGTACATTGCACGGAAGTAAATTGCACGGAGGCGGATATGGACAGGTTCGAGCAGGTACATCTGGTGCACCGGCTGTTGCGCGATGCCCGCCGACCCGTCTCCGCCGCCCGCCTGATGGAGCAGCTTGAATGCAGTCGGCCGACGCTGACCCGCGTGCTCGCCTTCATGCGCGACCGCCTCGGTGCCCCCCTGGAGACCAATCACGCCGAAGGCGGCTACTGGTATGGCCCGATCGACCAACGGACCTACGAACTGCCGGGGCTGTGGTTCAACGCCTCCGAACTCCATGCGCTGCTCGCCACTCAGCAACTGCTGCGCGAGGTGCATCCCGGCCTGCTCGCCGGCGAGATCGCGCCGCTGCGCCAGCGCATCGAGCATCTTCTGGCGCGGGAACAATTGGGCGCCGGTGAAGCGCCGCGCCGCATACGCATTCTCGCCATGGCGACCAGAACCGCGTCGCCTGAGGTGTTTGGCGCTGTCGCGGCAGCGCTGCTCCAGCGTTACCGGCTGAGCATCGACTACCACAATCGCGGCGACGACCAACGCAGCCAGCGCATCGTTTCACCCCAGCGGCTCACCCACTACCGCGACAACTGGTATCTCGACGCCTGGTGTCATCGCTCCGAAGCATTGCGCAGTTTCACCCTCGACCGCATCCGCGACCCGAGGCGCGACCCGGATCCCATCCACGATCTGACCGACGCCGAACTCGATGCCCATTTCGCCACCGCCTACGGCATCTTCGCCGGTTTGCCGGATAAAACCGCCGTGCTCGAATTCACCGCGTACCGCGCGCGCTGGGTGGCGGACGAGCGCTGGCACCCCCAGCAGCAAGGCCGTCTCCTGCCCGACGGCCGCTATCGACTCGAAATTCCCTATCACCGTGCCGACGAGCTGATTCTCGACATCCTCCGTTACGGGCCGGACGTGGAAGTGCTGGCGCCGGCGGACTTGCGGCAGGCCGTAGCGGAACGGTTGCAACGCGCCGCGGCCATTTATTTCTCCTCCCCTTGAAAAACGCGCCGGGTTTGCTCGCGTTTTGAGCAAACCTCCAAGCTATAAAGGACAGCGCGCGTTAGCTGAATGCGATCAGCAAGCGCACAACGTTGGTCGGTTTCCTTTGAATTGTTCGTGATCCAAGGCAGGGCTAATATGACCACTTCATATGGTCGCGAGAGATTCGCCATGGAAATCAAAGCCGCCGAATTCAAGGCCAAGTGCCTGAAGTTGCTCGATCAGGTTGCATCCAGCCACCAACCCCTGACCATCACCAAGCGCGGCAAGCCCGTCGCCAGGCTCGTGCCGATCGACGAGGACACCCCAGAATCCATGTTTGGCTACATGCGAGGCACCGTCACCATTCTGGGCGACATCATCGATGTGCCCCACGATCCACTCTCTGCCGAAACCGGTGACGAGGACGAGCTCTACCGTGCCCTGACGCCACGCGAGCGCCCCGCGTCATGAACGACCTGTTGCTCGATACCCACATCTGGATCTGGTATGCCGAGGGCATACCGGGAGCCCTGTCACCCGCTATCACGAAACAGATAGACCAAGCGCGTAAACAACGGTGCCTTTATGTCAGCGTAGTGAGTGCCTGGGAGATTGGCTTGTTATTGGCCAAGAGCCGAATCGTTCTCTCTGCGCCGTTACAAGAGTGGGTAAAAGCGGGAGCGGCATTGCCGGGGCTGCGTATGCGCGCATTGACAACTGAAGTCGCCCTTGAAAGCACCGTGCTGCCCGGCGACCCTCACGCCGACCCGGCGGATCGTTTTCTGATCGCCGAAGCGCGCGTCAGCGGTCTGACCTTGGTCACCGCAGACCGGAAAATCATCGACTATGGCCTGGCGGGGTATGTCCGCGTCCTTGGGGTTTGAAGGGGGTGCCAATGGCGAGATTCCGGTCTCTTCTTCCTGCCCGTTCCTACGGGCGGCAAGGCGCTACCTTTGCGGCCATGAGGTGCCGGGCCAATAATGCATCGCCTTGGCATTGGAACTGTGTCTGCCACCATGCTTGGTGCTCGAGTGGCATCCGCCCATGAAGGATAGGGGGAATCCGATAAACATGCCGAAGTATCAAATTAATCTGGAAATTGCTGGCCCCACGGCGATCTGGACTCGCCCCGACACGGGCGACTCGCCGGGAACCTATCCCGCGCCAACACGCTCCGCCGCCAAGGGCATTTTCGAAGCCATTCTTTGGAACCCGGCGGTCGAAATCGTTCCGAGCCGGGTCGAAATCTGCGCGCCGCTGGTCTACCACCACTACGCCACCAACTACGGCGGCCCGTTGCGCAAGAGCGGCCAGGTCAAGGACGGCAACAATTATCAGTTGTTTGCGACGGTGCTGGTTAACGTGCGCTATCGTCTGTTCGCTGAACTGCATCCGGCGTCACGCACGGACTTCCCTCCCAGAATCCGGCAATGGCTGGAACGCACGCGCTCGCCCTGCCATGCCTTCCGGGACATTTTCGAGCGCCGCCTGAAGCGCGGCCAGTGTCATTTCGTTCCGAGCCTCGGCTGGCGCGAATTCGTTCCCAACTTTGTCGGCGAGGCGCAGAACAGCCCGGTACAGACCGACATCAATCTGAGCCTACCTTCCATGCCGGATCATGTATTCAGCAAACCCGCTTACGGCGAACACGCGCTGACTTACGCGCAGGGGCTACGGATCGAAGCGGGCGTGCTGCACTACGGAGCGCGCCATGTTGAATGAACTGCTGCAGGCGGCGAATGCCATTCCGGAACTGCCGGATACGCTGCACAAGTCGCTCAAAACCTTACCCAAATATCCGAGCTACAAAGTGTTGCTCGATGCAAACGGCGCAATCGTCGAAGTCATGCCCTGGGACGACCTGGCCGGCCTGCGCAAATGGCAGCCCGGCGGAAACGGCTTCAGCACGCCGGTTTTCAATGCGCTGTCGCTGTTTCCTGTTTTTGATTCCGGGCTGAGCAAAGACGAGGTCAAAGCGGCGGCCAAGCGCGTCAAAGACGAACTCGAAGCCGCCAGAGCGGAAGCGGCAACGTGGTCGGCCTACTTCGACACGGTCCGGCAGCGCTGCGCCCAGATGGCGGGAAGCTGGATCGACAGCAAGACGGGCAAGTCCGACGAGAAATCCCGCAAATCGCTTGCTGATATCCCCGCGCAATTGCAAGCCTTGTTGCCCGAAGGCGACCCCGACTACGCCGTTTTGCGTGCCCTGTTCGAGCGCCTGCAACGCCTTTCTCCCGAGAGTTTTTTCCCGGAACTCGCTCGTCAACTCGAAACGCAGCTGGCTGCCGGCTACGACGAAAAACTGTTCAAGCTCTACTGCGCGACCAGCGACGCCGAAGCCACCAAAGCCTGCAACCTGCTGCTCGATTTGCCGGACTGGGACGAGGTGGGTGATTACCCGGTCACTTCGGCGCGCACGGTCGAGTTGTTGAACGCGTTGCTTGTGCGAACCGGATCGACGGCAGCGAGCAGTGCAGATCACCTGACACAGGATGCCTACGGACAAGCGGCGACCGATGCCAGCGAGAAATTTGCTGACGTGATTGTTCCGGGACTGGGTAAGGTTATCCTGCGAGCAATGACCAGTGACGCCTATTGCCAATACCGTTATGGAAAAGCCGACGCGGACTCCTTTCTCGTCGGCAAGGATTCCCGCGAGCGCGCCAAAAGCGCGCTGGAATACCTGACCGACAGCACGCGCAAGGGGAAAACCTGGCAATTCCGGGGTGGGAGTCTGTTCCTGTTCTACCCGGAAGCAGAATGGTCGGCCTTGTCTGATGCCCCCATCGCCGATCTGTGCAGCCTGCCGGACGACGAAGGCGATGAGTTCGCCGAACAGGCCAAGGCGGCAGCGGGCTTCGAAGCGCGTGCGGCGCGCATCGCCGCTACGCTCGACGGCACGCCACGCGAATCGGAAACCCTTGTCCATCTCGTCGTGCTGCGCAAACCCGACGGCCACCGCACCAAGCTCGTCGCGCACCACACCTTCACCATGCCGCATTTCGTCCGCGCGGCGGGCGAATGGGTCAAGGGCGTCAAAGCCTGCCCGCCCATCTCCTTTTCGCGCTGGGGCAAGGCCAAGGGCGAGCGCAACGACATTACACCCGTCCAGCCTTTTCCGTACCAAGTGACGTACTGGCTCAATACCTTCTGGGTACGCGGCGACGAGAACCAGGGCAAGTTCAGCACCTTTTCCCCAGAAGACGCACTGACACTGCTGCTGGCAGCCGATGGCACCGAGCGCCAGATGGCGCGCCGCGCCCTGCGCCACGCACTCGGGGGCTGGGCCGGGTTTCTCACGGCCGCCAGTGCGCGCGAGCACGCCTCGATCATTCTGAAAGCCGGCGACAAACACGCGGGCGCACTCGCCGCCCTGCCCGCAATTCTGGCTTTGCTGCTTTTCAAATCCGAACCTGACACTTCACGGGAGCACATCATGGCCTCACCCGCTTTTCTCGTTGGCCGTTTGCTGGCCCTGGCCGACAGCCTGCATTTCCAGTATTGCCAAGGCGTGCGTGGTGGCCAAGTCCCCGGGCAGTTACTTGGCAACGCACTGATGGCAACGGCGCTGGAAACACCGGAAGTGGCGCTGGCCTTGTATGGCCAGCGCATCCTGCCGTATCAGGCGTGGGCTCGAACCTGCAAAGCCACTGGGAAAGGGCCGGAGACGCTCGCCAAATATCTGCTCGGGCAACTTGCCGAAACCTGTTCGGAAGTCAGCCAGCTCGACCTCCCCAAACGCGCCAGCGATACCGACAAGGCACAACTCATCCTCGGCTACCTCGCCAAGGCTCCCGGCAATACCGAATCCAAACCGACCGAACCCACTCAGGAGGATCAAAAATGAACCCGAAGTTCACTTACACCAAGGATGTCGGCGGCTTCAAACGCGGCACCGGGTTACTCGTGATCGAAGTACGCAATTCCAATCCGAACGGCGACCCCGACCGCGACAGCGACCCACGCCAGCGGCCCGACCAGCGGGGAGAAATCTCGCCGGTTTCGTTCAAGCGCAAAACCCGCGATCTGGTCGAATGGAAAGGCGAAGTCTGGCAAGCCCTGGCGGACGAGTTGAAGCTTGACGCCGCGCGCTTCGGCATTCTCGAATCGCGTGGCAGGGATCGCACAGCCATAGCCAAACAGCTCACGGGCGACGGTAAGGCATTCAAGGACTCCTACTGGGACGGCCGCGTGTTCGGCAACACCTTTCTCGAAAGCATGAAGGACGACGAGGCCAAGAAACACGGTTTCAAGGACAACGAAATCAAAGAATTCAAGGCCAACGCCATCCGCACCGGTTGCGTGCATTTCGGCCTCGGCCTCTCGGTCGCGCCCATCGACATCGAACGCCACACCAACACCAACAAATCCGGCGTGCAGGACGACAAGGATCGCGGCATGGCCCCGATGGGCTATCGCTTCGTTCCGCACGGCCTGTATCTGATGCCCTTCTTCGTCAATCCCAGCGCCGCCGCGCGCACCGGCTGCACGGGCGAAGACATTGCGCTGCTGCTCGAACTGATCCGTTACGCCTATCCACACACCCGCTCGCACGCACGGCCAGCGGTGGACCTCGCCCGCGCCTGGTACGTCGAGCATTCCGATAAGCTCGGCTCCTGCTCGGACTTCGCCATTCTGGACGCGCTATCGCCGACCAAGCTCACCGATCCGGACTCGCCTTCGAAAAACCTCGCCGAATACCAGCTACCCAACGCTTTGCCTGCTGAACTGGCCGACAAGAAGGACCGGCACGGCAACCCCGCACTGACGCTGGTCGACCTACTCTGAGAGCGACGATGGACTGGCTCGCGCACAGCGCGAAAGGCGATAGCCCGGCGCAAACCTATGGCGATCACGTTCAACGCGCTGTGGCCAAAGCGCGGGAAATCGCGTCGAGCGCCAGCCACGGTTTGTCGCAGGCGGCGGCATTTACGGAATCCGTGGGTCTGGCAACCGAATTTCACGATCTGGGGAAGCTCGACGACGACAATCAGGTCGTACTGGCGTCGCCTACAGGCAAGCCGCTACCGCGTGAACACGTCGATGCAGGAACGAAGCATTTGTTCGGGCTGGGCACGCCGAGCGCGCGCTTCGCCGGAATGCTCGCGTATTCTCACCACCGAGGCTTGCCTGACGTACCGGAACAGAAAGCGCGGGGTTCGTTGGCGTGGCGTGCCGACGAGAGCAACCCGCGATTCGATACAGCGGCAGTCGTCGCGCGAACTCGTGCTTGCCTGCCCGACTACCTTCGGCGCCATAATGAAGCGCTCGATTGTCTGCCTACTGTTGCCAGCGATGCACCGTTCAAGCCAAGTGCGCTTGATCTGCGACTGGCGCTTTCGTGTCTGGCCGAAGCCGACCATGGCGACACTGCCCGCCACTACGGCACGCCGCCCGTCGATGCGCCTTTGCTGCACGCAGAAGCAAGGCTTACTCGGCTCGATGCCTACGTCGCCAGCCTTAAATCCGGTGACACCGCCCGCGAAATCGAACGCACCGCCAACCGCCGCGTGCACTACGAAGCGTGTCGTGACGCAGACACCACGCCGTCACTCGTCGAATGCGACAGCCCAGTCGGCAGCGGCAAGACCACGGCGGTGATGGCGCACCTGCTGCGCGCCGCGCACGCCAAAGGCTTGCGGCGCGTGTTCGTCGTCCAGCCCTTCACCAACATCATCAACCAGTCGGTCGATACCTATCGCAAGGCGATGATTCTGCATAGCGAAGCGCCTGATCAGGTCGTCGCCGCGCATCACCACAAAACCGATTTCGCCAATCCGATGTCGCGCGCGCTCACGACGCGCTGGCACGCGCCCGTCGTTGTCACCACCGCCGTGCAGTTCTTCGAAACGCTGGCGAGCAATCAGCCTGCGAGCCTGCGCAAGCTGCATCAGGTCGCGCGCTCGGCGATTTTCATCGACGAAGCCCACGCCGCGCTACCTACACACCTCTGGCCGCTGGCCTGGCAATGGCTGCGCCAACTCGCCGAGCGCTGGGGTTGTCATGTCGTGCTGGCCTCCGGCTCGCTCGCGCGCTTTTGGACGCTGGAAGAGTTCTATCCCGAACCCATCAAACCCGGCGCGCCGCGTCAGACCCGATCTTTGTCGCCGCTGTTGGGCAGGACTCAGGAAGTCCAGGCACTGCGAGCCCGGCTCGACGCCGGCGAAACTCGGCGCATCACGTTCCGCCAGCAGCCGGAAAAGCTCGCGCTGGACACGTTGCTGGCGTTTCTGGTCGCACTGCCCGGCCCGTGCATCGCAGTTTTCAACACCGTACAGACTGCCGCCATTGTCGCGCTGGCATTGGCAAAGAAAGTTGGCCGGGAAAAGGTCGAGCATCTTTCCACTGCGCTCAACCCGTCAGATCGGGAAAAGACGTTGACCAGCGTCAAAACGCGGCTTGCCGACAAATCGGACAAAGATTGGACGCTTATCGCCACCTCGCTGGTGGAGGCTGGGGTCGATTTCTCGTTCCGCGCGGGCCTGCGTGAGTCGTCCGGGCTGCCCAGCCTCCTTCAGTTGGGCGGGCGCGTGAACCGGCACGACGAACACGAAGAGGCGGAAGTCTGGTCGGTGAGCCTGCTGCCCGGCAGCGGAATCCGCCCGCATCAGGCCATGCGGATACCGGCTTCCATACTGGCAAGGCTTTTTGCCCGCGACGAGATCACGCCAGATGACTGTACCCAGGCGCTGAAACTCGAAGTGCGCGAGGCTGGCAATCCGGCACTGGTCGGCGAGTTGTTCAAGGCCGATGCGGTAAAGCAGTTCCCTGCGGTCGCTGAAAAATTCCAGGTTATCGCCTCGGACACGGTGACCGTGTTGACGCCCGGCCCTTTCCTCGACGCCATCAAAAACGGCGCGCGCCCGGATTGGAAATCCCTACAAAGTCACTGTGTGCAAATCTGGGCAACCAAGAAGGTTGAGTTCGGTCTCACGCCTATCGAGGCTTACCCTGGCCTGTACGCATGGGATCTGGCTTACAATGAATTCATTGGCTATATGGCGGGTGCGCTCCAAGTGCAGGACGTCAAATCCGGCAAGGCAGCGCTCATCTAGCCTAAAACCAGATCGACATGCCATGACTGACCACGCCTCCATCCCGCTCTCGGCCCTCAACCATTGGAGTTACTTCCCGCGCCGCTGCGGGCTCATTCACTTGGAAGGGGAATTTGCCGACAACATCCATACCGCGCACTGCAACGCCGAACGCCAGCGGGTGGCCATGTCGCCTACGAGACCCTCGGAACTGGTGCGCCCACCGCGACCGCCTGCCCAATGGCGTTGAGCTGATCGAGCCATGTCATTGAGCGACCGTGCTCTACCGCCGGCCGGCCCAATACCCCGGTCGGCGGCTTTGGTGCGCCAAGGCCAAAACATGCAGCCAGCCAGCGTGGACGCGGTAGACGATGAAATAGGGATAGCGATGAACCACCATGCGTCGGGTGTTACTGGCGGCGGGCGTCCCCATCGCCGGATGATCACACAGCAGGGCCACGGTGCGGCGAACTTCGTTTCTGAAGTCCGTGGCATAGAGTGGGCCGGCCTCAACCGCATACCAACGCGCCGCTTCTGCAAATTCCTTGCGGGCTGTCGGCTCGAATATCGACTTCACTTATCGTGCGCAGCAATCAGTGCATCGATTTCCGCGAAAACCTCTTCGGCGGGAATCCATTTGGTCCGCCCAGCTTCCATATCCGCCACGCGTCGGGCGATTTCCTCGTCCCAGGCTTTGGCGATTTCCTCGGGCGTATCTTCGGGCTCGCCGTCCAGGCTGACGATCAGGCGGTGGATCAATTTGCCGCGTTCCTTCAGTGGTAAAGCCAGGGCCAGGGCTTCGATCTGTTCAAGATTGGTCGCCATCGGGCGCCTCCAGCATCGGTTGGGTTCTCGAGCCATCTTAGCAGCGTGAATATGGCCGACACAGACCCCATCCTCCTGTCCGCCCTCAACCACTACGCCTACTGTGCGCGGCGGTGTGGTCTGATCCATATGGAGGGCGAATTCACCGACAACATCCACACCGCGCGCGGCAACGCCGAACATGAGCGGGTAGACCGGATCGCTTATGAAATCAGGCAGTCGGGAGCACGGGTGGAATACGCGCTGCCAGTGTGGTCCGATCGCGTTGGTCTGATCGGCAAGTGTGATGTGGTCGAGTTCTGGCCGGACGGCACCGTTTATCCGGTGGAATACAAGCACGGCGCTCGCAAGAAATGGCTCAACGACGACCTCCAGCTCGCCGCCCAGGCGCTGTGCCTCGAAGAAATGCTCGGCCGACCGGTGACCCATGGCGCCATCTATCACGCCAGCAGCCGGCGCCGGCGCGAGGTGGCGATCACGCCGGCGCTGCGCGCGCTGGTGGTCGAGACGGCCGAGGCAATCCGCACCATGCTGGCCAGTGGCCGCCTGCCGCCACCGGTCAACGATGCCCGCTGCCGGGAGTGCTCGCTGAACGAAATCTGCGAACCGGCCGCGCTCACGGCAAAGAGCATGCAGGCCGAACTGCGCGCCGACCTGTTCCGAACGACTGATCCCGCGTAGAGGCTGCCATGTACACCCTGCAAAACACCCTCTACGTCATGACGCCCAACGCCTACGCGCACTTGGAAAACAACACCGTGCGCATCGACGTCGAGCGCGAGAAACGCTTGCAGGTGCCGCTGCATCATGTCGGCAGCCTGGTCTGTTTCGGCAACGTCATGGTCTCCCCCGCGCTGATGCACCGGCTCGCCGACGAGGGCAAATCGCTGGTGCTGCTCGAAGTCTCCGGCCGCTTCAAGGCCCGCCTCGAAGGGCCTGTTTCCGGCAATATCCTGCTGCGTCAGGCGCAACATCGCAGCGCCATTGACGCCGGCTTCGCGCGCGAGTTCGCGCGTGCCGTCATTGCCGGCAAACTCAAGAACAGCCGTGCCCTCCTGCTGCGCGCCGCCCGTGAGACTCCTGACCCCATCGAGAAAGCCGCCCTCACGCGCACCGCTGACAACCTCGCAGCCTCGTTGCGCGCCGCTGCGGCAGCAACTGACCTCGATGCCCTGCGCGGCGTGGAGGGTGAAGCCGCCCGGGGCTATTTCGCGGCCATGAACCTCGTGGTCAAACCCCAGGCCCGCGAGCATTTCGCCCTCAACGGCCGCACCCGCCGCCCGCCGCTGGATCGCTTAAACGCACTGCTGTCGTTCCTGTATTCCATGCTGATGAACGACTGCCGCTCGGCGCTCGAAACCGTGGGACTCGATCCGCAGCTTGGTTATTTGCATGCGGTGCGGCCGGGCCGCGCGGCCCTTGCGCTGGATTTGCAGGAGGAATTCCGCTCGCTCCTGGCCGATCGCCTGGCGCTCACCTTGATCAATCGGGGTCAGCTTGGCCCCGGCGATTTCGACGAACGCGAAGGCGGCGCAGTCCTGCTCAACGACCGGGGTCGCCGCACCGTCATCACCGCCTGGCAGGAGCGCAAGCAGGAGGAAATCACCCATCCGCTGCTCGGCATCAAGGTGCCCGTCGGCATCGTGCCCTTCGTCCAAGCGCGGCTGATGGCGCGTACCGTGCGCGGCGAAATGACGGGCTACCTGCCCTACCTACCGAAATAGGCGCCGCCATGCTCGTCGTCGTCACCTATGATGTTTCCACGGAAACCAGTGCCGGGCGCCGACGGTTACGGCGGGTCGCCAAGGTTTGCGAGAGCATGGGGCAGCGGGTGCAGAAGTCGGTGTTCGAATGTCAGGTCAACGATATGCAAATGGAAGATCTGGAACGTCGATTGCTTGCCGAGATCGACGAGACCGCAGACAACCTGCGTTTCTACCGCATCACCGAATCGGCCCTGGTGCGTGTGAAACAGTACGGCAGCTTTCGCTCCACCGACTTCGAGGGTCCGCTGGTACTATGAGTGCGCGAACCCCAAGCTCCGCCCAACCATCGAGAGGTTCGCGGATTGCGTAGTTCTTTGAAAAGTGATGAAAAACGTTACCGACGGCGCGTTCTGTCTGATCATGGTCAGCAACCATCAGGCAGGTTCGCGGCGGGCGGAAAGAATTTGCTTTGGCAGCAATGCGTTGCCAAGGTGAAGCATCGCCCGGCTGCAAAGCCGGGCGCGGATTGAAACAACTCGTCATAAACCGGAGCAGTCCACGGCATACGGCATCGCCCGGCTGCAAAGCCGGGCGCGGATTGAAACTCTTTCGTCGCGTTTTTCTCGGCTCCGTTGGTGTGCATCGCCCGGCTGCAAAGCCGGGCGCGGATTGAAACCGTGACGGTTGAGACCGAAGGGTCTTCCGCAACGGCATCGCCCGGCTGCAAAGCCGGGCGCGGATTGAAACACTTGGTTGCCGTTGCTGGTACCGAGCCCGATGCCGCATCGCCCGGCTGCAAAGCCGGGCGCGGATTGAAACGGTTCCGTCGGCTGATATGACCGTTATGGAATTGGCATCGCCCGGCTGCAAAGCCGGGCGCGGATTGAAACTTTTTGATCGATCCGGTTCTGATCCGACTGGTTTGGCATCGCCCGGCTGCAAAGCCGGGCGCGGATTGAAACAATGTTCCCGGTCATCTTTTTACACAGGGGATGATGCGCATCGCCCGGCTGCAAAGCCGGGCGCGGATTGAAACCTGTAACGACCTATCGAGGGCTGCCAACACAGACGCATCGCCCGGCTGCAAAGCCGGGCGCGGATTGAAACAACCCGATCCCAGCGATCCAAATGGCGGCAGCCAGCATCGCCCGGCTGCAAAGCCGGGCGCGGATTGAAACTTCTTGTGCTTGGCTGTACTCTGATATTTCGTGCGCATCGCCCGGCTGCAAAGCCGGGCGCGGATTGAAACAGGATGCAGAATAAGCAATCTGTGAGCTTCTCGCTGGCATCGCCCGGCTGCAAAGCCGGGCGCGGATTGAAACCACAAAACTACTGGCGTGTTGACGACAATCACAGCGCATCGCCCGGCTGCAAAGCCGGGCGCGGATTGAAACTGCACGACGGCGGAGCTCGGGTATTCTGTCAACGGCATCGCCCGGCTGCAAAGCCGGGCGCGGATTGAAACATCATCAACGACGTGGACGCGTCCACGATCAGCGGGCATCGCCCGGCTGCAAAGCCGGGCGCGGATTGAAACGGCGCCAGCGCTCCAGCCGATACTCCAGGTCACGGCATCGCCCGGCTGCAAAGCCGGGCGCGGATTGAAACACTTTCCGGGATGCGGTGGCAGCATGGCAACAACGCATCGCCCGGCTGCAAAGCCGGGCGCGGATTGAAACGATGCGCAGGCGGCCGAGCGTCATGCCGCGATAAGCATCGCCCGGCTGCAAAGCCGGGCGCGGATTGAAACCCGGCGGTTGACCCCTCATTGCCCGAGGCCGCTATGCATCGCCCGGCTGCAAAGCCGGGCGCGGATTGAAACGAGAATACCAGCGAGCCGGCGTACCCGCCGGACGCGCATCGCCCGGCTGCAAAGCCGGGCGCGGATTGAAACAGTTCGAGGCGGACCCCGTGTTGATGTGGATGTTTGCATCGCCCGGCTGCAAAGCCGGGCGCGGATTGAAACGCGAAAAATATCGCCCGTGCGGCGGGATCGGCGAAGCATCGCCCGGCTGCAAAGCCGGGCGCGGATTGAAACTTGGATGGCCGTTCGCGGCGCTCGCGAGAACCTCGCATCGCCCGGCTGCAAAGCCGGGCGCGGATTGAAACTTGCCGGCGCGTGGCTGATCCCGTCCGCGGCCGCAGGCATCGCCCGGCTGCAAAGCCGGGCGCGGATTGAAACCCAGCGCGTACTATCCACGCGCCGCACCGCGGGCCTGCATCGCCCGGCTGCAAAGCCGGGCGCGGATTGAAACTCGCTGGACAAATCCGCCACTGTGCATACTGCCGAGTCGGCATCGCCCGGCTGCAAAGCCGGGCGCGGATTGAAACAGTGTGCTGGCGTCACGCTGGCAGTGTATTGCCGTCGGCATCGCCCGGCTGCAAAGCCGGGCGCGGATTGAAACACCGCCGCGGAGATGATTGCCGCAGGCCTGGCCGAGCATCGCCCGGCTGCGAAAAGCGTGTCGTTGTTATTTCAACGCCTGCCAACCCGGTACGGCTTTGGCAAATTCTTCCTGGAAAGCCGGGCGCTTTAGGTTGTCCCGTTTGATTTTTATGGCGAAATCGCGCCAGCGCGGCGCATCGTGCAGTACATCAACCAACATGTGGTGGACTTTCTTCATTACCTGTGCCTTGCAGGCGTATTCCTTGCGCGGGGCATTGATCTTGAGGTTGCCCAGCCCGGATAGATAGTATTTGAGAATCGCCTCGGGATAGCGGCCTTCCAGGCACTTGGCGGTCTGCAGTTCATAGACGCCGTCCCAGGCGTAGAAGGGATAGCGGCTTCGAGTCAGCACCGCCACCGCCTCCTCATACTCTTTGCGGTGCATGCGGATACGGAGTTGCTCCGTGTCGCGGGCGTTCTCCAGCTGCGCAAGGATTTTCGCTTCGTAACGCTGCCATTCGGCGGTCGTGCACAGTTTCCGAAAGACCTTGTACTTGTCACAGGTCAGACGATCGATCGCCTGATCGAACTGCAATGCCAGGTAGCGCTCGCGGTTGCCGGCGGATTTGGCCTGATGGGCGACGAACTGGCGCAATTCATCCATGCGGCCCTTGCCGCGGAGCAGCCCTTCCTCCGCGACCGCCATGGCCTTCTGCCTTTCACCGGCCTTCCAGTGGAAATCCGCGAGGTCGAAATAGTCAGTGCCGGTGGCCAGTTTGCGCTGGCGCAGTTCGAGATATTTTTCCCGGTTGCCGAGTTGGCGATAAATGCGGCGGGCATGGTCGAGTTTCCAATCCCCACCCATGGTCTCGAAGGCCTCCGCCAGTGCCCGCCAATCGTCGTCTGTATAACAGGTCGCGTAGGCCACATCGTAGAGATCGTCGTCAAGGCCGGCATTACCGCTCTCGATATAGGGCAGGACATCATCGAGAAGTTGTTGCCGGTAGGTCGCTTCGATCTTTTTCCGGGAAAGCGCCTGTGCGATCTCCTGCAACAGGCTCGAAACACGGAAGTCGGCGTCATCATCGCCGCCGCCGTATGCATCCAGTTCGTCCAGGTCCGGAGCGAGTTCGGCCCACAGGGCCAGTAGTTTTTCACCTTCGGATTGCTGTTGCTGGCTGGGCGTCAGGGTTGCGTGTTTCTTCAGATAATCAAAACACTCGCGGCGGACAGCGGGGCGTGTGGCAGCCACACGGACGAGCAGATCGACCAGTTTTGCTTTTGGCGCGGTTTCCAGCAGGGCGGTCAGTGGATCATTCTGTTTGCGTTTTATCGCCATGAACCTTTACCTGCTGAGCTGAAACTGAACGGTCTGGCTCAGCAGCGGCAGGGCCTTCACCCGGTACTCGTGACACAGGAGTTCGTCGGAAACTGGCTCCACCATCGCCAGTCCCAGAAAGCCTGCGAAGTGCACCAGCGAGCGCCAGGTGTAAGTGTGTCGCACTGTCTCATCGGGAGAAAATGGCTGGCTCGAAGGGGCTTCATCCAACAGCATCGGAAAGGCGCGCAAGAAGGCCTCTTCATAAAACAGCTGTGACCGCGAAACGTCACCGTAGCGCATGAGCAGGTAAAGCGTGAACAGAAAGGCGTGCTGGATGAGTCGCAGTTCGGGATAGCCGTCCCAGTATGCCCAGTTGAACTGCTCGACATAGGCCCTGAACAGTTTGGGATAGATGGCGCGCATATCACCCCCGGCCAGCAGCCGGCGGCAGTCGCGGCTGAGGATGAACCGGCCCTTGTATTTACGGATCAGCCCCGCCAGTTCGGCCACCAGACGGGTGATATGCAGCTCGACGAACTCCTCCTCCCGATTGATGCCGCCAAAACGGGTTTGTTCCTGATATCGCTGCTCACCCCAATAGGCCAGCGCGGCCTCGCGGCAGAAGTTGCGTGGCAGATTTCCCTTGGCGGTCGGTTTGAGGCCCTGCTCACCGATGGCGTCCATCAACAGCCCCAACAGGGTCAATATCGGTGCTGTCGGGATGGTTTCGAGAACCTCGGGAAAGTGGACCAGTCCCGGCGATGCAAACGGGAGGTTCAGCATCCGATGCATCTGCTCCGGTGACAGACCGTGAAACTCGTCCCGTGGCCGCCGGTTCTGTTCTTGAGCATGGCGGGCGACAAACGCCTGTGCTTCTTCCAGTGAGTTGAATTGTCGGCCTTCGAACGCTTTACGCAAGAGTTCGGACATGCCTGCCGCGCCCTGACCAGATGCCGTGCTGTTCTCCTTGCCCACGCAGCAGTGGCTGAATTTCTTTCCGCTGCCGCAAGGGCAGGGATCATTGCGTCCGATGCCCGGAGTTTTCATATCACAACCTGCTCGAAATTGATCTCATGCCAGGGTAGTACAGTGATATCAGAGCGTATCTGTCGACTGTCACCACCGTAAACCAGCCAGGCCTTTCCAGCGGTATCACCGGCCAGCTTTTGCCAGAAATCAAGCCCCTTGAAGTAATCCTGGTTGATGGTTTGCCCGGATTTGATTTCCAGCGCTGACAGATGGGTTCCATGGTCAATCAGCAGATCGACTTCGTTCCCCGAACGATCACGCCAGAAATACAGGTTCGAGGTTTCGCCCGCGTTATAACGGGCCTTGAGCAATTCACTGATGACCCAGGATTCGAACAAGGCGCCACGTTGAACATGAGTAGCCAATTGCTCGCTGTTCTGGATGCCCAGCAGCCAGGTGGCAATACCGGTATCCAGAAAATAGAGTTTGGGTGTTTTGACCAGACGCTTGTTGAAATTCTGGTGATGCGGCGGCAACAGATACACGATATAACTGGCTTCCAGTACGGATATCCAGGCCTTGGCGGTGTTATGCGTAATGCCACAGTCATTGGCCAGCGAGGAAAGATTGAGCAGTTGTCCGGTCCGGCCCGCGCACAATTTCAGAAAGCGTTGAAAGGTTGCCAAATCCTGGACGTTGATCAACTGCCGGACATCGCGCTCCAGGTAAGTGCGGACATAGTTGCCATGCCAGGGGTGCGGTTCGAGTCCGCGGTCGAAGATGGGAGGGTACGCCCCATCAAAGAGTATCTTATCGAGGTTCCGGCCAACTCTTTCTGCACGCTGTAACTCGTCGTAGGTCATGGGTAACAGTGTCAGCAATGCGGCCCTGCCTGCCAGACTTTGCGTGATGTCTGACAGCAGGCCAAATTGCTGGGAACCCGTCAGGATAAATTCGCCGGGTCGTTGTCGTTCATCGACGCGTGTCTGAAGATAAGAAAAGAGGGCAGGGGAGCGTTGCGCCTCATCCAGGATGGCTCCCTCGGTAAACTGGTTCAAAAAGCCCCGTGGGTCTGTTTCGGCAAATTCCCTTTGATCGAGATCCTCAAGCGAAACATAGGGGTGTTCGGGAAAGGCATGCCGCACCAGGGTGGACTTGCCGGATTGGCGTGGACCCGTAACGACAAGCACTGGGTAGCCGCGGGCGAAGTGTTTAAGTCTGGATTCCGCATTTCGCGGGATGTAGGTCACGGTGGTTTCTGGTTGCTTTACAGGCCTACATCATGCGGGGTAATGGCTAATTGTCAATTCTATTGCCAATTAGCTATGTGGTGCCTCCCGTCGACAGTTGCCGGGGGATGCTACAAATCCGGTTGCGGGGCGGTGGTGTTGACGTCAGCACCGAGATTCACCGGTGCTGACCACGGCTGGTCAGTGCTGCTGCGCGACGATGTGCAGGGCTGTTTCGCCGTCGCCCCATACGGGCCGGCTGCAAAGCCGGGCGCGGATTGAAACCAGCCGGTGCGGCTGCCGGTGGGTAGTGCGGCCGGCATCGCCCGGCTGCATTCGTGGTTGCGCCATTCCCGGCCAGCCCGGATAATCGCGCCCCGCAATGGTGGCCCCTGCCGGTTCCCCGCGGCGAACAACTGTGAACCCCGCCAGGCCCGGAAGGGAGCAACGGTAGCAGCGACTTCGCGTGCCGGGGGTTGGCTGGCAGGGGTTGCCACCCTTTCGTCCAGGCGGTGCTTCTCGATTCGATTACGCGCCAGGCCGTCCTCACAGGACGGTCGGACTGTCACCAACCGGACGCCGCCGGCCTATAATGACCGCCGGTCGCGACGACGCCATTCCCACAGGCGCAAATTCCCATGAGCTATCAGGTGCTTGCCCGCAAGTGGCGGCCCCGCTTTTTCTCCGAAATGGTCGGGCAGGAGCACGTGCTCAAGGCCCTCATCAACGCGCTCGATCAGGGCCGGCTGCACCACGCCTATCTGTTCACCGGCACCCGCGGCGTGGGCAAGACCACCATCGCCCGCATCCTTGCCAAATGCCTCAATTGCGAAACCGGGGTGAGCTCGAAACCCTGCGGCACCTGCGGGGCCTGCGTCGAGTTGACCGAAGGTCGCTTCGTCGATCTGATCGAAGTCGATGCGGCGTCGCGCACCAAGGTCGAGGACACCCGCGACCTGCTGGACAATGTTCAGTACGCGCCGACGCTCGGGCGTTACAAGGTGTACCTCATCGATGAGGTGCACATGCTGTCCGGGCACAGTTTCAACGCCTTGCTGAAGACGCTCGAAGAGCCGCCGCCCCACGTCAAGTTCCTGCTCGCCACCACCGATCCCCAGCGCCTGCCGGTCACCATTCTGTCGCGCTGCCTTCAGTTCAATCTCAAGAATCTCGCGCCGGAGCGCATCGTCGAGCAGCTGACCATGGTGCTGCGGGAAGAACGGGTTCCCTGCGACGAGGCCAGCCTCTGGGCGCTGGCGCGCGCCGCCGACGGCAGCATGCGCGATGCCTTGAGCCTGACCGATCAGGCGATCGCCCACGGCGGTGGCCGGATCGCGGAGCAGGAGGTGAGTGCCATGCTGGGCACCATCGACCGCTCCACGGTGCTGAAAATCTGCCAGGCGCTGGCAACGGGCGACGGTGCCGCCGTGCTGGGACTGGTGGATCGACTGGCCGAGCTCGCTCCCGATTACGTTGCCGCGCTCGCCGACATGATCGCCATCTGGCATCAGGTGGCGGTGGCCCAGACGGTGCCGGAGGCGCTGGACCCGCGTGGCGGCAATGCTGAAGAAATTCGCCAACTGGCCGCACAGCTGACGCGGGAGACCGTGCAGCTTTTTTATCAGATATGTCTGCTGGGACGGCGCGATCTGCCCCACAGCGGTGATCCGCGTGTCGGGTTCGAAATGATTCTGCTGCGGCAACTGGCGTTCGAGCCGGTGCCGTCCGTTACCGATCCCCGCGGCGAGCCGGCCGCAACGGCGGCGCGGGAGGTGCCGCCCGCGGCAAAAAAGCCCGTTCCGGCGGTTGAGGTCGCGCTGGCGCCGCCGCGCGCGGCGCGGGCACCGACTGCCGTGATGGCGCCGGCGCTCGAACCGGTGCCCACTGCGGAGGCGTCCCCGCCGGCGGCTGCGGTGCCGGTGTCGGGTTCCGCCCTCGCGCTGGAAGAATTCGGGTCTGCGCAGTGGCCGAGGGTGTGCGGGGAGCTTGGGCTCGGTGGCGTGGTGGCCAATTCTGCCGCCAATCTGGAACTGGTCGAACGGGTGGGCAAGCGCCTGGTGTTCCGGCTCGACGCGCGCAGCGATGCGCTCTATGACGCGAGTCACCGGGAGCGCATCGAAGCCGCGCTGTGCCGGTATTTTGCGACGCCGGTGCAGGTGGAAATTGCGTCCGGTGTGCTCGAAGCGGAATCGCCGCGCGAGGTCGAAGCGCGGCTGCGCCGGGAGCGGCAGCTGGCGGCGGTGGCGACGCTGCGCGCCGATCCCCTGGTGAGCGCGTTGGTGGAACGCTTCAACGGCGTTCTGCTCGAAGATACCGTGGTCCCTCTGGACGAGTGAGGTAGTCATGAAAGGTCTGAACGATTTGATGCAGCAGGCGCGGCAGATGCAGGAAAAAATGCAGAAGCTGCAGGAGGAGGCCGGTGCCACCGAGGTGACGGGAGAGTCCGGCGCGGGGCTGGTCAAGGTGCGGATGACGGGGCGCCACGATGTGCGCAAGGTCAGTATCGACCCGAGCCTGCTGGTCGAGGATGTGGAAATTCTCGAGGACCTGCTCGCCGCCGCGATGAATGACGCCGCGCGCAAGGTGGAGGCGCGCCAGCAGGAGCTGATGGGCGGGCTCACGGCCGGGATACCGCTGCCGCCCGGCTTCAAGCTGCCGTTTTGATCCCATGTTCGACGGCCTGATCAGCGAGCTTATCGACGCCCTGCGCTGCCTGCCCGGCGTGGGGCCCAAAAGCGCCCAGCGCATGGCCCTGCATCTGCTGGAGCGCGACCGGGACCGGGCGCTGCGGCTGGCCGTCGCGATCACTGCGGCGACGGAGCGGGTCGGGCGCTGTCGCCGCTGCCGTGCGCTCACCGAGGCGGCGGAGTGCCGTATCTGCGCCAGCGCGCGCCGCGATCCGAAATTGCTGTGTGTCGTGGAGACGCCCGCCGACCTGTTTGCCATCGAGCAATCCGGCAGCTACCAGGGCCGCTATTTTGTGCTCCTCGGGCGCCTGTCGCCCATCGACGGCATGGGGCCGGAGGAGATCGGCATCGACCAATTGCTGCGGCGGCTTGCCGAAGAACCCATCGAGGAACTGATTCTGGCTACCAATCTCACGGTCGAAGGCGAAGCCACCGCGCATTTCATCAGCGAGCACGCCACCGCCATGGGCGTGTCGGTGAGCCGGATTGCCCACGGCGTACCACTGGGCGGCGAACTGGAATATGTCGATGGCGGCACCCTGTCGCACGCCTTTGCCAGCCGCCGGCGCATGTCCTCGTGACCGGCGCTTCACCGCCCACGCACCTGATCACCGGGGCCGCCGAACTGATCGCGGCGGCGGCGCGCTGGCGTCGTTGTACGGCGGTCACCCTCGATACCGAGTTCATGCGCACGGATACCTTTTATCCGCGTCTGGCGCTGGTCCAGGTGAGCGATGGCGACACGGCCTGGCTCATCGATCCGGTGGCGCTGGGCGACCTGAGTCCGCTGGGGGCGCTGCTGTCCGATCCGAACGTGGTCAAGGTGCTGCACTCCTGCTCGGAAGATCTCGAGGTGCTGCAATTCGCGCTGGGTTGCCGGCCTGCGCCCCTGTACGACACGCAAGTGGCGGCGGCCATGGTCGGCCATGGGTTTTCGCTGGGTTACAGCGCACTGGTCAAGCGCCTGCTGGGTCTCGAAATCGGCAAGCAGGAGACCCGCTCCGACTGGTTGCAGCGCCCCCTGTCGGCGGCTCAGCTCGCTTACGCGGCGGCCGATGTGCATCATCTTTTTCCGGTGTATCACCAGTTGGTCGAGGCCGGCGCGCGCCTGGGGCGTACCGACTGGATCGCGGCCGAGATGGCGGCGATCCTCGCGCAGGCCGCGCAGGAGACGCCGCCGGAGCAGCAGTACCGCCGCGTCAAGGGTGCCGGGCGCCTGGGACCGCGGGATCTCGCCGCGCTGCGGGAGCTGGCCGCCTGGCGCGAAGGCGAGGCGCGGCGCCGCGATCGCCCCCGGGGTCATATCGCCAACGACGTCGAATTGCTCGCACTGGTGCAGGCGCGACCGGCGGATCGCGCCGCGCTTGCCCGCATCGCCGAGCTGCGACCCCGGACCGCACGCGACTACGGGCCGGAGTTGCTGGCCGCGCTGGCGCGGGCCGCGCAGGTGCCGGCGGCGGAGTTTCCGGAGCCGCTGGAGGGCGAACCGCTCAGTCGCTCGGCGCGGGATCTGGTACGGGCCTGTCGCGATTGGCTGGCCGAGCGTGCCGGCGAATTCGGGATCGCTCCGGAAATGCTGGTGCGACGCCTGGATCTGGAACAGCTCGCGCGGTCCTGGAGCAGCGGCGCGCCGCAGCTGCCATCGGTGCTGGCAGCGGGTTGGCGCCGGGACCTGGTGGGGGCGCAACTTCTCGATTTCGTGCGTGCCTGGAGCGCGCCAAGCCCATGACTTCTCCCCACAAAGTATTGTGCAAGGTGTATCGCAGCGCGCGGCGCAGCGAAATGTATCTGTATGTCACCGGGGAGCAGGATCTGGCGCCGGTGCCGGACGCTCTGCTGCAGCGGTTCGGCTCTCCCGAGCTGGCGTTGACGCTGGCGCTGGCGCCGGACCGGAAACTGGCGCGCGTCGATAGCGGCGAAGTATTGGCGGCGCTGCGCGAGCGCGGCTGGTTTCTTCAGATGCCGCCGTTGCCGGATGCCGAGATCTCGGCGATCGCCGGGCGCAACGAGAAACTGCCCCGAGGCAGCTGATGGAACGTTTTTGGGAGCATAAAACGCTCGCCGAACTCGATGCCGCCGAGTGGGAGTCACTCTGTGACGGCTGCGGTCGTTGCTGCCTGCTGAAACTGGAGGATGCCGATCGCGGCGATATTGCCTATACCGGCGTCGCCTGTCGGCTGCTGGATATCCCACGCTGCCGTTGCCGCGATTACCGCAATCGCCAGCGACGCGTTCCGGACTGCCAGATACTGGACCCCGTTGTCGTGCCCGCCACAGACTGGCTGCCGGACACCTGCGCCTATCGCCTGGTCGCCGAGGGCAAGCCGCTCGCTGACTGGCATCCCCTGATTTCCGGGGATCCGGACAGCGTCCACGCGGCGGGTATTTCGGTGCGGGATCGGGTAATCTCGGAAGAATTCGTGCATTCGGATGCACTGGCCGATCATATCGTCCGCTGGGTGGGGTAGGTCGCGTGTACAGCGAAGAGAATTATTTCTGGGGCCTGGTCGGCTATTACCTGGGCGTGTTGCTGGTGCTGGCGCCGTTGTGGCGGATTACCCGGCCGCTGCCCGGATTTCCACTCCGCGCCGGCGCGCGGGTCGCCGTCATCACGCTGCTCGCCACGCCGATGTTCCCCTACCGCGACATGCATTATCTCGCCCCGGCCTGGGGAGTGATGCTGTTTGACGCCATCAGTCCCGAGCGTGGTGATGCCCTGCTCCGTGGCGTGCTGCCGCTGCTGGCGGTGTTCGGCCTGCTCTATGTGTTGACGCTCGGGCTGTGGCTGACCTTCCGGCCCCACCGGAACCTGGCGTCAAAAGCGGCCAAACCGGCAAATGCCGCCAAATCGGCTCCGGCACCTCACCGCAGCCGGCAGGAGCCCACATTTGTGGTGGGGCCGGCCCCGGAAACCGGGGCTCCCCAACCACGAAAATGAGCGGAGGTCGGCTCCGGAGTCCCGGTTGGAAGCGATAAAGGCTTGCCGTAGAATGCGGCGGATTCGATTTTTTCATGTCTCCTGGAGATCAAGATGCAATTCACGGGTACAGAACGGTATGTCGCCACCGACGACCTGCAGATGGCGGTCAATGCGGCGGTGATCCTGCAGCGGCCGCTGCTGATCAAGGGCGAGCCGGGCACCGGCAAGACCATGCTCGCCGAAGAAGTGGCCTCGGCGCTGGGCAAACGCCTGATCTCCTGGCACATCAAGTCGACCACCAAGGCTCAGCAGGGCCTGTATGAATACGATGCGGTGTCGCGGCTGCGGGATTCGCAACTGGGCGGCGACAAGGTCCACGACATCGGCAACTACATCAAGCGCGGCAAGGTCTGGGAGGCGTTCGCGGCCGATGAGCAGGTGGTGTTGTTGATCGATGAAGTGGACAAGGCCGATATCGAGTTCCCCAACGATCTGTTGCTGGAACTCGACCGCATGGAGTTTTATGTCTATGAAACCGGTGAGCGGGTAGTCGCCAAACACCGTCCAATCGTGATCATCACCAGCAACAACGAAAAGGAATTGCCCGACGCTTTCCTGCGCCGTTGTTTCTTTCACTTCATCAATTTCCCGGATCGCGAGACGATGTTGCGTATCGTCGATGTCCATCATCCGGGCATCAAGAAATCCCTGGTCGATGAAGCGCTGGACGTGTTCTTCGATGTGCGCAAGATTCCAGGCCTGAAGAAAAAGCCATCGACCTCGGAACTGGTCGACTGGCTGAAGCTGTTGCTGTCCGACGACATTCCCGACGAAATCCTCAAACAGCGCGACCCCACCAAGGCGATCCCGCCGTTGTACGGCGCGCTGCTGAAGAACGAACAGGATGTGCATCTGCTCGAACGTTTGGCGTTCATGACACGCCGGGAGAAGCATAGCTAAATGTTGCTGAACTTCTTTTTTGCGCTCAAGACGGGCGGGATTCCGGTTTCCATCAAGGAACTCCTGACTCTGCTGGAAGCGTTGCAGAAACACGTCGCCTTCGGCAGCGTCGACGACTTTTATTTGCTGGCGCGCACGGCGATGGTCAAGGACGAGCGCTATTACGACAAGTTCGACCGTGCCTTTGCGCTTTATTTCAAGGATCTCGAAACCCTCGACGATTTCCTCAATATCCTGATTCCCGAGGAATGGTTGCGGCAGGAGTTCGTGAAAAGCCTGACCGAAGAAGAAAAAGCCAAAATCGAGAGTCTGGGCGGCCTGGAAAAGCTGATCGAGGAATTCAAGGCGCGCCTGAAGGAACAGAAAGGCCGCCACGAGGGCGGCAACAAATGGATCGGTACCAAGGGCACTTCGCCGTTCGGTAACAGCGGTTACAACCCGGAGGGTGTGCGGGTCGGCGGCGAGGGTGGGCAGAAGAAAGCGCTCAAGGTCTGGGAGAAGCGCGAATTCAAGAATCTGGACGACACCATCGAGCTGGGTACCCGCAACATCAAGGTCGCCCTGCGGCGCCTGCGCAAGTTTGCGCGCACCGGCGCCGAGGAGGAGCTGGATCTCGACGACACCATCCGCTCCACCGCCAGGAATGCCGGCCTGCTCGACATCAAGATGGTGCCGGAGCGCCACAACGCGGTGAAGGTGCTGATTTTCTTCGACGTCGGCGGTTCCATGGATCCCTATGTGCGCACCTGCGAGGAGCTGTTTTCCGCGGTGCGGACCGAGTTCAAGCACCTCCAGTACTTCTACTTCCACAACGCGCTGTACGACTATGTGTGGAAGGACAATTTTCGTCGTTACAACGAAAAGACCGAGACGATCGACCTGTTGCGCACCTATCCCGCCGACTACAAGGTGATTTTCGTTGGCGATGCTTCGATGTCGCCCTACGAACTCGAGAGTCCCGGTGGCAGTGTCGAGTACTACAACAAGGAGAGCGGGATCGAGTGGCTCGAGCGTTTCACCCAGGTCTACCCCAAGATGATCTGGCTGAATCCCGTGCGCCACGACTACTGGGAACATACCCCCACCATTCAACGGGTGCGCGGTGTGCTCGAAGACCGCATGTTCCCGCTCACCCTTGGCGGGCTGGAGCAGGGGATCTCGCTGCTGGCCAAGTAGCGCGCGCCGCGCCATGTCCGGGCCGTCACCGGAGCGGCATCCTGTCGGGCCCGACGGGATGGCGCTGCTCTCTGCAAAAATCGATCAGTGCCTGAGTCACCAGGTCGCGGACCTTCGGCGCGCGCTGGCGCGTATCGTCCGCCGTCTTGGGCAGGGCCGTCCCGTCGCGCGCGATCTCTCTGGTCTGGAAGCCCGCATCGCCCGTTCCTGCGCCGCAGTGCAGGCGCGACGCGACAGCGTTCCCGCCATCCACTACCCCGACGAATTGCCTGTCGTGGGGCGGCGCGAGGACATCGCGGCGGCCATCCGCGAACATCAGGTCGTCATCCTTGCCGGTGAAACCGGCTCCGGCAAGACCACCCAGCTGCCCAAGATCTGTCTCGAACTGGGACTCGGCGCTCGGGGGCTGATCGGACACACCCAGCCGCGCCGGATCGCCGCGCGCACCGTGGCCAGCCGGATCGCCGAGGAGTTGCGCGTCCCGCTCGGTGGATTGCTGGGGTATCAAGTGCGGTTTGCCGATCAGAGCAGCGAACGCACGCTGGTCAAGCTGATGACCGACGGCGTGCTGCTCGCGGAAATTCCGCGCGACCGTCTGCTCCAGCGTTATGACACCCTGATCATCGACGAGGCCCATGAACGCAGCCTCAATGTCGATTTTCTGCTGGGTTATCTCAAGCAGATTCTGCCTCAACGCCCCGATCTCAAGATCATCATCACCTCGGCCACGATCGATGTGGAGCGGTTCGCGTGCCATTTCGATGGCGCCCCGGTGATTGAAGTGTCGGGTCGTGGGTATCCCGTGGAAATCCGTTATCGACCGCCGCCCGAGGCGGACGCCGATCCGGTGGCCGCGGCGGTGACGGCGATTGCCGATCTGGTGACCGCCTCGGGGCGTGGTGATGTGCTGGCGTTTTTCAGCTCCGAGCGCGAGATTCGCGAAGCCTCGGTGGCACTGCGCAAGCTGGCGCTGAACGGGGTCGAGGTGTTGCCGCTGTATGCGCGGCTGAGTCTGGCGGAGCAGAGTCGGGTGTTTCAGCCGCATCGGGGGGTGCGGGTGGTGCTCGCAACCAATGTCGCGGAAACATCCCTCACGGTCCCCGGCATTCGCTATGTGGTGGACACCGGACTCGCGCGGATCAGCCGTTACAGCTATCGCACCAAGGTTCAGCGGTTGCCCATCGAGGCCATTTCCCGGGCCAGCGCCAACCAGCGCGCCGGGCGCTGCGGCCGCGTCGGCCCCGGTGTCTGCGTGCGGCTCTACGGCGAAGAGGATTTCGCCGCGCGTCCCGAATACACCGATCCGGAGATCCTGCGCACCAATCTGGCGGCGGTGATTCTGCGCATGCTGGAACTGCGCCTCGGCGATGTGCGGGATTTTCCGTTTCTTGATCCCCCGGACGGACGCCTGGTCAATGACGGCTTTCAGCTGCTGGCGGAACTGGGCGCCATCGATGCCGAGAATGCACTCACGGCCATTGGCCGGACCCTGGCGCGGCTCCCGGTCGATCCCCGTCTGGGACGCATGCTGGTGGCCGCCGTGGCCGAAGGCTGTCTGAGCGAAGCGCTGGTCATCGTCGCGGGCCTGAGTGTTCAGGATCCCCGGGAGCGCCCCGCCGACAAGCGCCCGGCGGCCGACGAGCGCCACCGCCAGTGGGCCGATCCGCAATCGGACTTTGTCGCGCTGCTCAACCTGTGGCGGCACGCTGAGTTTCAGCGTCAGGAGCTCAGCCGCAGTGCGTTCGAGAGTCATTGCCGACGCGAATTTGTGTCGCCGCTGCGCTTGCGGGAATGGCGCGATCTGCACCACCAGCTGCATCTGGTCTGCCGCGAACTGGGTTGGCGCGACAGCCACACGCCGGCAACAACACCCCAGATCCACCGGGCGTTGCTGGCGGGGCTGTTGACGCTCGTCGGGCAGCGCGGTGACAACCGCGAATATCAGGGTGTGCGCAATCAGAAGTTTTTCATTTTCCCGGGCTCGGCGGTGGCCAAGGCGGCGCCGCGCTGGATCATGGCCGCCGAGCTGATCGAGACCAGCCGCCTCTACGCCAGTAACTGTGGGGCCATCGAGCCCGAATGGCTGGTGGAGCTCGCGGCCCATCTCGTCAAGAAGAGTTACAGCGAACCCCATTACAACGCTCGTGCCGGCCAGGTCATGGCCTGGGAGAAGCAGAGCCTCTACGGCCTGGTCATCCAGGAGCGCAAGGCGGTGGCCTACGGTGCCATTGATCCGGCGCTGGCGCGGGAAGTGTTCATCCAGGGCGCGTTGGTGGATGGCGGCTACGCGCGCGGGGGCAAAGGTGAGTTTTTTGCGCGCAACGCCGCACTGGTCGCCGAGCTGCACGATCTCGAGGAGCGTTTCCGGCGCCGCGACATGGTGGCCGACGAGCGCGAGCTCCATGCGTTTTACGACGAGCGGGTGCCACCCGGCGTGGTCAGTCTGCGGGCATTTGAACGCTGGCGGCGGGAGGCGGAGCAGGGCAATCCGGAGCTGCTGTGCGTACCCCGTGAGCGGCTGCTGCGCAATGCCCCGGCGGCCAACGAGGTTGCGCAGTTTCCCAGTGTGATCGCCTGGAATGGACGCGATTACAGCGTGCGCTACCGCTTCGAGCCCGGTCATCCCGAGGACGGGATCAGCATCCTGGTGCCCGTGGCGATTCTCCACGAAGTGCCGGCGCATCGCTTCGACTGGCTGGTGCCCGGGTTGTTGCGGGACAAGTGCATCGAGCTGGTGAAAACACTGCCGCGCCAGTGGCGGCGGCCGCTGGTGCCGGTGCCGGATACCGTGGATCGCTTGCTCACCGATGTCGAACCCGGGGATCGCCCGTTGGTCGCCGTGCTCAGTGAACGCATTCGCCGCGTTATGGGACTGGCGGTGCCTCCAGACGCCTGGCAGCCCGAGCGTCTGGATGCTTTCTACAGTGCGAATTTCCGTCTCGAAGACGAATCCGGCGCGCTCGTCGATCAGGGCCGTGATCTGGCGGCGCTCAAACGTCAGTATCGCGACACCGTGCGGGCATCCCTGCGCGAGCCGGACGGAGGCGGCAGAGAGGGTTCCGGTCTCGAAGTGGCCGGGCTCAAGCGCTGGGCTCTGGAAACCTTGCCGGAAGCCGTGACCCTGACCCGTGGCGGACTGCGCGTCACGGCCTATCCCGGACTGGTGGATGAGGGTGACAGCGCCGCGGTGCGGCTGTTTGATACGCCTGCCGCGGCAGCGGAGCACACCCGATTGGGCTTGCTCCGGCTGGCGGCGACCGAGCTTGCCTCTACCCTCAAGTATTTAAGGAAGGAGCTGTTCAAGGGCGCGGCGCTGGCGCTCGCCGCCGCCCAACTACCAGCCCGCGATGTGCTGGTCCAAGACCTTGTGGAAGCGGCCTTGCAGCGCGCGATCTTCGCGGGACATCCCACACCTCGGGATGCCGCCGCCTTTGCGGCCTGCCTGGCGAAGCGCGGTGAGGTGGTAGTGGTAGCTCGGCGGCTGGCGGCCCAGGTGCTCGCCTGGGGCGACGAGTTGAAGCGGTTGCGGGCCTTGCATGCCGATCGCGAGGCGCGTTATCCCGCAGCGGTCGCCGACGGGCGCGCGCAACTCGACTTCCTGCTGCGCCCCCATTTTCTGCGCGACACCGGCGCGCAGTGGCTGGAGCAGTATCCGCGCTACCTCAAGGCGGCCTGTGCGCGCTTCGAACGTCTGCCCGGACAGGTCGAGCGTGATGCCGCCGCTACCCGGACCATCGCCGGATTGCTCGCCTGGTGGCAGGAGCGAATGACCGGCTGGCGCGAAGGACGCCTGTTCGACCGGGGCCATGGCGCCGACGGCTCCGGCGAAGCTGAAAAGGCATTGGAGCGCTTTCGGTTTTTGCTGGAGGAATACCGGATCTCGCTTTACGCGCAACAACTCAAGACGCTGGTGCCGGTGTCGGAAAAACGCCTGGCCGCGCTGTGCGAGGAGTTTGATCGCCAGTTTGCCATTTCCCCACGCCGCCAATAGAATGGCGCCCCCGCCGGCACTTGCCGGCGGCTCCTTGCCGCACCGGCGCGCCGGGTGGCTTCAAACCGTGGGGAGCAGCAATGCGTCATTACGAAGTGGTGTTCCTGGTTCATCCGGACCAGAGCGAGCAGGTCGGTGCCATGACCGATCGCTACGTAGGAGTCATCGAAGCCGGCGGCGGCAAGATTCACCGCCGCGAGGACTGGGGACGGCGTCCGCTGGCCTATCCGATCCAGAAAATTCACAAAGCCCATTATGTGCTGCTGAACGTCGAGTGCGGGGCGGATACGATCAGCGAGATCGATACCGCGTTCCGCTACAACGATGCGGTGCTGCGCAGTCTGATCATCAAGCGCGACAACGCCATAACCGAGGAAACCCAGTTTCTGAAGGAAGAGCGGGCCGACCGTGCCGAGAAGGAAAGCCGGGAACGCCGAGAGGCCGAACGCGCCGCGCGCCTGGCCGCCGAAGCGGAAGCTGCGGGCGAGGCAGGTGAAGTTGCTGATGAGGAAGCCGAAGGCGAAGCATCCGTTGCAGGAGGGGTGGCAGAATGAACATGTCGTCGTCGTCGAAATTCAACCGCCGCCGCAAGTTCTGCCGGTTCACGGCTGAGGGTATTACCGAGATCGATTACAAGGATCTCGAGCTGCTGCGGCCCTACGTCTCCGAGACCGGTAAAATCGTTCCGAGCCGCATTACTGGTACCAATGCCCGTTATCAGCGGCAGTTGGCCACGGCCATCAAGCGGGCGCGCTTCCTGGCCCTGTTGCCGTACAGCGACAGCCACCAGTAGCAACGGAGCCGCGCGCTGTGGGTGCGCTGGCGAAGTTCATCATGGCGAGTCGCGCCCGCGCGGCGCTGGTGGCTGTGGTGGGCAATCTGCTGCCATTGCTGAGTCCGGCAGTTGTCGCGCTCGTGGTATTGCGCAAGGGTTTTGGCGAAGGTCTGTTGATAGGCCTGTGGGCGATCCTGCCTCTGATGGCCACCTTTTATTTCAGCGATACGGCGCCGATGCTGATCTGGGCGTCCCTCGGGACGGTTGCCGTGGTTATCGTCGGCGCTCTGGTGCTGAAGCACACGGCCTCCTGGCAGGCGACATTGACGGTGTTGATAGCGGCCAGCGGTGCGTTGGCGCTGGCCCTGGGCCAGGGGCTCGGCGCGGAACTGGCTGGATTGCAGCAGACGTTGCTGGAGATGCTGGCGCGAATGGCGCCGGAAGGGCGAGAGGTGAAGCTCGCGCCACAGCCGCTGCTGCTGTTGGGGATGCTGGCCTGGATGATGGCGATCAGTGCGCTGGGCAGCCTGTTGCTCGGGCGCTGGTGGCAGGCGCAGCTCTACAACCCGGGTGGCCTGGGACGGGAGTTCCGGAGCCTGCGTCTCGGTGCCCCCTTGGCGCTCGGACTGATGGTGGGGCTGGTGGTCTGTCAGTTTGCTCCGGTGGATTATTCCGCCTGGGGTAACTTGTTGGGTTTGCCGCTGTTTTTGGCGGGGATCGGACTGGTACACCATGTGGTGGCGGTATCCCATGTGGGCGCGCACTGGCTGGCGGTGTTTTACGTGTGCCTGGTGGTGCTGCTGGGTCCGCTCGGTCTGTTGTTGGCGGGTGTGGGGTTGCTGGACAGTCTCATCGACGTGCGCGCGCGCCTGGCGCGGCGCGGCGACGGGACCAGCACTTAGCATTGGATTCAGGAATTCAATCAAAGCGGTCAATTCAGTTTAAAGCTGTCAAAAGAGGTGCTTGGCGATGGAAGTGATTCTGCTGGAAAAAACCGGACGGCTGGGCAACATCGGCGACCGGATCAACGTTAAAGCGGGCTATGGACGTAATTACCTGATTCCCCAGGGCAAGGCCGTATTTGCGACACCGGGTAACATCGCCCGCTTCGAGCAGCAGCGCGCCGAGCTCGAGCGCATCTCCGCCGCACGCCTGCAAGAAGCGCAGGCGTTGGCCGCGCAGATCGAGCGGGTCGGTGCGGTAACCATCAAGGCGGTTGCGGGCGAAGGCGGCAAACTCTTCGGTTCCGTGGGCGCGCGCGATATCGCGGACGCGCTGGTGGTGGCTGGGGTCAACATTGTCAAGAGCGCGGTCAAGCTGCCCGCCGGCGCAATCCGCGACCTGGGACAGTTTACCGTCGATATTCAGGTGCATGCCGATGTGACTCAATCCGTCACGGTCAATGTGACGGCGGCATAATATTTTCGGCCCCGTCAGAGGATCTGGCGGGGCCGCGATACGCGATGACCCGGGTGGGGTTCGTTTATGGCGCAATGGCTGCCAGGCGATCTTGATAACCCCCAGTTGCCTCATTCACTGGAGGCAGAGCAGGCGGTGATCGGCGGGCTGATGCTCGCCAACGACGCCTACCATGACGTTGCGGCGGTGGTTTCGGAAGCGGATTTTTTCATCCGCGATCACCGCATCATCTTCGGTACCATGGGTCGTCTCGCGGCGGCGGACCAGCCGCTCGACGCACTGACCCTCGCCGAGACCCTGAAAAACAGCGACCAACTGGCTCTGGCCGGCGGCGATGCCTACCTCGTCGAGCTGGTCACCAACGCACCCAGTACGACCAACATCCGTTCCTACGCGCAGATCGTGCTGGAACGCGCGGTGGTGCGCCGGCTGATCGATGCCGCTACCGACATTCTGCGCAAGGGTTACAACCCGCTCGGCTGGGACAGCAGCAAACTGCTTGCGGAGGCAGAACGCCGTCTCCTCGAGGTCATCGAGAATCGTCCCAAGGAAGGCGGCTTTCGCCACGCCACTGACGTGCTGCGCGATGTCATCGCGCGCATCGACATGCTGTATCAAAGCGATTCGCCCATCACCGGCCTCGCCAGCGGCTTTGCGGATCTCGATGCCATGACCTCGGGCTGGCAGGATTCCGATCTGGTGATCGTCGCTGGTCGTCCCTCGATGGGCAAGACCGCCTTTGCGCTCAACATGGCCGAGCACGCCATGCTCCACCAGGAGCGTCCGGTACTGGTGTTCAGCCTGGAGATGCCGGCCACGCAACTGGTGATGCGCCTGCTTTCGTCGATGGGGCGCATCGACCAGACCCGGATGCGCAGCGGCAATCTGGAGCCCGAGGACTTCAACAAGCTGTCCGGCGCGGCGGCGCGCCTCAAGGACCGCGCGCTCTACATCGACGATACGCCCGGTCTGAATCCCATGGAGTTGCGCAACCGGGTGCGCCGGCTGGTACGGGAACGGCGCGATGAGCTCAAGCGACGGCAGCCAGAGCTGGCGCCGGAGCGACTCGACCTGGAGGCGCGTCCGGCCCTGATTCTGCTCGATTACCTGCAACTCATGTCGTCGGGTACGCCGACGGAAGGTCGGGTGCAGGAAATTTCCCAGATCTCCCGTGACCTGAAAACCATCGCGCGCGAATTCGGCTGCCCGCTGGTGGCCTTGTCACAGTTGAGCCGCAACGTGGAACAGCGGCCGAACAAGCGGCCGATCAATTCGGATCTGCGGGAATCCGGTGCCATCGAGCAGGACGCGGATGTCATCGTGTTCATCTACCGCGACGAGGTTTATCACGAGGATACCCAGGACAAAGGTATCGCGGAGATCATTATTGGCAAGCAGCGCAACGGCCCTATCGGTTCGGCGCGGCTAGCCTTTGTCGGCAAACACACCCGTTTCGAAAATCTGGCGCGGGACTATTTTGCGGAGGAGCGCTGATGGCCGTGGATCGAGGTGGAATCATGCAGATTTACCACCGGGTGAGCCCGTTGCGCCAGGCACTCGCTCAGGAGCGCGCGCAGGGTCGCACCATCGCGTTTGTGCCCACCATGGGGAATCTCCATGAAGGACACATGCAACTGGTGCGCCTGGCGCGCGAGCGCTGCGATCGGGTGATCGTCAGTATCTTCGTCAATCCGTTGCAATTCGGCTTGAACGAGGATTGGGAGAAATACCCCCGCACCATGGAGGCGGACATCGCCAGACTCGAAGCGGAGCATTGCGATTTTCTGTTCCACCCTTCAGAAACCGAAATCTACCCCAATGGTATGGCTGACCAGACGCGGGTTGTTGTGCCAACCATGACTGATATACTCTGCGGCGCCAGCCGGCCCGGGCATTTCGAGGGGGTGACCACGGTAGTGTCCAAGCTGTTCAATATCGTGCAGCCGGATCAGGCCGTATTCGGCATCAAGGACTATCAGCAACTGGCGGTAATCCGGCGCATGGTCGAGGATCTCTGCATTCCGGTGGAGATTGTCGGCGCACCCATCGCGCGGGATGCGGACGGGTTGGCACTGAGTTCACGCAACAGTTACATCACTCCCGCGGAACGCCCCAGGGTAACCTTGTTGTACAAGGTGCTGTGCTGGTGTCGGGACGAGATGGTGCAGAATGGTCGACGCGATTTCGCCGCCATCGAGGAAGACGCGGTGCGTCAACTCCAGGAAGCAGGATTTCGCGCCGACTATGTGAGTATCCGCAATGCGCGGACGTTGGAAACGGCGGCGCACGATGATGATGAGATTGCCGTGTTGGGCGCCATGTATACCGAAGGCGCCCGGCTGATCGACAACGTAACCCTGACTTTGGGGTAGGGGGGTGAATATGCTGAGTACCATGCTGAAGGCCAAGCTGCATCTGGCGACTGTCACCCACGCCGAGCTCTGGTACGACGGTTCCTGCGCCATCGACGGCGATCTGCTGGACCTGGCGGGATTGCGCGAGTTCGAGCAGATCGATATCTACAACGTCAATAACGGCGAGCGTTTCACGACCTATATCATTCGTGCCGAGGCTGGATCGCGGACCATTTCCATGAACGGTTCCGCCGCGCGCAGGGTGCAGGTCGGTGATCGCGTGATCATTGCGACCTACGCCCAGTACGCCGAAGAAGAGATGATCCGCCACAAGCCGAAACTGGTGTACCTCAATCCCGACAACAGTGTAGCGCGCACCGCCAACACCATCCCCGTGCAGATGGCTTCCTGAAGGATGCCGCGCAGCGGCTGCGGGAAAACTGCCGCGGCTGTTTGTTGAGGCGAAGCGCCGTGCAGGCAACCCGATCCCTATCCAGTCCCCGGGGGAATGATGGCCGAATTTCCAGTCTATCCGGTGCCAGAGTCCTGGCGTAACAGCGCCTACATCGACCGCGCCCGCTACGAGGCGATGTATAGCCGCTCCCTGGCAGAACCGGAGCAGTTCTGGGCTGAGCAGGCACGGGAGTTCCTGCATTGGGACCGATCCTGGTCGAGTGTATGCGGTGGCGATTTCAGCGCCGGCACCGCCACCTGGTTTGCCGGCGGCAAGCTCAATGTGACCACCAACTGCATCGATCGCCACCTCGCCACGCGCGGAGACCAGGTGGCGATCCTGTGGGAGGGCGACGATCCCGCCGAAAGCAGCTCCATCACTTACCGCGAACTCCACGCCCAGGTGTGCCGGCTCGCCAACGTGCTCAAGTCCCGCGGCGTCGACAAGGGCGACCGGGTCTGTATCTACATGCCGATGGTCCCGGAAGCGGCCTATGCGATGCTCGCCTGTGCCCGTATCGGCGCGATCCACTCGGTGGTATTCGGCGGTTTTTCGCCGGAAGCCCTCAAGGACCGCATTCTCGATTCCGATTGCAGGGTCCTGATCACCGCCGATGAAGGTCTGCGCGGCGGGCGCCGGATTCCGCTCAAGAGCAACGCCGACAAGGCGCTCGCGGAATGTCCCGGCGTGCACAGCTGCCTGGTCCTGCGGCGCACCGGCGGCGCCGTGGTGTGGCACGAGGGGCGCGACATCTGGTATCACCAGGCCATGGCGGCCGCCGCGCCGGACTGCGTGCCCGCGCTGATGGATGCCGAAGATCCGCTGTTCATCCTGTATACCTCGGGCTCCACCGGCAAACCCAAGGGCGTGCTGCACACCACCGGCGGTTATCTGCTGCAAGTGGCGATGACGCACAAGTACGTGTTCGATTATCGCGATGGCGATATTTTCTGGTGTACTGCCGACGTCGGCTGGGTGACCGGCCACAGCTATATCGTCTACGGGCCACTGTGCAACGGTGCCACCACGCTGGTGTTTGAAGGCGTGCCTACCTGGCCGGATGCGTCCCGCTTCTGGCAGGTGATCGACAAGCACCGGGTCAACCAGTTCTATACCGCGCCGACGGCGCTGCGCGCGCTGATGGGGGCGGGCGATGACTTCGTCACCCGCACCTCGCGCGCCAGCCTGCGACTGCTGGGCACCGTGGGCGAACCCATCAATCCCGAAGCCTGGGCCTGGTACTACCGGGTGGTGGGCGAGTCGCGTTGCCCAATCGTCGATACCTGGTGGCAGACCGAGACCGGCGGTCACATGCTGACGCCACTGCCGGGCGCCATCGACCTCAAGCCGGGTTCCGCGACCGTGCCGTTCTTTGGTGTGCAGCCGGTACTGCTGGACGGCGAAGGTCGGGAGGTTGCCGGCGCCGGCGAGGGCAATCTGGCGATCAAGGCATCCTGGCCGGGTCAGATCCGCTCGGTGTATGGCGACCATCAGCGCATGATCGATACCTATTTCAGGCTCTATCCGGGCTACTACTTCACCGGTGATGGCGCCCGTCGCGATGCCGACGGGTACTACTGGATCACCGGTCGCGTGGACGACGTTCTCAATGTCTCCGGACACCGGATGGGCACGGCCGAAATCGAAAGCGCCCTGGTGTTGCATCCGCAGGTCGCCGAGGCGGCGGTGGTCGGTTTCCCCCACGAGATCAAGGGGCAGGGCATCTATGCCTATGTCACCCTGATGGCGGGCGCCGAGCCCTCGGACGCATTGAAGCGGGAACTGCTGGAGCTTTGCACGCGCGAGATCGGCGCCATCGCCAGGCCGGACGTGATCCAGTGGGCGCCCGGACTGCCCAAGACCCGTTCCGGCAAGATCATGCGCCGCATCCTGCGCAAGGTGGCGGCCAGCGAGCTCGACAGTCTCGGTGACACATCCACTCTGGCGGATCCGGCGGTGGTGGATGATCTGGTGCGCAATCGTCAGGTCCGCTAGTACAGGTAGCGCGCGTCGCGCACCGGGACGATCCGATGGCGAAATTATCCCTGATCCGGGCGCACCAACTCGGCGGCGAAGAAATTCACCGCCGGGTCGATGCGCTGGCGCGAAAGCTGGTGACGCGGTTTGGCGGCCACTACCAGTGGGAGGACGCGTCGGTTCGTTACCAGCGCGCGGGCGGTATCGATGCCGTCATCGCATGCACAGCGGAGAGTATCCGCGTCGATGTCACTCTCGGGCCTTGGGTGGGTTTCCTCCGTGACCCCATTGAGCGTGAGCTCGCCGCCGCGCTGGATCAGCATCTCACCGGTTGACCGGCCAAAGGCTGGCAGATGTGAAAACGCCGCGCGGGCATGAGCGACGGGGCCCAGTGATCGGGATCTATCGCTCGGCAGGCGAGGGGCGAGGATTGGGCACCAAGACAGCTGATGCCCTCAGTAGCCTTTCTAGCCCGCTAGGTGCCGACTGCGCGTCGCGCGGTAACCTCTTGTTGCTGTTTACGATCCCAGCGGTACAGCCGAACCGGCGGTATGTTCAGAAATTCCACTTGCCGGCGTGCCGGTCCCAGCACGGGCAGCGCCAGCTTGGCGACCTGACCGCTCACCTGATAGGCGACGAAACGGCCGCCCGGAGCCAACACATCGGCGATGCTGGCGAGGATCCGGGTACCGAGACTCTTGTCCATGGTGGAAAACGGAATGCCCGAAATGATGACGTCGGGTGCGGGCAGTCGGTGCCGCACAAGAATCTCCCGCAAATGCTCCGCACTGCCGGCGTGCGGGATCAGGCGGTTATCGGTGCAGTTCGCCAACAATTCCTGAAAACGCGGATTGATCTCGATACCGAGCAGTCTGGCATCCACTGGCATGGCGCCCAGGATCGCCCGGGTGATGCCGCCGGTGCCGGTGCCCAGTTCGACGATGGTGCGGGCGGTCGGCACCTCGGCCAACGCAACGACACGGCGCTCGAGGTAGCGCGAGCTGGGGATGACCGAGCCGACCTGACGCGGGTTCTTGAGAAACTGTTGCAGAAACACTACCCGGTCATCGGGTTTTTTTTGTAAGCGCGGAGCCATTGAGCGACCTCTCTGTCGAAGATCCCGATTGTTGATGCGCCTGTGCGGAGTTCGACCGGGATGCCGGTGCTTCCGTTTGGCGCCGAAATCATTGTTGCCGATGATGAGGTGCATGCAAAGCCCGAATTGTCGTCTATGCGCTGTCCGGATTCCGATCCTGCCCGAACCTGCTGCTATGATCATCGCTACCCGCGTCACTGTGTGGCGGGGCTGTTGTGAAGTGGATTATCGCGTGACCGATGATGCCCACGCCAGGCCTTACCCTGAGAACCTGTATGCCGAGACGACACCCTGAGGTTAACCATCCCCGCTCTCGATGGCGCTGGTGGACACTGCTGTGGCTGGTGTGGTGCGTCAATGGCTGGAGCGCGACGGGCCAGCAGCCCCTGCCTTCTGAAGCCGACATCCTGGCCCGGATCGATGCCGTTCAGAGCGATAAGGCCTTGGTCGAGGCCCAGCGCGAGGCGGCTGTCGCCCAGTATCGGATCGCGCTGGAACATCTGCGGGAAATAGGGCCGCAGCGTGATCGCGTGCGGGAGCTGGAGCGGGAAGCGGCTTCTGCGCCGCAGCGGGTACGGGAAATCGAGCAACGCCTCGATCGCCAGCCGCTGGTAGTGCCCCCCAATAGTCGCGCCTCTTACGAAGAGCTCACCAAACAGTTTGCGCAGGCGCAGACCGACCTCAATACCGCACGGGCCAGTGCCGAAGAAGTCGCACGTGAAGCTGAGGAGATTGGGCGCGCGCCCCTGACGCTGCGGGACGCCGCCACTCGGGCGCGGGCGGCGCGCCTGAGTGCCGCCGAGCAACTTGCAAACTTGGCGAAGACCCCGCAACCGGTGGTGATCCGGCAGGCCCAGGAGATCGCTCTGCGTGCGGAGATCGCGGCGCGTGATGCCGAAAGCGAGGCCCTGGACACCGCGCTGCAAACCCTTGAAGCGCGTGCGAGCCTCGTAACCGCGCGCCGCAAGCTTGCCGACGCCGAGGTGGAGCGGGCTTCCGATCAGGCGGCACAATTGCAGGGGCTACTGAGCGGGCAGCGTCATGCCATCGCGGAGCGGGTTCGCGAGATGGCGCAACAGTTCACCGCGGAAGCCGCCGCGCAGCCGGAAGTGATTGCCGCCGAAGCCAATGTCAACGCCGAACTTGCGACCCGGCTCGCCACCGTGATCGATCAGATCGATGGTGCCGTGGAGGAACAGCAACAGCTGCGCCAGCGTATTGACGAGATCACCGAGCTGCGGCGCACGGCCGCCGACCAACTCGATATCGCCCGTCTGGGCGGCAGCCTCGGCCAGGTGTTGCACCGCCAGCGCCTGCAGCTACCCAATCTACTTCAACACCGACAGGATTTGCGCCAGCGCAGCGAAGCCATAGCGCTCGCGCGGTTTGCGCAACTGGAGCTGCGGACCCAGCTCAAAGAGCGCGAAAACCTGGAATTGCGCATCGCCGAGAGGATTGGCGGATTGCCCCCAGTGGAGCAGGACGCGGTGCGGTCGGGACTGCGGGAGCAGTTTGGACGCGGTAACGCGCTCCTGGAGCGCTTCGACAGAACCTATACGACTTACATAGCAGAGCTGGGCGCGATCGATCAGCTTCAACGGGAGCTTTCGAATCTGGTCACCGACTACGCGACGCTGCTGGAGCGCAATCTGGTATGGATCGCCGATACGCAGCCCCCCACCTGGACCTGGCCGCTCGCCATAGCGAGCGCCGCGTTAACCTTGCTAAGTCCCGCGCACTGGGTCGATCTGGGTGCGGCCCTTGCCCGCGGGTGTACGGAGGCTCCTGCGATTCCGGCGTTGGGATTGCTTCTCCTCGGGTTGATCGTGTACTACCGCAAGCGCATGCGTGCGCGGCTGGTTGGTTGTGCCGATGTGGTCGGAGACGTCGAACGGGATCGGTTCTCGGCCACGCTGGAAGCGTTGCTGATTGCCTTGGTGCTGGCGTTGCCGTTGCCACTGATGCTGGCCATTCTCGGTACAACCCTCAGCACGGGTGGTGGCGGAGACAACTTTGCGGGGGCGGTTGGCAGCGGTCTGCGGTCAGCGGCTGGCGTTGCTCTGGCGCTGGAAGCGGTGCGAACCCTGTGCCGCAACGGTGGGGTGCTCGATCAACATCTGCGCTGGCGCGTCGAGATGCGCCGGGCCTTGGCCCAGCCGCTGCGCTGGCTGCTCCCGGTAGCGGTGGCTTCCACGCTGGTAGTGGCGACCACCAATGCACTGGGGCAGTATCTGGATACGCTGGGGCGCGCGGCCTTTACCGTGAGTGCAATTGCCCTGACGGTTTTCGTCTGGCGCGGGCTGCACCCGGAGCGTGGGGTGTTGGCGGCCTATTTCATCGGCAGTCGTCGCCATGGCTGGTCATGGAATCTGCGCAACCTATGGTTCGGTGCGCTGGTGCTATTGCCGGTGGCACTGGGAATGCTTGCCATCGCGGGGTACTACTACACCGCACAGCAACTGTTGAGCCGGTTCTGTGCCACCGGCATCCTGCTCGCACTTACCGTCCTGGGCTTGCAGTTGCTGTTGCGGTGGCTTGGGATTGCGGAGTCGCGTCTGGCTCGGCAACAAGCGCTCGCCCGACGCGATGCCGAGATGGAGGCTGTGGCGCGCAAGCTGGGCGAGCAGGCGGATGTTCAAGGTGAGGTGACGGTCGAAATCCCTGCCGCGCATTATGTTGATCTGGGTACCGTCAACGCCCAGGTGCGTGCGCTGCTGCGCATTGCCCTGGTGCTGACGCTGGGCGCGGGTTTCTGGTGGATCTGGTCCGACATGCTGCCGGCGCTGAGTGCATTGCAGGACGTGGTGCTGTGGCAGTACATGTCCGGAGCGGGCGACTCCAAGGTGGTTGCCTCGGTGACTGCGGCAGGAGTCGGGCTGGCACTGCTGGTGACCGTTGTCACCTATCTTGCCGCGCGCAATTTGCCGGGGCTGCTGGAAGTGGTGGTGCTGCAACGCCTTGAGGTGGACCACGGTGCGCGCTACGCCGCCAACGCGGTCAGTCGTTATTTGATCGTCGTGGTCGGCGCACTGCTGGTCGTCAATATTCTGGGTCTGGAGTGGAACCGGCTGCAATGGCTGATCGCGGCGCTGGGCGTGGGTCTCGGCTTCGGCTTGCAGGAAGTGGTGGCGAATTTCGTGTCCGGGCTGATCATTTTGTTCGAGCGCCCGTTTCGGATCGGGGACACCGTCACGGTCGGTTCCGTGAGCGGCACGGTGACCCGGATTCAGATCCGGGCGACGACCATCACGGACTGGGATCGCAAGGAATTGATCGTGCCCAACAAGACGTTCATCACCGACCAACTGGTGAACTGGACGCTCAACGATCCGGTGCTGCGGGTGGTGGTGCCGGTCGGCATCGCCTACGGCTCGGACACCGAACTGGCGCGCCGGTTGCTGCTGGAGATTGCCGAAGCCAACCCACGCGCTCTCGCGGACCCGCCGCCCCAGGTATGGTTCCTGGGGTTTGGGGAAAGCAGTCTCAATTTCGAGATGAGGGTATTTGTGTCTGGGCTGGCGGAACTGCTGCCTGCCACGCACGAGCTGCATGTCGCCATCGACGCCGGGTTTCGCGCGCATCGGGTGGAGATCGCCTTTCCGCAGCGGGATCTTCACCTGCGCAGCCTGGATCCCCAGGTTATGGAACTGCTACGCAGTCACCCGCCCGGTCCAGCGCCCGGTGTTGCCGGCTGAGGGGCCGGGCCCGGCGCTTATTTGCGCCTCCTGATCGGGATGATGCTGCGGCGTTTCTCGCCGGTATACAGCTGGCGTGGCCGGCCGATCTTGTAGTTGTTGCTGATCATTTCGCTCCAGTGCGCGATCCAGCCCACCGTGCGGCCGGTAGCAAAAATCACGGTGAACATTTCAGTCGGAATTCCGATCGCCTTCATGATGATGCCGGAATAGAAGTCGACATTGGGATACAGCTTCTTGCTGACGAAATAATCGTCTTCCAAGGCAATCTGCTCGAGTTTTTTGGCGATTTTCAGCAGCGGATCGTTGTCGATCCCGAGCTCCGCCAACACACTGTCACAGGCCTTCTTCATGACTTTGGCGCGCGGGTCGAAGTTTTTGTAGACGCGGTGGCCAAAGCCCATCAGGCGGAATGGATCATTCTTGTCCTTGGCGCGCTTGACGAAGGCGTCGATGTTTTTTACGTCGCCGATTTCATTCAGCATTTCCAGCACTGCCTGATTGGCGCCGCCATGCGAGGGTCCCCAGAGCGCGGCGATGCCGGCCGCGATACACGAGAACGGGTTGGCGCCGGACGAGCCGGCGAGGCGCACGGTGGAAGTCGAGGCGTTCTGTTCGTGATCGGCATGCAGCAGGAACAGCAGGTCCATCGCCTTGGCCAGTACCGGATTGACACCCCGGGTTTCGCAGGGCGTACCGAACATCATGTTGAGGAAATTTTCGGCGTAGCCCAGATCGTTGCGCGGATACATGTAGGGCTGACCGGCATAGTGTTTGTAGCACATGGCGGCCAGCGTCGGCATTTTGGCGATGAGGCGATGCGCCGTGATCATGCGGTGATGGGGGTCGGTGATGTCGAGGGAGTCGTGATAAAACGACGACATCGCTCCGACCGCGCCGCACATCATGGCCATGGGGTGCGCGTCATAGCGGAAGCCGGACATGAACTGCTCGATGGAGCGGTTCACCATGGTGTGGGTGGTGATGATATGTTCGAATTCTTTTTTCTGCGTTGCGGTGGGCAGATCGCCATTGAGCAGCAGGTAGCAGGTTTCGAGATAGTCGGATTTTTCTGCCAGCTCTTCGATTGGATAGCCCCGGTGCAGGAGAATGCCCTGGTCCCCGTCGATATAGGTGATTTTGGATTCGCAGGACGCCGTCGACGTGAAGCCGGGGTCAAATGTAAAGTAGTCGAAATTTCCCAGTCCACTGACATCAATGACGTCCTGTCCCAGCGTGCCCGATCGGATCGGCAATTCGATGGGCTCCCGCCCCGGAACAGTGAGCAGGGCTTTTTTCTCGGTCATTTACTTCGTCTCCATTAAACGCCGGATTGAACAGCCGGATTGAACCGCCGAAGTGGCAGGGTCTGGCCGGAGGGGTCCCGGGGGCGGGAATGGAGACTACCGCCGGAGTCGCGCCGTTGTCAATTTGGTTGCCGAGCATAGGACCCCTGAGCCCGCGCGCGGCGTTCCGTGGCGAAGATGGTGCGATCATGGATGTCGTTAAGCGCACCGGATTTGTCATCAGATTGCTCTCGAGCGGATTCAAGTGGAGCGGAACGGTGATAGGTCGACTGCTGTTGGCGCTGTGGTTATCGTGCTGGCCGGCCCTGACCCCGGCGGCGGACTGGAAGCTTGGCAGCGAGCGCGACGGCATCACGGTTTGGACGCGGCGGCTGCCCGGCGCAGCGCTGAAGGATTTTCGCGGTCGCATGGAGGTCGACAAACCGCTGGGCGCGGTGGTGGCGGCCCTCACGGATTTCCCGGCCTATTCGCAATGGTTCCTGCACATGCGGGAGGCGCGAGTACTCGAGAGCCCCTCGCTGGCCGACGTCTTCGTTTATTTTGTCATTGATGGTGTCTGGCCGGTAAGCGATCGGGATGCTGTAGCGCGCGCGGAGGTCAGCCAGGATTCGCATACGTTGGCGATCCGCATGATGTTGCAGGCGACGCCGCGGAAGATCCCGCCGGTGGCGGGTCGGGTGCGGATGCCTCTCCTGCAGTCCGGCTGGGAATTAACACCGCTGTCGTCGACCGCCACCCGCATTGAAGTGATCGGCAGTGCGGACCCGGGCGGCAGGGTCCCGCTGTGGCTGGCCAATGCGGCCGTGGCGATAATGCCGCGCAAGACGCTCGAGCGCCTGCGGCTACAACTCGAGCTGCCGAAATACGCCGATCCGGAAGTCCTGTTTGCCCGTGATCCGCTGTTGAGCGACATGCGAACACATCTCCGGATGCCTGGTGAAGCGCCCTGAATTTTACGGCCTGCCCGTGTGCCTGCCACAAGCTCCGCCACCCGCTCCGGGGCAGCGGGCGCCGGTTGCATCGATAAAGACGGACGCTCCCGTCATTGTTCCGCGACTCCGGAAGGTGGGTGCCTGCATCGCGTTGTATTGACCGGTGGTTATTCCTATAATCCAGCGCCGCCGACGGTCTTGCGGCCGTCGCAGTTGTGCCACTGCCGGCTGTGGCACTGCCTGTTCAGCGATCTGCTGAGCTCGTGTCCAGGGTGTCGGTGACTGCGTGTTCCATGCTTCGCATCCAGCGACATGTGTGCCCAGTGCATGTGCTTGGTAGTTGTGCCCAGTAACGTTGTGCCCAGTAACGTAGTGCGCCCGCTTTCGGGTTGCTGCCCTTTCATTTCTTGAAGGCCATGCCGCCGTGAACGATAAAAGACCCGTAAACCTCGATATTCGGACCATCCAGCTTCCGATAACTGCTTACGTTTCCATATTGCACCGGGTTTCCGGCGTGGCCCTGTTTGGCGTTGCGGGCTTGATGCTCTGGATGCTTGACGAAAGCCTGCGCTCGGAGGAGAGCTTCGACGGTCTCAAGGCCATCCTGGCCAGCGGCTGGTGCAAGCTCGTGCTGTGGGCCATGCTGTCCGCGGTGGCGTATCACCTGATGGCCGGCATCCGGCACCTCATCATGGACCTGGGTGTCGGCGAGACGCTTAAGGGCGGTGTGCTGGGCGCCCGTGTGGTCCTTATTGTCACCGCGGTTCTGATCGCGCTTGGGGGAGTCTGGATATGGCAGTAAAACCGGTTACCAACCTGGGTCGCAGCGGCCTCTCCGACTGGTTGATGCAGCGGGTCAGCGCGGTTGTCATCGCGCTCTACACGCTGTGGCTGACTGGCTATCTGCTGGCCAATCCCGATCTGACCTATGCGCAATGGGCGGGGCTGCACCAGTATTTTCCGATGCGTCTGTTCAGTCTGCTGGCCGTGCTGGCGATAGCGGCACACGCCTGGATCGGACTCTGGGCCGTGCTCACCGACTATGTGACGGTGCGCCTGATGGGTGGCCGTGCCACCGTGCTCCGGGTGCTGCTCCAGGTGGGCATGGTCGGCGCGCTGCTGGCCTATGTCATCTGGGCTGTCGATATTCTCTGGAGAGGCTGAGCCGATGGCCAAGATAAACACGATTTCATTTGATGGAGTCATCGTTGGTGGTGGTGGCGCGGGCATGCGCGCGGCGCTGCAGCTGGCCCAGTCCGGCTACAAGACGGCGGTGATCACGAAAGTATTCCCCACGCGTTCGCACACGGTATCCGCCCAGGGCGGCATCACCTGCGCCATCGCCAGTGCCGATCCCGAGGATCAATGGCAGTGGCATATGTATGACACGGTCAAGGGTTCCGATTACATCGGCGACCAGGACGCGATCGAATACATGTGTTCGGTCGGACCGCAGGCCGTGTTCGAGCTCGATCACATGGGCCTGCCGTTTTCGCGCACCGAGGAAGGCCGCATTTACCAGCGTCCCTTCGGCGGGCAGTCGAAAAATTTCGGCGAAGGTGGTCAGGCGGCGCGTACCTGCGCGGCGGCGGACCGCACCGGCCACGCGCTCCTGCACGCGCTCTATCAGACCAATCTCAAGAACCGCACGGTATTTCTCAACGAATGGTTTGCCGTCGATCTGGTGAAAAACCAGGACAACGCGGTAGTGGGCGTCATCGCGATCAACATCGAGACCGGCGAAGTCGTTCATGTGAAATCGCGCGCCACCGTGTTGGCGACCGGCGGTGCCGGCCGTATCTATGCGTCCACCACCAATGCCCACATCAACACGGGTGACGGAGTGGCGATGGCGCTGCGCGCGGGCTATCCAGTGCAGGACATCGAAATGTGGCAGTTCCATCCGACCGGCATCGCCGGCGCCGGGGTGCTGGTCACCGAAGGCTGTCGCGGCGAGGGTGGCTACCTCATCAACAAGGATGGCGAGCGTTTCATGGAGCGCTATGCACCCAACGCCAAGGATCTTGCCGGCCGCGACGTGGTCGCGCGCTCGATGATCCTGGAGATCATCGCCGGTCGCGGCTGCGGCCCCAACGGGGATCATGTGCTGCTGAAGCTGGATCATCTGGGCGAAGAGGTATTGCACAGCCGCCTGCCCGGCATCTGCGAACTGTCCAAGACGTTCGCTCATGCGGACCCGGTACGCGAACCGATTCCGGTGGTGCCCACCTGCCACTACATGATGGGCGGCATTCCCACCACCATTCACGGCCAGGCGCTCACCCGTGGCCCCGACGGCCAGGACCAGGTAGTGCCCGGGCTCTATGCCTGCGGCGAAGTGGCCTGCGTGTCGGTGCATGGCGCCAATCGCCTGGGGGGCAACTCGCTGCTCGACCTCGTGGTGTTCGGACGCGCCTCGGGTATCTTCATCGAGCGCGCGTTGCGGGAGGGGATCGACCTAGGCGACGCATCGGAAGGCGATGTCGATCAGGCGCTTGTGCGGCTGCGCCGGCTCGATACCAATGTCGGCGAATCGACCGCCGAGTTGCGCCGTGAATTGCAGACCGTGATGCAGAATCACTTTGGTGTGTTTCGCCGCGGCGATTACATGCGCGACGGCGTCAGCAAACTCGCCGCCCTGCGCGAGCGTATCGCCAACGTGCGCCTGGACGACAAGAGCCAGGCGTTCAACACCGCGCGCATCGAAGCTTTGGAGTTGCAGAATCTTCTCGAAGTCGCGGAAGCGACCGCGGTCGCCGCCGAAGCCCGTGAAGAAAGCCGCGGCGCCCATGCGCGCGAGGACTTCACCGAGCGCGACGACGAAAACTGGCTGTGCCATTCCCTGTATCTGCCGACGACGAAAGCAGTGGTCAAGCGCGCGGTCAATTTCACGCCCAAGACGCGCCCGGCCTTCGAGCCCAAGGCACGCACTTACTGAGGTCCCCGCATCATGCTGAACGTAAGTATCTATCGTTACAACCCGGACACCGACAGCGTGCCCCGGATGCAGGACTACCAACTCGATACCGGTGGTCGCGATCTGATGGTGCTCGACGTGCTTGAACTGCTCAAAGGCCAGGATCCCAGTCTGGTATTTCGCCGCTCCTGCCGTGAAGGCGTGTGCGGTTCAGACGGCATCAACATCAATGGCAAAAATGGGCTTGCGTGCATAACGCCGCTTTCGGAAACCGTGAAAAACAACCGGCTGGTGCTGCGGCCGCTGCCGGGTCTGCCGGTGATCCGCGATCTGGTCATCGACATGAGCCAGTTTTACGCCCAGTACGAAAAGATCCGCCCCTGGCTGATCAACGATACACCGGCGCCGGCCATCGAGCGTTTGCAGTCGCCGGAGGAGCGCGCCAGGCTCGATGGTCTCTATGAGTGTATTCTATGCGCCTGTTGTTCTACTGCCTGTCCGTCGTTCTGGTGGAACCCGGACAAATTCATCGGGCCGGCAGGATTGTTGCAGGCGTACCGGTTCCTCGCCGACAGCCGCGACACGGCGACCGAAGAGCGGCTCGCGGAGCTCGACGATCCTTTCAGCGTGTTCCGCTGCCACGGCATTCAGAACTGTGTCGCCGTCTGTCCCAAGGAACTGAATCCGACGCGGGCGATCGGGCATATCCGCAATATGCTGTTGCGTAGTGGTACCTGACTTTGCGTACCGGCGCATACTTCGATCAGGCGCCATCGATGGTGTCACATGCCCTGCAAACCTTGCTGTGTGAGGTGACGGTCTGATGCCCGACATTGGAATGGATCATTTTCGGCGTAACTCGTACCTCTCCGAGGGCAACGCGGCGTACATCGAAGGTCTGTATGAAGCCTGGCTTCATGATCCCGGTGGCGTTCCGGAGCAGTGGGGCGCGTACTTCGCATCCCTGCCGCGCGTCCCGGGCGTCGTCACGCCCGATATCTCCCACGACACGGTGCGGACGCATTTCGAACTGCTCGGTCGGCGCCAGACGCGGCCGACGCCGGCGCCGGGATCGGGCGGTGTCAATATCGAGCACGAACGCAAGCAGGTCCGCGTATTACAACTGATCAGCTCCTATCGGGAGCGCGGTCACCAGAAAGCCGAACTGGACCCGCTGGGGTTGATGGAGCGGGAACAGGTTCCCGACCTCGAGTTGCCCTTTCACGGCCTGACCCCCGCCGATCTCGACACCACTTTCCAGACCGGTCCGCTCTATATCGGCAAGGACGAGGCCACGCTGCGGGAAATCATCGAGGCTCTCGAAGCGACGTACTGCGGCCATCTGGGTCCGGAGTTCATGCACATCACCTCGCTGGAAGAGAAGCAGTGGCTCCAGCAGCGCTTCGAGTCCCAGCGTTCCCATCCGCGCTACGACGCCGATCTGCGGGTGCGCATTCTGCGCCGCCTCACGGCCGCGGAGGGGCTCGAAAAGCACCTTGATTCCAAGTATCCGGGTACCAAGCGCTTCAGTCTCGAAGGCAGCGAATCGCTGATCCCCGCACTGGATGGCCTCATCTATCGGGCCGGCGAATACGGCGCCAAGGAAATCGTTCTGGGCATGGCCCATCGCGGTCGGCTCAATGTACTGGTCAATGTGCTGGGCAAAAATCCTGCGGAGTTGTTCGAGGAGTTCGAGGGCAAAAAGATTCTGCACACCTCGGGGGACGTGAAATATCACCAAGGATTTTCCTCCAACGTGATGACGCCCGGTGGCCCGGTTCACCTTGCGCTCAACTTCAATCCCTCGCATCTGGAAATTGTCTCGCCGGTGGTGGAAGGCTCGACGCGCGCGCGCCAGGATCGCCGCGGCGATGTCGCGGGGCGGACCGTGGTCCCGATTCTCCTCCATGGCGACGCGGCCTTTGCCGGTCAGGGCGTGGTGATGGAAACCTTCCAGATGTCCCAGACCCGGGCCTACCGTACCGGCGGCACGGTGCACATCGTGATCAATAACCAGGTGGGCTTTACCACCAGCCGCCGCGAGGACTGTCGTTCCACCGAGTATTGCACCGATATCGCGAAGATGGTTCAGGCACCGATCTTTCACGTCAACGCCGACGATCCGGATGCGGTTCTGTTCGCATCCCTGGTGGCGCTGGACTATCGCTATCAGTTCCAGAAAGACGTGGTGATCGATCTGGTCTGCTATCGGCGGCGGGGCCACAACGAGACCGACGAGCCCTCCGGCACCCAGCCGCTCATGTATCAGCGGATCAGCGAGCACAAGACCACGCGCGCGCTGTTTGCGGAGCGCCTCGTTGCCGACGGCGACACCACAGCGGCTGCTGCCCAGCAACTGCTCGACGAGTATCGCGAGAATCTGGACCGCGGCGAGTACGTCGCCTACAACCTGGTGTCACAACTGGACTCTGCGTTGTTCGTCGACTGGATGCCCTTTCTGGGCCACGACTGGACGGCGCCGGCGGACACTGGCTACGACCTGCAGAAACTTCAGGAGACCGCGCACAAGCTCTGCCGCATCCCCGAAGGCATCGTGCTGCAGCGCCAGGTGGGGAAAATCTACGAAGACCGCCGCAAGATGGCCGGCGGCGCCCTGCCGCTCAACTGGGGTATGGCGGAGCTGCTCGCCTACGCGACCCTGCTGGAAGACGGCTACCAGGTGCGGATGTCCGGGCAGGACAGCGGCCGCGGTACCTTTTCTCACCGTCACGCGGTGGTCTACAACCAGAAAGACGGCGAGCCCTATGTGCCGCTCAGACATCTGAGCGAGAACCAACCGCGTTGCGACCTGTTTGATTCCTTCCTGTCGGAAGAGGCCGTGCTGGCTTTCGAATACGGCTATTCCACTGCAACGCCCAGGGCACTGGTGGTGTGGGAAGCGCAGTTCGGCGACTTTGCCAACGGCGCCCAGGTGGTGATCGACCAGTTCATCGCTGCCGGCGAGCACAAGTGGGGGCGGTTGTGCGGTTTGACGCTGTTACTGCCCCACGGCTATGAAGGCCAGGGTCCGGAGCATTCTTCCGCGCGCCTGGAACGCTTTCTGCAGCTCTGTGCCGAGGGCAATATGCAGGTGTGCAGTCCGACGACCCCGGCCCAGTTGTTTCACATGCTGCGGCGGCAGGCCATCCGGCCGATGCGACGGCCGCTGGTGGTCATGAGCCCGAAGTGGCTTCTGCGTCATCGGCTGGCGACCTCATCCCTCGAGGATCTCGCGCACGGTAGTTTTGCGACGGTCATCGCGGATTCCAATCTGCGCGCGGATAGAGTTCGCCGCGTCGTGCTGTGTTCCGGCAAGGTGTATTACCACCTCTACGAAGAGCGTGAAAAGCGCGGCATTCTGGACATCGCACTGGTACGCATCGAGCAGCTCTACCCCTTTGACGAGGCGGCGCTCTATGACGCGCTCCGGCAGTACCCGAACTGCCAGGATGTGCTCTGGTGTCAGGAAGAGCCCATGAATCAGGGTGTGTGGTACAACCTGCAGCACCATATGCGGGCAGTGATGGCGCGCGTCGACGAAAAATTGTACCTGCGCTATGTCGGGCGCGACGCCTCGGCGTCACCCGCGGCCGGCCATCTGTCCACACACCTGGAAGAGCAGCAACGGTTTATCGACCGGGCGCTGGATTTATCGTTTTGACGTGCCAAAGTTGTTGACCGCATGGAAGTCTCATTGATGACTATCGATATCGTTACCCCGACCTTTCCCGAGTCGATCCAGGAAGGCACCATCGCGAAATGGCACAAGCGGCCGGGTGAGCCGGTGGCCCGCGACCAGGTGCTGGTGGACGTTGAAACCGACAAGGTGGTTCTGGAGGTGGTCGCGCCCGCCGATGGCAGCCTGGCGGAGATCCTGGTGCCCGAGCAGACCATCGTCCATACCGGCGACCTGCTGGCGCGGTTCGTGGCCGGCGCGGGAGGCGGCGTCGCGCCGGTACCCGCCACGGGTCCCGCAGTTGCGTCGGGCGCCGCCACCGCGGCGCCGGTGACCGCAAGTCCCGCCGCGCGAAAAATTGCCGCGGAGCAGGGTGTGGATCTGAGTCAGGTTGCGGGGACGGGCCGCGACGGTCGCATCACCAAAGAGGATGTGGTGGGGCACCGCCCAGACGTTCAGGTCGCGCCAGCGAGCGCTCCCCAACCTGCGCTCGAACGGATTGCCGATTCGGGGGTTTACGCCCTGGAAAGTATTGCCGCGCGCGGCGAGCGTATCGAGCGCCGAGTGCCCATGACCCGCATGCGGGCCCGTATTGCCGAACGCCTGCTGGAGGTGACTCACACCACCGCGATGCTGACCACGTTCAACGAAGTGGACATGCATAGGATCATCGACGTGCGGGCCCAGTACAAGGACGAATTCGCCAGGGTTCATAACGGCGTGCGGCTTGGCTTCATGGGCTTTTTCGTCAAGGCTTCGGTGGAGGCGTTGAAACGTTTTCCCCAGGTCAATGCGTCCATCGACGGCAATGACGTGGTGTATCACGGCTACCAGGACATCGGGGTTGCCGTTGCCACGGATCGTGGTCTGGTGGTGCCCGTGTTGCGCAGCGCCGAGAACCTGACCATCGCGGAAATCGAAAGCAAGATTGCCGACTTCGGCACGCGGGCGCGCGATAACAAGCTCACCATGGAAGAGATGACCGGTGGTACCTTTACCATCACCAATGGCGGCGTGTTCGGCTCGATGCTGTCGACGCCGATCCTGAATCCGCCCCAGGCGGCGATTCTGGGCATGCACGCCATCAAGGAGCGCGCCGTGGTGGAGAACGGGCAGATCGTGGTGCGTCCCATGATGTACCTCGCGCTGTCCTACGATCACCGTCTGATCGACGGCCGTGACGCAGTCCGATTCCTGGTGGCGATCAAGGAGATGATCGAATATCCAGCCAAGATACTGCTGCAAATATGAGTTATATTTAATTGATTTTATTGGTATTTTTATGAGTACAAAATACGATGTCGTGGTGATTGGCGGGGGTCCTGCGGGCTACGTCTGCGCGATTCGCGCAGCGCAACTGGGGTTCTCGGTGGCTTGCATCGAGCGTTACCGCAACCCCGAGGGTAAAGCCGCGCTGGGTGGTACCTGCCTGAATGTGGGGTGCATACCGTCCAAGACCCTCCTGGACAGCTCGCAAAAATACGCCGAGGTCAGTACGGGGCTCCAACATCACGGCATTTCGGTCAGCGGCGTCAAGCTGGATGTGCCAGCCATGATGGCGCGCAAGGACGCGATCGTTAAGCAGTTGACCGGTGGTATCGCTGCGCTGTTCAAGGCCAATGGCGTTACCCTGTTGGCCGGCAGTGGCAAGCTGCTGGCCGGCCGCAAGGTCGAATTCACCGCTGCCGAGGGTGCGGTTCAGGTGCTTGAAGCGGATCATGTGGTGCTCGCAACCGGCTCCCAGCCGATCGATATTCCGGTGGCTCCCGTGGACGACAAGTTGATCGTCAACTCCACCGGCGCCCTGACCATCGACAAGGTTCCCAAACGCCTGGGCATAATAGGCGCTGGCGTGATCGGCCTGGAGCTGGGCAGCGTCTGGAAGCGGCTGGGTGCCGAGGTGGTATTGCTGGAAGCGCTGGATGTTTTCCTCGCCATCATCGATCAGCAGATCGCCCGTGAGGCGCGCAAGGTGCTGGTCGCCCAGGGGCTCGACATCCGCATGGGTTGCCGCGTAACGGGTACGGCGGTCGGGCGCAGCAAGGTGGAAGTCACCTATCTCGCATCCGATGGTGCCGAGCACAAGGAAACCTTCGACAAGCTGATCGTCTGTGTGGGGCGGCGTCCCAACACCCTCGACCTGTTGGCGCCGGACAGTGGTGTCAATCTGGACGAGCGGGGCCTGGTGTTTGTCGATGACACCTGCGCCACCAATGCTCCCGGCGTCTGGGCGGTGGGTGACGTCGTGCGCGGCCCCATGCTGGCCCACAAGGGCTCGGAAGAAGGCGTCATGGTGGCCGAGCGCATCGCCGGGCAAAAGACTCAGATGAATTACGCCGTGATTCCCAACGTGATCTATACCCACCCCGAAATCGCGGCGGTGGGCTTGACCGAGGAGCAGCTCAAGCAGTCGGGCGAACCCTACAAGGTGGGCACGTTCCCCTTTGCGGCCAACGCGCGCGCGCTGGCGGCGGACGCTGGCGGTGGCTTGGTCAAGCTGTTGGCCCACGCCGATACCGACCGCGTGCTCGGCTGCCATGTCATGGGTCCGTCTGCCGCAGAACTGGTGCAGCAGGCGGCCATTGCGATGGAGTTCGGCACCAGCGCCGAAGATCTCGGCATGATGGTGTTCTCCCATCCGACCTTCTCGGAGGCCCTCCACGAGGCGGCCCTGGCGGTCAACGGGCATGCCATCCACGTCGCCAATCGGCGAGCGCGCAAGAAATAACAACATGGGGTTTCAAACCAGATAGGGTTTCAACCTGGAAACGCCATTTTTTGGCAACCATTTTTTTCACAACCAAGGCCCAGCAACGGGAAGGCTGCTATGAATCTGCATGAATATCAGGGCAAACAGTTGTTTGCCGAATACGGCTTGCCGGTGTCAAAAGGCGTCGCCGCAAGCACACCCGCGGAAGCGGCCGCGGCGACCGCGACCATCGGCGGCAACCGTTGGGTGGTGAAAGCGCAGGTCCACGCGGGTGGCCGCGGCAAGGCCGGCGGCGTCAAGCTGGTGGAATCCGCGCAGGAAGCCCGCGCGTTCGCCGAAAAATGGCTGGGCCAGCGGCTGGTAACCTATCAGACTGACGCCAATGGCCAGCCGGTCAGCCGCATTCTGGTGGAAACCTGTACCGATATCGCGCGGGAGCTCTATCTCGGCGCGGTCGTGGATCGTGCGAGCCGCCGTATTGTGTTCATGGCATCCACCGAGGGTGGCGTCGAAATCGAAAAAGTAGCCCACGAAACTCCCGAGAAAATCCTGAAGGCGACCATCGATCCGCTCACCGGCGCGCAGCCCTATCAGGCGCGCGAGCTGGCATTCAAGCTGGGGCTCAGCGGCGATCAGATCGGCCAGTTCACCAAAATTTTTCTGGGGCTGGCGAAGCTGTTCAAGGACAAGGATCTGGCGCTGATCGAAGTCAATCCCCTGGTCATAACGGCGGCCGGCAACCTGCATTGTCTGGACGCCAAAATCACGGTGGATGGCAACGCGCTCTACCGGCAGCCCGCCATCAAGGCCATGCACGATCCCAGTCAGGATGACCCTCGCGAGGCCCAGGCCGCGCAGTGGGATCTCAACTATGTGGCGCTCGACGGCAACATCGGTTGCATGGTCAATGGCGCCGGTCTTGCCATGGGCACCATGGACATCGTGCAGCACCATGGCGGACAGCCCGCCAACTTCCTCGACGTGGGGGGTGGCGCGACCAAGGAGCGCGTCACCGAAGCCTTCAAGATCATTCTCTCCGATGCCAAGGTAAAGGCGGTGCTGGTGAACATCTTCGGCGGAATCGTCCGCTGCGATCTGATTGCCGAGGGCATTATCGGCGCGGTCCAGGAAGTGGGCGTGAAGGTGCCCGTGGTCGTCCGTCTCGAAGGCAACAATGCCGACCTGGGCAGTAAGTTGTTGGCCGACAGCGGACTCAACATCATTGCCGCGACCAGTCTGACGGATGCGGCGCAGCGGGTGGTAGCAGCGGCGGAGAAGGGCGCATGAGCATTCTGATCGACAAGAACACCAGGGTTATCTGCCAGGGTTTCACCGGCGCCCAGGGCACCCTGCATTCCGAGCAGGCACTCGCCTATGGCACTAAGCTGGTGGGTGGCATCACGCCCGGCAAGGGCGGACAAAAACATTTGGGATTGCCGGTGTTCAACACGGTCGCGGACGCGGTCGCGGCCACCGACGCGGATGCTTCCGTGATCTATGTGCCGGCGGCGTTCTGCAAGGATTCGATTCTGGAGGCGGCCCATTCCGGCGTGAAGCTGGTGGTCTGCATCACCGAAGGAATTCCCACCCTCGACATGCTCGAGTGCAAGGTGAAGTGCGACGAGCTGGGTGTGCGTCTGATCGGTCCCAACTGCCCCGGCGTGATCACGCCGGGCGCCTGCAAGATCGGCATCATGCCCGGCCATATCCACTTGCCGGGCAAGGTCGGCGTGGTATCGCGCTCCGGCACTCTTACTTACGAAGCGGTCAAGCAGACCACCGACTACGGCTTCGGGCAATCGACCTGCGTCGGGATCGGCGGCGACCCCATCGCCGGTTCCAGCTTCATCGATATCCTTGGACTGTTTCAGAATGATCCGCAGACCGAGGCCATCGTGATGATCGGCGAGATCGGCGGTTCAGCGGAAGAAGAAGCAGCGGCCTATATCAAGGCCCATGTCACCAAGCCGGTGGTCTCCTACATTGCGGGCGTCACCGCGCCGGCCGGCAAGCGCATGGGCCATGCCGGCGCCATCATTGCCGGCGGCAAGGGGACCGCGGCGGAGAAATTTGCCGCGCTCGAGGATGCCGGGGTGAAGACCGTGCGCAGCCTGGCGGATATCGGTGAAGCCCTCAAGGAAATCACCGGCTGGCGATGATTGATTGATAATCGCACGACTGGGAGTGCCGCAGCGCTTCCAGCCGATGCGTTGTCCGGGACATCCAGGCCCGCAACCGCGGTCTGCCGTTGTTGCCATCGTGGCAGCGCGGACTCGCGCGTCGCCATGACGAGGTCGATGCGGCGCCAACATCGAGGATTGCGCGCGCCATCCGCCGCTATCCCTCAGGTGCAGTTTTCCGGGCTCAGGTTCGCACGCATGCGGTGCAGTGCTGCCATCGCGAAGTTGGCCTCATCAGCATCCAGGCCCTGCATGGCGTCGCTGCGGATTGCTTCGACCACGGCCTCGACGGTATCCAGCACAGGCTGGGACGCGGGAGCGAGATAAATCAACTTGGCGCGTCGGTCGCGAGTGTCGGTGACGCGCTTGATCAGTCTGCGGGCTTCGAGCTGATCGATGATGTGGACCAGCGTGATGGGCTGGGTTTCCAGCAGTTCAGCCAGCTGGTTCTGGCGCACGCCCTCGTGGCGCGACACGTAAACCAATGTTCGCGCCTGCATGAAAGTCAGCCCACCCGCGCCGAGGCGTTGCTGAAAGGCGGAACGCAGCAGCCGCGAAACGTCGGCGACCAGAAAGCCCAGGCTGTTTTTGTCGATGCTCATGGAATGCTATCGATATGCGATGCTTATAGTTAAGTATCCATTCGACGGTGCCCGGACGCAAGCCAAGGATTCTTTCGGGATGTCCTCCGATCCCTCGTCACGCTCGGGACCGACGCAGGGCACCCAGCAGCGGTGCGCGTTCGTCCAGGCAGATTGTCAGCGGTATCCGCTGCAACAGTCCCCGGAAGCGGCCCTTGGCGAGGAAGTTTTCGAGCAACACGCCATCGGCGAGGGCGGGCAGAATTTTTGGGGCAACGCCACCGGCGATGATTACCCCGCCGACAGCCATCGCCTTCAGCGCCAGATTGCCCGCCTCGGCACCCAGCAGCGCCGCGTACAGCGTCAACGTCTGGATGCACAGGGGATCCACGCCGGTCAGGGCGCGGGCGCTGATCGCCGCGCTGGCATCGGCGCCTGAGGGAGGCATCCAGACCGGATGACTGCCATCGCGGGTGCATAGAAATTCGTGAATGAGGGCAATGCCGGGACCCGAGATCAGGCGCTCAACGCTGACATGGGCGGGAAACCGGCGCGCGGCGTGATGCAGAAGCTCGGCTTCCAGTTCGTTGCGAGGCGCGAAATCGCAGTGCCCGCCCTCAGTGGCGAAGGCATGGTGGCGTTTGCCGTCCCAGCAGAGGACCGCTTCGCCGAGTCCGGTGCCCGGGGCGATCAGCGCCTGGTTGCCGCGCGCTTCCGGATCCCCGCGTTGCAGCACCGCGAAGCGTTCGGCCGGTACCGCCGGCAGGCCCGACGCGGCGGCTTCCACATCGTTGAGCAGGATGACGTCACGCGGGGGCAGGCCGAGCGTGAGCGCGATTTCCCGGGCGTCCAGGTGCCAGGGCAGATTGGTGGTGTGGCAGCGGCCGTCGATTACCGGCCCCGCCACGGCCAGGGCGCAGCGCGTCAGTACAAGATCCGGGTGGCTGGCGCGGAAAGCGTCCAGGAGCGTGGCAAAGCTCGGGTAGTCGGCACTGGCAAGCTGTGCGCTCGCCACTGCTTCAGCGCCTGGGTCACGCGGAAAGATGGCGAGCCGGGCGTGGGTGCCACCGAGATCACCGGCGAGAATCATGGATTACCCTGCGCTGGAGTGGCGTAGTCGGCATGATCGGCTTGGTCTGGTTTGTCACTGCGGAGTGTGCCACAGAACCTGCCTTGCACGCTGTTATGATAGGAACGTTCGGGAGCGCATTTCCGTGTTCCCGGCGCGAAATCGTCGCGCACCTTTCCACCGTCAACTGAAGCGCCTGACACCATGCCCGGTACCCGTTTTCCACTCGAAGTCCAGCCGCGGATTCCCACCGAACTCCAGGGTCTGGAACAGCTCGCGAACAACCTGATCTACAGTTGGGAACGCGGCGTGCGCGCGCTGTTTTTCCGGCTCGACTGCGAGCTCTGGGAACAGTGCGGCCACAATCCCAAGGTGTTCCTGCGTCGCGTCGGGCAGGACCGGCTGGAGAAAGCCGCGTCCGATCCGGTGTTCCTCCAGAATTTTCGCGGCGTGATGTCGGCCTACGACAGCTATCTTGAGTTTCGCAATCGCGCCGATCGCGACCACAGCCCGCTTGAGGAGGGGCGTGATCTGGTGTCCTACTCCTGTGCCGAATACGGCCTCCATGAGAGTTTCCCCATCTATTCTGGGGGGTTGGGAATCCTGGCGGGCGACTACTGCAAGGCGATGAGCGACATGGACGTGCCTTTCGTCGCGGTGGGGATTCTCTATCGGCGGGGGTATTTCAACCAGACCATCGATGCCGAAGGCAACCAGATCGCGAGCTACACGCCGTCCCGCTTCGAGGATCTGCCGATCACCTGTGCCACCTGCAAGGAGGGCAAACCCCTGATCGTCCCGGTGCGCATGGCCGAGCGCGATGTATGGCTGCAGGTCTGGGTGGCGCAGGTCGGTCATATCAAGCTGTATCTGCTGGATTCCGACATCGAGCAAAACTCGATGGACGATCGCGCCATCACCTACCAGCTTTACGGCGGCGGCGAGGTCAACCGCATACAGCAGGAGATCGTGCTGGGGATCGGCGGCGTGCGGGCCCAGCGGGCGCTGGGGCTGGCGCCGACCGTATGGCATATCAACGAGGGTCATTCGGCCTTTCAGGTGGTCGAACGCTGTCGCGAACTGGTGGCGCAAGGGCTGGATTTCGCCAGTGCCTTCGAAGCGGTGGCGGCGAGCACGGTATTCACCACGCACACTCCGGTGGCGGCCGGGCATGACCTCTTCGAGCACAGCCTGATACGCCATTATCTGGCGCATTATGTCGCCGAACTGAATGTTTCCATGGACGAGTTTCTGGCGCTGGGCGCGAGTCCGGGCGGGGAACATCGTTTCAACATGACTGCGCTCGCCCTGCGCGGCTCGCGCTTCCACAATGGTGTCAGCGCCATTCACGGCGGCGTCGCTTCCCACATGGAGGGCTACATCTGGCCGCAGATCGAGCCGGCTGAAAATCCGATGCGCCATGTCACTAACGGTATCCATGTGCCCACCTTTCTGGCGCGGGAATGGGTTGTCTATTTCAACCAACAGTTCGGCGGCAGCTGGCGCAATGAGCTGTCCAATGGCGACTATTGGCACCAGATCGACGAGATCCCCGACCACATATTCTGGAGTCAGCGCGAGCACCTGAAATCCAAGCTGGCGGAGGCGTTGACCGAACGCATCACTCGGCAGCAGACGCGCAACGGCTTCAGCAAGGCGCAGATCGCCCGCATGACCCGCCATCTAGAGCAGGGCGAGCGCGGCGTCATGATGGTCGGTTTCGCGCGCCGCTTTGCCACCTACAAACGCGCAACCCTGGTGTTTTCCGACGAGGCGCGGCTGGCGCGCCTGCTCAACGATCCCGAGCGGCCGGTGGTCTTTGTTTTTGCGGGGAAAGCACACCCCAACGATCAGCCCGGCCAGGCACTGATTCGCGCCATCCATCATTATTCGCGCAAGCCGGAATTCGAGGGCAAGATCCTGCTCGTGGAGAACTACGACATTGCCCTGGCGCGCAAGCTGGTCGCCGGGGTGGATGTCTGGCTCAACACCCCCCAGTACCCTCTGGAGGCGAGCGGTACCTCGGGCCAGAAGGCAGCGATCAACGGCGTGCTCAACCTGAGCGTTCTGGATGGCTGGTGGGCGGAGGGCCATACCGGCGACAACGGTTGGGGCATCACACCTCATGGGCCGCAATACTCGCAGGAGTTTCGCGACCGCGAGGAAGCCGGCGAATTGCTCGATCTGCTCGAACGCCAGGTGGTGCCGCTCTATTTCGATCGCAACAGCCACGGCTATTCGCGCCGCTGGGTAGTGCGCGCCAAGGCAGCGATGAAAACCACCATTCCCCGTTTCAATGCCGAACGCATGGTGGCCGACTATGTGCGCGAGCACTATCTGCCTGCGAGCCGCCAGGGTGAGCGGGTCGCTGCGAATGACTGGGCCGGAGCGAAGGCCCTCGCGGCCTGGAAGAAAAAAATCAGCACCGGCTGGGCCGCGGTCAGGATCGAGCGCCTGGATGTGCCCCTGACCGATGTTCACTCGGACGAAGCGCTGCCCATCCAGGTGGCAGTGGAGCTGGGGACTCTGACTCCGGCTGACGTAGTGGTGGATTGCGTACTGGGAGTGGAATCGCAGGAGGGTGAGTTCAGTCCCCGCTCGCACCACGCCTTGCGTCACTGCGGTAGCACAGCGGACGGCCGCGCCCTGTTTTGCATCGAACTCAAACCGACAGCCCCCGGCCTGCAGTCCTACATGCTGCGGGTCTATCCGCACCACGAACTCCTCGCCCATCCCTTCGAGATGGGTCGCATGCTCTGGGTGTGAACGCGGAAAACGGCGATCGTGCGGCCTGGCTCAGGGTCGCGGCGCCGTCGGCGCGCGCTCGTGGTGGCGGTTGAGTTCCTGCAGGTGCGCGGCCAGGTGGTCCGGAATTTCTTCCCAGGCGAAGCGAAAGCGCCAGTTGCTGCCGCCGCAGGTGCCCGGGGTGTTCATCCGGCGCGTACTGCCCAATCCCAGTAAATCCTGCATCGGGATGATCGCCAGCCGCGCCGCCGAGGCGAAGGCGGCGCGGATCAGTGGCCAGGGCATGGGGTCGGGGGGCAGACCAAGATATTCGAGCACGCGTTGCCGATGCGCGGTGCCGAGCGCGCGGAACCAGCCGAGGGTGGTGTCGTTGTCGTGGGTACCGGTATAGACCACCGCGTTGGATGGATGGTTGTGGGGCAGGTAGGGATTGCCGGCATCGCTGTCGAAGGCGAACTGGAGGATCTTCATGCCCGGCAGGCCATAGCGGTCGCGCAGTTCCTCCACTGCCGGGGTGATCACGCCCAGATCCTCGGCGATCAGGGGCAGCGGCGAATGGTCCTGGGCCAGCGCATCCAGCAGTTGTGCTCCGGGGCCGGGCACCCAGCGGCCCTCGACCGCCGAGGCGGCGCCGGCCGGGATTTCCCAGCAGGCTTCCAGACCGCGAAAGTGGTCGAAACGCACCAGGTCGAACTGTCGCGTCAGGTGATTCAGGCGCTGGCGCCACCAGCGGAAGCCGTCCCGCGCCATCGCTTCCCAGCGGTAATGGGGGTTCCCCCACCACTGGCCGGTAGCGGAGAAATAATCCGGCGGCACTCCGGTCACGGCCAGGGGCTGGCCGGCTTCGTCCAGCAGGAACTGCTCCGGATGGCTCCAGACATCGGCGCTGTCGTAAGCCACGAACAGTGGCAGGTCGCCAATCACGCGCACGCCCCGGGCTGCGGCATAGCCCCGCAACGCTCGCCACTCGCGGTCGAACCGGAACTGCTCGATCTGTACCGCGCGATACCTATCGGCATGGTCCCTTCGGACCGCCGCCAGGGCGTCGGGGTGGCGTTGGCGCAGCGGTTCCGGCCATTGCTGCCAGCCGCAATCCGGATGACGGGTCCGGATTACCCGATAGAGCGCGTAATCGTCCAGCCAGTGATGGGTGGCGTAGAGAAAATCCGTGAACTCCGACCCCAGCCAGGCCTCTGCCACCCTGGTCTCCAGGTCGGACGCCAGCAACCTCGGGTTGCCGGCAAAGGCGGATTCCGACTGATAGGGCGAGCCGTAGCGGTCGGTGGGTCCCAGTGGCAACATCTGCCAGTAGCCGAACCCCGCCGCCGCGAGAAAATCGACAAACCGGTAGGCTGCTTCGCCCAAGGTACCATGTGGCCCCGGGCCCGGCAGTGAGGAAGGGTGAAGCAATACGCCGCTGGCGCGGCCCGTCAGGGGACCGGATGAAGTGGCGGCATGCGTCACCGCCGGCCGCTCTCAGCCGTCCTGGCCGCGGCGCATCACACCGCCGAGTTCCGGCGCGCCGTGGCCCACGAACTGGGTGTTGGACAGTGCGGCCGGCAGCGGCCGGCCGAGCAGTCGGTAAAGCTGTCCCAGATGACTGCGAAACAGGGCATCGAATTCCGCTACGGAAGTGGCCGGATTGTAGTCGCCAAACCACCAGCACCAGTCGGAGGCTTCGCACAGGGCCAGTTGCCGCTCCGCCAGCTCCCGCTGCGGGGCGTCCATCTCGCCCGCCGCGACCACCTCGTCATAGACGGCTTTGGCGGCACAGAGCATTTCCCAGGCGCGATTCTTGTCAGGGTCTCCGATCCAGGTGGTGAGAGTGCCGTAGACCCAGCTACCGGCCACCAGGTGCGCCAGCGGAAGGGGAGCGCTGGCATCCGCGCCGGAGTTCGAAAAAGTGGTCAGCCGCAAGCGCGGGTGGCGGCCCAGGGTCTGGTAGAGCGCGTGCAGGAAAAATTCCCCATTGTGAGGGTAGTACTCCCAGCAGTTCTCGCCATCGAGAATGATGGAGACCACCCGGTGCTGCCGGTCCTGGCAGGCGCGGTCGATGTTCTGCAGATGGTGTACCAGATCGGCAACCGCGTCCTCGGCACGCCAGGTCGCGTACTCGAATCCGATTTTGTCGGAGAGGCCGTCGTCGCGAAAAAAAAGGACGGGGGACAGATCCTTGAGCCGATAAGCATGGTGAATGCAGGGCGATTCCGGGTCGGCCGGGCCGCGGCTGTTGCGCAGTACGGCCTGGCCGCTCGCGGTCCAGCGGAAACCCGCCGCCCCGATCTGCCTGACCGCGGCTTCACTGAGGGCTCCTTCCGAGGGCCAGCAGCCCGCCGGGGTGCTGCCGAAAAACCGCTTGAACACCGTCCGGGCGCGCGCCAGTTGATCCCGCACCCGTGCCTCGCCGCCCGGATAATGGCAGTGCGGCAGCGGCAGGTCGGGAACCGCCTCGCGGGCACTCTGGAGGTCAAGCAACAGCGGCAGGATGGGGTGACTGTAGGGTGTGACGGACAGTTCGATGCGGCCCTGTTCGGCCAGGGCCCGGTAGCGCGGGATGACGCCGGCGAGGGCATCGGCTATCACCGCGAGGAGGAGGCGACGCTGGTCGCGACCGAAGTTAGTTTCCTGCGCCATCAACTGCCTTACCCGGTCGTCCCCGGTGCGCAGCGACTCCCCGCACCAGGCCAGGTGATACCACACCAGCAGGTCGAAAAAAAACTGTTCGGACAGATAGGACAGGATCCTGGCATCGTCGTTGGCCTGGCGAGCCATGGCGGCAAGGCGTGCATAGGGCGGGAAACGGGCGATCAGCCGCTGCTCGTTGGCGCGCAACCCCTGGGCGGCGATCCGGGCCCGCACCTCGGGATCGGTGGGTAGCTGCTCGGCGACCAACCACTCCAGTACCGGGTCGGGTAGATCCTCCCCGTGATCGAGGTAGGCTCGTAAACGCCGGGCGTAGTCGTCGATCTGTTCCAGCAGGGTGGGACTGAAATTGACCACCGCGCGCGCTTCCGGTATCGCCTCGATGGCGGCCGCCATGTCGGTGTAGTCCTTGATGCCGTGCAGGTAGGTCCAGGGTTGCTGGTAGCGGCCGGTGTCCGATTCCCGGTATTCGGGCTGGTGCATGTGCCAGCACAACACGACATCGGTGCGGGTGTCAGCGATTTGCTCAGGCGCGGCCGCGTACTCAGGCGACATGGCTCTCCGGCACCCGGCGCGCCAACATCTCTGCCGAAACCAGCGTGATGCCCTGGGGCGACACATGAAAACGCCGCGCGTCCGCCGCCGCATCCACGCCGATCACGGTGCCCGGGGGAATGGCGCAGCCGGTGTCCACCACCACTTTGCGCAGGTAGCAGTTGCGACCGATGTCGACGTTGGGGAGGATCACCGAGTCCTCGATCGTGCTGTAGCTGTTGACGCGCACATTGGTGCCGAGCAGCGAATGGCGCACGGTGGCGCCGGAAACGATGCAGCCGGCGGCCACCATGGAATCCATCGCGTGGCCGCGACGATTCTCGTCGTCGAACACGAACTTACAGGGCGGCAACTGCTCCTGATAGGTCCAGATCGGCCAGCCGCGATCGTAGAGGTCGAGGGGCGGCGTCACGGCGAGCAGATCCATGTGGGCCTGGTAGAAGCTGTCCACCGTGCCGACATCGCGCCAGTAGCCAGCCACGTGGGTGGCGGGTTCCTCGAAATAATGCGCTGCGATGCGGGCGTTACCGATCAGATGGGGAATGATGTCCCTGCCGAAATCGTGACAGGAGTTGGTACTGTGGGCGTCATGATTGAGTATCCGTTCGAGAAACTCCCGTGCGAACACGTAGATCCCCATCGAGGCCAGGGCTCGCGTGGGGTCTTCGGGACAGGGTGGAGGATGCGACGGCTTTTCGCGGAAGGCCTGCACCCAGCCGGCATCGTCGACGGCCATCACACCGAACTCCTGTGCCTCCCGCAATGGCACCCGGAGACAGCCGATGGTCACGTCGGCGCCGCTCTCGATGTGGCGATTCAGCATCAGCCGATAATCCATCTTGTAGACATGGTCGCCCGCGAGCACCAGCACATGGGCGGGCTGCTGCTCGCGAATGAGATCCAGGTTTTGGTGCACGGCGTCGGCGGTGCCCAGATACCAGCAGTCGCGGGTACGCTGCTGGGCGGGCAGCAACTCGATGAACTCATCCAGTTCCGGATGCAGCAGGTGCCAGCCCTTGTGGATATGGCTGTTGAGCGAGTGCGACTTGTACTGGGTGAGAATGAAGATTTTGCGAATACCGGAGTTGACGCAGTTCGACAGTGGAAAATCGATGGTCTTGTAGGTCCCCCCGAAGGGTACCGCGGGCTTGGCGTGCCAGCGCGTCAGATCGTGTAGCCGGGTGCCGGATCCGCCGGCCAGGATGAGTGCCAGCGTTTCCCGCGGCGCGTACGAATGGTCAGTATGAATAGTGGGGGACGTCATTTCGATTGCTCCTGATTGGGCAGACACAGTCAGCGTAGGGCGGTGCGCCGGTGCCGGCGTCCCGGTGCGGGGAACTGGGTGCAACACGAATTGTCATTGCCGCCTGTGACAATTCGATGATGAGGTCTCGTTCCATAATTCCGCCTCGAATTTCTGCGCCGCGCTTCACTTCGTTAGAAAGCCTTGTCGGAAAGTCTCACCGGGCAAACTGTCAATACGCTTTCAAGGGGCAAGCTTTGTGCCGGCGGCATGCTGTGCAATGGAAAATATTGTGGTCGAGCCTCGGTTCGGTATGGAGTCGTCATGGCGCCGCCGCATTCCCTTTGCGATACTGGGACCTGGCAGCAGCGCGGATTTTGCCCCCAAGTGGAAGCCGTAATTCGATAGTGATGCGCTAGATCGCGAAAAGTTCCCTACCGCACAGCGCAGTTTTTCGCATCCCGAACCGAACCGCAGCAGCATCCTGACATATTTACTCTGGCACAGAAATGTGAAACTACAACCGATTGCCGAACCCGGTTCGATTGATCTGAGTCAAGAGGCAGTACTTATCCTCGCCGGTCGCCTCCACAATCCGCTGGAACTGCTGGGCCCGCAGATGCGCGACCAGAGGGCGTTGCTGCGCGCGCTGCGGCCGCGCGCCGAACACCTGTGGGTCGAGACCGCGCGCGGGTTTCAGGCCATGGATCGGGTGGGCAATACCGCGCTGTTCGAGTGGCGTGGCGATCCGGTCGACCTCGGTCTCCACCCGCGACTGCGGGAAGAGGCGGACGGTACCTGCCGCGAGTTTGTCGATCCCTACAGCTTCGCTACCGGCATTCCAAGCGCGGATCTGCGCGCCTTCACGGAGGGCCGCGCCTGTCACGCCCATCGTTTTCTCGGTGCCCACCCCGAGATCGTCGACGGCATCGCGGGCACCCGCTTCGCGGTCTGGGCCCCCAATGCCGAGCGGGTCAGCGTAGTCGGCGATTTCAATCACTGGGACGGCCGTGTGGCGCCGATGCAGAGTCGCGGCGACAGTGGCATCTGGGAGCTGTTTCTGCCGGGAATCGGCGCCGGGACGCTCTACAAGTACGAGCTCCGCAACCGCGACAGCGGCGCGATCCTGGTCAAGATCGATCCCTATGCGCGCCGCTTCGAGACGCCGCCGCATACCGCTTCCGTGGTGGTCGACACTGCCGCGTACGACTGGAACGATGTGGACTGGATAGCGGCGCGCGCGCGCTGGGACTGGCAGCACAGTCCGCTGGCAATCTATGAGGTGCATCTGGGTTCCTGGCGCCGCGCGGCCGACGGCAGTCTGCTCAATTACCGCGAACTCGCCGATCAACTGGTGCCCTATGTGCGCGATCTCGGTTTTACCCACATCGAGTTGATGCCCGTCAGCGAACATCCCTTCGATGGTTCCTGGGGTTATCAGGTCACCGGCTACTTCGCGCCTACCAGCCGCTTCGGCGGCTTCGATGATTTCTGTTATTTCGTCGATCAGTGCCACCGCGCGGGCATCGGTGTGCTGCTCGACTGGGTGCCCGGGCACTTTCCCCGCGATGCCCACGGCCTTGCCCGCTTTGACGGCAGTGCCCTCTATGAGCACGAGGACCCCCGCCTCGGGGAACATCGGGAGTGGGGTACGCTGATTTTCAATTACGGCCGCAACGAGGTGAAAAACTTCCTGCTGTCGAGCGCCCTGTTCTGGCTGGAGTCCTGCCATATCGACGGCCTGCGGGTGGATGCCGTGGCCTCGATGCTTTATCTCGATTACGGCCGTCCGGCCGGCGAGTGGCTGCCCAACCGCCATGGCGGCCGGGAAAACCTGGAGGCAATCGACTTTCTGCGCGAGCTGAACTGTCTCGTGCATGAGCACCACCCCGGCGCGCTCACCATGGCGGAGGAATCCACCGCCTGGCCGATGGTGTCCCGCCCCACCTACGTCGGCGGTCTGGGCTTCAGCATGAAATGGAACATGGGCTGGATGAACGACACCCTCGCCTATATGACCGAGGATCCGGTACACCGTTGCTACCACCACGATCACCTGACCTTCGGACTGCTCTACGCCTTTACCGAGAATTTCATTCTGCCGCTGTCCCACGACGAAGTGGTGCACGGCAAGCGCTCCCTGCTCGACAAGATGCCGGGCGACGCCTGGCAGCGATTCGCCAACCTGCGTCTGCTCTACCTTTATCAATACACCATGCCGGGTCGCAAGTTGCTGTTCATGGGCGGCGAGTTCGCCCAGGGCAGCGAATGGGCCCACCACCGCGAGCTGGACTGGGGTCTGTTGGCCTATCCCTATCAGCAAGGCGTGCAGCGCCTGGTGGGTGACCTCAACCGCTTGCACCGGGAGTGTCCGGCGCTGCACCGCTACGATTTCGAAGCGCAGGGTTTCGAGTGGCTCGATTGCCATGACAACAGCCAATCGGTGATCAGTTTTCTGCGCCGGGCCGAGGACGAGTTTGTGATCGCGATACTCAACTTCACCCCGGTCGTGCGTCACGGCTACCGTATCGGCGTACCCGTGCCCGGTATCTATCGGGAAGTACTGAACTCGGACTCCACCTACTACCACGGCAGCAATGTCTCCAACGGCGTCCACATCGCCAGCCAGCCGATGCCCGCCATGGGCCGGCCCTACTCCCTGGTGCTGACCTTGCCGCCGCTGGCCGGCATCATCCTGCAACGGATTGCCGGGTAGGGCGCCGGGCTCGTGCGATTGCTGTTTGCCAGTTCCGAGGTATTCCCTCTGGCCAAGACCGGTGGGCTCGCCGACGTTTCCGCCAGTCTGCCGCGCGCGCTCGCAACGCTCGGCCACGAGGTCTGGATTGCGCTGCCCGCCTACCCGGCGGCGCGCGCGGCCCTCGCCGAACCCATGATCCTGGGTCCGGTACCCGGGCTGTCGGGAGCGACCCTGGTCGGCGGCCGGCTGCCCGGCACTGAACTGCGCGTGATACTGGTCGATATGCCGGCCCTGTTCGCGCGTCCCGGTGGACCCTATGGCGATGCCTCCGGCCGCGACTGGCCCGACAATGCGCAGCGCTTCCACGGCTTCGCCCGCGCCCTCTGTGCCATCGCCCTGGATCGCGCCGGCCTCGGCTGGCGTCCGGATCTGGTGCATTGCAACGACTGGCAGACCGGACTGGTGCCGGCTCTTCTGTCCCGGGAAACCCAACGCCCGGCGACCGTGTTCACCATCCACAATCAGGCTTACCAGGGTGTGTTCGACCGCGCGCAGTTCAACGCACTGGGTCTTCCCGAAGCCTGGTGGACACCGGACGCGCTGGAGTTTTACGGCGGGTTTTCCTTTCTCAAGGCTGGTCTGGTGTTTGCGGATCAACTCACCACCGTGAGCCCCACCTACGCCCGCCAGTTGCTGGAGCCGGCATTCGGCTGCGGCCTCGATGGCTTGCTCCGCCACCGCCGCGATGACTTTACCGGGATCCTCAACGGCATCGACGAGGAGGTCTGGAACCCCGCCACGGACTCCCACCTCGCCTGCACCTACAACCGCGTTACCGTCGCCAAGGGCAAGCGCGCCAACAAGGTGGCGCTGCAAACGGAACTGGGGCTGCCGGTGGCCGAGAAGATCCCCCTGCTGGGGCTGGTCGGCCGTCTGGTGGAGCAGAAGGGCATCGATCTGATAGCGGAGGTGATCGAAACCTGGCGCGACCGCCCCGTGCAGTGGGTGCTGCTCGGCAACGGCGAGGTGCGTTGGGAAGAGCGTTTGCGCAAACTCGCCGCCGACCGTCCCGAGTGGGTCGCAGTGCGCATCGGTTACGACGAAGGGCTCGCGCACCGCATCGAGGCCGGCGCCGATTTTTTCCTGATGCCCTCGCGCTTCGAGCCCTGCGGGCTCAACCAGATGTACAGCCAGCGCTATGGTGCCATTCCCGTGGTGCACCGCACTGGCGGCCTCGCCGATACCGTGGTGGATGTGCTCGCCCGCCACGACGGCGAGGAGGCGACCGGACTGGTGTTCGATGAGCCGACCTCGCCGGCGCTCGCGCTGGCGCTGGAGCGGGGGCTCAGCCTGTACCGCGACCCGGCCGCCTGGCAGGCGCTGCGGCGCAACGCCATGGCTGGCGACTTCAGTTGGCGGCGCAGCGCCGAACAGTATCTCGCGGTCTATCGCCGCGCCCTTGTCGATGCAGCGGGAGTGGCGCATGGCTGAGCCCCTGATACTGGTGCTCAACTGCGGCAGTTCCTCGGTCAAATATCAACTGCGGCAGGGCGCGGCGAGCCTGGCCGGTGGCGTCCTGGACGGTATTGGCGCGGGTACTCTGCGCTGGCGGTGCGAACCCGGCGAACGGGCGCTGCCGCTCCCGCCGCAGGTGACCGATCACCGCGGTGCCCTGGTGGCGATCCTGGAGCATCTCGGTTCAGCCCCGGGGCTCGGGTTGCCCGCGAGTCTCGCCGCCATCGGCCACCGCGTGGTGCACGGGGGCGTGCGTTTCCTGAGCCCGGTTGCTGTCGATGACAAGGTGGTCGCCGAAATCACACGGCTGATACCCCTGGCGCCGAGCCATAACCCCGTCAATCTGCTCGGTATCGAGGTGGCGCGCCAGCGATTTCCCGGGGTGCCTCAGGTGGTGGTGTTCGACACCGCTTTCCACCATACCCTGCCGGAACACGCCTGGCGCTACCCGCTACCCGAGGCTGCGCTCGCCGGGCTGGCCGCAGGAAGTCCGGTGCGCCGCTACGGTTTTCACGGCATCTCCCACGCTCAGGCCGCGCGTCGCGCCGCTGCCTGGCTGCGCCGACCGCCGGCGGCGGTCAATCTCATCACCCTGCACCTGGGCAATGGCGCCAGTGCCACTGCCATCCAGGGCGGGTGCAGCATCGACACCAGCATGGGCTTTACGCCGCTGGAAGGCTTGATGATGGGCAGCCGCTCGGGCGATATCGACCCCGCGCTGCCGCTGCTGATGCAGGCAGCGGGCCGCGATCCCGCCGCGGTGCGGGCGTTGCTCGAACAGGAGAGTGGGCTGAAGGCGGTATGCGGCAGCAGCGATATGCGCGAGGTACGCGAGCGCGCCGCGGCGGGCGACCGCGCGGCGGCACTCGCGCGGGAGATGTTCTGTTACCGTGTCAGGAAGATCATCGGCGCCTATCTCGCGGTACTCGGCCGGGTCGACGCCATCGTCTTCACCGGCGGCATCGGCGCCCACGATGCCGAAGTCATACGCCGTAGTTGCGCGGGCCTCGAAGGCTGCGGGATCGTGCTCGGTCCTCCACGGGAGGATCCCGACACCGGCATCACCGCACTGCACGATTCCCGGCACGCGACCGTTACCGTGCTCGCCATGGCCGCCGACGAGGAAGCCGAGATCGCCCGTCAGACCCGAGCCTGTCTGGGACTCGGGTGACCGAATCCCGCGGCCACATCCGCGAGCACCGCCGCCACATGCCCGGGATCAGGAGGCGACGGCCGACTTTGTCCGCTGGCAGGCTCAGGCGATCGGAGCCTTGAATTCAGGTCTTTTTCATCAATGGATGCCACCCATGGCGCTCAAGGCCACGATTTACAAGGCCGATCTCCAGATCGCCGATCTGGACAGGAATTACTACGCCGATCATGCGCTCACCCTGGCGCGCCATCCCTCCGAAACCGACGAACGCCTGATGGTGCGGGTGCTCATGTACGCGCTGCATGCCCAGGAGGGCATTGCCTTTACCAGGGGCCTGTCCGAGGCGGACGAGCCTGAAATCTGGGTGAAAGATTTGACCGGCCAGATCAGGCTGTGGATCGATATCGGCCAGCCGGATGAAGCGCGCTTGCGCAAGGCCAGCGGGCGTGCCGAGCAGGTGATCGCGGTCTGCTACAGCAGCAGTTGTGGCCTGTGGTGGAAGTCGCTCGAAAGCAAGTTGACACGGCTCAGAAATCTCAGCGTGCTGCAACTGTCTGTTGCCACCAGTCAGGCGCTGGCCGCGCTCGCGACGCGCACCATGCGGCTGCAATGCCTGGTACAGGATGGCGAGGTGTGGATGAGCAATGACAGGGTGCGCGTGCCGGTGGCTCTGAAACGGCTTGACACCTCGGATTCCTGAGCCGGGATCATGTACTGCTTGCTTTGGCAGACGGTTGAAGTTGAAAAAGCTGCCGCAGTCGCCATCCGCCCCGTTGGAGGCTGCTCACTTCCTCGCTCATCGATCAATAGGTATCGATCATTGCGCGCCGAGGGCCTTACGGCCGACCTTCTGCGACGTTTTGCAACCGCCGGTCAATCCAGATTCATGGCGAGAAGGATTAGGGTGATCCGCCTGCGGGAACATCCACACGCACCGTCTCGATCCGCGACGCCTCCTTGTTCAGGCCCATCTCCTTGATCGTGCCCTGGTAGGTCAGGCAGAACAGCGTGTGGCCGTCGGCGCCGCCCAGGGTGCAGGCGACCGGGTAGCGGTCCACCACCTTGACCTTGTGAGTGATTCTGCCACCTTCCAGCACGCGCACGAAGGTATCGCTGTTGAAGCCAGCGACCCAGATCGCGCCCTCGGCGTCCAGGCAGATGCCGTCGGGGGCGATGTCGAGTTCGGCGAATACCTTGCGATGGCTCAGGCTGCCGTCGGCGGCGATGTCGAAGACGCTGAGTTTCTTGGCCCAGGATTCGGCAACGATCAACCGCTTGCCGTCGGCGGTGATCACCGGGCCGTTGGGCACGGCGAGATCCCGTGCCACCTCGCGGGCCTTGCCGTCCGGTGTCACCAGCACGAAATTGGTGGGTTTGAATTTTTCGCCGGCGAGCAGATTGAAACCGATGTTGCCCACGTAGGCATTGCCGTGTTTGTCCACCACCATGTCGTTGATCTCGTACGGGCAGAGTTCGGACAGGTCGGCGTGGAGTTGCAGTTGGCCCGCCACCAGCTTCATGAGCTTGCGGTCGTGCATCGATACGATCAGCGGCGTGCCATCGGGCAGAAAACCGATGCCCGACGGTTTGCCGGGCACTGCGGCCATCGCCTCGCGCGTGCCGTCGGTGGTCAACCGGTAGACGGTGTGGCCGTGCATGTCGGAGACCCAGAGCCGGTCGCCGCGCCAGCGCGGTCCCTCCAGGAAGACGAAGCCGGCGGCGAATACCTCGGTGGACAATACTTTGGCACTTGATGTGTTCATGAAAGCTCCCGCTGATTATTTTCGGTGCCCGCCAGCCTACTCCCAATGGCCTGGTCGGTGCATCCGTACTTAGTGGGACAACTCAGCGGGGTGGGACAGCTCAGCGGGCCGGATCAGGCCGGCGGCACGGTAGGTGAAGTGATCCGGCCAGCCAGGGACAGCGCCCGCAATTGCGGGTTTTTCTTGTTCTGATGACCCGCCATGCGGCGCAGGATGTCGGCCAGCAGGGCGACCGCGCGCAGGATATGGGGGCCCTTGTTGAGCATCACGCAGTCGGCGCGGGCGGAGGCGGCGGCGTCGGTGATCTCCGGGCGTGACAGGGTGCCCTTCTTGGCCAGTGTCTCCAGCACCTGGGTGGCCCAGATCACGGGGACATGGGCGGCTTCGCACAGCCACAGGATTTCCTCCTGCATTTCCGCCATGCGCTCGCCGCCGATTTCCACCATCAGATCGCCGCGCGCGATCATCACGCCGAGCGGATGGCGGCCCAGAGTGCCGAGCAGTATTTCGGGCAGGTTTTCCACGCCCCGAGCGGTTTCGATCTTGGCGATGATGGGCAGGGTGCCAGCCCCGCGTGCCGCGAGCGCTTGCGCCAGCACCTCGACGTCCGCAAGCGATTGCGTGAAGGACAGGCCCACCAGGTCGGCATGTTGCGCGACGAAGTCGAGATCGCGGTAATCCTTGGCGGTCAGCGCCGGCAGGTCGAGCCGGGAATCCGGGAAGTTGAGCCCCTTGTCGGCGCGCAGCTTGTGACCCCGGGGACCGGCGCAAGTGATGGTGATCCGTGCGCCCTCGGCGTCGATCCGGTCGATCACGCCGCCCAGCTTGCCATCATCGATCCAGACCTCCTCGCCGACGCGCAAATAATCCAGTGCCGCGGGCTCGCAGCAGGAGACCGACGCGGGTTGTGGTGCGCCGCCATCGGTGTCCGGCTGCGCCGGCCGGCCCGGCGTCGGGTTCCGGGTGAGGATCAGCGAGTCGCCCTCATACAGCCGGATGGCCGCAGCGGTATCCGCCAGGGCCGCGCGCGCCGGCGGCGCCCCGGTGGTGTGCGGAAACTCGAATTCCGTGGTGTCGTCGATGATGGCGCGCTTTCTGCAATAGGCGGTCAGGACGTTGGCGTCGCTGTTCTCCGCAATCTCCAGTGTGCGCCGCTTGCCGCGGCGATCCGTGAAAGTGATGCAGTCACCGCCCCGCAATGCCGCAATTACGGCAGCGGTGAAGCCGAGCGCGACCGGCTCGTCGCTCGCGGCCGGGGAGGGACGACCCGCCACCAGATGCAGGGTTTGGCTCAGGGTCACTGCGCTGGCGGCGATGGGACCGGTGCGCAGCTTGGGACCCGCGAGGTCCATGAGGATGCGGCACGACTTGTCCTGCGCAGCCGCTGCGGTGCGCACATGGTCGATCATGGCCTGCCATTGCGTGGGGGAGTCGTGAGCGCAATTGATGCGCGCGCAATCCATGCCGGCGTACAGCAGACCTTCCACCAGCGTCCGGTCGAGCGCGGCTTCCGTCGGCAGGGTGACCATGATGTGGGATATTCGTGCGCTCGGGAGGGGCCCGAACAACAGCTCCCGGTTGGCGCGCAGCAGACGCTCTCCGGTGTCGAAGTCGACGGACGCGGCGGCGCGTGTGGCGCTCGGAAGATCGAGGACGAGATCCAGCAGGGCGATGACCTGCTCCAGGGTCGCCATGACGTGGGCTTCGCTGCGTCCGAGCGACGATAGCCCCGCGCGCGCCAGGCGCTCCTGCAAGGGACGCAGATCGCGGCTGCGCAAGGCCAGATAATGCGCAAAGTTCCACAGACTGGGACTTGCCTCGCCGCCATCGCAGTAGCGGGCGACGATCGGTTCCGCCTCCGCGAGTACCGCGTTTTGCAGTCCGGCCAGTTCGGTGCGCAGTTTGGCGAGCGTCACGATGTTGAGGGGAGTCGGGTTGACGGAGGTTGGGTTGAGGGGAGTTGGCGCCACGGCTCGCTCAGGTTGAAGAATGACAGCTTGCAGCCTGATCTTTCTGTATTACCACCGTGTGTCAGCGTCCCGCGCGGTTGCTTGCCTTGATCAGTGCATGCGGCAGACGCGGTCGCGGGTAGGGGGTAGCGCAGGGCGTGATGATGTCGTCCGCACCCGGAAGCGTCATGCAAAAGCGACGGCATGCGGCGTCTCCGTCATCAGGATCAGACCGGGATCTTCGGGCGCCGCCGACTCTAACGGATCTGGTAATGGCATCCGCCCAGGGTGGTGTTTGCGAGGGATATGGCGTGGCGGTCGCGGCAGGCGCCTGGGTATGGAGGTTGGGCTGGGAACCGGGGGGCATTCCTGTCGATGACGCCGATCCTGCCGGTCTGAAATCCGGTCAGCGCACCGAGCGGTAACCCCCCGTCCGGTCCGGCCGCGACAACACCAGTTGCCATAACTGCATGTGGCGCGCGCGGAAAGCTCCGGCGCACAACATCAGGTAATAGCGCCACATACGGTAGAAGCGCTGGCCGTACCCGGGGGCGAGTTCCGGCCAGGCCAGTTCAAAGTTGTGCTTCCAGGCCATCAGGGTGGGATCGTAATCGGGGCCGAAGTTATGCCAGTCCTCGATCACCAGCAGTCCTTCGCTGGCGCGGCCGAGCTGAGCTGCCGACGGCAGCTGGCCGTCCGGGAAGATGTATTTGTCGAGCCACGGATCGTTGCCGCGGCTGCTTTCCAGGCTGCCAATGGTGTGCAGCAGCATGAGGCCGTCCGGTTGCAGGCAGCGCGCGGCGATGCGCATGAAGGTGCGGTAGTTGCGGACTCCCACGTGCTCGAACATGCCGATGGATACGATGCGATCCGCGGGCATAGCGAAACCCTGGTTGCCCAGATCGCGATAGTCGCGCAGCTCGATGGTGACCGGCAGGCCCCGGCACAGGTCCCGGGCATAGTTGGCCTGCTCCCGCGACAGGGTAATGCCGGTGACCTCGACGCCGTAGTGCTCGGCCGCGTAGCGGGCGAAGCCGCCCCAGCCGCAGCCGATATCCACCACTTTCAGGCCCGGGCGAAGTTCCAGCTTGCGGCAGACGAGATCGAGCTTGTTGCGTTGCGCCTGTGCCAGATCGTCCGCGTTTGCCCAGTAGGCGCAGGAATAGTTCATCAGCGGGTCCAGCATGCGACGGAACAGCTCATTGCCGGTGTCGTAGTGGGCGGCGACGGCACGGCGCGCCCGCATCCGGCCCTGCAGGTTCCACAGATACGCAATGGTGGTGTGGACGCGTTCCCGGGGGCCCGGCGACAGCTGCTGCTGCGCGCGCTCCGCCAGGATGCGGGCGATGGTTTCGTCCACCGCCTCGGCGTCCCACCAGCCGTCCATGTAGGCTTCGCCGAGGCCCAGAGAGCCGTGCCGGACAATGCGCGGGTAGAGCGCGGGGTTGTGGACCCGCATGTCGTGGTGCGCGGACCCATCGATCGCGATGCCGGCGCGTTCGAGCAGCGTGCGTACCAGTCGTTCAGCGCGTGTTCGGGCCATCGTGGACTCCTTGGCGGCGCGTACGGGTCGAGTATAGGGCGGACGTTTTCAAGCTGGCAATTCGCACCCCAGGCGGAGTCCTGACTTGAGTGGTCGGGCAGGGTAGAATTCCGTCCCGGACCCAATGGCCCCAGGCGGATCTGGCATTCCCGGCGCCCGGGGCGGTCGAATTTCCCGCTCACCCTGCGCCGGCTATCCGGCCCCGAACGGACCCTTCTTCCATGGACTATCTGCCGACGCCGGTGCTCGCGCTGATTGCCGCAAATCCGTTTACCCTCACGGGACCGCGCTGGTGACCGTCCGGCGCAAGGCGCGGCCGCCGCTGGTCGGCGTGATCATGGGATCGCAGTCGGACTGGGAGACGCTGAGCCACACGGCCGCCACACTCGAAGAACTGGACATCCCCCACGAAGTGGAAGTCATCTCGGCGCACCGAACCCCGGACAGGCTGTTTGAATACGCCGCCGCGGCGCAGGCGCGCGGGCTTGAGGTGATCATCGCGGGCGCCGGCGGCGCCGCCCATCTGCCGGGTATGGCGGCGGCCAAAACGGCGCTGCCGGTATTCGGCGTACCGGTGCAGTCGCGGGTGCTGAACGGCGTCGACTCGCTGCTTTCCATCGTGCAGATGCCCGCCGGGATACCCGTGGGCACGCTCGCCATCGGCCGCGCCGGCGCGATCAACGCCGCCCTGCTGGCGGCCGCCATGCTGGCCAACAAGTATCCCCGTATCCGCAAGGTATTGGCCGCGTACCGCGCCGCGCAGACCGAGCGCGTGCTGGCGAGCCCCGATCCGCGAGTCGTTCAGCCGTGATCGTCGGCGTCATCGGCGGCGGGCAGTTGGCGCGCATGCTGGCCATGGCCGGGCATCCCTGGGCGCACCGCTTTGTGTTTCTCGACCCGGCGCCCGATGCCTGTGCCGGGCCGCTGGGAGAGCTCATCACCGCGCCCTACGACTGCGAGCGCTCCCTGCTCCAGCTCGCCGAGCAGGCCGATGTGGTCACCTTCGATTTCGAGAACGTCCCGGCGCGCAGCCTCGCATTCCTGGCCGGTAGGGTGCCGGTCTATCCGGGTGCGCGCGCACTCGGCGTCGCGCAGGACCGCCTCCATGAAAAAGCCCTGTTCCACGAATTGGGCATGGCCACGGCGGACTTCGTTGCCGTCGCCGGCGCCGCTGAGTTACCGGGCGCGGTGGCCGAGCTGGGGCTGCCGGCGGTACTGAAAACCCGCTCCCAAGGCTACGACGGCAAGGGCCAGTGGCTACTGCGCGCAGCGGCAGATGTCGCGGCGGCCGGACGCGCGCTGGGCGATCAGCCCGCATTGCTGGAAAGACTGGTGCCCTTCGATAGGGAAGTGTCCCTGATCGCCGCGCGCGGCCGCGATGGCACCGTCGCCTGTTATCCCCTGTCCGAGAACACCCATCGCGACGGCATGCTCCACACCACGCTGTGCCGCCCCGGCGATGCCATGCAGGCCGTGGCCGAGGCGCAGACCCACCGACTGCTGGACGCGCTTGACTATGTGGGCGTGCTGGCGGTGGAATTTTTCCAGGTGGGTGGCGAACTGCTCGCCAACGAATTCGCGCCCCGGGTCCACAACTCCGGGCATTGGACCATCGAGGGCGCCGAGACCAGTCAGTTCGAAAACCACCTGCGTGCCATTCTGGGACTACCCCTCGGCAGCACCCGCGCGCGCGGACCCCACGCCATGCTGAACCTGATCGGCGCGGTTCCCGCCGCGGCCCGGGTGCTGGCGATTCCCGGTGCGCACCTGCACGACTACGGCAAGGAGCCGCGACCCGGGCGCAAGGTGGGCCATGTCACCATGGCGTGCCCGCAGCAGGCGCTGCCGCCGGAGTTGCTGGCGCTGTGACCGCTGTGAGGACCGGCGGCCACTTTCGATCCAGGCCAGGTGCGTGCTTCAGGTCGGGTGGCGGGAGTCCTGAGCAATGAAATTCGGTGTCCTGCAATTCTTCAGCTGGCCGGGCCGGCGCATTCCGTTGGCGACCGTGTATCAGCGCGCCCTCGAACGCATCGACATCATGGACCGCAGCGGCTACGACTGCGTCTGGCTCGCCGAGCATCACTTCACTACCTACAGCGTCTGTCCCTCGGTTCACCTGATGGCCATGCATGTGGCGGACCGCACGCGCAATCTGCGCATCGGCACCGGCGTTTCCCTCGCCGCGCTCTATCACCCGTTGCGGCTGGCCGAGGAAGTCGCGCTGCTCGACGTGCTGAGCGGCGGACGCATCAACTGGGGCGCCGGCCGCGGCTTCGATCCGGGCGAGTTCCGTGCCTTTGATGTGCCGGAGCCGGAGAGTCAGGAGCGCTTTCGCGAAGCGGTGGATATCGTGGTCGCCGCCTGGCGCGATGAACGCCTGAACTGGTCCGGCCGGCACTGGCAGTTCAGCGATGTCGAGGTGCTGCCCAAACCGCACCAGCAGCCGCATCCGCCGCTGTGGGTGGCGGCCTCGTCGCCGCCGGCCATCGAATGGGCCGCGAGCCGGGGCTACTCCATCATGCTCGACCCCCATTGCAGCCTGAGGGATCTCGGCCTCAAACGCGAACTCTACCGCCGCGAGCTGGCGCGCCATGGGCATTCGTTCGCGGGGCGCGATCTGCCCATGGCGCGGTTGATCGCGGTGGCGGAAACCGCCGCCGAAGCGCGCCGCATCGCCGAACAGGGCGCCGCCTGGACGGTGAGTGCCTATGCCAACAAGGACAATGCGGGCAAGGCGATCAGCGCCGGGCTGTTGTCGCCGCCGGAAGACATCGCCGGTGGGGATGCCGCCGCGGTGGAGCGCTATGTTCGCGAGGTGATGATCCACGGCACTCCCGAACAAGTCGTCGACCAAATCCGCGCGCTGCAAACGGACATCGGACTCGACTACCTGCTGTGCGCGCCCGTCAGTCACACCGCCTTCACGCTGTTCACCGAGCAGGTCCTGCCGAAATTTCTGTAGCGCGTCGGTCGCGCGCCGCGCATTTTTTGAGTCAACCCGGCAGTCCGCCTGACCAGGCGATGATAGGATTCCCGGCCAGCGACGCCCGCGTCACGGCGGGCGCCGGGTGGATGTCGCGCCGGTCCGGGTTGCCCCGCGCCATACTTGGATGTTTGCCGAACACAAGGAACCAAATCATGCCCATTACCCGAAGCATTCTGTTGTCGCTTGCCTTGGCGGCAGCGTTGGCGATGACGGGCTGTGGCCGCCAGGACAAGGACACGCCGCTTGCCTTTGTGCCCGCCGACACCGCTTATGTCTTCGCCGATCTCAAACCGCTTCCCGAGGCCATTTCCCGGGCCTGGTTTGATCGGCTCAAGCCGCTGAACGCAGCGCTCGGCGAAAGCGTGGCGGCTCTGCGCGCGGAGCTGGCCGCGCATCCGGACGCGAGCGCGGAAAAACTGCTCGCCATGATGACGCTGGCTGAGGGCCGGTTGAGCATCGAGGGTATCGAGAAAATGGGCATTCACCGCGATGCCCTGGGCGCTTTTTACGGCGTGAATCTGCTGCCGGTGCTGCGCATCGAACTGGCGGATCCCGACGCTTTCCGCGCATTCATTGCCGATCTCGAAAAGCAGCGCGGCAGCCCCTTGCCGGTGGCGGAGATCGACGGCCACCCATACTGGCGCGTGGAACTGCAAGCCGGGATGCCCGCGCTTGTCGTCGCCATTCTGGACAAGCATCTGGTGGCGACGCTGGATGTCGGCGCCAAGGGACCGGCGCTGGCCGAGCAGCTCGGGTTGAAGCGCCCCGCACACAGCCTGCTCGCAAGCGGCGAACTGGCCCAGCTCAACCGTGACTACGGTTTCGGGCCGCACGGCACCTTTCTGATCGACAACAAGCGCCTTGCCGGTGCCCTCGTGGCCGGGGAGGGCAGGGATGCCGGGTTCACCAGCCTCCTTGCCGCACGGGGCAAAACGCTGTCGCCCGCCTGTCGCCGCGAACTGGCCGGTTTTGCCGACGCCGTGCCGCGTGTCGTCGGTGGCTATGACAAGCTTGAGGCGAAGGCCATGGCAATGACCTCCGTCGTCGAACTGCGCCCCGATCTGCTTCAGGGTCTGCTGCCGGTTCCCGCACCTGTGGCGGGTCTGGGCGGCGCCGGGGATGGCAACGGCATGGATTTCGGCTTTGGTGCAAAGCTCGACAAGCTGGCGGAATTTCTGCAAGCGCGCGCGACGGCCATCAACGCGACACCCTATCAGTGCGAATGGTTCGCCGCGCTGAACACCGGCTCCGGCGCCTTTGCCCAGCAGATCGCTGGACTCTATATGGCCGCCGGCTGGTTCAGTGGTGCCCGCGTGGCCCTGACCGACCTGAAGTGGGCCGTGGACAAACCGGAAGTGGTCGAAGCCACGCTGGTCATCGCCTCGCCCAATCCCGCCGGATTGATCGGCATGGCGCAGGGCTTCGTGCCCCAGCTCGCTGGACTGAATCTGAGCCCCACCGCGGCGCCGCAGCCCATCGATCTTGGGCCGCTGGTTGGGGGCGCCTTGCCGGCGGCTTCGCGCACGGCCTTCGTTGCCGTGCGCGAAGCCGGGATCGGTATCGGGGTCGGTGCCAACGCGAAGCAGTCGGTAGTGGAACATTTGACGGCACAAGCCTCCGCGCCACCACCGTTGATACACCTGGGCTACGATGGCGCGATTCACAGTCTGTTGATGCGCAAGCTGGAGGAGATGACGCAGTCGCTAAGCACGGCGGCGCGCAGGGCCGAGGCCAGCGCCCACCCCGGCAGTGCTCCCGGCCCCGACGTGGATAAAGCGACGGCCCCGTTGCGGACCGCGTTGAACAATCTTTCGGCGGGTATCGATCGGGCATCAACCGACGTCATCGTCACCGAGCGCGGCCTGGAAATACATCAGCAGATGTCGCTGAACTAGCGATTTCACGGAGAGAATTTTCATGTTGTCACAGATGCTCTACTGGCACTGGCTGGTGTTCGGCGTCGCGCTGATGGTGCTGGAGATTTTCCTGGCGAGCTTCGTGGTGCTCTGGTTCGGTGTCGGCGCGATAATCGTCGGGCTCAGCCAGTGGCTGTTCCCGGCACTGCCCGTTGCAGCGCAGTTGCTGATCTGGCTGCTCGCTTCGAGCGCGATGGCGGTGGGGTGGTTTCGGTGCATCAAGCCGCGCATGCCGGACAAGACCACGGCGGGTGTCGCCCGCGAGTCGTTGATCGGCGAATCCGGACAGGTGATCAAGGTGCCGGTGAATGGCGGCCGCGGCAGGGTACGGTTCAGTGTCCCGGTGCTGGGCAGCGACGAATGGGAGTTCATCTGCGAGGAACCGGTTGCCCTCGGGGATCGCGTCCGGATTCGGGAGTTTTCCGGCAATACCCTGATCGTTGCCAGGGTGCGCTGATTCCGGCGACCGGTCCGTGGGCAACGTCTTCCACAACTGAAATCTTCACCGCTCAAGAAGGAGTCTCGTCATGGAAAGTACCTGGATCATGCTCGCGCTGCTGGTCGGCATCGCCGTCACTTTCTTCAAGGGTGTGCGGCAGGTGCCGCAGGGCAGTAAATGGGTGGTGCAGCGGCTCGGCAAGTACAACAGTACGCTTTCCCCCGGGCTGCAATTCATCATCCCCTATATCGACACCGTGGCCTACAAGGTGACTACCAAGGACATCGTGCTCGACATCCCCTCCCAGGAAGTCATTACCCGCGACAACGCCGTGATCATTGCCAACGCGGTGGCCTACATCAACATTCTCTCGCCGGAAAAAGCGGTCTATGGCGTGGAAGATTACGAGATCGCCATCCGCAATCTGGTGCAGACATCGTTGCGCGCCATCATCGGCGAGATGGCGCTCGACGATGCGCTGTCGTCGCGGGATCAGATCAAGGCCAAGCTCAAGGCCGGCATTTCCGACGATATCGCCGATTGGGGGATCACCCTGAAAAACGTCGAGATCCAGGACATCAAGCCCTCCGAGACCATGCAGCAGGCGATGGAGGCTCAGGCTTCCGCCGAGCGCCATCGGCGCGCCACGGTGACCCGCGCCGATGGCCAGAAGCACGCCGCGATTCTGGAAGCGGAAGGGCGGCTGGAGGCCTCGCGCCGCGACGCCGAAGCCACAGTGGTGCTGGCCGAGGGCACCAAGTCGGCGTTGCGGCTGGTCAATGAGGCGGTGGGCGACAAGGAACTGCCGGTGCTCTATCTGCTGGGTGAGCGCTATGTCACCGCTCTCCAGCAGATGGCGACGTCCCAGAACACCAAGCTGGTGCTGATTCCGGGCGACCTGCCGGCGTCGATCAAGAGTCTGCTGGGTAGTTTCAAGTAGCGCCGGCCGCCGCGTTGGTCACTTCGCGCGGCGCAGCGAACTGCCGCTGCGGTTTTTCGACAAGCTGCTAGACTATGCGCCTTTTTCCGGACCCTCCGCCCGATGCTCGAAATCAATCCCATCCGCACCGCCCTGGACAATCTCGAGGCGCGTACCGACGTGCTCAGGGGGTACCTTTGACTATGCCGAAAAGAAAGAGCGGCTGACCGAGGTAGAACTGGAGCTCGCCGACGCGGGGGTCTGGAACAATCCCGAGCGCGCCCAGAGCCTGGGCCGCGAGCGCGCCGCGCTGCAAGCGGTGGTGGAGACCATCGAAACCCTGGATGCCGGCATCGCCGATGCCCGTGAACTGATCGAACTGGCCGCCGAAGAGGACGACACCGAGACGGTCGCGACCATCGAGCAGGATGTGGCGCAACTCGAGGCGCGGCTTGCCGATCTGGAGTTCCGGCGCATGTTCTCGGGTGAAACCGACCCCAACAGCGCCTATCTGGATATTCAGGCTGGCTCCGGCGGCACCGAGGCCCAGGACTGGGCCGAGATGCTGTTGCGGATGTATCTGCGCTGGGCCGACCGCAAGGGCTTCAAAACCGAACTGGTGGAAGTGTCCGCCGGTGAGGTCGCCGGCATCAAAAGTGCCACCGTCCATGTGCAGGGCGATTACGCCTTTGGCTGGCTGCGCACCGAGACCGGCGTGCACCGGCTGGTGCGCAAGTCGCCGTTCGACGCCGGCAATCGCCGCCACACCTCGTTCGCCGCCGTGTTCGTTTCGCCCGAGGTGGATGACAACATCGAGATCGAGATCAATAAATCCGATCTGCGCGAGGACACCTATCGCGCCAGCGGCGCCGGCGGCCAGCACGTCAACAAGACCGACTCCGCCGTACGGCTGACCCACCTGCCCACCGGCGTGGTGGTGCAGTGCCAGAGCGAGCGCTCCCAGCACCAGAACCGGGACAAGGCGTGGAAGATGCTGCGGGCGAAACTCTACGAGCTGGAAATACAAAAGCGCAAGGAGAGCCAGCAGGCGGTGGAGGACAGCAAATCCGACATTGGCTGGGGCAGCCAGATTCGCTCCTATGTGCTCGACGACGCCCGCATCAAGGATCTGCGTACCGGTGTCGAGACCCGCAACACCCAGGGGGTGCTGGACGGTGGCCTCGACCCCTTTATCGAAGCCAGCCTCAAGGCCGGCCTCTGACCCGGCGCCCGGCGCCGCAGCCAACCGAGTGACAATGACCGATTCCAGCGACAGCACTGACGAAAACAAACTCATCGCCGAGCGCCGCGCCCGGCTCGCCGCGCTGCGTGAGCGCGGACAGGCATTTCCCAACGGGTTCCGGCGCGACGATCTCGCGCTGAAACTTGAAGAAGATTTCGGTACGCGCACCAAGGAAGAACTGGAAGCCCTGGATCACAAGGTCAGTGTGGCGGGGCGCATCATGGCCAGGCGCGGGCCCTTCATGGTGTTGCAGGACATGTCCGGGCGCATCCAGTTGTACGCCGACAAGAGCGTTCAGGCCGATATCGCGGAGCGCTGGGGACACTGGGATATCGGCGATCTGGTGGGCGCGCGCGGCACCCTGCACAAATCCGGGCGCGGCGATCTCTATGTGATGCTCGAAGACTACGCGCTGCTCACCAAATCGCTGCGGCCGCTGCCCGAGAAGTACCACGGCCTCGCCGACCGCGAGCAGCGCTACCGCCAGCGCTATGTGGATCTCATCATCAACGAGGAATCGCGCCGGGTGTTTCAGCGGCGCTCGAAGATCATCGCGTTTGTCCGCCAGTACCTCGATGCACTGGGGTTCATGGAAGTCGAGACCCCGATGATGCAGGTGATCCCGGGCGGCGCCACCGCGCGGCCGTTCGTGACCTACCACAATACTCTGGAACAGGAGATGTTCCTGCGCGTCGCGCCGGAGCTCTATCTCAAGCGGCTGGTGGTGGGTGGGTTCGAAAAGGTCTACGAAATCAACCGCAGTTTTCGCAACGAGGGGCTCTCCACCCGGCACAACCCCGAATTCACCATGCTGGAGTTCTACCAGGCCTACGCCGATTACCGCGACCTGATGGATCTTACCGAGGACATGTTGCGCAAGCTGTGCATGGCGGTGCTCGGCACCACGACGGTGAGCTATCAGGGCACGGATTACGATTTCGCCCAGCCGTTTGCGCGCATGACGGTGGTGGAGTCCATTCTGCGCCTGAATCCGGAAATCGGCGCGGCGGATCTCGCCGACCTCGCCGACGCGCGCGCACTCGCGGGCCGGCTCGGTATTCCCCTCAAGGATTCGTGGGGGCTGGGCAAGGTGCAGATCGAGATTTTCGAGAAGACTGTCGAGGCACGGCTGGAGCAGCCCACCTTCATCACCGAATACCCCACCGAAGTGTCACCCCTGGCGCGGCGCAACGATGACAATCCGTTCGTCACCGATCGCTTCGAGTTCTTTGTCGGTGGACGCGAGCTGGCCAACGGGTTTTCCGAGCTCAACGATTCCGAGGATCAGGCCGAGCGCTTTCTCGCCCAGGTACAGGAAAAGGACGCCGGCGATGCCGAAGCCATGCACTTCGATGCCGACTATATCCGCGCTCTGGAATACGGCCTGCCGCCCACCGCCGGCGAAGGTATCGGTATCGATCGTCTGGTAATGCTGCTTACGGACTCGGCGTCGATCCGCGATGTCTTGCTGTTTCCCCATATGCGCCCGGAGCGCGAAGGCTGAACTGGATGGCGGACGCGACGCGTGCGATCAAGCTGCACCCGTCCTGGCTGCGCTGGCTGGAGCCGGAGTTTGAGCAGCCCTACATGCAGGAACTGCGCGCTTTTTTGCTGGCCGAAAAGCGCGCCGGCAAGGTCATCTATCCCGCCGCCGATAACTGGTTCGCCGCTTACGACACCACGCCCTTCGAAGCCGTCAAGGTGGTGATTTTGGGGCAGGATCCCTACCACGGTCCGGGCCAGGCCCACGGCCTGTGTTTCTCGGTACTGCCCGGGGTGGCGATCCCGCCGTCGCTGGCCAATATCTACCGCGAACTGGAGAGCGACCTGGGTATCCCGCCGGCCAACCACGGCTGCCTGACGCATTGGGCCGAGCAGGGTGTGCTGCTGCTGAACACCACGCTTACGGTCGAGCACGGCCGCGCCGCTTCCCATCAGAAAAGTGGCTGGGAGACTTTCACGGACAAGACCATCGCGGCTCTCGATGCCCACCGCGAAGGGATTGTCTTTATCCTCTGGGGCAGTCACGCCCAGCGCAAGGGCGCATTCATCGACACCCGTAAGCATCTGGTGATCCAGTCACCGCATCCCTCGCCGCTGTCCGCCCACCGGGGGTTTTTCGGCAGTCGGCCATTTTCCCGCACCAACGCCTGGTTGGTGGAGCACGGCCAGCCGCCGATCGACTGGCGCCTGCCCCCCGCCTGAAGGGCCGGGTCTGTGGCAATATGGTCCCGGTGGTTTGTGTCAACCACAGACCGGGATGTGATGTCCGGTTTTGCGTGTTACGGAGGAGCGGGCAATGAGCGCCATGCAAGACGAATTGAAGCAGTTGATGAGCCGACTCAGGGTTCAGCGGGACGAGTTGCGCGTCAAGTCCCATCTTCTCAAATTAGACCTGCAGGATGAGTGGGAGGCGATGGAAAGGAAGTGGGAGCAACTCAATCAGAAGCTCCAGCGCGCGGAAAAGGAGGGTGCCGAGGCGAGTCGTGAAATTGGCGTTGCCGCAAAGTTACTTGGCGAGGAAATCAAGGCTGGTTACGAGCGGGTCAGCAAGCAGCTCAAGGGGTGATGCCGGGATAAACCACGAGTGCTGTCGGTTGCGCAGCGGGAATCGGTTGCCAGTCTCATGCGAGGTCTGCTGCGACAGGACCAACGCCTCATGGCGTTGACCCTGTCGTTATCGGCTTTCGTTGCTATTTCGAATCGAAAATATAGTTGTTCATGCTGAAGAACCGACTGGTCAGCCAGTGCACGAAGCCCAGCGTCGGGCGGATGGTCGGGCTGTCGCCATGGCGGTCGAAATAATAACTGTTCGAGGTCGCGCAGTTGCCGGCCTTGAAGATGGTGAGCTTGGTGCGCGACTGTACTTTCTGGAAATTGGCATCGTTGGCCGATTTCTTGATCTCGATGTAGTTGGCGTGGCGTTTCTTGGCCGCTTTCAGGCAGCGCACCAAGTGCTTGGACTGGGTGTCGATCATGCCAAACCAGGAGGCGGTGCAGACGCTGTACGGACCAAACATCAGGAAGAAGTTGGGGAAATTCGGCACTGTTGAGCCTTCAAACGCCTGATAGCGGTTTTCTTCCCAGAAATCGCTGATGTCGAGACCGTTCTTGCCCACCAGCTTGTAAGTGGGCACGCTGCCTTTCTGGAATACCTCGAAGCCGGTCGCGCAGATCAGGGTATCGATCTCGCGCACCGTGCCGTCCTTGGTGACGATGGCGTTTTCGGTGATGTGGTCGATCGGGTTGGTAACCAGGGAGGCGTTCTCGCGGTTGAACACCGGATAAAACTTGCTGGTGAAACTCGGGCGCTTGCAGCCGAAATCGTAAGTGGGAATCAGGGCTTCCTGGGTCGCGGGATCCTTGACCTGGTTGCGGATGTGATTGATGCAGATGCGCTCCAGCTTCTTGCCGACAAAGCCGAAGTACTTGTTGAACACCAGCAGGTTGATCATGATGATGTCGGTAAAGAAGATGACCATGAGCCGCGCCAGCCGTTGCAGGCCGGGTATCTTCGCGAACGCCGCCTGCCAGCGCGGGCTGAAGGGTATTTCCTTTTTCGGCAACAGCCAGATCGCCGTGCGCTGATACACGTCGATGGATTTCACCTTGTCGGCGATCTCGGGTACGGCCTGAATGCCGGTGGCGCCCGTGCCGATGAAGCCCACGCGCTTGCCGGTGAGATCGTAGGAGTGATCCCAGCGGCCGGTGTGCATGACCTTGCCCTTGAACTTCTCGATGCCCTCGATGACGGGCAGTTTCGGAATGGTCAGGAAGCCGGTTGCGCTCACCAGGTAACGCGAGGTGAAAGTCTCGCCGGACTTGGTGCGGGTTACCCAGACATTGCGCTGCTCGTCGTAGGTGGCGTCGGCCACTTCCATGTTGTAACGCATGTGGGGACGCACGCCGTATTTGGTCACGCAGTGATCCACATAGGCTTTCATTTCCGGGCCGGGCGCGTACAGGCTTGACCAGAAGGGGTTCTGCTCGAAGGAAAACGAATAACTCAGCGAGGGGATGTCGACCGTCAGACCGGGATAGGTGTTGTCCTGCCAGGTGCCGCCGGCGTCGATGCCTTTCTCGAGGATGACGAAATCCCCCAGGCCTTCCCGGATCAGGCGAATGGCGGCGCCGATACCCGACAGGCCGGCGCCGATGATGACGGTCTCGAAGTCGACCTCCCGCTTGATTCTTTGCGGGGGGTAATCAAACACATGGCTCAACGCTGCTTCGGTCATAAAGGGCCTCTTGGCAAGAATGGGAGTGGTAAAGGAGCGACGGAGACATTTTGGACTATAACCGGTCCGCTTGTCGTACCGCATTGCAAACGTATATGACCGGTGAGTTTACCATCCGCCGGTGCGGGTGGTTTCCGGGCGCCAGCGGTATTGATGTTGCGCGAGTGCCGCTTGCCGCGGTCTCTTGACACCCGCCGTGCGACTGACTAGCTTCGGTGCCATTGGTCGCTCGCGCTCAGGTGTTGCCTGGCGCTCTCGGGGGGCACCACGCAAGCGTCCAAATCGAAAAATAATCCGTATATTGGGAGGACGATATGTCGACTGCCGACCTGCAGGGCACCCTGAACGCGCTCGGTGAAGGGCAATCCTGGACCATCAGCCGGGAAGAGTTTCGCAATGCCTGCGACCCGGATGACAAGGTGGTGTATCTGACGATTGCGCGGCGGATGGCGCACGCCCGCAAATACTACGTCACCATCAATGAAGATACTTTGGTATTCGAGCCCCGCCCCTGACCGGTAGCGGCGCCGGGCAGCGCGCCCGCATTCGGGCTGCTCCGATCGGCCCGGGCGGCAAGGCCGCAGCTAGCGATTATGCGACGGCGCCTTCGGCGAAAGGCAAGGCCCCGCAGCGCCTGACGCTGCGGGGCCTCGTTGGGGTTTGCCGTTCGGTGCGAACCGTTTATTTCTCGAACAGGAAGTCTTTCTCCATATCGGCCTGCACTTCCTTCGCCTTCTCGATATAACGCTTGAAGCCGCCGTTATAGGTACCGTCCTGGCGCCGGTTGAATTCGCCCTCGAAGTTGTAGTAGCCCGGCGTACATTCCTTGTTGCGGTCGGTCTTGCCGCGATAGTTGATCACTTCCTGGACCCACCATTCCTCCATTTCCGGGGTCACATCGATAGTGCTGTAGCCGTGTTCCCGGGTGTACTTGATGCAGGCGGCGATATGGTCACCCTGCACCTGGAGCACGTCGGTGATGTTGAACTGAAACGACGCCTGGTACCCGGCCATGATGAACAGGTTGGGATAGCCGTGGGAATGAATGCCCAGCAGCGTGCGGATACCGTCCTTGTATTTTTCGTTCAGCTCGAGGCCGTTGCGACCGATGATCTGGTTGTAGATGCCGGTTTTCTGTACCTCGAAGCCGGTCGCATAGACGATCAGGTCCACCTCGTACTGCTTGCCATTGGCGACCGGGCCCAATTCGGTGATCTCGGTGACGCCCTTGCCACGGGTATCCACCAGATGGACATTGGGTTGGTTGAACGTGGGCAGGAACTCATCGTGGAAGGTGGGCCGCTTGCACATGAACATGTACCAGGGCTTGAGGGACTCCGCGGTCGCCTTGTCCTCGACGATTTCATCGATGCGGCTGTGCAGCCACATGACATAGTCGATATTGGCGTTCTCCTGGCGGCGGACTTTCTCCTCGGGTGGGATATCGGCTTTCACGGCCGTTTTCGGCGCGTGCGGGTCGGAGCCATCGATGGCGCGCTGGCGGCGCGCGGCCTGCCAGCCCGGTTTCAGCTTGCGCGCCCAGTTGGGATCGGTGGCCCAGTCGTTGCGGATGTCGATGCATGAGGGCGTGCGCTGGAACACATAGAGTTCCTTGGCGGTCTTGGCGACTTCGGGGATCACCTGCACCGCGGTGGCGCCGGTGCCGATGATGGCAACCCGCTTGCCTTTCAGCTTCTCCAGGTTTTCGCCGGTGTAGTCGTAATCCCAGCGCGAGCTATGGAAGGACTTGCCCTTGAAACTCGGGATTCCTTTGATTTTCGACAGCTTGGGCTTGGCCATGGGTCCATTGGCGCAGACCACGAAACGCGCCCGCATGTGGTCACCGCGATCGGTCTTCACATGCCACATTTTTTCCTCTTCATTCCACACCGTGGAGGTGACGGTGGTCTGGAACACGGCGAGATCGTAGATGTTGTAATGCTTGGCGATGCGCCGGCAGTGCTCATAGATTTCGGGCGCCCGCGCGTAGCGGCGGCTGGGTATGTAATCCAGCTCTTCGAGCAGCGGCAGGTAATCGTAGGAGGGCACATCGCAGGCGGCGCCCGGGTAGCGGTTCCAGTACCAGGTGCCGCCGACATCGGCACCGCGCTCGACGATGCGGATGCTCTTGACACCGTATTCGCGCAGGCGGGCGATGGACAGCAGCGCGGAAAAGCCGCCGCCGGTGAACAGCACCTCGACGGTGTCGTTGAGGGCTTCGCGCGGCGGGAAGTTGCCGCCGTACGGATCTTCGCCGAAGTGCGACAGGTCACCATCCAGGTCGGAGGTGTACTGGGCGGTGCCCTCGGGGCGGTACTTCAGCCGCAGATCGCGCTCCTCGGCGAACTTCCGCTTGATTTCGTCGTAATACGACTGCGGCTTGTCACTCTTGTAGTTGGGGTCGAAGGCGCTCAGCCGGGCGACATTCTCGCCCTTGGCTATTTTGCTCACTGCTTTGGCTTCTGCCATGGTAATAACCTCGATGGGTAGTGGTTGTGGATTGCTGATGATTGTTGAAAGTCGAGTATCGGGCCACCCGTGAATCGCTGCGGGGAAAGACGCGCAGGTTTCGTACGGAGACACGCGAATGAATGCTGGTTTCAAGTATAGTCGGCAAGTCTGGGCATTGCCTAATGCGCGCGCCATTGGTGAAGACCGCGTGAACACATGGAGCGTGAACATGTGAAGCCAAAACCCGTGGAACCAGAACACTTGGGAGCAGAACCTATCATGCCAAACCCAAGCGGTGCGGCACCCTAGCAGCCTGTCGGACTTAACCTCACGGCCATTGGATTCCGTGGGGGATATTGTGGATTTGCACCACTGAGGTGCATGTTTTGGCCGATTTCGCCGCCATTTTCGCTGAACCGAGCATGCTTGCCCCGCTTTCAGGCCATTCGGACGGATTTGGGCTGCAACACGGCCATGCGTTTCAAGTTCCACGCCAGGCAAACCAGCGTCCATTCGTGGCCAACATTGGCCAGGCCGCGTAGCAGAAACTGGCGGAAGGCCATCACCGACTTGATGATGCCGAATACCGGCTCCACTGTCTGCTTGCGCAGCGCATAGGCCGCCCGCCCGGCCTGGGTCTTGAGGGTGTGCTTCATCTGATCGACCGGGTTGTCGGCCGGTAGCGCCGCAGGCTCTTCAAAACGATCGCGCCAGGCCGGGTGGTGCGCATCGCGACCCACCGCCATCAGCGGTTCGATCCCGGCATCATGGCAGGCCTTGACGTTCTTCGCGCTGCAGTAGCCCGTGTCTGCCAACAGCTGATCCGGCTGGCGCAATCCATCGGGCAGGCGCTGCAGCGCCGCCAGCGTCGGCGCCACCTGCTCCTTGTCGTTGCCGGCCTGAGTGATGTGTGGGACCAGGATCAGCATCGATTCGGTGTCGACCGCAGCCTGCGCGTTGTAGCACTGATCGAATCCGCCGCTCGACACCTTCATGATGCGTGAGTCTTCGTCGGTCAGATTGACCTGATCGTCCGCGCGCGGGCCGGTTTGTGGCGGCGCCGGCGGCTTGCCGCCGGGCTTCTTGCCGGTCGCCTTTTGCTTCGCCTCGCGCTCGGCCAGCTTGGCCTGGTACTCGGCCTGCGCCCTTTCGTCACGCGCCTGGGCGCGCTCTTCGATGACCGCCTTGGCTCGCGCGATCGCGGCCAGGCGATCCTCGCGCCGCTGGATCTCGTCGGGCAGGCTGACGCCATCGGGAACCGTGCTCTGATCCGCCGCTTCGGCCAGCGCCAGCATCTCCTGCACTTCGGCCTTGAGCTGCGCTTCGATCTTCTCGGCGTACCCATACGACAAGGCGCTGTGCCGCGAGGCGTTGGCGTGGACCTTGGTGCCGTCCAGGCTCACCGTGCCAAATCGCGAGAGCTGGTTTTCCCGGGCCACCTGCAGCACTTGCACGAAAATCGCCGCAAACTGCTCGCCGAAGCGCCGGCGAAAGTGCGACAGCGTGTCGTGGTCCGGGTGCTGGTCGCAGGCGATGAAACGAAACGCCAGCGAATCGTAGGTCGCACGCTCGATCTTGCGGCTTGAGTGAGTGCCGGTGGCGTAGCCGTAAATCAACAGCGAGAGCAGCAGCGCCGGGTGGTAGGCCTCACTGCCGCGACCGGCGTAAGCGCGCTCAAACGCCGACAGGTCCAGCCCTTCGACCACATCCACCACGTACCGCGCCAAGTGTGACTCCGGCAACCAGTCCTGCACCGAAGGGGGAAGAAGGTAGTCGGTCTGACGATCAATGGGGCGAAATCGGCTCATGTCATCGGGTGTTTCGGAAGGTGTGCAATTTTAACCCGAAGGGTGGGAAAGTCCGACAGGCTGCTAGACGGAACCGTGCGGCACCACCAAGCCACTTTGAGGGGACAACCCTTAATGCGGTAGATGGCGCACCTGAGTGAACCGGAATACACTGGCACTGCTTGATACGCCATGGTGCTGGCTGAGGTAGGGACATGGGCGGAAACGTGATTATTGTGAAAGCCGCGCGCGACCAAGAGGCGGGGGTGTGGTTTGTCGAATCAAGCGACGTGCCCGGCCTGAATCTGGAAGCTGATTCCTTGGAGGGACTTGCCGCGCAACTCCCCGGGGCAATCCTGGACCTGCTGGAAGCGGGTGGCGGACTCGGTGACGGCGGTTACGACGTGCCTGTCGAACTGATCGCGCACGCCAGCACCCGCGTTCGCCTTACGGCCGCGTGAATGATTACGGAAAGCCAGTCCGCGAAATCCTGAAGGAGAATGGCTGCACGCGTCTCCGGCTGGGACGCGGTGACCATGAAGTGTGGTGCAGCCCGCACACCCCCAACCCCTTTACCGTCCCCGTCAAGATCAAGTCGCGCCACACGGCGAACGGCATCCTCAAGGGCGCTGGGCTGCCAAAGGCGTTCTGAGCGCGCGCCACCCAGGTTACTACTGCCGCCCTCTACCAGCCGCGCAGCGCTTTCTATCACTTGGCGTATTGTGGGGAAGGAAGTGGGAATTTTGCTAAACAGGCTTGTAACGCATTGTTTTACATAGAAAGGTGGTGCCCAGGAGAGGACTTGAACCTCCACGACCGTAAGGCCACTAGCACCTGAAGCTAGCGTGTCTACCAATTTCACCACCTGGGCGCGGACCGAGTCCAATGTTGGACGCCGGCGCGGGAGCAGCACTCTACGTATCGCCCTCAACCTTGTCAATCCGTCATACTGCCGTGGAGCAGGCCGGTGACCGGAACCTTCCGGCGCGGGTGTCTGCACCGAATCAATGAGCCATGATCTGACCTATGCGGAACAAACACCTCAAGAATGACCCTCAAGCGGAGCGGGAAGCGGCGCGCTACGAAAAGCCCATTCCCAGCCGCGAATACATCCTGCAGTTGTTGGCGGACAGTGTGGGACCGCTCAACCAGGCTGAGTTGAGCCGTGAACTCGGCCTCAAGGACGACGAGCAGATCGAGGCACTGCGACGCCGTCTGGGTGCCATGGTTCGCGATGGACAGATCGTCGAGAACCGCTCCGGCGGCTATGGCGCGCTGGACAAGATGAACCTGATCAAGGGCCGCGTCACGGGTCATCCCGAGGGCTATGGTTTCGTGGTGGCCGGCGGCGGTCAGGCGGATATCTTTCTGTCCAGCCGCCAGATGCGGCGGGTGCTGGCGGGCGATCAGGTGCTGGTGCGGATTTCGGGCTTCGACCGTCGCGGTCGTCCCGAAGGTTCCATCGTGGAAGTGCTGGAACACGGCACGCGGGAACTGGTGGGGCGTTATTTCACCGAGGGCGGCATCCATTTTGTGCGGCCGGACAACCCCGGGATCAGTCAGGACGTGTTGATCACGCCGGGCGGCACTGGCGGTGCCCGGGCCGGTCAGATGGTGCTGGTGGAAATTACCCGGCAGCCGTCCCGCGAGGGTCAGCCCGCGGGCCGCATTTCACGGGTGCTCGGCGATCATCTGGCGCCGGGCATGGAAATCGAAGTCGCGATCCACAACTTCGGTCTGCCCCAGGCCTGGCCGGAGGCGGTCGCCGCCCAGGTCGGCAAGTTGCCGGAGCGGGTGGAACGCGCCCATTTGCGGGGGCGGGTCGATCTGCGCGAACTGGCGCTGGTCACCATCGACGGCGAGGATGCTCGGGACTTCGACGACGCCGTCTACTGCGAGCGCCTCAGGTTTGGCGGCTGGCGCCTGCTGGTGGCGATCGCGGACGTCGCCCACTATGTGCCGGCGGGATCCGCACTGGATCGGGAAGCCTACCAGCGCGGCAATTCGGTCTATTTCCCCGGGCATGTGGTGCCGATGCTGCCGGAGCAGCTTTCCAACGGACTGTGCTCGCTGAATCCGGAGGTGGATCGCCTGTGCATGGTGTGCGAGATACGCATCGACCGGAAGGGCGTGGTCAAGCGCTTCGAATTTTATGAAGCCGTGATGCATTCCCGAGCGCGGCTGACCTACACCCAGGTGGCCGCCATGATCGCCCAGAAGGACGATCCCGAGAGCGGCGTGCGCGGCCAGTTCCGCGCCATTCTGCCTCACATTGACGAACTGCATCGCCTCTATCAAGCCCTGCGCGAGGCGCGCGAGCGTCGCGGGGCCATCGACTTCGAATCCGGCGAGACCCGCATCCTGTTCAATGCGGAGCGCAAAATCGAACGTATCGTGCCGGCCGAACGCACCGAAGCGCACCGCCTGATCGAGGAATGCATGCTGTGCGCCAATGTGTGCACGGCCCAGCTCCTGGAGAAGAGCAAGCTGCCGGTGCTGTACCGGGTCCACGATGGCCCCCAGGCGGAGAAGCTCGCCAATCTGCGGGAGTTTCTCGGCGAGCTGGGCCTGGGTCTGCCGGGTGGCGACGAACCCACGCCGGAGGATTTCCAGGCGGTGCTCAAGAAGGTCGCGGGCCGCCCCGATGCCTCGATCATCCAGTCGGTGATGCTGCGCTCAATGCGACAGGCGCGCTATCAGCCGGAAAACATTGGGCACTTCGGTCTGAATTATCCCGCCTATACCCATTTCACCTCGCCGATTCGCCGTTATCCCGATCTCCTGGTGCACCGCGCGATCCGCGTGCTGCTGTGGAGCAAGGGCCGCAACAAGCAGCTGCGCCGGCATGCGGACGCACCCAAGGTGCCATTGTCGCAAAGCTATCCCTACGATGCGGCAGCCATGGAGGAGGCGGGCGTACAATGCTCGATGACCGAGCGCCGCGCCGACGACGCGACGCGCAGTGTGGTGCATTGGCTCAAGTGCGAGTACCTGCTCGAACACGTCGCTGATGAATTTGCCGGTGTGGTGGTGGGCGTCACCAGCTTCGGCCTGTTCGTGGAGCTGGAAGAGCTCTATGTCGAGGGGCTGATCCACATCACCGGCCTGCCCAAGGATTATTACCACCACGAGCCTGCGCACCATCGCCTCGTCGGTGAGCGCACCCGGCGGGTGTTCCGGCTGGGCGACCGGCTGCGGGTCCGGGTAGCGCGGGTAAATCTGGACGAACGCAAGGTCGATTTCGATCTGGTCGATGGCGTCGGGCGGCGCCCGGGGCGGGAGCCGGAAGTATCCCCGACGGCGCGCAAACTCGCGGCTCAGCACACGGAGGAGCAGCGTCGCAAAGGCGGGCGCAAGGGAAAGTCCAGGCAACCGGCGGTGGCAGCCGCGAAGCCGGCGCGCGGCGGACGCGGTGACACGAAACCGCCCGATGACACGCCGGCCGCGGGCGCGCGGCGACCCGGACGGCGTCGGCGCTGATCCGCATGTATCACCGGGATCCATGGCGCTGGGTGGCTGGCGTCGGGACAAGGTGTTTGATCCACAAGGTGTGCGGCGTATAGTCGACCGGCCGGTCGCACGGCACCGCCGTGCAGGCCGAATAACAATAAAGCGGTCGTGGAGAGCTACCGTGGAAACAGTGATCGTCATTGCCATCATCCTGTTTATCCTCTACCTGTTGTACTGGCCGATACCCATTGATCCCCAGGGTTGGAATCCGCCCAAGGCCCCACCCTATGAGGGCCGCTTCGAGCGCAAGAACTCCCTGGCGAGCGCCGAAAAGCTCTGGCGCGGCAAACTCGCCGGGCCCGAGGCAACCGCCATCAAGGATGGTTACCTCTATACGGGACTGACCAACGGCGATCTCGTGCGCATGAAAATCGAGGGGGAGGGCAACCCCGGGGTGCTTGCCAACACCGGCGGTCATCCGCTCGGGTTGAAATTCGATGCCGCAGGCAACCTGATCACCTGCGACGCCGAGAAGGGTCTCGTCTGTGTTACCCCCGCGGGCGAGGTATCGGTGTTGAGCAGTTCGGTGGACGGCCGCAAATACAATGTCGCCGACGACCTCGCCATCGCCGCCGACGGCAAGATCTACTTCAGCGATATCTCCACCAAATTCAACCTGGCCCAGGCCGGCTACGCGCTCATGGAAGACAACCCGACCGGCGTGCTGGTGTGCTACGACCCGGCCACCCGGAGCAGCTGTGTTGCCCTCGACAACCTGCGCCTTGCCAATGGCGTTGCGATGGGACCGAACGACGACTATGTGCTGGTTAACGAAACCCTCGGTTTTTGCGTTACCCGGCTGTGGCTCAAGGGACCGAAGGCGGGACAGCGCGACACCTTCGTGAGCAATCTCCCCGGCGGGCCGGACAACATCACCTTCAACGGCAAGGACACCTACTGGGTGGCACTGGCGTTCCCCCGCTACCCGCACCTGGAAGCACTGGCGCCGCAGCCCTTTTTGAAGAAGCTGATGATGCGCCTGCCGCGGTTCCTGGCCCCGGTTCCGGATTTTTTCGAGGGTCTGCATCTGCCCACTTATGGCTTGTTTGTGGGCGTGGACATGAATGGCAATATCACCCACTTCATGGATGCCTATGGTGGCGACATCGGCATGGTGACCAGCGTGCTGGAACACGAAGGCCATCTGTACCTGGGCAGTCTGAGCTCCGATTTCATCGCGCGCTTGCCGGTGCCTGCGCCGGTGTGAAGCCCGCGCCGGTAAGCGGGGTAGAATCCCGGCGCATCAAGCAGTGAGTGGACGGTATGGCGGGCGGTGCTGAGTGTGATTGGGTTTACGGTGTCCATGCCGTGATGGGGCTGTTGAAAACCGATGCCGGTCGGGTGCGCGAGATCCGGCTGCAACGCCATCGTCGCGATCAGCGGCTGGAAAAAGTTCGGTACCTGGCGGAGCAGCAGGGCGTGGCATGGCAGTGGGCCGAGCGCGATGAGCTGGATCGTCTGGCCGATGGACGTCACCAGGGGGTGGCGGCGTTTTGCACCGCAGGGGCGCTGCACGACGAAAGCTTTCTGGCCGCTTTGATCGAGGATCGCGCCGAACTGCTGCTCCTGGTGCTCGACGGAATCACCGACCCCCACAACCTCGGTGCTTGTCTGCGCGCCGCCGATGCGGCCGGCGTTGCCGCCGTGATTGCGCCCCGGGATCGTGCGGTGGGTATCACCGCAACGGTACAGAAGGTGGCCAGCGGTGCCGCCGCCAGCGTGCCCTATGTGGTGGTGACCAACCTGGCGCGCACCCTGCGGGGCTTGCAGGAAGCGGGCGTCTGGCTGGTTGGAACCTGTGGCGATGCCGAGTCGTCGCTGTATGACGCCGATCTGCGCGGCCGCACGGCGCTGGTCATGGGTGCGGAAGACACCGGCCTGCGCCGTCTGACCCGCGACTGCTGTGATCTGCTGGTAAAGCTTCCCATGGCGGGTAGCGTCGAGAGCTTGAATGTCGCCGTCGCCACGGGCATCTGTCTGTTTGAGGCGGTCCGGCAGCGGCGTGCCGGCGCCACACCCTCATGAGTATCCTGCCGGGAAGGGCGTGGCAGTGACGCGGACGCCCGCGGTCGCCAGCAACCTCAACCTCCCCAATGCGTTGAGCGTGCTGCGTTTGCTGCTTGCGCCGGTCTTGCTGTGGTGTGCCCATCGCGGGCTGGCGGAACCTTTCCTCTGGCTGCTGGCGCTGGCGCTGGCGACCGATGCGCTGGACGGTCATCTCGCGCGTCGGCTGGGCGTAGCCACGCCGCTGGGTGCCAGGCTGGACAGTTGGGGCGACCTCAGTACCTACGCCGCCATGGTTTTTGGACTGATGTGGCTGTGGCCCGCCGTGTTCGCGCGCGAGGCCTGGTTTCTGTATCTGGCGGTCGGGTTTTACCTGATTCCTACCCTGACCAGCCTGCTGAAGTTTCGCGAGCTGCCGCGTTATCACACCTGGGCCGCAAAACTTTCGGCGATCCTGATGGCGCCGGCCTACTATTTACTGGTGCTCTACGACGTGGCCTGGCTGTTTCGCGTGGTGGTGCTGTTTCATATCTGGGTGGCTATCGAGGAGGTCATCATCACCATCATCCTCAGCCGGCGCCATTACGATGTGCCGACACTGTTTCATGCGCGCGAGATTGTCCGGCGCCAGCGCGAAGTGCTGTATGAGCGGAGGGCCCGTCGTCGGGATCGGCGTGTGGCGAAACAGGAAGCCCGGCGGGGCAGGTCGGGGTGATGTCGGTTGGCCCAAGGGCATCGTGCCGAGCTGTACGGAAGCGAGATGCCCTGTTGAAGAAAGTACTTGGTACCAGAGGCCGGACTCGAACCGGCACGGGTTTTACCCCAACGGATTTTGAATCCGTCGTGTCTACCAATTTCACCACTCTGGCGCGGCGGCGGAATTATATCAGCAAGGGGAATATTCCCCAGGGGGCAAGATGAAAATTGGTGTTTTTTCCATTCTTCCGAATATGGCCGCTGATCCTGCCGTGGTCGCCAAACACGCCGAGGCACTGGGTTTCGACTCCTACTGGGTGCCGGACCATACCATTCTGCCCGTCACTTACTCCGACCAGTATCCGGGGGTACGACCCGGCCAGCCCGGGCCGGATTATCTCTGGCAGATGCCGGACCCGCTGATCGCACTGACGCGTGCCGCGGCCGTCACCAGCACCATCTTGCTCGGCACCGGCATTATCCTGGTCCCGGAGCGCAATCCGCTGCTGGCCGCCAAGATGGTCGCGTCCCTGGACTCCTTTTCCGGCGGGCGCTTTCTGATGGGTATCGGGGCGGGCTGGAACCGCGAGGAATGCCAGATTCTGGGCGGCGATTTCGATCATCGCTGGGGACAGACCAAGGATTACATCCTGGCCATGAAACAACTCTGGACCCAGACGGAATCCAAATACCACGGTAAGTACGTGGATTTCCCGCCGGTGCGCTGTTTTCCGAAACCGGCACAGCGCCCGCATCCGCCGATACTGTTGGGCGGTTTCACGGCCCAGCGCGTCTACCAGCGCATCGCCGAGTGGGGCGACGGCTGGCTGCCGGTGCTGGAATCGGTGGATCAGTTCCGCCAGGGCGTCGAGCGGCTCAAGCGGGCTGCCGATACCGCGGGCCGCAACTACGGAGAATTGACGAAGACCGTCTTCGGCATCAAGGGGCAGTGGGAGACCCCGGAGGAAATCCGCGCGCTGGAAGCGGCGGGTGCGGATCGGGTGGTGATGTGGCTGCCCGAAAATCTGCCGCTCGATGATCTGCTGGCGGCGATGGAGTCCATGGCGCGTCGGCTGCTCTGACCGCACCGAGGACGGCAGCATGGTGAGGCGGATATGACCCGACGTCTCACAGACTGATTTTGCGCGTCAGGGATTGTGTCATCACGGCGCATGGGACTGGGGCAGGGCATCGATTTCGGCTACCCTTGCGCCTTTTTTCGGACCCCCCATGCGCCGGGAGCTGTTTCACTACGATCTGCCACCGGAGCTGATCGCGACCCATCCGCCGCAGCGGCGCCGCGACAGCCGGCTGCTGGTGCTCGACGGGTCGAGCGGTACGCTCGGCCACCGTCAGTTCCCCGATCTCCCGCAACTGCTGCGCCGCGGCGATCTGCTGGTGTTCAACGACACCCGCGTGATGCCGGCGCGCTTGTTGGGTCACAAGGACAGCGGCGGTCGCGTCGAGGTGCTGATCGAGCGCCTCGGCGATGACCCGCAGTGGGCGTTGGCGATGATGCGGGCGAGTAAAACGCCCCGGGCCGGCACACGCATACACTTCGACCGAGGAGTGACGGCGCAGGTGAGCGGGCGTCGCGATGACCTGTTCGAACTCTGTTTCGAAGGCACCATCCCGGTTGTCGAGATTCTGGAAGCGATCGGCGAAATACCCCTGCCGCCGTATCTGGGTCGGGCGGCCACTGCGGCTGACCGGGAGCGCTACCAGACGCTGTATGCCCGCGAATCCGGCGCGGTGGCCGCGCCCACGGCGGGACTCCACTTCGATGAGGAGATGCTCGCGCAACTCGCCGCGCAGGGTGTTGGAATGGGGTTCGTCACCCTCCACGTCGGCGCGGGCACTTTCCGGCCGGTGCGCGCCGACAACATCCGCGAGCATCGCATGCACGCCGAGCGGGTCGCCGTCAGCGCCGAACTGTGTGCGCAGGTGGCGGCGACCCGTGCCGCCGGTGGGCGGGTGATCGCGGTGGGAACCACGGCGGTGCGCAGCCTGGAGACGGCGGCTGCGAGCGGCGTGGTGCAACCTTTTTGCGGCGACACCGATATTTTCATTTTCCCGGGTTACGAGTTCCGCAGTGTGGATGCCCTGATCACCAACTTTCATCTGCCGGAATCCAGCCTGTTGATGCTGGTTTGCGCCTTTGCCGGCCATGGCGCGACGCTCGCCGCCTACCGCGCGGCCGTGACTGAGCGCTACCGGTTTTTCAGCTACGGGGACGCCATGTTCATCACCCACAATCCGGCCGCGGCTACGGAAATTCCCGAGTGACACGCAGCTGCCACATGCGCTTTGAGCTGCTGAGCCGGGATGGAGCCGCACGGCGGGGGCGGTTGCACTTTCCGCGCGGGATCGTGGAGACGCCCGCGTTCATGCCGGTGGGCACCTATGGCACGGTCAAGGCGATGACGCCGCGCGATCTGGTCGCGAGCGGTGCCCAGATGGTGCTCGGCAACACGTTTCACCTGATGCTGCGGCCAGGCACTGAGATCATCCGCGCCCACGGCGATCTCCACGATTTCATGCAGTGGCCTGGACCCATCCTGACCGATTCCGGCGGTTTTCAGGTGTTCAGTCTGGGGGCGCGGCGCAAGATTACCGAGGCCGGGGTGCGCTTTCAGTCGCCCATCGATGGCAGTCCGGTGGAACTGGACCCGGAACGCTCCATGGCCGTGCAGCGCGCGCTGGGTGCGGATGTGGTGATGGCATTCGACGAGTGCACGCCCTATCCGGCGAGCGAGGCCAGCGCGCGTGCCTCCATGGAGTTGTCCATGCGCTGGGCGCGGCGCAGTCGGCAGGCCCACGGCGACAGCCCGGCCGCCCTGTTCGGGATCGTGCAGGGCGGCATGTACGAAGCGTTGCGCGCGGCATCTCTCGCCGCCCTCACCGACATCGGCTTCGATGGTTACGCCATCGGCGGCCTCTCGGTGGGCGAGCCCAAGGCCGACATGCTGCGGGTGCTGGATGGCCTGGCGCCGCGCATGCCGGCGGAATCGCCGCGTTATCTGATGGGAGTGGGCACACCCGCCGATCTGGTGGCGGCGGTGCAGCGCGGCATCGACATGTTCGACTGCGTGATGCCCACCCGCAACGCCCGCAACGGGCATCTCTTTACCCGATCCGGCGTGGTGCGGATTCGCAACGCGGTGCACAAAGCCGATACCGGGCCGGTGGACAGCGCCTGTGACTGCTATGCCTGCGCCCACTTCAGCCGCGCCTATCTGCACCATCTCGATCGCTGCGGCGAAATTCTCGGCTGCCAGCTCAATACCATCCACAACCTGCGCCACTACCAATGGCTGATGCAGAGTCTGCGCGAGGCCATCGCCGCCAACCGTCTCGACGCCTTTGCGCGGGATTTTGCGGCTGCTACCGGCACGCCATGACCCGCCGCTGAAGAAAGGCTTTGGCAGCGACGCGATCTTCGTTGGAGGGTCGGGGGGATTGACCTATAATCGCGCGCTTTGGCCGGGTCGCCCAAACTTCATGAATCGCTATCCGCTCTGGAAGTACCTGCTGATTTTGTGTGTGCTGGCAATCGCCTTTGTCTATGCCGCACCGAATCTCTATGCGCCTGATCCGGCAGTCCAGATTTCCGCGCAGAACAGCGCGACCCCGATGGATGATGCGGTACTCGCCCGCGCTGGCAGGGCGTTGGATGCGGCCGGCATTGGCCACTTCGGGGAACTGATAACCGGCACCAGCGGCCTCATCCGGGTGCGCGAACGGGATCAGCAGCTGGCCGCCAAACGGGTGGTGCAGCAGGAACTGGGCTTCGATTATGTGGTGGCGCTCAATCTGGCGCCGACCACCCCGGCCTGGCTGTCGAATCTGAAAGCCAAGCCCATGAAGCTGGGTCTCGATCTTTCCGGCGGCGTCCACTTTCTGCTGGAGGTGGACACAAAGGACGTGATGGCAGCCTATCTGGAGACAAAAGCCACTCAGTTGCGCGAAGCGCTGCGCGCAGCCGGCAGTGAGGCGCGCTACCAGTTCGTGCGGGTGGAGGGAAACCACATCCTCGCTACCTTCGATACGGCGGCGCGCCGCGATCGTGCCGCAGCCATTGCGGCTGTCGGCGATTTCCGCGAACTGGTGGTGGCGCCCACCGACGGCGATGGCCGCTATCTGCTCAGCCTGACGCCGGGGCCGAAAGTCATTGCCGGGCGCGAGGATTACGCCGTCTCCCAGAACCTGACCACGCTGCGCAACCGGGTCAACGAGCTCGGGGTATCCGAGCCCCTGGTCCAGCGCCAGGGTCGCAATCGCATCGTGGTGCAGTTGCCCGGCGTGCAGGACACGGCCGAGGCCAAGCGCATCATCGGCAAGACCGCCAATCTCGAATTTCGCCTGGAGGCGAAGGGCGAAGGTCTGGCGCGGGAAAGCTTCGAGTTCCGCGAGCCCAATCAACGTGAGTCCAAAGCCTGGCTGGAGCGCGATCTGGTGATTACCGGCGACCGGGTGATCAACGCGGCGTCCGGCTACGACGAAAACGGTCGACCCCAGGTCAATATCACGCTGGATAGCGATGGCGGTCGCGCCATGTCCCGCGCCACCCGCAACAATATCGGGCGTCGCCTTGGGGTGTTGTTCGTGGAAACCCGGCAGCGTACCGAAGAGCGGATCAACGCCGACGGGGTTGTCGAGAAAGTTCCGGTCGACTACCAGGAGAAGAAGATCATCAGTCTGGCGACCATTCAGAGCGCGCTTGGGGTGCAGTTCCGCATCACCGGCCTGGCCAGTCCGCAGGAAGCGTCCGAACTCGCCTTGCTGCTGCGCGCCGGCGCTCTGGCCGCGCCCATGAAGTTCGTCGAGGAGCGCACCATCGGACCCTCGCTCGGCGCGGAAAATATTTCGGCCGGCATACGTTCCACCGAGATCGGACTGGCTGTGGTAGTCGTATTCATGTTGCTCTACTACCGCATGTTCGGACTCTTCGCCAACCTGGCGCTGGCTGCCAACATGGTGATTCTGGCCGCGCTGATGTCGATCATCGGAGCCACGCTCACCCTGCCGGGCATTGCGGGGTTCGTGCTGACCATGGGGATGGCAGTCGATGCCAACGTGCTGATCAACGCACGTATCCGCGAGGAGTTGCGTAATGGGCAGACGATTCAGGGGGCGATCACCGCCGGCTATGATCGCGCCTATACCTCGATCGTCGATTCGAATCTCACCACCCTGCTGGTGGCGGGTATTTTGTACGTCATCGGTACCGGCCCTGTGCAGGGGTTCGCAGTGACCCTGTCGCTCGGCATCCTGACGTCCATGTTTACCGCCATCATGGGCACCCGGGCGCTCACCAATCTGGTTTACGGCAGCAACCGCAACCCGAAAAAACTCTGGATCTGATTCATGGCTGACTCCCCGGCGAGCAACTCTCCGATCATCAAATTCATGGCCTGGCGGCGTCCGGCGCTGCTGGCGTCGGCGGTATTGACCACGCTGTCCATCATCGCCATCGTTTTCAAGGGGCTGGTGCTGGGACTCGATTTCAGCGGCGGCACCCAGATCGAATTGCACTTTCCAAAGGCAGTGGAAACCGAGGTGGTACGCGCGCAGCTGAGTGCGGCGGGTTTTGTCAGTCCGGTGGTGGCCCACTTCGGCAACGAGAGCGATCTGCTGATTCGTCTGCGTGAAGGCGGCGATGATCTCGCTACCCGCGTGATCGCGGCGATCGGCCCGGATGTAGGCGCTACGCCGGAATTGCGCCGCATGGAATTTGTCGGCCCACAGGTCGGCGCGGAGCTGCGCGATCAGGGCGGGATCGCCGTGCTGCTGGCGTTGCTCGGGATCCTGGTTTACGTCGCGGTGCGGTTTCAGTACAAGTTCGCTCTGGGCGCGGCCTTGGCCGTGACCCATGACACCATCATCACGGTGGGGTTTTTTGCCATCTTCGGTTATGAGTTCGATCTCACCGTGCTGGCCGCCGTACTGACGGTGATCGGCTACTCGATCAATGACACCATCGTGGTGTTCGACCGGGTGCGGGAGAACTTCCGCCTGGTGCGCAAGGGATCCCCCGAAGAAGTGATGGACCTGTCCATGACCCAGACGCTGGAGCGAACCTTGCTGACGTCGGGCGCCACCCTGCTCGTAGTGCTGGCGCTGTTTTTTGTCGGCGGTGAGGTGCTGCACAATTTCTCGATTGCGCTCATCGTCGGCATCGGTTTCGGCACCTATTCGTCGATTTACGTCGCCTCGGTGCTGGCGCTCGAGTTGGGTGTGCGGCGCGAAGACCTGCTGTTGCCGGTCAAGGACAGCAAGGAATTCGACGGCTTGCCTTGATTGATTAAAGCCACGCGAAAATCCCTGGCCGGGAAGCCCGTCACCCGTTGTGGTGCAGTATCGTTACCAGATTTTGACGCGCTCTGCGGGCGGCAGATAGAGCCTGGCGCCGGGGCGCACGTCGAAGGCATCGTAAAAGGCGTCGATGTTGCGCACCACGCCATTGACGCGAAACTCCGGCGGTGAATGCGGATCGACCCGCAATAGCTGTTCCGCCAGTTGGTCGCGACGTTTTATGCGCCATGCCTGCGCCCAGCCCAGAAACAGCCGCTGTTCACCGCTGAAACCGTCGATGACCGGCGCGGCCTGGCCCGCGAGCGCCATGCGGTAGGCCCGCACCGCGATTCCCACGCCACCCAGATCGCCGATATTCTCGCCCAGCGACAGCTCGCCGTTGACCTTGCGTCCCGGCAGCGCTTCGTATTGGCCGTACTGCGTCACGAGCACCTTGGTGCGGGCCTCGAAGTTTGCGCGATCCTCGGGCGTCCACCAGTTGTTCAGGTTGCCGTCGCCGTCGTATTTGCTGCCCTGGTCATCGAAGCCGTGACCGATCTCGTGACCGATCACGGCGCCTATGGCACCGTAATTGACGGCGTCGTCCGCGGCCAGATTGAAGAACGGCGGTTGCAGAATGGCGGCGGGGAACACGATCTCGTTCAGCCCCGGATTGTAGTAGGCGTTGATTTGCTGCGGCGGCATGAACCATTCGTGGCGATCCACGGGCCGGCCCAGTTTGGCGACCTCATAGGCGTGGTTGAAGGCGTTGGTGCGCTGGATGTTGCCGATCAGGTCGTCGCTCCGCAGTTCGAGCCCTGTGAAGTCCCGCCAGCGGTCCGGATAGCCGATCTTGGGCGTGAACTGATCCAGTTTTTTGAGCGCGCGGGCGCGGGTTTCCGCGCTCATCCAGCTGAGCTCACCGATGGAAACCCGGTAGGCGTCCAGCAGATGCCCCACCAGCTGTTCCATCCGCACCTTGGCCTCGGGCGGAAAATGTTGTTCGACATAGAGTTTGCCGAGCTGTTCGCCGAGGTGCGCGTTCAGGTTGTCGATGGCGCGTTTCCAGCGTTCCTGGGGTTGCGCCTGCCCGCTCAGGGTGCGGTTGTAGAAATCAAAGTGCAGGTCCGCATACGCGGGAGGCAGGTAGGGCGCGTAGGCTATGAGCAGCCGCGCGCGCAGATAGTCCCGCCACACATCGGGTGCCGTGTCCCGGAACAGCGCATCGAGCGCGGACACATAGCTGGGCTGGCGTACGACGGCCGCGGCGATGGTCGTGATTCCCTGGGCATGCAGGAACCCGTCCAGGTTGTAGTTCGCCAGCGATTGTTTCAGCTCGGCGTCGGTGCGGCGATTGTAGGTTTTCTCGGCATCGCGGTTGTCGACCCGGCTCCATTGGTGCTCGGCGATGCGGGACTCCAGCGCAATGACGCGCGCGGCGGCGGTCTCCGGCGCAGGCTCTCCCGCCAGGGCGAGCAGCTTGCTCATGAAGTCGCGATACTTGGCGAGCAGCGCCAGGCCGTGCTCGCTGGTGTCGAAATAATAATCTCGGTCGGGCAGGCCGAGCCCACCTTGATCCAGGTACAGGATGTAGTGGGTGGCATCCTTGTCATCCTGATTCACGCCCAGCTCAAGGGGCGAGCCGACCCCCAGCACACCGGCGTGGCCGAAGTAGGCCGCAATAGCCTGATGATCGGTCAGTGCCGCGATGGTGGAAAGCTCTTCCTTCAGGGGGGTCAGTCCACGTTCGGCAACCAGGTTTTCGTTCATGAAGGCGCTGTAGAAAGCACCTATGCGCGCGTGCGCGGAATCCTGCGGCGAACTCTCGCGGGCGGCCGCGGCGGCAATATCGCGCAGTTGCAGCAGGGTTTGTTCCTGCAGTATCGGAAAGGAGCCCCAGGTGCTGCGATCAGCCGGAATCTCGGTCTCGGCCAGCCACTTGCCGTTGGCATAGGCGAAAAAATCGTCGCCGGGCTGAATTTTCGGATTCATGCCGGTGCGATCGACGCCCGACACGGGGGCCGCAAGCGGCTTGCCGCAGCCGACCAGCAGAATAAAGGCGAACAACAAGGTGTCGAGAACGCGCATGGCGATTTCCAGGTAAACGCCGGGGGTTCAGCCCCGGCGGGATCAAACAAATGGGGTATGAATCATGACGACTTGGGGGTGTCACCGCCGTCCAGGCTCAGTGGGCCAGAGCCGAAGGACGCAATGAACAGCATGCCGCCCATGATCGCAACATTCTTCATGAAGTTGATCTGTTGTTGATAGTGCGTGGCAGCATCCGCAAAGTTCCAAAACGGGTGAAAAATCAGGGTGACGGGAATCAGGAACAGAAACATGACGAGCGCAGCCTCCCGGGCGCACCAGCCAAGCAGCAGCATCAGACCGCCCCCAAGTTCGATGATGATGGTAAGTACCAGCAGCGCCGGTATCATCGGCAGACCCGCCTGTGCCATGTGGTCCGCGGTGCCCGCGAAGTTGCCGATTTTCATCAGACCGGCCGGAACGAACAGCGCGGCAATCAGCATGCGGCCAAGCAGCGGGCCGATTTTCCGGGTGGTGTTGTGGACGCAGTTAAAACCATTGCTCATGGAACTTCTCCCGGTATTGTTCGGTATTGTTAGTGGGTTCCAGATCGCTCGAAAAACGGGTGACGCCGTGTGGGTCAGTGTAGCCAGTCGGACCGACGGCGGGCGTAGGTTAGCAGACCAGAGGCTGTCTACGACACTCGTTGACGACTGCCGAGCTTGGCGGTTGGGACGCTGGCAGTTACGCTGGCGGGCAGTACTGTCGTTGGCGGTTTGTGGGGAGGTCAAGCGTGAAGCAGAATCCGTTGTTGCGACTCCGTGTTCTGGGCCAGAGTATCTGGCTCGACTACATTCGGCGTGATTTGCTTACCGGGGGCCGCCTGGCGGCGATGATGACCGACGACGGACTGGCCGGAATCACCTCGAACCCCAGTATTTTCGAAGACGCCATAGCGCGTCACGATTTTTATGATGATGAGATCAGGCAGCTCCTGGCGGCCGGCGCTGATGGTGATCGGCTCTATCAGGCACTGACCATTGGCGATGTCACCCGCGCCGCCGATGTTCTGCGGCCCCTGTGGGAAACCACCGGGCGCCGGGACGGGCTGGTCAGTCTCGAGGTTTCGCCCCATCTGGCCCATGACACCGAGGGCACGGTGGCGGAGGCCATGGCGCTGTGGCGGGTCGTTGATCGGCCCAATCTGATGATCAAGGTGCCGGGCACCCGCGCGGGACTTCCCGCCATCACGCGCCTCATCGCGGCGGGTGTGAATGTCAACGTCACCCTGCTGTTTTCGGTGGCCCGTTACCGGGAGGTGGTGGATGCCTTTGTGGCGGGGCTTGAGCAGCGCCACAGCCGGGGGCAGTCGCTGGCGGGGATCGCTTCGGTGGCGAGTTTTTTTATCAGCCGGATCGACACCCTGGTGGACGCCGAACTTGATCGGCTGAGTGTTGCACAGCCGGGGACAATTGCCTTGCGGGGTACGGCGGCGCTGGCGTGCGCCCGGCTCGCGTACCGCCATTATCAGGAGTGGACCCGCGCGGCGCGTTGGGGGGCGCTGGCCGCCGCGGGCGCCCAACCCCAGCGACTGCTGTGGGCGTCGACGTCCACCAAGGATCCGGCCTACAGCGACGTGCGCTATGTCGAAGAGCTGATCGCCCCCGAAACGGTCAATACCCTGCCGCCCGCAACTTTGGAGGCGTACCGGGATCATGGTGACCCGGCGCTGCGCCTGGAGCCGGGCATCGCGGAAGCAGCACAACAGATCGCGCGCCTGGCGGCGGCGGGCATCGACATGGATCGGGTGGCGGAACAATTGGAGCGAGAGGGGGTGGACAAATTCATCGCCGCCCATGACGCACTACTGGCGGTGCTTGCCGCGCGGTGCGGCGGTTGAATACCGCCGGACCCCGCTCCTTGGGGTGACGTCCCGGCATTGCCTTGATTCGCTGTATCTCGCCGGACCCGGGTTCCGGCGAGATACAGGTTACCGACTCAGTGGTCTTCGCCGTGCTCCGTCAGTGCCGACACTTCCTGGACCTGCGCCTCGGCAGTCGCAGCATGATTCTCCAGAACCGGTTTGGCGCGTGACCGGCGGGGATCATTTGCCGGACGCGGCGCGGACACAGTGCTGACCGCCACGGGCGGCGGCAGACTGGTATCGATCGGGCCGGACAAGGGTACCGGGATGCTGGAGGTCACCACGGTGATGGCGGCGACCTGGCGCGGCGCGGCGCGCGGATCGTTGGCCGCGCGCCGGGGTTCGGCAGCGGTGGGGGTCGCCGTCTCTACCGCTGGCACAACCGGTGCGCTGGGTGCGTCCGGAGTTTCAGTAACGCTAGCCACCTGCACAACGGGTTCAACGGTGGCTGGTATCGGCGTAGTGTCACTCACCTCGAATCCGAGTTGGCGCTGGGGATGCGTGATGTCGATCTCGGTTGCGGGTTCAGACGCGGGAATAACGGTATCCGTGGACGGGCGAACGTCATCCAGGGAGAACGCAGGTACCTCTTCCTCTTCTGCGGCTCCAACTGCCGGAGATTCGGGCGCCAATGCCATCGGTTCCGGAAGGTCTTCCGACCCGTTGTCTCCCGAAATGATCTCGGGCGCCATGTTCAGCAGCTGGGCGGCTTCAAGCGCGATGACATCGCGGACGTCGTCGGTCGCAGGCACAACGGGGGGTTCCGCGGCGAGCGCGGCGATAGAGTCTTCGATCACCAGCCCGGCGGTCGGTTCTGCTTCGCCTTCAGGCAGCGGTACACGTTCACGCCGACGTTTCGGCTGTCGGCGTTCTCCTTCCGGGCGTCGTGGCGGGCGCGGCGATGCAACTGGCCCCGCGTCCTCCCGGATGGCCTCTGCGGGCAGTAACGTCAGCTCCTCGGTGCCTTCAGCGCCTTCGGTAACGATCCGGTTCTGGTCATCCCGCACGGGCCGGCGTCGGCGTCGGCTGCGGCGCGGACGGCCATCTTCGCCGGTGCGCGCAGATTCGTCGTCGCCGACTACCGGAGCCTGAACTGCTGCTGGTTCGGCCGATGAGACGTTGGCAGCCTCTCCGGGTCCGGGCGGGCGCCCGCGCCCACGACCACCGCGTCGGCTCCGATTCTGGCCCTGGCCCTGCTGGCCCTGCAGGGCGGATTCGTCGGCCGTGTTCGCTTTTTCGGTCGGGCGGCGATTATTGCGCTGGGCGGCCGGTTTTCGCACCGCCGGGACTGCGGGTGACTCCGGCGCGATCGGCGCCGGTGCTTCGGTTCCCACGAGCGACCCGAGCAGACGTTTGAGCCAGCTTTTGCGGGTACCGCTGCCTGCCGCGGTCGCCACGGGTGCTGGTGCTTCAGGTGCGGGGCGCGGCGGCATGGGCGCGGGTGACTGCGGCGGCAGCGACTGTACCGCAGGTTCCGGCAACAGCGGCGCGGACTCGATCTCCAGCGGGTCGGGCAGATTTTCAGTGGTCAGTTGGTTGATGACCTGATAGCTGTACATGTCCGGCACATTGTCCTGCTCGCGAATGCGCTGGACTTCGTAATGCGGGGTTTCCATGCTTTCGCTGGGCAGGATCGCAACGCGAATCCCGTGACGGGTTTCGATGTCCAGAATCGCCCGGCGCTTCTCGTTGAGCAGGAAGGTGGCGACGGCGACGGGGGTGATGGCACGAATCTGTACGCTGTTCTCCTTTTGTGCCTCCTCCTCGACGAGGCGCAGGATCGACAGGGCCAGGGACCGGGTACCGCGAATCGTGCCCTGGCCGTCACAGCGCGGACACACCTTGAAGGTCATTTCTTCCAGCGAGGGGCGCAGGCGTTGCCGCGACATTTCCAGCAGACCGAAGCGGGAAATGCGCCCCAGCTGCACCCGGGCGCGGTCGACCTCCAGGGCCACGCGCATGCGGTCTTCGACCATGCGCTGGTTCTTGCTCGACAGCATGTCGATGAAGTCGATGACGATGAGGCCGCCCACATCGCGCAACCGCAACTGGCGGGCGATCTCGTCGGCTGCCTCCAGGTTGGTGTGCAGCGCGGTTTCCTCGATATCGCCGCCCTTGGTAGCGCGCGCCGAGTTGATGTCGACGGAGACCAGTGCCTCGGTGATGTCGATGACGATGGAGCCGCCCGACGGCAATTTGACTTCGCGCTGAAACGCGGTTTCGATCTGTTGCTCGATCTGGTAACGATTGAACAGGGGCACGCTGTCGTTGTAGTACTTGACCCTGCCGGCTTCGTCCGGCATGACCTGCTGGACAAAGGCGGCGGCGAGTTGGTAAGCCTCCTTGCTGTCGACGATGACCTCGCCCACGTCGGGGCGCAGATAGTCGCGGATGGCCCGGATGATGACGTTGCTTTCCTGGAACAGAAATTTCGGCGCCTTGGCCTGCTGGGCTTCGCGTTCGATGGTCTGCCACAGGTGGAGCAGGTAATCGAGGTCCCACTGGAGCTCTTCGGCGGAGCGGCCGATACCGGCGGTACGCACGATGACGCCGCAGGGCTCGGGGATTTCCAGGCCCTTGAGCGCGTCGCGCAGTTGATCGCGCTCCTCGCCCTCGATGCGACGTGAAATGCCGCCGGCGCGGGGGTTGTTGGGCATCAGCACCATGTAACGGCCGGCCAGGCTGACGAAAGTCGTCAGCGCCGCGCCCTTGCTGCCGCGCTCTTCTTTCTCGACTTGAACAATGACTTCCTGGCCTTCCTCAAGGATTTCCTTGATCTTGACTTTGCCCTGGGGGTCGGCGGGACGGCGCTTGAAATATTCCCGGGCGATTTCCTTGAGCGGCAGAAAGCCGTGCTTTTCGGCGCCGTAGTTGACGAATGCCGCTTCCAGGCTGGGCTCTACCCGGGTGATGACGCCCTTGTAGATATTGGCTTTTTTCTGCTCCCGGGTACGGTTTTCGATATCCAGGTCATAGAGCAACTGGCCATCGACCAGCGCGACACGCAACTCTTCCGGCTGCGTGGCATTGATGAGCATTCTTTTCATGTCAGTCCTGCGCAATGAATGGCGCTGGACGGTGTGTCGGTAGGAACGGAGACGAAATTCGGGTACTGACCGGCGTGTCGCTGCTACGAGCCACGCACAAGGTATCGGTGAGCACTTACCGCGATCGTTCTGGCGCAGAGGATGGTCAGAGGGTTGCCCCCGTCATTCACAACAACGTTGAACCGAATGTTGAACTGATCGTCCTGTCGGCAGCGGATCGGGTGTCTTGCGGCATCGCGCGAGACAACCTGGCCAGCGTTACCCGATTACAAATTTCGTTTCGGTAATACCGCCACGCCATCGAGCGTGGGCTTTGTAAGGCGCGCTTGCGTGTACTTTTGACTACGACGCGCCGAGGTAACTGTGCGGGCTCGCCCGGCCGGCGCTACACCGACGCACTTCGCGGGTGAGGGGTTTGGGGCGGGCGGGTGCCAGCGCACCGGAATATAGCGGTTTTCATTAACCAATTCAATTAAAAGAATAAATTTACCGGTCTGCTACACTTGCGGCCAGCGATGTACGGTGGTTTTCAGTGACCGAGCCCAGAGTATCTCCGTCCCCCAATGGCGTCACCTGGCTTGATATAGCGGAGGTACAGGCGGGTCAACGCATCGATAACTTTCTGTTGGCTCTGCTCAAGGGAGTACCCAGGTCGCGTATCTATCGCCTGCTCCGCAAAGGCGAGGTCCGCGTCAACAATGGGCGCATCAAGCCGGAATATAAATTGCTCGCCGGGGATCGGTTGCGGCTGCCGCCGGTGCGGACGGCGCCGCCCCGGGAGCTGCCGGAGCCGGCTCCGGCCTTGCAGCAGGCGTTGACGGAGCGGGTAGTGAGTCGGGGCGAGGGCTGGCTGGTGCTCGACAAGCCTGCCGGCCTTGCGGTCCACGGGGGCAGTGGCGTCGCCCTGGGCGTTATCGAGGCGCTCCGCGCTACCTGGCCCGAGCAGCGCGGGCTGGAGTTGGTCCACCGGCTTGACCGGGATACCTCCGGCTGTTTGCTGATTGCCTCGACCCGTTCGGCACTGCTGTCCTTGCAGCGACAAATGCGCGACGGCTCGCTGGAGAAGAAGTACCTCGCGCTGGTCGCGGGGAGCTGGCCGAGCGGATTGACCGAGGTGAATGCACCCTTGCGGAAAAATACCCTGAGTTCGGGTGAGCGCATCGTGCGGGCCGATGTTGACGGCAAAGCGGCGCTGACCCGATTCAGGGTCGTGCAGCGCTTCCCGGGCTTTACGCTGGTGGAGGCCCGCCTGGAAACGGGCCGGACGCATCAGATCCGGGTGCACTGCCAGTTGATGGGGCATTCCATTGCGGGTGATCCCAAATATGGCGCCCGGGACGCAAATCGGGAAGCACGGGAGTTCGGCTTGCGGCGGATGTTCCTGCACGCGTCAGAGCTCATTTTCGAGGATCCCGCCACTCACACCCAGGCGGCGGGCAGGGCGCCGCTGCCGCACGAACTGGCAGAGGTGTTGCGGCGGTTGGCGGCGCGTGCCGGTTAGCCTGGAACAGGGATCGGGCCGCGGTGGTTGCGGGGCGTTGATCCTCCCGCCCGGTCCGGTCGACCCATACTGCCTGATCATCGGCGGTCGGTGATTACATCCACTCCGAACTCCGCCAGCAGTTCGCGCAGCTGGATCAACGGCAATCCGATGAGTGCTGTGGGATCGTCGCTGCGGAGCGCCTTGAACAAGGCGATACCGAGTCCCTCCGCCTTGAAGCTGCCGGCGCAATCATAGGGTTGCTCGCGTTCCAGGTAGCGGTCGATCTCCGCGGGCGCAAGGGTGCGGAACACCACCTCGGTGACTACCGTGCGGCTTGCCGCCTTACCGCTCGTGGCACTAAGTACGGTGACGGCGGTGTAGAAATGCGCGGTTTGACCGGACAGGTGTCGCAATTGAGCCCGCGCGGTGGCGAAGTCGCCGGGTTTCCCGAGCCTCAGGCTGCCGCACACGGCCGTTTGATCGGAACCGATGATCAGGGCGTCGGGGCAGCGTTGCATCAGCGCCCGGGCTTTGGCTTCCGACAGGCGCGCAGCCAGCGCGCTGGGCGCCTCGCCGGCCCGCGGACACTCATCGACGTCGGGAGCCAGCTGGCTGAACGGCAGCCCGAAGCGGGCGAATAGCTCGCGACGATAGGGCGAAGTGGAAGCGAGGACGACTTTCATCGGGAGGGGGATCGGTCGGAGCCGTCACTATGCTGCGTTTTTCTTTGACAGATCAAGATGCTATCCCTAGAATCGCGCCGCGATGAACAACCCGAGCCCCCGATCCAGCCTGCCGCGATCCGTTGCGGTGCGGAAACTCGCGGCGCAAAGCCAGAGTCTCTGTGGTGTGATCGATGGCGCCGGGTTGCCGCGCCTGTCCGAGGCAGTGTCGGCAATCTCCGGCCCGGTCACTGTCGAATTGCGATTCGATCCGGGCACCGCTGGGTTTCCCGAAGTGGCTGGACGGGTGTCGGCGCAGGTTGCCATGGTCTGCCAGCGCTGCCTGGATACCTTGACAGTGGCGCTGGAGGTACCGATTGCCGTGGGGGTGGTGCAGGACATCGCGGCGGAGCAACGGTTGCCCCGGCGGCTCGATCCCTGGATCGTGACGGACGAGGAAGGGGATCTTTTTGATCTCGCTGAAGAAGAATTATTGCTGGCGCTGCCCATCGTAGCGCTGCACGAAGACGAATCCTGCCATGCGTCACCGGTTGTTACCGGAGACGCCGGCGACACCCGGAACCCGTTTCGGGTGCTGGCAGAACTGAAGCTGCAACGCTGAGCTCCGGCCGCGCGGCGCAATTAACCACAATTAACCGATGACGGGCTCGAGCCCGGGAGAACAGGATGGCTGTACAACAGGATCGCAAGACTCGCTCCAAACGCGGCATGCGCCGCTCCCACGATGCGCTCACCGGCCCCACGCTGGCGGTGGATAGCCTGAGTGGCGAAAAGCATCGCCGTCATCATGTGACCGCCGACGGTTTCTATCGCGGTCGCAAAGTGATCGACATCGACACCGACTGACCATTGACCGTCACCGCAGTCATCGCTGTCGATGCGATGGGCGGCGATTTGGGTACGACCGCGACGATTCCGGCCGTGGTCGACTTTCTCTCCGGTAATCCGGATGTTCAGATCCTGCTGTTTGGCAACGAGTCCGATTTGCGTGGACAGTTGCGCGATCGGCGCGGGCATGTGCCGTCGGAACGCCTGCAACTGATCGACTGCCCGCAGCGGGTGGAGAGCGGCGATCGGCCGGCGCGCGCCTTGCGTCACAAGCGGGAATCCTCGATGTGGCGCGCGCTCGCCGCCGTGGCCGAAGGGCGCGCGTCGGCCTGTGTCAGTGCGGGGGAAACCGGCACCTTGATGGCCATGGGAACCGCCGTGCTCGGCACACTGCCCGGGATCGAGCGGCCCGCCATCTGTACTGCGCTGCCGGCGATCTCCGGTCGGGTGTATCTGCTCGATCTCGGCGCCAATGTCGATTGCGACGGCGACACGCTCCATCAATTTGCCCGCATGGGCGTGGCCCGCCTGCAGGTCGCGGAGCAGTTGCGCACCCCCCGGGTCGCGCTCCTCAATATCGGCGCCGAGGCGGGCAAGGGCAATCGCGCTGTCAAGGCGGCAGCGGAACTGCTTGCGGCGGATGCAACCCTCAACTATGTCGGTTTCGTGGAAGGTGATGGGTTGCTGCGCGGGCAGGCCGATCTGGTGGTGTGCGACGGTTTCGTCGGCAACGTGGCGCTGAAGGCAATGGAGGGCACGGCGCGTCTGGTTGTCGAACAATTGCGTGCGACCGGGCGGAGTCGCTCCAGATGGCGGAGCTGGGTGGCGCGGCCACTGTTCAAGTCCGCGCTCGGTTTTCTCGATCCCGGTCAATACAATGGCGCCTCCATGCTCGGACTGCGCGGTGTGGTCGTGAAGAGCCACGGCAGCGCTGACAGCGCCGGTTTTGGCCACGCATTGACGGTTGCGTTGACGGAGGCCCGGGGCGGTTTGCCCGAGCGCATCGCCGCGCGTCTGGCCGCCGTCACAAGCTCCTGAAAAGCGGTCCGGTGTGATTTACCAGTGAGAACCAGTCCTTGAATCAATCACTCGCCTTGAACCAGCAGCTCGCTTTCGTTTTTCCCGGCCAGGGTTCCCAGAAAATCGGCATGCTGGCCGAACTGGCGGGCCGGCATCCGCAAATTCTCGATACCTTTTCCGAAGCCTCGACCCAGCTGGGTTACGACCTCTGGCAGCTGTGCCAGCAGGGCGACCCCACCGAAATCAATCTCACCGAACGCACCCAGCCGCTGTTGTTGACTGCCAGTGTTGCGCTCTGGCGGTTGTGGCGGCAACAAGGTGGCGCCCGGCCTGCGGTGCTCGCTGGGCACAGTCTGGGGGAGTGGTCGGCACTGGTGTGCGCCGATGTGGTGGCTTTTACCGATGCCGTCGAGCTCGTTCGCAAGCGCGGTGCCTACATGCAGGCCGCGGTGCCGGCGGGCGTGGGCGCCATGGCGGCGGTGATGGGCCTCGACGACGCCGAGATTGAACGCTGTTGCGCACAGGCGGCAGCAGCGGAGGTGGTCGCGCCGGTCAACTACAATGCACCGGGCCAGGTGGTCATTGCGGGACACGCGGCCGCCGTGGCGCGTGCCATCGAATTGTGCAAGGCAGCGGGTGCGAAACGGGCGCTGCCGTTGCCGGTCAGCGCCCCCTTCCATACCGAATTGATGCGCCCGGCCGCGGAGCGTCTGGCGGCCGACATCGCGGCGACCCGATTCGATGCGCCGGTCATCCCGGTCATCCACAATGTGCATGCGCGCGCGGAAGCCGATCCGGTCGTCATCAAGGACCTGATGGTGCGTCAGATCTACAGCCCGGTGCGCTGGGTGGATTGTGTGGCGGCACTGACGGCGCGCGGTGTGGCGCTGACGGTGGAATGCGGTGCCGGCAAGGTTCTGTGCGGATTGAACAAGCGGATCGCGGCTACGCTGGCGACTTTTGCCACCGAGGACGATGCCAGCCTGGCGGCCGCCTTGAGCGCAGCCGGTCGCTGCTGAATGTGTCTCCCACGCTGTAAAGCGGAGTAAGCGTCATGAGTATCGTGGACAAGATTGCCCTGGTCACGGGCGCCAGCCGCGGCATCGGCGCGGCCATCGCCGATGCGCTGGGGAGGGCGGGCGCCATCGTCGTTGGCACCGCCACCACTCCGGAAGGAGCCGAGCGCATCTCCGCGCGCTTTGCCGACCTCGGGATCAAGGGCCGGGGGACGGCGCTCGATGTCACGGATGCGGCGGCCGTAGTGCAGGTCGTGCAACAGATCGAGGACGAGTTCGGTCCGCCCCTGATTCTGGTCAACAACGCCGGAATTACCCGCGACAACCTGTTGTTGCGCATGAAAGAAGAAGAGTGGAACGATGTCATCGAAACCAATCTGAGCGCCGTGTACCGGCTCTGCAAGGCGTGCGCGCGTGGCATGACGCGCGCGCGCTGGGGCAGAATCATCAACATCAGCTCCGTGGTCGGGGCGATGGGCAATGCGGGTCAGGCCAATTACGCCGCCACCAAGGCGGGCGTCGCGGGATTCGCGCGCGCGCTTGCCAAGGAGTTGGGCTCGCGTAACATCACGGTCAATACCGTGGCGCCCGGCTTTATCGATACCGATATGACCCGCGAGCTGCCGGCGGCGAATCGCGACGCGATGCTCGCTTCCATTCCCCTCGGACGGCTCGGGCAGCCCGAAGAAATCGCCGCGGTAGTGGTATTTCTGGCGGAGGATGGCGGTGCCTATATCACCGGCGAAACCATTCAGGTCAACGGCGGCATGTACATGGGCTGAGGGATCGAATCGGGACTGCCCGCGCTGGCGGTTACGGAGCGGGGGAATTTGGGTAAAATGCGCGCCGGCATAGCGGGGCTCCCTGCCTCAACCGGCTCTGGGCCGCCGACCGAGGGCAGGCCGCATAACACACTGGCACAACATCCGTACAACAGGAGCGATTGTTAATCATGAGCAACACACGAGAACGCGTCATCAAAATGGTTGCCGAGCAATTGGGCGTAAAGGAAGAAGATGTCAAGCCCGATTCATCTTTCATTGATGATCTCGGCGCGGACTCGCTGGATACCGTGGAGCTGATCATGGCCCTGGAAGAAGAGTTCGATACCGAAATCCCCGATGAGGATGCCGAAAAGTTGGCCACGGTTCAGGATGCCATTGACTACATCCAGAAGAATCTGGGCTGATTTCCTCACGCTATTCCCGGCCGCCGGCGCTGGCCGGCGGTCATCTCCTCCCTCCCTCGCGGATGGTTCGTCCCTGGACTGGCACGCTGATCTGAGCCCTGGTGCGGGATGACGGACTTGCCGGTGTTCGTCAACGGTGCCGCAGCTGGCACGGTGAACCCCGCGGACCGGGGGCTTCATTACGGCCATGGCCTGTTCGAGACCATGCGGCTCTGTGGCGGCACCTTGCCGCTGTGGGATTGGCACTGGGCGCGTCTGTGCCGTGGCGCCGCCGCGCTGAGTATTTCTCTTGATCGCGAGACGGTGCGGGACGACCTGCGTCGCGCCTGCGGTCGGTGGCCGGCCGATGGTGTCATCAAGCTGATGGTCACCGCTGGTTCGGGCGGCGCGGCGTATCGTCACGACGGCGGCCCCTGTAACCGATATCTCTTTTATCGACCCTTGCCGGCGCGTCGCGATTTCGTTCATCTGCGGGTGTGCGATTATCGTCTGCCGATCAATCCGCGTCTGGCGGGAATCAAACACCTCAACCGTCTGGACCAGGTGCTGGCCGCGCGTGAATTACCGTCGGACCGGGATGGTTTGCTGTTCGACACCGAGGCGCGGGTCATTGAAGGGCTGGCCGGAAATATTTTTCTGCGGACGGCGGAGGGCTGGCTGACCCCGGATCTCAGCGGCGCCGGTGTGCGCGGGGTCATGCGCGATTATTTACGGGCCGAAATTTTTCCTGCACTGGGATTGCCGGTGGGCGAAGCCAGCCTGTCGTTGGCGGATGTGCATGCGGCCCGGGAGCTGTTTCTGTGCAATGCGGTGCGCGGTATCCAGGCGGTTACGGCCATCGACGGCAGCGATCATCGGTTGGCCGTGGACGAAATCCTGTGTATCAAAGTTGAACTGGCGCGTCGACTGCCGTGCTTCGCCGCCTGATCCTGGTTCTGCTGCTGGCTGTGGCCGCGGCTGCCGGCGCCTGGAAATGGGCCGACTATCAACTCCGCCGCCCCCTTGCCATCGCGCCCACGAGCGAAGTGCTGGTGGTGGAGAAGGGGGAAACCCTGTCGCACCTGAGTGCGCGCCTGAGCGCGGATGGCATCCTGAGCTTTGCGCTGCCGCTGCGGCTTTATGTACGCTTCAGCGGCCGTGAGCGCATCCATCCCGGCGACTACCGGCTGGTGCCGGGCGATACCGCGCTCGGACTGCTCGCGAAGCTGGAGCGCGGCGACGTCATCCGCTACAGCATCACGTTTCCCGAGGGCTGGACGCTGGCCCAGTGGCGCGCGCTGCTGGCGAAAGAGCGGCTGCTTGTCCCTTTCACCCGGGAACTCAGCGCGGCGGATCTCGCCGTCGATCTGGGCATCGACGCGATCAATCCGGAAGGCTGGTTTTCGCCCAATACCTATTTTTTTGTTGCCGGCGACAGTGATCGCGACATTTTCGAGCGGGCTTACCGCCGCCAGAGCGATCTCCTGGAGCGCCTGTGGCCTGATCGGGACGCGGGTCTGCCCTACGCCAACCCCTATGAAGCCCTGATCATGGCGTCGCTGGTGGAGCGGGAGACAGGGCTGGCTGCGGAGCGCCCTCAGATCGCCGGCGTGCTGGTGCGTCGCCTGCGGGCCGGGATGCGCCTACAGACGGATTCCACCGTGATCTACGGACTCGGCGCGCGCTACGTCGGCAAGCTGTCGCGGACGCATCTGGCCGAGGCGAATGACTACAATACTTACATGATCGACGGACTTCCCCTGACACCCATCGCCAATCCCGGTGATGACGCCTTGCGCGCGGCGCTGCATCCCGCCGCGGGCGACGCGCTCTATTTCGTTGCCCGCGGCGACGGCAGCCACGAGTTCTCCGCCACGCTGGAAGCGCACCAACAGGCGGTGCGGCGCTACCAGTTGCATCGCGTCGAGGATTACCGTTCGACACCGAAGCCGCCGGAGGCCGGATCCCCGTGAGAGGGCGTTTCATTACGATCGAGGGGGGCGAAGGCGCCGGCAAAAGTACCAATATCGCGCTGATGGCGGATTTCCTGCGCGCGTCGGGCATTGCCCACCTGACTACCCGGGAGCCGGGCGGCACGCGCCTGGGAGAGCGGGTGCGGGAACTGCTGCTTGCGGTAACCGATGAACCCATCGTTCCCCTGGCCGAACTGCTCCTCATGTTTGCCGCCCGGGCACAGCATCTGGCGCAGGTCGTGGTGCCCGCGCTCGAGGCCGGCACCTGGGTCATTTGCGATCGTTTCACCGATGCCTCCTACGCCTATCAGGGGGCGGGGCGGGGATTGGGGGAAGCCCCCGTGGCGGCCCTGGAACACCTGGTGCAGGGCGAACTGCGGCCCGATCTCACGCTGATTCTCGACCTGGATCCGGAGCGCGGACTCGCACGGGTCCAGCAGCGTGGACCGCTGGATCGTTTCGAGCGGGAGCAGCGGGCATTTTTCCTCCGGGTGCGAGCCGCCTACCAGCACCGCGCCGAGCTTGACCCCGGTCGCTGCCGGCTCATCGATGCCGGGCAGACTCCGGAGCAGGTGGGTGAAGCGGTGCTCGCGCCGTTGCGGGCTCTGGTCGGCGGGCAATGATCCAGCGCGAGCTCTTGGCTCCCTATCCCTGGCACGGCGTGCAATGGCAAGCGCTCGATGCCCTGCTGAAGGCCGGCACCTTGCCGCACGCGCTGCTGTTTGCCGGCGCACCGGATATCGGCAAATTCCATTTCGCGAGAGCCTTTGCCAGCCGCGTGCTGTGCGCCGAGCCCCATGGGAATGCCTGCGGGCGCTGCCGGAACTGCCAGTTGATTGCGGCGGGCAGCCATCCCGACCTGGTGCTGGTTCAACCGGAAGAGCGCGGCAAAGCGATCCGCATCGACGCGATTCGCGAATTGCGCGAGTTTTGCGCCGGGCGACCGCATCAGGGCGGCTGGCGGGTGATCCTGATCGAGCCGGCGGAAGCGTTGAATGCCAATGCGGCGAACGCGCTGCTCAAGACCTTGGAAGAACCGGGAGAGCGCACCCTGCTGCTGCTGGTGAGCCATCAGCCCGGTCGGCTCACGGCCACCGTGCGCAGTCGCTGCCGGTTGCTGCGCCTGCCCACCCCGTCGATCGAGCAGGCACTGCCCTGGCTGCGGATACAGCTTCCCGGCGCAACGGATGCGGAATCCCTGCTGGTGCGCGCCGGACGGCGGCCCTTGCGCGCGCTGGCGCTGGTTTCCGGTGCCATGGCCGAGACGTTCGCGCGTGTTCAGGAGCTGGTCACCAGTGTCGCCGATGGTTCGGTGGTGCCGGCTGCGGCGGCGGCTGTCAGCGCCAGCGCGCACTTCGATACCGCAGAGGCTTTGGGTTGGATTGCCGACTTTGTCGCCGCGCGCGTGCGCGCCGCGATTGCGCGGGGCGAGCGGCCACCGCAGCCGCTGTTCGACTTTTTTGATCGTCTCGCGGTGGTGCGTCGCGAGCACGCAGCCAACGCCAACCTCAATGCCGAACTGGTCTGGGCGGGGCTGTGGCAGGACTGGCGCCGTACCGTGGTGGCAGGTGGCTGAACCGACCCATCGCCTGTGCTAGGCTAACGGCTCCCCTGACGAGGAAGCATCGATGCGAACGGCGGGCGGTAATCTTCGCAACGGAATTCTCAATCTCGCCCTCAAGGACCTCAACGAGCTGTACGCCTGCTTCATGCCCTTTATCGAGGGCGGCGGGTTGTTCATTCGTACCCGCAAGGAATATCGACTGGGCGACCAGATCTTCGTCCTGCTGGATTTGCTGGACGAGCCGGAGAAAACGCCCCTCACCGGTGAAATTGTCTGGATCACCCCGGTCGGCAGCGGGCTGCGTCCGCAGGGCATCGGTATCCGGCTGGCGGCGGAGCATGCCGACATCGTGCGCAGGATAGAAGCCGATCTCGCTGGCCTGCAGAACTCGGATCGCCCCACCTATACGCTGTGATCCGTTCTCTTGTTTGCTTCGATCCCGTGATTTGCGCCATCCGATGCTGATTGACTCCCACTGCCACCTCGACCGTCTCGATCTGAGCGCGTTCGACGGATCTCTTGATGCGCTCCTCGAGGTGGCGCGCGGCGCCGGGGTCGGGGCCATGCTGGCCGTGGGCATCGATCTGGCGTCATCCCGCGAAATGATCCGGCTCGCGACACGCCATGCCGACGTTTTTGCGACGGTGGGTGTACACCCGCTGCAAACCGAATCCCTGCCGCTGCCCGATGAAGCCGAGTTGCTGGCACTGGGCGCCAGCAGTGTCGTGGTGGCGATCGGCGAAACCGGCATCGACGGTCATTACGGCGGCGACAACCTGGACTGGCAACGCGAAAGTTTTCGCATCCACGCGCGGGTCGCCAGCCGGCTGCACAAGCCCCTGGTGGTGCATACCCGGGATGCGCGGGCGGAAACCCTGGCACTGTTGCGCGCCCACACCGATCCCGCCGTGGGCGGAGTCCTGCATTGCTTCACCGAAGACTGGGCCACCGCAAGTGCCGGCCTGGAGCTGGGTTTTTACATTTCCTTTTCAGGCATTGTCACCTTTCGCAATGCCGGGGATCTGCGCGAGATCGCCGCCCGCGTGCCGATCGATCGCCTGCTGGTGGAAACGGACGCGCCCTGGCTCGCGCCGGTCCCGTATCGCGGCAAAACCAACCGGCCCCACTATGTGGCCGAAGTGGCGCGCTGCATCGCGGCACTGCGGGGCATGGATCTCGATCACTTCAATGCTCGGATGGCCGAAAATTTCGCGCGCCTGTTTCGCGTCGAGGTGCCGACGCCGACTGAGGGCGTGGCATGAGAGGCCGTATCGAAACCATGTTGGCGATGCAGGAAGCGATCAATACGCAGATCCATGCGCAGTGGCGCGGGCAGGGCAATCGCTGGTACCGGGCCATCTGGGTCGAGTGCGCGGAACTGCTGGATCACTACGGCTGGAAGTGGTGGAAACGACAGCAGCCCGATCTCGATCAGGTGCGCCTGGAGCTGGTCGATATCTGGCATTTCGGGCTCAGCACGCTGCTGGAACGGGATCTCGCCGCGGATGACATCGCCGCCGAGTTCGCCGCCGCGCTCGCCGCGCCCGTGCCGCGCGGTGACCCCGAAGTGTTTCGCGGCGCGGTCGAACAGTTTGCGGCCCGTACCCTGGTCGCCCAGGATTTTGACCTCCCGGGTTTCGCGGTATTGATGCAGGTGATTGAACTCAGCTTCGACGAGCTGTATCGCCGCTATGTGGGCAAGAATGTACTGAACCGGTTTCGCCAGGATCACGGCTATCAGGACGGCAGTTACCGCAAACACTGGCACGGCCGCGAAGATAACGAATGGCTGGTCGAACTGAGCGTCGCCCTGGATCCCGAGAGCAATTCCTTTGCGCACGATCTCTATGCGGCGCTGCGTGCCCGCTATGCCGTCGCGCCCGCCGCCGGGGCGTGAAATCGCAGCCGCGATCCGTATAATTGGCCGCCTTTCGGACCCGGGTCCGGATCCCCCCCAACACGGAGATATCCAGTGAAATCACCCGTTCGCGTTGCCGTCACCGGAGCCGCTGGCCAGATCAGCTACTCGCTTTTGTTCCGCATTGCAGCCGGAGAAATGCTCGGCGCCGACCAGCCGGTGATCCTGCAACTGCTGGAAATCACCCCGGCGCTGACAGCGCTGCAGGGGACCGTGATGGAGCTGGAAGACTGCGCGTTTCCGCTGCTCGCCGGCGTGGTGCAGACCGACGATCCCGCCGTTGCCTTCCGTGACGCCGACTACGCCCTGCTGGTGGGCGCGCGGCCGCGCGGCCCGGGCATGGAGCGCAAGGACCTGCTCGAAGCCAACGCCAACATCTTTTCCGTGCAGGGCAAGGCGATCAATGATCACGCCAAGCGTGGCATCAAGGTGCTGGTGGTGGGCAATCCGGCCAATACCAACGCCCTGATTGCCCAGCGCAATGCGCCGGCGATCGATCCGCGCCAGTTCACCGCCATGACCCGCCTGGACCACAACCGGACGCTGACCCAGGTGGCGCTCAAGACCGGCACCACCGTCAACGACGTCACCCGCATGATCATCTGGGGCAACCATTCCGCCACCCAGTATCCCGATCTCCACCATGCCCAGGTCAAGGGCAAGCCCGCCCTGTCGCTCGTCGATCAGGCGTGGTACGAAAACGAGCTGATCCCGATGGTGCAACAGCGCGGTGCCGCCGTCATCAAGGCGCGCGGCGCGTCGAGTGCGGCCTCGGCCGCCAATGCGGCCATCAGCCACATGCGCTCCTGGGCGCTCGGCACGCCGGCGGGCGACTGGGTCAGCATGGGCGTCCCCAGCGATGGCAGCTACGGCATCGCCAAGGGGCTGATCTATTCCTTCCCCTGCACCTGTCAGGGCGGCGACTGGAAGATCGTGAAGGATCTCGATATCAACGCGTTCTCGCGGGAAAAAATGACCCTGACCGAAACCGAGTTGAGCGAAGAGCGCGACGCGGTCAAGCATCTGCTGCCCTGATCGCCACCGCCAACCTTACGGAGTGATCATGGGCTTTCCCAAGTTGGGTAATCTGGCGCCGACGTTCACGCTGCCGAATCAGCGCGGCGAGCCGGTCGCGCTCAAGGACTTCCGCGATCGGCATCCGGTGGTGCTGTATTTTTACCCGAAGGCGATGACGCCGGGCTGTACGGTCCAGGCCTGTGGCATCCGCGACCGGCGCGCTGCGTTTGCCGAGCTCGGGGTCGTCGTGCTCGGCATCAGCCCGGACCCGGTGAGCCGGCTCGCGAAGTTCGCCGAGCGGGACGCGCTCGATTTTGATCTGTTGTCCGACGCGGATCACGCCGTCGCCGAGCGTTACGGGGTGTGGGGCCTGAAGAAATTCATGGGACGCGAGTTCATGGGGATTCGCCGCACCACCTTCATCATCGGTCGCGACGGGCGCCTGCGCCATGTGATGGACAAGGTCAAGACGGCCAGTCATCAGGATGATGTGCTGGCCTGGTTGCGCCAGAATTCGGGCTGAACAGCGGCTCAAGTCCGCTTGCCGAAAATTGTTTTCCGCAGCAGTCCCGCCTTTGCCGGCAGCTGCTCCACTACCCCGAGGTACGCCGATGTCGCTATTCATTCCTTCCGCCTGGGCGCAGGCCGCGCCCGCCGGCGAACCCAATCCGCTGTTCACGCTGGTGCTGTTCGGCGGACTTTTTGTGTTCATGTACTTCGTGATCATTCGGCCGCAGCAGAAGCGCCGCAAGGAACAGGCCAAACTGGTCGCCAATCTCGCCAAAGGCGATGAAGTCGTTACCGCCAGCGGTATCCTGGGGCGCATCACCAAGATCGAGGGCAACTTCCTGGTGCTTGAGGTCTCCGACAAGGTGGAGCTCAAGTTCCAGCGCGAGGCAATACATGCCGTGCTGCCCAAGGGAACCCTGAAGGCGCTGTAGCGGCCGGCCAGCGCTGGGGTGGCGTGGGTGGAAGCGAACCTGATCAGCTTTCCGCCGCGTCTGGCGCTGGCGCGTCTGCCGACGCCGCTGGAGCCGCTCGACCGGCTCCGCGAGCTCATCGGCGGCCCCCGTATCTGGATCAAGCGCGACGATCTGACCGAGTGCACCGTCACCGGCAACAAGATACGCAAGCTCGAGTTCACGCTGGCCCGCGCCCGCGCGGCCGGCTGCGATACCCTGATCACCGCGGGCGGACTTCAATCCAACCACTGCCGCGCCACCGCGCTGCTGGGAGCCCGCCTGGGTTTCCGGGTGCATCTGCTGTTGCGCGAGGAGGGCGCTCCCAACCCGCACCCCCAGGGCAATCTCCTGCTCGATCTGCTGGCCGGCGCTACCGTCTCCCGCTACAGCAAGGCCCACTACCGCGCCCATCAGGCGGAGCTATACGACGAATGGGACGCCCACTACCGGGCGCAGGGCGCACGCCCCTGGTGTATCCCGGTGGGCGCCAGCGATGGCACCGGCGTCTGGGGCTACATCGGTTGTGCGGCCGAGTTGCGCGCGGATTTTGCCGCTGCCGGGATTCAGCCCGTTGCCATCGTGCATGCTACCGGCTCCGGTGGCACCCAGGCGGGACTGACCGCCGGCGCGCATCTCTACCATCTGGGCTGTCCGGTGATCGGCATGGCGGTATGCGACGATGCCGCCTATTTCCAGCACAAGGTGCGCGCCGATCTGCGCGAGTGGGCGCAACTCTACGCGACCGGTGTTGCGGTCGAGGAGCTCGCGATCGAGGTCAATGATCGCTACATCGGCCCCGGCTACGGGCAGGCGACCCCGGAGGTATTCGAAACCATCCGCCTGCTGGCCCGTACCCAGGGGTTGGTGCTCGATCCGGTCTACAGCGGCAAGGCGTTCCACGGACTGCTGGAAGAAATCCGGCGCGGGGCGTTTGCTGCCGCAGCCGATGTGGTGTTCATCCACACCGGGGGGATCTTCGGGCTGTTGGCCCAGGCCGATGGCCTGGCTGAATCGGTCAGGTAAAAACAATATAGTGCGATGACGAAAGCAACGAAGGATGAGTAGCGCCCTGCTGACCAAGGGCGCATTCGCAAAGCCTTCGGGATTGTTCGACTGCGAGGGGTCGGACATTCAATGCGAAATCCAGCAGGGCACAAGTGCTTTCAGCCGACGCCATCGCTGGGTTACGGCAAGCCTGCGGCTGAGCTTGTGCGCTACTCCCGACGACAGAGATACGTTTGTGCCCACAGAAATCGTCGCATGCCGGCATCAGGTCGGTTCGACGCAGGTGGCGTGTCCGCACCCCCACGAATGCGAGGAAGACAGCTGACCAATGGACCAGGCCACCCACAACAAGATCGTCTCCTTCATCTGGGGCATCGCCGACGACGTCCTGCGAGACCTGTTCAAGCGCGGCAAGTACCCGGACGTGATCCTGCCGATGTGCGTCATCCGCCGCATGGACGCGGTGCTCGAACCGACCAAACAGAAGGTGCTCGAAACCAGGCAGATGCTCGACAGCGCCGGCATCGCCGAGCAGCGCGCCGCCCTGTGCGACGCCGCCGGACAGGCCTTCTACAACACCTCGAAGTTCAGGCTGCGCGACCTCAGGTCCCGCGGCAGCCAGCAGCAGTTGCTGGCCGATTTCGAGGATTACCTGAACGGTTTCTCGCCCAACGTCCAGGACATCCTCGACAACTTCAAATTCCGCAACCAGCTCCAGACGCTGTCCAAGGCCGACGCCCTCGGCACCCTGATCAACAAGTTCCTCGACCCCGACATCGACCTCTCGCCGGCCGGCATCGACAACCACGCCATGGGCACGGTGTTCGAGGAGCTGGTGCGCAAGTTCAACGAGGACAACAACGAGGAGGCCGGCGAGCACTGGACCCCGCGCGACGCGGTGCGCCTGATGGCCAACCTCGTCTTTCTGCCGATCGAGGCCGAGATCAAGTCGGGCACCTATCTGCTCTACGACTGCGCCTGCGGCACCGGCGGCATGCTCACCGTCGCCGAGGAGACGCTCGAAGCCATCGCGCAGAAGCGCGGCCAGCAGGTCAGATGCCTGCTCTACGGCCAGGAGATCAACCCCGAGACCTACGCGGTCTGCAAAGCCGACATGCTGCTCAAGGGCGAAGGCGAGAACGCGGACCACATCGTCGGCGGCGCGGAATGGTCCACGCTTGCCCACGACGCCTTCCCCGCGCAAGCGTTCGATTTCATGCTCGCCAATCCGCCCTACGGCAAGAGCTGGAAGAAGGACCTCGAAGCCATGGGCGGCAAGGACGGCATGCGCGACCCGCGCTTCAGGGTCATGCACCAGGGCGAGGAGCTGTCGCTGGTCACCCGCTCCAGCGACGGGCAGATGCTGTTCCTGGCCAACATGGCCTCGAAGATGAACGACCAGTCGGCGCTCGGCAGCCGCATCGCCGAGGTGCACAACGGTTCGTCGCTGTTCACCGGCGACGCGGGCCAGGGCGAGAGCAACATCCGCCGCTGGCTGATCGAGAACGACTGGCTCGAAGCCATAGTCGCGCTGCCGCTGAACCTGTTCTACAACACCGGCATCGCCACCTACGTGTGGGTGCTGTCCAACCGAAAGCCCGCGCACCGCAAGGGCCGGGTGCAGCTCATCGATGCCAGCCAGTGGTTCAAGCCGCTGCGCAAGAACCTCGGCAAGAAGAACTGCGAGCTCTCGCCCGAGGACATCGAGCGCATCAGCCGCACCTTTCTCGATTTCAAGGAGACCCCGGAGTCGAAGATCTTCCCCAACGCCGCCTTCGGTTACTGGAAGGTCACGGTCGAGCGCCCGCTGCGCCTGCACAGCCAGCTCACGCTAAAAGCCATCGAAAGCCTGCGCTTTGCCTCTGGCGACGAGGACATCCGCGCGACGCTCCATGACGAGTTCGGCGATGACCTTTTCAACAACTTCGCCAGGGTCTCCGTCGCGCTGGAGCAGCGCCTCGCCGACTGGGGCAGCGACGAGGACGAAGGCGATGACGAAGAGAGTGGCAGCGCCAAAAAAGGGCTGCCCGAGAAGAAGCACAAGAAGCTGCTCGACCCCCGGACCTGGGAGCGCGACGGCCGCCTGGTGGAAGGCGCCAGCAGGCTGCGCACGGCGCTGGGCGACCAACTTTTCGAGGACCACAACGTCTTCCGCGACCGCGTCGACGAGACACTCAGACAGGCCGGCATCAAGCTCGCCGCCGCCGACCGCAAGCTGATCCTCAAGGCCGTGAGCTGGCGGGTCGACACCGCGCCGCCGGTCATCGCCAAGGCGCACAAGCCCCTGTCTGCCGGAGCCAGGCGACAGGCAGGCGGCAAGGCCGTCGCCGACCCGTTGCGCGGCCTGTTCGAGGCCACGGTAGATGGCAAGCCCGTGGTCGTCGAATACGAACCCGACGCCGACCTGCGCGACACCGAACAGGTGCCGCTGCTGGAAGACGGCGGCCCCCGATCAGGGTCGGGGGCAGGCATCGAGGCCTTCATAAAGCGCGAGGTCCTGCCCTACACCCCCGACGCCTGGATCAAGGCAGACGCCACCAGGATCGGCTACGAGATCAGCTTCACCCGCCACTTCTACAAGCCGCAGCCGCTGCGCACGCTGGAAGAGATCAGCGCCGACATCCTCGCCATCGAGAAGGAGGCCGAGGGGCTGCTGGAGGAGATCATCGGGGGCGCTGAGGCGCGACCGCGAACGGGAAGGCTGGCGCCGTGATTGCCATGTACAGGGAGATCAGATCAAGGGAGCGGCGCCTTGGCCACTGACACCAGCAAGATCGAAAGTCCGGCTCTGCGGCTAGCGCAATATTTGAAGGAGTTCGTTGGCTTACGTAGCACGACCGTCCGCGATGTTGCCAAGTACGAGTCCGTAATCTGGCTCGGCGATATGCCGCAAGAAGTGGACTGCCGCAGCGGCGCGTGGACCGACGAATACGACCCGGGAAAGCCGTGGCTCGAAGTTTACAAGCAGGAGTTCAAGATCGCGCCAGAGCCACCGGAAGCCATCGCCCGGTGGGTGGACGCGAAGGCTCTCCGCAAGGCAACCTCAGAGCTTCCGCCTCTACTCGCGAGCATCTTTGTCGAGGATGTGGAGGCTGAGGTGGATGAGGGCGAAACTCCGCCCCTCGTAGAACGGCACCTATCGGATTATCCCGAGGTCTTGGATGCATATCAGGCCTTCCGTCCCAAGTGGGAAGCATGGGCGGCTGACCAACGCCGTCGAGAGGCGGTGCAGAAGGTCTATGCCGAGCTTTTCAGGCTTCATACACAGGTGCAAAAGCAAGGCGAGATCGTCGAGCTCGTGCTTGGCTTGGGGCTTGTGGACTGGCGAGCGACCATCGGCGGCCGATTGGTTCCGATTCGACGGCACGCAGTCGTCGCACAGGTCGAGCTGAGCTTTGAACCAGGCAAGGGCGTCATCCGAGTGGCAGCGCCCGGCGAAGGCGCGAGGCTCCGCATCGAAGATGACATGCTCGAGGCAGAACTTCGACCGGATCGATCGCACTATGCGGTCATTGCGAAGCAGCTCGAAGAGGTTGGCGACGCGATCTGGGACAAGCCGCTCATGCACGCCGCGCTGAAGACCTGGTCGGGCGCCCTCAGCGCCAACTCGACGTGGGCCGACGGACTCGGTGCCAAGCCTGCCAGCGGCAACAACCCGAACGTCAGTTTTGCCCCGGCGTTGATTCTGAGGAAGCGTCTGCACACCGGAATGGTCCGCGTCTACGAAAAGCTGATCGAGAACCTCGGAGGTGAAGATGCGGTGGTTCCCGATGGTTGGGGCCGTCTGATTGACGACGACTGGCGAGGTGACGACGATTCAACTTCGAATCGGCACGAGCCCAGCCAAGAAGACAGCGGGCCCACGCCGCTGTCCTCAGAGACCTACTTTCCGCTGCCCGCCAACCGGGAGCAGCGCCGTATCGTCGATGCGCTGAGGCGCGATCAAGGGGTCTTGGTTCAGGGCCCGCCAGGGACTGGCAAGAGCCACACCATCGCAAATCTGATTTGCCATTTGCTTGCCACCGGGAAGCGAGTCCTCATCACCGCGGAAACGGCGCGCGCCCTCCAGATCCTCAAGAATAAATTGCCCGAAGAGATTCAGCCCTTGTGCGTGAGCCTCCTCGGGCAGGGAGGAGACGCGTTCGCCGAGTTGAACGGCGCGGTGCAAGAGATCACGAATCGGCATTCCTCCTACTCACCCGATGCATACGCCTCTCGGATCACCGAGATCGATTGCGACCTCCACCGAGCCCGTCGCCGGCTTTCCGATCTCGAGTCGGAGATTCGAAGCCTACGCCAGGACGAGACGGTCTCGCACAGTCTGCTTGATGGTGCCTATCAGGGCACTGCATCGAAGATCGCCGCACGGGTCGCCGAGGAGCGGGAGCGGTTTGGTTGGCTGAGGCTTCCCACAAACTCGGCAAGCCGCTCCGGAATAACCAACCATCAGGCGACGAGATGGCTGAAGTTTCGACGACAGTATTCCGCTGAAGAAATTGAAGAGACCCACCGTAATTTCCCTTCACACTCCGCACTCCCATCGCCGGAAGGTTTCGCTCGCATGGCCTCAGTTGAGGCCGAGGCTCAACGAAACAGCGCACGGGAGGGCGCGGTGCGCTCTCACCCAGCCTTTGTGTCGATTTCCGCGTTGTCCGCAAACGACAGAGCCAAACTCAAGACCGGCCTGGTAGCTCTTGAGAGCAAAAGGCTTGAATTGCAACGCCTGAACCTCGAATGGCTCCAAAAGGCGCTTCAAGATGCGATCACAGGTCGGTCAGCCGAATGGAAAATGCTGCTGGAAATCAGCATCAAGGGTATGGAACAGGCTCAATTCCTTTTGTCTAGGGTCGGTACACATGTTGTTGCTCTACCTGAGGGGATGGCACCTCACAAGCTCCGCGCAGATGCCGCTGTCGCAATCGAGTATCTGGGTTCAGGCGGAAAATGGAAGCGCTTCGGTCTCATGACCCCAGAACCGCTCAAAGGGCGCACGTACCTCAAGCGGGATGTCCTTGTCGACGGACAACCGGCCGATACAATCGACAGCCTGAGCATCGTGCGCGATGACATTGACTTCGAACTCGCACTTTCCGACCTCGAAAAAGCCTGGAGGGATATCGGAGTTATGGATTTTGGGGCTGACCGAAGACTCCGATTGGCCGGCCTTAATGAGCACGCATCCGTGCTAGAAAAAGCACTCAAGTTTGCCGGGTTCTGCGACCAAGCTGCGCGGAGCCTGTCGAGCAGATCGATCCCGATACCAACACCCAACTGGCTCAGTGGTGAAGCCCAACAGTGGATGGACGTCATCAATGCTACGGACCTCGATGATGAGCTTCGTAGGGCGGAGGACGACATTAAAAACTCTTTTCAAGCTCTGACCGCGCTAGCGCAGCTTCACAGCATCCATCCCGTGGTAGGGGCACTCATTAATGCGGTCACGGAACGAGACGTTAGAGCATATAGCCAAGCTTGGACAGTCGTCGGCTCGATTGAACGCATTCGACAGGACAATATCGATCGGGAAACCATCGAGGGCCTCCTCAACGACGCCATACCCGGTCTTGTTCGAATGATTGAACTAAGTCTCGGGGATCCGGCTTGGGACTCCCGCCTTGCAGCGCTGGAGGAGGCATGGTGCTGGGCTTTTGTAGATAGTTGGTTGGCGAGGCGCGTAGATCTCGACTACCAACGCGGGCTCTGGAAAAAGCGTCACGCAACCGAGGTCGAGATCGGTAGGCTCATAGCTGATTCAGCATCTCAGCGTGCCTGGATGCATTTCTTTCATCGTCTTTCGCGCCCCGAGGCCAATGCGCTCAGGAGTTGGCGCGAGGCGGTGCGCGCGATGGGCAAAGGCACGGGACAATCGGCGAGATTGGCGCGCCTGAGGCAGGACGCACGCCGCTACATGGATGCCTGTCGCGACGCGATTCCGATCTGGATCATGCCACGCTATCTCGTCGCAGAGATGATTGATCCATCGCCGGGGCGCTACGACCTCGTCATTGTGGACGAGGCGAGCCAGCTCGGAATCGAGAGCCTGTTCCTCTTCTACATCTCCAAGCAGGTGATCGTCGTTGGCGACGATCAGCAGATCAGCCCCGCCGGCGTCGGGGTTGCGGATGCGGCGGTCGCCGGACTCCAGCAGCACTTCCTGGATGGCGTTCCTCACCAGCACGCGCTATCACCGCAGAGCAGCCTCTACGGCAACGCGAAGATCCGTTTCAATCAGAACATCGTCCTGCGCGAGCACTTCCGGTGTATGCCGGAGATCATCCAGTTCTCCAACGATCTCTGCTATGCGAGCAGTGGCACCCCGCTCGATCCGCTGCGAGCCTATCCAGCCAACCGGCTCGAGCCCCTCGTGCTGCGCCACGTGACTGATGGCTATCGTAAGGGCAGCACCCAACACGCGCAGAACCCGCCTGAGGCCGAGGCAATCGTTGCGCAGATCTGCGCCTGCATCGAGGATCCGCGCTACGCCCGTGCAACCATGGGCGTGATCAGCCTGCAGGGCGAAGCGCAGGCAAAGCTGATCGAGAGCATTCTCCTCACGACGCTCGATCCTGAAGTGATCGAAGAACGCCGCATCATTTGCGGTGACGCCTATGCGTTCCAAGGCGACGAACGCAACATTATCTTTTTGAGCATGGTCGCCGCTCCAGGCGAACAGCGGATCGGCGTTCTTTCTGGCGAGGCGGCCCGACAGCGATTCAATGTCGCGGTCAGCCGCGCGCAGGACCAGCTATGGCTCTTCCATTCGACGGAGCTCGACACGCTCAGCAGCGCCTGCATGCGTTACCGCCTCCTCAGCTACATGCTCAACCCACAGCGCCAGGCGACCGAGGAGCGCGAGCAGCGCTTCGAGTCGGAGTTCGAGCGGCACGTCTACCGCCGCATCACCGACCGTGGGTTTCACGTGCGGACACAAGTCTGTGTCGGCGATCCGACCAACCATCGCTATCGCATCGATTTGGTCGTCGAGGGTATGCAGGGTCGTCTGGCCGTGGAGTGCGACGGCGACGAGTGGCACGGACCCGACCGTTACGAGCAGGACATGTCACGGCAACGCGATCTGGAGCGGGCGGGCTGGCAGTTTGCTCGCATTCGGGGGGGCGATTTCTATCGCGATCCGGATGCTGCTATGGAGGAAGTGTGGGCTGAGCTGGATCGCCTCGGCATCCAACCCGGTGGTGTGGATGCCTCGGCGGCACAGCCCCCGCAACCGAAGTCGATGGATCTTCACGACAGGCTGGTCGCGGCGCTCGACGAGGCTCCCGTCGATGAACCCCCTCTCCCTGAAACGACAGAGACCAAGGCAACGGTAACGCCTGCTGCACAAGAGACCAGCTCCGGGCCCGCGCCGGTGACCACCCCACCGCCGGCAACATCTGATTCCTCGGCAAGCCCCACGAGGCATCAGAACCTGCCCACCACTGCTGTTCCGGTGCCGGCTCTCCCGCCTGGCGCAGCGCGTTATGTCGCTTTCGAGGGACATGCCGGGCCCGACCCACGAGAGACAACGATCGCCACCGTAGCAGACGGGCTGCGGCACATCATCGAGACGGAGGGTCCGATCCTCGCCAAGCGCGCCTATGACATCTATCTGCGCGGTTGCGGCGTCCGTCGCATGGGTCCAGAGCTGAAGAAGTCTATGAACAAGGCACTGGATCGGGCCATCCGCGACGGCGCAGTCGTCAAAGAGGACGAATCCTGCACCGGTGGTCTTCTTTACTCGGTGGTGCGACTCAAGGGCGCGCCCCCGGTCGTATTGCGGGAACGCGGCCCCAGGGACTTTGAGGAAATTCCCCCAAGCGAAATTCAGTTCGCGGCTAACCGGATCGCGCAGGATCAAGGCTTGGAGCCTGGCTCCGATGCTCATTTCCGCGCAGTTCTCGAGTACTTCGACCTCAAGCGACTCACCAAACAGGTCGAAACCAGACTGCTCGACGTGTTGACCCAACGGTATCCCTATGTCGAGGACATCTTGAAGCGCGAGGAGAAACAGTAGTGCAAAACGTCGGCGCCGACATCCTCGCCATCGAGAAGGAGGCCGAGGGGCTGCTGGATGGCTTGCTGAAGGTGAACGCGGTATGAGCCAGCCGGCGTTCGACATCACGCCCTTCCTTCATCAAGACGAAGGGCAGCACTTCGACCGCAAATCGCTGTATGAAGGCACGGAAGGCGCCAAGCGTGCCCGTAATCGCCGCGCCGTACGCGATCAAGTCGCCGAGTACGTCGCAGGGTTTGCGAATGCGGAGGGTGGAGTCCTCGTATTGGGGATCGAGGACGATCACTCCGTCACCGGACATTCGCTGCCGGCTGATGCGCTCGCCAGCCTGCTCTCGACGCCTCGTGCCCGCCTCCAACCACCGCAATCTGAAGGGTTCTTGGTCGAGACCCAAGGCAAGCAGCTGATCGTCTTCGACGTGCCGGCCGCGGATGTGCCGGTTCAGGTCGTCGGCGATGGCTTCCCGCTACGCATCGGCGACAAGACGCTGCAAGTTAGCGAGACCCAGATTCGAGCACTCAAGCTGCAAGGCTTGGCAGAAAGCTGGGAAAGCCGCCCTGCGGCATGCACGGTGGCCGACCTTGACCGCGAATTGATTGCTCAAGCACGGCAAGGCGCCGGTCTCGCCGCCTGGAGCGACGAGGATTACCTCCTCAAGCGCAAGCTCGCGGACCGGCGCGGGGACCGAATTCAATTGCGCCGGGCCGCTGAATTGCTGTTCACGCGGTTTGGGCCGGATCACCCAAATGCGGGCGTTCGCATTTTTCGAGTGATCGGCACCGAACGGCGCACCGGGCCGGAGCACAACGTGGAAGAGCGCCCCCGTATCGAAGGCAACCTGCCCGCAGTCATGGACCAGGCGGCGGCTGTCGTCAGCAGCCTGTTGCGCCGCCCGTCGCGATTGGTCGGCACGCGCTTCCGTCCGGTGCCTGAATATCCCGAGTTTTCGTGGAAAGAGGCGCTGCTGAACGCGGTGGCCCATCGGGACTACGGCGTGGAAGGCGCTGGCACCGAAATCTGGTTGTTCGAAGACCGCATGGAGATCATCAGCCCCGGCGGGCTGATCGGCGATCTGACGCTCGACGAGGTGCTGTCGCTCAGGCGCATTCATCGCAGCCGCAATCCGCGTCTGATGCGCGTGCTGGTCGACCTTGGGGTAGCACGGGATCAGGGCGAGGGCATTCCTCGAATGTTTGCCGAGATGGAAGACGCCTTCCTGCCCAAGCCGGAGATCACCGCCAGTCCGCGCGGTGTGACGGTCACCCTGCGCAATACACCCACACTGACGGCCGCGGACCGGGAGTTCGTGTCGCGTCTGGGCAGCACCGAAATCAGCGACGAGGAGTTCCGCGCCCTGCTGCATGCGCACCGTAATGGCCGGGTAGAAAACGCCGATCTGCGTTCCCTGGCCGGGATGGACACCCTCGCGGCGAGCCTGCTACTGCGCAAGCTGCGCGACCGCAGCCTGCTGGACCTCCACCCGCATGGCGCAAACAGCTACTACACGCTGCCGACCACGCTCAGCGCCCCGACTCAGCCGTTGATTGACCGGGGCAATCGGGGAGAGCCAAGCCCGGATCGAGGTGGGCTGATTGAAAATCGAGGGGAGCCGGCCCTGGATCGAGGGGAGCTTGCCACCAATCGAGGGGAGCGCGACACGGATCGCGGGGAGCTGGCCCCGGAAGTGCTCGCCGCCATCCAGCAGCTTGGCACCCGCCCCCGCAAAGAGCGGTTGCGAGCAGTCATCGCAAGCATCTGCGCCCAGAGAGATTGGACCACTCCGGCAGAACTGGCCCGCTGGCTCAACATCCGGCCCGCGAATCTGACCGAACGGCACCTCTCGCCGATGGTCAAGGCGGGCCAGCTCGAACGGCGGTTCCCCGATGCGCCGACCCATGCCGAGCAGGCCTACCGCAGCAGCGGCGGGCAATTGCCATTGGGGCTTTCCGGGGAGAGTGAAAAATGATCGAGGCATTCATCCGCCGCGAGGTCCTGCCCTACACCCCCGACGCCTGGATCAAGGCAGACGCCACCAAAATCGGCTACGAAATCAGCTTCACCCGCCACTTCTACAAGCCGCAGCCGCTGCGCACCTTGGAGGAGATCAGCGCGGACATCCTCGCCATCGAGAAGGAGGCCGAGAGGCTGCTGGATGGCTTGTTGAAGGTGGGGGCCACGCCATGACAAGGAAGGCCGACCCGCCACGCCAGAAACGCAAGCCCACCGCGCTACAGCCCGGGAGGCGTCAACACCCCGGCCACTCCGCAGGGGCAGCGGTGCCTGCCATCGTTGATGAGGCGGCGCTCCTCGCGGACCTGCGAGAACTGATCCAGTCCGCCCGCCAGCGGATTGCCACGGTGGCGAACTCGACCACGACGCTCCTGTACTGGCATCTCGGGCGCCGACTCCTCGCCGAGAGCCTTCAGGACGAGCGGGCGCCGTACGGAAAACGAATTCTCGCGACCGTGTCACGAGAATTGACCGTCGAGTTCGGGCAGGCCTTTACCCTCCGCTCGCTCTATCGCGCCATTCAGTTCTGTCAGTGCTTCACGGACCAGGAGATTGTGTCGACGCTGTCGACACAATTGAGCTGGAGCCACTTCATCGAGCTGCTCCCGATCAAGGACCCGCTCGCCCGCGATTTTTACGCGGAGATGTGTCGCATCGAGCGCTGGGATGTGCGCACGCTGCGGCAGAAGATCGGCGGCATGCTGTACCAGCGCACCGCGCTGTCGAAAAAACCGCAAACGGTCATCTCGGCCGAGATCGGAAAACTTCGCGACGGGCAGATGAGCCCCGACACCGTGTTCCGCGATCCCTACCTGCTCGACTTGCTCGGCCTCAAGGGCGCCTACAGCGAACGCGACCTTGAGAGCGCCATCCTGCGCGAGATCGAGGGTGTGTTGCTGGAGCTGGGATCGGGCTTCGCCTTCGTTGCCCGGCAAAAGCGCATGAGCGTCGGCAAAGACGATTTCCATCTCGACCTGCTGTTCTTTCATCGCCACCTGCGTAGGTTGATCGCCGTCGAATTGAAACTGGAGTCCTTCCAGCCCGCGCACGTCGGCCAGATGGAGCTGTACCTGCGCTGGCTGGACAGGCACGAGCGCGCCCCCGGCGAGGAAGCCCCGGTCGGACTCATCCTGTGCGCGTCCGCCGATGCCGAGCAGGTGGAACTGCTCGAACTGGACGCCAAATCCATCCGCGTCGCCGAGTACCTCACCGAACTGCCGCCGTTGCCGCTGCTGCGCCAGCGCCTGCACCAGGCGATCGCACATGCCAGGGAAAACGCCGCCCGCCGACTTGCTTGTGCCGAGGATGCCAAGTGAAAGCCACCGAAGCCAAGCTGCTCGCCTTCCTGCAGAAGTCGCCGCAGTTCGTGATCCCGATCTACCAGCGCACCTATTCGTGGACCGACAAACAGTGCCGCCAGTTGTGGGATGACATCCTGCGCGCCGGCTCCAGCGACACCATCGCCGTGCACTTCATCGGCTCCATCGTCTACGTCGAACAGGGGCTGTCGCAGGTCACGCACCAGGCGCCCCTGCTGGTGATCGACGGCCAGCAGCGCCTGACCACCGTGTCGCTGCTGATCGAGGCGCTGGCCCGCGCGCTGGGCGACGGCGAGCCGGTCGATGGCTTCTCGGCCGCCAAGCTGCGCCATTACTACCTGAGCAACCCGCTCGAAAGCGGAGACCGCTACTTCAAGCTGCTGCTGTCGCAGACCGACAACGCCTCGCTCAAGGCCGTCATCAAAAACACGGAACAGCCGCAGGAGCCGTCGCTGCGCGTGACGCAGAACTTCGACCTGTTCACCGGGCTGCTCGCCGGGCAGAAGGGCGACCTCGCCCCGGTCTGCCGTGGCCTCGCCAAGCTGGTGGTGGTGGACATCGCGCTCAGCCGCGACCAAGACAACCCGCAGCTCATCTTCGAGAGCATGAACTCCACGGGCAAGGAGCTGAGCCAGGCGGACCTGATCCGCAACTACATCCTCATGGGCCTCGAGCCCGCGCTCCAGACGCGCCTCTACGAGGAATACTGGCGGCCGATGGAACTCGACTTCGGGCAGGAGGCCTACGGCACCCAGTTCGACAGCTTCATGCGCCACTACCTGACCGTGCGCACCGGCGACATCCCGCGCGAGCGCGAGGTCTACGAGGCGTTCAAGGACTACTCCCGCACCACGCCCGTGCAGGGCGCGGGCATCGAGGCGCTGGTCAAGGAGATCCGCGCCTTCGCCCGCTACTTCTGCGCCCTCGCGCTGGGCCGCGAGCAGGACGCGGCGCTCGGCACGGCCTTCCACGACCTGCGCGAGCTGAAAGTCGATGTCGCCTACCCGTTCCTGCTGGAGCTGTACCACGACTACGCGACCGGCACGCTCAGCGCCGCCGACTTCGCCGCCGCCGTGCGGCTGGTCGAGTCCTATGTGTTCCGCCGTGCCATTTGCGCGATCCCCACCAACTCGATGAACAAGACCTTCGCCACCTTCGGCAAGGCCCTCAAGAAGGACCGCTACCTCGAGAGCATCCAGGCGCATTTCCTCACGCTGCCGTCCTACCGTCGCTTCCCGGCCGACGACGAGTTCCGGCGCGACCTGCACACCCGCGACCTCTACAACTTCCGCAGCCGCAGCTACTGGCTGCGCCGGCTGGAAAACCACGGCCGCAAGGAGCGCGTGCCGGTGGACGAGTACAGCATCGAGCACATCCTGCCGCAGAACCCCGAGCTGCCGGCGGCGTGGCAGCAGGCGCTTGGGGCCGAGTGGCAGCGCGTACAGCAGCAGTGGCTGCACACGCTGGGCAACCTCACGCTCACCGGCTACAACGCCGAATACAGCGACCGCCCCTTCGCCGACAAGCGCGACATGCCGGGCGGATTCAAGGAGAGCCCGCTCAAGCTCAACGCCGGGCTCGGCCAGCTCGACGTCTGGAACGAAGCCGCCATCCAGGCCCGCGCCGGGCGGCTCGCCGATCTGGCGCTCGGGGTGTGGACCGCGCCCAGGCTCGATGCCGAAACGCTCGCCGCCTATCAGCCGCAGAAGCTGCCTGCGACCGCCGGCTACAGCATCGCGGACCACCCGAACCTGCTCGCTCCCGGCCTGCGCGAGATATTCGAGGCCTTCCGCAAGGAGGTGCTCGCGCTCGATCCGTGCGTGACCGAAGAGTTCATGAAGCTGTACGTGGCCTACAAGGCCGAGACCAACTTCGTGGACGTGGTGCCGCAGGCCAAGCGGCTGCGGCTGAGCCTCAACATGGCGTTTGCCGAGATCAACGACCCGAAGGGGCTGTGCAAGGACGTGACCAATATCGGCCGCTGGGGCAACGGCGACGTGGAGGTCGGCCTCCAGGCGCTCGACGAGCTGCCCTACGTCATGGGCCTGGTGCGCCAGTCCTACGAGCGCCAGATGGGCGACGGAGGCCAGCCATGATCGCCGACCTCAGGCCGTATGCGGAGTACAAGGAGTCGGGGTTGCCGTGGCTCGGGCAGGTGCCGACGCATTGGGGGCTTATTCCAAACCGTGGTCTTGTACGTAGGAGGAAGGTGCTTGTCGGGAGGCGTCACGGCGACTACCGGCTGCTTTCTCTTACAAAACAGGGCGTCATCGTTCGAGACATCTCGACGGGAAAGGGAAAGTTTTCATCGGACATGGGAAGCTCGCAGGAGGTGCGTAACGGAGATCTCGTGTTCTGCCTCTTTGATGTGCCGGAGACACCACGGACGGTGGGCCTCGCTCGTCACGACGGAATGATCACCGGCGCATACACGGTATTCGAATCGCTCGGAAGAGGCAGCTCGGAGTATTTCGAGTTGTTCTATCGAGCCATGGACGACCGCAAGCTGCTCAGTCCGCTCTATTCCGGGCTTAGGAACACGATTCCTGCTGAGAGGTTTCTCGGAACGAAAACCCCACAACCCCCGCCCGACGAGCAGGCGGCGATTGTGCGGTTTCTGGACTGGGCGAACGGCCGGTTGGAGCGGGTGATCCGGGCGAAGCGGAAGGTGATCGCGCTGCTCAACGAGCAGAAACAGGCCATCATCCACCGCGCCGTCACCCGCGGCCTCGACCCCTCCGTCCCCCTCAAACCCTCCGGCATCCCCTGGCTCGGCGACATTCCGCAGCATTGGGAGGTGCGGCAGTTACGCCATATGGGACGTTTGCATAAGGGAGTTGGTGGCAGCAAGGAAGACGCTACGTTGGAGGGCGTGCCCTGTGTTCGCTATGGCGAACTCTACTTCCACTATAGGAACTTCATCCGCCAGCCTCGCGGATTCGTCAGCACGGACACGGCAGCCGCGTATACGTCTATTCGCTTCGGCGATGTTCTATTCGCGGCATCTGGCGAGCGAGTTGAGGAGATTGGCAAGTCAGCCGTTAATCTTTACGGAGGGACGGCCGTTTGCGGTGGAGATATCGTGATCTTTAGGCCCACCGTGGCCGCTCACGCTGCATTCCTTGGATACGCATTGGACAGCTACGGGTCAGCTCATCAAAAGGCCACTATGTGCCGCGGCACGACTATCAAACACATCTACCCGGACGAACTACGCGGACTTTGGTTCTGCGTTCCGCCGCTGTCGGAGCAAGAGAAAATCGCGGCATCACTTGACAACGAACTGCTTGGCTGTGACACCGCCATCTCCCGCCTCGAACGCGAAATCGAACTCCTCCGCGAATACCGCACCCGCCTCGTCGCCGACGTGGTGACCGGCAAGCTCGACGTGCGCGAGGCGGCTTGCTCCTGCCGGACGAAGCGCCGCCCGACACCGCCGAGGACGCCGCCGACCTGGGCGATGAGATCGAGACCGCAGACGAGGGCCACGGCATGACCAGCGACCGAACACCGGAATATCTCGCCGGCCTGGTTCGGGAGCTGTGCAAGCTGCCGCGCGAGACGGAGTGGTTGGAGTTCAAGGGCAACAACGCGGACCCGCAGGAGATTGGCGAGTACCTGTCCGCACTGGCCAACTCCGCGGCGTACAACTGCAAGGCGTCTGGCTATCTGATCTGGGGCATCGAGAACGGAACACACCGCGTCATCGGCACGCGCTTTTCACCCTCGACAGCCAGGAAGGGCAACGAGCCGCTGGAAAGCTGGTTGCTGCGCTTGCTCACGCCGAAGATTCATTTCGCTTCTACGAGCTGACGCTGGAGGTCAGCCCGTGGTGCTGCTGGAAGTCGGGCAGGCGTTCCGGCATCCGGTTCGCTTCCAGGGCGAGGAATTCATCCGGATCGGTTCGGTGAAGAAGCCGCTCAAGGACGCACCGGATCGCGAGCGTGAGTTGTGGCGGGTATTCGACCAGACGCCGTTCGAGCGCGGTACCGCACTTGATCGCGTGCAGGCGGATGAGGTTCTGCGCTTGCTGGACTACCCGGCCTACTTCGACCTGCTGGAACGAACCCTGCCCGCGAATCGCGACGGCATCATCGAGGCACTGGCGGACGACGGCCTGATCGAGACTTGCAAGGCCGGCGGATGGCGCATCACCAATCTCGGCGGCGTGTTGTTTGCGAAGCGGCTGGAGGATTTCCCGGGCCTGCGCCGCAAGGCAGCCCGCGTTATCCAGTACCGGGGCAAGAACCGAGTCGAGACGCTGAAGGAGCAGGTGGGCGGCAAGGGCTACGCGAGCGGGTTCGAAGGGCTGATCGGCTATATCAACGGACTGCTGCCGTCGAACGAGGTCATTGGCCAGGCCCTACGCCGCAAGGTGCCGATGTTCCCGGAGCTGGCCGTCCGCGAGCTGGTGGCAAACGCGCTGATCCACCAGGACTTCTTCGTGACTGGCGCGGGGCCGATGGTCGAGATTTTCGAGGACCGTATCGAGATCACCAACCCCGGTGAGCCATTGGTCGACACGCAGCGCTTTGTGGATACCCCGCCGAAGTCCCGCAACGAGGCCCTGGCCTCGCTGATGCGCCGATTCCGCATCTGCGAGGAACGCGGCACCGGCATCGACAAGGTGGTTTTCGAAGTGGAGCTCTACCAGTTGCCGGCGCCGCTGTTCGAAGTGCCGCCAGGGTTCACGCGAACGGTGCTGTTTGCCCACAAGACGCTGGCAGAGATGAGTAAAGCGGAGCGCATTCGCGCCTGCTATCTGCACGCCTGCCTTCGCCATGTGATGCGGGAAGACACGACCAATTCGAGTCTGCGTGCCCGTTTTGGGGTGGAGGAACAGAACCGCTCCATGGTCTCGCGCGTGATCCGGGAAGCTGTGGAAGCGGGCCAGATCTTGCCCGCGGAAGCGAACGCTGCTCCCAAGTACATGCGCTACCTGCCGTACTGGGCTGTCGGGCGATCAGGAGGGGTGGCGTGACCTCACGCTTACTTGACGGGTACTTGATTGGGGCTAGGCTCCGCGGCGCCCCGTCATTAATAAATACGTTGTAAAACATATACTTGTTATATATGCCGTTACTTGATGGTTACTTGATTAAGAACGGGACCGACCTGTTGAGGGCAGATCGATGACCACCGACACCACCGAAAAGGGCCTCGAAACCCTGATCATGCGGCACATGACCGGCGCGGATGGCCTCGCGGTCGCCCAAGACAGGGTCGCCTTGCAGCGGCCGCCCTATGGAGGCACCGGTTACACCGCCGGCAGCGCGCTGGACTACGACCGCGCCCACGCGCTCGACGTGCCGCAACTGTTCGCCTTCCTGCGCGCCACCCAGCCCGAGGCGTTCAGGAAGCTGGCGCTGGCCGATGCGGACGACGCCAGGGACATCAACCGCCTGAAGTTCCTCGCCCGCCTGTCCGGTCGAAGATCGGCAAGCGCGGCGTGATCGACGTGCTGCGCAAGGGCGTGGCGCACGGGCCGCTGCACTTCGAACTGTTCTACGGCACGCCCTCGCCGGGCAATGTGAAGGCCGAGAAGCTGCACGCGCAGAACCGCTTCTCGATCACCCGCCAGCTCGCCTACAGCATGGACGAGACGCGCCGCGCGCTGGATCTGTGCCTGTTCATCAACGGCCTGCCGATCGCGACCTTCGAGCTGAAGAACAGCCTCACCCGGCAGACGGTCGAGGACGCCGTGCAGCAGTACAAGCGCGACCGGGACCCGCGGGAGCGGCTGTTCGAGTTCGGCCGCTGCGTGGTGCACTTCGCGGTGGACGACAGCGAGGTGCGCATGTGCACCGAGCTGCGCGGCAAGGCTTCGTGGTTCCTGCCGTTCAACAAGGGCCACAACGACGGCGCGGGCAACCCGCCCAACCCGCATGGCCTCAAGACCGATTACCTGTGGAAAGAGGTGCTTACGCCGGCGGGGCTGACCGACATCCTCGAGAACTACGCACAGATCGTCGAGGAGAAGGACCCGCGCACGGGCCGCAAAAAGCGCCGGCAGGTGTGGCCGCGCTACCACCAGTTGAGCCTGGTGCGCCAGGCGCTGGCCGATGTGCGCACGCACGGCGCGGGCAAGCGCTATCTGATCCAGCACTCGGCGGGCAGCGGCAAGTCGAACTCGATCGCCTGGCTCGCGCACCAGCTCATCGGCCTCAAGCGCGGCGGCGATGTGGCGCAGGGGGAGGTGTTCGACTCGGTGATCGTGGTGACCGACCGGCGCATCCTCGACAGCCAGATCCAGGCGACCATCAGGCAGTTCATGCAGGTGGGCGCGACCCTGGGCCACGCCGAGCGCTCCGGCGACCTGCGCCGGTTCATCCAGGAGGGCAAGAAGATCATCGTCTCGACGGTGCAGAAGTTCCCCTTCATCCTCGATGAGATCGCGCTGGATGCCGGCAAGACCTTCGCCATCGTCATCGACGAGGCGCACTCCAGCCAGGGCGGCAAGACCTCGGCGGCGATGAGCCAGGCACTCGGCAGCACTGGGGCCGCGCCGGCGCCGGACGACGAAGGCCCCGACCCCGAGGACACGGTGAACGCCGCGCTGGAAGCACGCATGGCCGCGCGCAAGATGCTGACCAACGCCAGCTACTTCGCCTTCACCGCCACGCCCAAGCACAAGACGCTGGAGATGTTCGGCGAGCCGCTGCCGCCGGATGCCGAGGGCAAGATCAAGCACCGGCCCTTCCACGGCTACACCATGAAGCAGGCGATCGAGGAGGGCTTCATCCTCGACGTGCTCAAGGTCTACACGCCGGTGGACAGCTACTACAGGCTGGTCAAGAAGACCGAAGACGATCCGGAGTTCGACACCAGGAAGGCGAAGAAGAAGCTGCGCCGTTACGTGGAGAGCCACGACCACGCCATCCGGCTCAAGGCCGAGATCATGGTGGACCACTTCCACGAGCAGGTGCTGGCCACGGGCAAGATCGGCGGCCAGGCGCGGGCGATGGTGGTCACCAGCGGCATCGAGCGGGCGATCCAGTACTTCCACGCCTTCAAGGCCTACCTGGCGGAGCGCAAGAGCCCGTACCAGGCGATCGTCGCCTTCTCCGGCGAGCACGACTTTTCCCATGGTAACGGGGGCGGCGCGAAGGTGAGCGAGGCCTCGCTGAACGGCTTCCCGAGCAACGACATCGCCGGGAAGATCCAGACCGATCCCTACCGCTTCCTGATCTGCGCCGACAAGTTCCAGACCGGCTACGACGAGCCGCTGCTGCACACCATGTACGTGGACAAGCCGCTGGCCGGCATCAAGGCGGTGCAGACCCTGTCGCGCCTGAATCGCGCCCACCCGCAGAAGCACGACTGCTTCGTGCTCGACTTCCAGAACAACAGCGAGGCGATCACCTTCGCCTTCCAGGACTACTACCGCACCACATTGCTCGCCGACGAGACCGATCCGAACAAGCTGCACGACCTCAAAGGGGCGCTCGATGCCGCGCAGGTGTATTCGCCGGAGCAGGTGCGCGAGGTGGTGGGGCTGTTCCTCGGCGGCGCGGATCGCGACCGGCTCGACCCCATCCTCGATGCCTGCGTGGCGGTCTATGTGGAGCAGCTGGACGAGGATGGCCAGGTGGACTTCAAGGGCAAGGCCAAGGTGTTCTGCCGCACCTACGCCTTCCTGTCGTCGGTGATCCCCTACAGCAACGCCGAGTGGGAGAAGCTGTCGATCTTCCTCGACCTGCTCACGCCCAAGCTGCCGGCGCCCAAGGAGGAGGACCTCGCCAAGGGCATCCTCGAAGCCATCGACATGGACAGCTACCGCGTCGAGAAGAAGGCGGCCATGAAGATCGCGCTGGCGGACGACGATGCCCAGATCGAGCCGGTGCCGACCGACGCCGGCGGGCGCAAGGGCGAGCCCGAGCTGGACCGGCTGAGCAATATCCTGAAGACCTTCAACGAGCAGTTCGGCACCCTGTTCACCGACACCGACCGGGTGGCCAAACGCATCCGTGAAGACATCGCACCCAAGGTCGCCGCCGACGCCGCCTACCGGAATGCGAAGGAGAACACCCCGCACACCGCGCGCATGGCGCACGACCAGGCGCTGCATAAGGCGATGCAGATCCTGCTCAAGGACGACACACAGGTTTACAAGCAGTTCGTCGAGAACGAGTCGTTCAAGCGGTATGTCGGCGACATGGTCTACGAGATTACGAACTCCCAGTGCTGACCCGGTCGGGCTAGGCATATTGCGGAAGCCACCCTGGTTTGTGATTGGGGCGAACGGCAGAGATGGAAGTGGATATGGCGAGCGCTGAAATGATTCACGTTGGGACCCCAATCTACGGGCCGGTGGAGCGCAACCGTGCATTGCATCGGATGCCGGTCAATGGCGTAACAGTGGAGTACCGACGCAAGGACGGATCCATCGCCGGGGCGCTGATGCGGAGGGCCGGGTGATGAGTGCAGCGCCGGGCGGTGAGGTGATCGTCTACGAGGCCCCAGACGGCGAGGTCCGGGTCGATGTGCGCCTCGATCGGGAGACGGTCTGGCTGACCCAGGCGCAGATGGCCGAGCTGTTCGGGCGGGAGCGCTCGGTCGTCACCAAGCACGTCGGGAACGCGTTCCGGGAGGGCGAACTGGATCCTGCGGCAGTATGTGCAAAATTTGCACATACTGCGGCGGACGGGAAAACCTACCAGGTCGACCACTACAACCTCGACGTCGTCATTTCGGTCGGCTATCGCGTCAAGTCGTTGCGCGGCACCCAATTCCGCATCTGGGCCACCCGCACGCTGCGCGAGCACCTGGTGCGGGGCTACACGATCAACCAGCAGCGCTTCGAGCAGAACGCGCGCGAGTTCGAAGCTGCGCTGGCACTGGTCCGCAAGGCAGCGGCCGGCGAGGCCCTGACCACGGACCAGGGCCGCGGGCTGGTCGATGTCATCGCCCGTTACACGCAGACCTTCCTGCTCCTGCAACGCCATGACGAAGGCTTGCTGGAAGAGCCGAAGGGGAACCGCGGTGGCGTTTTGCCGGCTCTGGATGACGCCTACCGCAAGCTCACGGGCTACGCGATGAGCGTTTTCTCTACCGCCCGTTGTTAGTGCCGGCGCGCGATCAGCGCTGGCGCGGCCGTGGGAGAGGCGCGCGCCGCGATCGGGCGACTCAAGGCCGACCTGATCGGGCGCGGCGAGGCCACGGATCTGTTCGGTCGCGAGCGCGAAGAAGGGCTCGCTGCCCTGCTCGGCAACCTCGACCAGAGCGTGTTCGGGGAGCCGGCGTATCCGACGGTCGAATCGAAGGCCGCGCATTTGCTGTACTTCGCGATCAAGAATCACCCCTTTTCGGATGGCAACAAGCGCATCGGCTCGTTCCTGTTCGTGGACTTCCTGAATCGCAACGGCCGGTTGTTCCACGACGGCCAGGCCGTGATCAACGATGTGGGGCTCGCGGCGCTCGCGCTGCTGGTGGCCGCGTCGGCGCCGAAGGACAAGGACGTGATGATCCGGCTGGTGATGAACATGCTTGCCGGCCCGCAGCCGTGAACACGCGCTTTTCCGAATCCGTCGTCGAAAACGCCGCCCTGGCCAGGCTCGAAGCGCTCGGCTACGCGGTGCGGCACGCCCCGGACATCGCCACGGGCAATGGGGGACAAGGTCGCCTAGACAGCTCTCAGCTCCCTGCCTAGACGACGGATCCAGCGCGACCGATGGCGGCAGCCACCCCGGTGTACCATAGCGCCTTCTTTTCTCGGATTGCCTTGCCGTGCCATCGACTCCCGCCGCCTTTTCCACCCTGCCGCTCGCGCCGGAGCTGCTCACCACCTTGCACGAGCTGGGCTACGAAGCCATGACGCCGGTGCAGGCCCAAAGCCTGCCCGCGCTGCTAGCCGGGCAGGATGTCATCGCCCAGGCCATGACGGGCAGCGGCAAGACGGCCGCGTTCGGCATCGCCCTGCTGACCCGCCTCGATGCGCCCTGTTTCGAGCCCCAGGCGCTGATCCTTTGCCCCACCCGCGAGCTGGCGGACCAGGTCACCAAGGTGCTGCGCCAACTCGCGCGGGGCCTGGGCAACATCAAGATGCTGACCCTGTGCGGCGGCATGCCGATGGCGCCGCAACTGAATTCCCTGGAATCCGGCGCCCATGTCGTGGTCGGGACGCCGGGGCGCGTCCTGAAGCATCTGACCAAAGGCTCGCTGAAGCTGTCGCGGCTGAAAACGCTGGTGCTGGATGAGGCCGATCGCATGCTCGACATGGGTTTTCACGACAGCATGGTCGAGGTGATCGCATACGCGCCGCCGCAGCGCCAGACCCTGCTGTTCTCCGCCACCTATCCGGACACGATTCGCGCCTTGAGCCGCCGTTTCCAGCACGATCCGGTGGAGATCACCGTGCCTTCGGCGGCGGCGGACACGCAGATCGAGCAGCTCTTTTTCGAAGTCGACCCGCGCGCCCGGGAGCAGGCGCTCAATGCCTTGCTGCGGCATTACCAGCCCGCCTCGGCCGTGCTGTTCTGCAACACGCGGCAACGCTGCGACGAGGTTGCCCAGTCCTTGCGAGAGGCGGGATTTCATGTCGCCGCCCTGCATGGCGATCTGGAACAGCGCGAGCGCGACCAGGTGCTGGTGCAATTCGCCAACCAGAGTTGTCCGCTGCTGGTGGCGACCGACGTTGCAGCGCGGGGCCTGGACATCAAGGATCTCGCCGCCGTGATCAATGTCGAGCTGGCGTTCGAGCCTGAAACCCATGTGCATCGCATCGGCCGCACCGGGCGCGCCGGCCAGACCGGCCTCGCGCTCAGCCTGTGCGCGCCCGGCGAGGTGCATCGCGCCAATGTGATCGAGGACAGGCAGCAGCGCCCCTTGCAGTGGCTGCCGCTGCCGGAGGTCGATGCGCAAGCGCCGGTGGCGCCGCCGCGCTGGATCACATTGCGCATCGGCGGCGGTCGCCGCGACAAGCTGCGACCGGGCGACATCCTGGGGGCATTGACGGGCGAGGACGGCATCGCGGGAACGGCGGTGGGCAAGATCGATCTCTTCGATCGCCACGCCTTTGTCGCCGTCGATCGGTCGGCGGCGCCGGCGGCGCTCCGGCGCCTGAGCGAGGCGGGCATCAAGGGACGCCGCTTTTCGGCGCAGCAATTGCCATGATGCGAGTGACACGCTGACATGGCGCTCAAGGCAACGGTCTACAAGGTCCAGCTCAACATCGCCGACATGGATCGCGGCTACTACGCGGACCACGCCCTGACGCTGGCCTGCCACCCGTCCGAGACCGAAGAGCGGCTGATGGTGCGGATTCTGACCTTCGCCCTCTACGCAAGCGCGGATCTGCAATTCACGCGCGGGCTGAGCAGCGAGGACGAACCGGATCTTTGGCAAAAGGATTTGACCGGCGCCATCGTCCACTGGATCGAACTGGGCCTGCCCGATGAGAGCCGCATCCGCAAGGGTGCCCACCGCGCCGAGCGCGTCACGGTGGTGACCTATGGCGAGCGCGCGCCGCACATCTGGTGGGAGAAGATTCGCGGCAGCCTCGCCCGTTTCGAGAATCTCACCGTGCTGCACCTGCCCGCGACGGCCACGGCCGCCTTGGTTCCGGAGCTATCGCGCAGCATGCAGATGCAGGTCTCGGTTCAGGA
>CAVPTW010000011.1:0-127554 GCA_963708735.1 uncultured Gammaproteobacteria bacterium
CCGGTGGTGGCTAAAAGTTGTCGGTGGATTTGAAAATACCCACCCGAAGATCCTTGGCGGTGTAGATTTCGCGGCCATCCACCGCAACCGAGCCGTCGGCGATCGCCATCACCAGTTTGCGCTCAACCATGCGGGAGATGTCGAGCCGGTAGGTCACTCTCTTGGCGGAGGGCAGGACCTGGCCGAAAAATTTCACTTCACCGGAGCCCAGTGCCCGGCCGTGACCATCGTTGCCGCGCCAGGTCAGGAAGAATCCGGTCAGTTGCCAGAGGGCATCCAGACCCAGGCAGCCCGGCATCACCGGGTCGCCAATGAAGTGGCAGCCAAAGAACCACAGCCCGGGATGGATGTCGAGTTCCGCGATCACCTGACCCTTGCCATGGGCGCCGCCGGTCGAATCGATATGAGTGACCCGGTCCACCAGCAGCATCTGGCTGTCCGGAAGGCGTGCCGCGTTGGCGCCAAACAGTTGCCCGCGCGCGCAAGCCAGCAGTTCATCGCGCGTGAAGCTGCTCTGCCGGCCGCGGATGGCCGCGCCTTCCGGGTGGTAGGTGGACGTTGGAGCAGGCATTGGGTTCTCGGGTCGCCGTGGTGGGCCGGCCATTTTACGCGACCTGCCGCCTGCCCGCAGCGATCCGTTGTGAGAGCCTTGGCTTTCTCCGCGCGGGCCATAGGCAAATGCGCAAATGCTGCGTTAAGGTAGCCTTCGCGCCACAGTAGTGGCACGCAAACGCCTGACCGCGCGACGCTGGTGCAGGAGTCGGTCGCAATCGCCAGTCAAGGAATCACCATGATCAAGAAATGCCTGTTTCCGGTCGCCGGATATGGAACCCGCTTCCTGCCCGCCACCAAGTCCATGCCCAAGGAAATGCTGCCCGTGGTCAACAAGCCGCTGGTGCAGTATGGCGTCGAAGAGGCACTGGAGGCCGGACTGAACGAAATCTGCTTTGTCACCGGCCGTGGCAAGCGCTCCATTCACGATCACTTCGACATCAGTTACGAGCTGGAGCACCAGATCGCGGGGACCGACAAGGAAGATTACCTGATCGAAATCCGCAAGGTCATCAACAACGGCCGCTTCGCATCTACCCGGCAACTGGAAATGAAAGGGCTGGGCCATGCGATTCTTACCGGCGAGCTGCTGGTGGGCAATCAGCCGTTCGGGGTGATTCTGGCCGATGACCTGTGTTTCAACGACGACATCGGAGTCATGGCACAACTGGTCGATATCTATCGCCGCACTGGCAGTACCGTGGTGGCGATTCAGGAGGTCGAAGAAAAAGACGTGTCGAAATTCGGCATCATCGCCGGTGTCGAGGAAGAGCCTGGCCTCTACCGTGTCACCGACATGGTGGAAAAACCCGCGCCGAGCGAAGCGCCCAGCAATCTCGCCATCATCGGCCGCTACGTCCTGTCGCCATTCATTTTTGAGGTATTGCGCCACACCCCGCCGGGCAAGAACGGCGAGGTGCAGCTGACCGACGCGCTGTTGACGCTGGCCCGGACCAGCAAGGTGCTGGCCTACAAATTCAAGGGTCGGCGCTTTGATTGCGGCAGCGTCGGCGGCTTTGTCGATGCCACCAACCACGTCTATCAAAATATCTATCTCAAGGAGCGCAAATGATATCGGCGCTCACCTGCTTCAAAGCCTATGACGTGCGTGGTCGCGTCCCCGAGCAGCTGAACGCGGAGATCGCCTACCGCATTGGTCGTGCCTTCGCGGTCCATCTGGGCGCGCGCACCCTGGTCGTCGGCCACGACATCCGCTTGACCAGCCCGGCCCTGTGCGACGCGGCGGTGGCAGGTATTCGTGATGCCGGCTGCGATGTCGTGCATATCGGGCAGTGCGGCACCGAGGAAATTTACTTCGCCACGTTCCATGGCGGCTACGACGGTGGCCTGGTGGTGACCGCGAGCCACAATCCCAAGGACTTCAACGGCATGAAGTTCGTGCGCGAAGGCGCCCGGCCGATCAGCGGCGATGCAGGGCTGCCCGAGATCCAGGCACTCGCGGAGGCGGCAGAGTTTCCGGCGGCCGATCGCCGGGGCACGCTGCGCCACGGGACCGACAAGAGCGCCTATATCGAGCACCTCCTGTCCTACGTGGATAAATCGGCGCTGCGGCCGCTCAAGGTGGTGGTCAACGCCGGCAACGGCGGTGCCGGTACCATCATCGACTTGCTGGAACCGCATCTGCCGCTGGAGTTCATCAAGCTCCAGCACGCGCCCGACGGTCACTTTCCCAACGGGGTGCCCAACCCGCTGCTCGAGGAAAACCGCGCAGCCACTGCCGACGTGGTGCGCGCGAGCGGTGCGGATCTGGGGATCGCCTGGGATGGCGACTTCGACCGCTGTTTCTTTTTCGACGAGCGCGGCGATTTTGTCGAGGGCTATTATGTCGTCGGTCTGCTCGCGGAAGCCTTTCTGCGCAAGTACGGCAGCGGCGCCATCGTCCACGACCCGCGCCTGATCTGGAACACCACCGACATCGTCGCGCAGTTCGGCGGTCAGGCGGTACAGAGCCGCACCGGCCATGCCTTCATCAAGCAGGTGATGCGCGATCACGATGCCCTCTACGGTGGCGAAATGAGTGCCCACCATTATTTCCGCGACTTCGCCTATTGCGACAGCGGCATGATTCCCTGGCTGCTGGTGGTGGAACTGTTATCCCGGCGCCGGCAGCCGCTGTCCGAACTGCTGCAGGAGCGTCAGCGCGCCTATCCGGTGAGCGGCGAGATCAACCGTCCGGTCGCCGATCCGAAGGCGGTACTCGACACCATCGCCCGCCGCTATGGGAGTGCGGGCGGTGTGCTCGATACCATGGACGGCATCGGCGTCAGCTTCGCGGACTGGCGTTTCAATGTACGCACGTCGAATACCGAGCCGCTGGTGCGCCTGAATGTGGAGAGTCGCGGCGATCACGCGCTGATGGCAGCGAAAACCGCCGAGTTGCTGGCGCTCCTGGACGGAGGCTGAGCAACAGTTCACTACGCCGTGCGCGCGATGGCGTCGGCGGACAGTGGATCAGTCCGAAGCCGAATCCACCCTGTTCCACCGCGCCATGAGGGTGCGGGTGGAGCTGTCATAGGCGCTTGCGTCCGCACCGGCCAGCGCCGCGCCGATCGCACTCGCCGCCTGCTTGCCCAATTCGACGCCCCACTGATCGAAGGCGTTGATGCCCCAGATCACACTCTGCACATAGACGCTGTGCTCGTAGAGCGCGAGCAGTGCACCCAGACAGGCCGGCGCATGAGCCGCCAGCACCAGCGTATTGCTCGGGCGATCGCCGGGCACTTCGCGGTGGCAAGCCAGCAACGCGGCCTCTGCGCCAGAGTGTCCCGCGGCAAGCAACTCCTGCTCCAGCGTGGCGCGATCCTGGCCCATCATCAGCGCCCGGCTCTGCGCCAGACAGTTGGCAAAGAGCTGCCGGTGCTGCTCTGCGTCGCAATGCGGCGTTGCGGTGACGATGAAATCCGCGGGCACTGTTTGCGTACCCTGCAACAGCAGTTGATGGAACGAGTGCTGACCGTTGGTCTCCTCGCTGCCCCAGATGACGGCCCCGGTCTGGAAAGCCAGTTCGCTGCCGTCCTGGGCGATCCGCTTGCCGAGGCTTTCCATCATCAGTTGCTGCAAATAATCCGGCAGATGGCGCAGACCGTGCACATAGGGCAGCACGGCGCGGGTGCCCTGGTGCCAGAAATTGATCTGCCAGACGCTCAGCAGGCCATGCAGCATTGGCAGATTGGTGCGCAGCGACGTGCTGCGAAAGTGCTGGTCCATGGCCTGGGCGCCGGCGAGGAGCTCGGTAAAGAGGTCCGGTCCGAGCGCAACGGCTATCGGCAGCCCCATGGCCGACCACAGCGAATAGCGGCCGCCGATCCATTCGCCCAGGGTGAGGATGCGGTCATCGGCGATGCCCCAGGCACGCGCGCGCTCGGGTTTGCTGGTGATCGCCACGAAATGCTTGGCGACGCCGTCGGTAATGCCGCCCGCAACGAGCCAGCTTTGCGCCAGACCCGCGTTCGACAGGGTTTCCAGCGTCGAAAAACTTTTCGACGCGAGTACGAACAGGGTGGTTGCGGGCGCGCAGTGGGACAGTGCGGCCGTGAGCGCGCTGCTGTCCAGGTTGGCCACGAAGTGGACGCGGGGCGATGGCGCGCAGCGTTCGGCGAAAGCCGAGACCACCAGTCGTGGGCCCAGGTCCGAGCCGCCGATACCGAGATGCACCAGGTCGGTGATGACGTGCCCGGTAGCGCCGCGGATTTCACCCGCCCGCAGCGCTTGCGCCAGCGCCAGCATCCGGGCGCGGCTCTGTTCTATCTGGTGGCCGAGGGCAGCGTCAGGGGCGGCGCCGCGCAGCGCCGGGTGCAAAGCGGCACGCTGTTCCGAGCGGTTCACCGGCGCGCCCGCAAACAACGCCGCAATATGCCGCGGCAGCTCGGCGATGGCGGCGAGTGCCTCCAGCAGATTCAACGTCGTGTCGGTGAAATGGTTCTTGGAATAGTCGAGGAAGATGCCCGCCGCGGTCGCGTGGCAGCGCTCGCCGCGCGCTGGATCAGCGGCGAACAGGTCGTTGAGCGTGGTGCCGGCAAAGCTTGTGCGATGTGCGCGGAGGGCGCGCCAAGCGGCGCTGCTGTCGATGGCGGGTCGCAGGGGCATGGGTGCTTGGCTCGCCAGGGTGCAGGGGCGCTACTGTCTCAGAAGTCACGATGTGCGGCAAATTCCGCCAGCTCGCACAACGCCTGTTGTTGTGGCGATGCCGGCAGTGGCGCGAGCGCTGCCCGCGCCCGGTCCGCCTGCTGGCGCGCCTGGGCCAGGGTGTAGTCGAGCGCGCCGCAGGCCGCGACGATGCGCAGGACTTCGGGCAGCGCGGCGCCCTGGCGGTTGGCAATGGCGTCGCGGATCAGGGTGGCGTCGGCGTGCGGCGCGGTGCGCAACGCATGGATCAGGGGCAGCGTCAGCTTGCCTTCGGCCAGATCGTCGCCGATGTTCTTGCCCAGTTGCCCGGCGTCGCCGCCGTAGTCGAGAGCATCGTCCACCAGTTGAAAGGCCATGCCCAGATGATGACCGTAGTCGCGCAGTGCCGTGACAACAGCGGTATCGGCGCCGGCGAGCAGGGCGCCGGTCTGGGCCGCGGCCTGGAACAGTTCGGCGGTCTTTTTGCGGATCACCTCGGTGTAGGCAGGCTCGTCGAGTTGGGCGTTGCCGGCGTTGAGCAGTTGCTGGACTTCGCCTTCGGAAATGGTATTGGTGGTATCGGCCAGCACTCGCATGACGGCCATGTTGCCGATGCGCACCATGAGCTGAAAGGCGCGGGAATACAGAAAATCACCGACCAGAACCGTCGCCGCATTGCCGTACTGGTTGTTGGCCGTGTGGCGGCCGCGGCGCAGGTCGGAGGTATCGACCACGTCGTCGTGCAGCAGGGTCGCGGTGTGAATCAGCTCGATCACCGTGGCCAGCAGCACAGGCTGATCGCTGCGATGGCCGCATGCGCGGGCACTCAGCAGCGCCACGATGGGGCGCAGGCGCTTGCCGCCTGCGGCGATCAGATAGGTGCCGATTTCTTCCACCAGACCGACATCGGAGCTCAGTTCGGTGAGGATGAGCTGGTTGACCGCTTCCATGTCGGATTTGACGACGTCCAGAAATGGCAGCATGGAGTACAACGGCACGGAGAGGAGGCGCGGAAATGCTAGGTGCGGGTCCGGCTGCTGTCAAGGAAACAACGTGCGCAGAAAACATGTGCGCCGGAGGTGCGGTCGCCGCAAACACCGCCGTCATACTGGGTGGTGCGGTGTGGTCGGGGTAAGCTTCGGCATCTGAGCCTATCGGTTGCGGGCAATCCGGTCGTCCCCGTCGTTGTTTGCGATGCGAGAGTTTGCGATGCGAGTGATTTCGACGCGAGGTATTTCCCATGAAAGTCTTTACCACCATTCCCCAGGACAATCTGCGCAAGGTGCCGGCCGCCGCGCGCGCCATCGAGGCCGTGGGCTACGACGGCATCATGACCATGGAGAACGCCCACGAACCGTTCCTCCCGCTGGCGGTGGCGGCCACCGTCACCGAGCGCGTGGAGCTGATCACCGGCATCGCCATCGCCTTTGCCCGCAGTCCCATGGTGGTCGCCAATGCGGGCTGGGACTTGCAGGCGGCGGCGCCCGGGCGGGTGGTGCTGGGTCTGGGCAGCCAGATCAAGGCCCACAACGAGCATCGCTTCAGCGTGCCCTGGTCGGCGCCGGCGCCGCGCATGCGCGAATATGTGCAGGCGCTGCGCGCGATCTGGGCGTGCTGGAAGGGTGAAGGTCCGCTGGAGTTTCGCGGCGAGCACCATCGCTTTACCCTGATGACACCGAATTTCGTGCCCGAAAATTTTCCGGGACCGCCGCCCGCCGTCACCATCGCCGCCGTGGGTCCGGCGATGCTGCGGGTGGCCGGCGAGGTCTGTGACGGCGTGCGTCTGCATCCGTTCTGTACCCGTGCCTATCTGGAACAGGTGGTATTGCCGGAACTCGCTACCGGCTGGGCGCGCGGCGGACGCCAGCGGGAACACTTCGAAATCTCGGGCGGCGGTTTTATCGCCACCGGACCCGATAACGAAACCGTCGCCCGCATGATCGAATGGGTCCGCTATCGGGTGGCGTTCTACGCGTCCACGCCAGCCTACTGGCCGGTGCTGGCTCGCCACGGGCTGGAGGAGCTGGGCGCCAGGCTCAATCGCATGACCAAGGCCGGGCAGTGGGACAGCATCGCAGCGGAAATCCCGGATGACGTAGTGCATCTGTTTGCGGCGATCGGCCGTCACGACGAACTTGTCACGGCGATTGTGCAGCGCTTTGGCGGCGCCTCCGATGCCATCTTCGCCAGCGTTGCCACCGCGGTGCCGGCGGATTTGCCGCCGGATCTGGTGCAGGATATCCGCCGACTTCCCGCAGTGTTTACGGGCTTCCGGCGCTGAGGCGGGTGCGCTGGACGGCACTGGGCGCCGTCCAGCGCGGGCGGGAATTCACCACTGAATCACAGTGGTGCCGACGGTGCCGAAATTCGCCATCGATTCGATCACTTCGGACGCTTTCTCGATCGGAAACACATTGGTCACCATCTCGCCCGGGCGCAGCTTGCCGCTTTCCACCATGTTGAGCATCGAGTTGTAGCGGCGCGGCTGCATACCGATGGTGCCGATGAATTGCAGCTCCATCGCCACGATCATGTCGACGGGCAGCGCCACGAAACCCTTTTCGGCCTGCGTCGTGAGACCGATCTGCAAGTGGCGGCCGCGTTTGCGCAGACTCATGATTGAATTCAGACAAGTCGTGGCAATGCCGAGCGCATCGACCGAGACATGAGCGCCGCCGTGTGTCAGCTCCTTGATGGCCTCGGCGGGGTTGGTCTTCGCCGCGTTGACGGTGTGCACCGCGCCCATCTTGCGGGCGACCTCCAGCGACTTGTCATTGATGTCCACCGCAATCACATTGGCGCCCATGGCGTTGGCGATCTGGGTGGCGGCCAGGCCGATGCCGCCGCAGCCGTGAATCGCGACCCATTCGCCGGCGGTGACCTTCACCTGGTCCACGATGCCGTGAAACGATGTCATGAAGCGGCAGCCCATGCTGGCGGCGTCGGTGAAGGGTACGGAGTCGGGCAGGTTGATGAGATTCAGATCAGCCTTGAGGATGTGGGCGTACTGGCCGTAGCCGCCGGAGGTAGCGAAACCTGCGAGGTTCCCCTCGGCACAGGTGTTCTGGTGTCCACTTGCGCAGTATTCACAGGTGCCGCAGCCCAGGTTGAACGGACAGACGACGCGGTCGCCGACCCGGAATTTTTTGACATTGGCGCCGACTTCCGCCACTTCGCCGACGAACTCATGGCCGATGACGTGGGGCAGTTCGGGTTGCAGACCGAGCCAGCCCCAGTCGCCGACACAGACGTGCCAGTCGCTGCGGCAGACGCCATTGGCGGCCACCTTGATGATCGCGTCGTCCGGCCCGCATTTGGGTTCCGGCCAGTTCGAGTGAATGACAAAGGGCTTGTTGAAGGCTTCGAGTACGGCGGCTTTCATGGCGTGCTCCTGTTATTTTTGACGGAGGGTTGAGGCTTCGTGGTTCGCGGTGATGGTGGGAACTGCCCGGCCCACACTAGGGCCGGTCGCGAAAGCTTGTCAAGGCACACACTCGACAGGCGCAGCGCTCAGCGCAGGCCCAGCAGTTCCTCGATATCGCCCTGATGACCGACGACAAGACGCAGCCCGGCGGGTGCGGGCGGCGCGCAGGGTAGGGCACCGTACTGGGTCAGCAGATTCGCGGCCCAGGGCAGCATGCCGGGCGAGGCGTAATAGCGCCGCGCGCCATCGCTTCCGTCCGCCGTCAGCAGCGCCATGTCGTCCGGTCCCGCAGCGGCGGCAAAGCAGAGATCGAACGCCATCTGAAGCTCGGTTTCGTGCGCGGCGCGCTCGGTGCGTGTCAGCGTGAAGGTGTGCCAGGTCATGGTCGGAATCCGTCGCAGGGAACGCCGATGGTGGCATTCGCGGTGCGCGCTGGCAATGCCGAGCTCAGGTTCAGGACAGGCGATCGCGAAAATCCCGGTAGTCGAACTCGCGCACCAGCCGCAGCGCGTCGGTGGTGGAGTTCCAGACCGCGATCGCGGGCAAAGGGACGCCGTTGAAGGTGTTGGTCTTGACCATGGTGTAGTGGGCCATGTCGGCGAACAGCAGGCGCTGGCCGATGCGCAGCGGCGCGGCAAAGCTGTAATCCCCGATGACATCGCCGGCGAGACAGGTCTGTCCGCCCAGACGGTAGCTGTGGGGCAGCTCGCCCGCAGTGGCCGCGCCGTAGATGCGCGGCCGGTAGGGCATTTCGATCACGTCCGGCATGTGGCAGGTGGCGGAGGTGTCGAGGATGGCGAGCTCCAGATCGTTGCGCTTGAGGTCCAGCACTTCCGTCACCAGCACGCCGGCATTGAGGGCCACGGCTTCACCGGGTTCCAGATAGACCGCGACGCCGCGGCGGGCGCGGAAGTCGCGAATCAGGGCGATCAGCGCGTCCACCTGATAATCGGCGCGGGTGATGTGATGGCCGCCGCCGAAATTGACCCACTCCATCTGTGCGAGCCAAGGCGCGAACTGTGCCTCGACGGCGGCCAGGGTGCGCGCCAGCGGCGGCAGATCCTGTTCACACAGGGTATGGAAGTGCAATCCGGAGATTCCGGTGAGATCGGCGCCAGCGAAATCCTCCACCGGAATACCGAGCCGCGAGCCGGGCGCGCAGGGATCGTAGAGCGGTGTGGCGCCCTCGGAGTGACGCGGGTTCACGCGCAGGCCGAAACGCAAGCCGGGGCGGGTCGCCCGGGCGGCCAGTGCGCGCGCGCGAAAGTGCTGCCACTGACGCATGGAATTGAAGACGACGTGGTCGGAGAGCGCGAGCACGGCGTCGAAATCCGCATCGCGATAGGCGGCGCAGAAGGTATGCACTTCGCCGCCGAATTCCTCGCGCCCCAGGCGCGCCTCGAACAGGCCGCTGGCGCAGGTGCCGGCGAGATAGCGGCGCACCAGCGGCGCTAGACTGAACATCGAAAAGGCTTTGAGCGCGAGCAGCACCTTGGCGCCGCTTTCCGTTTGCACGCGCTGCAATAGCCTGAGATTGTCCTCGAGCGCCGCCTCGTCCACCACGAAGCAGGGCGAGGGGACGCGCGCCGCGTCGAAGTCTACAAAGTGGTCGCGTGCCACGGCAGCCCATACTGGTTGAGTGCGTCCATGAAGGGGTCCGGGTCGAGCTGTTCCATGTTGAACACGCCGGCGCCCTGCCATTTGCCGGTGAGCATCATCAGTGCTCCGATCATCGCCGGCACGCCGGTGGTGTAGGAGATCGCCTGGGAGCCCACTTCCCGGTAACAGGCTTCATGGTCGCAGATGTTGTAGACGTAGTGCGTCTCCTCGCGGCCGGCGCGGGTGCCGGTGGCGACGCAGCCGATGCAGGTGCGGCCCTTGGTGAGCGGACCCAGGCTGCCGGGGTCGGGCAGCACGGCCTTGAGAAACTGGAGCGGCACGATCTCCTGGCCGTTGTAGAGCACCGGGTCGATGCGCGTCATGCCGACGTTTTGCAGCACTTCCAGGTGCTTCAGATAATTGTCGGAGAAGGTCATCCAGAAACGCGCGGTTTCGATTTCCGGCAGATGTTTGACCAGGGATTCCAGCTCTTCGTGGTACATCAGAAAAATCTTGCGCGGCCCGATGCCTTCCGGGAAATCGAACTCGCGGTACACACTGAGCGGATCGGTTTCGCGCCATTGGCCGCCATCCCAGTAGCGACCCCGGGCGGTCACTTCGCGGATGTTGATTTCGGGATTGAAGTTGGTGGCGAAGGCCTGACCGTGCTCGCCCGCGTTGCAGTCGATGATGTCGAGTTCGCGGATGCGGTCGAGCTTGTGTTTGCGCAGCCAGGCGGTGAAGACATTGGTGACGCCGGGATCGAAGCCGCTGCCGAGCAGCGCCATCAGGCCGCGCTCGCGAAAGCGCTCGTGGTAGGCCCACTGCCAGGAATACTCGAACTTGGCCAGGTGGCGCGGTTCGTAGTTGGCGGTGTCGAGATAATTCACGCCGGTCGCGAGACAGGCGTCCATGATGTTCAGATCCTGATAGGGCAGCGCGACATTGATCACCAGATCGGGACGCACGCGCGCGATCAGCGCGGACAGTTGCGGGACATCGTCGGCGTCGATTTCCGCCGTCTCGATGGGGCGCGTGAGCTGTGCCGCGATGGTGTCGCATTTGGATTTGGTGCGACTGGCCAGCACGATGTGGGAAAACACCTCGGGCACTTGCGCGCACTTGTGAGTCACTACCTGGCCGACGCCGCCGGCTCCGATAATCAATACCCTCGCCATGGGATAGTCCTCGCTCAACGCTCGAAGTAGGTGTAGCCGCGCAACCCGGTGGCGTACAGCTCCACCAGTTGCTGGCGTTCGGTAGCGGTGATGTGCCCGGCGCGCACGCCCTGTTCCGCGCTGTTGCGGAATTTCTGCAACAGCGTCTGGGGGTGATACTCGACGTAGCTCAGCACGTCGGCGACGCTGTCGCCTTCGACTTCCTTGACGTAATCGAAACTGCCGTCGCCGTTGATGCGCACGCTGACGACATGGGTGTCGCCGAGCAGATTGTGGAGATCGCCGAGGGTTTCCTGATAGGCGCCGACCAGGAATGCACCCAGATAATATTCCTTGCCCTCGATGAGCGGATGCACCGGCAGCGTGTTGTTGAGTGTGCCGTCCCACGCGAAGCGGTCGATCTTGCCGTCGCAATCGCAGGTGATGTCGGCCAGGATCGCCTGGCGCGAGGGGATTTCGTCGAGGCGATGAATCGGCATGATCGGGAACACCTGGTCGATGGCCCAGATATCCGGCAGCGACTGGAACACACTGAAGTTGCCGTAGTAGATGTCGGCGAGCGCTTCTTCCAGCCCGGCCAGTTCCGGATATTCATCTTCGTTGCCGATGATGACGGTTTTAATACGCTGAAGAATTTCCAGCGTGACGTTTTCGGCCAGCGCGCGCGAGCGCAAGCTGATCTGGCCGCGCCGGAACAGATCCCGAATTTCGTCGCGATAGAAGAGTGCGTCGTTGTAGCACTCCTGGGCACGCTCGAGGGTAATCGACTTCAGCACGTCCCACAGGTTGTGAACGTTCTCGTGTTCGGATTCCGGCACCCGATCGGGCAGCGCGTGCGCTTCGAAGCGGGTGACATCGAGAATGTTGAACAGCAGCACCGAACCGTAGGCGACCAGCGCGCGCCCGGATTCGGTGACGATGGTCGGATGCGGTATCTCATGGGGATCCAGAATGCTCATCACCACCTCGACGATATCGAGGCAGTACTCCTCCATCGAGTAGTTCATGCTGTGGGTGTGGCTGGAGCGGCTGCCCTCGTAGTCCACCGCGAGCCCGCCGCCGAGATCGAGATTGCCCAGCGGCGCGCCTTCGCGCACCAGGTCGACGTAGTAGCGGCAGGCTTCCATCACGCCGGTACGGATGTCGCGGATGTTGGGAATCTGCGAGCCCAGATGCACATGCAGCATTTCCATGCAGTCGAGCATGGCGTGGGCCTTGAGGGTGTCCACCAGATCGATCAGCTGCATCGAGGTCAGGCCGAAGATACTGCGATCACCGCTGGTGGCGTTCCAGTGGCCACTGACTCGGGAGGACAGCTTGACGCGCGCGCCGATGCGCGGGCGAATGCCGGCGGCCTTGCTGCACTGGATCAGGAGCGGCAGTTCGGCGGGTGTTTCCACCACGAAAAAAATCCGGTAGCCGAGCTTTTGCGCCATCAGGCCGAGGTTGATGAACTCCTCGTCCTTGTAACCGTTGCAGACGATATAGCCGTTCATCGCTTCCAGCGTGGCGAGCGCGATCAGCAGCTCGGCCTTGCTGCCGGCTTCCAGGCCGTGGCCGAAGCGGGCGCCGAAACTCGCCACTTCATCGATGATCTGCGACTGCTGGTTGACCTTGATGGGAAACACACCGCGATAACGGCCGCGATAACCCGATTGCGCAATGGCACGGGCGAAACTCTCGTTGATCTGGGCGATCTGGGCGTCGAGCAGATTCTCGATGCGCAGCAGCACCGGCATGGGCAGGCCGCGTTCGCTCAAACCATCGACGATATCGAGCAGGTTGATGATGCCGCGCCCGCCGCCGGTTTCCGCGGTGACCTGGACAAGGCCGTCCGCGGACACCTGAAAATGGCCGGCACCCCAGTATTCGACGCCGTACAGATCGGCCGCGCGGGCGGCATTCCATTCGACGTCGTGGTTCTGGTGGGAAATGCGATTCAAGGAAATCTCCCGGCGGCGGGAAGGCCGCGAATGGTGCAGTTAAAGTGCGGCGATTTCAAGCGCAGAAATGTGACATATGCGCAAGGAAAAACGCGCGCCGCGCGGATCGATCCTCAGTGAAACGGATGCCGCAGAATGATGGTTTCCACCCGGTCCGGCCCGGTGGAAATGATGTCGATCGGAACCCCGGTGACCGCTTCGATGCGCGCAAGGTAAGCGCGCGCGGCGGTTGGCAGTTGCGCGAGTGAGGTCGCGCCGGAGGTCGAATCGCTCCAGCCCGGCAGCGTCTCGTAGACCGGCACGATGTCCGCGTAGTCGTCGGCGTGGGATGGCGATTCGATTTCCATGCCGGCGGCATTGCGATAACCGACGCAAATTTTCACCTCGGTGAGGCCGTCCAGCACATCGAGCTTGGTCAGGCAGAGCCCCGAAATACTGTTGATCCGCGCCGCGGTGCGCAGGGCGACGGCGTCGAACCAGCCGCAGCGGCGCGGCCGCCCGGTGGTGGAGCCGAACTCGTTGCCGCGCGCCGACAGATGCTTGCCGACATCGCAAAACAACTCGGTGGGAAAGGGTCCGGAACCGACGCGGGTGGTGTAGGCCTTGGTGATGCCCAGCACATAGTCGAGATAGAGCGGACCGAAGCCGCTGCCGGTGGCGGTGCCGCCGGCGGTGGTGTTCGAGGAAGTCACGAACGGGTAGGTGCCGTGGTCGATGTCGAGCAGCGAACCCTGGGCACCTTCGAACAGGATGTTTTCGCCGGCCAGCCGGGTGCGGTGCAGGCTGCTGGTGACATCGGTGAGCAGCGGGCGCAACTGCTCGGCCCAGATTTCGGCCTGAACGAGGATGGCGCTCGCATCGCATACGGCCACGTTGTAATAGCGGCTCAGCATGAAATTGTGAAAGTCGATGAGTTCGCGCAGGCGTTCGGCGAACACTGGACCCTTGAACAGATCGCCCACGCGCAGGCCGCGCCGTGCCACCTTGTCTTCGTAGGCGGGGCCGATGCCACGCCCCGTGGTGCCGATGCGCGCCGCGCCGCGCGCCTGTTCGCGGGCGAGATCGAGCGCCACATGGCAGGGCAGGATCAGCGGACAGGCCGGCGACAGTTTGAGGCGTTCGCGCACGGGTACGCCGCGCGTTTCCAGCTCGCCCATTTCCTTGAGCAGGGCGTCGGGCGCGAGCACCACACCGTTGCCGATCAGACAGCTCACACCGGCGCGGAGAATCCCCGAGGGGATCAGATGCAGCACGGTCTTGGCACCGTCGATCACCAGTGTGTGACCAGCATTGTGGCCGCCCTGGAAGCGCACCACCACCTTGGCCTCGTCGGTGAGCAGGTCGACGATCTTGCCCTTGCCTTCGTCACCCCACTGGGTGCCGAGTACCACGACATTTTTGCCCATGATGTCCTTCAGTCAGTCCGGCTCTGCCTGCGCGCGCGCAGGTTCGATCTGAAAAGTCCCGTCGCGCCAGATCAGGACGCGATCGCAATGAAGTTCGGCCAGGTCCGGCGCCTGACCGGGAAACCCGCATATCACCCGTTCACCGGCGGCGCGCAGGCGCGCCACCGCGGCGGCGCGCTCCGGTGCGGCGGCGCCGGTTACGGAGGTGGTGTCCTCTATCGCGGCAAAAATCCCGGGCGCGACCGGTGCGGCGGGCGCCACCAGATCGCACAGAAAGCCCAGGTCGATGCCAAAGCCGGTCGCCGGGCGGGCACGTCCGAACTGGGCGCCCACATGGTCGTAGCGGCCGCCATGACCCACCGCCGCCGGAGTACCCGCGGTATAGGCCGCGAACACGATACCGGTGTGGTAGTGGTAGCCGCGCAATTCCCCCAGATCCAGGAACAGCGTGAGATCGGGGCGCCGTTCCTGGAGCGCGCGCACCGCCTGGCGCAATTCGTCGAGCGCCCGTTGCACCGCGGCGGGCGCGCTCGCCAGTTCATGGACCGCGCGTTGCAGGACCGCGGGGTCGCCGCACAGGCCGGGCAGCGCCGTCAGCATGCGGGCGAGATCCGCGTCGTGGACATGGGCGGCGATCCAGGCCGGCAGCGTCGCATCCTTCTGCTGCAACAGCTCGAACAGCTCGCGCTTGTGGGCCGGTTCGATGGTCAGTTGTTCTTCGAGGCCGCGGTAGATGCCCACATGGCCCAGATCCAGATGCAGCTCTGCGAGTCCGGCGCGGGTCAGGGTTTCCGCCAAGAGGGCGATCACTTCCAGATCCGCTTCCAGGCCGGGCTCGCCGAACAGTTCGACGCCGATCTGGATCGGCGAGCGCGATTCCAGCGGGCTGCGCGGGCGCGTGTAGAGCACCTGACCTGCGTAGCACAGGCGGGTCGGATACTCCCGGTGCAGGCTGTGGGCGTCCATACGTGCTGCCTGGGGCGTGATGTCGGCGCGCACGCCCATCATGCGACCGCTCAACTGGTCGGTGATCTTGAACGTGATCAGGTCCAGGTCCGATCCGGAACCACTGAACAATGACGCAGTGAATTCCGCGAGCGGCGGGATCACCAGGTCATAACCCCAGGTGTGGTACAGGTCGAGCAAACGGCGCCGCAGCCGCTCAACCTTGAGGGCGCGATCCGGGAGGATGTCTTCGATCCCGTCGGGCAGCAGCCAGCGATCAGTGGAGTCCATCGTTGTCACCGTCAGATCAGGTTCGGACCGAGGCGTGCGCGGGTCATTGCGCCAGGGATGGCTGCACTGTGGCGAACTTCCGGATACCCGCGATACCCGGTAGCAGGCGCAGCACCTGCGAAAGTTCGTGCCCCCTCATGCCAATCGCCCTCCGCAACGGTTTCCGGCCATGGGCCACCGGCAAAAAAAAACCGGGCAGCCCCGGTTGCGGGATGCTAGCACTTCCGGTCGGATCATGTCGCCCGCGCGGCCTCACTTTTTCGAGCCGTCAGGCGTCTTCAGGTAGCGGAAAAAATCGCTGTCGGGCTCCAGGACCAGCACGCCGTTGCGATCGGTCAGCGCTGCGCGATAGGCCTTGAGACTGCGCGTGAACGCGTAAAACTCCGGGTCGCGCTGGTAGGCGGTCGCGTAGATGCGCGCGGCGGTGGCATCGCCTTCGCCGCGGGTCTGCTCGGCTTCGCCATAGGCATTGGCTGCGATGATCGTCACCTGACGATCCGCTTCCGCGCGAATTTTTTCGGCGGCCTCCAGGCCGATGGCGCGCAATTCCTGCGCTTCCTTGTCGCGCTCGGCAGCCATGCGCTGGAAGACCTGGTCGCTGACCTCCGGGGGCAGATCGATGCGCCGCACGCGTACATCCAACACTTCCACGCCGAGGGATTTCTTGACCGAGTCGCTCAGGGTTTTGGTCATGTTCAGCATCAGCTGGTCGCGCTCTCCGGACACCACCTCGTGCAGGGTGCGGGTGCCGAACTCGTTGCGCAGACCATCGTTGATGCGATCCGCAAGACGGCTTTGGGTGGCCAGTTCGACGCCGCCGGTGGCCTTGTAATAGGTTTCCACGTCGGCGATGCGCCATTTGGCGAAGGAGTCGACGATCAGGCGTTTGCGCTCAATGGTGAAAAAACTCTCGGCTGCTCCGTCTACTGTCAGTACGCGCGCATCGAATTTCTTGACCTGGTTGATGATGGGCAGTTTCCAGTGAATTCCCGGAGGAATATCCGGCCTCACGATGCGACCAAACTGCAGCATGAGGGCGCGCTCGGTTTCCTTGACGACGAACATCGAACTGCTCAGGAGGATCGCGAGCAGTGCCAGCCCCATCAAGGCCATCATGGTCTTACGGTCCGTCATTGGCGGCCCTCCCGTCGCGGCGTGGTGGTGGTGGTGGTGACCTGGCGGCGGAGCACATCGGCAGCGCGGTTCGCGACGTCGTTGATTTGCTGGTTGTTCAGTACCCGTTCCGCGGTGGTTGCGCCGGCCCCATCGGTCTTGGTGAGCTTGTCGATGGGCAGATAGAGCATGTTGCCGCCGGTTTTTACGTCCACAATCACTTTGGGCGTGTCGGCCATGACGTCTTCAAGGGTTTCCATGTAGAGACGCTGGCGGGTTACCGCGGGTGCTTTCTGGTATTCGGCGAGGAGTCGCTCGAAGCGCTGCGCCTCCCCGGTAGCTTCGACGGCGACCTTTTCCTTGTAGGCGCTGGCTTCCGCGAGGGTACGCTGGGCGTGTCCGCGCGCTTCCGGAACCACGCCGTTGGCGTAGGATTGGGCTTCGTTGATAACCTGCTCGCGATACTCGCGCGCCTTGACGACGTTGTCGTAGGCGGCGCGCACCGGTGCTGGCGGCTTGGCCTCCTGGATGTTGACCTTGACCACATGGAGGCCAGTGCCATATTGGTCCAGATAGCTCTGCAAGCGTTCCGCGACGGCAATACTCAGATCGCCGCGGCCGGTGGAAATCACCGCATCGAATTTGGCGTTGCCAACCTCGTGGCGGACGGCGCTGTCGGTCGCTTCCCGCAGGCCCAGTTCGGGATCCCTGACATTGAGCACATAGGCCTTGGCGTCGCTCACGTTGTACTGCACGGTCAGTGGCAGTTCGACGATGTTCTCGTCCTCGGTAAGCATATCGTTGCGCGGCTCCGTTTCGTAGCGCCGCTCGGTGGTAACCGCCACCTTGGTCACCTGGTCGATCAGGCGCGGGCGCCAGTGCAGCCCTTCGCCCGTAAGTTCGCTGAATTTGCCGAAGCGCAGCACGACCGCCTGCTCCTGTGCATCGACCTGATACCAGCCCAGTGCAAACCACAGGACCGCAATGGCCACCAGCCCCATCAACAGGCGGCCGCGGCCCAGCCCCTTGTCGCCGCCACCGCCGCCAAGCGCACGGTTCAGGCGATCGGAAAGGCGTTTCAATACGGCTTCCAGATCCGAGGGCGTGTTTTTCTTGCCGCTGCCCCACGGATCCCGACCGTCGCCGGGTTCATTCCAGGCCATGGTTAACTCCAGCTTGTTGGGTCGCCGTGCGCGCACAGCGGTTATTCGGGGCGCAAACCAACAGCACCCGTTTGAGTCGGTGGTGAGGCGTCGGGGTTTGCGGTCAGCCCTTCGCTGCGCAGCAGCCGCTGCAATTTCGCAGCGGGCATGCACAGGTCGACTATGGTACCACCATCATCCGCGGGACTCTCCGCGATTACCGCTCCGGCCATGTAGAACAGCGCCCGCAGACGCCCCTGCGCTGGCGCCAGGTGGTAGCTCTGGCGGACCAGATCGTCGGCGAGACGTTCGCCCAATGCCGTGAGCAGCAGCGGGATGCCGGCACCGGTGTGCGCGGACAGCCATACCGCCGTGGGGGTTCCAGACGTGTCCCTGTCCACATGGGGCTGCGACACTTCCAGTGCGTCGATCTTGTTGAATACGCACAGGACCGGCACGTCAGCGGCGCCGATTTCCTCGAGTACTTCGCTGACGCAGCGTACCTGGTGTTGCCAGTCCGGGTTGGCAGCGTCGATGACGTGGAGCACCAGATCGGCCCTGGCCACTTCTTCGAGCGTCGCGCGGAAGGCGGCGACCAGTTGATGGGGTAACCGACTGATGAAACCCACGGTATCGGCGAGCAGCGCAAAACCGATACCGGGCACGGAAAAGCGCCGCAGCGTGGGGTCGAGGGTAGCGAACAACTGATCCGCTGCCAGTACGCCTGCGGCGGTCAGGGCATTGAACAGGGTGGACTTGCCGGCGTTGGTGTAGCCCGCCAGCGCCACAGTGGGTGCCTCGCCCCGGCGGCGCGCGGCGCGGCCCTGCTCCCGGCGTTTTTGTACCAGTTCAAGCTTGTGCTCGAGGCTGGCGATACGGCCGCGCACCAGGCGCCGGTCGGTTTCGAGCTGGGTTTCCCCCGGGCCCCGCAGTCCGATGCCACCCTGCTGGCGCGCCAGGTGAGTGGTGCGGCCGACCAGTCGAGGCATCAGATGGCGCAACTGGGCCAGCTCCACTTGCAGCTTGCCTTCGTGGGTGCGCGCGCGGCGGGCAAAGATGTCCAGAATCAAACCGGTACGGTCGAGCACGCGGCAGTCGATCTCGCGTTCGAGATTGCGCTCCTGGCTGGGGCTCAGGCTGTGATCGAAAATCGCGATTGTCGCCCCGGTCGAAACGACCATCTCCCGCAACTCGGTGACTTTGCCGGAGCCGATGAAGGTTCCCGCGTGGGGAGCGCTGCGGCGACCCCTGAGCGCGGCAGCGGGCATTCCGCCCGCCGCGCGCACCAGTTCGGTGAACTCCTGCCAGTCGCCGGACTCGCTACCTTTGCCCAGTTCGATGGCGACGAGGACTGCCGTTTCCGAGATTTCCTGGGCGGGCGTCGTCAATCAGAGGTCCGAATGGGACTCGCCATCTTCGCCGGGCATCTCCGTCAGCAGGCGCACCGGACGCGCGGGGACCACGGTCGAAATGGCGTGTTTGTAGACCATCTGGCTGACGGTGTTTTTCAGCAGGACCACAAACTGGTCGAACGACTCGATCTGGCCCTGGAGCTTGATGCCATTGACCAGAAAGATCGAGACCGGAACGCGTTCCTTGCGCAGCAGATTGAGAAAAGGGTCTTGTAGATTGTGCCCTTTTGACATGGGGTTACTCCTTATTGGTGTGGGTTGATTAGGCAGGTGAGGCGGCCTGCCAGGTCGCGGCGATCGCGGGTGGCGGTGCTCCGTAGGGGCCTGTCAGGCCTGTAGCCGCATCGCGACCATCAGCGGCAATTCAGTTCAGCGGAAGCTCCGTATTGCAGTCTCCCTGGCAGGGTACCGCAACCGATCATGATACGCGCCGCCGTGGGTGGTGTACATGAGGGCAATCAGATCAGTTTCAAGAGCTTAGCCAGAGTCTCTCGCTGGTTTTCGCGGGCTTCCAGGTTACCGATGAGTACCTCGTGGGCCGGAGAGCGCGGGCCGCGCAACCAGGTCAGCTGGCGTTTGGCCAGCTGGCGGGTGGCGGCGATGCCGCGCGCAGCCATGGTGGCTGTGTCGCATTCGCCATCGAGATGCGCCCACACCTGACGGTAACCGGCGGCGCGCATCGACGGCAAATCCGGGTTCAGGTCGCCGCGTTCATACAGGGCGCGGACTTCAGCTACCAGCCCGGCCGCCAGCATGGTTTCAAAGCGCTCGGCGATACGCTGATGGAGCTGATCGCGGCTGGGTGGCAGCAGTGCGACCATGGTCAGATCATAGTCGGTGGCGATGGGTGCAACGCCCTGGCCGTCCTGTTGCGCCCCGAGCAACCGCGACAGGGGTTGCCCGGTGACACGGTAGACTTCGAGCGCGCGCTGGATCCGCTGGGAATGCAGGGGATGGAGTTGTGCAGCGGTTTCTGGATCCACCCGCGCGAGCTCCGCGTGCAGATGGGGCCAGCCGTGGCGCGCGGCGGTCGCCGCAAGCTCCGCGCGCAGCTCTGGATTCGCGGCGGGCAACCGTGCCATCCCCTCGATCAGCAGATAAAAGTAGAGCATGGTCCCGCCCACCAGCAGGGGGATGCGACCCGCCGCCGTGATGGCCGCCATTTCGCGGCGCGCATCGACGACAAACTCAGCGGCGGAATAGGGTATCGCGGGATCGCGGATGTCGATCAGACGGTGCGGGGCGCGGGCGAGCGTCGCGGCGTCGGGTTTGGCCGTACCGATATCCATGCCCACATACACCTGGGCCGAGTCCACGCTGATGATTTCGACCGGCGCGCGTTCCCGCAGCGCCAGTGCCAGCGCGGTCTTGCCACTCGCCGTCGGACCCGCGATGGCCAGCGCGCGCGGCCGGTCGGGGGGGGCAGGCATTCAGCGGCCCCGCAGGAACAGGCGGTCCAGTTCCTCCAGCGACACCTGGGTCCAGGTGGGGCGGCCGTGGTTGCACTGGCCGCTGCGCTCGGTGGTTTCCATCGCCCGCAGCAGCGCGTTCATTTCCGCCACGGCCAGGGGTCGGTTGGCGTGGACGGCGGCACGGCAGGCCATGTTGCCGAGGATTTCATCGATGCGACCGTCGAGGCGTTCGGTACTGTCCAGGGTACGGATATCGGCGAGCACATCCCGCACCAGAGCTTCTACTTCCACACCCCGCACCAGCGCCGGCACGGCGCGCACCAGGAGGGTGGTGGGTCCGCTGCGGTCGAGGCTGAAGCCGATGGCGTGGAAGGCGGCGGCACGGTGTTCGGCGGCGTCCGCTTCGGCTTCATTCACCGCCAGCGTCATGGGCACCAACAGGGGTTGACTGGCGAGCTCCCCGTCGCGCCAGGCGATTTTCATGCGCTCGTAGAGGACGCGCTCGTGGGCGGCGTGCAGATCCACCAGGACCAGGCCATCGCGGTTTTCCGCGAGGATATAAGCACCCTTGAGCTGCGCCAGGGCGAAGCCGAGCGGGGGTGTAGCGCCGGTCGCGGATGCTGGCGCGGTAGACGGCTGCCGCGGCGCTGTCGGGTGCAGATGGGCATAGGTCGCCATGCGTTCGCTCACGCCGGCGGCGGGGCGTGTTGAGGGGAAGGACATGCTGTGTTGGTGTGCGGCGATGTTGGGGGTCGGTTCGCGCGTCGCTTCAGGAGTCGCTTCACGCGTCGAAGCAAAAGTTTTTTCACCCGATACGGACACCACCGCCGGTGCAGGCCGCGCATCCCCCGGGGTGATCTCGGCGAGCGCGCGGTGCAGCATGCTGAACAGGAAGTCGTGGACCTGGCGGGCTTCCCGGAAGCGGACTTCGTATTTGGTGGGATGGACATTGACGTCCACGTCGCAGGGTGGAATTTCCAGAAACAGCACGAACGCGGGGTGCCGGTTTTGATAGAGCACATCGCGGTAGGCCTGGCGGACCGCGTGACCGATGACCTTGTCGCGCACGGCGCGGCCGTTCACATAAAAATACTGAAGATCGGCCTGACTGCGGGAGTAGGTGGGCAACGCGATCCAGCCGTGCAGGCGCAAGCCCTGGTGCTCGACTTCGAGATGGCGTGCCTGTTCCAGAAAGGGTAGCCCGCACACCGCAGCGACCCGCCGCTCCTGCGCGGGCAGGTCATCGGCACGGGCAAAATCCTGCACCTGACGGCCGTTGTGCCGCACGCGCAGCGCCACGTCGAAGCGGCTCAGCGCCAGCCGGTGGATGACGTCCTCGATGCGCCCGTACTCGGTGCGCTCGGTGCGCAGGAAGCGGCGCCGCGCCGGGGTATTGAAAAACAGATCCCGCACTTCGACCGTGGTACCGCGGGGATGGGGCGCCGGTGCAATGGTGGCGTCATCCGCCGCGCTCTGGATCACCCAGCCGGAGTTGCCCGGCTGCGCGTTCGAGGTGAGCGCGAGCCGGGACACCGAGGCGATGCTCGCCAGCGCCTCGCCGCGAAAGCCCAGGGTAGTCACGGCGTCGAGATCACCCAGTGCGGCGATCTTGCTGGTGGCGTGGCGGCTCAGTGCCAGCGCAAGGTCGTCGCGGGGAATGCCGGTGCCGTTGTCGCGGATGCGCATCAGCTTGATGCCGCCCTGTTCGAGTTCGATCTCGATGCGGTCGGCGCCGGCGTCGATGCTGTTTTCCAGCAGTTCCTTGATGACGGCGGCGGGACGTTCCACCACCTCGCCGGCCGCGATCTGATTCGCCAGCTGGGGCGGGAGCAGGCGGATCGGGGTGGGGTTCGCGGCCACGGTCAGGCCGTGCCCGGGTTCAGTGGAACCGGATGGCGGGCGAAGGGGACGGCGCTGCGCCGGTGGTGTCGCGGAAGTTCAGTCACCCGCACATTCTAGCGCTGTGCGATGTCGGGCAGAACGCTGGTTCGGAGCGGTGTTGTCTGGGCGAGACGGCTACTGCGCTGGCGCTGCTCCCAAGCGAGCCGGGTACCGTCGGGAGGATGGCGCTCGAAGTGACGTTTGACGCCCGCGAAAATGGCGCTGGCCAGCCGGCCCTGATGGGCGGGATCGCGCAGCTTGCGGGCTTCGTCGGGATTGGAGATGAATCCGGTCTCCACCAGGATCGACGGCATGTCCGGCGACTTCAGCACCACGAAACCCGCCTGCTCCACGCGGCGGTTGTGCAGCGGGCAGATGCCCGCCACCGACCGCAGTACCTGATCGCCCAACTGGAGGCTGTGGTTCAGGGTGGCAGTCATCGAGAGATCCAGGATGACCTCGGCCAGCATCGGGTCCTTGTTGTTCAGGGCCACCGAACCGCCAATGAGATCCGCGCGATTCTCCCGATCCGCGAGGTACTTGGCGGTTTCACTGGTCGCGCCACGCTGGGACAGCGCGTATACCGAGGCGCCGTAGGCGGCTTCCTCGTCGAAGGCATCCGCATGCACCGAGATCATGACATCGGCGCCGGCGCGGCGGGCGATCGCCGGACGCTGGGTGAGAGGAATGAAATAATCGCCGGTGCGGACCAGTATCGCGCGGTATCCCGGTTCCCGATTCACGCGCGCGGCCAGCGCCTTGCTGATCGCGAGCACTACCCGCTTTTCGTAAGCATTGCCGGGTCCGATGGCGCCGGGATCCTCGCCGCCGTGGCCAGCGTCGATCGCCACGACGATGTTGCGCGGCGGTCCGGGCGTTGCCAGCGGGCGCGACTTGCCGGCTCCCGTCGACGACTTCTGCGCGGTCGGGGCAGCTGGTGGTTTGGGTATCGGTACTGTCGGAGGTTTGGCCAGTGCGGTAGCGGTGCTTGCGGAGCCGGGGGCGGTATTGCTGCCACGGCCGGACTGCAACTCCACTACCAGGCGATAGGGATTGCCCGCTGCCGGCGCGCTGAGCGCCCCCCGCACACTCACGCTGCGCGCCAGATCGGCGACGATGCGCAGTCCGGTGCCGTCGCGGATGCCGGAGCGCAGGTTGTGTACGGGGCTGTTGGCCAGGTCGATGCCGCGCAGCGAGGCACGCAACCGGGCATCGTCGATGTCGATCACCACCCGGTCCGGTGCCCGCATGGTGAAGATCTTGTAGGAAGCGGGCGCTCCGCTCAGGTCGAGCTCAAGACGGAAATTGCCGGCATCCTGTAGCAGCCGCGCGCGCTCGACCGCCGTGGCGGCGTGCACTACTCCGGGCAAGACTCCGGGCAAGACGACGGTGCATAGCGCAATCAACAACGGAAAAACCCGTTGCCGCGCTGCGGTGAGAAGTCTGGTCAGGACGCCACGGGTGTTGTCGGTAGCTCCGCGAGAAGGGCCCGCCCCCGCGCGTTGCCCGCAGTGATCCACAGCGCGCGCCCAGTGCCGGCGAGCTCCAGGGACAACGTCAGATCCGGTGGTGGCAGGGCGCCAGCACCGCGCTCGGGCCATTCGATCAGGCAGATGCTTTCGCCGTCGAAATAGTCCCGCCCTCCGATCCATTCCAGTTCCTCTGGGTCTATCAGGCGATAGAGGTCAAAATGATACACATTTCCATGGGTTAGCGTATAGGATTCAACCAAAGTATAAGTCGGGCTCTTGACGGGGCCGGCGTGCCCCAGCGCGGCCAGTATCCCTTGGCAGAGGCTGGTTTTGCCTGCGCCCAAAGTTCCGCTCAGAAAAATGATCGCCCCGGGCCACAGCCGGGCACCCAGCCACCGGCCCCAGGCGAGGGTCGCTTCGAGGTCGGGAAGCTCAATCCGGTACCGCATGCCGTCCGTTCAACAGTTCGCGGATCAGGTCCGGCAGGTCGGTCGCCAACAGCCCGCGCTCGCCGCTGCGCTGGGCGGCGATATCGGCAGCGCGGCCGTGAACGCAGGCGCCCAGGCGCGCGGCCGCCGTGGGCTCCAGGCCCTGCGCCAGCAGCGCGCCGATCACGCCGGCCAGCACGTCGCCCATGCCGCCGGAGGCCATACCCGGGTTGCCATGGGGGCAGACTGCCAGAGGTTCTCCCGGCCCGGCGACCAGGGTTCCCGCGCCCTTGAGCAGTACCGCGCCGCCAAATTTTTCCTGCAGGCGCCGGCACGCGTTCGGGCGATCGGCCTGCACCGAGGCGTTGTCGAGATCGAGCAAACGCGCCGCTTCGCCCGGATGGGGCGTCAGTACCCAGCGGCTGCCATCGGCGTCCCGGCCCAGGCGGCCGGCCGCGAGCAGGTTCAGGGCGTCGGCATCCAGCACCATGGGCAGACCGGCATTGAAGGCCTGTTGCAGCATCTGTTCCGACCAGGGCGAACGGCCCAGGCCGGGGCCGACCACCAGTACCGTCGGCCCGCTGAGCAGGGGTTCGAGTTCCTGTCCGGAGGGGACGCCCTTGACCATCAGCTCCGGACGCCGGGCCAGGAAGGCGGCGGCGTGCTCCGGCCGGGTGGCGACACTCACCAGCCCGGCGCCGGCGCGCGCCGTGGCTTCGGCCGCCATCAGGGCCGCGCCACCAAATCCGCGATCCCCGCCGATCACCATGACGTGGCCGAAGTTGCCCTTGTGGGCGTCGCGGGCGCGGGGCGGGAGTGTCTGCAGCAACTGCGCCAGGTTGAGGAGTTCGGCAGCGGGATCATCCCGATACACGGCATCCGGCACATCCAGCCGGTCGAGTACAAGAGTCCCCGCCAGCGCCGGACCACGACCCGTATGGAGTCCGAGTTTCCGGCCGATAAAGGTCACTGTGACCTGGGCGCGCACGGCGATTCCCAGTTCGGCGCCGGTGTCGGCGTGCAGCCCCGAGGGAATATCGACCGCCAGCACCGGAATGCCGGCACCGTTGATGGCCGCGATGGCGGCGGCATACGCGCCCGTCACGGGCCGCGCGATCCCGGTCCCCAGCAGGGCATCGACCAGGACATCAGCGGTCAGCGCGTTGTCGGCGGAGAAGGACTCCATGGGTACCCCCGCCTGCGTCGCAAAGCGCCAGGCCAGGGCGGCGTCGCCCTTCAGCAGGGCCGGCTCGGCCAGGTGGATCACCCGGCTGGCCAGCCCCCGTTCGCGCGCCAGCGCCGCGATGATGTAGCCGTCGCCGCCGTTATTGCCGCTGCCGCAGAACACGGTGATCGAGCGCGCCTCGGGCCAGCGCCGGCACAGTTCCCGGAAGGCGCTGGCGCCGGCGTGTTTCATCAACGCAATGCCGGGAATGCCGTGCTCATCGATGGCGCGACGGTCGAGTTCGCGGGTCTGGGCGGCGGTGTAGAGGGCGGCAGCGGAAAAGGACATCGGCGGGGCCGGGGGGCGGAATCTGGCAAAATTATACGACATGCCCCTCACCCGGCCCTGCCCGTGCCTGAACCAGCGACTGCCGCAACCGATCCGGACCTGGTCGCACACATTGGCACCTGGGCGCGGGAGCTGGGTTTTCAGCAGGTCGGCATCACGGATCTGGATCTGGGCGAGGCCGGCACACGCCTGCGCGAATGGCTCGACCGGGGCTTTCACGGCACCATGAGCTGGATGGCGCGCCACGGCGAACTGCGCGCGCGCCCCGATCTGCTGGTGCCCGGCACGGTCTCCGCGATCTGTGTGCGCATGGATTACCGGCCCGCCGATACCCGCATGATCGCGCAGTTGCGCGACGGCGAAAAAGCCTATGTGTCGCGTTACGCCCTGGGCCGCGACTATCACAAGATCATGCGCACCCGGCTGGCAACACTGGCCGAACGCATCGCCGCCGCTGCCGGTTGCGCGGTCATCCAGCGGCCCTTCGTGGACAGCGCGCCGGTACTGGAAAAGCCCCTGGCCGCGCGCGCCGGGCTCGGCTGGATCGGGAAGAACACCCTGCTGCTGAATCGCGGCGCCGGTTCCTGGTTCTTTCTCGGCGAGCTGATCACCAGCATTCGCCTGCCGCCTGCCACCGAGCTGATCGACGACGCCTGCGGCAAATGCCGGGCCTGCCTTTCGATCTGTCCGACCCAGGCCTTCCCCGAACCCTATGTGCTGGACGCCCGACGCTGCATTTCCTATCTCACCATCGAGCATCCCGGACCGATTCCCGTGGCATTGCGCGCGGCCATGGGCAACCGCGTGTTCGGCTGCGACGACTGCCAGATCGTCTGTCCCTGGAACCGCTTCGCCAAACCCACCGACGAAGTCGCCTTTAGGCCCCGCCACGGCCTCGCCGATGCCGAACTGGCGACCCTTGCGCAATGGACCGAAGCCGAGTTTCTGGAGCGCACCGCCGGTTCACCGATTCGCCGCATCGGCCACGAGCGCTGGTTGCGCAATCTCGCCGTGGGGCTGGGCAATGCGCCCACCACCGCGCCGGTGCTGGCGGCGCTCGCAACCTGTCGCGACCGGGGTTCCGAGCTGGTACGCGAGCACGCCGACTGGGCGCTGGCGCGCCATGGGGGGAGTCGTGGCAAGGTGAGTTGAACGCCCGGGCGAAACTGGCTATAGTGCGCCGCCTTGCAATGACTACAGCTGGAGTTGATTCCGTTGGCCAACACACCCCAGGCGAAAAAGCGCGCTCGTCAGAGCGAAAAGCGCCGCCAGCTCAAAGCTGGCCAGCGCTCCATGACGCGCACCTACATCAAGAAAGTCCAGGCCGCGCTGTTGGCCGGTGATCTGGAAGCTGCCAAGGCCGCCTACGCCGCCGCCGTGCCGGTGCTGGATCGCATCGCCGACAAGGGCGTGATCCACAAGAACAAGGCCGCGCGCTACAAGAGCCGGCTCAACGCCCATATCAAGGCACTGGCCAGCGGCTGAGTTTTCCCGCTATGCCTGTCCTGCAAAGCCGGCTGATGCCGGCTTTGTCGTTTTCTGCCTTCGCGTGCGCCTGCCGGCATTCTTTGTGCCTGAAAGTCCGGTAGTCTTGTCGCGGAATAACCGCCATTCAAGGGAGCAACAGGCCGCCATGCGTATGCGCAACACCGGGGAAAAAATCCTCGAAACCATTCTCTTCAGTTCACGCTGGATACTGGCGCCGGTTTATATCGGTCTCGTCATCTCGCTGCTGATGCTGTTGACGGCGTTCGTCACGGAGATCATCCATACCGTGCCGCACCTGATCGGCATGAAGACCGAGGTGGTGATCCTCACCGTATTGTCGCTGATCGACCTCTCGCTGGCGCTCAACCTCGTGCTGATCGTGGTGTTTTCGGGCTACGAAAATTTCGTTTCCAAGATTGACACCGGTGACAGCGAGGATCGCCCGCAATGGATGGGCACCCTCGATTTCTCCGGCATGAAGATGAAGCTTATCGGCTCCATCGTGGCAATCTCGGCGATCTCGCTGCTGCGCGCCTTCATGACGCTGACCAGCGGCGATGCCCCGCTCGACGAGGCGCGCCTGCACTGGATGGTCATCCTGCACCTGACCTTCATCGGCTCCGGGGTGCTGTTTGCCGCGATGGACTGGATTGCCGCGCTGACCGATGCCGGCAAGGAGCAGGAAAAGCGCACATCCGAAACCGCCCGCGCGGGCGGCGGGTGATCCGGAGTCCGTAGGCTCTGCGCCGCAGGATCAGTTCAGACCAGCACCAGATTGTCGCGATGAATCAGCTCGGCGTCGCCGCCGTAGCCCAGTACTTCCGGGATGCGGTCGCTGCCCAGACCGGCGATACGCCGGGTTTCCGCGGCGCTGTAATTGATCAGGCCGCGGGCGATCTCGCGCCCGTCCTCGGCGAGGCAGCGCACCAGATCGCCACGGGCGTAGTCGCCTTCGCAGCCCAGGACGCCCACCGGCAGCAGACTGCTGCCGGATTCGCGCAATACCCGCACCGCACCCGCATCCAGCGTGAGCGCGCCTTTGGCCTGCAACTGCCCGGCCAGCCACTGCTTGCGCGCCACCAGGGGCTCGCTGTCGGCGACCAGCAAGGTGCCCAGCAACTCGCCTTCCGCCAGCCGGGTCAGCACCTGGTCGATGCGTCCCCCGGCGATCAGCGTGTGCGCGCCCGAGCGTGCCGCGAGCCGTGCCGCGCGCAGTTTGGTGATCATGCCGCCGCGGCTGAGCTGGCTGGCGCTGCCGCCGGCGATGGCGTCGAGGCCGAGATCCAGGGCGCGGCCGCGATGAATCAGGGTGGCATCGGGATTGGCCCGGGGGTCGGCGCTGTAGAGGCCGTCGCGGTCGGTGAGGATCACCAGCAGCGGCGCTTCGATGAGATTGGCGACCAAGGCTCCCAGCGTGTCGTTGTCGCCGAAGCGGATCTCGTCGGTGACCACGGTGTCGTTCTCGTTGACCACCGGCACCACGCCCAGCTTGATCAGGGTGGTGAGGGTGCGGCGCGCATTCAGATAGCGCTGCCGGTTCGAGAGATCGTCGTGGTCGAGCAGAATCTGGGCGGTGTGGCGGCCGTAGCGCTGAAAGCAGGATTCGTAGGCCTCGATCAGCCCCATCTGGCCCACGGCGGCGGCCGCTTGCAGTTCGTGCAGCTCGCGCGGGCGCTGCGCCCAGTTGAGCCGGGCCATGCCTTCGGCGATGGCACCGGAGGAGACCAGCACGATTTCGTAGCCCCGGTCCTGAAGCGCGGCGATCTGGCCGACCCAGTCCGCGATGGCTGCGCGGGCCAGGCCGCGGCCGTCGTTGGTGAGCAGGGCACTGCCGATCTTCACCACCCAGCGGCGGGCGGCGGTGACCCGGCGGCGTTCAGCGTCCACGGCGCGGGTTCCGGTCAGGGGGCATGGAACACTTCGACATCATGATCATCGTCGTCTTCATCCTGGTCCGCGAACTCGTCATTCGCGCCGGTCCGTTGCGCCTGTAGCCAGGCGATGCGCTCGCGGGCCTCGCGCTGCATGGCTTCCTGCATTTCGCGTTCATGACGTGCCGCCTCGGGATCTTCGGCCTGGATGCGGGTGCGCGCTTCGAGGTAATTCATCACCGCTTCGCACAGTTCGGTGGTGCCCGTGCGCTCGGCGGCCGAGATCAGATGCCAGGGTGCATCCCAGCCGAGGGCGGCCACGACAGCGGTGGCGCGCGCGCGGGCTGCGTCCGGCGGCAACAGATCGGCCTTGTTGAACACCAGCCAGCAATCCCGCTGGGCCAGCGTGGGGCTGAATTTTTCGAGCTCCCCGTGCAGGGTGTGCACCGCGTGCGCCGGATCGCTGCCATCAACGGGCGCGAGATCGACGAGATGCAGCAGGAGTCGCGTGCGGGTCAGGTGGCGCAGAAAGCGGATCCCGAGCCCGGCGCCGTCGGCGGCGCCTTCGATCACGCCGGGCACGTCGGCGACCACGAAACTCCGGTAGTGCTCGAGCGAGACCACCCCGAGATTGGGCACCAGCGTGGTAAACGGATAGTCGGCGACCTTGGGTCGCGCCGCGGAGATCGCGTGGATCAGGGTGGACTTCCCGGCGTTGGGCAAGCCCAGCAGGCCGACATCGGCGAGCAGCTTGAGTTCGAGGCGCAAATGGCGGGTCTCGCCTTCGCTGCCGGGACTGGTGCGCCGGGGCGCGCGATTGATGCTGGACTTGAAGCGGGCGTTGCCGAGGCCGTGGAAGCCGCCGCGCGCCACCACCAGGCGCTGGCCGGAGGTGGTGAGGTCGCCGATGACTTCGTCGGTATCGGCATCCATCACGGTGGTGCCCACGGGGACCGGCAGCAGCAGATCCTCGGCCGAGCGGCCCCGGCAGTTGGCGCCGCGGCCGCTGGCGCCGTTGTCGGCCCGGAACACGCGCTGATAGCGGTAGTCCACCAGCGTGTTGAGCCCTGGATCGGCGATCAGGATGACGCTGCCGCCATCGCCGCCGTCGCCGCCGTCCGGGCCGCCCTTGGGGATGTATTTCTCGCGCCGGAAGCTCATGCAGCCGTTGCCACCGTTGCCGGCGATGACATCGATGGGCGCTTCGTCGACGAATTTCATGGGTGGTTTCCCCCGGAAGCTGTAGTCCCGGCCGGTTGAATCATATGCCAGGCGGATTGGCCGCCTCCATAAAAAAAGCCCCGGTAAAGGGGCTTTTCCGCAACCCTGTCGCGATGGCGGTCAGTCGACCACGATATCGACGAAGCGGCGGTTGTGCGGTCCCCGCACCGCGAAGCGGACAGTGCCGTCGGCGGTGGCAAACAGGGTGTGGTCGCGGCCGATGCCGACGTTGATGCCACGGTGAAACGCGGTGCCGCGCTGACGCACGATGATACTGCCCGCAGTGACATTCTCGCCGCCAAAGCACTTCACGCCGAGGCGCTTGCTGTGGGAGTCGCGGCCATTGCGGGTACTGCCGCCTGCCTTTTTGGTTGCCATCGATCCGCTCCTTTAATCCGGGTTCAGCCGGCACTGATGCCGGTAATTTTGATCTGGGTGTACCACTGGCGGTGACCCATCTGTTTCATGTGGTGCTTGCGGCGGTGGAATTTCATGATCCGCACCTTGTCGGCGCGGCCCTGGCTGACCACCTCGGCGGTCACCTTGCCGCCGGCCACGTAGGGCGCGCCCAGCTTGATGTCGCTGCCGTCCGCCACCATCAGGACGCGGTCGAAATCGACCGTTTCACCCGGGGCGACATTGAGTTTTTCGACGTTGAGTACTTCACCCGGTTCGACCCGGTGTTGTTTGCCGCCGCTTTCGATAACCGCGTACATGCTGAACTCCCGAACGGTCCCGGCTTCGGACGAAGCCAGCTACCCTGTGCAAAGGGCGGCGATTCTAAGCCAAGACCCGGGTTCCCGCAAGGCGCAATGGGTCCCGCGCGCCGCGCCGGACGGTCGGGCGGTTTCAACGGCTGCGCCAAATCTGCTAGTGTGCGGCGGCACGGTCCGCCGCTCCTGCCGGCCGGCAGACCCCGGTGAGAACTCAAACGGCCACGGCTCCACGCCTGTGCTGCCGCCCCGCGCGGGCCGCTGGCGGGCAGCGTGGCCCCGAGTGTCGCTTTGACGCCTTGACCGACAACAACAAATTGACCGACAACAATTGACCGACAACAACGATCAGCACTGACTACCAGACCGCCGTATCAAGACAGAGGGGAATGCCATGTCGATCATCAACACCTTTGCCGGCGGTCCGCTGGATCGCGCCAGTGACCGCCGTACCGATGCCGACTGGATCGCGGCGCAGCGCGCGAAACCCGACACGCGCGTCATTCCCTACTACCGGCTGCAACCCCTGGTGGCACCGGGCGGCAATGCCATCGGCTGGTTGCCGGCCGCCGAGCTGGGCGAATTCCTCGGTGCCGATCTGCCCTGCATTTTCCTGGGTCTTGACACCGCCGGCGTGGCGCACTTTGCCCTGGACGTGACCGGCGTGGAGGATGCCCCGACCCTGGAACCCTTCCGCGGTGCGGGTCGCTTCATGGACCTGCGCGCCATCGCATTGCGCCTGCCGCTGGGCGATCCCTCCACGCTCGCCACCGGCAAGGCCGTGCTCGACTGGCACGCGCGCCACCAGTTCTGCGCCGTGTGCGGCAGCCGCACCGCAATGCGGATGGCGGGCTACATGCGCAAATGCGGCAATCAGGACTGCAACGCCGAGCACTTCCCCCGTACCGACCCGGTGGTGATCATGCTGGCTGTGCGCGGTGACGAGGCCCTGGTGGGTCGCCAGAAGAGCTTTCCCCCGGCATGTACTCCGCGCTCGCCGGCTTCATCGAACCCGGCGAGAACATCGAAGAGGCGGTGCGGCGCGAGATTTTCGAAGAGGCCGGCATTCGCGTCGGTGCGGTGCACTACCACTCCACCCAGCCCTGGCCCTGGCCCTCGTCGCTGATGATCGGCTGTTTTGCGGATGCCGAAACCACCGAGATCCATATCGACGGGAACGAGCTCGAAGAAGCGCGCTGGGTGTCGCGCAACTTGCTCGCGGCCGCGTATCGCGGCGAAACCGGCACCGGCGTGCTGCTGCCGCCGCCCATGGCCATCGCCCACCAGTTGCTCAAGACCTTTATCGAGCAGGGCTGAGCCCGGCTCGAACCCCGAATTCCAAACCAGAGAGCCGCAACCATGAAATACCGTGAAATTCTTTACGAGGTAAAAGACGGCGTCGCCCTGGTGACGCTCAATCGTCCCGACAAGCTCAACGCCTGGACCACGCGCATGGCGGAAGAGATCCAGGATGCCACGCTCGCGGCCGCCGACGACGACGCGGCGCGGGTGATCGTGATCACCGGCGCGGGCCGGGGGTTTTGTTCCGGCGCCGACATGAAACTGCTGTCGGACATGGGCGGCGGCGGCAAGGGCCAGGCCGCCAGCGACGACCCCGACGACAGCCCCCGCGAGCGGCCCAGCAACGTGCGTGCCGACTACACCCACAAATATTCGTATTTTCCCGCCATTCCCAAGCCGGTGATCGCCGCCATCAACGGCCCGGTGGCCGGTATCGGGCTGGTGATGACGCTCTATTGCGACATCCGCATCGCCGCGGCCGACGCCAAGTTCACCACCGCCTTCGTCAAGCGCGGACTGATCGCCGAATACGGCGGCGCCTGGCTTGCTCCGCGCATCATGGGAACCGCCAATGCGCTGGAAATTTTCCTCTCGGGACGTGTTTTCGACGGCGTCGAGGCGCGCGATCTGGGGCTTGTGAACAAGGTGCTGCCGAGCGACGGTTTCATGGATGCGGTGATGAAATACGCGCGCGACATGGCGCAGAACAATTCGCCGCGTTCGATGGGTGTGATCAAGCACCAGATCTGGGAGAGCCTGTTCCAGGACCTCGGCGAAGGCGTTGAGCTCTCGATGGTGGAAATGAAAGCCAGCATCGCGAGCGAGGATTTCAAGGAGGGCGTCGCGCACTTTCTCGAAAAACGCCAGGCGCGTTTCAGCGGGCGTTGAAAGAATCCGCGCGGAATCGACCACAAGAATATAAACAGCTGGGGGAAATATGGGACGAGTAGCAGGCAAGGTGGCGCTGGTCACCGGCGCCGCCTCCGGGCTGGGGCGGGCGACCGCGATCCGGCTCGCGGAGGAGGGCGCGCGGGTGATGGTCACCGACTGGGAGGATCGCGGCGGCGCCGAAACCGTGGACCTGATCCGCGCGGCGGGCGGCGAGGCGCAGTTCCGGCATCAGGACGTGTCGAGTGAGGAGGAATGGCAGGCGACCATCGACGCGACACTCGCCACCTGGGGTCGGCTCGACGTGCTGGTCAACAACGCCGCGGTGATCATCGCCAAGTCGATCAGGGACACCAGCCTCAAGGACTGGCGCTGGCAGAACAGCATCGCCCTCGACGGCGTCTTTCTCGGCGTCAAATACGGCTGCGCGGCCATGGAGAAATCCGGCGGCGGCTCGATCATCAACATCTCCTCCATCGCCGGCATCATCGGCCTCGACAAATCCGCCGCCTACTGCGCCGCCAAGGGCGGGGTGCGCTTGCTGACCAAGGCCGCCGCCGCCGAATTCGCGCGCCTCAAGAACGGCGTGCGGGTGAATTCCGTGCATCCGGGCGTGATTCGCACGCCGGGCGTCGAGAAGACCATCCGCAAATACGGCGGTACCGATAAAGAGGCCAGGGTGCGGGCGAGCTTCGAGGCCATGTCACCGCTCGGCGAGCTGGGCGAGCCGAATGACATCGCCAACGGCGTGCTCTATCTCGCCTCCGACGAATCCAAATACATGCACGGTGCCGAGCTGGTGATCGACGCCGGCTTCAGCGCCGTGCGCTAGCCATTCGATACTGAAGGAGGTGGCATGACCATCAAAGGCAAAGCCTATATCGCGGGTATCTACGAGCACCCGCTGCGTGAGGGCACCGGCAAGACCGTGCCGCAACTGCACGCCGAGGTCGCCAAGGGCGCACTCGACGACGCCGGTCTGCACAAGAACGACATCGACGCCTACTACTGCGCGGGCGACGTGCCGGGCCTGGGCGGCATCAACCAGGCCGAGTACATGGGCCTCAAGTTGCGCCAGATCGACAGCACCGAGACCGGCGGTTCGTCCTATGTGCTGCATGTGCGCCACGCCGCCCAGGCCATCGCCGCCGGCCACTGCAAGGTGGCGCTGATCACGCTGGCCGGCCGCCCCCGCGCCGATGCCAAGGAAAACTACAGTGTGCGCCCCGGTGGCGGTCCGCCCGCCGACTACGGTTTCGAGGCGCCGTTCCGGCCCAGCATCGTCAACATGTACGCCATGGTCGCGAAGCGCCACATGCACGAATTCGGCACCACCAGTGCCCAGCTCGCCTGGGTCAAGGTGGCCGCGTCCCACCACGCCCAGCACAATCCCCATGCCCTGCTGCGGGACGTGGTGACGGTGGAGGACGTGCTCAACTCACCCGTGGTCAGCGATCCGCTGCACCGCCTCGACTGCTGCGTGATGACCGACGGCGGCGGCGCCATCATCCTGGTCGCGCCCGAGATCGCGAAAAGCCTGAAGCGCCCGCGGATACGGGTATTGGGCGCCGGCGAAGCACCCAAGCACCTGAACGGCGGCAAGGTGGATCTCACCTATTCCGGCGCGGTCTGGTCCGGCGCCGATGCCTTTGCCGAAGCCGGGGTGAAGCCCTCCGACATCAAATACGCCTCCATCTACGACTCCTTCACCATCACCGTGGTGGTGACGCTCGAAGACCTCGGCTTTTGCGCCAAGGGCAAGGGCGGCGCCTTCGTTGCCGACGGCAACCTCATCTCCGGCGTCGGCAAGCTGCCCTTCAACACCGACGGCGGCGGCCTGTGCAACAACCACCCGAGCGACCGCGGCGGCATCACCAAGGTCATCGAAGCCGTGCGCCAGGCGCGCGGCGAGGCGCATCCCAAGGTACAGGTGCCCAATTGCAACCTGGTGCTCGCCCACGGCACCGGCGGCCTGCTGGGCTCGCGCATGGGCAGCGCCACAGTGATTCTGGAGCGGGAGGACGCATGAGCGACGCAACCACGAAGACAGCCCCGCGCGCGAAAGTTCGCGCGCCGCGCATCAACGACGAGAGCCGCCCGTTCTGGGAGGCGACAACCCGTGGCGAGCTGCTGGTCAAGCACTGCACCGCCTGCGGCGAAAACCACTACTTTCCGCGCACCTTCTGCCCGTTCTGTTTCAGCGACGCGACGGAATGGCTGAAATGCAGCGGGCGCGGCACTGTCTACACCTACAGCGTCACCCGGCGCGGCGAGCCCTACGCCATCGCCTATGTCACGCTGGAAGAGGGCCCCACCATGCTCACCAATCTGATCGACTGCGACTTCGACAAGCTCGCCGTCGGCCAGGCGGTGAAGGTGAAGTTTGTGGATACCGGCGAGGGCGCCGCGCTGCCCTGCTTCGTACCGGTCTAGGCCCGGGCTTCGCTGCGGAATCCGGGCGTGGCCTGAGTCCCTTCGGCGCTCAGGCGCTCGCCGCGTCCAGCTTCGCCAGCGCGGCGCCGTCCAGCTGCAGTTCCGTGGCCTTCACCAGTTCATCGAGCTGCCGCAGCGAAGTGGCGCTGGCGATGGGCGCGGTCACCGTGGGCTGGGCGATGAGCCAGGCCAGGGCGACCCGTGCGGGAGTGGCGTCGCAGTCGGCCGCCACCTGGTCGAGGGCGCTGAGGATGCGCAGCCCCCGCTCGTTCAGGTGCTGGCGGACGAAGTCGCCGCGGGCGCTGCCGGCGAGATCGGCCTCGCTGCGGTACTTGCCGGTGAGAAAACCGCTGGCGAGGGCGAAATAGGGCAGCACCCCCAAGCCCTCGCGCGCGCATACCGCCCGCAGTTCGGCTTCGTAGGCGGCGCGGTCGGCGAGGTTGTAGAGCGGCTGCAGGCTCTGGTAGCGGGGCAGGCCCAGGCGATCGCTGGTGGCGAGCGCCGCGGCGAGGCGATCGGCGCCGTAGTTGGAGGCGCCGATAACGCGCACCTTGCCCTGGCGGATCAGTTCGGCGAAGGTCTCCAGCGTCTCCTCCAACGGTGTCTCCGGGTCGTCGGCATGGGCCTGGTAGAGGTCGATATAGTCGGTCTGCAGGCGGCGCAGGGAGTCCTCGACGGCGCGCTGCAGCCAGGCCTTTGACAGCCCCTTCCGGCCTTCGCCCATGTCCATACCGGCCTTGGTGGCGAGGACGATGCGGTCGCGGTTGCCGCGCGCCTTCATCCAGTTGCCGAGCACGGTTTCCGACTCGCCGCCCTGGTTGCCGGGAATGAAGCGCGAATAGACATCGGCGGTGTCGATGAAGTCGAAGCCGGCGGCGACGAAGGCATCGAGTATCTCGAATGACTGCCGTTCATCCAGAGTCCAGCCGAACACATTGCCGCCGAACATCAGTGGCGCCACGCGGATGCCGCTGTCGCCCAAGTGTCGCTTGTCCATGGTCGTTCTCGGTTGTTGTACGGGGTTCGCCGACCTTAGCGCATATGATCGTGCCGCGCCCAGTACCCCGGCGCGGTGCAGTTCGGCCAGCTCCTCCGGCGCATGGCCCAGCACGGCGCAGGCGCCGGCAAATTCGTGATCGCCCAGGATGAACCTGCCGACATGGCTGCCTCGGCGGTCGTCCAGGACTCGGTCGTTGTCGAGGATCTGCTGTACGGGATGAGATCCGGGTCTGGGGTGATTCGGCCTACCCCGACAAGAAAGAGCACATCAGGGAGGTCGTACCCAAGGTGAAAAAGTTCACCAACAGGAAGGGCTGCAAATACGACTACAATTTCCAACCGCCAGCGCGAAGACTTGGCGCATTATTCACAGATTCCGCAATAACCAGGAGCAACAAACCATGCGCGACATCGAAGGAAAAGTAGCCTTTATCACCGGCGCGGCCAGTGGCATGGGGCTGGGCATGACCAAGGCTTTCACCAGGGCCGGCATGAAAGTGATGATGGCCGATATCGACGCGAAGCGGTTGCAGGCCGCCGCCGCCGATCTGAAAGCCAGGGGCGCGGATGTGGATACCCTGCATTGCGACATCACCGTCGAGGATTCCGTGTTTGCCGCGGCGGCGGCCACCGTCAAGCGTTTCGGTACGGTGAATGTGCTGTGCAACAACGCCGGCGTGAGCGTCGGCGGACTCAGCGAAGAGCTTTCCCAAAAGGACTGGGATTGGGTGGTCGCCGTCAACCAGACCGCGATTGTCTACGCCATGCGTGCGTTTCTGCCGCTGATGAAAGCCAATGGCGAAAGCGGTCACGTGATGAGCACCGCGTCCATGGCGGGGCTGGTCAATGCCGGCGCCGGCTGGGGCGCCTATAACGCCAGCAAGCACGCCGCCGTGGCGATGATGGAAGTGCTCTACAGCGAACTCAAGGACACGCCCATCGGCGTATCGGTGCTGTGCCCCGGCGCCGTCAACACCAATATCCTCGAAGCCGCCACCCACCGGCCCGACCATTTCGGCAAATCCGACGACCGTCCCATCGCGCTGAACCCGATCGGCGAAACCCTGCAACAGGGCCTGGACCCCGACGTGGTGGGCGAACTGGTGCTGGATGCGATTCGCGAAAATCAGTTTTATATCTTCACGGACCCGCGGATGGAACGGCAGATCGAGCGCCTGTTCGAGCGCATCAAGCTGGGCTTTGCCTGGGCGCGGAAAAACGAGCATCTGATCGCGGCCAATCAGGCCGAGCTGGTGTGGAAAGCCAAATAGGTGCGTTCCGAGACGGGGGCGGAGAACCTCAGGGTCTTCCGGATGCCCGCGGTCGATCCCGGGCATGTCGCCGCGTGCGGTTTTCGCGAACAGCGCCGACAAGAGATTCATTCCCTGGCGGCTTGCGACAGGATTGACGGCCATCCACGGAGCCTTGCGAAGCCATGAGCCTGTTATTCAAGGAGCTGGACAGTCGATCCACGCCCATCGGCGTGCTGAGCCTGCGGCGGCGGCGCGAGCATGCGCTGGGCGTCGATGTGTTCGAGATCAAGCTTGGCGAAGACTATCTGATGTCGAGCCTGTTCACCGCTTCCGAGATCGCACTCGCGCATCTGGGGTTGGCCGCGCTTCCGGGGAACAGTTGGACGTGGTCGTCGGCGGCCTGGGTCTCGGCTATACCGCGCAAGCGGTTCTGGAAGATCGGCGGGTCGGCTCGCTCATCGTCGTCGAGATGCTGGATGCCGTCATCGACTGGCATCGGACCGCATTGTTGCCGCTCGGCCCCGGGCTCACGTCCGATCCGCGCTGTCGGTTTGTGCAGGGCGATTTCTTCGCGCTCGCGAACGGAGCCGCGGGTTTCGATCCGGCAACGCCGGGACGGCGGTTTGACGCCATCCTGCTGGATATCGACCATTCGCCGGAGGCGCTGCTCGATGCGCGCAGCACCAGCTTCTATCGGCCCCAGGGGCTGCGCGCGCTCGCGGCGCATCTGAAACCCGGCGGTGTCTTTGGACTGTGGTCGAACGACCAGCCCGACGCCGCATTCACCGAACGGCTGGCGGGTGTCTTTGACGCGGCCTGGGCCGAGCCCGTGGCCTTCCACAATCCGCTGCAGGACCGGCCGTTCACCCAGACCATCTACCTGGCCAGGGTCGCCGCCTGACCGGAAAGGAAGCGTGGGAGGCAGGGTTGTCGGCGTTCGGATCGTCCTTGCAAACAACATCACGCGCGCGGAATGGAGAAATATCATGAGCAATGAAAAAAGCTACAACGGCAGTTGTTTTTGCGGCGCGGTACAGCTCACTGTCACCGGTGCGCCGGTGGCGATGGGTTATTGCCATTGCGAGTCGTGCCGCCACTGGTCCGCGGGGCCGGTCAATGCCTTCGTGTTGTGGAAACCCGAGGCCGTGCGCGTTACCCGGGGCGCGGACAACATCGGTACCTACAACAAAACGCCCAACAGCTATCGCAAATGGTGCAAAACCTGCGGCGGTCACCTCTTTACCGAGCATCCCGGCATGGGGCTCACCGACGTGTACGCGGCGGTCACACCGGATTTCCCGTACCAGCCTGGCGTTCATGTGCATTATCAGGAGACCAAACTGCGCATCAAGGATGGTTTGCCGAAGCTGCAGGACGTGCCGAAGGAAATGGGTGGTTCCGGGGTCAATCTGCCGGAATGATCCCGGGCGCAAGGGCCGGCGGCGACAGGACAGTGGGCGCGTAACCCGGTTTTGGCCGGGCGCCGGTTCAGCGGTGCGCTGCCGCGCGTCGCCCCAGGTGTCCGAGCAGCCACTTCTCCGCCGCCACGGCGATGAATATCCCCAGCGCGGCCGCCAGGATCGCCAGCCAGGACACCGCATCCAGGGGCGTCACCTGAAACAGCCGCTGCGCGAGCGGCGTGTAGGTGAACAGCAGTTGCAGGCCGATGACCGTTGCGCTGGCCCAGGGGATCACCCGGTTACCCGTCAGGGTGGCGCGCGACAGCGTCGCTGCCGCCAGCCGGCGCACATTGAACAGGTAGGCCAGTTCGCCGAATACCAGCATGTTGACCGCTGCCGTGCGCGCAGTCTCGATGGGGTTGCCGCGCGCGAGCTCCCACTGGAAGACAGCGAAGGTGGTGGCGATCATCAGCAGGCTGACATAGAGAATGCGGCCGAGCAGGGCGCGCGTGATCAGGGGCTCGGCCGGCGGTCGCGGCGGACGCTCCATGGTGCCGGGCTCGGTGGGTTCGAAGGCGAGGGCGAGATCCAGGGTCACGGTGGTGACCATGTTGACCCAGAGGATCTGTCCCGCGGTGATGGGCAGCGCGAGTCCCGCGAACAGGGCCAGCAGGATCACACCGGCTTCGCCGCCATTGGTGGGCAGGATGAAGAGCAGGGATTTGCGGATGTTGTCGAATACCGTGCGGCCCTCGCGCACCGCGGCGGCGATGGTGGCGAAATTGTCGTCGGTGAGCACCAGGTCCGCCGCCTCCCGCGCGGCGTCGGTGCCGCGCCGGCCCATGGCGACACCGATATCCGCGGCCTTGAGGGCCGGTGCATCGTTCACGCCGTCGCCGGTCATGGCGACCAGTTCGCCCTGGGCCTGAAGTATCCGCACCAAACGCAGTTTGTGCTCGGGGCTGGCGCGGGCGATGACATCGGTGGTGGCGATGCGCGCGGCGAGGGCGGCATCGTCGAGGGATTCGAGCACCGCGCCGGTGAGCGGCTGGTCGCCCGCGAGGCCCAGCTGGCGCGCGATGGCGGTCGCGGTCGCGGCGTGGTCGCCGGTGACCATCAGGGTGCGAATGCCGGCGGCCCGGCACTGCGCCACCGCGGCGATCGCCTCGGGACGCGGCGGATCCAGCATGCCGACGATGCCCAGCAGGGTGAAACCGGGCGCGATGGCAGCGCGGGTCAACACGCGGGGCGCATCCGGCAGCTCGCGGCGGGCCAGTGCCAGCAGGCGCTCGCCGGAAGCGGCTGCGGTCTGCATGCGCGCCTCCCAGGTCGCGTGCGCGATCGGCGCGCCGGTGGCGTCGGTCGGGCACAGGGGCAGGATGGTCTCCGGCGCGCCCTTGAGCAGAATGAAGGCGCGGCCGCTGTGGTCGTGGTGCAGGGTTGCCATGAAGCGCTGTTCGGAAGTGAAGGGGATTTCGTCCACCCGCGGCGCCGCCGCGGTTTCCTCCCGAACCCCCAGCCCGGCCTTCAGCGCCAGGGTCAGCAGCGCGCCTTCGGTGGGATCGCCGCTGAGCGCCCAGTCGCCGGTGTCGGTGCGGTGCAAGCGGGCGTCGTTGCACAGCAGCGCGCAGCGGGCGAGCGCGAGCAGCGCCGGATCCCGGGCCGGGTCGAGCGGTACGCCCGCCTGCCGAAAGCCGCCCTCGGGGGCGTAGCCGGCGCCGCTCACCGTCACCGCGCGGCCGGGCAGCAGCAGGGTGACGGCGGTCATCTCGTTGCGGGTCAGGGTGCCGGTCTTGTCGGTACAGATCACCGTCACCGACCCCAGGGTTTCCACCGCCGGCAGCCGCCGCACCACGGCCCGCTGCCGCGCCATGGCATTGGTGCCGATCGCCAGCGTGATGGTGACGATGGCGGGCAGGCCCTCGGGGATGGCGGCCACCGCGAGCCCGACCACCGCGAGGAAGATATCGAGCGCCGCCATGTGCTGGACGTAGTGGCCCCAGGCAAAGACCGCCGCGCTCAGCACCAGGATGAAAGCGGTGATGCGGCGCGCGAAGCGGTCGAGCTGGCGGGCGAGGGGCGTGGTCAGGCTGCCGACGCCTGCCACCAGGGCGCCGATGTGGCCGATCTCGGTCGCGGCGCCAGTGGCGACCACGATGCCGCGCCCCTGGCCGCGACTGACGCCGGTACCGGCGTGGGCCAGATCGAGGCGGTCACCGATGGCCGCGCGCGCCGCTACCGGGTCAGCCCGCTTGGCCACGGGGACCGATTCTCCGGTCAGCGCCGCCTCGTCGATATGCAGGTCGCGGACCTGGAGCAGGCGCAGATCGGCGGGCACCCGGTCGCCGGATTCCAGCAACACCAGATCGCCCGGCACCAGTTCCGCCGCATCGATTTCCTGACGTTCGCCATCGCGTACCACGGTGGCGCGGTTGGCGAGCAGGGAGCGCACAGCCTCCAGCGCCTGTTCCGCCCGGCCCTCCTGCACAAAGCCGATGATGGCGTTGATGATCACCACGCCCACGATTACACCCGCATCCAGGTAGTCCCGGAGTCCGAGCGTGATGGCTGCGGCCGCAAGCAGGACGTAGATAAGCGGATTGTGAAATTGCAGGACCAGCCGCAGCCAGGGGCCGCGCTGGCGCGGCGGCGGCAGGCTGTTGGGTCCCCAGTGGGCGAGGCGGACGCGGGCTTCCGCGGCGGTGAGCCCACGGCCCGCATCGCTGCCCAGGGTTTCCACGACCCCGGCCGCGGCGAGCGCATGCCAGGCCGTCGCGGAACCGGGTTCAGGCGCCGGCTTCATCGGGGATCAGGGCGAGCAGGTCGGTAACGCCGATGTCGATGCCCGCCTGCGACAGCAGGGTCGTCGTTTGACCGCGGTGGTGGGTTTGATGGTTGAAGAAATGCATCACCAGACTGAAAAAATTCCGGTCGGCGGTTGCGCCTTTCAGGTTGGTGTAATGGAGCGGATGATCCAGATCGGACTCCGCGAGCGACTCCGCCCATGCGCTGATGACCCCGTCGAGCCAGCACCGGTGTGCGGCGAGGCTTTGAAAATCCTCGCCCAGCAGTTGACCGAGGTGCTGCGGCGGGGCCAGCGCGCGGATCGGATCAAGGGCGGTATGTTTGGCCGGGTGTGTGGCAAAGCGCGCGAGCCAGATTCTGTCGGCGACCAGTAAATGATTCAGCGTCCCGAGAATCGAGCCAAAAAATGCCTTGCGATCCGCGGCGAGCGCTTCGGCAGGCAGCTTGCCGGAGGCTTCGTACAGCCTGGCGTTGATCCAGGCGTTGTAGGCGGCCATGAGGCGGATGTGGCCGCTGCGGCTCATGGTGCTCGTCCCTGGCGCACGGGGTGCATTCGCCGGCGGGCTACTACGGGCTACTAACAGTCGCCCACGCGCCGCGTGGCCACCTTGGTGTCCATCTGTACCGCCATGCTGCCGAAGGACATGTTGGTGCGCACATGGCCGTCGCCGGCCCGGCCGCTGGTCTGGAAATCGCCATCCACCCGGGTTTTCGGACCGCCTTCGACGCCGCACAGCAGGGAAAAATTGAGCTTGTTGCCGTTCAGGGCTTCCTTGACGACTTCGCAACCCTGGGTCTGCTTGAGCAACTGGCGGGGATTGAAATCCTCGGTCCTGACGCATTGGGTACGGCGGTCGGTGATCGCCTCGCCGGTCAGGGGGTTGGTGCTGGTCCAGACCGCTTCCCAGAGCCCCGGTTGGATTTTGAGGGTCGCCGCGTTGGCGGCGCCGGAGACCAGCAAAACCAGGGAGCAAAACGCGAAAATTCGACGGGACATGGCGTATTCCTGCACAGCGGTGGCGCGGCGATGCTAGCACGGAAGGTTTGCCGGCAGGTGGCTTTCGCTGTGCTCAGGATTTGCCCTGATAGCGGCGATGGAGCGTGGCGACGCGCCTGACGTACACCTGGGTCTCGGCGAACGGCGGCACGCCACCGTGCTGTTCGACGGCGCCGGCGCCGGCGTTGTAGGCGGCGGCCGCCAGTTCGGTGTTGCCGCGATAACGGGCGAGAAGATCGGCCAGGAGGCGGGTGCCGGCATCGATGTTCTGGTGGATGTCGAAGGCATCGGTGACGCCGTAATCGCCGGCGGTGGCGGGCATCAGTTGCATCAGACCCTGGGCGCCGGCGCGGGAAATCGCTTCGGGGTTGAAGGCGGATTCGGCGTGGATCACCGCGCGCACCAGGGCGGGATCGACCTGCCAGCGTCGCGCCGCGCCGGCGATCTCGTCGCGGAATGCATCCGGGCGCAGCCGCACGGTGTCCCAGTTGAGGGTTGAATGCGGATCGCAGGCGGGGCAGTAGGTTTGCACCACGACAAAATTTTCGCCCGCCGGCTGGCGGTCGGTGTAGTGGATCACGCCGGCGCCATCGCGGTACTTGTAGATGGCGCTGCGGGCGGCGGCCGCGTGCGCCGCCGGGGTCAGCGCGAGGCGAGTGGCATCGCGCTCGGCGTTCGCGCGTGGGACATTCGAATAATGGGTGACGCCGTCGCTGTCCCGCCACGACAGGATGGTGGCGGCGCCGGCTGTGGATGTGGCACACAGCCACAGTCCGAGCAGGAGGGTTCGGTAGACGTGGGTGACCGGGCGCGTCTTCATCGGGGAAGTTTCGCCCAGAATGGATCCTTGCGCCACCGCTGCCGGTGCGCGGCGTGACTCAGGTCGCGTACCATGCGCCCTCTACCAGGCCCCAACCCGGAAACACGCTGATGGCCTTCCAAAGTCAGTCTGCCCAACGCCCGCCCGTCCCGGGTTTGTCGGCGCCAGGCCGCTCGGCCCGGCACGCGTCTATCCCGGGCAATGTCTGGCTGTTCGTGCTCTGCCAGGCGCTGACCATGTCCATGCCCGCGTTCGTCGTCTTCGCCGGCGGCATTGTGGGTCACACGCTGGCGCCTGACCCGGCCTACGCCACGCTGCCGGTGGCCCTGTTCATGCTGGGTTCGGCGGGCTCGATCCTGCCGCTGATCCTCGCCATGCAGCGCTTCGGGCGCAAGAAAATTTTCCTGTTGGCCGGTGCCGCAGCTTGCATCGGTTGCGCCCTGGCGATGGTGGCGCTCGTGCAGGGACGGTTTGTCCTCTACTGCGCGGGCCTTGTCCTGATGGGGCTGGGGCTGGCGGCGGGCCAGCAGTATCGCTTTGCGGCCATGGAAAGCGTGGCCCCGCAGGATGCCGCCGGAGCGGCTTCGCGGGTGCTGCTGGGCGGGCTGATCGCCGCGTTTCTCGGACCGGAGCTGGTGACCTGGGGCGAGAGTCTGTTACCGGTGTCGTATCTGGCGTCGTTCGGCCTGTTGCTGACGGTGTTGATCGCGGCGCTGGTGGCGCTCGGTCGCTACCGCGAGCCGCAGCCAACGGCGGATGCGGGCGCCGCGGCGCAGCCGCGACCTCTGGGCGTCATCCTGCGCCAGCCCGCGGTGCCCGCCGCGGTGCTGGCGGGCGCGGCCGGGTTCGCGGTGATGAGCCTGGTGATGACGGCAACGCCGCTCCACATGCATGTGATCAACCATCACAGTCTGGAGGCGACCAAGTGGGTGCTGCAAAGCCATATCGCCGCCATGTTCGCCCCGTCGTTCGTGGTTCCCTGGCTGGTGCGACGGGTGGGTCTCGCCGGGCTTATCGCACTGGGACTGGCCGCCTTCGTCGCGGTCATCATCGTGGTGTTTGCGCGGTTCGATTTCTTCCATTACTGGGTCGCGCTGGTGCTGCTGGGAGTGGGCTGGAATTTCCTGTTTGTCGGCGGCACTACCCTGCTGTCCGAGCACTACCGGCGGGCGGAAGCGTTCCGGATGCAGGCCCTCAACGATCTGACGCTGTTCAGCTTGCAGGCATTCGCGGCCCTGGGTGCGGGCTGGCTGCTGACCACGTTCGGCTGGCGCACCCTGTTGCTGAGCGCGCTGCCATTGCTGGCGCTGGCGTTGCTGGCACTGCTCAACTGGCGCTTGCGACCGGCGCCGCCGCGGCTGGCGGATATCACCTGATGGCGGTGAAGGGTATCGATACGGGCGCGCACCCGGCCGCTGGAGAACCGAGGCCCGTGGACCGGGACGGAGAAAGAGTGCCCGGGTTGATCGTCGCCGACGGTGGCGTGCGGGTGCTGGGCGACTGGAAACTGGCGCTCCTGGGTCCTCGCATGAACCCGCTGCGTCGCGCGCTATCCACTGCAGCGCGCGGCGGCGGCGGGCGCTGGGATCTGACCGGCCTCACGGCGCTGGACAGCGCCGGCGCGCTGCTGCTGCTCGACGCCTGGGGCAACCAGCTGCCCGCGCAACTGGATATCGGCGATGCCCATCGCCAGTTGCTGGACGAACTGCGCGCCCTGGGGCTGACCCGACTGCCGCCGCGCCGCCGGCTGACGGTGACCGGCGCGCTGACCGCCCTGGGGGCGCGGGTGCTGGCCGGTGTGGTGGCGACGCGGCAGGCGCTGACGCTGCTGGGCCAACTGTGCGGCGAATTGGTAACCCTGATCGCCACGCCGCGCAATATCCCGGCGCGGGAGCTCTCCGCCACCCTCTACAAGGCGGGCCTGCTGGCGCTGCCCATCACCGGCCTGGTGGGGTTGCTGATCGGCGTGGTGCTCAGCTATCTGTCGGCCCTGCAATTGCGGACGTTAGGGGCCGAGTCACTGATCGTCGATCTGGTGGGACTTGCCACCATCCGCGAGCTGGGCCCACTGCTCGCCGCCATTCTGGTGGCGGGTCGCAGCGGCTCGGCGATCACTGCGGCGCTGGGTGTGATGCGCCTCACCGAAGAGCTGGACGCGCTGCGGGTGATGGGGGTCGCGCCGGTCCGGCGGCTGATCCTGCCCCGGGTGCTGGGGCTCGGCGCGCTGATGCCCCTGGTCGCGTTCTGGACCAGCGCCTGCGGCATTGTCGGGGGCATGCTGGTGGCCGATCTCGAGCTGGGGCTCAGCTTCGGACAGTTTCTCTCGGCGCTGCCTGACGCCGTGCCGGTGGGAACCTATTGGCTGTCGGCCGGGAAGTCGGTTGTCTTCGGTCTGGTGGTGGGCGTGATCGCCTGTCATTACGGCCTGCGTATCGAGCCCAATACCACGAGCCTGGGCGCCGAGACCACGCGCTCGGTGGTGACGGCCATCACCCTCGTGATCCTGGTGAACGCACTGTTCGCCATCGCCTTTCGCGATGTGGGCTGGCATGACTGAGGCCGTCATCAACCTGGGGGGTATCGTCACCCGGATCGACGACCGGCTGATCCATGACGGGATCGATCTCGAGGTCCGGCGCGGCGAAGTGCTGGCGCTGGTCGGCGGCTCCGGCAGCGGCAAGACTACCTTGCTGCGGGAGATGATCGGCTTGCAGCGCCCGGATGCGGGGGAAGTGCGGGTGTTCGGTCGCGATATCCAGCGCATCCGGGGCGCCGAGCTGGCGGCACTGCGCCGCCGCTGGGGCGTGCTGTTTCAGCACGGTGCGCTGTTTTCGGCGCTGCCGGTGGCCGACAATATCGCTTTTCCGCTGCGCGAACTGAAGCGCCTGCGCCGCACCGAGATCGACCGTCTGGTGTTGCGCAAGCTGACGCAGGTCGGGTTGCAGGCGGAGGATGGCGCGCTCCTGCCGGCGGAGCTGTCCGGGGGCATGATCAAGCGCGCGGCGCTGGCGCGTTCGCTCGCCCTGGAGCCCGAGCTGCTGCTGCTCGACGAGCCCACCGCCGGTCTGGACCCGGTGGCGAGCGAGCAGTTCGTCGCGCTGATCCGGCGCCTGCGGGCCGAGCTCGGGCTGACGGTGGTGATGGTGACTCACGACCTGGACACCATCCACGATCTCTGCGACCGTATCGCGGTCCTCGCGGATCGCCACCTGGTGGCTCTGGGCAGTCTGGCCGAAGTGACCGCGATCGGGCATCCTTTCGTGCACGACTATTTTCTCGGCACACGCGGCGCGCGCCGCGTGGTCGACTGACGGGGGAGCCGTGGAACGCAACGCCTACGCCTTGGCGACCGGAATATTTGTGGTGGCGCTGGGTATCGGCCTGCTGCTGGCGGCGCGCTGGCTGCAGGGCCCCGCGATCGATCGTCTGCCCTACCAACTCATTGCCAAGACATCGGTGGCGGGGCTGGCTCCCTATTCCAAGGTCTATTATCGCGGCGTCGATGTCGGGCAGGTGACCGCCATCCGGTTTGCGCCGGACGGCTCACGCGACATTCTCATCGACATCGTTCTGGAACCCCGGGTGCCGGTCACCGGCAATACCTACGGAGTGCTCAAATCCCAGGGGCTGACCGGTCTGTCCCTGGTGGAACTCCTCGACGACGGGCCCGTCGATGCGCCGCGTCTGGCCACCAGCGCGACCGCCCCCGCACAGATCCCTATGCGGCCGTCGCTGCTCGAATCCTTTCAGGCGGTGGGACAGGGCATCGCCGAGCAGATCCAGCTGTTGAGCAGCAACGCCAACCGGCTGTTCACTCCAGAGAACATCGACCGCATCGGTCGCATCATGGCCAATCTGGAGCACATCAGCGTCCGCGTTGATGAACTGCTGATCGCCACCCGTCCGGCGCTCGACCGTCTGCCGCCCATGCTCGCCCAGGGCGACGCCGCCCTGGCGGAGGCCGGCCTCACGCTGCGCGCGCTGCGCACTACGCTGGACCTGCTCCAGCAGCGACTGGGCGAGGCGGGCGCCATCGCCGTGCGCACCGAGGCGATGGTACAGGGCATTGGCGACAAGGTGACAACCTCCACGCTGCCCGAGCTGGACGCGTCCGTGGCCGCGGTCGCCGCGGCTGCGAAACGCTTTGAGCAGCTTGCCGCGACACTTGAGCGCGATCCGCCCGCCCTGTTGCTCGGTCCGGCCCCGGCGCCGCCGGGGCCGGGCGAACCCGGCTATCACCGAGACTGATTCGTGGCCTTCCCCATGCGCAAACTGCTTGCTTTCCTGCCGGCGCTCATGCTCTCCCTGCTGGCGTTCACGCTCGCCGCCTGTCACCTCATGCCGGAACGGCCACCGGCGCCCGTGCTGCACGATCTGGGCACAGCACCGAGCGCCGGCCTGGCGCTGACCTGGCGGCCCCAGTTGCAGGTGACCGCACCGCCCTGGCTCGATGGCGGCGCGGTGCACTACCGGTTGCCGGACGGCGCCACGCAGCTTGCCGCGTATCGCGGTCACCGCTGGGTGGCACCGCCCTCGCAACTGCTCGCCCAGCGCCTGCAATTGCTGCTGGCGCCGCCCGCACCGGCAGCGCCCGTGCGGATGGTGGAAATCGATCTGCAGGGTTTCGAGCAGCGGTTTCAGGCCGCCGGTGGCGCCGAGGCAGCGCTGGCCGCGCGCGTCACCCTGTTGGAACGCCGCGGCGGGCCAGTCATCGCCAGTCGCGATTTCGCACTCGCAGTGCCTTGTGCGAGCGCCGATGTGGACGGCGGCGTCGCGGCCATGGCGGCGGGCATGGCGACCCTGGCGCTGGACATCGGGCAATGGCTGACCAGCGCCGCCACCGCGCCGCCGTGACCCGCGCCCGGAACGAATGCGTGCTGGGCGCCGAGCGCCGCGCCGAAGTGGTCGCCGCCACCGGCAGCTGGTTGCACCGCGCGCGCTCTCTCTACGGACACCCGCTGCCGGAGATTCCGGTGCACTTCGATCTGTTCGGGCGTTCGGCGGGCATGTACCGGGTGCGCGGCAGGCAGCGCGAAATTCGCTACAACCCGGTGATCTTCGCCGGCTGGTACGAAGAAAACATGGCCGACACCGTGCCCCATGAGGTCGCCCATTACGTCGTCGACATGCTGCACGGGCGTCGCGCGCGGCCCCATGGCGCCGAGTGGCGCGGGGTCATGGCAAGCTTCGGCCTGGTCGCGAAACGTACCGGCGATTTCGATCTGAGCGGCCTGGCCCTGCGCAGCGAGCGCCGCTTCGCCTATGTCTGTCCCTGCATGCGCCACGAGCTGAGCGCGACCCGCCACAACCGCGTGTCCCGGGGTCAGCGGCGCTATCGCTGCCTCGCCTGTGGTGGCGAGCTGGTGCCGGCCGGCTAGAAGCGGAGGCCTGCAAAATCCACCGGCTGTTCTCTAATTGCTGTTAAGGAAGTCCTTGATGAAGCCGCTGTTTGAACGTCAGGACGAATTGTTTTGGCCCACCGAACACTGCGCCAGCCCTTGGGGGCCGGTGACCATTCACGGCGGCGCGTCGAGCGGTCTGCTGGCCTGGGCGGTGGAAGCGCAGATCCCGGCGGGCATGCAGCTCGCGCGCCTCACCGTCGATCTGTACCGTCCCGTGCCCCGGGAGCCGCTCGGCGTTACCGCGCGTGTGGTGCGCGAGAGTCGGCGCCTGCGCCTGCTGGAGGCCCTGCTGTATCACGACGGGCGCGAGATCGGCCGTGCCAGCGCGCTGGCGCTGGCCACCGCCGAGGTGGTGATTCCGGCGCACGCACGGCTCGATGCGCAGCCGCCGGCGCCGCTGCGGGAAGCCCTGGAACGGCCGCCGGTGATCGGCATCAACGCCATCGCCAATCGGGTCGGGCGCGAATATTCCGCCGGGTTGCACACGCTGGTGCCGCTCAAGCCGGTGGCGCTGGAACTCGGCGTCGGACGCGGCTGTACCTGGGTGCAATTGCCGGTGGAGCTGATCGGCGGCATTCCCAACTCGCCGCTGGTGCGGGTCGCCACCCTTGCCGATTTCAGCAACGGCTTCGCGCAGCTGCATCTGGATGCGGACACCGGTTTCATCAATGCCGATCTCACCCTCAACCTGCACCGCATGCCGGAAGGCGAATGGATCGGCATCGACGCCCGTACCCGCGCCCAGCCCCATGGCGTGGCGATGGCGGAATCCGAACTCTACGATGTGCGCGGGCTGATCGGGCGGGTGAGTCAGTCGAACCTGACCATGGCGAGGCTTGGCGGCACGGGCTGAGGCCGCCGGGCGCTGTCAATCCACCGCCGTGCTCCCCCAGCGTGTTCCCCACCGCGTATTTCGCGGTTGATTCTCCAACGCGCGGCTTATTCCCCAACGAAGGCCGGCTTGGTCTTCGCCTTGAACGCCGCCACCCCCGCCAGGCCGTCACGGCTGCCACCGGCGGCGACCATGGTCTCCTGTTCGAGCGCCAGTTGCCGGTCATGTCGTTGCTGAAGCTCGCCAGCAGCATGCGCCGGGCCGCGCCATAAGCAGCGGTGGCGCCCGCGGCGAGCTGGTTGGCCAGTGCATCGACGCGGGCCGCGAGTGCCTCGGGCGCCACCACTTCATTCACCAGACCCCAGTCCATGGCTTCCGCGGCGCTCAGGCGGCGGTTGGTGATCATCAGTTCCTCGGTTTTGCGCAGACCGATCTGGCGCGGCAGGAAATAGGTGGCGCCGCCGTCCGGGGTCAGCCCGATGCCGGTGTAGGCCATGGTGAAACTCGCCGCTGCGCTCGCGATCACCAGGCTGCACGAACTGAGCAGCGACAGCCCGGCACCGGCGGCGACGCCCTGCACGGCGGCGATCACCGGCGCGTTCATGGTGGAGAGTATTGCCACCGCCGGGTGGAAGATTTCGATGAGTTCGTTCAGCGCGGTCGGCAACTGGTCGCCGGCACCGGCAAAGGTGACGATGTCGCCGCCCGCGCAGAACACCTTGCCGTCCGCATCCAGGATGACCGCGCGCACGCTCTGATCATCGCGACAGCGCTGCGCGGCGTCCAGCAACTCGGTGCCCATGGCGAAGTTGAGTGCGTTGGCGGCGTCCGGGCGCGCCAGGGTGATGCGGGCGACGGCGCCCGCGCGGGTGAAGCGGAGAGTGGTGTAGGACATGATGGCGCCTGCCTCAGAAGTCGATCTTCAGCGCCGTACCCAGATCGCGGATCGCCTGGGCTTCCGACACCACCTTGATGGTGGTCATGCCGAGCTGGCGCGCCGGCTTGAGATTGATGCCGAGATCGTCCAGATAGAGCACTCGCGCCGGCTCGACGCCCAGCCGTTCGCAGGCGAGCAGATAGAACTCGGGCTGCGGTTTGCGCATGCCTTCGCGGCTCGATTCCAGCACATGCTCGAAGAGAGACATCGCCGCCTTCACCTGAGCCGCGTTCTCCGGTGAGCGCGACATGCCCGGGCCGTGCCCGGCGCGTACATTGTTGGTGAGGCAGGCGATCTTGAAATCCTGCTTGCAGCGGCGCAGCACCTCGACCATGCGCGGGCGCACGTCGCCACTCAACAGCGCTATCACGTCGCGACCGGGGATGGGATGGCCGGCGGCACGGGATTCCGCCAGAAACATCTGGTCGAATTCCTCGATCCCGATCCGGCTCGCTTCGAATTGCGCCCAGGCGTTGGTGTCGGGATTGGTGGCGTTGATGCGACGGATGAAGTCGAGCGGCAGGCCGTGTTCCGCCTCATAGCGGTTGAAGGCTTCGAAGGGCGAGGTCGTGATGACGCCGCCGAAATCCCAGAGCACGGCCTGATACGACATGGAACTACTTCCCCGCGGTGATGACAGCGCGCCATGGTAGGCAGGCGCGCGGCGCGACGCAATTCGGGCGCGGGTATCCGTGTTGCAGTTCAGCTTGCCCTGGCCGGGCTGCGGTAGCGGTCCGGCGCGTCGGGCGGGTGGGTCTTGAAGCGTTTGTGCAGCCAGAAATAATCTGCCGGATGCGGCGAACCTGCGCTTCCAGCCAGTCGCTCCACAACCGGTGTCGGCGCTGACGTCGCCCGATGGGTAGTGTTCCAGCACCGGCTCGAAGCGGACCACCACCCCGTCGCCCTCGCGCCAGCTCGAAAACAGCAGCACCCGGGCGCCGCTCTGGGCGGCGTATTGGGGAATGGCGGTAATGGTGGCGGTTTCGATACCGAAGAATGGCACGAACACGCCCCGGTCCAGACCGAAGTCCTGGTCCGGCAGGATCGCCACCACGCCGCTGTCGCCCAGTTCCCGCAACATGCGCCGGATCTCCTTGCGATGGATGGGAACCATGGGAAATTTGCGTGCGCCGCGCTGGTAGAGCTGCTGCTCCAGTACCGGGTTGTCCATGCGCCGGTAGACCACATGAAACGGCACGATTTCCGATAGCGCGGCGAGCGCGGTGATGAAAGTCGTGAAGTGCCCCGTCACCAGCAGCAGCGGCTGGCCGGCGGCCAGGGCGTGGTCGAGGTGCTCGCGGCCTTCGATGCGGCTGTTGCCCAGCAGTTTGTCGCGGGAACCCCAGATCAGGTTGAGCAGATCGAACCCCAACAGCACCACGGAGCGCAGATGGTCACGCACCAGTTGCCGGCGTGCCGGTCCCGGCAGTTCGGGAAAGCAGAGTTCGAGGTTGCGGCGCACCACCGCGATGCGGCTGTTGCGGCTATCGGCCAGGCGCTTCGCCAGCCAGGACGCCAGACCCCGCTGCGCGCGCAGCGGCAGTTTGCCCAGCAGCCAGGTGACGCCGACCGCGAGCCAGGACGACCAGTACCTGGGAGAGAGCCTGGGGGCAAAGAGTCGGGCGGCAACCAAAAACTTTGGCGCAGAAAACCTTGAGGCTAGCCGATGCGGTCGCTGGGCCATGGGGGCGAGGTTGTGGGGGTGGCGGGCATTATCCCGGCGCCGATGCGACGCTGGCAATGTCTGATATTGGCGGAACTGCCTGGACCGCGACGATGGCGGTGAACCCAAGCCGCTGGATGGGGGTCATAATAACCGCCTCCCGTCGCAACGGCGGGCGGCAACCGCCAAAATCACAAGGAGAACTCCATGCCTGAGCACAGCTACAAACACATCGAGGTTACCGGCAGTTCCACGGTCGGCATTGACGATGCCATCAGTACCGCGGTGGCAAAAGCGGGTAAGACCCTCCACGGCCTGCACTGGTTCGAGGTGGTCGATACCCGCGGCTATATCGAGGGCAGCAAGATCAAACACTGGCAGGTAACGGTCAAGATCGGCTTCCGTCTGGAAGATTAACGAGACAACAAGGCCAGCGCGCGGGCTCCGAAGGGAGCCCGCGCCGTTTCCGGACATCGGGATTTTGCGTGCGGGCCGGGAACTTCCAGGCAGGCTGTTGCCGTCACGGCGCGCTCGCGGCAATCCCCACGCGGTAGCCTATGGCTTCGGTGAGATGTCGCGTCTGCGGGTGGTCGCAGTCGTCGAGATCGGCGATGGTGCGCGCGACCCGCAGCAAACGGTGGTAGGCGCGCGCGGAAAGCCCCAGCCGCTCGATGGCGGTATCCAGCAGCGTGCGCTGAGTCGCATCGAGCGGACATTGAACCGCGAGGGCCGCCGGCACCAGTCCGCAGTTCAGTTCTCCCTGCCGGTCGAGCTGGCGCTGGCGCGCCGCCAGTACCCGGGCGCGGACGGCGGCGCTCGATTCCCCGGCGACAGCGTCCGCGGTGAGTTCGTTGCGCGCCATGCGCGGTACCGTCACCAGCAGATCGAAGCGGTCCAGCAGGGGGCCGGACAGCCGGCCCCGGTAGCGCGCGATCTGGTCCGGCGTACAGCGGCAGCGCATTTCGCCCAGATAACCGCAGGGGCAGGGATTCATGGCCGCGACCAGCTGGAAGCGGGCGGGGAACTCGATGCGCGCCTGCACCCGGGCGATGGCGATCCGGCCGGATTCCAGCGGCTCCCGCAGCACCTCCAGCACCTTGCGGGGAAACTCCGGCAGCTCGTCGAGAAACAGCACGCCGCGGTGCGCGAGGGATATTTCCCCCGGTCGCGGGGTGCCACCGCCGCCTACCAGCGCGGCGGCGGACGCGCTGTGATGCGGTGCCCGAAACGGCCGGGTGTGAAAGCTGCCGCGCGCGATGCCCGCGACCGAATAGATGGCCGCGACCTCGATGGCGTCAGCTTCCGCGAGCGGCGGCAGGATGCCCGGCAGACGGCTCGCGAGCATCGTCTTGCCGGTGCCGGGCGGGCCGCTCAGGAGCAGGTTGTGACCGCCGGCAGCGGCGATCTCCAGCGCCCGCCGGGCCTGATGCTGGCCGATGACATCGGCGAGGTCGGGGCCGTCGCTGCGGTTTTCCGGCGGTGTAAAAGGCTGCCGCGGGAGCGCCGCCAGCCCACGCAGATGTGCGCACACGCTGAGCAGATGGTCGGCACCATGCACCACCGCAGAGCGTGCCAGCGCAGCTTCCTCGGCGTTGGCGGCAGCCACGATCAGGGCGCGGCCCGCAGCGGCGGCGGCCAACGCCGCGGGCAATGAACCTTCGACCGGCCGCAATTCACCGGAGAGCGACAGCTCGCCCAGAAATTCATGACTGCCGAGCGCATCCACCGGCAGTTGGCCGGACGCGGCCAGAATGCCGAGCGCGATCGCGAGATCGAAGCGTCCGCCCTCCTTCGGCAGATCGGCGGGTGCCAGATTGACGGTGATGCGGCGGCGGGGAAATTCGAAATGGGCATTGAGCAGCGCGCTGCGCACCCGATCCTTGCTTTCCTTCACCGCTGTTTCGGGCAGCCCCACGATATTGAGCGACGGCAGTCCGTTGGAAAGATGCACTTCGACCGCCACCGCAGGAGCGGCGATTCCGGAGCGGGCGCGGGTGTGGACGAGTGCGAGCGACATGAATCTTCCCTGATGGTACCGAATCCGGGTTGCCGCACCTGCGGGTAGCCTGAGGAGCTGCATGACAACTCGGCATGCAAAGGCATTGAAACAACAAATCGCGGTGCTGTCGACGCCAGGGCGAATGCGCGATGACGCACCAAATCAATGCGCGAATCCCGGCCTGTATCACGATTGCGCACCAAAAAAATACGCGGCAGGGGCAGAGCGAGTCTGTCGCGCCGCTATAGCCCCTTGGCATGGCCTGTGCTTAAACCATCCCGTGCCCAAGCGAAAGCCTCGTGGAAGTGCAAGGGATTCGCTCCGGCGCCGGCGCAAGCTGGCCCTCCACGGACGGAGGTTGTACGGCCACCCAGCGACGTGGTTTTTGCATGTCACTCAACGTAACTGCACTGCGGGCCATAGGATCGAGTTGACCCGCGCAATCCCGCCATCACAGGAGGCGAGCCATGAAAATGATTACGGCGATCATCAAGCCATTCAAACTGGATGATGTCCGCGAGGCCCTGGCCGGCGTCGGCGCTCAAGGCGTGACCGTCACCGAGGTCAAGGGTTTCGGGCGCCAGAAAGGTCACACCGAGCTGTACCGGGGTGCGGAGTATGTGGTGGATTTTCTGCCCAAGGTAAAGCTGGAAGTTGCCCTGCCGGACTCTCTGGTGGATGCCGCTGTCGAGGCGATCATCGCGGCGGCGGCGACCGGCAAGATCGGCGACGGCAAGGTATTCATTTCCGATTTGCAGGAAGTGGTTCGTATCCGCACGCGCGAAACCGGTGAAGACGCCATCTGACAAGGATCACAGGCTGGCTGCGGCGTGCGCCGGGCAGCCCAACCTCTAGAGGAGAATCTCATGATACGCAAATTGACCATGACCCTGCTGCTGGCCCTGGGTTGGGGCCTCGCCGCCGCCGCGGGCGCGGATGACGCTGCTTATGTCGTACCCAAATATGACATGGGCAACGTCGCCTGGATGATGACCTCGACGGCGCTGGTGCTGCTCATGTCGCTGCCAGGGCTGGCGCTGTTTTACGGTGGGATGGTGCGTGCCAAGAACATGCTGTCGACGCTCACCCAGATCTTTGCCATTTTCTGCGTGATCGCGGTGCTCTGGGTCGTGTACGGCTACAGCGTGGCGTTTTCCAACGGCGGCCCGTTCTTTGGCGGGCTCGACAAGACCATGCTCGCGGGTGTGATCTACGACGCCAAAGGCAACTTCGTCCCCACCGGTACCTTCAGCAAGGGCGTGGCGATTCCGGAACTCGTCTTTGCCATGTTCCAGCTCACCTTCGCCTGCATCACCGTGGCGCTGGTTGCGGGGGCCTACGCGGAGCGGATGAAATTCAAGGCGGTGCTGCTGTTCTCCGTGGTCTGGTTCACCTTTTCGTACCTGCCCATGGCGCACATGGTGTGGTGGTGGCCCGGTCCCGACGCCTACACCTCGCCGGAAGTGGTCGGCAGCCTCAATTCCACCGCGGGCTGGCTGTGGCAGTTGGGCGCACTCGACTTCGCCGGTGGCACCGTGGTGCACATCAACTCCGGGGTAGCCGGCCTGGTGTGCGCGCTGTTCCTCGGCAAGCGCGTGGGCTACGGCAAGACGTCGATGGCGCCCCACAATCTGGTGATGTCCATGATCGGCGCCTCCATGCTCTGGTTCGGCTGGTTCGGTTTCAACGCCGGTTCCAACCTGGAAGCCAATGGCTACGCGGTGCTGGCCTTCGCCAACACCCTGTTTGCCACCGCGGTGGCCGGCATCACCTGGTTTTTCGCCGAGTGGACCTTCAAGGGCAAGCCATCCCTGCTGGGCATTCTTTCGGGTGCAGTGGCGGGTCTGGTCGGGATCACGCCGGCGTGTGGTTTTGTGGGAATCCAGGGCGCCCTGGTGATTGGCCTGGTGTGCGGCTTTGGCTGCTTCATCGCGGTCGCCTATCTCAAGAAACTGCTGGGCTACGACGACGCGCTCGATGCCTTCGGCGTGCATGCGATCGGCGGTATCCTGGGAGCGATACTGACCGGCGTCTATGTCAACCCGGCCCTGGGCGGGGCCGGCTATGTCACCGACGGCTGGGTCGGACCCACCTTTGGCTACGACTCGGCCCAGATCATGATCCAGGTCAAAGCGGTGCTGGTGGCGATCGTCTGGAGTGCGGTAGTGGCGGCGGTAACCCTTGCGGTCCTCAAGTTCACCATCGGACTGCGGGTCAGCGAAGAAGCCGAGCGGGAAGGGCTGGATATCGCCGAGCACGGCGAAAAAGCCTACAACCCCTAAGCAGCGGATCCCGGCGCTGCGCCGACCCGGAGGCAGCGTTTCCAAACCTGATGCGAAGCCCCGCCCTGGTTGCGGGGCTTCGCACATTCAGGGTCTGGCAGCCCTGGCGACGCGCTGGAATCCTGCGATGACCCCGAGATCCGGCGGCACCGGCTACTGCTGCAACCTGTGCGGCGCGCAGGGTTGCGGCGCGGCGGACTGCGAACCGGACGAACGCCCGCCCAGCACCAGCCAGACTCCGAGCGACACCAGCGCCACGCCCAGAACCTGGGTAAGCGTACAGCTTTCGTGGAAGCCGGGCAGCGCGATGCTGGCGACGAAGACCAGCACGTAACTCAGACTCAGCAGCGGATAAGCCTTGTTCAGCGGCAACCGGGCCAGGGCCTGCAACCAGCACAGCAGGGACAACAGGTAGCAGAGGATCCCGATCGCCACGCACAACAGCGGCTGGCCTGCGAGCAGCCAGGGCTCGATGTGCAGCCAGCGCGCGTCGAGGGCGGGCAGTTGGGTCATGCCCCATTTCATCGCCAGTTGCGCAACGGTGACCAGTGCCACGCTGGCAACCGCAAGCCGGTAGCCGCGCCGGATCGCGGGCGCAGTCACAACCGGGCGCCTATCAGTGCCACGCCCAGCACGATGCAGGCTATTCCCCACCAGTCGCGGGCCCGGCCGGGCTCGTCAAACCAGATCCTCGAAGCGATGGCGACCAGCACGAAATTGAGGCTGAGCATCGGGTAAACCTGGCTTAAAGGCGCGAGCCGCAGCACCAGCAACCAGAGCAGCAAGCCCGCTCCCATGGCCAACAGTCCCGACCACAGCCAGGGATCGCGCAGCTTTTGGGACCAGCTCAGGGTCCGTCCGGTCCAGTTGTGCACGGCACGTTTCTGGCAAAGCTGCCCGCTGCACGTCAGCACACAAACCAGCAGGATGAGCAGCAGGGTCAAGGTTGCGCCCGGTCAGGTTGCGCCCGGTAATACAGCAGGGTCAGCCGGTTGCGGGTGATGACCTGATCCGCCGCCGGCAAGGCATCGAGGGATTCACCGGGGTCAGTCCGCATCAGGAGGGCGATATCACCCTGGCGGCGCGCCGCCGGCAGCCAGCGCGCGAAAGCCTCGGGACTCAGGGATTTGTCGGCGGCGTTACCCCCCCGTATGCCGTAGCGCAACTCGCCCTGCCGACCGTAGAGCCGAATATCGTCGCGCCCGAGACGCCACGCCAGGCTGTAGGCGACGCCGGCATTGTCGGCCAGCAGATAGCGCGCCTGCCGCAACAGCGGCTGCTGGTCGATGAAAACTTCCGGCATCTTGGCGTCCACCAGCGTCGCCGGCAGGGCGCGATGGATCAGGATCCCGCATACCAGCGGCGCCAGCAGGGTCGGCCACAGACTGTGCCGTGGCCACCGGATGGCGAGCAGGCCCGCCCCGGCCCAAAACGCAAAAAGGCCGGCACCCAGCACCCAGGCGAACCGATCCGTCGGCGCATAAAACCTGCTGGCGCCAAGGTATCCCAGGCCTGACAGCACCAGCCCCAAAACCAGCGCGCCGCCAAACACCAGATTGCACCAGCCGTTGATACGGAATGGACGCCAGCTCAGGCGCTGGTGCAGCTCATCCACGCCGTAACCGAGCAACACGGCCAGCGGCGTGAAGCAGGGCAGGATGTAGGTGGGCAATTTGCCCTTGGCGATGCTGAACAGGAGCAGCGGCAGCAGCAGCCAGAGCAGCAGATAAATCACCGCCGGCCGTGCGCCGGCATCTCGCCAGGCGAGCCGGAGCGAGGCCGGCGCGAGGCCCAGCCAGGGCAGCAGGCCGACCAGCAGGCAGGGCAGATAGAACCAGAACGGGGCCTTGTGCTGGGCGTTGTCCGCCGCAAAGCGCTGCACATGCTCGACCCAGAAGAAGTAATGCCAATAGTCCGGTGCGCGCCGCGCGACGGCGAGCGACCAGGGCAGGCTGACCAGCAGCACACACAGCACCACCAGGCCGAGATAACGCAGGTCGGCGAGGCGGCGGCGATAGATCAGATAGGGCAGCGCCACCAGCGCCAGTACCACGAAGGCCAGAAAGCCTTTGGTAAGAAACGCCATGCCGACCGCCAGCCCCATGGCGGCGTAGCAGAACAGGCGGGTGCGCGCCTGCGTGGTTTGCATGCCAAGGTAACAAGCCACCAGTGCCAGGTTGAGCCACAGTGCGAGCATGCTGTCGAGCACGCTGTAGGTGCCGATGCCGTAGACCAGCAACCCGGTCAGGTAGCAGACGCTGGCCAGCCAGGCCTTGCGCCGCGAGCGGAACATTTCGGACGCGAGCACAAAGACGAGCCCGGCCGACAGCCAGACGGAAATCACCGAAGCCAGGCGCACCGCCAGATGATTCTCGCCAAAGAGCAGGATACTGAGGCTGTTCAGCCAGTACCCGGCAATCGGCTTTTCAAAATACACCAGGCCCAGCAGATGGGGCACGACCCAGTCGCCGCCCTGAAGCATTTCACGACTGATTTCCGCGTAGCGCGCCTCGTCCGGTATCCACAGGGGCCGCTGCCAGGCCGGAACCAGATAGGCGCCGGCGAACAGCAGCAGAAGCAGCAGGCGTTGGCTTCCGGTGCGCAGAAATGAATTCATGCCTGACATCCGAGCCAGCCCTCCCGCCCCGGGAATTCGGCGCGGCGTATCCGTCCCGCCGGTATTTCGTCCAGGGGCGGCAGTAATTCACCGAGCGGGCCGAAGTGGATGCCGCGGGCGCGTGCCGAGATCAGCAACTCCTCGAACAGCGGCGCCTTCCGGATGCCTTCCACTTCCGCGTGGATGGTGTAGACGTTGAGCGCAGCGGGGCGCATCAAGGACAGGATATGGTCGGTGAAGGTGGCGTCGCTCATCCGGGTGCCGATGATTTCGTCATAGGTCGGCAGGGTCACCGGGATCTGCGCCGTACCCAGGCTTCCATCCGCCAGCAGCGGACGGAAGATGTGCGTGCCGCGGCAGTCGCTGTGGTAGCGAAATGCCAGTGCCTGCTTGGCCTCGACGACGCGCGCGTCGGCGCGCCAGCCGGCGGCCGCCGAACACTCCACCGGATGCCCGAGTATCTCCTGCAAGGCCTCGACGCCGCGGCGGATTTCGCGCTTCAGCCGGGTCATTGACCAGGTTCCGGCGTGCGCCTGCCAGGCGTGGTGATCCCAGGCGTGCAGACCGATTTCGTGACCCCGGCGATCGACGGCGCGGATCAGATCGGCAAAGTGCCGGTCGATGCGGCGTCCGGGCCAGGCGGTGCCGGCCAGCAGGATCTCCCAGCCATAGAGCGAGGCCGCGCGCGAGCGCAGCATCTTGAGCAGAAATTTCGGCTTAAGCAGACGCCAGAGATGGCGGCCCATGTTGTCGGGACCGACGCAAAAGAAAAAGCTGGCCTTGATGTCATGTTTGTCGAGCAGGGAAAGCAGGCGCGGCACCCCGTCGCGGGTGCCGCGCCAGGTGTCCACATCGACGCGCAGGCCGGCCCGCACCATGATTATTCGGCGACCAGGCCGCGCAGGAAAAAGTCGAGGGTTTTCTCGATCGATTCCTCGATGGCAATCCCGGGATTCCAGCCGAGCAGGCGCTGGGCATTTTTGATGCTCGGACGACGATACGAAACGTCCTCGTAACCGTTGCCGTAATAGGAGTGACTCGCCATCGCATTGAATCCGGCAAAGCGCGGGAAATGCGCGCGCAGCGGATGCGCTTCGAATTTTGCCAGCAGGATCTCGGCCAGCTCGCGGATGCTGCACTCATTGTCGGGATTGCCGATGTTGATGATCTGTCCGTCGCAGCGATCACCGGCATTTTCAATGATGGCGAAAAGCGCGCCGATGCCGTCCCGGATGTCCGTAAAGCAGCGTTTCTGCGCGCCGCCGTCGATCAGGTTGATGGGCGTGCCATCGACGAGATTGACGATGAACTGGGTGATCACCCGCGAGCTGCCGATGCGCGCGGCCTGCAGGCTGTCGAGTCGCTCGCCGAGCCAGTTGAAAGGGCGGAACAGGGTGAAACGCAGACCGGTCTTCTGGCCGTAGGCCCAGATCACGCGGTCGAGCAGTTGCTTGGAGACCGAGTAGATCCAGCGCTGCTTGTTGATCGGACCGACGATCAGGCGCGAGTTGTCTTCATCGAAGCTGTCGTCGTCGCACATTCCGTAGACCTCGGAGGTCGACGGAAACACGATGCGCTTGTTGTACTTGACGCAGTAACGGACGATTTTCAGGTTTTCTTCAAAATCGAGTTCGAACACGCGCAGCGGATTGCGGACATATTCGATCGGCGTGGCAATTGCCACCAGCGGCAAGATGACGTCGCACTTCTTGACGTGATATTCCAGCCATTCGGTGTGGATGCTGATGTCGCCTTCGACAAAATGAAAACGCGGGTTACTGAAAAAGCGCGCCACGCCGTCCGCATTGATGTCGAGGCCATGGACTTCGTAATGGTCGCTCGCGAGCAGACGCTCGGTGAGATGATTGCCGATGAAACCATTGACGCCGAGGATGAGCACGCGGGTACGGCGCGTATCGGCGATGTTGCCCCGGGACTTCGGCCCCAGCACCAGGCCGGCGGTCAAACCCAGTTCGTCGGCAAGCTGGCCGCCTGACACAAACAAGCCCGGTTCCGCTTGCCCCGCTGTGACTTCCAGCACGCCCTCGCCACAGGCCACCCGCAGCGGCGCGGTCGAGAGAATGGTGCCCGGCAACGCCGGTTTGGCGGGTGACGGCAACACGCGGGATTGCCAGATCAGCAGCTTGCGCTCGCCCGAAAACGTGAAGGCGCCGGGATAGGGCTGGGTCACGGCCCGCACCAGATTGTGGATTGCGCGCGCCGGCTGCCGCCAGTGGATTTCGCCGTCGGCCGGCGTGCGTCGGCCGAAGCTGGTGGCCTGGCTTTCGTCCTGGGGAATCCCGTGAATATCGCCCTGCCGCATTTTGGGCAGGGTGTCCGCGAGCAGGGTGTCGGTCGCCGCGCGCAGCTTGCCGTGCAGTGTCAGCGCGGTATCCGTGTCGGCGATGGCAACCGTCTGCTGCGCGATGATCTCGCCGGCATCCGGACGCGCGACCATGCGGTGCAGGGTCACGCCGGTTTCCCGTTCGCCATGCACCAGCACCCAGTTCACCGGGGCGCGGCCGCGATAGCGCGGCAGCAGGGAGCCGTGCAGGTTGTAAGCGCCGAGGCGCGGAATATCCAGAATTGCCTGGCTGAGCAGATGACGGTAATAAAACGAGAAAATAAGATCCGGCGCGAGGGCGCGAATGCGCTCGACCCAGAGCGGATGATTGACATCCTCCGGGGCGTGGGCGGGGATGCCGTGCTCGGCGCAGAGTTGCGCCACCGACGCGAAGAAAGTGTTTTCACGGGGATCGTCGGTGTGCGTGAAGACGGCCTGCACCTCGAAGCCGGCCGCGATGAGACGCCGAATGCCGGTGCAGCCGATATCGTGATAGGCAAATACGACGACTTTCATGGGCGTTGATCCACTTCCGCAACCGACGCGCGCTGACGAACGATCGCTTTGACGAAGTAATTGGGTCGGGCGCGCACATCGTCGTAGATGCGGCCGATGTACTCGCCCAACAGCCCGATGCCAATGAACTGTGCGCCGATGAAAATGAACAGCATGGCGAACAGGGTGAATACGCCATCCACCGCCCAGGTGGTGCCGAGCAGGAAACGCAGAGCCAGGATCAGCACCGCCAGCGCGAAGCCAAAACCGGCGATCAGGCAGCCCAGCAGGCTCGCCAAACGCAGCGGCGCCGTGGTCATGCTGGTGACCAGATCGAACATCAAATTGATGAGCTTCAGAAAATCGTACTTGGATTCGCCGTGCTCGCGTCCCGCATGCTGGACCGGCAATTCAATGGTTTTGCGCGCAAAGCTGTTGGCCAGCACCGGAATGAACGTGCTGCGCTCCCGACATTGCAGCATGGCGTCGACGATGGGTCGCTGGTAGGCGCGGAACATGCAGCCGTAATCATTCATTTCCTGGCCGGTGGCCCGTTTCACCATTCTGTTGACGAGACGCGAGGCGCTTTTGCGCAGCCAGCTGTCCTGACGGTCGACGCGGATGGTGCCCACCACGTCGTAGCCCTGGGCCGCCGTGGCCACCAGACGCGGAATTTCTTCCGGCGGATTCTGGAGGTCGGCATCGAGGGTGATGATGAGATCGCCGCGGGCATTGGCAAAGCCCGCCATGACGGCCGCGTGCTGGCCGTAATTGCGGTTGAGGATGACGCTGACCACGGGACTGTCGGGCTGGCTCGCCGCGTCGCTGAGCAGTTCGGCGGAGCGATCCGAACTGCCGTCATCGACCAGCACGATTTCATAGGGGCACGCGGTCTGGTCGCAGGCCGCCCGCGTCCGCGCCAGCAGGGCGGGCAGACTGGCTTCCTCGTTGTAGACCGGGATGACAACCGAAATCAATTTGCAGGGGGCGCGCTCAGTGGTTGTTGCGGGCACTCAGAACCTCGTCGATGGTGGAAATGACGCGCGCCAGATCACTGTCCGTCATGTCCGGAAACAGCGGCAGCGTACAGAGTCGGGCAGAGTTCCATTCCGTGTCCGGCAGCACGAGATCGGGATAGTGCTCGCGATAGTATTTCTGCGTGTGCACCGCCCGGAAGTGCAGGCCGGTGCCGATGCCGCGAGACTGTAACGCCTGCATGAATTCGTCGCGATCCAGGCCGCAGCGTTCAGGGTCGACGCGCACCATGAACAGGTGGTTGGCGTGCTGGTGCGCGTAACCGGGAACACCGAGCGGCAGCAGGGGCGAAGCGCGCAGCGCCTGCCGGTACCGGGCAACGAGTTCGGCACGGCGGGCATTGAGCTGCGGCAGCCGGCGCAGCTGCACCAGGGCGATGGCGGCATTGATGTCGGCGAGATTGTATTTGTAGCCGGGCGTGATGACCTCGGCCTGAGGCTTGCGGCCCAGCGTCACGCGATCGAAAGCGTCGACGCCGAGGCCATGAAACTTGAGCATGCGGACTTTCGCGGCCAGCGCATCGTCATCGGTGACCACCAGCCCGCCTTCGGCACAGGTCACATTCTTGATGGCGTGGAAAGAAAAAATCGCGGTGCCGTCCGCGCCGATCCAGTGCTCACGGTACCGGGTGCCGACCGCGTGGGCGGCATCCTCGATGACCCGGATATCGTGGCGGGCCGCCAGCGCGCGGATGGGGTCCATATCCGCGGGCGCGCCGGCATAGTGCACCGGGACGATGGCGCGGGTGCGGGGCGTGATGGCCGCGGCAATGCGCCCGGCATCGACCATCAGCGTGTCGCGATCGACGTCGACGAACACCGGCGTGGCGCCCAGCAGGCTGATGATGTTGACCGTCGATACCCAGGTCTGGGACGGCGTGATGACTTCATCGCCCGGGCCGATGCCCAGTGCCATGAGCGTGACATGCATACCGGCGGTTGCCGAAGCCACCGCGATGGCATGGCGGGCGCCGTACGTCGCGCAAAAAGTATCCTCGAGCGCCTGGCATTTGGGCCCGGTAGTGATCCAGCCCGAGCGCAGCACTGCGGTGACGGCCGCGATTTCATCGTCACTGATGGAGGGGCGCGAAAAAGGCAGAAAATCACTGCTGGCCAGCAAATCACTCATGGCATTGATTGCTCCGGGAGCCATTTTTACGCGGTTTTTTGGGGGGGTTCGTCATCCGGTCCCGAATCCGCGCATGTTACACCAGCATCCCGGCCGTTTTCCGGCGCCACGCGAGCTGAGAGGCTTGGGTGCGTTCGCCACATCGATTCCGCGCGGCCCGCACTCTGGCCTGATTATTTTTGATTCCCGTGGGCAGTGCGTCCGACGCTCGTGTAGCGCAGCCCGGCCGCCTGCGCGGCGCGCGGATCGTACAGGTTGCGGGTGTCCACCATGACCGGTCGCCGCATGGTGCGGGCCAGACGGCCCAGGTCGAGCGCGCGGTACAGCGCCCACTCGGTGACCACCACCAGACCGTCCGCGCCCTCGGCCATGGCGTAGGGATCGTCGTAAAAATCCACATCCGCGTCCTCGAACAGCAGGCGCGCATTGGCAAGCGCCGCGGGATCGTGCAGGCGCAGGTGCGCACCCCGCGCCAGCAGCAGTTCGATGATTTCGAGCGCGGGCGAATCGCGCAGATCGTCGGTGCCCTCCTTGAACGCCAGGCCCAGGACGCCCAGGGTACAACCCCGCAACACCTTGAGCGCGTCCTGGAGTTTCTCCACGACGCGCTGGCGCTGCCGGCGATTGACCTCGCGCGCCGCCGCCACCAGCAGCAGGCTGTCGCCGTAATCCTCGGCGACGGCCATCAGCGCGGAAGTATCCTTGGGCAGGCAACTGCCGCCCCAGCCGGGCCCGGCATCGAGATAGGCCGTGCCGATGCGCCGGTCCAGCCCCATGCCGCGGGCGACCTCTTTCACGTCGGCGCCCACCCGCTCGCAGAGTGCCGCAATTTCGTTCATGTAGCTGAGCTTGATGGCCAGAAAGGCGTTGGCGGCATACTTGATCATCTCGGCACTGGTGGGGTCGGTGGTGACCAGTGCGGGCGGCTGGTAGCCGTCGGGTCTCGGCAGGCCGGGCGGCGGCACGAAGCTCTGCTCCAGCAGCGGCCGATAGAGGGCCCGCATCACCTCGAACACCACCGGGCTTTCGGCGCCGACGACAATGCGATCCGGGTAAAAGGTGTCGCGCAGCGCCTGGCCTTCCCGCAGGAATTCGGGGTTGGCGGCGATTCGCACGTCCAGGTTCAGGCCGCGACTTTTCAGCTCGCGTTCGACGACATGGCGCACCCGGCGACCGGTGCCGATGGGCACGGTGGATTTCACCACCAGAATCGGCGGGTGCTCGGGATCCCAGGCTCCGGCCACTTCACGGGCCGCGTCCTCGACAAAACCGATATGGGCTTCGCCGTGCTGGCCGCTGGGCGTGCCGACCGCGATGAAAATGATTTCCGCGTCCTGCACGGCGGCGGTGTCCGCGCTGAACCCGAGTCGGTCCTTGCAGGCGTGGAGCAATGCCGCCAGCCCGGGCTCGTGGATGGGAGTGTCGCCCCGCTTGAGCGCCGCGATGCGCTCCGCATTCTTGTCGACCACCTGGACGTCATGGCCGAGGTACGCGAGCGCCGCCGCGGTGTTCAGTCCGACATAGCCGGCGCCGATGATGGCGACCTTCATGGTGTGGTTGCCTCAAGACAGGGAGCGGAAAGGTGCGCATGAACCGGCCGGCCGCAGCAGCCATCGATAGCCATCATCCGCATTTTCATCGCGGTTGCCCTCATTGTGTCCATGCCGGACTGGAAGTGCGCCGGCATGGTACAGGGGACGCGGCGGCCAGACCATGGCACGGGGACTGCCGCCAGACACCCGGGGCGGCTGCCAGCGCCGCGCCGGCGCTGGCGAGAAAGGCTACGGATTTCCAGTCCTGCGCAATGCCGGCGCGAGTTGCGCCAGATAGGCGCCGTGGCCCGCCATCCACACCACCAGCGGCATCACCATGGGCAGCAGCAGCGAGCCCAGCTGATAGGCCAGGGCGACGGCGTCGCGCGCCTGCGCTCCCCACTGCTGCTGGGCGATGAAAGCCCCGCCGGTGGCGAACACCAGGGTCTTGACCTGCGTCGCCAGCATCGAGGACAGCTCGATCAGCAGCAACACGCCGAGGCCGATGGCGAGCCGCCGCGCCCGGCCCGGCAGCGGCGTGGCGAGGGCGAGCGCCGCAAACAGCGGCAGCGAATAGCTGTAACTGAGTGGGTTGGTGAGAAAGCCCAGGTTTTCGCCGGGCGGCGGGTTTGCCACCAGTTGACCGCCGACTTCGCCAAAGCGGGAGATCAGCAGCAGCTTGCCCTCGTACAGGCGCAGGTCCGCCACCGCTTCGGGCAGCCAGAACTGCAACAGGTGATGGGCCAGCCACGCCACCGGCGCCAGATGCCAGGTCGCGGTCAGGTACCAGACCGCAAAGGTGACCGGCAGCCACAGCAGGACGCGGCCGAGCAGGGATGCCAGGGGACCGCTAGCCGGCATTGATGGCGGCCTCGCCGCCGTTGTCGGGCGGGGTCGGCCCGGCGGGACTGCCGCCGGGGATAAAACGCACCCAGACCAGAAACACGATCAGGGCGTCCAGCATGATCAGCGCCTGCCAGATGTACAGATGCGCCCACTCGAACAGGGTCGCGCTCCACAGTCCCAGGTAATACAGGCTGATGATGCGCGCCAGATTGAGCGCCTGAATCGCCACGAAGCCGGCGAGCAGGCCCTTGAGCTTGTAGAACAGTGGCGCGGGAAACGCGGTGATCGCCGCGAGCAGCACGATCATGGCTTCGACACCGTTGCAGCCGGGCTCGATGGAAACGCCGAAGGACGAAGTTGTGCTGCGGATCACCTTGCCGGTGACCGCGACCTGGGAGTCGAAGAGCTGCATCAGCCAGCCGCTGAGGCCGGCCAGATGGCTGGTCCAGGGGAGCACCACGGCCTGCTGGACGGGCGCCAGCATTTCCGCCGTGAACAGCGCGGTGAGAATGATCATGAACAAGACCAGGAAGCGCAGCAAAAGGGTTCACCCTCGGAGGCCGGCGGACGGCCGCAGTGTACGCAATCTATGGCCACCCGCCAAAGCCGCCGGTGCGGGGGCGTGAGCGGTGCCATACATTTGGCCCCGTGGCGGTGTCTGTGTTAAAACTGTGCGCCCCCAACCGGCGGCAACTGGGAAACGACGCATGAAACTGGTCACCGCGATCATCAAGCCGTTCAAACTCGACGATGTCCGCGAAGCCCTGAACGGGATCGGCGTGCAGGGCGTCACGGTCACCGAAGTCAAGGGCTTCGGGCGCCAGAAGGGCCATACCGAACTCTATCGGGGTGCGGAATACGTGGTGGATTTCCTGCCCAAGGTAAAACTCGAAATCGCCGTCGACGACGCCATGCTGGACGATGTGATCGACGCCATCACCTCCGTGGCGCGCACGGGGAAAATCGGTGATGGCAAGATTTTCGTCGTACCCCTGGAGCAGGTGATTCGCATCCGTACCGGGGAGACCGGTGCCGACGCGGTATGATGGCAGTCGTCACCGCCGTTCGCGGCACTTGACCTGACCTGTGGGCCGGCGCCTGCTCCGAGCGGCGCGGATCGGCTTCCACCAGTACTCCATTCCCTGAGCAACATTCCCTGAGCAACTAAGACGCGAGCGCGATACCGCGAACCTATGGCCACTACAGCGATTCTTTCCCAGCCCGCCGCGCCGCGCCTGCGCCTCGGCGAGCTGCTGGTGCGCGAGGGCAAGCTGACACCGCGCGATCTCGACCAGGCGCTCGCCGCCCAGCGCGAGATGGGCGACCTGCTCGGTCGGGTGCTGGTGCGGCTGGGGCTGTTGTCCGAGCTCGACGTGGCTCAGATGCTGGAGCGGCAATTGGAACTGCCGCTGGTGCTGGCCGCCGACTTTCCGCAAGAGCCGGTCGTGGTGCCCGGTCTGCGCTCCGATTACCTGATCGGCCACTCCGTGCTGCCGCTGCGCATCGCCGAAGGCGCACTGGACGTCGCCATGGTCGTGCCCCAGGACGCTTTTCTTGTCAAGGCATTGCACTTGGCGACCGGACTTGCGATCCGTCCGGCCCTCGCGCTCGAAAGCGAGCTCAACACTGCCCTCGCGCGACTCTACGACCAGCCGGGCGAGGACGAAGCCGAAGCGGAGGACACCTTCGTCGATGGCGCCCTGGGCGGCGACAGCGAGTTCGTCGAGCACCTCAAGGATCTGGCGTCCGAAGCGCCGGTGATCCGCCTGGTCAACCAGCTCATCGCCCGCGTCATCGACCTGCGCGCCTCGGATATTCACCTCGAACCCTTCGAGGACGGCCTCCATGTCCGCTATCGCGTGGACGGTGTGTTGCAGGAAGCGGAAGTCATTCCGGGCCAGTTGTCCGCCGCGGTCAGCTCGCGCATCAAGCTGCTCGCGCACCTCAATATCGCCGAGCGCCGCATGCCCCAGGACGGCCGCATCAAGAGTCGCGTGAAAGGTCACGAACTGGATCTGCGGGTGTCCTCGCTGCCCACCGTCCACGGCGAGAGCGTGGTGATGCGGGTGCTCGACCGCGCCAGCATCCGCCTCGACCTGGAAGCCATGGGTTTCGCGCCCGACAATCTGCGCCGCTACCGGGAGCTGATCGACCGGCCTCACGGCATATTGCTGGTCACCGGCCCCACCGGCTCCGGCAAGACCACCACGCTCTATGCCTCGCTGGCCAAGCTGGACGCCGCCTCGCTCAAGATCGTCACCGTTGAAGATCCGGTCGAATACCAGCTCAGTGGGATCAATCAGGTCCAGGTGTTGCCGCAGATCGGCATGACCTTCGCCCATGCGTTGCGGTCCATCCTGCGCCAGGACCCCGACATCATCATGATCGGCGAGATGCGCGACACCGAGACCGCGCAGATCGCGGTGCAGTCGTCGCTCACCGGACACCTGGTATTGTCCACCCTGCACACCAACACCGCCGCGGCGGCCATCATCCGCCTCGAAGACATGGGGGTGGAGCGCTACCTGATCACCTCCACCGTCAATGGGGTGCTGTCCCAGCGCCTGGTGCGCTGCCTTTGCACCCAGTGCCGGGAGCCCGCGGTGCTGCCGCCGGCCGCATCGCACGGAGCGGACCTCGCCCGGGTGGTTGGCGGCGGCGAGCTGCGCCTCTACAGCGCCCGTGGCTGCGACCAGTGCAAACACACGGGTTACCGCGGCCGTACTTCCATCCACGAATTGTTCGTGATGGACGCGATCGCGCATCAGGCGATTCTGGATGGCGCCGACGCCACCACATTGCACCAGGTTGCCCGTCGCAGCGGCATGCTGACCCTGTACGAAGATGGCCTGCGCAAGGTGGCGGCCGGCATCACCTCGCTGGAGGAGTTGCTGCGTGTCACCCAGGATCAGGGCGGTGCCTGAGTTTTCCTACCGGGCCGCCGACGCCCGTGGCGTCACCAGCGACGGCCGCGTGCAGGCGGCGACCCGCGATGCTGCCCTGCGCCAGTTGCGCAGCCAGGGCCTGACCCCACTGCAACTGACCGAAAGCGACGCGCCGGCCAGCGCGGCCGTTCCCGCCGCAAAAGCCGGAGCGGGAACGGCCGCAAAGTCCCTGCGCCGTCCCTGGCGCGGTACGGATCGCGGTCCCAATGCGACCGACGTCCATCATCTGACCGGCGAGCTCGCCGTGATGCTGCGCGCCGGCCTGCCGCTGGATCGCGCGCTGCGGGTGCAGATCGGCATGGGCGGCAAGCCCTCGCTGACCGCGCTGCTCGACGATGTGCTCAAGGCGGTCAAGGCGGGCAAGGGCCTCAGCCAGGCATTGACCCCCCATCGCGCGCTGTTTGGTGAGTTCTACATCAACATGGTGCGTTCCGGCGAGGCCGGCGGGCATCTGGGCGAGGTCATGGACGGCCTCGCCGAGCATCTGGAGCGGCTGCGGGCGCTGCGCGAAAGCGTGATCTCGGCGCTGATGTATCCCGCCATCCTGGTGGTGGTCGCCGCGATCTCGGTGGTGCTGATGCTGGGTTTCGTGGTGCCCCAGTTCGAGACCCTGTTCGCGGATATGGGCGACGCCCTGCCGCTGCCGACCCGCATCATCGTGGGCCTGGGCCATCTGGTCGCCGACTGGGGCTGGTTGCTGGCGCTGGTGGTCGGAGCAGCCGTCTGGTTCGTTCGGCGCTGGCTGGCCACTCCGGCCGGACGGCTGTGGCGCGATACCCGGCTGCTGCGACTGCCGGTGTTTGGCGAGATCGTGCGCAAGTACGAAATCACCCGGTTTGCCCGCAGCCTCGGCACCTTGCTCGGCAACGGCGTGCCCATTGTCACCGCGGTCGGCATCGCCAACGACACCATGGACAACCACGAGCTGCGCGCCGCCATGGCAGCCGTCGCGCCCGCCATCAAGCAGGGCGGCCGCCTTGCCGACGCCCTGGAGAGCGCCGGGCTGTTCACGCCGCTGGCGCTCAACATGGTGCGGCTGGGCGAGGAGACCGGGCGCCTCGACGCCATGCTGCTCGAACTGGCGCGGGTCCACGACGGCGAAGTCCAGTCCGGGATCAAGCGCGCGCTGACCCTGGTGGAGCCGCTGCTGATCCTGGTGCTGGGTGGCGTTATTGCCGCCATCATCGTCTCCATTCTGCTCGGCATCCTCTCCGTCAACGAACTGGCCGCCTGAAGCGGACGCCCGCCGGGCTTTTGAACTTATAATCGACCACCGTGGTCTTGAGACCAGCCTGTTCCCGCCCTGTCGAGGTCATCCATGCATCACCGCCCCACCTCCGCTCGCCGCAGCCGCGGCTTCACCCTGGTCGAACTCCTCGTGGTGCTCGCCATCCTGGGCCTGCTGGCGGGCCTCGTCGGACCCCGGGTACTGGGCCAGTTGGGCGGCGCCAAGAGCAAATCCGCGGTGGTGCAGATCCGCGATCTGGAGCAGGCCGCCGAGCTGTTCAAGCTGGATGTCGGCCGCTTCCCCACCACCCAGGAAGGCTTGGCCGCGCTGGTGTCGGCGCCGCCCGGTGCCGCCGGCTGGAACGGTTCCTACCTTCGCAAGGGGTTGCCCACGGACCCCTGGGGCCACGAATACCACTACGAAGCGCCGGGCCGCAACGGCGACATCGACATCTACACTCTGGGTGCCGACAACGCCCCGGGCGGCGAGGGCGAGAACGCCGATATCGGGAACTGGCAGTGACGCGACCGGCGCCGCGATCTTCCCCCGCACCAGGGCGCAGCGCCGGTTTTACCCTGCTCGAACTGATGGTGGTCATGGCGGTGGTGGCGCTGCTTCTTACCACCGCGCCGCCGATGCTGTCGCGCGCCATGGAAACCATGGAATACCGCGCGGCGGTGCGTCATCTGCTGGCGGGGCTGAAAGGCGCGCGCCAGGCCGCCGTCGAGACCGGCACCAGTGTCGCCTTTACCGTGGCGCCCACGGAACACCGCTTCGGTATCGGCGACCAACTCACCGGCGAGCTTCCGCGGCGCCTGGTACTGCGCCTCGTGGTGGCGGATGCCGAGGTCGGCCAGGATCGCGGCGCGATCCGGTTCTATCCCGACGGCAGCGCCACTGGCGGCAGCATCGAGATTCTGCGGCCCTCCGGTGGTGGCGTACGCCTGCGTGTCGACTGGCTGCTGGGCCGCATCAGCCAGGAAGCGCCCGGGGCATGATGGCGTCGCGCCGCCGCCAGTCCGGCTTCTCCCTGCTCGAAGTACTGGTGGCCTTTGCCATCATGGCGCTGGCGCTCGGCATCCTTTATCAGGCGGCCGGTGGCAGTGTGCGCGGCGTGACCGGAGCCGCGCGCGACACCCGCGCCGTGCTGCTTGCGCAATCGCTGCTGGCGCTCCATGACCGGGTACCACCCGCAGGTCTGGGCGAGAGCGGCACCACGCCGGATGGTTTCGCCTGGCAGCTCAGCTCGAGCCCGGCGGCGGCCAGTGTGGAAAACCCCCAGTGGGAGCTGCACGAAGTCGCGGCCCGCGTGCATTGGCGCGACCGCGAGCGCGACCGCGAATTCGTGCTGGTGACCCTGCTGCCGGTGGATGTGCGCGCGCCATGAACTCCGCCCCCGGTCACAGCCGCGGCTTCACCCTGATCGAGGTGGTTATCGCCCTGACGCTGGTGGCCGTCATTCTGACCGGTCTGGTCAGCGCCCTGGTTTCCTTCGGCAAGACGGGAGCCCGTCTCGAAGAGCGGACGCTGGTCAGCGACGACGTGCGGCTGGTCTATGCCTTTCTCGAACAATCGCTGGGCGCCGCGGCGCCCCGGATCCGGATACGTCCGGAGGATGCCGTACCGGTGAGCTGGTTCCAGGGCACCGCGACCGAGCTGGAGTGGCTGGGTCTGATGCCCGCGCGCCATGGCGTGGGCGGTCTCTACCACCTGCGCCTTGGGGTGGAACGCGGTGCCGGCGACCGGCGCCGCCTGATGCTGCATTACCTGCCCTACGCCGGCGACGATCCGCCGCCGGATTGGAGCGCGGCGGAATCCCACCTGCTGCTCGATGGCGTCACCGGTTTCGACCTTGCCTATCGGGGGCTCGATGAAGACGAGTGGCGCGCCGAGTGGCGCGATACCGAAGTGTTACCGGCGCGCGTAAAAATGGGATTGGCGGCGCGCGGGCAGCCCTGGCCGGAGTTGATCGTGCCGGTGCTGGAGGCGCAACCGCGCCCGGACATCAATCGTTCCCAACCCCTGGGAGGTGGCAGCGGTGATTGAGCGGGGCGGACACGAGAGACACGAGAGACACGAGAGACACGAGAGACACGAGAGACACGAGAGACACGAGAGACACGAGAGACACGAGAGACACGAGAGACACGAGAGCGGCATCGCCCTCGTCGCCGTGCTCTGGATGGTGGCGGCACTCGCGGTGCTGGCGCTGGCGCTGGCGGCGGCGACCAGAGCCGAGCTGCACACCGCCCAGGGGGTGCGCGCGCGTGCCGAGGCGACCGCGATCGGCGACGCGGCAATCCAGCTGGCGGTGCTGGAGCTGCGCTCGACACCCGAGGCCCAGCAAAGATTCACGCAGGTTGGCTATGAATTTGCCGGTCGCACGGTCGCGGTCGACCTGGTGCCGGCGTCCGGCCTCGTCGATCTCAATCAGGCGACCGCAGAACTGCTGACCGCGCTGTTTGCCGGAAGCGGGGGCGAGGAGCCCGATGTTGCCGCCAGACTGGCGCAGCGCGCGGTGGCCTGGCGTACCCCCGGGCTTACCCAGGAGGCGGACGAGTATGCCGCGGCTGGCGTGAGTTTCCGCCCACGGGGAGGCCCCTTTGAATATCCTGAAGATCTGCTTCAGGTGCTGGGGGTCTCCTACCCGCTTTATGATAGAGTGCGCGGCTTGATTACCGTGCGTGGCGGAGGTGCCGGGATAGCTCCGCAGGCGGCGTCCGAAGACGTGCTCACCCTGCTCGCCGGCGGTGATCGTGAACTGGCCGCGCGCATTGCCAGTACCCGGGCCGACGACCCCACCACGGACATGACCGGACTCGCTGGCCAGTTTTTGGGCGGCGGTGGCGCCTCGGTGTACCGGGCCGACGCGCGCGTGCAACTGGGTGACCGCAGCTATCGCCGCACCCGCTGGGTCGATCTCGGCCAGGGTGGTGCCGATGGCACGCCCTGGCGCAGTTTTCGCGTTGAACCGATCACGGGGAGCTAAGGGCCTGACCTGACCATGGCGTTTGAAGCAGCCAATCTCCGTCTCTTCGGTCTCGACCTGGGTGCGCTCGCCACCAGCCTTCGGCAGGGCTGGTCCGGCGTCCTGCGCTGGCCCCTGCTGGCCTGGCTTACCCCGGCCGAGCTGGTCGAAGTGCATCGGCCCGATGGCAGTCGCAGGTGCTGTGTCGGGGCGACCGAGCGGCCCGCGCCAGCGGGCGCCAGCGCCGATTTCCATGCCCTGCTGTTGCCTCAGGATCTGGTGTTGAGCCGCCAGCTCACACTACCCCCCCTGACCGATGCCGAAATCGAAGCCGCGCTGCGGTTGGAATTGCAGGCCGACAGCCCCTTCCCCGAGGCGCAGCTTGACTGGGGCTGGCGTATCGATGAAGTGGATGAAGCCGGTCTCAAGATCACCCTCGCCTTCGCGGCCACCGACCACGTCAACGCTTATGTTGCGGCGCATCGCAGCGGACTGCCCGACCGGTTCGAACTCTGGGCCGATGCCGGCGGCCCGGTCGTCCTGCGCGGCCGGGGCGAAGCGCCCCGCCTGGCCCGGAGTCGCGCGCGGCGCCGCCAGATGTTGCTGTGGCTGCTGCTCATTCTGACGCTGCTCGGCGGCCTGGTCGTGGCGCCGTACTGGCAACTGCGTCACCGCACCATTGATGCCCAGCGGCAGTTGGAGCAAATGGATAATGCCAGCGCCGGCTATCTGGCGGCGCGCGCCGCGCTGGTGCAGGCCGATAGCCGCATCGCCGCCGTCGTCGCCTGGCGCGACGGCAAGGCGGACATGCTGTACGTATTGAGCAAGCTCACCACATTGTTGCCGGACACCGCCTATCTCAGCCGGCTCGATATCGAAGACCGCAAAGTGCGCATCACCGGCACTGCCGCCGACGCCGCCGGCCTGATGGAAACCCTGCGCGCGGACCCGGGCGTCGCCGAACTGCGCGCGCTCAATCCCATCGTGCGCGGCCGCGACGGACGCGATGCGTTCTACCTCGAATTCGTGCTGGCGTCCGCGGCGGCGGTTCCAGCCCCGGCGACAACCGACGCTGCACCCATAACGACCCCGGAACAGGAAGCGGCGCCGTGAGATTCCCGGGGCGGCGCGCGCGTCTGGTGGCGGGCCTGGGCCTCGCCCTGGCCCTGTTGACGGCAGCGGCGGGGCTCGGCGAAATCGCCGCCCACGCCTGGCGAGCGAGTGAACTGCGCGCCGATATCGCACCGCGTTATGCCCGCCTGAGCGGCGTGCGGGAACGCGGCGATGCCATCCTCGCGGCCGGCGCGGAAGCGGCGGCGGTGCTCGGGCGGCTGGCGTATCCGGCGGCTGCCGACGTCGGTGAAATCGGCACGGGTCTGCAGCAGAAGATCCGTCAGCTCGCGGAAGCCGCCGAACTCCGGGTCGCGGGCAGCCAGATCCTGCCGGTGCGCCAGCAGGACGGTTTTGCGGTGGTGACGGTCAGTGGCACCCTCGAGGGAGATACCGGTGCCCTGGCGGCCTTCCTGTCCGCACTGGCGGCGGAAGAACCGCCCATCGCCGTGGAAAAGCTGGCGGTGCAGGCGCCGCGCGCGATCCGCCGCGGCGCGGGTGTCAACGCCGATGTGACCATTCAGATGAACATGAGTGTGCTGAGGCTCGCGCCCTGATGCCGGCCTATCGCGCGCTGTGGAGTGTCGCGCTGGCGTTGCTGATCGGCATCGTCGCCGAACTGGTTCTGGTGGATCCCCACTGGAAGCCGCCGGTATCGCAGCCGCCAGCGGTGCCGGCGGTTGCCGGGGTGAAAGTGCCCGCCGGCGCGAACAGTGCGCTGCTGAGCGAGATCAGCCAGCGCCCGCTGTTTCTCGAAGCTCGCCGTCCACCCGAGCCTGTTGTTGCCGAGGCCCCGCCGGCCGCGCCGGCGGTGAATCCACTTGAGGGTACCGAGTTGCTGGGGGTCTACGAATCCGGCGGGCGCGCCGGGGTGATCCTCCGCCGTGGGGGCGAGGTGAGCCGCGTCGCCGCCGGCAGCGAATGGCAGGGGCTGCATTTGCTGGCGGTGAGCGCCACCAAGGCGATCTTTGCGAGCGCCGACGGCACTTCGCAGGAGCTGCCCTTGGTGCATCGACCCCAGCAGGGCGGCATGGTCGCCGCGCCCGCCGGGTCACCGGGCCGGGGCAAGGCCGACAAAGCGCCCAAACCCGGCGTCGCAGCGCCACCCCAGGGTGCCCTCCCGGGAACCCCCGGCGATCGCCAGGCCGCGCTGCGCGCTGCCCAGGCCCGCGCCGCCCAGGCCCGTGCGGCCCAGGCCCGTGCGGCCCAGACCGGGGCTGCGCCGCCCGCCCCGTCCACCACCGCCCAATAAACATGACGCCATTGACGGATGCCTTGCCCATGACAGTTTCCCAATCCAGTCCCGCATCCCGCGCCAGCCTCGCCATCCTGTTTGCGTTGGTGATTGCGGGCTGTGCGGCGACCAAATCCGCCACGCGCGACACCGAGGTTGTAGTGCCCATCGCGGGCAAGGCCGCCGACCGGGTAAAGGTCGACAAACCCGCGCCGCCCGCGCCGGAAGCCGAGCCGACGGCCGAACCCCTGGTGATCCGCGGCGACGACGCCATGTTCAGGGCGCCTCGCCCCGGAGGCGCCAAGGCCGTGGCGGGGGACCCGGTCAGCCTCGACTTCGAGCAGGCGCCGGTCACCGAAGTGGTACACGCCATCCTCGGCGACATCCTCGCGCTGCCCTACATCATCAATCAGCCGGTGGCGGGCTCCCTGACCGTTCACACCGCGCAGCCGCTGCCCCGGGACCAGGTGCTGCCGGTGCTCGAATCCATTCTCCAGGCCAATGGCCTGGCCCTGGTGGTTGACCCTTCCCACGTCTATCACGTCGGTCGCCCCGAGACCCTGCGCGGCATTGCGCCGTCGCTGGGCAACCTGGGGGGCGCGCTGCCTCCCGGGCAGAGCCTGATGATCGTCCCCCTGCAATTCGTCGGGGCCGCCGAGATGGCCGAGATCCTCGCGCCCGTCGCCGCGCCGGAAAACATCGTCCGCGTCGACCCGGTGCGCAACCTGCTGATTCTGGCCGCGACCCGCGCGCAGATCGAAGGTTTCATGCAGATCGTGCAGACCTTCGATGTCGATGTGCTCAAGGGCATGTCGATCGGCCTGTTTCCCCTCAAGAATGTCTCCGTAGCCGAGGTCGAGAGCGCGCTGGCGGCGCTCTCCAGCGGTACCGGGGCGCAGGCCAGGACGCCCGCCCCCGGGGCGGGCGATGCCGCCGCCAAGGGCAGCGTTCAGGGCGCAACCAAGGGCAAGGACGCGGCCCCGGCCGTGACCGGGCTGGAACTGCCCGGCCCCCTGGCCGGGCTGGTCAAGGTGGTGGCCATCGAGCGCCTCAATGCCCTGCTGATCGTCACCTCGCGTGCCTATTACCTGGACCGCGCGCGCGAGTGGATCGCCCAGTTCGACCAGCCGCGCGGCGATGGCAACGAGCCGCAACTGTTCGTCTACGCGGTGCAGAACGGTACCTCCCAGCATCTCGCCGAATTGCTCAATGCCCTTTATGGCGGCGGTGCGCAGGGGGGCAGGGGTGCCGACTCGGGCGTCGCTCCGGGCCTGGGCCAGTCGGGCCTGGGCGGCGGCTACGGAGGGGGCGGCGGCTTTGGCAACAGCCGCAGCGGGTTTGGCGGCAGCAGCCTGGGCGGACAGTCCGGTTTCGGCCGGTCGAGCAGCGGTGGTTACGGCGGCGGCTTCAGCAGCTCGGGTGGCGGTTATGGCGGCGGCTTCGGTGGATCGAGCAGCCGCGGTTACGGTGGTGGTTTGGGTGGCAGCCGCAGTGGTTTCGGTGGCGGCGGGCGCGGCGGCCAGTCCGGGCAGGTGGAGATGAGCACCATCGATCTGGGGCCGGATGTGCGGATCGTGGCCGACGAGTTCAACAACGCGTTGCTGATCTACGCGCCGCGGCGGGAGTACGAAAAAGTACACTCGGCCTTGCAGCAACTCGATGTGCCCCCGACCCAGATCCTCATCGAGGCCAGCATCCTGGAAGTGACCCTCACCGACGAATTTTCCTTCGGCTTGCAGTGGGCGTTCCAGGGCGATGTCAATGGCGGCCGCACCGGCAGCGGGCTATTCAACCCCAACGCCTCCGGCGGCATCGGCCCGCAGCAGCCCGGGTTTTCCTACACCATCGCCAACCGCGCCGGTCAGGTGCAGGCCGTATTGAATACCCTGGCCAAGAAGAACCTCGTCAACGTGATATCGAGCCCCAGCCTCATGGTGCTCGACAACCACAACGCCCAGATCCAGGTGGGCGACCAGCAGCCGGTACAGTCCTCCACCGTCGTCACCGACGGCGGCAACACCACCAGTTCGATCCAGTACAAGGACACCGGCGTGATGCTCGATGTCCTGCCTTCCGTGAACGCGGGCGGCCTGGTCACCATGGACATCAACCAGGATGTCACCGATGTCGGCCAGGTGGATGCGGCCACCGGCCAGCGCGCCTTCCTGCAGCGCGCGATCACCAGCCGCGTCGCGGTGCGCTCGGGCGAGACCGTGGTGCTGGGCGGGCTGATCCGCGACAACACCTCCCGGGGCAAGACGGGCCTGCCCTGGTTGCAGGATATTCCGGTGTTGGGCGCACTGTTTCGCACCACCTCGCGCACCAACAATCGCACCGAACTCGTGGTGCTGATCACCCCGCGGGCCTTGCAGAACGACGAACAACTGCGCGCGGTGTCCGATGAAATGCGACGCCACTTTGCGCGCTCCCTGGGGGCGATCAACGGCCTGAAGCTCGACAGTGCGCTGTCCGAGGAGATAGCGGCTCCGACGCCGCGACCCGAAGCGCCCGAAGCGCCCGCAGCGCCCGAAGCGCCCGAAGCGCCCGAAGCGCCCGAAGCGCCCGAAGCGCCCGAAGCGCCGGCCCCCTGATCTTGCCGCCCGCAGCACCGACCACCGACCACCGACCACCGACCACCTAAGGAGAACCGCCTTGCTCAAATACCTGTCGACCGCCCTGGCCATCGCCCTGCTTGCCGCCTGTGCCGCCGCACCGAAACAACCTGTCGCCACTGCGCCGGAAACCCCCGAAGCCGCGCTGCGCGCCCGTGTCGCCGCCTACTACGCAACCCTGATCGCCGGGCAATACCAGGCCGCGTACGAATTTTTCACCCCGGGCTACCGCGCGACCTGGTCGCCCCAGGCGCACTACCAGATTCACCCGCCGGTCGGGAAATACCTCAGCGCCGAAGTCGCGTCGGTGCAATGCGTCAGCGAGACCGCCTGCGACGTCGTGACCACCATCCGCTTTCGGTTCGGGGACAAGGAAGAACTGGTCGGGGGTTCCGAGGTCCCCATGGACGTGACCAGCCGCTGGCTGAAGGTCGACGACACCTGGTTTTTCGTACCCCGGCTCTGAGGGTCTTCGGCTTCGCCAGCTCCGTAGGACAACCGCTGTCCGGCGCGACTTCGCCGGTGGTTCGCGTTCTCGGCGAGCACCGTACCCCACCGCCTCGATACCAAAAAAAACAGTGAGTTACCTGCATACCGGACCGGTCGACCCGGTGGTTCCAGCGGCCACAACGGGCTTGCCCCGAACCCGGGGCGGACCGCTCCGCCGTCCGGGCCCGTGCCCCCGCCGCAATGAACGCCCTGCGTTCACCCCAACCGGGCGCGCGGGCCGGGCCCGATGGGCGGTTTGCGGGGCGGTTCACACTCCTGCCATGGAATCAAGATAGTTTTTCCAACTCGCGGATATGTAAGCCATATGCTGTTGTATTCGCGTCGCGGAAGGCGTTACCATCGCCGCGCGGGTGGCGGGAATCAAACCGCGCAGGTAGCCGGGCCGGGCACCGCATTTTACTGGGTTCGAATGCTTGCACGGCCGCGTAAACGTGTGTGATACTCCCCGCCGCCGGTAGGGCGTGGCCCATTCAGGGACTCTCAGCAGGTGCAAGCCTGCGAAACACTGTCAATCTTAACGACAAAGGGTATCGTGCAATGAAAAAAACGTTTCTCAGGTCTGCAGCCATCGCAGTGGCGGTAACCGGGGCCAGCGCCGCTCACGCGGTACATGTGAATCCCGACGGCCTCGGCCAGGTGCTTCTGTACCCCTATTACACGGTACAGAACAACTTTGTTACCGCTGTTCATGTTGTCAACACCACCGACATGGCAAAAGCGGTCAAGGTCCGCTTCCTCGAGGGCAAGAACTCGCGCGAAGTGCTCGACTTCAACCTTTACCTGTCGCCCCATGACGTCTGGACCGGTACCGTGGTCCGCGATGACGCCAACGGCGCCAAACTGATTAGTACGGACAAGTCCTGCACCGTCCCGGCGATCCCTGCGGCTGGTGCTGGCTTCCGCAATTTCGACTTCGCGACCGATCCGCTATCCGGCGACGTCAACCGCCGCCGGGAGGGTTACGTCGAAATGATCGAAATGGGCGAGATCGATCCAACATCTCCCATCGGTCTGGCAGCTACCCACGGTGCAAGCGGCGTTCCAGCCAACTGCTCGACTATTCGTAGCGCCGATGCAAGCACCGCAGGCATTTTGGTAAGCGCACCGGGTGGCGGGCTGTTCGGCTCCGGCCATCTGGTGTCGGTCGATGGCGGTGTGCGCACCTCCTATGAACCGACAGCGCTGGACGACTTTAACGACCTGCCGACCGGAATCTGGCACGTGTCGGGTGACACCGCCCCCAGTCTGGAGGATGTCAGTACGGACGGTGTGATTCTCGACGGCGCTGCCGTTGTTCCGTTTGTTACTGCCGCCACCAGGCCGCCTATCGATGCGGTCTCCGCCGTGCTGGCGCATGACACCATCTCCAACGAATACACCGTGGACGCCGGCCGGCTGTCGCAGACCGACTGGGTGATGACCTTCCCCACCAAGCGTTTCTACGTCAGCAAGACTGACCCGTCGCCGTTTCAGCGCCCCTGGGTTGCGGGAACCGCGGACGCCCCGTTTCTGAAGGCCTGCCACGACGTAAGTTTCGATTTCTACGATCGTGAAGAAGGGCACAGCACGCCGTCCGAAGGCGACTTCTCGCCGCCACCTCCGACCCAGACCTTCGGTCTTTGCACAGAGGTCAATACCCTGACTGTTCATCGCGCCGGTGCCGATCTGTCTGCCGCCAAACTGTTTGGCGCGGTCTCCACCAGCAACACCCTCGCGGTCGATAACTTCGAGGCCGGCTGGATGTCGGTGACCTTCGGGGTAAATGCTGCTACAGGTACTGGGCAACTGGTCGACGACACTGGCGTTACCGTGACGGGCCTGCCGGTGATCGGCTTCTCGGCCTCGCGCAACGTCAACACCGTGGACGTACAGATCGACGGTCTGAATGTCTACTCCGCGGTGATGGGCGAGAAATGCCCATAAAGGCTCCAAGGACATCGTGACGCCGTAAGAAATCTCTCCTGCCCACCCGCGATTGCGAGCGGGCAGCGGGAATCGAAAGGGCGCCTCCGGGCGCCTTTTTTTTTGAACCACCGGCATTTTTTGCTTCACGGGCGTTTTTCGAACCCGGGGCGATGCGGAGCGGCAACCATAGCGCGCGGCGCGGAAAACTGTGGATTCGCGCACGCCGCGGGGTTTCCCCCGATCGCAGGGGAGCGGATAATGCGCCCGTTGTGGCGCTTGCGGCGTGCGACCTTTATGCGTATGAAACCGGCGCCGGCGGGGTGATACCGGATCGGGGATTTTCCCCAGACGATCAATGATTGATGATCGAGGAAGTCAGAATGAAAACACGCTTGAAAACCACGGCTCTGGCGCGTGTCGCTGGCGCGGCCCTGCTGTTGAGCGCGGCGCTTGCCGCCTGGGGTGTTAGCGTCACCCTGGATGACGGCACCAACACGATCACCTGCACTATCAGCACCGGTGGGAGTATCGGCGCAACCGGCGACATCACCACCAACGTTGTCTCCGGCTGCATCCCCGCCGGGGGCGGCGGGGGCGGGGGCGGGGGCGGCGGTACCGGACCTTTTACCCTGAGCGTGCTCAAGTCTGGCCCCAATGCCGGTCCCGGCACCGTGGCCAGCGCCGATAGCGCCATCAGCTGCGGCGCCACCTGTTCCGCCAGCCTGGCATCCGCAACGCCGGTAAGCCTTACGGCCGCCACGGGGACCGGGACCTTTGCCGGCTGGTCCGGTGGCGGTTGCACCGGCACGGGCACTTGCGCCTTCAGCATAAGCGCCAACACCACGGTCACCGCCGTCTTCGGTCCGCTCAACCTGACGGTGACCAAGGCGGGTACCGGTGCGGGGACCGTGACCAATGGTACGATTATCAACTGCGATGCGGCACTCACCGATTGCAGCGAGTCGTTCAACACCGTCAGCTCCGTGGTCCTTACCGCGGCTCCGGCAGGCGGCTCGACCTTTGCCGGCTGGTCCGGCGGCGGCTGCAGCGGCACCGCGCCCACCTGCACGGTGAACATGAATGACAACAAGACGGTTACCGCGACCTTCAATGTGGCCAGTGCCTGCGGCACCCTGCCTGCGAATGTGACCGTGGTCGATACGGGTACCATGGGTTCTGCCTTCGCGAAGGTAACCCTCTCTCCGTTACCGAGCGCCATCATTGCTTTCAAGGTGAAGACGCCCTCTACGATCGCAAGCACCGGATTCACCGCTACCCGCAATTCTGGGGCTACGCTCACCAAGTCGCTGGTGGTGTCGACCTGTCCGGGCGTGCTGACCCCGGTGGACAACCAGACGAGGTGCACCAAGCAAAACTACACCGACTCGGCCACGGTGTATTTAACTAACAATCCCTCTGCTGGCTCTGCGTACTGCAAGCTCTCGAACGACACCATCTACTATGTGAATGCGGTGTCAAAGGTGCTTCTTAGCGATAGTGTTTATAACTGTACCAACACCACCAACTGTTCGTTTTTTGGGTCTCGCTCGGCCAACTGAACGTGAGCAGTTACCGCGCCCGCATTGTTACAATGCGGGCGTTTTTACCCCTTGTTACCCCTTGCCAGATCCGGACCCGCTGCTTATGAGATACCCACGACGCCTTGTTTCGCGCTGCGCGCTGCTCGCCCTGCTCGCCCTGCTTGGACTTCCGCTGCTGATGGCCCCGGCCTCCGGCGTCGCCGCGGAGCCGCCGGCCCCGACCGACGCCACGGTGGTGCTGTCCCACGGCAAGACCCGCATCACCCTGGGCGAGATTCGCCACACCATCGAGGACAATGTGCCGCCGGACAAGCTGCGCCTGTTCTATGCCGATCGCAAGCGCATCAGCCAGCACGCCGGCAACGTCTTCGTGGTGCACAAGCTGGCCGAGGAGGCGGCGGCGCGCAAACTCACCCCCGCCGAACAGCGCCGCGTGGATGAGGCCCGCATCCGCGCGCTCAGCCAGGTGCAGCTCGACCATATCGTCGCGCAGGAGAAACAGCCCGACTATGAAGCCGTGGCGCGCGAGCAGTGGCAGGCGCACCCCGAGAGCTATCAGGCGCCCGAGGCGGTGCATGTCAGCCATGTCCTGATCGCCGCCGGTGACAAGCGCGACGATGCCGCGGCGCTGGCGCGCGCCCAGGAAGTGCTGGCCAAGGCCCGCGCCGGCGCCGATTTTGCTGCCCTGGCAAAAGAGTATTCGGACGATCCCTCGGCGGCGAGCAACAGCGGCGACCTGGGCTTCTTCCAGCGCGGCCAGATGGTCAAGCCGTTCGAGGACGCGGCCTTCGCATTGACCAACAAGGGCGACTTCGCGGGGCCGGTGAAAACCCAGTTCGGCTATCACATCATTCGCTTCGAGGCGCGCCGCGCCGCGGGTGTGCAGCCGTTCGAGGCGGTCAAGGACGGTCTCATCGCCACCCAGAAAGGCGAATTCCGCACCCGCATCGTCAACCGCGAGATCGAGCGCATCGGCACCCTCGATGGCGTGGAGACCAACTACGAAGCGCTGATGAGCCTGTATCGACCGGTGGACTTCAGTCAGCCCAAGGACGGTCAGCCCAAGGACGGTCAGCCCAAGGACGACCAGCCCAAGGACGACCAGCCCAAGGACGACCAGAAAAAAACCACCCAGAAAAAGGCCCGATAGGCTGGGCACGCGCAGCGCGCCGGCATGACTGCCGCAACCACTCCGCGTCCACGCGGCCTTGCCGTGCACAGCGTGGCGGCGCTGGCGCTGGTCCGCGCTGCGGGTGCGGCGGTGCGGGGCATGGGAGACCCATGAAGCTCGCCCATGAGATGCGCGGTCATGCCGTCGCGAACGCGGGGACAAGCGCCACCCATGAACCTGTCTCGCGGGTGGAATCTGGCGGCGCGCCTCGCCGTCCGTGAAGTGGCGCTGCGCTACCGCGGCTCCCTGGGTGGGCTGGGCTGGATGGTGCTGGCGCCGCTGCTGCTGCTGGGCGTCTATACCTTCGTGTTTGCGACGATTTTCCACGCCCGCTGGCCCGCCGCGGGCGGCGGCAGCACCGGCAGCACCGGTGAGTACGCCCTGGTGGTGTTCAGCGGCATGCTGTTGCACGGGTTTTTCGCCGAATGCCTGACCCGCGCGCCGGCCCTCATCCTGGGCAACGTCAATTTCGTCCAGAAGACGGTGTTCCCGCTGGAAGTACTGGCCGTGGCACAACTGCTGGCGGCGCTGGTGCATCTGGCCGCGACGCTGGCGGTGTTGCTGCTGTTTCAGTGGTTCATCAGCGGTCTGCCAGCGCCCACCGCTTTGCTGCTGCCCCTGGTGGTCGCGCCGGTGGCGCTGTTCGCGCTCGGCGCGATGTGGATCGTCGGCGCCCTGACGGTGTATTTCCGCGATCTGGCCCAGCTCGTCGGCCTGCTGGTCACCGCGCTGTTTTTCCTGTCGCCGGTGCTCTATCCGATCAGCGCGGTGCCCGAGTTCCTGCGGCCACTCCTCTACGCCAACCCGCTCACCTTCGCGATCGAGACCGTGCGCGGGCTGCTGTTTGCCGGGGTCTTGCCGGACCCGCGCGCTTATCTGTTCTATTGTCTCGCGGCGCTGGCCTGCGCCGCCGCCGGGTTGTGGGGCTTCCGCGTGCTCCGGGATGGTTTCGCCGATGCCCTCTGACCCGTGCGCTGGCGCCCCGGTCATCGCGGTGGACGGGCTCTGCAAGGATTACCGGATCTACGCCAACCCCCGGGACCGGTTCGTGCAGTTCTTTACCCGCCGGCCGCGCTACCAGGTGCACCGGGCGCTGCACGATCTGAATTTCAGCGTGCGCCCCGGCGAGGTGCTGGGCATCCTGGGGCGCAACGGCTCCGGCAAGTCCACCCTGCTGCAACTGCTGTGCGGCATCATGCAGCCCACCCGGGGCACCTGCACGGTGCGCGGACGCATGGCGGCGCTGCTGGAGCTGGGCGCCGGCTTCAACCCCGAGTTCACCGGGCTGGAAAACGTCCGCCTCAATGCCGCCATTCTGGGGTTGTCATCCCGCGAGATCGAAGCCCGGTTGCCCGAGATTGCCGCCTTTGCCGACATCGGCGACTTTATCGAGCGCCCGGTCAAACTCTATTCTTCGGGCATGTATGTGCGCCTGGCGTTCGCGGTGGCATCCTGCATCGAGCCCGATGTGCTCATCATCGACGAGGCGCTGGCGGTGGGCGACGTGCAGTTTCAGACCAAGTGCTTCCGCCGCTTCGAGGAACTGGTGGGAGCGGGGCGTACGGTGCTGCTGGTGACCCATTCCACCGAGCAGGTGGTGCGCCATTGCTCGCGGGCGCTGTTGCTGGAGGGCGGTCAGCTGATTGACGACGGCGCACCCCGCGACATCGCCAATCAGTATCTCGACCTGATGCTGGGCACCGGGCGCGTGCGGCCGATCGAGCGGCGCGGCGCGGCGGGCCCGGAATCGGCGGCGGATATCGGGGTGCTGGAGGAGCGCGCCGGCTATTTCCGCAGCGAGTACCGCTGGGGCGAAGGCGGCGCCACCCTCGAAGACCTGAGCATGCAGATCGCGGACGAACCGGGCCATCGCGTGAGCTTCATGGCCGGCGCCACGGTGGAGATCCGCCTGCGCGCCCATTTCGAGCAGGCGCGGGACTGTGCGGTGTTCGGCTTTTTCGTCAAGACGCCGGATGGCGTCACCGTGTTCGGCAACAGTACCCGCAACGCCGCCGTGTATCCGGAGCCGCTGCCGGTGGCGGCGGGGGAGACGGTCTGCCTGTGCTTCACCCTGGAGCTGAACCTGGGCACCGGCAGTTACATTCTCTCGGCCGGCGTGTCGGCGGACGAGCACGGTGCGATCGTACCCCTCGACCGGCGCTACGACTGCCTGCATTTCGAGGTCCACAACGATTCGGGCGCCGTGGGCCTGGCCGATCTCAAAGCCGTGGCGCGGCGCCATGACTGCTGACCGCACGCCGCCGGGCCCGCTGTATCACGATTTCTCGTGGCTCGGCCTGCCCACCGCGCAACTGCCCGGTATCTACGGCCCCAACCAGCGCGCCAAGGCGCCGGTGATCGCGGCCTATATCCTGCTCGCGTTCGCGAAGCTCCGCTGCCGTGGTTGCGACGACATCAGCTTCGCCGAGCTGTTCTGCGCCGATGGTTTCTACACCTTGTTCGCAGCGCGCTTCGGCGCAGGTCGGGCAACGGGTTATGACAACGACCGCGACGGCCACCTGGCGAGCGCGGCGCGGATGCGGGAGCTGCTGGGACTGACTCAGGCGAGTTTTCAGAAGACCGATATCGAGGCCATCGCCCCCGACGCGCGCGCGTCCGTGGTTGCCAATGTGGGCGGGCTGTACCATGTCGACGACCCGGAGGCGGTGCTGGATCAATCGTACCGGATGGCGGAGGCTTACCTGATCGTGCAGACGGTGGTATCGCTGGCGCAGGACGCACCCGATTATTTCGAGCGCCCGGCGCCGGGCCTGAGCTGGGGCAACCGCTTTTCGCGGGCATCCTTCGATGCCTTGATTCGCCGCCGTGGCTGGCGCGTGGTCGACAGCGCCTTCAACAGCCTCGACGCCAACCCGCGCCTTGAAGATCGCGGCAGCGTTTATTACCTGATCGAGAAATGAGGGTGACGGGGCCTGTAGGAGGGCCGCCCCCGGCCCGCTGGCTTCGCGGTGGCACCCACCCCATCGCGGCGGGGGCGCCGCTCCTACACCGGCAATGGCGGCTGTGGGAGGGCCGCTCCCGGGCCGATGGATGCGCGGTGCACCCACCTCATCGCGGCGGGGGCGCCGCTCCTACACCGGCAATGGCGGCTGTGGGAGGGCCGCTCCCGGGCCGATGGATGCGCGGTGCACCCACCCATCGCGGCGGGGGCGCCGCTCCTACGCCGGCGATGGCGGCTGTGGGAGGGCCGCTCCCGGGCCGCTGGATGCGCGGTGCACCCACCCATCGCGGCGGGGGCGCCGCTCCTACATGGGCAATGGCGGCTGTGGGAGGGCCGCTCCCGGGCCGATGGATGCGCGGTGCACCCACCCATCGCGGCGGGGGCGCCGCTCCTACGCCGGCGATGGCGGCTGTGGGAGGGCCGCTCCCGGGCCGATGGATGCGCGGTGCACCCACCTCATGACCCTGGATTGAGCCGCCGATGACGGAAGCATCGCCCTTTGCCTGGCTGTCGGCTCGCGGCTACCGGCTCGATGCCGAAACCCGCTGCTGGGTTCCCGTCGGCCGCGCGCGCGAATTCGGCTATTCCGACGGCGACGCCGTCGAGGCACGGCTGCTGGCCTGGGTGCGCGGGGTGGCGGATCGTCGCGTGCTGTCCGAGGAGCTGCGCGCCGGCATCACCGACTGGCCCAGCCGCTATCACCTGAGCCCGCTGCGGGCCAATCTGCTGCGACCCCTGGCGGGTTGGCTGAGTGGCAGGACGGTGCTCGAAATCGGCGCCGGCTGCGGCGCCCTGACGCGCTATCTCGGGGAGCTGGGCGTACCCGTGGTGGCGCTCGAAGGCAGCCCGCGGCGGGCGGCCATCGCGGCGGCGCGCTGCGCCGACCTCGCCAAGGTGGCGGTGATCGCCGACAGCTTCCAGCACTTCGCGCCCACGGCCCGCTTCGATGTGGTGACGCTGGTCGGCGTGCTCGAATACGCACGGCTGTTTTATCGCGCGGACGCCGGCGTCGATCCGGTTAATGCGATGCTGGCCCGCGCCCGGGCGTTGCTGAAGCCGGGCGGGGTGCTGCTGCTCGCCATCGAAAACCAGCTCGGGCTCAAGTATTTCGCCGGCAGCCGCGAGGATCATGTCGCGGCGCCGATGTACGGGATCGAGGATCTGTACCGCAGCGATGGCGTGGTCACCTTCGGCCGCGCCGAACTGGGCGACCGCCTGGATGCCGCTGGTCTGCCGGCGCGCGCCTGGTGGTACCCGTTTCCGGACTACAAGCTGCCGGTGTCGGTGTTGTCCGAGGCGGCGGTGAGCGGGCGCCATGGGCTGGACCTCGCGCCCCTGCCGATGGGTTCGGTGGTGGCCGATCCCCAGGTGCCGCCCCACTGGAATTTTTCCCAGGAGCAGGCCTGGCGGGTGATCTTCCGTAACCGGCTGGCGGGCGAACTCGCGAATTCCTTTCTGGTGGCGGCGGGCGCCGGGGAACGCGATCTGCCGCCCGCGGACGCGCTGGTTCACCACTATGCCGCCGACCGCCGCCCGGCGTTTGCCAAGGCGGTGATGATCCGCGCCGCCGGTGACCATACCGTGGTGACGTCCGCGCGCCTGGCGCCGGACGCGCGGCCGCCGGCACTGCCGCTGCGCCAGCATCTGCACGACGCCAGCTTCGCGCCGGGCGAACTCTGGCACGGCCGCCTGCTGCAATTGCTCAATCAACCCGGCTGGACCGTCGCCGCCATCGCGGACTGGGCCCGGATCTGGCTCGGCCATCTCGCGCAGCGCGCCGGGGTGGCGCGGCTGGAGTGCCACCTGCGACTCGACGGTCGGCTGGTGGATGCGGTGCCGCGCAATCTGATGGTGGCCGGCGGGCGCGGCGAATTCATCGATCTTGAATGGGAGCTGACGGAAGGCGTCGGCTTCGACCATCTGTTGTATCGCGGCCTGATGCTGTCGCTGCTCGGCGCCGGGAGTTGCGCCGCGCCGGCGGCGGGCCAGCCCATCGACATGGCCAGTCTGTTCGGTGCGGTGGCGGCGGCGTGCGGCTATCGCGTCGGCCCCGGGGAGCTGGCCGCCTGTCACGCCGCCGAACGGCAGTTTCAGTACTGGGTCCACGGCGGCGCCTGGATCGGTTTCGGGGAGCTCGCCGGTCACCGCATGCCGGTGCGTGCCGGCGTTCCGGTCTGAGTGGTGGTCGCCGCACAGTCGTCGACGCAGGGCGGCGAGATCGCTGCGCTCACCGGGCTGCGCGGTTTCGCGGCGCTCTGGGTACTGATGTTTCACACCTGGGGTGCGGCCGGACCGCGGCGCATGGAGTTCGGGATCGGCAGTTGGACCCTGGATTTCACGCCGTTTTTCAGCATCGGCTGGGCGGGCGTCCAGGTGTTTTTCGTGCTGTCGGGTTTTCTGCTGGCGCAACCCTATGCGCGCTGGTCGAGGGGCGCGGCGGCGCGGCCGGGCGTGGGGCCTTATCTGGCGCGGCGCTGTGCCCGGGTGCTGCCCGGCTACTATCTGCAACTGTTCATCTTGATCGCGTGCGCCTGGTTCCTTGACGGACAGTGGGTGATCGCCGGGATCGGCGACCTGCTCGGCTACGCCGCCATGTTGTTCGTTCCGGAGCCGCTCGGGGTGCGCTCGCTCAATGACGTCTGGTGGACGCTGCCCATCGAATTTTCCTTTTACCTGGTGCTGCCACTGTTGGCGGGCCTGTTGCGGGGGTGGCGCGTGGCGGCCCTGCTGTTGCTCGGAGTCGGGGCCATGGTGGCCTGGCGAGGTCTCACGGTCACACTGCTGGCAACGGATCCGCCCGGCACTCGCTTCCTGCTCGGCTATCAGTTGCCCGGTACACTGGATTCATTTGCCCTCGGCATGGCGGCCGCGGTGCTGTACCAGCATGGCGGATTCTCCCGCTGGCTCGCTGCGGGACACTGGCGATGCGAGCTGCTGGCCCTGGCCGGCATCGTGTCGGGAATCGCGCTCCTGTACTGGATGCACCATGGCTATCGCGCGTACTGGACGCCGGCACCCATCACGTTTCTCTGGACGCCCTTGTTCAGCCTGGCCACGGCGGCGGTGATCCTGGCCGCGACGGCGGGCGCGCGATCCCTGCTCCGGCTGTTTGCCAATCCGGTGGCGCTGTACCTGGGTACGGTCAGCTATGGCATTTATCTCTGGCACAACCCATTGCTGCGCTGGCTGGTACGCGCACTGCCGCCGGGAGAGGACTACGCGCTTCCCTGGCTGCTGCCCGCCTGCGCGGGACTGACCGTGGCGGTGGCCGCGTTGTCCTGGCGCTGGGTGGAACAACCGGTGATCGCGCGGGTGCGTCTGGCCTTGACGCCTCTCCCGGTTTGAACGGGCTACAATGCGCGGCGTTCGCGGGCTGATGGGGGAGGGTGCGGATTGAGCGCCACGCTGATCGATATCGTGGTGCCGGTCTATCGGGACCTGGAGGTGACCCGCCGCTGTCTCGAATCGGTGCTGGCGAGTCGCTGTGTCGCCGATTTTGAACTGATCGTGGTGGACGATGCGAGTCCGGAGCCGGCGCTGTCGGCCTGGCTCGATGAAGTCGCCGCCGCAGGCCGCATCACGCTGCACCGGAACCCCGAAAATCTCGGTTTTGTTGCTACCGTCAACCGCGCCATGGCGCTGCATCCCGTGCGCGATGCGGTGCTGCTCAACAGTGATACCGAGGTTGCGGGGAACTGGCTCGATCGGCTGCTGGCGTGTGCGGCGACGGATCCTCGCATCGCCACCGTGACACCCTTTTCCAACAACGGCTCCATTTGCAGCTATCCCAATATGCTGGAGGCCAACTCCCTGCCGGCGGGCTGGCCCCTGGCGGAACTGGATGCCCTGTTCGCAACCGTGAATACCGGCCAATGCCTGGATCTGCCGACCGGGGTCGGCTTCTGCATGTACGTCAGGCGCGCCTGCTGGACGGACCTGGACGGTTTCGACCTCGACCGCTTTTCGCGTGGCTACGGGGAGGAGACCGATTTCTGCATGCGCGCCGCCAAGGCCGGCTGGCGCAACGTGCTCTGCGCCGACGTCTTCGTCTTCCACGAGGGCTCGGTGAGTTTCGGCACGGAGCGAGAAGCGCTGATGGCAGAGGGGGCCGCGGTCATGGCCGAGCGCCACCCGGAGTATGACGGTCTGGTCATGGATTTCCTGCGCGCCGATCCGGCGCATCCCTGGCGTGACAATGTCACCCGGGCCCGGGCCCGGGGCAGGCGGTTGCTGTCGGATTGCAGCGCCACGCTGGAGGAGTTGATCGCCGAGCGCGACGGCCGCGCCGCCTGGCTGGATGACAGGCTGGTCGCCCGAGAGCGCGATGCCGCGCGGCTGAGCGACCAGTTGGCGGAAGTTCGGGAGCATATCGCCCAGGTTTCCGCCGCGCTTGCCGAGGCCCAGCGCTTTGTCCGCGACCGCGAGGCCGATATCTACGAGCTGCGCCGACAGCTCGCCGAGCTGGAGCAGCATGGCCAGCACCTGAGCGGGCAGCTCGCGGAACTCCAGGCCCGCCATGAGGCCGTGCTCAATTCCCGGACCTGGCGGTATTCCCGGCGCCTGCGGCGCCTGCTGAGGCTCGATTGATGGATTCACCCGTACAGGCATTCACCAGCATCACCGCGAATTACCTGCCCAAGGCGCGGGTACTGGCGCGGTCCATCAAGCGGCTCGCCCCCGAGATCCGGTTTCATCTGGTGCTGAACGATGATCCTCCGCAGGACTTCGTCCTGGCCGACGAGCCCTTCGACAGCCTGATCGGCCTCGACGAGCTGGGCTTCCGACAGGACCGTCAGTGGCTGTTCGCCCATACCCTGGTGGAGCTGTGCACCGCGGTGAAGGGCCGGGCTTTTCAGTACCTGTTCGACCATTGCGGTGCCGCCAAGGCGTTCTATTTCGATCCCGATACCGTGGTATTCGGCCGCCTGGACGAACTCTGTGCGCTGCTCGACCGCCACGGCGCCATTCTCACCCCCCATCAGTGCGCGCCCGAGGAGACGCTGCAGGCCGTGAGCGACAATGAGCTGGCGAGCCTCAGGCACGGGGTCTTCAACCTGGGCTTTCTGGGTGCGCGCAGCGATGGCGAGGGGCGGCGGCTGGTGGACTGGTGGGCTGAGCGCCTGCGGCACTTCTGCCACGACGATTTTTCGCGCGGGTTGTTCACCGACCAGCGCTGGATGGATCTGGCGCCCTGCTTTTTTCCGGAGGTCGGCATCCTTCGCGACCCCGGCTTCAATGTGGCGACCTGGAATCTTACGCACCGGCAGGTGACCGGCAGTCTGGCAACCGGCGTGCTGGTCAATGGTGTCCCCCTGGGCTTCTACCACTTCTCGGGTTTCGACAGTGGTGCCCAGGAACGCATGCTGAACAAGTATGGCAGCAATAATTCCGCGCTCCTCGAATTGCGACGCTGGTATCAGGACCAGTGCGCCCGCGAGGGTCAGGCAGAGCTCGGCGGGTGCGTCGCGCGCTGGTCCAGGTTTGACGATGGCACCCCCATCGAGCCCCGCCAGCGGTTGGTGTACCGCTCCCGGCCCGATCTGCAACGGGCGTTTCCCGACCCCTTCGCCACCGCTGTCCCCAGATCGAGCTACCTGCAGTGGTGGCGGGTGAACGGGCCTTCGGACGCCGCCGCCGGCAGTTTCCAGGCGCCGGGCGACGCCCCCTATGGCGGGGTATTGTGCGAATTTCTCGATTACACCGCAGTGCGCGTGCGTGGTTCGCCGCGGTTGGGCCGCTGGGGCCGCGCCTGTCTGCTGCTGCCATTGGCGCTGGCGCGGCGTCTGGCCCGCCTGCTACCGGGTTGATTGACCCGTGTCGGAGTCGATTGCGCCCCTGGTCTGCCTGCATCCGAGGGGAGAGGGGGAGGCGGCCGCTTCGCAGCGCGCCATCGCCGCCTGGCGCGCTGCGTTGCCGGAGCTGGAGGTTCTGGTGGCAGGGCCTGCCGGCAGCGCGGCGATAGCGGGCAACCAAACCTTGCCACTGCCGCCCGAGGCGGACATGGCCGCTGCGCTCGCCGCGGCACACGCCGCCCGACCGCAGCGCGATATCGCCTACGTACGCGGCGGTGCCGAGCTGTCCGACGACTGGGTGGCGCTGCTGGCGCGTGCCCTGCGCCTGGATCCGAAGGTCGGTGTGGCCCTGCCGCTGTGCGATGCGCTGCATCTGTTCTCGCCTTACGCGGGCGCCAGGCCCGGCTGGATCCAGGCTGGTCAGCTGCGTTCCTGGCTGGCGCGGTTTTCCCGCGATCTCCTGTTCGAGGTGCCGCTGGTATTGCCGGTGTGTGGCCTGTTCCGCGCCGCCGCCCTGGCCGATCTCGCCGCTGCTGGCGCGCTCACCGAGGCGGGCAATCTCGCTGCCCGCCTGCGCGCCCGGGGCTGGTCGGCGGTGGCCTGCGACTGGACATTTGCTCACTGGCCCGGTGGCCGGCTGGAGGCATTCTTACCTCCTGAAGACGCTGACGTCCGTGCCTTCAATGCCCATCACCCCCTGGATTTGCTGCGCCGCCAGCTGGCCGATGCCCTGAGCGGCGGCCCGGCGGTGGTGCCACCGCCCGTGCCGACGCTGAAGCCCGTGCAACTCCACATCACCCATAGCTGGGGCGGCGGTCTCGGGCGCTGGGTGCGGGACATGTGCGAAGCGGATGCGCAGCGCCACAATCTGGTGTTGCGCTCCATCGGCGATTGGAGCGCGTTCGGTTACCGTCTCGGGCTGTACGACGCGGCCGGCACGCCGCTGCGGGAATGGCTGCTGGATTTTCCGATCCGCTCCGTTGCCGCAACCCACTACCACTACCGGCAGGTGCTGGCCGAGGTGGTGCGCGAGTTTCAGGTGGACACGGTGATGGTGTCGTCCCTGATCGGCCATGCACTCGATGCGCTGGCCACCGGGCTGCCGACCCTGATGGTGCAACACGACTATTTCCCGTTCTGCCCGGCACTGTCGATCCATTTCGGCGCGCTGTGCACGCGCTGCGACGGCGGGCAGCTGCGTGCCTGTTTTGCCGGGAATCCGCTCAACCGATTTTTTGCCGACTCCGAGCCGGACCACTGGCTGGCGATCCGGCGCCGCTGGATCGAGCTGCTGCACGCGCCCGGGGTGACGCTGGTGGCGCCCGGTGAGGCGGTATTGCGCAATCTCCGCGCGCTCGCTCCGGCGCTTGCGCTGGTGTCGACGGCGGTGGTGCCCAATGGCACCGAGCCCCTGTGCGCACTTGCGGGCGAGCCGGGCGCGGGCCGCCTGCGGCTGGTGGTGCTGGGTAGCCTGGCGCCCCAGAAGGGCGCGGAAATACTGCGCCAGGCGCTGCCGGATCTGGCCGGATTTGCCGATCTCTATCTGCTCGGCACGGGCGATGAAGGTCGCGAGTTCGAAGGTTTGCCGGGCGTCGAGGTGGTGCGGGCATACCAGCTCGCGGAACTGCCGGCGCGGCTGGCGGCCATTGCGCCCCACGCGGGGCTGCTGCTCTCCATCGTGCCCGAGACCTTCAGCTATACCCTGAGCGAGCTCTGGATGCTGGGAGTCCCGCCGGTGGCGACGCGCGTCGGCGCCTTTGCCGATCGCATCGAGCATGGCCGCACCGGCTGGCTGATCGAGCCCGATGCGCAGGCCCTGGTGGCACAGCTGCGGCGCCTGGACGGGGAGCGCGCGGCGCTGGGCAGGGTACGGGACGCCATCGCCGCGCTGCCCGGCTGGAGCCGGGTGGACATGGTGCGGGCCTATCATCGCCTGACTCCGTTGCCGGCCACGGCGGGGTTGCCCGGGCCGGGGCCCGCCGCGTCCGGACCGGAGCAGCCGACGCGGCTGCGCACGGGGTCGCTGGCCGTCGATCCGGAAGCGCCGGCGCGACAGGTCACCGTCGATTTCCTCGATTACCTGTGCGGCAAGGTTGCGGGCAGCCGGCGCCTGGGAGGACTGCGGCGGCGCGGCGTTCTCTGGGGGTTGCGCGGGTTGCGGCGGGTGCTCCGCAACTGAGGCTCGCTGTCGCCACGGGTGGGATGGCGCCCTGTCCCCTTCGACTGGCTCAGGGCGGACTTGTCCGCCCCGCGGGTTGTCGATTCATTCCGGTTCGTCGTGCCGTTCCCGACGCCGCCCGGCGCGGGGATGGGCCGCATCGTAGACGCGCGCCAGATGCTGAAAATCCAGGTGGGTGTAGATCTGGGTGGTGCTGAGGTCGGCGTGGCCGAGCAGTTCCTGCACCGCGCGCAGGTCGCCGCTGGATTCGAGCAGATGGCTGGCGAACGAATGACGCAGCAGGTGCGGGTGCAAGTGCGAAGCGATGCCCCGCGTGCGTCCGAGGAGCGCCAGCCGCTGCTGAATGGCGCGATGGCCGAGGCGGCGGCCGCTGCGACCGATGAACAGCGCAGACTGTTCGCTGCCGCAGCACAGGGCGCGCGCACTGAGCCAATCCTGCAACGCCGTGCGCGCCTTGCCGCCGACCGGAAGCTGGCGTGTCTTGGCGCCTTTGCCGGTGACGGTGATCATGCCGGCGGCCAGATCGAGATCGGTCAGGTTCGCGGCAGCGAGTTCGGCCAGACGCAGGCCGGACGAGTAAAAGAGTTCCGCCATGGCGCGGTCGCGCACGGCGAGCGGGTCGTCGCCGGCGGGCGCCAGGAGCTGGTGTATCTGGTCCACATCCAGGTTGCCCGGCAGCTTGCGGGCACCGCGGGGCGCGCGAATGCCGGCGCAGGGGTCGTCCGTTGCCGAGCCTTCGCGCAATGCAAAGCGGAACAGTGCCCGTACCGACGCCAGCCAGCGCCGCAGGCTGGCGCTCGCTAGTCCCCGGGCGTGCAGTTGGGCCAGGCAGTGACGGATGTGGTGGTGCCGCACGGCGGTCAATTCCGTCAACTGCTGGCTGGCGCACCAGGCGCGCAAGACTTCGAGATCGCGGCGGTAGGCTGCCAGCGTGTGCGGCGAATAGCGGCGCTCGCTGGCCAGATAACGTTCGAAATCGGCGAGCAGCTCCGGGGTCGGGACGCCGGTGGCGTCGGCATCGGTGGCAACCGGATCGGGATCGCCACGCCTGGGACCGCCCGCGCGCGTCATGGCGAGTCAGCGCAGCAGGCGCGGACAGATGCGGTTCAGGACCTCGGCCAGATAGCTCAGGAACAGCGTGCCCATGCTGCTGCGGTAGTGATTGGGATCGCTGTTGCCGATGGCGAGGATGCCGAACACGCGGCCGTGGCAGAGGGGCACCGCCGCCACCGACCCGACCCGGTCGGCATCCGCGCCGAACAGGAAGCGCAGTTCCTCTCGCCGCAAGACGCCGCAGATGGCGCGGTTGCTCCGCAACAGGGAGCCGATGTGCTGGTGGGCTTCATCCACGCCCACCACGCGGGCACTGCTGGCCGGCAGCGTGCCGGCATCGCCGAGCAGCAGCAGGTTGTGGAACTGGACGTCGTAGTCGGCTTGCAGGCTGTGGAAGAGCGCATCCACCACGGCGCCGAGACTGTTCGCCTCGATCAGGGTGAGCACCAGACGCTTGGTTTTCTCGAACAATTTGTCGTTTTCGCGCGCCGTGGTGAGCAGGTTGTTCAAACGCTGACGCATTTCGAGATTGCGCTCGCGCAGCACGCTGACCTGGCGCTCGACCAGGGAGATCGCGCTGCCGGTTTCGTGGGGCAGTTGCAGGGCTTCCAGCGCCTCGGGATGGCGCGTGAAGAAATCCGGATGGGCGAGCAGGTGCTCGATGATCTGGGTTTCGTCAACCATGGGGGCGGGCGTGTCGAAATTTTTTCGGCTCATAGCGGATGCGTCCCTGATACACGGTGACCGCAGGCCCGGTCAGCAGGACCGGCTGGCCTTCGCCAGCCCAGTCGATGGTGAGTGTTCCGCCCGGCAGGTGAACGCGCACGGGCGAGTCTAGCAGGTCTCTCTGGATGCCGGCCACCGCCGCGGCGCAGGCACCGCTGCCGCAGGCGAGGGTTTCGCCGGCGCCGCGTTCGAACACCCGTAGATCAATGGTGTGGCGGTTGCGCACGGCCATGAAGCCGACATTGACGCCTTCGGGAAAACTCGGATGCGCGCCGATCTTGGCGCCGAGCTCGGCGACCGGCGCGTGGGCGACGGCTTCGACTTCCAGCACGGCGTGGGGGTTGCCCATGGAGAGCGCGCTGAAACTGTGGTTCTGGCCGTCGATGTCGAGCTGGTAGCGGGGCGCACGCGTCGGCGTGACGAACGGAATCTCTTCCGGCGCAAAACGCGGCACGCCCAGTGCGACCTGATACAGGTCACCGCTCAGGATGACCAGTTCCAGGATACCGGTTGCGGTTTCGACCCGGAGGCGGGACCTGGTGCTGAGCCGCTGCTCGCGCACGAACCGGGCCAGGCAACGGGCGCCATTGCCGCACTGGCCGACTTCGCCGCCGTCGGCATTGAAGATGCGATAGCGGAAATCGACGTCGGGCTGCCGCGGCGGCTCGACCACCAGCACCTGGTCGCAGCCGATGCCGAAGTGGCGATCGCTCAGGTGACGGGCCATTTCCGGCGTGACGTTCACCTCCTGGGTGACGGCGTCGATGACCACGAAATCGTTGCCGAGTCCGTGCATCTTGGTAAACGGCAGCAGCATGTCAGGGCCTGTCAATGCTATCCGCGCAGCTGCGACGGCGGCGCTGTTGTTGCGAGTCGAGGCGCGCCGAGCGCAGTGCACCGGGTGTGCAGCAGCGAGGCGCAACGCTGGATCGCGGCAACAGCGCCCCGTCCCTTCGGGTTGCGCCCCAAAAACCGCCATGCGGCGTTGCTCGTCGTTCATTTTGATTCACAAAACTTCGCTCCTCGCGCCTTGCCTGGCGGTTTTTGGGGCAGCAACGCAGCCGTGCGGATAGCATTGACAGGCCCTAGCCCGGCAACAGGTGTTCGCCGCGCATCAGATCGGCCAGGGTCTCGCGCTCCCGGACTACCCTATAGCGGTCGCCATCGACCAGGACTTCGGCGGCGCGCGGGCGGCTGTTGTAGTTGGAACTCATGGTGAAGCCGTAGGCACCGGCGGAACGCACGCACAGCAGGTCGCCTTCGGCCAGCCGCAACGGCCGGTCGCGGCCGAGAAAGTCGCCGGTCTCGCAGACCGGACCGACGATGTCGTAGCGGTGTTCGGGAACATCCGTGCGCGGCACCACGGGCTCGATCGCCATCCACGCCTGATAGAGCGCCGGGCGCACCAGGTCGTTCATGGCGGCATCGACGATGGCGAAATGCTTGCCGCGATTCTCTTTCAGGTATTCGACGCGGGTGAGCAGCACGCCGGCGTTGGCGACGATGGAACGCCCGGGTTCCAGAATCAGGGTCAGGCCGAGGGCGTCCGTGTGGCGGCGCAGGGCGGCGACATAGGCTTGCGGCGTCGGCGGCGTCTCGTCGCGGTAGCGCACCCCGAGCCCGCCGCCGAGATCGAGATGCGCAAGCGCGACGCCGTCCCGGCGCAGTTCGGCGACCAGCAGCAGGACGCGTTCGAGGGCGGCCTCGAAAGGCGCCAGTGCGGTGAGCTGGGAACCGATATGGCAGTCGATGCCGCGAATCTCGATGTTGGGCAATGCGCGGGCGCGGCGATACCAGGCACGCGCGGCGTCGATGGGCAGACCGAATTTGTTTTCGGCGAGTCCGGTGGCGATGTAGGGATGGGTGCCGGCATCGACATCGGGATTGACGCGCAGCGACACCGGCGCGCGCAGCCCGAGTTCGCCGGCCACGCGGTCGAGGCGTTCCAGTTCGGCCAGGGATTCGACGTTGAAGCAGTGGATGCCGACGCTGAGCGCGCGCGCCATTTCCGCCGCCGTTTTGCCGACCCCGGAAAACACCACCTTGCGGGGATCGCCGCCGGCGCGCAGCACGCGCTCCAGCTCACCCACCGAGACGATGTCGAAGCCCGCCCCGAGGCGAGCCAGCAGGTCCAGCACCGCAAGGTTCGAGTTGGCTTTTACCGCGAAACAGATCAGGTGATCGGTGCCGCGCAGGGCTTCGGCGTAGGCTTGAAACTGTTCGGTGAGCGCCGCGCGGCTGTAGACATAGGTCGGCGTTCCCACGTCCGCGGCGATGGCGCTCAGGGCGACGTTCTCGCAGCGAAGCCCGTCGGCGGCGATCTGGAGTTGGCGCATGGGGTGCGGGTCGGTCAGGGCGCCGTGCTTTCGGTGGCGCCGGCGTCGGCGGGCTTGGTCGGTGGAGTCGGCGCGGTCACGGGCGGCGCGGCATTCGGCACTTTTTCCGGCACCTGAGTCACCGGTGGCGGCGGCAGATACAAATCCCCAGTGTTGCCGCAGCCGCCGAGCGCGGCCGGCAGGGACAGGGCGAGCAGCAGGGTGGATGCGATGCGCAGCGAATTGACCATGGACTTGCCGCCGGACGGGTATCTGGCTTGGCATTATAGCGGCCGCGCGCCGCGCTCGGGCGTCGCTTGCGGCCGAAAGTTTTGTGGCCCGGGTGTGGGCGTCAGCGCCAGCCATTCGCCGTGGCGCGCATTCATACCTGGAGGTGTCCCAAAATCGCACGGCAACGAATTGGATCGCGGCAGTGGGAAAGCGGACGGGAAGGACGCGCCGGCGACTGATCTATAATCCAACCCCTATGGATGTGTGGGGGTGCTCTGAATAACCGCGCAATCGTCGTTCCCGCGCAAGCGGGAACCCAGAAATCTCAAACCCTTCTGGATGCCCGTCTGCACGGGCATGACGATTACTCAGAGTATCCATGGATATGCGCTGCGCCACACGGGTTCGGATGCAAACCGGGCCTTCCCGCTTCGAGATGGACAGCATGCCGAAAACAAGGATCAAGGCCACCACCACGCTGTGTGTGATCGATACCCAGACCCATGCGCTGGCGGCGCGGGCGATGCGGTTGTCCCGGGCGGTGCTGGATTTCGCCGATGCCCTGTTCCTGTCGGATTCCGGCGCCGATACGGGCGGCGCGCGCCATATCGCCATTCCCCCGCTGGCCGGACGCGCGGCCTATTCGCAGTTCGTCATCAAGGAGTTGCTCCGGCACATACAGACCGAGCATGTGCTGTTGATCCAGTGGGACGGCTATGTGGTCAATCCCGACGCCTGGCGCGATGAGTTTTTGCGTCACGACTACATCGGTGCGCGCTGGGGATTCCACGCCGATGCCCACTGCGTCGGCAACGGCGGTTTTTCGCTGCGCTCGCGGCGCCTGCTGGAAGCGCTCCAGGATCCCGCGATAGATCGTTTCGAGCCCGAGGATCTGCTGATCTGCCGGGATTACCGGCCCTTGCTGGAATCCCGCTACGGCATCCGTTTCGCGCCCCCCGAGGTGGCGGATCGCTTTTCATTCGAGACCACCTATCCGCAGGGCAGACCACTGGGATTTCATGGTCTGTTCAACATGTGGCTGTTTCTCGACGACGCCGAAGTGGCCGACTTTGTCGCGGCGATGCCGGCTTCGGTGCAGGGGTCGTTACAGTTTCTGTCGCTCGCGAAAAACTTTATCGATCTCAAGCGTTTCGATTCGGCGCGCATCTTGCTGGAACAACGCCTGCGCGCCTTTCCTTCCGACCCCCGATGTGCCGCCATGCTGGATTCGCTGAAGGGTTCGCCCGGCCAGTGCCCCGCGGCGCCGCCAAGTCGCAATGCCCCCTGTCCCTGCGGCAGCGGCAAGCGCTTCAAGCATTGCTGCGGTCAGGCTGCCGCGCCACCGGGAGCGATTGCGACTCCGACCACGAATCCCGAGGCCTTGTTGCAACAGGCCATGGCGGACCATCAGGCCGGCCGTCTGAGCAGCGCGCGGCGAGGCTACGAAGCCGTGCTGGCGCAGGGCGCCGATGCGGTCGCCGAGCATTATCTGGGTGTGATCGAAATGCAGGAACAGCGCCCGGTCGAGGGCGAAAAACGGATCCGCGCGGCGCTGACGCAGCGGGATGATCTGCCGGATTTCTTCAATAACCTCGGCCTGTGTCTGCGCGCGCAAGGGCGTCTGGACGAAGCCGTGGTTGAATATCGCAAGGCCGTGGCGTTGCTCCCGACCTATGCCCCGGCCTGGAGCAATCTCGGTCTGGATCTGCACAAGCTCGGTCAACTCGATGCGGCACTGGAGGCGTTCAATCGCGCGCTGGCACTGGATCCGAATCTGGTGCAGGCGCGCTTCAGCCGGGCATTGGTGCAGCTGACGCTGGGCGACTATGCGGAAGGCTGGGCGGGGTACGAGTCGCGCCGGCAATGCCCCGAATACGCCGCGGGCTATCGGCTCCCCGCCATGGCCGGCACGCCCCGTCCCTGGCAGGGCGAGCCGCTGGCCGGCAAAAACCTGCTGCTGATTGCCGAACAGGGTATCGGCGACACACTGCAATTCATCCGCTACGCCGGCCGGCTTGCGGATCAGGGCGGCCGGATCGCCCTCCATGTGCGCCAGGCGCATATGGCGGGACTGCTGCGCAATGTTCAGGGTGTATCGGAGGTGTACACGGGCGAAGCGGCGCTTCCCCCCTGCGATTACTTCTGTCACCTGTTGAGCCTGCCGCGCCTGTGCGGTACCAGTTCGCCGGCGGCGGTGCCTGCCAATGTCCCTTACCTGACAGCGCCGATCGCGCGTCGCTCCCATTGGCGCCAGCGTCTCGACGCGGTACCGGCGCGGCTGCGCGTCGGCCTGGCCTGGGCCGGCAACCCCGCCAACCCGGATGACCGCTATCGCTCCTGTCCCCTGCCAGCACTCGCCGGCTTGTTCGAACTGCCGGACATGGCCTGGATCAATCTGCAACTCGGGGCCGGGCGGGAGGAGCTCCGTGCGGTGCCAACGCCCATTCTCGATTGGGGCGACGAGCAGACCGATTACGCCGAGACCGCCGCGTTGATGGCCGAGCTCGACCTGATCATCACCGTCGACACCTCCATCGCCCATGCGGCGGGTGCGTTGGGGTGCCCGGTGTGGGTGATGTTGCAGCAGAGCGCGGATTTCCGGTGGCTGACCGATCGCACCGATAGCCCCTGGTACCCGAGCGCGCGCCTGTTTCGTCAGCCGCGCGCCGGGGATTGGTCGGCGGTCGTGGCGGATCTGCGTGCCGCGCTCACCGATTTCGCTGTCGAAGGTTCCTCGCCATGACCAAGGGAAGCCATGAATCCGTTGGATGAGCTGAATGCGGCCAACCTGACCCGCTTTCATTCTGCCCTGCTCGAATACCTGAAGCACGGCGGTGAACCGCCTGCGACTCAGTCCACGGAATTGTGGCGGGCAATCGAGAATAATCACCACTGCAATATCGCACTGTGGGATGAGGAGGATCAGGCGCGGCGTCGCGACGTGCCCGATAGCGCCATCGCCAACAGCAAGCGCCTGATCGACAGCCATAACCAGCGCCGCAACGACGCCATCGAGCGTATCGACGAACTGGTACTGGCTGCCTTGCCGAACGCACCGGAGACGGCGCGCCTGCATTCGGAGACCGTCGGCGCACTGATCGACCGGCTGTCCATCCTCGGCCTGAAGATATTCCACATGGACTGGCAGACCCAGCGCCCCGACGCCGACGCCGACCATCGCGGGATGAGTGGCGAAAGGCTTGCCCGCCTGTTGGAACAGCGCGCGGATCTGGCGTGGTGTCTGGACGAACTTGTGCGCGGTTGCCTGGACGGCACGCTGCGTTTCAACGTGTATCGGCAGTTCAAGATGTACAACGATCCGAGATTCAATCCCTGGTTGTCGGTTTCAGGTGCAAAACCACCGGCTTGAATGTTGCGCCTTGGCGTTAGGTGCCGGACAGCCACCTACATCACTCATGGTGCGTGAGCGCATATATTTCCTGCGGTGGTGGGCATACAGTCGAACAATGTTCGCGCTCGAGCGGGCGCCTTCGAAGAAGAATCGAGCCTAAAAATCGGCGGGACCAGATGAAATACCAACAAACCGATTCAGAGTTCATCAAAAATGTGCCCCCCTTCGCGCGCGTCAGAATGGTTGTCGCCCCGTTATAATCTTGAGCCCGGGGGCGATAAGGACGAAACATGGCAGGGTACGGCGAAGCATTCAGGAACAGAGCGGTGGCGCGGTTGCTGCCGCCGGAGAGCGCCAATGCAGGCGCGGTAGCCAAAGAGATTGGCGTGTCGGTGCAGACCTTGGGACGCTGGTGTGATGAGGCGCAGTCGGGGCCCGCCCGCGGGCGCGCCAAGGCGCCCATCGGCGCCGTGACGCTCAATCCAGAACGAGACTCCATCATCAAGACGCATTTGGCAGGTCAGGATATCCGAGTGATGGCCGCATGAACGAGGCACCACCTACCTTGACGCGCGCCGATCCGATATCCAGAAACAGCGCCTGTCCATGTGGCAGCGGCAAACGGTTCAAGCATTGCTGCGGAGCAGCAAGCCGCGGCGGCGACTCTGCTCCTGGCCTCGGGGATATCATGGCTTCCGCTCTCGCGCGCCAGAAAGCCATGGACCTGGCGGGTGCGGAAGCGCTGTATCGCCAGGCACTGTCTATCCAGCCGGACGAGCCCGACTGCCTGCATATGCTTGGCGTCATTTGTCTTGAAACCGGGCGAAACAACGAAGCCTTCGAGGCAGTTTATCGGGCGTTGTCGCTCACCGAGTGGCGCATTGATGCAATGCGTCACAATATGGGGCTCATTTTGGCCGGGTTTCTTGCTGGCGCCGATGCGGATGCAACCCGCCATCTACAGCAGCAATATCTGGAATTTTGCAGACAGCGCGACGCCCGTCGGGTGGATTGCGACCCGCTCGTCAGTATCGTCATCCCCTCGTACAACCATGGCCGCTGGATTCAAATAGCACTGGAATCGGTCTATTCCCAGACCTATCGCCGGCTGGAACTGATCGTGATTGACGACGGGTCAACCGACAATTCCGCGGAACTTATCCGCCAGAGCCTCGCAACCTGCCCTTTCCCCAGCCGCTTTATCGCGCGGGAAAATCGTGGCGCTCATGTCACGATCAATGAGGGCGTGGCGCTCGCCACCGGGGAATACATCAACATTCTCAATTCCGATGACTGGTTTCCGGACGATCGGATCGCCGCCATGGTCGAGGGTGTGGCGCGCCGTGATGCGGAATGGGGCTTTGGTGAAGTGTCGTTCGTCGATGCCGCGGGCAAGGTGATCAGCCCGGCGGAAAGCCGTCGCGTATTTGAGTTTTCAATGCGAATGGAGCAACGATCCAAATGGGAGGAACCCCTGGGCGTTGCGTTGCTGAACTTCAACTTCATGATCAGCACCGGCAACCTGTTTGTGCGCAAATCATTCCTTGATGCATTAGGAGGGTTCCGCAATTACCGCTATAACCACGACTGGGATTTCTGCTTGCGGGCAACTCTGGAATCCGAGCCGGTTTTTGTACCCCATAATGTTTATGTCTACCGAATGCATGAAAGCAACACCATCAGCGAGTCTCCCGCCGGACAGGGGCCTTTGATCGAGGCTGGCCAGATTTTTTCCGACTACTTTGTAGTTGCCACAAAAGATCAAGCGCCAAGGAATAAGTTTGCTCCAACCGCGCAGGTCTGGGGTGCCCGTTTTTTCGAGTGGGTGATGCGAGACGGCACAGCAAGGTGGCTTCCTCTCGGGGTGTTGCACGATATCGTTCGCAGCGGCGCACAATGCGACTCCTCCGGCGCAACCCTGGACCACCAGGGTGACGAAAAGGAGAGCTTGGTTGAAACAGGGGAGTCTGAGCTGCCAGACGGGTTCGATTCGGATATCTATCTCAAGCTGAATCCGGACGTGGCTGCGGCAGGGGTTGACCCGGCAACGCACTACCTGGAACACGGGCGCCGCGAGGGGCGCCCTCATAGGTTCGCCGCAATCGATCTTTGCGGCGAGGAAGGCTTCAAATCAAGTCGCGAGACGATTCTGGTGGTCAGCCACGAAGCATCGAGAACCGGCGCGCCGATACTGAGCCTTAATCTCGTGCAAGCACTCGTTGAACGCTATGACGTCGTGGCATTGTTGTTGGGTGGTGGGCCGCTTTCCGACGCCTTCCGACTGGCGGGGGCGGCGGTCATGACATCGTCGAATCTGAAGGGGAACCAGGCCCTGGCAAATCTGGCCGTCGATCAGTTGTGCAAGAGATTCAACTTCAAGTTCGCTCTGGTTAACAGTATCGAATCACGTGTGGTTCTGCCCGCATTGGGCAGCCATTTCGTTCCGGCGGTTAGTCTGATTCACGAGTTCGCGGCTTATACGCGGCCTCGAAGCGCATTCATTCACGCCATTTTGTGGTCTGGCAAGGTTGTTTTCTCCACAAAAGTGACAATGGAGAACGCGCGCACTGAATATCCATATCTGGGCGATTGGTCCGCAGATATTCTTCCTCAAGGGCGCTGTCTGGTACCTTTGGAAGAATTCAGTGACGAGCAAATTCAGGCGGAGCGCGCGCGCATACGCCGCTTGCTCCGCCCGAAGGATATTGCCGGCGATTCGGTTGTCGTGCTTGGGGCCGGCTTCGTGCAGCTACGCAAAGGTGTGGATCTGTTTATCAGAATGCGCCGCCCTGGTGCTTCAATGCCCCGGAGGGCCGCGCGTGTCGTTTTGTCTGGATTGGCAAAGGGTACGATCCAGAAAATGACGTTGGGTATTCTGTTTATCTGGAGGACCAGATTCGTCGCGCCGGTCTTGAAAATCATGTCTTCTTTATTGAGGAAACCGCCGCCATTGACGTCGCGTATGAAGAGGCTGATCTGCTTCTGCTTTCATCAAGGCTGGACCCATTGCCGAATGTTGCGATTGATGCAATGGCGTATGGGATGCCGGTGCTCTGTTTTGATAAGACAACCGGTATCGCCGATTTCCTGACCGATAGCGGCCTTCGAAATAGTTGTGTTGCAGGGTATCTTGACTCCGCCGACATGGCGAAAAAAATTCTGACGCTGGCAGGATCCGCGGTCCTTGCGTGAAGCAGGTTGGAGAACGCTGTCGTGAAGCCTCGACGGCTTATTTCAGTATGAACGATTATGTCGCGCGTCTCGAAGTATTGGCTCGAAGTGTTTGTGATCGTACCCAGCAAGAAAAAGCGGATGTACAGGTGATTCTCGATTCGGGGCTGTTTCGGCCCGACTTCGCGTGTCCGCCACCCAATGCGCAAGGCCAGACCGCCGAAGGGGCGGTTCGTGGCTATGTGCGGGTATGGGCCAGCGGGGTTTCGCGCCGAAAACCTTTTCCGGGCTTTCATCCCGGCGTTTATCTGGAGCAGCACGGCGTAGCCGTTCAAGGCGCGGATCCGCTCGCGGACTACCTGCGGGCCGGGCGTCCCGATGGACAATGGAATTATCCGGTGATTGTTGCGGGTGACGTTGGGGATGAATCCCTGCCAGACAGTCGGCGTGTTGCGTTGCACATACATGCCTATTATCCCGAACTGCTGCCCGAAATACTTTCCCGACTTTCTCGTAATCGGGCTCGGCCGGACCTGTTTGTCAGCATCGCCAACAAGGATGCATCGTGCCTTGGTTGTCGGCGAGCTGGAAAATTACAAAGGCAAGGTTGTGGATATTCAACTGGTACCGAATCGTGGTCGGGATATCGGGCCATTTCTCACCGCGTTTGGTCGGCGGATCATGGCCGACTATGATTTCGTCGGTCATATCCACACAAAAAAGAGTGCCGACGTGAAGGATGCGGCAATGGGCAGTTCCTGGTACCGGTTTCTGTTGGAGAACCTGCTCGGCGGGGAAGCTGGATCGATGGCCGATAGCATTCTGGAAAAAATGAACGCCGACGCATCGATCGGGATGGTTTTTCCCGACGATCCCAATGTGGTGGGGTGGAGTGGTAACCGGATAATCGCCGAATCGCTCGCTGTACGGATGGCCCTTGAGGAATTGCCTGAATATTTTAATTTTCCTGTTGGAACCATGTTTTGGGCCAGGACGCTGGCGCTGGCTCCATTGATGGATTTTAACCTTGACTGGGAGGATTACCCTGAAGAGCCGTTGCCCTATGACGGCACGTTGCTGCATGCGATGGAGAGGCTGTTTTCATTCGCTGGTTCCGCCAACAATCTGCGTTGTGCCGTAACCAACGTAAAAGGTATAACCCGGTGAAGGCTATGTTCGGCAATCCTCAGGCCGATACAGAAAACGCGCCGGTCCGTGTCGCTGGTTTTGGCTGCTATCCAGAGATGTGGCTTCAATTAGCGCAGCGTCGATGAGGAAATAAATGACAGAAGCTAAGGGTAGATTGATTGTCGTGCTGGGAATGCATCGCAGCGGGACAAGCGCCGTCACGAAATCACTGGAGCTGATGGGAGTCGGGCTTGGAGATAACCTGCATCCGGCTGGTTTTGATAACCCAAAAGGATTTTGGGAGGATCGGGGGTGTATCGCGATAAATGATAATTTGTTGAGCCATCTGGGTTCTGCTTATGACCGATTGAGTTTGGCTTGGGATGAAATCCCGGACGACGACCGGGTAAATGCATGGATGGCCGCGGCGGTTGAGCTTGTATCGCGCAAACTGGATGAAAATAGCGGGCTCTGGGGTTTCAAGGATCCAAGAACGTGTCGGCTGCTGGTTTTCTGGCATCGCGTTTTTCTTGCAGTGAAGTGTGAAGTCTGTCTTGTCATGGCAGTCCGTAATCCGCTCAGCGTTGCCGCCTCTTTGGCGGCAAGAAACGGCATCGCGGCGGAAAAAGCCTATTACCTTTGGTTGCAGCACGTTCTGCCACCGCTAGGCTTCATGAAGGAGGCCAAGCGTGTTGTGGTGGATTATGACGAGCTGCTGTCAAATCCGTACTCACAGATGGTTCGTATTTCAACCAGGCTGGGATTGCCTCTTCCGGATCGCGAGAATCCCAGGGTAAAGGACTTCGAAAACAATTTTCTGGAAAGCGGTCTCAGGCATACGTTCTTTACGGAGAATGATCTCGCATCGGATGCACGCGCGTCCCCGATGGTCGGTGCGGCCTATGGCTTGCTGCGTCGTCTGGCAACGGATCGGGACTCGCTGGGCAATTCGTGCGTCCAGGATGAACTGGATGAATTGAACGCGCGATTGAAAGAGGCGTCTCCTGCTTTTGATTACATCAACGTGCTTGAAAATGGCCTTGGACCGGAGATGGCGAAGCGGGACGGCCAGATCGCCAATCTCGATCGGATGGTGGCGGTGCGTGACAGTCAGATCGATAGCCTCAACCAAGTCATAGCGGAACGTGACCGGCAGATCAATGCCTACCGGGAGCAGGCGGAGCGGATTGTTGCACAGCTACATGAGGCTAACCTGCGGATTTCCGGCCTCAATCAGGATCTCGCCGAGCGCGATCGGCACATCGCCAACCTCAACCAGGTCATAACGGAGCGCGACGGGCAGATCCATATTCTCAATCAAGCAGTTGCGGAACTGCATGGGCACATCGCCAATCTCGATCAGATGGTGGCGGCGCGAGATAGTCAGATCGACAGCCTCAACCAGGTCATAACGGAGCACGACGGGCAGATCAATGCCTACCGGGAGCAGGCGGAGCGGATTGTTGCACAGCTACATGAGGCTAACCTGCGGATTTCCGGCCTCAATCAGGATCTCGCCGAGCGCGATCGGCACATCGCCAATCTCAACCAGGTCATAACGGGGCGCGACGGGCAGATCAATGCCTACCGGGAGCAGGCGGAGCGGATTGTTGCACAGCTACATGAGGCCAGGACGCGGATTTCTCATCTCGATCGGGAGGTGGCTGAGCGGGATCTGCAGATCGCCAGATTGAACCAGGAGGTCACCGAGTACATTCAGAGGGACGTTGCGGCGGAGGAGCCCAGACTTCCGGATGGTTTCGACCGGGACATCTATCTCAAACTGAACCCGGATGTCGCTGCGGCGGAGCTTGATCCTGAAATGCACTATCTGCGTCATGGGCGTCGCGAGCGGCGACTTTATCAGTTGCCGGCGACGAATGTTTGCGGCGATGATGGCGCCAGGGAAGGCCAGAGTGATTTGCGCGGTAAATCCCCATAAAGGCATCTATGGTTATTGGCGGGCGCTGTGAACAGACGAATGAAGGCGCCGATGGTGGAGGGTGCGGAGAAATTCCGTGAGGGACCCACAAGAAGTGCTTTCTCGATGAGATGAAGTACATCATCCCGTGGCGGGAGGTGACGGCGGCCTTGCGCTGCTCTCACTTCGGCCGCAGAGTGCTGTCGCCTTGGGGTGGATGCCGGTATCACGAGCGCAGCCAGCTCGACCAACTTTAACAGGACGGACCCAATGAAAATTGCAATTCTGGGCGGCGGTGGCTTTATCGGGTCCGCGATTGCGGATCGTTTGCTCAAGGATGGCCATGAGTTGCGCATTTTTGAGCACGCTCGTGTGGAACCCTATCGCCAGTTTTCTGGTGGCGATAGGGTGGAATGGCTTGCTGGCGATTTTATGAGTGTCCATGATGTCGGCAGGGCGATAGACGGCGTTGATACCGTGTTGCATCTGGTTTCCACGACATTGCCGAAAGGCTCCAACGATGACATGGTTTACGACGTAGAGAGCAATCTTGTGGCCACCCTGCAATTGCTTGGTGCGATGGTTGATAAAGGTGTTCACAAGATTGTATTTATTTCGTCCGGCGGTACGGTTTATGGCAGTCCGATCTACCTTCCGATAGATGAAGACCATCCGACGGAACCGCGGGTGTCCTACGGCATTACGAAGCTTGCGATCGAGAAATATCTGCTGCTGTATCAGCAGCTTTATGGCATCAAGGCAACCATTCTTCGTGTCGCGAACCCGTTTGGCGAGCGTCAGCGAATCGAGACCGCGCAAGGGGCAGTGGGCGTTTTTTTGAGTAGAGCCATCCAGAATCAGCCTGTTGAAATCTGGGGCGATGGCAGCGCTACCAGGGATTATATTCACGTCAGCGATGTGGCCGAGGCGTTTGCCCGCGCCGTCAATTACGATGGCACAAGGTCGGTATTCAATATCGGTTCGGGTATCGGCACCAGCCTCAACGAACTGCTGGATATAATCGAGCGCGTTCTCGGTCGAGAGGTTGTTCGTCATTACCGACCCGGACGACCTTTTGATGTGCCGGTTAGTGTGTTGGCCAATTCCCTGGCACGGCAAGAGCTGGGATGGAAGCCGCAACTGAAACTTGAAGCAGGAATCGTAAAAACGGCCGATTGGGTGCGCAGAGGGTTGGCGGGATAATCGGCCCTGCCTGCTCCTCTCTGCTGGCGATCATGCCGTGGCTCGGTGGGGATCGCGGAGCAATTTTCAGCAGGAGCAAGTAATTGCTTTCCGCCGCGGCCTCCGCTATCTGGAGCAAGTCCGTACAATGCTCTTCGGAAAGGCGCGTTTTTGTTCGAGTACCGGAAGAGCCTGGTAAGCCATGATCCAAGATTCAACCATGACCCTGACTACGGAACATCGGCAGGCCGATGATCGTCCGGGATCCGACATGCCTCCACTGGTGGTTGACCTAGACGGCACTCTGATCCGCACGGACCTGTTGCACGAGTCGTGCTTGCGCGTGCTGCGCGACCGCCCGCTCGACCTGCTGCGCATTCCTTTCTGGCTGGCGCAGGGCAAGGCGGTGCTCAAGCGCCGGCTGGCCGAGCGCACCAGCCTTGATCCGGCATTGCTGCCCTACCACTGCGAATTGCTCGACTGGTTGAAGCAGCAGCGCAGCCTGGGCCGGCGCCTGGTGCTGTGCACGGCCTCGGACCGCTCGGCCGCCGTTACCATTGCCGATCACCTGGGCATTTTCGACGAAGTGATGGCCAGCGATGGCATCAACAATCTGTCCGGCGCGCACAAGGCCGTGGCACTGGAGCAGCGTTTCGGCCCCGCCGGCTACGACTATGCAGGTAACGCGCAAGCCGACCTGGCGGTCTGGGAGCACGCCCGCCGCGCGATAGTGGTCAATGCCGACGCGCGTTTGGCCGCGCAGGCGGCGGATTGTTGCGAAGTGGAACAGGTGTTTCCCCCGACCTCGCTCGACTTCACCGTCTGGCTTCGGGTGCTGCGCGTGCACCAGTGGCTGAAGAATGCGCTGCTGCTCGTGCCGGTGCTGGCGGCACACCAGCTCGGCAATGCCGATATCTGGCTCGCGCTGCTGCTCGCCTTCTGTTCGTTCAATCTGTGCGCGTCCTCGGTGTACGTCGCCAACGACCTGTTGGATCTGGAGAGCGACCGGCAGCATCCGCGCAAATCCGGCAGACCCTTCGCCTCGGGCCTGGTGCCGGCCTGGATGGGGGTGCTGCTGGCGCCGCTGCTGCTGACCGCCAGCATTGTCCTGGCCGGATACGTGGGCGGCATGTTTCTGCCCGTGCTGCTGGTTTATTTCGGCCTGACCTGCGCCTATTCCCTGGGGCTCAAGCGGCTGCCACTGGTGGATTGCCTGACTCTTGCGCTGCTCTACATGCTGCGCATCATCGCCGGTGCGGCGGCCGTGAGCATGTCGCTGTCGTTCTGGTTGCTGGCGTTCTCGGTCTTCCTGTTCCTGTCGCTTGCCTTCGTCAAGCGCTACGCCGAATTGCAGATGCAGTTGCTGCACCACAAGCACAAGGTGCATGGGCGCGGCTACTACACCTCCGATGCGTCGTTGATCCAGATGCAGGGAATGGCATCGGGCTACGCGGCGGTGCTGGTGCTGGCCCTGTATCTCGACAGTCAGGCCGTACAGCAGTTATATCGCAGTCCCGAGTTCGTCTGGGGCGCGGTGCTGGCCGTGCTGTTCTGGATCAACTGGATGTGGATACAGGCGCACCGCGGACACATGCACGACGACCCACTGGTGTTCGCGGTGAAGGACAAGGCCAGCCTGGCGGCGGGCGTGGTTGTCGCCGTGTTCATGGCTTTCGGCACGCTGGGCTGGCCGTGGTAGCCGTCGGCTCCTGGGGGCGGCTGGGGTCCTGGGAGCACCAGATCCGGACCCTTTCCCACCGCAGCCGGGTCGCCGGATTACTGCACGACACGCAACCGGGCATCGCCCACGGCATGGGTCGCAGCTATGGCGATGTCTGCCTCAACCCGGGCGGCATGCTGTGGCTGACCCGCGGACTCGACCGCTTCATCAGCCTGGACCAGGATAGCGGCCGACTGGTCTGCGAGGCGGGCGTGCTGCTGCGCGATATCCAGCGCCTGGTGATACCGCGCGGCTGGGCCCTGCCGGTGACGCCGGGCACGCAACTGGTGACCGTGGGCGGCGCCATCGCCAACGATGTGCATGGCAAGAACCATCATGCCGCGGGTTCGTTTGGCGACCATGTGCGGCGCATCGAGTTGCAGCGCACCGACGGCAATGACATCGAATGCGGGCCCGAGTTGCGTCCTGACTGGTTCCGCGCCACCGTCGGCGGACTGGGCCTGACGGGCGTGATCACCGTCGCCGAGATCCAGCTGCGCCGGGTCGTTGGTCCCTGGCTGCTGGCCGAGACCGTGCCGTACCAGAGCCTCGACGAATTCTTCCGCCTGGCCGATGACTCCGAGCGCGACTGGGAACACACGGTGTCCTGGATCGATTGCCTGGCTCCGGCCGGCGGTCGCGGCCTGTTCATGCGCGCCCGGAACACGGACGCCAGCGCGCGGCCGGCGCCACGCAGCCGCGCGCTGGCGATGCCGTTCGTACCGCCGGTCTCGCTGGTCAACAAGCTGAGTCTGCGACCCTTCAACCTTGCTTACTACAACATCGGAAAGCGGCGCGCTGGCAGCCATATCGTTCACTACGAACCGTTCTTCTATCCGCTCGACAATGTGCGCAACTGGAACCGGATGTACGGGCCGCGCGGATTCTTCCAGTACCAGTGCGTGGTACCGCGCGCGGTCGGACGCGATGCGGTGCAGGCGATGCTCGGCCAGATCGCCCGCGCCGGCGCCGGCTCCTTCCTGGCCGTGCTCAAGACTTTCGGCGCGCGCGAGGTGCCGGGTATGCTGAGTTTTCCGCAACCGGGCGTGACCCTGGCGCTGGACTTTCCGAACCAGGGCGCGCGCACGCGGCAATTGTTCGAGCGCCTGGATGCGATCGTGGGCGAGGCCGGCGGACGGCTGTACCCGGCCAAGGACGCGCGCATGCCGCGCGCGCTGTTCGAGGCGGGCTATCCGCGCCTCGCGGAATTTTTGCCGCACCGCGACCCGGGCATCAGCTCGGCGATGTCGCGGCGGCTGATGGGGAGCTGACGCGTGTCTACAGCGAAGCAAAGAATTGTCATCATCGGCGCGACATCGGCCATCGCCGAACATTGCGCCCGCTTATGGGTTGCCGATGCGGCCGTCGACCTGAGCCTGATCGGCCGCGACCCGGGCAAGCTGGAAGCCGTGGCCGCGGACCTGCGGGTGCGCAGCCCGCAATCCCTAATCCGGATCCATGGCGCCGAAGCCGCGGGCTTCATCGATCCGCTCACGGTCCGCCAACTGGTCGATTCGATCGTCGCCGAGGGCGCCGTGGACAGGGTGCTGATCGCGCACGGCTCGCTGCCGGACCAGTCTGCTTGCCAAACCGACCTGACGGCGGCCAACGAGGCTCTGGTGGTGAACGGCATCTCCCCGGTCCTGTTCGCGGAGGCTTTCGCCGGACACCTGCAGACGGTCGGCCGCGGCACCCTGGCCATCATCGGCTCGGTCGCCGGCGACCGCGGTCGCAAATCGAATTACGTCTACGGCGCCGCCAAGGGCCTGGTCGCGCGCTATGCGCAGGGCCTGCAACACCGGCTGGCCGGCAGCGGGGTGAAGGTCGTGCTGATCAAGCCGGGACCGACCGCCACACCCATGACGGCGCACCTGGGCCAGCAGGGCGCCAGGCTCGCCAGCGTGGAGGAGGTCGCGCAAGCCATGGTCGACGGCATCGCCAAGGGAAAACCCGTGGTCTATGCGCCGGCCCGCTGGGCACTGATCATGATGGTGATCCGGCACCTACCCGACTTCGTATTCAACCGGATGGATATCTAGTGGAAATCATCACTGCTGAACACGGGACTCCGGCAGTATCGCCGAAAGAACGATTCCATTGGCGCAATCGTGCGCCGGGCGAACTGCTGCTGGTCGCGCTGGCCGTGCTTTGTTTTGCCTACGCGCTGTACATCGCCATGCGCTACGCCGGACAGGTGCCGCTCGACAACGTCAAGTTCCGCCAGACCCAGACCGCGCTGACGGCCTACTGGCTGGGCCAGAACGGTTTCAGCCTGGCCTACGAAACCCCGGTGGCCGGCCCGCCGTGGAGCATTCCGTTCGAGTTTCCGCTATATCAGTACATCGTGGCGCTGGTATCGCAAGCCAGCCACGTTTCCCTCGATGCCAGCGGTCGCCTGGTGAGCTTCCTGTTCCTGGTCCTGTGCCTGGTGCCGGCAAGAGCCATCACCCGGAGCCTGAAACTGTCCGATTCGGCCTTCTACACTATTCGCCGCACTGTTGATGTCGAGTCCCTTGTACCTGTACTGGGGTCGTACTTTCATGATCGAGACGGCGGCGGTCTTCTTCTCGATCGCCGGCATCAAGTATTTCATCGACCTGTTGCAGGACAGGCGTCCTGCCCGCAGCGCGGTACTGTTCGTGCTGTTCATTTCGCTGGCCATTCTGCAGAAGGCGACTACCGGACTGCCGGTGCTCGCCGTGCTCAGCTTCGTCTACCTGGGCGTCTGGATTCGGGAATGGCGTTTGACCGGAACCTTGTTCCTCGCGCGGAAGACCTCGCTCGCCCTGCTGTATTTCGGTATTCCGCTGCTGATCGGAATCGCCTGGACTCTGTACACCGACCAGGTGAAGCTGCTCAACGGCCTCGGCACCAGCCTGACCTCCAGCGCGCTTACCCAATGGAACTGGGGCAGCCTGAGTCAGAGGCTGTCGGTGAAGTTGTACCGGGACGTTATCTGGCAGCGGATGCTTGAGCGCAATCTCGCGGGCATGCTCGGCGTTGCCGTCCTGGCCGTTGCCCTGGGCGTGAGGGGCTCGCGCCAGCCCAGGCTGGTGATCGTCGTATCCGTCTTGCTCGGCCTGCTGCCGCTGTTCCTGTTCAGCAACCTGCACACCATTCACAACTACTATCAAACCGGCAACATGGTGTTCCTGATCTATGCCGTGTCGGTCGCCCTGGGGCATGTCCTGTACCTGCGCCTGCGCTGGAAGCGCGTGGTTGTCGTGCTGGCCGTGGCGATGATCGGGTCCAACTACTTCTGGTTCGCGAAGGAGCAGTTGCCGGTGGTGAAGACGGACTTCAATGCGATCAACTCCCGGGACTACGCCGTCGGCGAATTCCTGCGCGCCCATGTTCCGGAAGGAAAATATTTCGTCGCCTTCGGCAACGACTGGAGCTCCACCTTCGCCTACATGGCTCAGCGCAAGTCGTTCACGGTGCCGCAGTTCTACAAGGACTACGGCAAGATCTCGCTGCATCCGGAGCAGTTCATCGATGAGGCCCACCTGGGCGCCGTCGTGGTCTGTCCGTTCAGAGGCCCTCCCTCCCGCGAAGACCTCATCCAGTGGTCGGTGACCGGCCGTCGCTGGAAGATCGCAGCAGTGCAGAACTGTTACATAGCGGTGCCCGATACGGTGCCTGCGGCGCTCGCCGGCAATGTCGTAGCTGCTCGGTGCGAAGGAAACCTCGACGTGGTCAGTCAGTCGCGGGTGGGCAGTCACAGGATGCTTCAGGTGGCGGGCTGGACCACGGTGTCGGGCAAGAAGGGTGTACTTCCCGAGAAAGTATTCGTCAGCTTGAGCAAGGGCGGCGAACTTCCGCTGCACTTCGAGACTTTCCAGGTGAAGCGCCCCGATGTAGCTGCCTTTTTCGGGCAGCCGAATGCTGCCGACAGCGGATTCTCGCAGGAGATCGTGGTGGACGCGCTGGACGGCGAATACTTCGTCGGAGTAGCCAGGATGACCAACGGAAGGCTCCAGACCTGCCAGTTCCGCAAGTCCGTGGCGCTGGGCGGTGGCGGCCCTCATGGGTAAGGGCAAGATAGTGCTTCCCGGCGGTGCCGGCCTGGTCGGCCAGAACCTGGTCGCCCGGCGCAAGGCGCGCGGTTACCGCGACATCGTCGTGTTCGAGAAGAAGGTGCCGGTGGTCCGGATCCCCGGGCACGCCCTTCGCCAAGGCGATCGACGAGACCTGCAACGCCCCGGCCTGCGGCAAAGTCGTACTGAAGTTTTGAGTATGGGCCACCGCATCGCGGTGCTGGGCACCAGCCGCTGGGCACTGATCATGATGGTGATCAGGCACCTGCCCGCCTTTGTATTCAACCGGCTGGATATCTGACATGGCTGCGACTGCGCAGACGACCCGCTTCGGCGCCACAGCGCTCGTTTTTGTCGTCAACCTGGCTTTGATGCTTCTTGCCCTGCTTACGATCATTGTGACCTTCGTTCCCTTTTCTCCAACCATGCCTGCGGCAAGCCTGGATCCGTCGTGGCGCCTCGCGTCGAATGCGGCGGTGGCCCAGGGACTGGTCTACGGCCGCGACCTCATCTTCACCACCGGGCCGTATTCCTCCATTTACACCAAAGCCTACCATCCAGCCACCGACTTCATGATGATGGCAGGAAGCCTGTATCTGGCCCTCGCCTACTGGCTTTCGTTCGCCATCCTCGCCAATGGCATCAAGTGGCGCTGGGTGCTCGCCTTTTGCGCCATGCTCGCCGGTGTGATGTATGCGCGCGACGTGTTGCTGCTTTCGCTTCCCCTGCTGGTGGCTCTGCAAACTTTCAAGGTGGTGGACAGCGACGAGCATCGGCTGCTCGACAGCCGATGGTTCGCGCTCGTAGTCGCTCTGACCTTCTCCACCTTCGGTCTGCTGCCGCTGATCAAAGGTAGTGCCATCGTCCTGTGCCTGGGTACGGCGGTGCTGTGCTCGACCTATTACTTTTTGTCCCGCCGACGCCTGCTAGCCATGCTCTGCCTGGCGGCCCCGGCCGTGTCCCTGGTTGTCTTCTGGCTCGCGTCGGGACAGCCAGCCTCCGGCCTGCCCGGCTACTTCATCAGCATGGCACCCATCACCTCCGGCTACACCGAAGCGATGGCGATCAACGGCAGTGGGAGTGAAGTAGTTTCCTATCTGGTGGTCAGCCTGGCCCTGCTGCTGGCCATCGCGCTGCAATCGCGGATCGCACAGGTCTCGCGGCTGTTTCTCTTCGGCAGCTTCTTCCTCTACCTGTTCATCGCCTTCAAGGCCGGCTTCGTTCGGCACGACGGGCACGCCATCATCGCGGGAACCGCGCTGCTGCTGGCCGTGCTTCTGTTCCCTTTCGTCACCCGGTCCTGGGCTATCGTCCCGATCATCATCCTGACGGCGCTGTGCTGGACAAGCATCGACCAGCATTACAGGAAGTCCTCCGTGTCGAGCGTACGCGCGAACATCCAAGGCACGTATTCCGGGGCATGGCATGCGTTCCAGACGAGGATCGCCGACAAGAGCTGGCCGCGGCGAGACTACGACGCTGCCATTGCCAAGCTTCGGACACAGGCCGCGTTTCCGCTGCTCAAGGGCCGTACGGATATCTATTCGTATAATCAGTCCTTATTGCTCGCCTCAGGCAACACCTGGTCCCCGAGGCCTGTCTTCCAGAGTTACTCTGCCTACACCAAGGTCTTGGCCACGATCAACCGGGATCACTTGCTCGGCGGCAATGCGCCGGACAACATCATCTTCCGGGTGGAGCCGATCGACCACAGGCTGCCGTCGATCGAGGATGGCCTTAGCTGGCCGGTGCTGATGCGCAGGTACCGAGCCGTCCGGCTGGAAAACAATTTCCTTTTCCTTGAGAAGCGGCTGGAGGCGACGGTCGCGGAGCCGCAGCCTGTACTGCTGGCGACCCGAGTCGCTCGTTTTGGCGAGCCGGTCGAAGTGCCAGCATCGGACGGGCCCGTCTTCGCCGAAGTGGAGATCGGCAAGACTTTTCTCGGTCGCGTGGCGGACGCCTTGTACAAGCCCAGCGAACTCGGTATCTCGGTTGTTTTGCGCGACGGCGCCGTGCGCAACTACCGGCTGATCGCCGGCATGGCGCGCTCGGGTTTCCTGTTGTCGCCCTTGGTCGAGAACACGGCGGAGTTCGGCATGCTATATGGCGAACCGAAAATGCTAGACCGCAAGTCGGTCAAATCGGTGACCATCGCTCCGCGCCAAGGCCCGACCAGGTTGTGGAACGATCGTTACAGGATCCGTTTCAGCCGGATCGCGCGCGGCACTGCCGTCGATACGTCGGCCATCTACAAGTTCGACCGCTTCGAAGACGATTTGTCGGGGATGGACGTCGTGAGTGCAGACAAGTGCGATGGTTCCATCGACATGGTCAACGGCGTACTCGCCCGCCCGACCCGGATCGTCGCCTCGAACCTGCTGGAGATCCGGGGCTGGCTGGCGGCCTCGGCCTTGACCGGAACATTGCCGCAGGCGGCCTATGTAGTGTTCACCGATGCCAAGGGCAACCATCGCTTCCTGAAAACCCGCTCAAGTCCTCGTCCTGACGTGGCCGCCTATTTCAAGCAGCCCGCGCTAACCGCGGCCGGCTACACCACCCAAGCCGATGTTTCCTCGCTCAATGGCGATTATACCGTGGGTCTGGCGATGAAACGGGGGCGACAGCTGGCCATTTGTCCGCGGTTCAAGGTACCCGCTTCCATTACCCGATGAATGAAATGAACGATAGCAAGATAGTTCTTCCCGGCGGTGCCGGCCTGGTCGGCCAAAACCTGGTCGCCCGGCTCAAGGCACGCGGCTACCGCGACATCGTCGTGCTCGACAAGCATCGCGCCAACTTGGCCGTGCTCCGGCGGGTGCAGCCGGATATCACGGCCGAATACGCGGATCTGGCCGCGCCCGGCGAGTGGCAGCGGCACTTTGCCGGTGCCCAGACAGTGGTGATGCTGCAGGCCCAGATCGGCGGCAACGATTACGAAGAGTTTGTGCGCAACAACATCGACTCGACCCGGCTGATCCTGGATGCGGTCAAGGCCAACGGTGTGCAACGACTGGTCCATATCAGTTCCTCGGTGGTCGAATCCGTGGCCGATGACTTCTACACCCGCACCAAGAAGCTTCAGGAGCAGATCGTGCGCGACAGCGGCATCGCCTGCCCGATCCTGCGGCCGACGCTGATGTTCGGCTGGTTCGACCGCAAGCACCTGGGCTGGCTGTCGCGCTTCATGAAGAAGGTGCCGGTGTTCCCGATCCCCGGGCACGGCCGCTACCTGCGCCAGCCGCTCTACGTGGGCGATTTTTGCAACGTCATCATGAGCTGCATCGAGGGCCGAATCGTCGACGGTACCTACAACATCTCTGGGCACGAGAAAGTGGACTACATCGACATTATCCGCGCGATCAAGCGGGCCACCGGCGCCAAGGCGCTGATCGTGAAGATCCCCCATGCCCTTTTCCATACGCTGCTCTGGGCCTGGGGCCTATTCGACAGGAATCCGCCATTCACCACCCAGCAGTTGGCAGCGCTGACCGCGAGGGACGAGTTCGAGGTGATCGACTGGCCGGGTATCTTCGGCGTACCTTGCACACCCTTCGCCAAGGCGATCGACGAGACCTTCAACGACCCGGCCTACGGCAACGTCGTACTGGAGTTTTGAGCATGGGCCACCGCATCGCAGTACTGGGCGCCGGCCCGATGGGCCTGGCCGTGGCGTACCAACTGGCGCGGGAGGGGCATCAGCCCATCGTGTTCGAGGCCGACGACCGGGTGGGCGGGATGACGGCCGCTTTCGACTTCAATGGCCTGATGCTCGAGCGCTACTACCATTTCCACTGCACCTCGGACCAGGATTTCCTGCGCCTGCTCGACGAACTCGGCATCGCCGACCGGATGCTTTGGGTCGAGACCAAAATGGGTTACTGGTTCCAGGGCCGGGTGCAGGCCTGGGGCAATCCGATCGCACTGCTCCGTTTCCGCGGACTGGGCCTGATCGCGAAATTCCGCTACGGCCTGCATGCCTTCCTGTGTACGCGGCGCAAAAATTGGAAACCACTCGATCATGTCGAAGCCACCGGCTGGGTCCGGCGCTGGGTCGGAGCCGAGGCCTACGAGGTGCTCTGGCGCCGCCTGTTCGACTACAAATTCTACGACTTCAAGGACAATCTGTCGGCAGCATGGATCTGGAGCCGGATCCGGCGCATTGGCACCTCGCGCTACAGCCTGTTCCGCGAGAAGCTGGGTTACCTGGACGGCGGCTCCGAGACCCTGCTGCAGGCCATGTGCGCCGCCATCGAGCAACACGGCGGCGAGATACGGCTCAGGTCGCCGGTATCCAGGGTCATCATCACCGAGGGCAAGGTGCGCGGCCTGGAAGTGGCCGGCGCCACCGAAGCCTTCGACAGGGTGGTCAGCACGATCCCCCTGCCCTATGTGGCCCGGCTGATACCGGACCTGCCGGAACCGATCCTGGCTGCCTTCCGCGCCATCAACAACATCGCGGTGGTTTGCGTGATCGTCAAGCTGCGCAGGCAGGTGACCGAGAATTTCTGGCTGAACACCAACGACCCGGATATGGACATTCCCGGTCTGGTCGAATACAGCAACCTGCGGCCGCTGGACCAGCACATCGTTTACGTGCCCTTTTACGTGCCGGGCGAACACCCGAAATTCGCGGAACCCGACCAGGCTTTTCTGGACAAGGTGCGGCGCTACCTGAAGAAGATCAATCCGCTGCTGACGGATGACGACTTCATCGAGTTGCGCGCCAGTCGCTATCGTTATGCGCAACCGATCTGCCAACCCGGATACCTGGACATGCTTCCGCCGGCGGCGCTGCCGGTCGAGGGTCTGTGGGCCGCGGATACGTCGCACTACTACCCGGAGGACCGGGGGATTTCCGAGAGCATCGGTTTCGGAAGAAACCTGGCAAGGCTGGCGATCGCTTGATCAGGCATTTTCTCACTCGGCAGTTCCTCGGGTTCCTTGCCGTGGGCGGCTTCGCCGCGCTTCTGCACTGGCTATCCCGGCTATTGTTGAGCGCCTGGATGCCATTTGCCTGGGCCGTCGCCATTGCCTATTGCGTCGGCATGGCGGTCGCGTTCCTGCTGAACAGTCTTTTCGTCTTTCCCAATTCGGTGAAATCAAGATCGGCACAGGCGCGGGATTTCGTGCTGGTGAATCTGGCGTTTTTTCCCCTGGTATGGGCGGTCTCGATCTATGTTAACGCCGGATTGAAGGCCCTTGGAATGAATAACCACTCGGAAGAGCTTGCACACGCCATTGCGATATCGGTGCCGCTACTGGCAACCTTCCTGCTCTACAAATTCGTTGCCTTCAAAGGGAAAGTCGATGGACAGCAATGACCTGTCGGAACTCTACAGGATACGTTTTTCGGAGGCGGATCTGCCGCGCAAGAACGCCATCTGGCGGGTCATCTGCAGCGGCTTCCTGCAGCGTTTCATCGCGCCGGCGGACACCGTGGTCGACATAGCCTGCGGATATGGGGAGTTCCTGAACAACATCAGCGCGGGCAGGAAGATTGCCGTCGACCTGAACGCCGATGCGCGCAAGTACCTGGCCGCCGATGTCGAATTCCATCAACGCCGGGCCACGGAGCTGGGCGCGATAATCGAAGGGGGCGCGGATGCGGTGTTTACCTCGAACTTCCTGGAGCACCTCCCCGACAAGCACACCCTGGACCTGTTCCTGGACCAGGTCATGATTGCCCTGAAGCCCGGCGGAAAATACCTGATTCTCGGTCCCAATTTGCGCTACCTGCCCGGAAAATACTGGGACTTCTACGACCATCACCTCGGGCTGACGCACCTGTCGCTGTCCGAAGCGCTGCAACTGAAGGGTTTCGAGATACAACTTTGCATCGCACGCTTCCTGCCGTTCACGACGCAAGGGGCGATGCCCACCCATCCATTCCTGGTTTGGGCCTACCTCAAGCTGCCGCTGGCCTGGAGACTGTTCGGAAAACAGTTCTTCATCGTCGCCCGAAAGCCGCTCAAGTAGATCGGCGGTAGCATGATCCGACGTTTCTTCTCGCGCCAGTTCGTTGGCTTCCTGCTGACCCGCGGGATCGCGGCGGCGATCAACTCCGGATCGAGGATCGTTTTACAGCCGCTTGCTGGATTTTTCTTCGGCCGTGATCCTGGCTTGCCTTCCCGGGATGGTGATGGGTTTCGCGCTGGTGAACGTGGTCTCCGCTTGCATCCGGAGCGGCTGTCGAAGCCAAGATCGAGCGGTGCTCGCCGACGCCTTGGTCAGCACTGATATTGATTTCTTCATCTCAAACCGGATAAATCCAGATGCGAAACGACACCGGAAAGCTCGATCAGCTCACTTCGTTGAGATTCTTCGCGGCGATGATGATTGTGTTCCACCACGCTACGAACTCGTTCGGCATTCGGCCCATCGGCGTAAACCTTGGTCAGGGAGTCTCATTCTTCTTCGTCCTGTCCGGTTTCATTCTCTACTATGTCTATCCCAAGCTGGCAACCTGGCCCAATATCCGGCAGTTCTGGCGGGCGCGCGTTGCCCGGCTATGGCCCGCCTATGCGGTAAGCCTGGCGATCGGCTTCTTCCTGGTGCCCTACACGTGGCAGACCGAGACCGCTGTCGCAACCCTACTGATGGTTCAAGCCTGGATACCCGAATCCATCTACTATTTTTCCTACAACGCGGCGGCCTGGAGTATCTCCACGGAGATCTTCTTCTATCTTGCGTTCCCGGTCCTGCTTTACAACTGGAAGACGAACTGGTGGATCAAGCTGTTGTTGTCGCTGTCGGTCCTGATCCTCCTGATGAAGCTGTCGAGCCATTTTTCCCTCCCGGACTACGGCAACCCCGCCGTGGGGGGGGGGGGACGGTCGTCTCCCAGCATGGATTGCTCTACATAAACCCGATTTCCAGGATATTTGAGTTCATCCTGGGCATGTGTGTGGCGCTGGCCTGGCGCAGCAAGCCGCAACTGGGCTGGAATCCGTGGCTTGCCACGGCCCTGGAGATTGGCGCCGGCGCGCTCTGCGCAGCCGCGATGTACTACACGGCCCTCGCCGCCTGGCACGCCCGCACGTCATTCGGGCCCCCCGCCGGATTGTGGGTTACCCATAGCGGCCCGGCGTTCGCGTTTTGCCTGCTCGTCTACGTTTTCGCCCAGGGCCGTGGCCTGCTGTCACGATTGCTCGCGGCACCGTTTCTCGTCGTTCTCGGTGAGATCAGTTTTTCCATGTATCTGCTTCATCAGATATTCTTGACCTATTACCGACGCCATCCCGCCGACTTCGCCCATCTGTCGAACGCCGCTGCATTTGCCGTCTTCATGGCAATCCTGCTGCTCGGTTCCTACCTGATGTGGGCTTGCATCGAGATGCCGGGAAGGAGACTCATCGTCGGGCGCAAGCCCATTCACGCGACACCCGCGATGGCGAAATCGTGGCGCGAGCACCTTGCTCGGGGACGGAAGGTGTACCTTGCCGGGTTGGCGATGGCTTGCATCTTCGGCTTTCTGTACCTGACGGCCGGCAAGGTTTCCGGAGTGAGCGACTCGCAGGTAGCAGCCATGACTCCACCATCGCTGCGGGTTTACGCTGGAACGAAATTTGGCGGCGTTTTCACGCTGCGCGGCGTGAACATCCAGTGCGAAGCCGATGGACTGCATCTCGGCTTCGCTTGGTCAAGCGCGCGGTCTCAGGCGCTCACGCTGACAAATGCCATTCATATGGTCGACGCTGCCGGGAAGATTCTGGGGCAGGCCGACTACAAGCAGCCCAACCCGAAAGGCGGCGTGGCGGCGGGCGAGATCTGGCTCGATTCGTTGGTGATTCCCGTCGGCAAGCTGCATGACGAGACCACGGGGATCGCGATCGCACTCTATGACGGTTCGAAGCATTTGCTGCCGATTGACAGGGGCACCACCGATTGGGGAGGCCGCCGGTTGGTGGTTCCAGTCGGAAAGTGCCCGGTCTCAGGGCAGTAGAATCGTCACGCTTCGGGCGCGGCCTGCGCACGGCCGATGGTGTGATAGTCACCCGGTTCTGGTGGCGCCGCACTCGCCGGCTGCTGTCGCAGGGGACGCTGCATTTTCCAGCTTGTTCATCTGCCACGCCATCAGCTTCAGCGCGAATTCCGCGGGGAAGGCACCCGTCATGTCCGCGCCAGGCCGCGCGCCGGCGTCGCGGGCGAAATCCGCGAATTCCCCCTCCGCATCCGCCGCCGCGAGGCGCGCGTTGGCTTCGCCGTAGCTTTCCAGTATTGCCTGGCGCACCGGTTCGGCGAACGCGAACGGCGTACCCGTGAGCCCCGCATCCTGTGCCTCGACCGCAAGCCGCGCGATCTCGAAGAGCCCGGCTGCATTGGCCACGCGTACGATTTCGAGCAGTTCGGCGCACAGGCTCTCGTTGGTTGTGCGCGTCGCCGGCACCTGGTGGGTCGATGCGGCGCCGATGTCGCGCGCGAACACGTCGATCAGCGTGCCGTGCACCCGGTGATGGTCGAAGTTGTGCAGCACTATCTCGGCAGCGGGAAAAGCGCACTGCCAGTCTTCCCTAAGCGCGCACCAGTCGTATATGCGTGCATAGGCCGGCGGGACAAAGGCCGGCGCGTAACTCGTTGCCTTTACCATTTGGTTGTAATTCGAGGAGAGCAGTTCGTCCTGGCGGCGCACGAAGCAAACCACCCGGGTTACGCTCACGCCCATCCCGGCAAACATTGCCGCCACGCGGGCCGGATCGGCAACGAAGAAGTATTCCGAGGACACCACCGAAGCCCCCACACCCTCGCGCGAGGCACCCTCGATCAGCGCCCGCCGCGCCGCATCGAAGGACAGCGACTTGATGTTGGGAATATCGGGCGCCTGCAGCCGCATTTCGTTCGTGACGCACTCCACGGCCAGCCGGTGCGCTTCCATCACGGTAGGCAGCACGAAGATACCTTCCGTCGCCAGGCGGCCGCTGTTTGCGCGCGCCCAGTTCTGCAGCGCGGTGGAGCCGGTTTTCGGCAGGCCGATATGCAGCACGACGTTATCCATACCGCTCGCGCGCGGCTCCGTGCCAGTCTCGCTGGCACCGCTTACCACGACGCGCTCGTGCGGTACTCGGTGACCCGGCTTGCGCCCGCGTGCCAGCATAGACAGAATCCGCTCCAGCATGTGTGGCATGCGGCTCAGTCTTGTGCCGTCAGTCGACCAGTGCGGTGGGCGAGGCCGTCGGCATCCGGGCACAGATTGCACCGCGGCTCGAACACCTCGCGCCGCGCCCAGACCAGGCGGCCCAACGGGGGACGGCAATGGGCGATCCTATGGTGATGTCCAGCTCTTTCAGTAACAACTCAGTAACATTCACTTCGAGGTGCTCAGAAACAATCACGGTTCAATAATACCCTTAACTTGCGTGCGTGGCTCGCCACGGCAGTTTTTTGACCACCACTTGCAGAAGGCGGCGCTACCGATATTGTGCCGCCGGTACAGGTCCGGAGGGGGAGTGCGGGCCTCGGCCTGCTTGAGCAGGGCCATGATTCGGCCGTCCTTGCGACGTTTTTCAATAGCCTGTTCAAGGAAGTAATTCCACCTCTGGGGAGGGCGGTTATTATCCGGAATTGCCGTGCAAGATATACAATGATCAGAAATTCAACCCATGATTCAACCCATAGTTGTCGGCTTCAGTTGCCGAACCCTCGGCTTGAACCCGGGACCCTTTCCACATATGGCGCACGGGGTGAGCTGTCCAAACAGGGCGATCCCCGATATTTCCGAGGAGTCAGTAAAGTGGCAAAGAAAGGCATTCTGCATATCGGGTTTCACAAAACCGGATCTTCGGCTTTGCAGGTCTTTCTTGCCTCCAATGCGGACAGACTGGCAGCGGCGGGTATTGGCTACCCTTATCCGGATCCCGAGCATATCGTGGCCACTGGCGGGTGCAGCGGCAATGCCTTCCAGGTTCTCCAGCGAGGAGGATTTTGGAGAGCAATAGGTGACGATATTAAAAGTTGTCTAACCAAAGCGTATTTTGAAAAATTGGTGGACGTCATCGATGAGGTTCCGCAGCGCACCGCTATCCTGTCCAGCGAGATTTTGAGCGTTGTTTCGAGGGAAAACCTGACACATTTCGTTGAAATGCTTCGCCCATTTCATGATATGGAAATTGTCTGTTTTGTACGCGACCCTTTTGATATGGTGCTTTCCTGTTGGCTGCAAATTATCAAGGATCAGAGCCAGACGTTTCATTTTGCCAGTTATATGGATAAGGTGATTGATGGAACAAATTCACCTTCTATGCTTAGTTCGTTTGCGTTATTCCACAGCTTGGAGCTGCCATTGACGGTGCTCAATTTCGATCATCACCGGAATAATATTGTAGCTCCGTTTTTGCGGGCTATCGGCGCTGAAAACCTGATCGATCAGGTTGAGATGACCACAACGCGAGAGGCAAATCGGTCGCTGACACCTTCTCAGGCCCATCTTGGAGTTTTGCTGCATGAAAAATTAAACAATAAGGATCTGACCGCGACATTCCTTCGCGCGGTGCAAATCCGGGATAAGCCAAGAGCCGCGGGGTACTATAATCGCGACCAGCATCAACGTATTCTCGATCGCTTTGCAAGTGCAATTTCACTTATCAATCAGTATCTTCCGGACGATCAAAAATTGGCGACTCAGGTAAGAAACCAGCCGGATGCGGATTTTATGATCATGCCAGAGGATGCCGCTCTTCTTTTGGAGCTTGTCGAGAAACTGATCGCAGCCCGCACCGAATCCAAAGGGCCGGTGGAGGCGCGGAATGTCACTGCGGCCATGGTTCTTCCTTCTGATTTTGATCCCGAGGCCTATCTGTTTCACAACCCCGATGTCGCAGCGGCCAAGGTTGATGCCGCGCAACATTATTTGGTTCATGGTTGTCGAGAAGGCCGTCGTTATCGGTTTTTCTAAAATGCAAGGTGGATTTTTGGAATGCCCTGAACAGCCATTCAACTCCTGCGGACGGCCTTGTTGGGTAGTGTTTTCCGGGATAAGGTACTTTTGATCCGCCCGAGTCCGACTTATGAATCCGGGAAGGCTTTTCAGATAAACGGCGCCACGCGAGTTATAACACCGAGCAGGGAATCACGAGGTAGGAGCAAGTTGCTCGTATGGTTCCAATAAATGGAAATTTCCCCTGTCCCTGCGGCAGTAGCAAGCGCTATAAACATTGCTGCCTGGTTATTACCTGCAAGCCTGTGGTTACTCGCACCAACCCATAGAATTCATCGCGCGACGCAACTATTGCGCCGGTCGGCGCGAAATTGGGCAACGGCGTTGCGCTTGCTGGCGACTGTCAAAGCACTGAAGGCGTGGACGAGCTGTAACTGAAGGCTAGAACGACGATCGAACCGGCCGCCACCAGGGAGATGTTGCAATGCATCCGCGCTGTAGTCTCGACCGAATGCTCACCCTCGGCATCTGGCTGAGCATTGCCCTGCTGCTC
>CAVPTW010000012.1:0-17761 GCA_963708735.1 uncultured Gammaproteobacteria bacterium
GTGGGCCGGGCAGTTCCCACCATCACCGCGAACCACGAAGCCTCAACCCTCCGTCAAAAATAACAGGAGCACGCCATGAAAGCCGCCGTACTCGAAGCCTTCAACAAGCCCTTTGTCATTCACTCGAACTGGCCGGAACCCAAATGCGGGCCGGACGACGCGATCATCAAGGTGGCCGCCAATGGCGTCTGCCGCAGCGACTGGCACGTCTGTGTCGGCGACTGGGGCTGGCTCGGTCTGCAACCCGAACTGCCCCACGTCATCGGCCATGAGTTCGTCGGCGAAGTGGCGGAAGTCGGCGCCAATGTCAAAAAATTCCGGGTCGGCGACCGCGTCGTCTGTCCGTTCAACCTGGGCTGCGGCACCTGCGAATACTGCGCAAGTGGACACCAGAACACCTGTGCCGAGGGGAACCTCGCAGGTTTCGCTACCTCCGGCGGCTACGGCCAGTACGCCCACATCCTCAAGGCTGATCTGAATCTCATCAACCTGCCCGACTCCGTACCCTTCACCGACGCCGCCAGCATGGGCTGCCGCTTCATGACATCGTTTCACGGCATCGTGGACCAGGTGAAGGTCACCGCCGGCGAATGGGTCGCGATTCACGGCTGCGGCGGCATCGGCCTGGCCGCCACCCAGATCGCCAACGCCATGGGCGCCAATGTGATTGCAGTGGACATCAATGACAAGTCGCTGGAGGTCGCCCGCAAGATGGGCGCGGTGCACACCGTCAACGCGGCGAAGACCAACCCCGCCGAGGCCATCAAGGAGCTGACACACGGCGGCGCTCATGTCTCGGTCGATGCGCTCGGCATTGCCACGACTTGTCTGAATTCAATCATGAGTCTGCGCAAACGCGGCCGCCACTTGCAGATCGGTCTCACGACGCAGGCCGAAAAGGGTTTCGTGGCGCTGCCCGTCGACATGATCGTGGCGATGGAGCTGCAATTCATCGGCACCATCGGTATGCAGCCGCGCCGCTACAACTCGATGCTCAACATGGTGGAGAGCGGCAAGCTGCGCCCGGGCGAGATGGTGACCAATGTGTTTCCGATCGAGAAAGCGTCCGAAGTGATCGAATCGATGGCGAATTTCGGCACCGTCGGCACCACTGTGATTCAGTGGTGAATTCCCGCCCGCGCTGGACGGCGCCCAGTGCCGTCCAGCGCACCCGCCTCAGCGCCGGAAGCCCGTAAACACTGCGGGAAGTCGGCGGATATCCTGCACCAGATCCGGCGGCAAATCCGCCGGCACCGCGGTGGCAACGCTGGCGAAGATGGCATCGGAGGCGCCGCCAAAGCGCTGCACAATCGCCGTGACAAGTTCGTCGTGACGGCCGATCGCCGCAAACAGATGCACTACGTCATCCGGGATTTCCGCTGCGATGCTGTCCCACTGCCCGGCCTTGGTCATGCGATTGAGCCTGGCGCCCAGCTCCTCCAGCCCGTGGCGAGCCAGCACCGGCCAGTAGGCTGGCGTGGACGCGTAGAACGCCACCCGATAGCGGACCCATTCGATCATGCGGGCGACGGTTTCGTTATCGGGTCCGGTGGCGATAAAACCGCCGCCCGAGATTTCGAAGTGTTCCCGCTGGCGTCCGCCGCGCGCCCAGCCGGTAGCGAGTTCCGGCAATACCACCTGTTCCAGATAGGCACGGGTACAGAACGGATGCAGACGCACGCCGTCACAGACCTCGCCGGCCACCCGCAGCATCGCCGGACCCACGGCGGCGATGGTGACGGCGGGCGGCGGTCCCGGAAAATTTTCGGGCACGAAATTCGGTGTCATCAGGGTAAAGCGATAGTGCTCGCCGCGAAACTCCAGCGGACCTTCACCCTTCCAGCACGCCCAGATCGCGCGCAGCGCCTGCACATATTCGCGCATGCGCGGCGCCGGCGCCGACCAGGGCACGCTGAAGCGATGCTCGTTGTGGGCCTTGATCTGGCTGCCCAGACCCAGCACCACCCGCCCGGGCGCCGCCGCCTGCAAGTCCCAGCCCGCATTGGCGACCACCATGGGACTGCGGGCAAAGGCGATGGCGATGCCGGTGATCAGCTCCACGCGCTCGGTGACGGTGGCCGCCACCGCCAGCGGGAGGAACGGTTCGTGGGCGTTCTCCATGGTCATGATGCCGTCGTAGCCCGCGGCCTCGATGGCGCGCGCGGCTGCGGGCACCTTGCGCAGATTGTCCTGGGGAATGGTGGTAAAGACTTTCATGGGAAATACCTCGCGTCGAAATCACTCGCATCGCAAACTCTCGCATCGCAAACTCTCGCATCGCAAACAACGACGGGGACGACCGGATTGCCCGCAACCGATAGGCTCAGATGCCGAAGCTTACCCCGACCACACCGCACCACCCAGTATGACGGCGGTGTTTGCGGCGACCGCACCTCCGGCGCACATGTTTTCTGCGCACGTTGTTTCCTTGACAGCAGCCGGACCCGCACCTAGCATTTCCGCGCCTCCTCTCCGTGCCGTTGTACTCCATGCTGCCATTTCTGGACGTCGTCAAATCCGACATGGAAGCGGTCAACCAGCTCATCCTCACCGAACTGAGCTCCGATGTCGGTCTGGTGGAAGAAATCGGCACCTATCTGATCGCCGCAGGCGGCAAGCGCCTGCGCCCCATCGTGGCGCTGCTGAGTGCCCGCGCATGCGGCCATCGCAGCGATCAGCCTGTGCTGCTGGCCACGGTGATCGAGCTGATTCACACCGCGACCCTGCTGCACGACGACGTGGTCGATACCTCCGACCTGCGCCGCGGCCGCCACACGGCCAACAACCAGTACGGCAATGCGGCGACGGTTCTGGTCGGTGATTTTCTGTATTCCCGCGCCTTTCAGCTCATGGTGCGCATCGGCAACATGGCCGTCATGCGAGTGCTGGCCGATACCACCAATACCATTTCCGAAGGCGAAGTCCAGCAACTGCTCAACGCCGGCAACGCCCAACTCGACGAGCCTGCCTACACCGAGGTGATCCGCAAAAAGACCGCCGAACTGTTCCAGGCCGCGGCCCAGACCGGCGCCCTGCTCGCCGGCGCCGATACCGCTGTTGTCACGGCACTGCGCGACTACGGTCATCATCTGGGCATGGCCTTCCAACTGGTGGACGACGCTCTCGACTACGGCGGCGATGCCGGGCAACTGGGCAAGAACATCGGCGACGATCTGGCCGAAGGCAAGATGACCCTGCCGCTGATCCACACTCTGCGCACCGCGTCTGCCGCCGACGCCACCCTGATCCGCACCGCCATCGCCAACCGGGACGGCGCGGCGCTGCCCGATGTCCTGCGCATTGTCGGAGCCTGCGGTGCCCTCGATTACACCCTGACCGTGGCGCGCCAGCAGGCGGGCCGGGCGCTGGCGGCGCTGGCACCCCTGCCGGCATCGCCCCAGCAGCAGGCTTTGTGCGAACTCGCGGAATTTGCCGCCGATCGCGACTTCTGAGACAGTGGCGCTCCCGCCGTGCGGTGATCCGTAGCACCATGACCCAGCGATCCACCATCGACAGCAGCGCCGCCTGGAGTGCCGTCGGCGCACATCGCACCAGCTTTGCCGGCACCACGCTCAAGGACTTGTTCGCCGCTGATCCAGCGCGCGGGGAGCGCTATCACGCGACGGCGGCGGGCATCTTCCTCGATTATTCCAAGAACCATTGCACCGACACGACGTTGAATCTACTGGAGGCGCTCGCCGCCACCGCCGAGCTACCGCGGCATATTGCGGCGTTGTTTGCGGGCGGGCCGGTGAACCGCTCGGAACAGCGTGCCGCTTTGCACCCGGCGCTGCGCGGCGCCGCCCCTGACGCTGCCCTCGGCCACCAGATAGAACAGAGCCGCGCCCGGATGCTGGCGCTGGCGCAAGCGCTGCGGGCGGGTGAAATCCGCGGCGCTACCGGGCACGTCATCACCGACCTGGTGCATCTCGGTATCGGCGGCTCGGACCTGGGCCCACGACTGGTGGTCTCGGCTTTCGCCGAACGCTGCGCGCCATCGCCCCGCGTCCACTTCGTGGCCAACCTGGACAGCAGCGCGCTCACGGCCGCACTGTCCCACTGCGCGCCCGCAACCACCCTGTTCGTACTCGCGTCGAAAAGTTTTTCGACGCTGGAAACCCTGTCGAACGCGGGTCTGGCGCAAAGCTGGCTCGTTGCGGGCGGCATTACCGACGGCATCGCCAAGCATTTCGTGGCGATCACCAGCAAACCCGAGCGCGCGCGTGCCTGGGGCATCGCCGATGACCGCATCCTCACCCTGGGCGAATGGATCGGCGGCCGCTATTCGCTGTGGTCGGCCATGGGGCTGCCGATAGCCGTTGCGCTCGGACCGGACCTCTTTACCGAGCTCCTCGCCGGCGCCCAGGCCATGGACCAGCACTTTCGCAGCACGTCGCTGCGCACCAATCTGCCGATGCTGCATGGCCTGCTGAGCGTCTGGCAGATCAATTTCTGGCACCAGGGCACCCGCGCCGTGCTGCCCTATGTGCACGGTCTGCGCCATCTGCCGGATTATTTGCAGCAACTGATGATGGAAAGCCTCGGCAAGCGGATCGCCCAGGACGGCAGCGAACTGGCTTTCCAGACCGGGGCCGTCATCTGGGGCAGCGAGGAGACCAACGGTCAGCACTCGTTCCATCAACTGCTGTTGCAGGGTACGCAAACAGTGCCCGCGGATTTCATCGTCACCGCAACGCCGCATTGCGACGCAGAGCAGCACCGGCAGCTCTTTGCCAACTGTCTGGCGCAGAGCCGGGCGCTGATGATGGGCCAGGATCGCGCCACGCTGGAGCAGGAGTTGCTTGCCGCGGGACACTCTGGCGCAGAGGCCGCGTTGCTGGCTTGCCACCGCGAAGTGCCCGGCGATCGCCCGAGCAATACGCTGGTGCTGGCGGCTCATGCGCCGGCCTGTCTGGGTGCACTGCTCGCGCTCTACGAGCACAGCGTCTATGTGCAGAGTGTGATCTGGGGCATCAACGCCTTCGATCAGTGGGGCGTCGAATTGGGCAAGCAGGCGGCGAGTGCGATCGGCGCGGCGCTGGCCGGTGCGGACGCAAGCGCCTATGACAGCTCCACCCGCACCCTCATGGCGCGGTGGAACAGGGTGGATTCGGCTTCGGACTGATCCACTGTCCGCCGACGCCATCGCGCGCACGGCGTAGTGAACTGTTGCTCAGCCTCCATCCAGGAGCGCCAGCAACTCGGCGGTTTTCGCTGCCATCAGCGCGTGATCGCCGCGACTCTCCACATTCAGGCGCACCAGCGGCTCGGTATTCGACGTGCGTACATTGAAACGCCAGTCCGCGAAGCTGACGCCGATGCCGTCCATGGTATCGAGCACACCGCCCGCACTCCCATAGCGGCGGGCGATGGTGTCGAGTACCGCCTTCGGATCGGCGACCGGACGGTTGATCTCGCCGCTCACCGGATAGGCGCGCTGACGCTCCTGCAGCAGTTCGGACAGCGGCTGCCGGCGCCGGGATAACAGTTCCACCACCAGCAGCCAGGGAATCATGCCGCTGTCGCAATAGGCGAAGTCGCGGAAATAATGGTGGGCACTCATTTCGCCACCGTAGAGGGCATCGTGATCGCGCATCACCTGCTTGATGAAGGCATGGCCGGTGCGGCTCTGTACCGCCTGACCGCCGAACTGCGCGACGATGTCGGTGGTGTTCCAGATCAGGCGCGGGTCGTGGACGATGGCGCCGCTGCCGTACTTGCGCAGAAAGGCTTCCGCGAGCAGACCGACGACATAATAGCCCTCGACAAAATCGCCGCGCTCGTCGAAAAAGAAACAGCGGTCGAAGTCGCCATCCCAGGCGATCCCCAGATCCGCACCGCTCGCGCGCACCACGTCGGCAGTGGCTGCGCGGTTTTCCTCGAGCAGCGGGTTGGGCACCCCGTTGGGAAAGTGACCGTCGGGCGCGTGCTGGAGCTTGATGAACGCGAGCGGCAGATGCGGTTCCAGCAGGTCGATGATGGTACCGGCACCGCCGTTGCCGGCGTTGACCACCACCTTGAGCGGCCGCAGCGCCGATTTATCCACGTAGGACAGGAGGTGCTCGATATAGGCGCTCTTGTCGGTCCCGTGGCGCAGCGTGCCCCGGCGATCGGCCGCCGGAAACTCTGCCGCCTCCGCGAGTGCCTGGATCTCGGGCAGCCCCGCATCGCCGCTGATCGGCCGGGCGCCTTCGCGCACGAACTTCATGCCGTTGAAGTCCTTGGGATTGTGGCTCGCGGTCACCACCAGGCCACCGTCGTAGCCGCCATGGAACGTGGCGAAGTAAATTTCCTCGGTGCCGCACTGCCCGATATGCACGACATCGCAGCCGGCATCACGAATACCTGCCACCGCCGCGTCGCACAGGGCCGGGCTGGTCAAGCGGATGTCGTGACCGACGACCAGGGTGCGCGCGCCCAGATGGACCGCGAAGGCACGACCGATGCGGTAGGCGATCTCCGCGTTCAGCTGCTCGGGGACGCGACCACGCACGTCATAGGCTTTGAAGCAGGTGAGCGCAGACATCATTTGCGCTCCTTGAGATAGATATTTTGATAGACGTGGTTGGTGGCATCGACAAAGCCGCCGACGCTGCCGCAATCAAAGCGCCGACCCTTGAATTTGTAGGCCAGCACCTTGCTGGTCCGGGCCAGCGTCAACAGCGCGTCGGTCAGCTGCACCTCGCCGTTCTTGCCCGGCGGCGTGTGACGCAAGACCTCAAAAATGAACGGCGACAGGACGTAGCGGCCGATGATGGCGAGATTGCTGGGCGCTTCGCTCGGCGCCGGCTTTTCCACCATGTCGGTGACGCGGTAGAGGTCCGGCTCTTCCTCGACACCGGCGATGATGCCGAATTTCGACACGTCTTTTTCTTCGACCTCCTGAATCGCCACCACGGTACTGCCAGTGCGGCGATAGATATCGACCAGTTGTGCCATGACTCCGATGTCGTCGTTGAAACACAGGTCATCGGCCAGAATCACCCCGAACGGCTGATTGCCCACCAGCAGCTCGCCGGTGAGAATCGCATGGCCCAGCCCTTTCATTTCCAGTTGCCGGGTAGACGCGAAGCGGCCGTTGTTGATGACCTTGCGGATTTCGATCAGGTAATCTTCCTTGTCGGTCCCCGCGATCTGGTGCTCCAGCTCGTAACTGATGTCGAAGTGATCGTGAATGGAGCGCTTGCCACGGCCGGTGACAAAACAGATTTCGTTCAGTCCGGCCTCCAGTGCCTCTTCGACGCCATACTGCACCAGAGGCTTGTTGACCACGGGCAGCATTTCCTTGGGCATGGACTTGGTGGCGGGCAGGAAGCGGGTTCCATATCCGGCGACCGGAAACAGGCATTTCTTGATCATGGTGATTCCTTGACTGGCGATTGCGACCGACTCCTGCACCAGCGTCGCGCGGTCAGGCGTTTGCGTGCCACTACTGTGGCGCGAAGGCTACCTTAACGCAGCATTTGCGCATTTGCCTATGGCCCGCGCCGAGAAAGCCAAGGCTCTCACAACGGATCGCTGCGGGCAGGCGGCAGGTCGCGTAAAATGGCCGGCCCACCACGGCGACCCGAGAACCCAATGCCTGCTCCAACGTCCACCTCCCACCCGGAAGGCGCGGCCATCCGCGGCCGGCAGAGCAGCTTCACGCGCGATGAACTGCTGGCTTGCGCGCGCGGGCAACTGTTTGGCGCCAACGCGGCACGCCTTCCGGACAGCCAGATGCTGCTGGTGGACCGGGTCACTCATATCGATTCCACCGGCGGCGCCCATGGCAAGGGTCAGGTGATCGCGGAACTCGACATCCATCCCGGGCTGTGGTTCTTTGGCTGCCACTTCATTGGCGACCCGGTGATGCCGGGCTGCCTGGGTCTGGATGCCCTCTGGCAACTGACCGGATTCTTCCTGACCTGGCGCGGCAACGATGGTCACGGCCGGGCACTGGGCTCCGGTGAAGTGAAATTTTTCGGCCAGGTCCTGCCCACCGCCAAGAGGGTGACCTACCGGCTCGACATCTCCCGCATGGTTGAGCGCAAACTGGTGATGGCGATCGCCGATGGTTCGGTTGCGGTGGATAGCCGCGAAATCTACACCGCCAAGGATCTTCGGGTGGGTATTTTCAAATCCACCGACAACTTTTAGCCACCACCGGCTTCCCTTACAATGCCGGCCAATTTCCCACCCCCCAACCACCCGAGAGGCACTCCATGAGACGAGCGGTAATTACCGGCATGGGGGTGGTGTCGTGCCTGGGCAACGACGTCGACTCGGTCACCCGTTCCCTGCGCGAAGGCACGTCCGGTATTCACCCGATGCCGATTTACCGTGAAATGGGGATGAAGAGCCAGATCGCGGGACAGATCGATCTGGATCCTACGGAGCTCATCGATCGCAAGCATCTGCGCTTCATGAGCACGGCGGCGGTCTATGGGTATGTCGCCATGCAGCAGGCCATCGCCGACTCCGGCCTCTCGGAGGCGGATATCTCCAATCCCCGCACCGGCATCATCATGGGTTCCGGCGGCATTTCGGGGGAAAAATTCCTCGAGTCAGTGGATACCCTGCGCGAGAAAGGCGTCAAGCGGATCGGGCCCTATCGCGTCACCCAGATCATGAGCAGCACAGTGTCGGCCTGCCTGGCCACGCCCTTCCACATCAAGGGGCTCAACATCAGCATCTCTTCCGCTTGTGCCACCAGCGCCCATTGCATCGGTTCGGCGGTGGAGCAGATCCAGCTCGGCAAGCAGGACATTCTGTTTGCGGGTGGCGCGGAGGAAGAGCACTGGTCCATGGTCAGCATGTTCGATGCCATGGGCGCACTGTCGACCCGCTACAACGACACGCCGGAACGCGCGTCGCGGCCCTATGACGTGGACCGCGACGGATTCGTGATGTCCTGCGGCGGCGGCTGTTTCGTGGTCGAGGAACTCGAGCACGCGCGCGCGCGCGGCGCCACCATTTACGCGGAAATCGTCGGTTATGGGGCCACCTCCGACGGTTACGACATGGTCGCACCGTCGGGCGAAGGCGCAGTGCGCTGCATGCGCCAGGCGTTGGCGACGGTGAATGGTCCGATCGGGTACATCAACACGCACGGCACCAGCACGCCGGTGGGCGACGTCAAGGAAATCGGGGCCATTCTGGAAGTTTTCGGCCCCCAAACCCCGCCCATCAGTTCGACCAAGTCGCTGTCGGGGCATTCGCTGGGCGCCGCCGGTGTGCATGAAGCCCTGTTCAGCCTGCTGATGATGCGCCACGGCTTCATCGCCGCCTCCGCCAATATCGACAACCTCGACCCCGAAGTCGCCGCTGCCAACATCGTCAGGCAGCGTATCGACGGTGTTCAACTCGAGCGGGTGATGTCGAACAGCTTCGGCTTCGGCGGCACCAACGCCAGCCTGGTATTGCAGCGGTATCGCGGCGACTGAAGCCAGGGTCCAAACGCAGCCTTCCCGCGCCCCTGAGCGTATTCAGCTCCAGGCGCGGGAAGATTTTCAGTCAGACATCCCAGTAGAAACAGTCCGGACAGAAAAAGCCATCTGAAAAGAAGAAAAAATCGCAACCCGGAAAAATCGCAACCCGGAAAGAGCCGCGACGCCATTTGCGCCACGGCCCATCACACAGTTCCGTGACACAGTTCCGTGTTCAAATAATCCCGCGCCGCTCCAGATACGCCAGCAGGCTTTGCGCACAGCCGTCGAGATCATCGACCCCGGTATCGATGACCAATTCCGGATTGACCGGCGCCTCATACGCCGAGTCGATACCGGTGAAGTTGGGAATCTGCCCGGCGCGGGCCTTGCGGTAGAGACCCTTGGGGTCACGCTGCTCGCAGACCGCCAGCGAGGTGGCGACATGCACCTCGATGAACTCATCCGCGGGCAGCAAATCGCGGGCGAGCTGGCGGTCGGCGCGAAACGGCGAGATGAATGCCGTCATCGTGATCAGACCGGCATCGACAAACAACTTTGCCACCTCGGCGATGCGCCGGATATTTTCCACCCGATCGGCGTCACTGAAGCCCAGATCCCGGTTGAGGCCGTGGCGGACATTGTCGCCGTCCAGCAGATAGCAATGATGGCCGCGCTCGAAGAGCGCCCGCTCCAGCGCGTTTGCCAGGGTTGATTTGCCCGCGCCACTGAGTCCCGTAAACCAGATAACACAGGGTTTCTGGCGTTTCTGGCGCGCGCGGTCCTCTTTTGACACCGTCGCCTGGTGCCAGGTCAGATTGGTACTCAAGAGCGCGTCTTCACGGAGCCGGGGAACCGGGCCGGACTAAAACGGAATATCGTCATCGAAATTGTCATAGCTGGTGGGATCTGGACCGACGGGCGCCTGCCCACTGGCCCCGCTGCTCGCCTGCGCCGCGCGTGGCGGAGGGCTGAAGTCGCCGCCCTGCTGCCCCGCGGACATGCTGCCGCCGCGGCCGTCCAGCATCTGCATTTCGTTCGCGACAATCTCGGTGGTGTAGTGCTTCTGGCCGTCCTTCTCCCATTGGCGGGTACGCAGAGAACCTTCGACATAAACCTTCGAACCCTTCTTGAGGTACTCGCCGGCGATCTCCGCGAGTTTGTTGAAAAACACCACCCGGTGCCACTCGGTGCGCTCCTTCTGCTCGTTGGTCTGCTTGTCGCGCCAACCTTCGGACGTCGCCAGGGTGATATTGGTCACCGCCCCACCGCTGGGCATATAACGGGTTTCCGGATCGTTGCCGAGATTGCCGATCAAAATGACTTTGTTGACGCCGCGGGCCATCGCCAGAATCCCCTCTCAAGAGTGTATGCTGCCAAGTCCAGTGTAACCGCTGGACTCAGGCCTCGCCAACCGCGCGCAACGCACGCCGTACATCAAGCTTCCAGCGGGCGCCCCAGAACGCGCTCCAGATGGGCATTGTCGAGCGCATCGTCGTCCACCTGGATATAGGCTACCTGATGACTCGGAATGTGAATCACGTCCTCGACTCCGGCCACCACGCCAACCAGATCTTCGCGCCGGACCACGGTTTCCCCCGCGGACAGAGCCAACGTCAGGCTGCGCAGGCGGCGGGGAGCGCGCATGGTGCTCGCCACGACAAACCATACCAACGCAGCACCGCCGGCAAACCAGAACACACTCTCCCTGCCAAAGCGGTGTGCGACCAGACCACCCAGCGCACCACCGGCGAACGCGCCCAGAAACTGGCTGGTGGAATAAATGCCGAGCGCCGTACCCTTGATCCCCGGTGGGCACAACTTGCTCACCAGTGACGGCAGCGACGCTTCCAGCAGGTTGAACGCCATGAAAAACAACAACAGGCCCGCGGCCATCACCGCAAAGTGGCTGCCGGCCGAAGCGAGTACCACCTCGGCCACTGCCAGCAGCGCGATGGCGCCCACAAACACCGGCTTCATGCGCCGCCGCGTTTCGCCGTACCAGATGAAAGGCACCATCAAGGCAAAACCGGCGCCCATGGTGATCAGATAGAGATACCAGTGCCGATCCCGCGCAAATCCGACCACCTGCTCAAGCAGCACGGGTACCGACACCCAAGTCGCCATCTGGGCAAAGTGGAGCACGAAGATCCCCACATCCAGCCTCAGTAATTCGGAATCGCGCAGCACCCGGCCCAGCATTTCCGGCATCGGCACCAGTTCGTGGGTCGAAAGCCGGCTCGGCGTGGGAATCGACAGTAGCACCGGCAGCCCCAGAATACCCAGCGCCGCCGTCACCCAGAACACCGCCGACATTCCCCAGTGGGAAGCGATCACCGGCCCCAGCGCCATCGCCACCGCGAACGATACCCCGATGCTGCCCCCCACCGCCGCCATGGCGCGGGTGCGGACCTGCTCGCGCGTCACATCAGCCAGCAACGCCATGATGACGCCCGCCACCGCACCCGCGCCCTGCACCGCCCGCCCGAGCATCAGTTGGTAAACAGTGTGTGCCTGGGCGGCGATCACCGATCCTGCCACAAACAGCAGGATGCCGATGATGATGAGCGGCTTGCGCCCAAAGCGGTCGGAGGCGATGCCGAACGGGATTTGCAATATGCCCTGGGTGAGGCCATAGATTCCCAGGCACAGACCTATGGTCGCAGCAGTCGCGCCGCTGTACTGCGGCGCATTGAGCGCAAGCACCGGCAGCACCATGAACAGGCCGAGCATCCGCGTGGCGTAAAGAAACACCAGGCCCAGCAGGGCACGCAGTTCGAGGGATGTCAGCATGCAGGGACGGCACAGCGGAATAACCGGAGGGGCCGCTAGAATACTGAATGGCCCCGCAAAAGCAAAGACGCTACTGATCCCGTCAGGGACCGTTTGTTGGGCGGTACCGCAGCTCGGCAGAATGTGGAATGTGGACGCGCGGAATGCGGGCGCGCAAAACCCGCGGTCACCGCGCGCGACGGCGTCGCCAGCGCTCGATCAACTGCCAGGGGCGGGGACGCAGGCCGGCCGGGTCGGTGAAAGACACGCCGGCGCCGTAGCATTCCCCGAGAAAATTGATATAGCGCCGCGGCGTCGGGGTGACCGAACGCGGCGACACTCCGTGGATAGCCCAGGGCGAGTTGAGCCACATCACGAGGGTATTCGGCGCATAGGCCACGCGTTCGGCTACCTCCACGGCTTCGGGTTTTACGCGGGAACCCCGCGCCATCGGACGCTGCCCGGGCTTGACCCGGTACAGCTCAAGTTCGCCGCCAGTCGAAGCATCGTCTGCATGACGAAAATAGAGCAGGGCCGCAAACAGCTTGGCGGGATTGTCGAGGTGCGGGCCACGCACCGAGGACGGTGTCGTCACCGGGCTGTTCATGCCAAACTGGCAGTCGAGCGCGACATCGGCAGCGAAATTGGCGACATTGCCTTTTTTCCCGGGCTGCCGAAGCACGGTTGCAAAGTCCTCCGGTGCCTTGCCGAAAGCGTCGCGAATATCGGGGTGCAGGGCCGCCATCACATCGTCCCACAGGGCATGAATCCGGCGGAAGAATTCGGCCGAGGTGTGATAGGCAAAAAACTCGCGCCACAGGGGCGTGATACGCGGACTGGCAACCACCTCCGCCGCCGCGAATTTGTAGAGCCGGTTGTTGGCGAGCGGACCCGGCCCGGCGACATCGGCGAGCGCCGGATAGGAACGCTCCAGTTCTTCATACAGCTCCGAAGGCAAGGCATTCGGTACCACCAGATGGGGAAAGGGATCGTGCCGGATGGCAGTTTGGCCGACCCAGTCCGGCAAGCAGCACATGTCGTTAACGCCGTTCACTTTCCCGCAGCTCCGTCCGGTCTCGAATCCGGCTATTTTCCGCGGACCCGATCCCGACGCGCAAGCGCTGCCCACAACACGCCGATCAGACTCGGCCGTAGCGGTCCTCAAAACGCACGATATCGTCTTCGCCGAGATAAGCGCCGGTCTGTACTTCAATGAGCTCCAGCGGCAGTTTTCCCGGATTGGCCAGGGAATGCCGGGTTCCGATGGGAATGTAGATGGATTCGTTCTCGGCGAGCAGGGTTTCCTTGCCATCCAGCGCGACCCGCGCGGTGCCCGCCACTACGATCCAGTGCTCGGCGCGGTGATGGTGCATCTGGGTGGAGAGGCTGGCACCAGGCTCCACCAGGATGCGCTTGACCTGGAAGCGGTGGCCGGCATCCAGGGTGTCGTAACTGCCCCAGGGCCGATACACTTGGCGATGCGTTTCCTCTTCGGAACGCGCGGCGGTCGCCAATTGCGCCACCAGTTGCTTGAGACCGCCGATGCGATCGCGCGGTGCCACCAGCACGGCGTCCTTGGTTTCCACCACCACGGTATCCCGCAATCCCAGGGTTGCCAGCAACCGATGCTCGGAACGCAGCAGATTGTTGCTGGAATCGATCTGCAGCACATCGCCGCGACAGGCGTTGCCGTCGGCATCCTTGTCCGCCAGTTCCCAGAGCGCCGCCCAGGAGCCGACATCGTTCCAGGGGCTGTGCAGCTCCACCACGGCGGCGGCATCGGTGTGCTCCATCACCGCGTAGTCGATGGAATCGGCGGGGCAGGCGGAAAATGCCTCCACATCGACGCGCACGAAATCGCCATCCCGCGTTCTACCCACGGCGGCTCGCTCGCACGCGGCGAGAATCTCGGGCCGATGGCGACCCAGCTCGGCGAGAAAACGGCTCGCCCGAAACACAAAAATACCGCTGTTCCAGTAATAATCACCCGTTTCCAGATAGGCGCGCGCGGTGTCGGCGTCAGGCTTTTCGACAAAGGCAGCCACCTCGTACACGGACTCCTCGCGCGACAACAGCGCGCCGCGCCGAATGTAGCCATAGCCGGTTTCGGCGGCCACGGGCGCAATCCCGAAGGTCACCAGGCGCCCGCGTTCGGCCTGGTGCGCCGCCGCGGCCACGGCGGCATGGAAGGCCGCGACGTCGGCGATCACATGGTCCGCCGCCAGCACCAGCAGCAGCGGATCGGCCCCGGTCGCAGCCTGGGCGTGGAGCGCCGCCAGCGCCACCGCGGGTGCCGTGTTGCGCGCCACCGGCTCCAGCAGGATGGCCTCGACGGCCCCGCCCCAGACACGCGCCTGTTCCGCGGCGATAAAGCGATGCTCCTCGTTGCACACCAGCACGGCAGGTCCGAGCGCAAGCCCGTCAATGCGTTCAAGCGTCGCCTGCAGCATTGGCTGGTCACCGACCAGGGACAGAAACTGCTTGGGAAACAGACGCCGCGACAGCGGCCACAGACGGGTACCGGCGCCGCCGGCCATCACTACGGGAACTATCATCGGGACGCGCCGCTCCACGGATCGGGGGAAACGGCGCTATCTTAACCTCGGCTGGCCACCAGCACATTGCCAGGCACTGACCTGCCACAAATCAGCCATGAGCGAACTCACATGGTGCGCTGCCGCGTGCGGTGATTACAATGCGCGGTTGATCGGCAACCGCAGCGAGCATCCGTCATGAAGCATATCGGGATTCGCGGTGCCCGCACCCACAACCTCAAGAACATCGACCTGACGCTGCCCCGCGATCGCCTGATCGTGATCACCGGGCTGTCCGGTTCGGGCAAGTCGTCGCTCGCCTTCGACACTCTCTACGCCGAGGGCCAGCGGCGCTATGTGGAGTCTTTGTCGGCCTACGCCCGGCAATTCCTCTCGATGATGGAAAAGCCCGACGTGGATCACATCGAGGGGCTGTCGCCGGCGATCTCCATCGAGCAGAAATCCACCTCCCACAACCCGCGTTCCACCGTGGGCACCATCACCGAAATCTACGACTACCTGCGCCTGCTCTACGCCCGCGTGGGCGAGCCGCGCTGTCCCGATCACGATCGGCCGCTCGCCGCCCAGACCGTCACCGAGATGGTGGATCAGGTGCTGGCGCTGCCCGAGGACACCCGCCTGCTGCTGCTCGCCCCCATGGTGCGCGAGCGCAAGGGCGAGTATCAGCAACTGTTCGAGCAACTGCAGGCGCGCGGTTTCATCCGGGTGCGTATCGACGGCAGGGTCCACGAGCTTGATGAGACGCCGAAGCTCGCCAAGAACCGCAAGCACAGCATCGAGGTGGTGGTGGATCGCCTGCGCGTCAAGCCGGAATTGCGGCTGCGGCTCACCGAATCCTTCGAAACCGCGCTGAAACTCGCCGAGGGACTCGCGGTGGTGAGCTTCATGGACGGCGACCAGCCGGAGCGCCTGTTCTCGGCGCGCTTTGCCTGCCCGATCTGCAACTACAGTATCGACGAACTGGAACCGCGGGTTTTTTCCTTCAACAATCCCTCCGGCGCCTGCCCCACCTGCGACGGCCTGGGCGTGCGCCAGTTCTTCGATCTCGATCGCGTCATCCAGCACCCGGAGGCGAGCATTTCGGAAGGCGCGATCCGCGGCTGGGACCGCCGTAATCTGTTCTACTTCAACATGCTCACCTCGCTCGCCGAGCACTACGGCTTTGCCATCGACACGCCGTTCGCGGAACTCGACCCCCGCCACCAGCAGCTGATCCTGTTCGGCAGCGGTGAAGAAGAAATCACCTTCAACTACATCAACGAGCGCGGCACCGTGTTCAAACGCACGCACCGCTTCGAGGGCATCATCCCCAACATGGAACGGCGCTATCGCGAGACCGATTCCGCCGGCGTGCGCGAGGAGCTGGTCAAGTATCTCAGCACCCAGCGCTGTCCCGAATGCGAGGGCATGCGCCTCAACCGCGCCGCGCGTCACGTCTTTGTGGATGGCCGCTCGCTGCCCGCCGCGACGGCGCGCACCACCGGCGAGCTGGCCGAGTACTACGCCCAGCTGGAATTGCCGGGGCAGAAAGGCGAAATCGCCGGCAAGATCCTCAAGGAAATCCGCGACCGCCTGCATTTTCTGGTGGATGTGGGACTCAATTACCTGACCCTGGATCGCAGCGCCGATACCCTGTCCGGCGGCGAGGCGCAACGCATCCGGCTCGCCAGCCAGATCGGCGCCGGGCTGGTCGGCGTCATGTACATCCTCGACGAACCCTCCATCGGGCTGCACCAGCGCGACAATGCACGCCTACTCACCACCCTCACCCGTCTGCGCGATCTCGGCAATACCGTGATCGTGGTGGAGCACGACGAAGAGGCGATCCGCAGCGCCGATCATGTCGTCGACATGGGTCCCGGCGCCGGTGTGCACGGCGGCCGCGTGGTGGCCCAGGGCAAGGTGGCCGACATCATCGCCGCGCCCGATTCCCTCACCGGCGATTACCTGGCGGGCCGCAGGGCGATCCCCGTGCCGGCGGCGCGCACTCCGGTCAATCCCGCGCGCCTGCTGCGGATTCTGGGTGCCAGCGGCAACAATTTGCGCAACCTCGACGTCGAGATACCGCTCGGGTTGCTCACCTGCATCACCGGGGTTTCGGGCTCGGGCAAATCCACACTCATCAACGAGACCCTGTTCCCCCTCGCCGCCACCGCGCTCAACAAGGCGACCACCTTGCACCCCGCGCCGCATCGCGAGATCAGCGGACTGGAGCACCTCGACAAGTGCGTGGACATCGATCAAAGCCCCATCGGCCGCACGCCGCGCTCCAATCCCGCCACCTACACCGGCATCTTCACGCCGATCCGCGAACTGTTCGCCGGCACCCAGGAGGCGCGCTCGCGCGGCTACCAGCCCGGGCGCTTCAGCTTCAACGTCAAGGGCGGCCGCTGCGAAGCCTGCCAAGGCGATGGCGTCACCAAGGTAGAGATGCATTTTCTGCCGGACATCCATGTGATGTGCGAAGTCTGTGGCGGCAAGCGCTACAACCGCGAGACCCTGGAGATCCTTTACAAGGGCAAGAGCATTCACGAAGTGCTGGAAATGACGGTGGAAGACGCGCGCGCCTTCTTCGACGCCATCCCCGCCATCGCCGGCAAATTGCAGACCCTGATGGATGTGGGGCTTGCCTATGTGCGCCTGGGCCAGTCGGCCACCACACTCTCCGGCGGCGAGGCGCAACGGGTGAAACTGTCGCGGGAATTATCCAAGCGCGATACCGGCAGCACGCTCTACATTCTGGACGAGCCCACCACCGGGCTGCATTTCCACGACATCCAGCAACTGCTCGGCGTACTGCACCGCTTTCGCGATCACGGCAACACCGTGGTGGTGATCGAACACAATCTCGATGTCATCAAGACCGCCGACTGGATCATCGATCTGGGTCCCGAAGGCGGCAGTGGCGGCGGCCTGGTACTGGCCACCGGTACCCCGGAAGACATTGTGCGCTGCCCCGAATCTCACACCGGGCGGTTTCTCAAACCCCTGCTCGGCACCCGCAAAACCCGGCGTCGTGCCAGCGCC
>CAVPTW010000013.1:0-142284 GCA_963708735.1 uncultured Gammaproteobacteria bacterium
GGAAAGCCGTGGATTGGCGGTCTGCCGTTTCTGAATCCCCAGAGTGGTCTGGAAGCCCTGGCCAACCTGACCCTTACCGGTAGCCATCACGATGAGTTCATCTATGCCGCCCGGGACTGGGATCTGTCTGCTCAGGGAGATGTGGAATATGCGTATGAGTTGGCTGTCTGCGAAAAGAACGCGGTAGGTCTCGTTTCCAGTCCCGATGGCCCCTATTGGCAGGGCCACGAAGACAAGCTGAAATACAGTTCAGTGTGGTTTGTGGGTCCCAACGACGTGAAGGGCACCTCCTTCCTGAATATCTGGAAATACGACCAGCGGGAGTTCCCGGATCTGTTTGGTTACCTGCCGGCGTTCAAGCGGGTGCGGCGGTTTCCGAGCAACCAGCGCTTTGAGCCGCTGGTGCCGGGGATCACCGTGGTTTTGTCGGACTTCTGGGCGGCGGGCGACCCGATGCTGACTTGGGGCAACCACAAGATTGTGGGTCGTCAGCCCTTGCTGGGCTGTCAGTCCGATGCCTGGCATGGTGACAAGCCGAATTGGGAGCCACCGGTTCACGGAGGACCGAAGGGCACTACATTCTGGGAGACCAGCGTGGAGTTCTGTCCGGAGGTACTGGTGATCGAAGCGGAGCCGACCGGTTACCCGCGTGCGCCGGTGGGCAAGAAGCGGGTATGGTTGGATGTTCGGAACATGGCGTATGTAGCCTACGTCACCTTCGATCGCAAGGGTGAATTGTGGAAGTCCTTCGAGGTGGGCTGGTCGCAGCAGTCCAAGGGCGACAAGGTGCAACTGGACAGCAAGGGTCATCCGGAGTGGGGTCCGACGCATGTGCACAGTTTCGACGCGCAGTCCGGGCGGATGAGCCGCCTGTATCTGGCCGAGCAGTTGAGCAATGGCATGAAGGCTGAATACAACAGCCGGGCGGACACCTACGACAAATACCTCACCGTACAGGCCATTCGGCGGCTGGGGACCTGATCATGACGAAGTGGGTGAAGGCGGGTAGGTTTGTGGCGATTGTGGCTGGTCTGCTTGTAGCCGCCGGATCAGCAGGCAATGCATTCGCAGTCGGTGAAGCGAAATTTGATGTCAGGTATAAGGGAATTGCGCACGATGCCCTGTACGACATCTGTTTCAATCAGAATGCGGGCATCGCGGTGGGCGTTGCCGGCACCATGTTCGAAACCGATGACGGCGGCAAGGATTGGCATCCCGGGACTCCCATTACGCAGTCCGCGCTGCTGGGGATTGATTGCAACGCGAGCTGGCCCATCGCCGTTGGTCAGAGCGGTACCATTCTGATTCGTCGCGATGGCAAATGGCAGGCAGCCAAGTCAGGAACCGATGCGCGGCTGCTGAGTGTGAGTGTGAATAACGCTGGACTCGCCTTTGCGGTCGGTGGATTTGGCACAGTGCTCAGGTCGGCCGATGGCGGTCAATCCTGGGAGCCTATCGCTTTTGACTGGCAAGCGTTGCTCGGTGACGTCCTTGAACCGCACATCTATGACGTCGAGGTTTCCGAAGCAGGTGTGGTGACTATTGTCGGTGAGTTCGAGCTGATCATGCGCTCATCCGATGGGGGCGATACCTGGGAGATTCTGCATCGGGGCGATTCGTCGCTGTTCGCGCTCGAGTTGAACGATGACGGCAATGGCTACGCGGTGGGCCAGGAGGGAAAAATTCTGCGTACCGCGGATGGCGGGAATACGTGGGAAGTTGGTTCCGTGAGTACCAACGCCAATCTACTTGATGTCCTGACCGATCGGGAAGGAACCGTTCATATCACCGGTATTCGTATGCTGTTGCGGAGTGCAGACGGCGGAAAAAACTGGACCGAGATCGATGCCGGCGATATCACATCGCGGTGGTACCAATCGTTAGGGATTTCCGGCAGTGGCAATGTGTTCCTGGTTGGCCATTCCGGAAGGATTGTGCAGATCAAATAATTTAAAACCTTCGGCAACACTCTTTGGCGCCGACCGCTTTGGCGCCGACCGTCAGCGGCGGCGTCTGAGTGTTGCTGCATGCCCATTTTGGTGTTGCTGCATGCCCATTTTGCCGGATTTGGCGTCACGATGGCTTGTGTCACCTAACTACAAATTGTAACAGCAGGAGGTAAGCATGCACATCAAGAAATACGATTTTGATTACAGCCGACGTTTTTTCATGGAGAAGACGGCGAAGGGTCTGATGGGGGCTGGGGTATTGACGTCGCTGTGGCCGTTGATCGGCAACACGGGGGAGATCGGCAAGGCGTACCCGGAGGAACTGCAATCGCTGGAGGCGTACACCAAGGGCAAGGTGAAGGAAGGGGATGTCATCACCGCCGCCAACGTTGAACATGTCAAAGACCTGCTGGACCCGGTGGCGTACCTGCATGTCAGTCAGATGGGCCGGCGTCTCAAGGTGGTTCCGCAGACGAAGGACGTGAGCAAGCTGTTCCCGCACGATTTTCTCGAGGCCACCCTGAAGAACCAGGGCAAGGCGGTGCTGGATGCCAATGGCAACGTGGTGGTGAAGGATACAGGCAAGCCGTGGATTGGCGGTCTGCCGTTTCTGAATCCCCAGAGTGGTCTGGAAGCCCTGGCCAACCTGACCCTTACCGGTAGCCATCACGATGAGTTCATCTATGCCGCCCGGGACTGGGATCTGTCTGCTCAGGGAGATGTGGAATATGCGTATGAGTTGGCTGTCTGCGAAAAGAACGCGGTAGGTCTCGTTTCCAGTCCCGATGGCCCCTATTGGCAGGGCCACGAAGACAAGCTGAAATACAGTTCAGTGTGGTTTGTGGGTCCCAACGACGTGAAGGGCACCTCCTTCCTGAATATCTGGAAATACGACCAGCGGGAGTTCCCGGATCTGTTTGGTTACCTGCCGGCGTTCAAGCGGGTGCGGCGGTTTCCGAGCAACCAGCGCTTTGAGCCGCTGGTGCCGGGGATCACCGTGGTTTTGTCGGACTTCTGGGCGGCGGGCGACCCGATGCTGACTTGGGGCAACCACAAGATTGTGGGTCGTCAGCCCTTGCTGGGCTGTCAGTCCGATGCCTGGCATGGTGACAAGCCGAATTGGGAGCCACCGGTTCACGGAGGACCGAAGGGCACTACATTCTGGGAGACCAGCGTGGAGTTCTGTCCGGAGGTACTGGTGATCGAAGCGGAGCCGACCGGTTACCCGCGTGCGCCGGTGGGCAAGAAGCGGGTATGGTTGGATGTTCGGAACATGGCGTATGTAGCCTACGTCACCTTCGATCGCAAGGGTGAATTGTGGAAGTCCTTCGAGGTGGGCTGGTCGCAGCAGTCCAAGGGCGACAAGGTGCAACTGGACAGCAAGGGTCATCCGGAGTGGGGTCCGACGCATGTGCACAGTTTCGACGCGCAGTCCGGGCGGATGAGCCGCCTGTATCTGGCCGAGCAGTTGAGCAATGGCATGAAGGCTGAATACAACAGCCGGGCGGACACCTACGACAAATACCTCACCGTACAGGCCATTCGGCGGCTGGGGACCTAGGGTTCCATGTTCATTTGTTCAGGGTGGTTTAGCTACAACTATAAGCATTAAGAGGTGTAATCATGAATCGCATCAACAAGCGAGTTATGGGGGCCGCCGCGATTTTCTGCGGTTTCGCGGCAGTGGGAAGTGCGCAGGCTGTGGATATTGCGGTCTCGGGGTTTATTCGCCAGGAGGCGGCCTACCGGATCGGACAGGAGCCGAACCCGTTTCTGCGAGGCAGCGCTTTTGCGAGTGGTGCGCTGACCAATACCTTGCGAGACCCGGGACCCGCGAGCGTCCTGCCGGGGAAAACGGTGTCCGAGGCTACCTTCCTGGCTTTGACGAACCAGCTTGGCAATCCCCCGGCTACCTGGCAATTGCCGGCGCCTCAGTTCTTCAAAAAGGATTATCACAACGACGAGCGCTGGGACCTGATGGCCACCCGCGCCGAAATCGATTTCAACCTGAAGTTTGACGAGAACTTTACCGGGTTCGTCAAAGTGCGCGGCTATTACACCGCTGACATCATCGACGAATACGGCAAGCCGAACAATTTCGAAGTCAACATGAGCGGGCATTGCGGCAACCGGCTGGAGGTCTGCAATCGCAACTACATGATCGATCTGCCCTCGGCCTATATCGATTACAACAACGGGCCGTTATGGATACGCGCCGGCAACCAGCAGATTGCCTGGGGTGAGGCACTGTTCTTCCGGGTAGCGGATGTGGCCAACGGCCTGGATTTGCGTCGGCATTCGTTCCTCGACTACGCCACCGAGGAATATGCGGACGAGCGCGCACCGGCGCCGGGTATCCGGATGAGCTACAACATGACCGCGCAATGGGAGATTGAGACATTTGTGCAGATGTTCCAACCGACCATTCACCCGCGGCAGGGAAGCCCCTACGCGTTTATCAACTCGCCCTTTCAAATTCGGGATGATATTGGCTACAACCATTACAAGGATTTTGTTAACGGCGGAATCCGCTTCAACGGTCAGATCGACAACCTGGGCCTGCAGTTCTTTGCGGTGAGCCGCCACAATCCGGACCCGGTTTACAAATGGGGCGCCGGGGGGCAAACGGCGCTCGACCCGGTGTTTGGCGCCATCAACGGTGCGCTTTTTTCACAACAGGCCTTTCGCTCGTCAGCGGCGCCAGGCAGTCCGGTACCTGCTGGCGGTGGAACCTTGGGTTCGTATGACTGGATGAAGGCCTCGGCCCTGGGCGGGATGAACGGAGTGGAAGCCCTCAATGTACTGGGTCGGGATTTTCCCTTTATTGGCGGGTTCCTGACCAACATCGCCGCTGCGAGTGCCGGGTTGGATCCGACCGGGAAAGGCATGTTGCCCAATGCCGATATTGCCAAGGGTATCTGGGTGACGAATCTGCAGGAAGCGGCGCCGGTCTTCGACATATTCTTCTCGCTTCTGGGCGATCTGAACGCCGACATCATTTCCTCCTACCCGGCGGAGAATGTGTTCGGGGGCGGGGGCAACTATATCTTCTACTCGACGCCGGATAGTTTGCTGGACCAGTTGGTGATACGCGCGGAGGCCAGTTACACGCCGGATCGCAAGTGGACCAACAATCTGGCGCAAAAGCCGCTTTCCGGCAATGAGTGGATCACGGCGTTGGCCCTTGAGAAATACCAACGCCTCTCGCAGAATTTCCCGGCCACGTTCTTCTCGCTGCAGTGGATGCACAAGACCCACAGCGACTTCGTGGGCCGTTCGCTGGATACCATCGGAGGCACTGCAACGGAAGGCGCGCGCGGGAAGAAGACCGGCTGGGGTGGTAACGGCTGGGACGCATTTTCCTTTGCGTTTCAGCAGCCAACGCCGAGTCTGATGTGGCGGTTTGACTTTTCGGTGCTCTACGACATCTATGGCTGCGCTATCTGGTGCAGCCGGCGGATACGTTACAAGCCGAGTAACGGTTGGACGTTCGAGGCCTACGCGAACTTGATCGACGCCAAGAACAGCGCGGGCAGCCTGGCGCCGGTGGACTGGGGCGATGAGGTTACCCTGCGGATCGGCTACCAGTTCTGATTCAGGTTCTCGTTCCCATGGGGCCGGCGTTTCGACGCCGGCCCTTTTTTGTTTCCGACCCATCGCTTTGCCAAGTTGGAGCGCAAACTCTTCTCTTGCCGCCATCTCTGAAAAATGGCTGAAAGACCATTCCATACATCCTTGGCCGGTGTCCCGCCCGCGTCTGCGTAGGGGATTTAACCGGTGACCACGATATTTCCGGTAGCTTCGTGCTTGCGCTTGCCTTCTTTGACTACTCGTAACTAATTGGTCATGTCTGCTCTCTCGCGAATGCTCATCTAGCATATGCATGTATTGCATAATCATTCGTTATTTAATACAAAGGACGGTAGCGCCCAGCAAGGTTTTGCTGGTGTCTCATGCAGCCGGAGAACTTTCATGCATATCAAGAAATACGATTTTGATTACAGCCGTCGTTTTTTTCTGGAGAAGACGACGAAGGGGTTGATGGGGGCTGGGGTATTGACGTCGCTGTGGCCGTTGATCGGCAACACGGGGGAGATCGGCAAGGCGTATCCGGAAGAGCTCCAATCGCTGGAAGCCTACACCAAGGGCAAGGTGAAGGAAGGCGACGTCATCACGGCCGCCAACGTCGAACACGTGAAGGACCTGCTGGACCCGGTGGCGTACCTGCAAGTGACCCAGATGGGCCGGCGGATCCGGGTCGTGCCGCAGACGAAGGACGTGAGCAAGCTGTTTCCGCACGATTACTACCAGGCGACGCTGAAGAACCAGGGCAAGGCGGCGCTGGACGCGAACGGTAACGTGGTGGTGAAGGACACGGGCAAACCGTGGATCGGTGGCGCGCCCTTTGTGGACCCGCAGAGCGGTCTGGAAGCCTTTGCCAACCTGACCCTGAGCTGGGGCCGTCACGACACCTCGCTCTACGCGGTGGACGATGTGGATCTGGGTCCGTCGGGGGATGTGGAATACAACTATTCGCTGGCGTGGTGCGAGATGAACACCACGGCGCTGGTGAGCAACCCGGACGGTCCCTACCTGAAGGGAGAGGAAGACAAGCTGCGTTATCAGGCGGTGTGGTTCACGGCGCCGAACGACGTGAAAGGGACCTCGTTCCTGAACACCTGGAAATACGACCAGCGGGAGTTTCCGGACCTGTTCGGGTATCTGCCGGCGTTCAAGCGGGTGCGACGTTTCCCGACCAACCAGCGCTTTGAGCCGCTGGTGCCCGGGATCACCTTCTTCCTGTCGGATGCGTGGGCGGCGGGGGATCCGATGCTGACCTGGGGCAACTACAAAATAATAGGGCGGGGTCCGTTCCTGGGCTCGCAGTCCGGCACCTGGCATGGCGACAAGGAGAACTGGAGCAAGGACCACCTACTGCACGGGGGTGCCAAAGGCCTGAACTTCTACGAGATGGATTTTGAATTTTGTCCGGAAGTGCTGGTGATCGAAGCGGAGCCGACGGGTTACCCGCGGGCGCCGGTGAGCAAGAAGCGGGTGTGGCTGGACGTGCGCAACATGGCGGCGATCGGCTATGTGACCTACGACCGGCGCGGTGAGTTGTGGCGTTCGTTCGAGATTGGCTTCAGCCAGCAGACCAAGGGTGACAAGGCGAACCTGGAGCGCAACGGCAAGCCGGCGTGGTCGTGGTCGTTTGTGCACGCGCACGACATCCAGACCAACCGGTTCACGCGTTTCAACCACGCGCAAGCGAACCGCAGCGGGATGAAGACCGAGTTCGACATCCCGGATGCGTACGACAAATACCTCACCGTCCAGGCCATTCGGCGGCTGGGGACCTAGAGGTTAGAAGTGCGGTCGGGTCGCTCGGTACTATTGAGTGATCCGGCTGGTCGGTTTGGGCCCGGAGCGCGGGTACATCCGACCTTTCTATCGGTTCTAACGGTGACGATTGCCGATGGCTTATGGTCGATAACGGCCAGTATTCGATAACAATAAGCGAGAGGGAAAACACATGAATAAACGTACCCTTTTTAAATTTAAAGTTGCCATGGCAAGTGCGGTGCCGGCAGCCATGTTGTGGGCTGCTCAAGCGACTGCCGTGGATATTGCGGTCTCGGGGTTTATTCGCCAGGAGGCGGCCTACAAGCTCACAAACGACGAAAACCCCTGGAACCGGGGCAGTGCCCTGGTGAGCGGGGAGCTTCCCAACCAATCGCAGTTTCTGCGCAACCCGGCCAACGTCGCCGCGCTGATCGGAACCGGGCTTATTCCAGGTGTTCCATCTGCGGCGGCCGGAGATCCCGCGACCGTTAACGCGGTCATGGCTGGCCTTACGGCGCCGTTTCAGAAACAAGATCTCAGCATGAACAATGACTGGAACCTGATGGCGACCCGCGCCGAAGTCGACTTCAATATTAAGTTCGACGAGAACTGGGCCGGGTTCGTCAAGGTTCGTGGCTTTTATCAGTACGACGTGTTCCAGGACTACGGCGACCCCAATCACTTCGAAGTCCACAACCACGGCAAGTGCGCCACCTCCCTTGAGGTGTGTGACGACGATTACATGATCGATCTGCCCTCGGCCTACCTGGACTACCAGAACGGGCCACTGTGGGTGAGGATCGGAAACCAGCAGATCGCCTGGGGGGAGTCGATCTTTTTCCGGGTGGCGGACGTGGTCAACGGCCTCGACCTGCGCCGCCACAGTTTTCTGGATTTCGCCTCGGAAGAATACGCCGACAAACGGGTAGCGTCGCCGGGCATCCGCGCGAGTTACAACCTGACGCCGAACTGGGAGTTGGAGGGGTTCGCGCAGATGTTCCAGCCCAGCATTTTGGCTGGAAGCGGTACGCCCTACAGCATCTTCGCGTCGCCTTTTACGGTACGCAACGACATCGGGTTTGACAAGGTCGATGATCAGATCAACGGGGGCCTGCGCTTGCAGGGTCAGTTCGGCGATCTCGGGGTGCAGCTTTTCGCGGTCAGCCGTCACAATCCGGATCCGATTTTCCGCTGGGGCGTGGGTGGTCAGAGTTCGGTCAACAGCTATGTTTGAAAGACTGGGCGGTGGAGTCAACCCCTTTGGCGATTTCGGTTCCCAGCCGTTTCGCTCCACCAGTTTTCCGGGTTCCACGCAACCCTTGGGAGCCGGAACCCTTTCGGTGCTCGACTGGTATGAAACCGCCCACCTGCTGGGCCTCGATGGGGTAGCGGGCCTCAATGCCCTGACCACAGAATATCCGGTGCTCACTGCCCTGGGCACCTTCGTGGTCGGCCACGGTCCCAACTACACGACGGCGGAAGCCTCGGACATTCTCGATACCACTTTCGTGCTTCTCGGCGATCTGGAGGCCGATGTCATCCCCATCTACGCGGCGGAGAATGTCTTTGGCGGGGGTTTCAACTACATTTTTTATTCCGAGCCCGATACCTGGCTGGATCAGCTGGTAGTCCGCTTCGAGGCCAGCTACACCCCGGACAAAAAGTTCACCAACAATGTGTCTCGGTATTTCATCGAGAGCGACGAATGGGTGACCGGGCTGGCGGTGGAGAAGTACCACCGGTTTTCGCGGGACTTTCCCGCCACCTTCCTTTCCTTCCAGTGGATGCACAAGACAGATAGCGATTTTCTGGGCCGCAATCTGCGCACCCTGGGGGGTGACGGCCACAGCCCCCCCACGGGCGGAGAGAAATCCGGCGGCTGGGATGCCGTGGCCTTTGCCTTCCAGCAGCCCTTCCCCGACCTGGTCTGGCGGTTTGATTTCGCCCTGCTCTACGACCTCAACGGCAGCGCACTGATTCAGCCGGCGGTGCGTTACAAGCCGAGTAACGATTGGACGTTCGAGGCCTTTGCGAACTTTATCGATGCCAAGGACAGCGCGGGCAGCCTGGCGCCGGTGGACTGGGGCGATGAGGTTACCCTGCGGATCGGCTACCAGTTCTGATTCAGGTTCTCGTTCCCATGGGGCCGGCGTTTCGACGCCGGCCCTTTTTTGTTTCCGACCCATCGCTTTGCCAAGTTGGAGCGCAAACTCTTCTCTTGCCGCCATCTCTGAAAAATGGCTGAAAGACCATTCCATACATCCTTGGCCGGTGTCCCGCCCGCGTCTGCGTAGGGGATTTAACCGGTGACCACGATATTTCCGGTAGCTTCGTGCTTGCGCTTGCCTTCTTTGACTACTCGTAACTAATTGGTCATGTCTGCTCTCTCGCGAATGCTCATCTAGCATATGCATGTATTGCATAATCATTCGTTATTTAATACAAAGGACGGTAGCGCCCAGCAAGGTTTTGCTGGTGTCTCATGCAGCCGGAGAACTTTCATGCACATCAAGAAATACGATTTTGATTACAGCCGACGTTTTTTCATGGAGAAGACGGCGAAGGGTCTGATGGGGGCTGGGGTATTGACGTCGCTGTGGCCGTTGATCGGCAACACGGGGGAGATCGGCAAGGCGTATCCGGAAGAGCTGCAATCGCTGGAAGCCTACACCAAGGGCAAGGTGAAGGAAGGCGACGTCATCACGGCCGCCAACGTCGAACACGTGAAGGACCTGCTGGACCCGGTGGCGTACCTGCAAGTGACCCAGATGGGCCGGCGGATCCGGGTCGTGCCGCAGACGAAGGACGTGAGCAAGCTGTTCCCGCACGATTACTACCAGGCGACGCTGAAGAACCAGGGCAAGGCGGCGCTGGACGCGAACGGTAACGTGGTGGTGAAGGACACGGGCAAACCGTGGATCGGTGGCGCGCCCTTTGTGGACCCGCAGAGCGGTCTGGAAGCCTTTGCCAACCTGACCCTGAGCTGGGGCCGTCACGACACCTCGCTCTACGCGGTGGACGATGTGGATCTGGGTCCGTCGGGGGATGTGGAATACAACTATTCGCTGGCGTGGTGCGAGATGAACACCACGGCGCTGGTGAGCAACCCGGACGGTCCCTACCTGAAGGGAGAGGAAGACAAGCTGCGTTATCAGGCGGTGTGGTTCACGGCGCCGAACGACGTGAAAGGGACCTCGTTCCTGAACACCTGGAAATACGACCAGCGGGAGTTTCCGGACCTGTTTGGGTATCTGCCGGCGTTCAAGCGGGTGCGACGTTTCCCGACCAACCAGCGCTTTGAGCCGCTGGTGCCCGGGATCACCTTCTTCCTGTCGGATGCGTGGGCGGCGGGGGATCCGATGCTGACCTGGGGCAACTACAAAATAATAGGGCGGGGTCCGTTCCTGGGCTCGCAGTCCGGCACCTGGCATGGCGACAAGGAGAACTGGAGCAAGGACCACCTACTGCACGGGGGTGCCAAAGGCCTGAACTTCTACGAGATGGATTTTGAATTTTGTCCGGAAGTGCTGGTGATCGAAGCGGAGCCGACGGGTTACCCGCGGGCGCCGGTGAGCAAGAAGCGGGTGTGGCTGGACGTGCGCAACATGGCGGCGATCGGCTATGTGACCTACGACCGGCGCGGTGAGTTGTGGCGTTCGTTCGAGATTGGCTTCAGCCAGCAGACCAAGGGTGACAAGGCGAACCTGGAGCGCAACGGCAAGCCGGCGTGGTCGTGGTCGTTTGTGCACGCGCACGATATCCAGACCAACCGGTTCACGCGTTTCAACCACGCGCAAGCGAACCGCAGCGGCATGAAGACCGAGTTCGATGTTCCGGATGCCTACGACAAATACCTCACCGTCCAGGCCATTCGGCGGCTGGGGACCTAGAGGTTAGAAGTGCGGTCGGGTCGCTCGGTACTATTGAGTGATCCGGCTGGTCGGTTTGGGCCCGGAGCGCGGGTACATCCGACCTTTCTATCGGTTCTAACGGTGACGATTGCCGATGGCTTATGGTCGATAACGGCCAGTATTCGATAACAATAAGCGAGAGGGAAAACACATGAATAAACGTACCCTTTTTAAATTTAAAGTTGCCATGGCAAGTGCGGTGCCGGCAGCCAACAGCGGTGGCCTTCGAGAAGTACCAGCGCTTCTCGCAAGACTTCCCCGCCACGTTCTTCTCGCTGCAGTGGATGCACAAGAGCGCGATTGACTTCGTGGGCCGCCCGATCGGAAACATCGGCGGGAGGGTGGACAAGGCGGGTAGCGGGAAAAAAGAAGGCGGACCTGGTCGCGGTTGGGATGGATTTTCCTTTGCCTTCCAGCAGCCCTTCCCCGACCTGGTCTGGCGGTTTGATTTCGCTCTGCTCTACGACCTCAACGGCAGCGCACTGATTCAGCCGGCGGTGCGTTACAAGCCGAGCAACGAATGGACGTTCGAGGCCTTTGCGAGCTTTATCGATGCCAAGGACAGCGCGGGCAGCCTGGCGCCGGTGGACTGGGGCGATGAGGTTACCCTGCGGATCGGCTATCAGTTCTGACCCGAAAGGACAGCGAGACGAAACCGGCGCCCTGGGCGCCGGTTTTTTTTGATATCGGCATCGGGACCCGACACCACCCGTACTATGATGCTGGACTTACCGCCCGGGTTAACGACTTTTGCCGAGTGTTGATCAGTGGCGCGCCCAATACCGCGTGACCTGTACTGCTAGATTCCGGTCGCACGATGCTCTCTGGGCTGCCGGCCACCCCGGGGATGGGTAGCGCAGCGACACCGCCGCCAACAGGGCACGAGATTCTATGCAACTGACATGGCACCGCTCGTTCACCCTGTGGCTGGCGCTACTCTTACTGTCCCTGCTGGTCCATATCTGGTTGTCATGGCGCGCCTCTGTCGTAACCGCCACCGTTGCGGTGACGCCACCGGCGCCCGAACGTACGGTGGATATTCAGCTGGTGAGCAAACCGCCTCCGAAGGAATTGGTGTTCGAAGACAAAATCGAATTCGAACCACCGGAAGTTCTGGTTCCAACCGCCGCGGTCACGCCGCCCCCGCCGGACGTTGATCTCGCCATGAAAGCGGCGGCTGGCGGCGCGAGCCGGGGAGCATCCCTGCCGCTGCTGACCGATATGGCTGTCACCGCGGGTCGAGGTGCCGCCGGCTTCGGCACCGGAGTCGGCAATGGGTTGAGCAATTCCACGCAGGGATTCGCCGCCTATGTGCAGGGCTTGCGCGAAACCGGCCTGGATGTCGTGTTCGTGGTGGATACCACGGGGTCGATGGACTGGGTGCTCAACGAAGCCCGGGCGCACATGATCGATATCGTGGATGCGGTCCGGCTCCTGGTGCCGGTGTCACGATTTGGTGTCGTGGCCTATCGCGACTACGACTCGCCGGGCTATGTCACCCATCTGCAACCACTGACTTTCAGCCTGAACAAGTTGACGAGGTTTCTGGGCGTGCTGACGGCCGAGGGTGGCGGCGACCTTCCGGAAGCCGTGGCGGCCGGCCTCGAAGTCGGTGTCGCCAAGGCGGGCTGGCGCCTGCGCGCGCGCAAGGTGATCATCCTGATTGGCGATGCACCTCCCCATGAGGGAGAGTTGCGCCACGCCCTGTCACTGGCCCGGCAGTTCGCCACCGACGGCGGCCAGTTGTCGGCGCTGGATGTGAGCGATGACGCCAATCCGGCGCTGATCGAGGCGGTGGTGGGTCGGCCCGTGGATCACAATCGGTTCCGCAACAAGCCGATGTACGATTTTCAGCAGCTTGCCGAGGCGGGCGGCGGAATCGCCACTACCATGGCGGGCGACGTGCGGATTACCAAGCAGCTGATGTCGCTGATCCTGGGCGGGCGCTTTGCCTCCGAAGCGGGGTTGTTGCTGGAGGGTTTTGTTCAGTGACGCGACTGTTCGCCGGCGCCGTCCTGGCGTGTTGTGTCTGGGCTGCCGCCATCGCCGCCGATCTGGCGGAACTGGAGCATGCCGCAACCGATGCCGCCGATGGTGGACGGATCACGGTCCTCGAAGGTGCGCTGCGAGAGGCGCTCGACCGGTCGCCGGAAACCCTGGCGCCGCCGGATTACCTGCGCGCCTCGGAGGTGCTGGGCAAACTGGTATCGCGGGGGCGGGAACTGGGCGTGGATGCCCGGGTATTCGAGCATCTCATAGCGACTACGGAATTGCTGCGGGATCGCTGTCGCGACAAGGTGCGGGCACTGGAAAGCGCCACCGGCGAAGACGAAGTGGCGCTCGAGAGCCTCTATCGCTCCGATATCTGGTACGACATCAACCACGCCCAGTCCACATTCGGCTATTGGCGGGCCTGGGCCATGCTCGGTCTGGCCGAAGCCCGACCGGATGACCGGGAGCGGGTGAAATGGCTGAATCGTGCCGAAACCGGCTTCAAGGCCGCGTCGGTGCGCATCCTCTATCCCGGCATCGTGCAGGGCAGCTGGCTCGGTCTGGGTTACATTGCCCAGGCGCGTGGCGATCTTGCCGGCGCCGAACAACGCTTTCGCCGCTTGGTGGAAGCCCTCGCCGACCGCCCCGAAAACCCGGTACGCAAGCTCGCTGAAGCCCAACTGACCCTGCTTGCCGTGCGCCGCGGCGAGATTCGCCAACTGACAGCAATACCCCGCGAACCCCTGAGTCCGACGCTGGCGGCGGTGACGGCGGAAGAGGCATTTGCGCTGCTCGAGCGCCGTCGCCGCGAGAACATCGGCGCCATGGAGGCCGGCCAGCGGCTCCGCAAGCTGATCGCGGACGGTTTTTTGACCGACGCCCTGCTGGGCCGCATCCTGTCGTATCGCGACGAAATCGTGGGTGAGGATCTGGGCGTGCTGTCGCGCCTGATCGACGCCGAGTTCGCCTACGCGTACCAGCAGTACAAGACCACGGTCATCAAATACCGGCAGTTTCGTGAACAGGGCGGTGAACAACTGCCGATCGACGTGACGCCATTTCAGTATCACTACATCGTTGCGCTGGTCAGTACCGATTTGCCGCGCGAGGCCAGCGCCGAGATCGAGCGGCTCCAGCGCCAGCCCCATTTGCACCCCAGTGTTGCCGCCGCGCTGCCCAAGCTGAGCTGGTCGGTCGCCCAAGCCGTGTATGCGCAGCATCCCACCGAAGCCAATCGCGAACACCTGGAACAGGTGGCCAACACTTTTGTCGCGGCCGCGCCCAAGGATGCCGATGCGGCCAGCGCGCATCTGGGTCTGGCCCGCTTGAGCAAGGACCCCGAGGTGGCGGCCCGGCATCTGCGCGCGGCCGGTGCTGACCGCGAACTCCGCAGCGATATCGCGCTGACCGAGTTGCATCGGGACATCAGCGACTTCAACCGGGCGGTGACGCGCGGTGATACCGTGCAGGAACAGACCGTGGCGAAACAGATTCTCACGGCGCTCGAGGCGCTCCCTGGAGCGCAGCGTCGCCAGCCCTGGTTCCGCGCGCTGTCGTTGCAGATGCGAACCGTTCTGGGTCGGGACCTGCCAAAGGTATTGGCGGAACTCGATGCGCTGTTGGCCGAGGCCGCCAACGATACCCGGGCACGCCCCGTGCTGTTGTGGTCAAAATTGCGCGCCCTCGCCGCCACCGGCGATCATGCCGGTTTGCAGGGGATGGCTGATGCGCTGGCGGCACGCGGGGATGATACGGAAGGGGAGCGGCAGTTTTATCAGTTCCTGCTGGAGCTTGAACGCAGCAAGAGCTTCGAGCTGGTGGCAGAGTTGGCGGAACATTTTTACCCGGCCCTGGCCGGGCAGGGTCAGGATCAGCGCCAGGTGAGTCTGCTGCGGATTCGTGCGTTGACCGCGCTCGGACGTCTGGATCAGGGTTTTGAAGTGGCGCGCGCCATGACGCAGGAGTTTCCGGATTCGGGTGATGGCTGGCAGACTTATGCCGAGATCGCGGAACGCAGTAACCGCACGGTCGAGGCCGATCGGGCCTGGGCAAGGATCGCGGCGGCGACACCCGAAGGTTCACCGCGCTGGCAGGATGCGATGCTGCACCGCCTGGCGTTGAGCGCGGCGGACACAGACTTCTGCCCGCTCGTGAGCAAACTGGTCACCTACCGCCATTTGCTGAATGCCGAACAGGCCAAGGCGCTGGCGCATAAACAGGGCGGTTGCCGCAGCTGACGAGCGGGACGGAAAATACACACTTCGTCCTGAACCAGGGACGACCCATGACAGCGGCCCCGGGGGGCGCAATGCACATCCGAAAATACGATTTCGACTACAGCCGCCGTCACTTCCTCGACCAGATGCGGCGCGGTGTGCTGGCTACCGGGGTGTTGGCGCCGCTATGGCCGACCATCGCCAGGAGTGGCGATATCAGCGGCGTCTATCCGGACGAACTGATGTCCATCGAGGCTTACACCAAGGGCAAGATCCACACCGGGGACATCATTGATGCCGGCAATGTGGAGCATGTGAAGGATCTGCTTGACCCGATCCGCTACCTCCAGATCGCGCAGATGGGACGGCGCCTCGAAATCATCGATACCACACGCGAGGCCATGAAACTCAGCCCCTGGGAATACGTGGAGGCCACACTGCGCAACCAGGGCCAGGCAGTGTTCGATGCGGATGGCAATGTGACCACCCGCGAGGGCAAGCCCTGGATTGGCGGTAATCCGTTCCCAGACCCCAAGACCGCCATCGAGATATTCGCCGGAATCACGCTCACCTGGGGGCGCCGCGACGCATCTTTTTACGCGATCAAGGAGTACGACGTCGGGCCGCAGGGTGACGTGGAATATCTCTATGAGCTCTGCTGGGCGGAGCTGGCGCCGGTGGGGCGCACGGTGCTCGACCCCAAGCCCTATTGGCCCGGCCATGAAGACAAACTGCGCTATCAGTCGGTGTTCTTCGTCAAGCCCAATGACGTCAAGGGAACCTCGTTCCTGAACATCTGGCCCTATGATCAGCGGCAGTTCCCCGATCTTTTTGGCTACATCCCCGCCTTCAAGCGGGTGCGCCGTTTCCCCACCAACCAGCGTTTCGAGCCGCTGATTCCCGGTTCGTCGCTGTATCTCTCGGATGCCTGGACCGCGGGCGATCCCTTTCTGACCTGGGGCAACTACGCCATTGTCGGACGCGGTCCGACGCTGGCGGCCATTTCCCGCAACTGGAACGGGACGCACGAAAACTGGGAGCACACGACCCATGGCGGCCCCAAGGGCAACACCTTCTGGGACATGAAGGTCGAGCTGGTGCCCGAGGCGATTGTGGTCGAAGCCGAGCCGGTCGGTTTTCCGAAAGCGCCGATCTCGAAAAAGCGGGTGTGGTTCGATGCCCGCACGCTGGCGCCGCTGGCGATGGTGTCTTTTGATCGCCGCGGCGAGATTTTCCGCTCCTTCGACGGCGCCGGCGCGCTGTACACCGACGGCACCAACACAGTCTACGACGGCGCGCATCCCTACGCGTCCTGGACCCGGGTGCATGCCCACAATGTCCAGACCAACCGGATGACGCGGCTGGAACAGGTCAAGCGTATTTCGGGCGGTTACGAGATGAGCGCGAACGCGCCGGATCTTTATGAACGCTTCCTGACCGAGTCGGCGATCCGGCGACTGGGGAGTTGATCCGCCCTGGCGCGATGTCCCCGGGATCAGTCCAGTTTGCCGGGATCCGGGCGGCGTTTCTCGAGGGTGGCGGCAATCAGTTCCTGCGCCGTTGTGCTTGCCAGCCGTTCCTGAAAAACCGTGATTTCGGCTTGCAGGCGTGCGTGCAGCGATTCCGGCGGGCGCCGCAACAATTGCTTGCTTTGGCGTAACGCCGCGCGGGGCAGCCCCGCCAGGCGCGCTGCGGTAGCCTGTGCGGTCGCGAGCGCGGTTCCCGCTGGCGTCACGGCAGAGATCAAGCCGATGGTCGCGGCGGTGGTTGCATCGCACACTTGCCCCAGCAGGAGCATTTCCGCCGCGCGGCGGTAGCCCAGTTGCTGTACGAGCGTTTGCGAGGACGCCGCCTCGGGCACCAGGCCCAGGGCCACGAACGGCAGGCTGAAAGTGGCGTCGGGTTCCGCGTAGACGAAATCGCAGTGGGCGAGCATGGTGGTTCCTATGCCGATGGCGCGGCCCTGCACCGCGGCGACCAGGGGCACCTGCGTGTCCGCGAGTGCCAGCAGGAAATTCCAGGCAGCCGGTTTGTCGTCGGGGCGCCGCGTCTGAAAGTCACCGAGATCATTACCGGCGCAGAAGTCGCCACCGTTGGCGGCGATCAGGATTACCCGTCGTTCCGGATCCGTGTCGGCTGCGCAGATGGCTTCCGCCAGGGAGTCGTACATCTCACGGGTCAGGGAGTTTTTCTTTTCCGGGCGATTGAGCCTGAGCGTGCAGACGCCCTGTTCCGTCGTTACAACGACTGTTGAGGTCACCGCTGATCTCCCGGCCGGATTTTTTCCAGGTATCGCCGCCGCCGGGCGCCCATGCTCAGCCCAGATGCACGCGCACGTAATCGAACAGTTTGCGCCGGGCCGCAGCCTGGGGATCCGTGACGCCCCTGGCGTTGCGCACGAGCTGACGCAATTGCTGGCGCTCGAGGCCCGGATGGTCGGCGAGCAGCGCTTCTATCGCCGGATCGCCATCCACGCAGAGCTGCGCGCAGAGTTTGTCGGTCTGCTTGAGGTGGTGGCGGAAGTTGCTGTTGCGGTGCTCGAATTCGGCCAGTGCATTCAGGATGGCGGCGCTGTCGACGTCCCGCATCAACTTGCCCAGGTACTGCAACTGGCGGCGGCGCGCCTCGCGCTGAGTGACCGTGCGACTGTCCGCCAATGCCTTGCGCAACAGGTCGCTGAGCGGAACCGCGGCGAGCTGCTTCGCCGGCAGCGCGAGCAGGGTTTCGGCAAGTTGCTGCAACGCCAGCCCCTCGCGTTTGCGCGCCGATTTGCTGGGGGGGCGCTCCGCGTCGGTTTCGGGTAGCAGTTCGTCGCTCATCATGGCGTCACAGATAAAACAGGGTGGCGAGGCCAAGAAACGAAAAAAATCCGACCACGTCGGTGAAGGTGGTCAATACCACGCTGCCGGCCAGCGCAGGATCGATCTTGATCGCCTTCAGGGAGACCGGCAGCAAGGTACCCACGATGGCCGCAGTCACCAGATTGATCACCATCGCGGCGGCGATGATCACGCCGAGGCGGTAATCGTCGAACCAGAACGAAGCGATGCCACCGATGACCAGTGCCCAGAGAATCGCATTGAGCGAACCGATGAGGAATTCCTTGTTGAACAGCCAGCGCAGGTTGTTGCGATTGACGTGCCCAAGCGCCATGCCGCGCACCACCACGGTCAGCGTCTGACTGCCGGCAATGCCGCCCATGCTGGCGACAATCGGCATCAGGATGGCCAGCGCTACCACCTGCTGGAGCGCCGACTCAAAGAGTCCGACCACCGAGGACGCCACCAGGGCGGTGAACAGGTTGATGCCGAGCCAGAACGCGCGGCGCGGGGCGGAGCGGCGCACCGAGGTAAAGGTTTCCTCCTCATCGCTCAGGCCCGCGAATCCCAGGAGAGAGTGGTCGGCCTCGTCGATGATGACGTCCACCACGTCATCGATGGTGATGCGGCCGAGCAGCTTGTTGTCGGCGTCCACCACCGGTGCTGTGATCCAGTCGTTGCGCTCGAAGCGCTGGGCGACCTCGGTATCGGGCATGGTGGCCGGAATGGGCTGCACGTCCGTCACCATGACTTCCCGGACGGTCAGGTTCGGGTTGGAGGTGAGCAGTTTGGCGAGTGGCAGAATACCGAGAAACGTGTCCTTGCGATTGACGACGAATAGGGCGTCGGTGGCACGCGGCAGTTCTTCGTGGCGCCGCAGATAGCGCAGGATGACATCCAGGGACAGATCGGGCCGCACCGTGATGGTGTCGGTATTCATCAGGCCGCCCGCGGTGTCCTCGGCGTAGCGGAGGATGTGCTCGACGCGCTGCCGGTTCTGCTCGTCCATCGCCTGCAGTACCCGCGGGATAACCTGATCGGGCAGTTGCTGCAACAGGTCGACTACGTCATCCGCGTCCAGCCCGTCCATGGCCGCAGCCAGCTCGGTGCTGTCCATGCCGCGCAGAAATTCATCGCGCAGGCCTTCGCTCAGTTCGCCCAGTACTTCGCCGTCGAGGTCGTCGTCGACCAGCTCCCACAGGATGCGCCGTATTTTTGGGGGCGCGGACTCGATGTGGTGGGCAATTTCGGCGGGCGCCAGATTGTTCAGGATATGGCGCAGCTGATTGATCGTGGAGAAATCGATACGCCCAGCGTACTGGGTAAGCAGGGTCAGTTTGTCGGCTTCCATCACACTGGCCTGCATCGCAGCGGATTCTCCTGGTAGAAGGGTTAAGTGCGCAGGGTTAGCAGGGTTAAGTGTGAATCGGCAGATGCGGATGGCTGCGAAGCGACGCCCATTCTAACAGGATATGCTGGGCCGACCGCCGTTTTGGATGCCAGGCAGCAGCGTGCCGGACTAGCTGTCTTCGTGAAAGCGCGCGGCAATCAGCGCCGCCACACTTTCCTGTGCTTCGGTTTCGTCGCTGCCGTCGAAGATGAATTCGAGCGTGGTCCCCTGCGCCGCCGCCAGCAGCATCAGCGACATCACGCTCTTCGCATCCACCAGGCGGCCATCGCGCCCGGTCTGGATCGAGCTGGCGAAACGGCCCGCCGTCGCCGCGAGCTTGGCGGCGGCGCGGGCGTGCAGGCCCAGCTTGTTCACGATGGTGAGTTCGCACTTGATCATGATGCTATGAACGCCCGAGCGCGGTATCTCTGTCAAGGGTGTCAGGCAACCCTGTGGCGGCTGCGTGAGCCAGACCTTGTTTGTCGGGTGAAGGTTTGTCGGGGAAGGTTTGCCGGGTATAAGGTTTGCCTGCGGAAGTTACGCCGGGCCCAGCTCGCGGTGTTGTGTCTGGATGTTGATGCCCAGGTAGCGGAATTGCTGGGACAGCCGGTTGCACAGATAAACGGAGCGGTGCTGGCCCCCGGTGCAGCCGATGGCGATGGTCAGATAGCTGCGGTTACTGGCGAGGAACGCCGGAATCCAGCGCGCCAGAAATCCGCTCAGGTCGGCGAGCATCGCGGCAACCTCGGTCTGGGATTCCATGAACTCGATCACCGGCGCGTCGTTGCCGGTCAGCGGGCGCAGCTCGGGCACCCAGTGGGGATTGGGCAGGCAGCGCACGTCGAACACGAAATCGGCATCCTCCGGCACCCCATGCTTGAAGGCAAAGGACTGAAACAGGATCGCGGTCAAACCGGCGGAATCCGGCGCGATCTGCTTCGTAATCAGGTCGCGCAATTGATGCAGCGTCATGCTGGAGGTGTCGATGCGGCGGTCAGCCACATTCATGATGGGTTCCAGAATCTGGGTTTCGAGTGCGATGGCGCGTTTCAGATCCACGCTGTCCGAACTCAGCGGGTGACGGCGCCGGGTTTCGCTGAAACGCCGCAGCAGAGTGCGCGGACTGGCGTCGAGAAAGATGACCTCGCACTGGACGCCACTGCGGCGCAGTTGTTCGAGGATCGTCGGGAAACGGCCGAGGCCGCCGGCCAGATTGCGGGCGTCGATACCGACCGCGATCCGGGATGTGGGTTCGGAGTCCAGGTCGGGCTGCTTGAACAGTTCCGCCAGCATGCCCGCCGGCAGATTGTCGATGGACGTAAAGCCCAGGTCTTCCAGAATGTGGAGCGCGGTACTCTTTCCGGAGCCTGAGCGTCCGCTGATCACCACTAGCCGTTGCTGCCGGGATGGGTGCGGCATGTCAGGCGCCGGCGACAGGCCTCTGTCGCAGCGCACCAAGGTCCCCAGCGCGCCGGGCTGTTTCGGGCACCCCGAACCTGGGCATGGTTACGTCAACCGACACTTAGTGCCCTCGCAGTCTTTCCTTGCGCTTGATCAGTTGCCGGTCGAGCTTGTCCGCGAGGGCATCGATCGCGGCGTAAAGATCATCGTGTTCGCTTTCCGCAAACAGTTCGACACCGTCGGCATGTACCGTGGCTTCCGCCTTCTGGATCAGTTTTTCCACCGAGAGGATCACCGCCACCTGGGTTATATGGCCGTTATGCCGCTCCAGTCGCTCCAGTTTGCTTTGCACATAAGCGTGCAGCGCAGTGGTGATTTCCAGGTGATGACCGCTGATGGTGAGTTGCATGCTGTACTCCTTGACGATGGTTAAGCGCTGCGTTTGAAACGCTTGCGATCACCGGAAGAGGCGATGTTCAGGCTCTCCCGGTATTTGGCGACGGTGCGGCGGGCAACCTGGATGCCCTGCTCCTGGAGCAGCAGGGCGAGTTGACTGTCGCTCAGTGGCCGGTTTGCCGGTTCGGCGGCGATCATCTTCTTGAGCATGGCGCGGATCGCCGTCGACGAGCATTCGCCGCCGGACGCCGTACTGACATGGCTGGAGAAAAAATATTTCAGCTCGTAGATGCCGCGCGGTGTGGCGATGTATTTGTGCGTGGTGACGCGGGAAATGGTGGATTCGTGCAGCTGGAGCTGGGCGGCCACATCGGCCAGCACCATGGGCTTCATACGCTCGGGGCCCTCTTCGAGGAACCCCTGCTGCATTTCGACAATACAGTGAGCGACCCGGAGCAGAGTCTCGTTGCGGCTCTCGAGGCTGCGTAAAAACCAGCGCGCTTCCTGCAGGTTGTCGCGCAGATAGCGGTTGTCGGGACTGTTGTCGGCGCGCTGAACCTGGCTCGCGTAGTACTGGTTGATGCCGAGTTTGGGGGTGAATTCGGTGTTGAGCGTAACCACCCAGCGCTTGCCGTCCTTGCGCACACTGACGTCCGGATTGACATAGCCGGCGTCGGGCGCCAGGAAGCGGTCGCCCGGGTGCGGGGAAAGGGTCTGAATCAGGCGTACCGCGGCGCGAATATCGTCTTCCGGTACGCCGAGTCGGCGCGCGAGACCTGGATAGTCGCCCTCGGCGACCAGCGTCAGGTGTCGGTCGACCAGGGTCAGGGCGATATCCCGATGCGGTGTCGCGGCACTGAATTGACCGAGCTGGATCATCAGGCAGTCGCGCAGATCCACCGCTGCGACACCCGGCGGGTCAAACTGCTGGACCCGGTGCAATACCGCGACCACTTCTTCGCGGTCCACGCCGGATTCCTCGGCGCTGGCGCCCGGCAGATCGTCGGCGGAGGCAAGACCGTGCCAGATTTCGTCCACTGAGAGCGCCAGAAACCCGTTGTCGTCCACGGCGTCGATCACCGCGGTCGCGATGACGCGATCGACGTCCGACATCTGGGTGAGGTTGAGCTGCCAGTGAAGATGATCGCGGATGGATTCCGTGACCGTGTGGAAACTCTCAAAGTCGGGCGCCTCGCCCTGGCTCTGGCCGCTGGTGGGCGCGGAGGATGTCTGATAAATGTCGTCCCAGCGTGCGTCGACGGGGAGTTCGTCGGGAATGGTTTCGTTCCAGTCGTCGCCGGCGCCGTGGTCCGCGTCGTCGTTACCGGACTCGAGCGATTCCAGGGTATCGGTGGATTCGACGTCCTCCAGGAGTTCCAGCAAGGGGTTGGAACACAGGACCTGCTGGATCTCCTGCTGCAACTCCAGGGAGGACAGCTGCAACAGCTTGATGGCCTGCTGCAGCTGAGGTGTCATCGACAGCTGCTGGCCGAACTTTAGGTGTAGGCCTTGCTTCATCGCGGTACGCCGGAACCTCGCAACACAGGAGTGGTTGCAGTGTAGCCTTCTGGCTCGGCGCGTTCAAACATTCACGCAATAACCATGCCGCAGGCTGGTGCCGGACTGCCTTTACAGCGCGAAATGCTCGCCCAGATAGACTTTGCGCACGGTGGCATTGTTGAGGATTTCTACCGGCGAACCCTGGGCAATCGTGCGTCCGCAATCGACGATGTAGGCGCGCTCGCAGATGTCGAGGGTCTCGCGGACATTGTGGTCGGTGATGAGGATGCCGATGCCTTTGTCGCGCAGGTGCCGGATGATGCTCTTGATATCGTTCACAGAGATGGGATCGACGCCCGCAAAGGGCTCGTCCAGGAGAATGAATTTTGGCTCCATGGCCAGCGCGCGCGCGATCTCGACACGGCGACGCTCGCCGCCCGAGAGGCTCATTCCGATGTTGGCACGCAGATGCGTGATGCTGAATTCCTCGAGCAGTTCTTCCATCCGTGCGCGGCGTTGCGCCCGATTGAGATCGCCGCGGGTTTCGAGGATGGCCAGCAGGTTGTTTTCGACGCTCAGTTTGCGAAACACCGAGGCTTCCTGGGGGAGGTAACCTATCCCCTGGCGCGCGCGGCCGTGCATGGGCAGCGCCGTGATGTCGCGATCGTCGATGTAGATATGTCCGCGGTCGCTGGGCACCAGTCCAACCACCATGTAGAAACAGGTGGTTTTGCCGGCGCCATTGGGCCCGAGCAGACCCACCACTTCGCCGCTGTTCACCATAAGCGAGACGTCGCTCACCACCGTGCGCTTGCGATAGCTTTTCGCGAGGTTTTCTGCCCGGAGTTGCGCCATCAGTGGGTCGGAGTCGGGGTCGCCGGTGCCGCCGGCTGTTGCTGGGGTGGAATCACCATCCGGATGCGCCGATTGGTTTCGCTGCCGCGCGCCTGCATCAGATCCTTGGCGATGTCGTAGGTGACCAGCTCGCCTTCAAGGGTGGAGCCGCCTTGTTCCAGATGCGCGGCGCGCGTCAGCACCACGAAGTCCTTGGCGACCTGGTACTCGATCACTTCGGCATGCGCCTTGGCGATCTCTGCGTCCGGTTTTGGCTTCTGCTGGTAGGTGGCGGGTTTGCCGTCGCAGACGATGCGATCGACCTGCTTGTTGCCCGGGGCCATGTACACGGTCACCTTGTCGGCCTCAATGTGCATGGTGCCCTGGTCAACGCGTACGCTGCCGACATAGATGGTGATGCCGCTGCGGTCGTCGCGGCTGGCGCTGTCGGATTCAATGTGCATCGGCTGCTGACGGTCTTCCGGCAGGGCCCAGGACTTGCCGGCGGGCGCGGCCGCGACGAACGCCAGCAGGAGCGCGTGGCACAGAAGCTTATTTGGGCTGGAAAACACTGTGGACCCGCGACAATAGTTTATAAACCTTGGGTTCGAGATCGGCGCTGAGACCGACCGCCGTGGAGTGGGCTCGGGGCGAGATCAATTCCACTGGGAGGTCGGACTGGACGTGCCGGGTGTCGGCGAGGTACGTCAGTTCCGCCGTTTTGAGTTCGCTGGTGCCCTTGTCGGCATCCTGCCAGACGCGGACGTCGGTGCGCATGACAATCCGGCGATCGGCATTGTGAAGTACGCCGGTGGCCGCCTTCAAGTGCCAGGGTGCGTCCTCGGGCTGTTTGGGACTCGCGAGGAGGCGCGGCTCGGTAAGCACCACGATATCGTCCGCGGTGAAAGACTCAGCCTTGGTGGCGGTCAGGGTGTAGGCGAGCGCGCCGGCTTCGTCGAATTTCCGGGTCACCGTGGTCGTCATATAGCTGTCGGCCGTGGGCAGGGCCGGCGGCCGTGTCTGCATCCCGCGCAGGAACAGCGTGGGCGCGGAATCCCAGAACACCAGAAAACCGAGCAGCGCCGCGATGGTCAGTGCGGCCACCAGGATGTTTCTCACGGCGGCGCTTCCTGGAGCAGGTCGAAGCGCTGCTGGGCGCGCAGGATAAATTCCGCGGCTTCGCGCGCCGCGCCGGCGCCTCCAGGCCGGGTGGCGCGCCAACCGGCCTTGTCGAGCACCGCCGGGCAGGCATCCGCGACGGTCATGCCCAGGCCGACGGCGCAAATGGCAGGCAGGTCGGGCAGGTCGTCACCCATGTAGGCGACGGCCGCAAGCTCCTTGTCCCAGCCGGAAAAGTGCGTCGCCAGGAGTTCGCACAAGGCATCGAGCTTGTCTTCGCGACCCTGGATCAGATAGTCGATGCCGAGCTCCGTGGCGCGGCGGGACACGCTCGGCGAGTTGCGGCCCGTGATGATCGCCACCTGGATGCCGGCGCGCTGGAGCAGTTTGACGCCGAGGCCGTCGCGCACATGAAACGCTTTGTATTCGCCGCCGTCGGCGCCGTAGAAGAGTTTGCCGTCGGTGAGCACGCCGTCGACGTCGAACACGGCCAGGCGGATGCCGCGCGCGGCGGCGACGGCGTCAGCGATTGTCATACGACGCCGGCCCGCAGCAGGTCGTGCATATGGACCACTCCGGCGGGACGCCGACCGTCGGTGACGACCAGGGCGGTGATCTTGTTGTCTTCCATTACGGTCAGCGCTTCGACGGCCAGCATTTCGGATGACACGGTCTTGCAGTTGTGGGTCATGACTTCACCCACCCGGGCGACATTGATGTCGATCCGGTGATCGATGGCGCGGCGCAGGTCGCCGTCGGTAAACACACCCAGAAGCTCGCCCTCGGCGGTTACCACCGCAGTCAGTCCAAAGCCTTTCTGGGTCATTTCGAGCAGCGCGTCCCGCAGCGGCGTGGCCTCGGTCACGCGGGGAAATTCGGGGCCGCCGTGCATGATATCGCCGACCTTGAGGAGCAGGCGGCGCCCGAGTTTGCCACCGGGGTGCGAGAACGCGAAATCCTCGGCGCTGAAGCCGCGTTTTTCCAGCAGTGCCACTGCCAGCGCATCGCCCATGACCAGGGCGGCGGTGGTACTGGTGGTGGGCGCGAGTCCCAGGGGACAGGCTTCCTGGGCCACGCTCACATCCAGATGCACATCGGCGGTGCGGGCGAGCAGGGAGTCGGGCGCGCCCGTCAGCGCGATCAAGGGCACGCCCAGACGCTTGAGCAGGGGAATCAGGGTGGTGATTTCGGTGGTTTCGCCGGAGTTGGAGAGGGCAATCACCAGATCGTCGCGGGTGATCATGCCGAGATCGCCGTGGCTGGCTTCGCCGGGGTGCACGAAGAACGAGGGCGTACCGGTGCTGGCCAGGGTCGCCGCGATCTTGTTGGCGATATGGCCGGATTTGCCCATGCCGGTGACGATGGCGCGTCCCCGACAGGCGAGAATCAGCCGGCATGCCGCGACGAAATCCGCATTGATCCGGGTCGCGAGCGCTCGCACCGCCGCCGCTTCCAGCTCTATGGTGCGCAAGGCAGAAGCGATGGGATCGATATCCCGCATAAGGCAGTATCCAGGAGCGCGGCGGTCGGGCGCCAGTATAGCCATACCCCTGCGCAACCTGTTAGACAGCCTGGGCAGTCGGCGCCGCGATTCCCAGCCCGGGTCGCCGATGCTATAGTGCCGCGCTGCGCAAGCGCCCGGATTTTCAGCGATATTCGGTCGCCCGCGCAACGAATCACGCGCATTATTTATTTCGTTTTGTCGTTGCGGGTGCTACCGCAGCCTGTTGCGCCAGAGCCCACTTCACAACAGCCCGCCGAGGCGGGGAAACCGGAGGCTGATGCCGCCATGGATCTCGATGCCATTGGTACCCGCTTACGGGGCGAGCTCAGTGATTGCGATGTGCAGGTGCAGGCCGAAGGTAGTCATCTGAGCGTCGTGGCCGTCGGCGCGTTGTTTGAGGGGCTGCGTCCCGTGCAGCGCCAGCAGCGGGTGTATGCGGCACTCAAGGATCTCATCGCGGCGGGTGAAGTCCATGCGGTGAATATCCGCACCTACACCCCGGCGGAATGGCAGTCGCGCTGATTTCACCGTGGCGGGATTCAGGCGGCGGCCCGGACCATCCCGATTCCATCTTGCTCCGAGTACATCATGGATAAATTGGTGATTTCCGGCGGCGTTCCCTTGAACGGCCAGATTCGCATTTCCGGCGCCAAGAATTCCGCGTTGCCCATTCTGGCGGCTACCCTGCTCGCCGAAGCGCCGGTGACCATCGCCAATATCCCGCACCTGCACGACATCACCACCATGATCGAACTGCTGTGCTGCATGGGCGTGAGTGTGGTGGTGGACGAACGGATGAACGTCGAGGTCGATACCAGCACTCTCCACAGCCGGTCGGCACCCTACGATCTCGTGAAGACGATGCGCGCCTCCATTCTGGTGCTGGGGCCGCTGCTGGCCCGCTACGGCGAGGCTCGGGTTTCCTTCCCCGGGGGCTGCGCCATCGGCAGTCGCCCGGTCGATCAGCACTTGCGCGGTCTCGAGGCGCTGGGCGCCGAGATCGAAATCGACGGCGGCTACATCAATGCCCGCGCCCGTGGCCGGCTGCGGGGCGCGCACATCCTGATGGACATGGTCACGGTGGGCGGTACCGAGAACCTGATGATGGCGGCGAGTCTCGCCAGTGGCCGCACCGTCATCGAAAACGCCGCGCGTGAACCGGAGATCGTGGATCTTGCCAACTGCATCAACACCCTGGGGGGCGACGTGCGGGGCGCGGGCACCGATACCCTCACCATCGAGGGTGTGGAACACCTCCATGGCGGCAGCTACACCATCATGCCGGATCGCATCGAAACCGGAACCTATCTGGCGGCGGCGGCGGCGACCCGGGGCCGGATCAGGCTGAAAAATACCGATCCGCACCTGCTCGAAGCCGTGCTGCTCAAGCTCGAGGAGGCGGGCGCGCGGATCACCTCCGGCGGCGACTGGATCGAGCTCGATATGTGCGGCAAACAGCCCCGCGCCGTGCATTTGCGCACCGCCCCCTATCCGGCGTTTCCCACGGACATGCAGGCGCAGATCACCGCATTGAATGCCGTTGCCGATGGCGTCGGGACCATCACGGAAACCATTTTCGAGAACCGCCTGATCCAGATCCACGAGCTCAACCGGATGGGTGCGAAGATCAGTCAGCAGGGCAACACCGCCATCATCACCGGGGTACCGTTCCTGAAGGGGGCGCCGGTGATGGCGTCGGACCTGCGCGCCTCCGCCTGCCTGGTGATTGCGGGTCTGGTGGCCCAGGGCGAAACCGTCGTGGACCGCATCTATCACATTGACCGTGGCTACGAATGTATCGAGGAAAAGCTCCAGCAGCTCGGCGCGTGCATTCGCCGGGTGGCGGGCTGACGCGGAGACCGGGACCATGGCGCAGAGTCTTACGCTGGCAATCACCAAGGGCCGCATCATTGCGGAAGTGCTGCCCATGCTGGCCCGCGCCGGCATCTTCCCGGACGAGGATATCGCCACCAGCCGCAAACTGGTGTTCGGCACCAATCGTGCGGATCTGCGGCTGCTCGTGTTGCGCGGCTCCGATGTGCCCACCTATGTGCAGTTCGGCGCCGCCGATCTGGGGATTGCGGGCAAGGACACCCTGCTGGAACACAGTGGCGCCGATTTCTATGAACCCGTGGACCTGGGCATTGCGCGCTGCCGCCTGATGACCGCCGGTCTGGTCGGCGTCGTGCCCCGGCCGGGCCGCCTGCGGGTCGCCACCAAATACGTCAACGTGGCGCGGCGCTACTATGCCGAGCAGGGTCGTCAGGTGGACATCATCAAGCTCTACGGCGGCATGGAACTGGCCCCTGTGATGGGGCTCGCCGACGAGATCGTCGACATTGTGGACACCGGCAACACGCTCATCGCCCACGGCCTCGAACCCCGGGCCCTGATCGCCGCTATCAGCTCCCGGCTGATCGTCCACAAGGGCGCGCTGAAAACCAAATACGCGCTGATCCAGCCCCTGATCGACCAGTTCCGGCAGCTCGCGGCAGGCTGAACCCATGTCCGTTGCGCTCATCAAGCTACTCGATAGCCGGGCATCCGATTTCGAAGCCCGGCTCGCCGCGCTGCTCGCGGCGCAGATCGGGGTTGACCGGTCGCTGGAGCAGACGGTCGCGGAGATCCTCGCCAGAGTGCGGGAAACCGGCGACCCGGCGCTGGTGGATTACACCAACCGCCTCGATCGTCGCCAGGTGGCCAGCGCGGCGGCGCTGGAGATTCCCCACGCGGAACTCGGTGCCGCGCTCACGACGCTGCCCGATCACCAGCGCGCGGCGCTCGCCGCGGCAGCGGAGCGCGTGCGCGAATTTCACCTGCGCCAGAAACAGGAATCCTGGGAGTATCGCGATGCCCATGGCAACCGGCTCGGCCAGCGGGTAACGGCGCTCGACCGGGTGGGCATCTACGTGCCCGGCGGCAAGGCCAGCTATCCGTCTTCGGTGCTGATGAATGCGATTCCCGCCCGCGTCGCCGGCGTCGGGGAAATCCTGATGACAGTGCCCGCGCCCGGTGGCGAGCTGAATCCCATGGTACTGGCGGCGGCCGCGCTCGCCGGGGTCGATCGTGTGTTTACCATCGGCGGTGCCCAGGCGATCGCGGCCCTGGCCTTTGGCACCGCGACCGTGCCGGCGGTGGACAAGATCGTCGGCCCCGGCAATGCCTATGTGGCGGCGGCCAAGCGACAGGTCTTCGGTCAGGTGGGACTCGACATGGTCGCGGGCCCTTCCGAGGTGCTGGTGATCTGCGACGGCAGTGCCGATCCCGACTGGATCGCCATGGACCTGTTCTCCCAGGCCGAGCACGACGAGCAGGCACAGGCCATCCTGCTCACGCCGGATGCGGACTTTCGCGCGCGGGTGGAAGCGAGCATGGCCCGCCTGCTGCCGACCCTGGAGCGGCGCGACATCATCGCGGCCGCTCTTGCCGGACGCGGCGCGCTGATTCTGGTGCGGGATCTGGACGAAGCCCTCGCGCTCGCCAATCGCATCGCCCCGGAACACCTTGAACTCGCCGTCGCCGACCCCGAGCGCTGGTTGTCGGACGTGCGTCACGCCGGCGCGGTATTTCTCGGCTGCCATACCCCCGAAGCGATCGGCGACTACTGCGCCGGACCGAGCCATGTGCTGCCCACTTCCGCGACGGCCCGGTTCTCGTCGCCGCTCGGTGTCTACGATTTCCAGAAGCGCACCTCGGTCATCCAGTGCTCGCCCGCCGGAGCCGCCGTGCTGGCGGCGACCGCCTCGGTGCTGGCGCGCGGCGAATCCCTCACCGCGCACGCGCGGTCGGCGGAGTACCGCCTCAAACCGGAGTCGCCATGAGCAACCCCTACTGGAGTCCGTGCATCCGCGACCTGGAGCCCTATGTCCCGGGTGAACAGCCGCGCCGGCGCGATCTGGTCAAGCTGAACACCAACGAAAATCCCTATCCGCCGTCGCCCCAGGTGCTGGCCGCGGTGCGCGCGGCGGCGGACGAGAGCCTGCGCCTGTATCCGCCGCCGGAAGCCGACGAATTCAAGGCGGCCATCGCCACCTACCATGGCATCGAGACCGGCCAGGTCTTTGTCGGCAACGGCTCCGACGAAGTGCTGGCCCATGTGTTCTATGCGCTGCTCAATCACGGGCGACCGGTGCTGTTTCCCGACATCACCTACAGTTTTTATCCGGTGTATTGCCGGCTCTACGGCATTCCCTCGCGCGAAATCCCCCTTACGGAGGATTACCGCGTCGAGGTGGCCGATTACTCTGGTGTCAATGGCGGCATTGTGCTCGCCAATCCCAATGCGCCCACGGGTTGCGCGCTGCCGCTCGCGGCAATTGAAGCGCTGCTTGCCGCCCACCCCGATTCCGTGGTGGTGATCGACGAAGCCTATGTGGATTTCGGCGCACAATCCGTCATCCCGCTGGTGTGCCATTACCCCAATCTGCTGGTGGTGCAGACGCTGTCCAAATCCCGTGCGCTCGCCGGCCTGCGGCTGGGCTTCGCGGTGGGCGACGCCGGACTGATCGCCGCGCTGGATACGGTCAAGAACAGTTTCAACTCCTATCCGCTGGACCGGCTCGCCATTGCCGGCGGCATCGCCGCCTTCGCCGACGACGCCTATTTTCAGGCCATGCGCAATCAGGTGATGGCGAGCCGCGAGGCACTGGTGGCCGCGCTGGTCGCTTTGAATTTTGAGGTATTGCCCTCGGCCGCCAACTTCCTGTTTGCCCGGCACCGGGAACGGGCGGGCGCGGAGCTGTTCGAGGCGCTGCGGCGGGACGGCGTGCTGGTGCGCCATTTCAGGCAGCCCCGCATCGACCGCTTTCTGCGGATTACGGTGGGGACGGAGGCGCAGAACGCGCGCCTGATTGCGGCGCTGGAAGCCCTGCTGCGTTGATGGTTGGGCGGACGCCGACGATGGCACTGATGGTCAGCGCGTGTTGATCGCGCAAAACTCGCAGATTCACCGAATCGCCGGGGTTGAGGTCCGCGATCAGATTCGTGCTGTGAACCCCGTCGAGCACGGGATCACCGTTGATATGGGTGACGATGTCGCCGCTGCGCAGGCCGCTGGCGGCGGCAGGGCTGCCCGGCTGCACCTCGACAATGATCAGCGCGGCGGGTGGCGCAGCGCCGTCATTCTGGGGCGTGGCGGCCACCAGTTGCTGGACCTGGACGCCGAGCCAGCCGCGCACCACATGACCTTCGCGAACGATGTCTTCCAGTACCTTGATGGCGGTCTTCACGGGAATCGCAAAGCTGATGCCCTGGGATGAGGTCTCGTCGAGAATCGCGGTGTTGATGCCGATCAGGTTGCCGTAGGCGTCGATCAGGGCGCCGCCGGAATTGCCGCGGTTGATCGCCGCGTCGGTCTGCAAAAAATTTTCAAAGGTGTTCAGACCCAGGCCGCGGCCGGTGGCGCTCACGATGCCCTGGGACACCGACTGGCCGAGACCGAACGGATTGCCGATGGCCAGCACCACATCGCCGACGCGGGCTTGCGACGAACTGCCGATGGGGATCGGCGACAGCTCCTTGAGGGCGATGCGCAGCACGGCGAGATCGGTCTCGGGATCCGAGCCCACCACCTGCGCCTCGGCTTCGCGGCCGTCGGCAAGCAGTACGATGATCTCGTCGGCATTCGCGACCACATGATGGTTGGTGAGAATGTAGCCCTCGCCGCTCACGATGACCCCGGAGCCCAGCGAGTTTTCCATGCGCTGTTGCTGCGGGAGGGCGCTCTGGTTGAAATAGCGGCGAAAGGCAGGATCGTTGCGCAGTGGCGAGTGCTGCTGCGGCGCGAGCTTTCGGGTGTAGATATTCACCACCGATGGCGCGGCGCGCTGGACCGCGGACGCGTAGGACACGCGCTCCTCCGTGAACGGCGGCACGGCCGCAGGGCCATCGAGAATCTCGGGTCTGGGCAGGGTGGGCTGAGGTTCCGGGCTGAGCGGACGAAATTCGCGCCACAGCACGACGGCCGCAATCGCCAGCCCCGCCACTATTGGCCACGCCAGAAACCTCACCAAACGCATCGGTTGCGACTCGTTTTCCTGCCCATGCGACGGCGGTATTATGTCATGGTGCTCCCGCAGGCGTCGGGGGCGTTGTTTTCTCTCGGCGCGAATCGCGCCCGAAACCTGGAGTACCCGCATGACCGGACTGGTAAAGCCCCATGGCGCCGACGCGCTCAAGATCCTGCTGCTCGAAGGCAACGCATTGGCGGAGGCCCGTATCCGTGCGGCCGGATTGCCCCAGGTACGCCTGGCCTCGCGCGAGGTGGGTGACCTCATCATGCTGGGCATCGGCGGTTTCACGCCGCTGGACGGCTTCATGGGCGAGGCCGACTGGCGCGGAGCCTGCGATGACATGCAACTCGCCAACGGTGTGTTCTGGCCCATCCCGATCACCCTGTCCACGGACACGGGCACCGCGGATGGCCTCGCCATTGGCGGCGAAGTCGCCCTGGTGGACGGCGAAAGCGGCGAGCTGATGGGCACCATGCGCGTGACCGAAAAATACCGCATCGACAAGGCGCACGAATGCCGCCAGGTATTCCGTACCACGGATCCCGCCCATCCCGGCGTGAAGCTGGTGCTGGAGCAGGGCGAGATCAATCTGGCCGGTCCGGTGCAGGTGTTCTCGCAGGGCGAATTTCCGGGCAAGTATCCGGATATCTACCTGACCCCCGCCGAGACGCGCGCGCTGTTCGACAGCAAGGGCTGGTCGACCGTGGCCGCGTTCCAGACGCGCAATCCCATGCACCGCTCCCACGAATACCTGGCCAAGATCGCGATCGAAATCTGCGACGGCGTGCTGGTGCATTCGCTGCTCGGGAAACTCAAGCCCGGCGATATTCCCGCCGAGGTGCGCCAGGAAGCCATCGGGGTGCTGCTCGACAAGTATTTCGTCGCCAATACCGTGGTGCAGTCCGGTTATCCCCTCGACATGCGCTACGCCGGTCCGCGCGAGGCGCTCTTGCATGCGCTGTTCCGGCAGAACTACGGCTGCTCGCATCTGATCGTCGGGCGCGACCACGCCGGAGTCGGCGATTACTACGGCCCCTTCGACGCCCACCACATCTTCGATGAAATTCCCGCGGATGCGCTGCTGACCAAGCCGCTCAAGATCGACTGGACCTTCTGGTGCCACGCCTGCGGCACCATGGCGTCCGAGCGCACCTGCCCCCATGACGCGGCGCAGCGCGTGCTGGTGTCGGGTACCAAGTTGCGCAAGGCGCTGTCCGAGGGCGGCGAGGTCGATCCCCACTTTTCGCGCCCCGAAGTGCTCGCTGTGCTGCGGCGTTATTACGCCGCGCTCGAGACGGAGGATCGGGTGGAGGTTGAACTGAAAGGGCACTCCGCGCGTTGAGGGGCCCGCTGATTGGGCCACCGCGTCGGGCCGACGCGGCATCAGCTGATTTTGAAGACCGGCTTCAACCGACCTTCAGTGTAGGGTCGTCGTCACTGATCAAGTGCAGGGGCGCGCTGGTCCCGGTGGCAGCCTTGCCCTGTTGTTCCGCAACGGCCCTGGGATTGCCGCGCAACAGGCCCTGGCTCGGCGCATAGTCCCGGGGTGGCTGCGGGTCGGCGCCGGATGAGCGTGCGGTGTCCGGGACGGCGAATCGTCGCGCCAGTTCGGTACTCGCCAATTGATCGGCGCCGCTGGCCAGATGGTGTTGCAGATCCTGCCAGGCGCGTCCCAGTTCGTCAGTCAGCGCGGCAGCGCGACTGAAATGCTCCTCGATCTGGCGTTCGTAGATTTGCAGTTTTTCCTCGCGGGCGCGCAACTGATCCGCCAGCCGGTCGCGGCGGCCTTCGCGCCGGGCGAGACGCCGGCCGAGGGTCGTGCCCGCCAGCAGGCCGGCGAGAAAACCCGCCACGATAATGAGAATGGCGTTGGTAGTCATGGAGCCTCCGAGTACTGTCGGCGCGTCGCGACCGAGAGCCAAAGTCTAGCGATTGCACCGGGGTACGTCGACGTCGGCGTGATGGCGAGGGGTTGAATGAACTGCTACCAGACTGCCAATCGCTTGTGCCACGATCAATGTGTGTCAGTACAACAGAGGATAACGGCATGGCGCAACGCGACGCGCTGCATCGACTGCAGGGTCCGGCGGGCGTGATCGAGGCGTGTTGGGAGCCTGCGCAATCCGAAGGCTCGCGGTTGCCATCACCAATGGTTGCCGTGCTCGCCCACCCGCATCCGCTCTACGGCGGCACCATGGACAACAAGGTGGTCACCACGCTCGCGCGCCTGTATCGGCGCCTGGGTGTGGACGCGGTGCGGTTCAATTTTCGGGGCGTGGGTGCCAGCGCCGGCAGCCACGACCAGGGGCGCGGCGAAGTCGATGACATGCTCGCGGTGGTGCAGTGGGCGCTGGCGAGCGCGCCCCAATCCGTCTTGCTGCTGGCCGGCTATTCCTTCGGTTCGGCGATTGCCGCGGCCGCCAGTGAGCAGGTCGCGGCCCGGCATCTGGCGCTGGTGGCGCCGCCGGTGGATCGTTACTCCTATGCGCCGCAAGGCGATTTTGCCTGTCCCACAACGATCGTTCTGGGCGGTGCCGACGCCATTGTCGCGGTGGACGAAGTGTCCGCTTGGGCGCGACAGCGGCCCCAGGTAACGAATGTCATTGTGCTGCCGCAAGCGAGTCATTTTTTCCATGGCGAACTGACGGCTCTCGAAAGTGAGCTGGGTGCGGCGGTACGCGCGGTGCTGGCGGCCAGCGCGTCTTGAAGCGTCGCACCGGGCTGGCTACAGTGGCGCGCCTTTAGCTCTCTCGGAAGTCTCCCGGATCGCCATGACGCCCAAACAACGCTACCTGCAGGATCTTCAGCGCGACGGTTTCCAGGCGGATGCGGCGCAGGAACTTGCCGTGGCGAAACTCCAGGAAGTCCATGATCGGCTGGTGGCGGCTCATCGTCAGCCCGTCGGGTTGTTTGATCGGCTGCTGCGCAATCGCCGGGGCGCGCCGGTGAACGGCTTGTACTTCTGGGGCGGGGTGGGGCGCGGCAAGACCTATCTGATGGACAGTTTTTTCGAGAGCCTGCCGTTTCAAAACAAACTGCGCATGCATTTTCATCGCTTCATGCTGCGTGTGCACCGTGACCTGAAGCGCTTCAAGGGCAGGAAAGACCCGCTGCGGCTGGTGGCGCAAGGCATCGCCCACGATGCCCGGGTACTGTGTTTCGACGAATTCTTCGTGTCCGATATTGCCGACGCCATGATTCTCGGTACCCTGCTGGAAGAGCTGTTCGCCTGCGGCGTCACGCTGATTGCGACTTCCAATATCGAGCCCGATCGACTGTACGAAAACGGACTCCAGCGCGCGCGTTTTCTGCCCGCCATCGCGCTCATCAAACGCCACTGTGAAGTGCTTAACGTGGATGGGGGAGTCGATTATCGTCTGCGTACCCTTACCCAGGCGGGACTCTATTACTGCCCGCTGGGGCCGGCGGCAGACGAACATCTGATGGCGGTGTTCCGCAGCCTCGCGCCGTCCCTGGATGAAGTGCGCAAGCACGTGCATCTGGAAGTGGAGGGGCGCGAGATCATCGCGCGCTATGTAGCCGAGGATGTCGCCTGGTTCGATTTCGCCGCGCTCTGCGACGGACCCCGCAGTCAGAACGATTACATAGAACTGGCGCGCGAATTTCACGCGGTACTGATTGGCCAGATGCCGGCGTTGACCAGCGCACAGGACGATCAGGCGCGCCGTTTCATCAGTCTCGTGGACGAGTTTTACGACCGCAACGTCAAGCTCGCGCTCGCCACCGCGGCGCCGCTCGCCGAGCTCTATACCGGCACCCGCCTCGCCTTCGAGTTCGAGCGCACCCGCAGCCGGCTGCTGGAAATGCAGTCCCACGAGTATCTGGCGCGGCCCCATCGGCCGTAACGGCGCGCTGATGCGCTCTTTGCCCGATGCCGGTTTCGGACCCATTCGGCCCTTGGGTTAACATGGCGCCTCCCCGCGAGTGACGAGAGCCCATGCCGAAGGATTATGTGAAACGCATCCTGGATGCGCGCATCTACGATCTGGTCGAGGAGACGCCGATCGACGACGCGCCCATTCTCTCCGCGCGGCTTGGCAACCGGGTGCTGTTCAAGCGCGAGGACTTGCAGCCGGTGTTCTCGTTCAAGATTCGCGGCGCCTACAACAAACTGTTGCAGCTGTCCGAAGCCCAGCGCGCCGCCGGCGTGGTGGCGGCCTCCGCCGGCAACCATGCCCAAGGGCTGGCACTGGCAGCCCAGAAGATGGGCATCAAGGCCACCATCGTGATGCCCCGCACCACGCCCCAGATCAAGGTCGATGCGGTGCGCAGTCGCGGCGCGCGCGTGGTGATGCAGGGCGACACCTACGACGAGGCCTCCGAGCACGCCCACAAGCTGGTGGTCGAGCGCGGCATGGTCTATGTCCACCCTTTCGACGATCCCGACGTGATCGCCGGGCAGGGCACGGTGGGGGTGGAGATCCTGCGTCAGCATCCGGGGCCACTGGATGCCCTGTTCGTGCCGGTGGGCGGTGGCGGCCTGTGCGCGGGCATCGCCACCTATGTGAAATATGTGCGGCCGGAAATCAGGATCTTTGCCGTGGAAGCGGACGACTCCGCCTGCCTGGCCGCGGCCATGGCCGCCGGTCGCCGGGTGCGCCTGAAGGAAGTGGGCCTGTTCGCCGATGGCACCGCGGTCGCCCAGATCGGCGAGGAGACTTTCCGATTGCTTAAAAACCGTATCGACGGCGTCATCACGGTATCGGTGGACGAGATCTGCGCCGCCATCAAGGACATCTACGACGACACCCGCTCCATCGCCGAGCCCGCCGGCGCGCTGGCGGTGGCGGGTCTCAAGAAATACGTGGCACGCGGTGGCCACCGCGATCAGACGCTGCTCGCGATCGACAGCGGCGCCAACATCAACTTCGACCGCCTGCGCTATATCGCCGAACGCACCGAGAGCGGCGAACGGCGCGAGGCGGTGCTCGCGGTCACCATTCCCGAACAGCGCGGCAGCTTTCGCCGCTTCTGTCACGCGCTCAGCCGGCGCAATGTCACCGAGTTCAACTACCGTTATGCCGATGCCGGCGAGGCGCACATCTTCGTTGGCATCGCGGTGGCCTCCGATGCCGACCGCATGGCGCTGCTGGAGGATCTGCGCGGGCGTGGCTATGCCGTGGTGGACATGACCGACAACGAAATGGCCAAGCTGCACATCCGCCACATGGTCGGCGGTCGCGCGCCCGGCATCGATGACGAGGTGGTGTATCTGTTCGAATTTCCCGAACGCCCCGGCGCGCTCGCGAACTTTCTCGACAAGCTGGGCGGGCGCTGGAACATCTCCATGTTCCACTACCGCAACCACGGCGCCGCCTACGGTCGCGTGCTGGTGGGCATGCAGGTGCCGGTGGCTGCGCGCGGCGAAGTACCGCAGTTTCTCGATGCACTGCACTACCGCTATCACGAAGAGACCGGCAACGATGCCTACCGGTTTTTCCTGAGCTGAAAAGTGCTGAGTCGAAGAGGACGCAGGCGATCCGTCACGACTCCCGAGCGTAATGGATCGGTGGGTGCTCGGAGTCGTCAAGTTGTATGGGTTGCCCCGCGTGTTGCTTCGGTTTGATACGGCGAAAAATCGCTTTCGGAACGATGCGGGATTTACGAAGCGCCTTGGGCGGAACACAGGGTACGCAAATCGAAAGTGTCCTGGTGTGGGTCTCCCTGCGCGTCACCCGGACCCTTCCTGCGCCGCAGATGGTGCGCGGTCAAGGCGTGTCGCGCAGTTCGCAGCGTGGAGATGCCAGCTCCCCCAGGGTGCGAATCTGAATGGCGCCCAGGCCGGCACCGGCCAGGATGTCCGACAGCACCACCATTTTGTCGCTCGCTGAAAACTCCTTGCGCTCGATCAGGATGGCTGCGGCGGCGGACAGAATGGCTTCCGGATCGTCGTGATGGGGAATGCAGTAGCTCAACAGATTGCGATTCAACGCCAGTTGGCGGCGTGTGTGCTCGTCGAAGGTGAAGGCGCAGATGACCGGTGTCTGCGGGTGACAATTGGTGACGTAGTTGGCCATGCGGCCGCTGGTCGTCGGTACGATGATGCCCTGGGCGCCGATGGATTCGGCGAGCTTCACGGCCGCCGCCGCGACCTGCTGCTTGTCGTCGCCGAGAACGAGTTCATCCGTAAAACGTAGCCCGCGGCTGTTTTCGATCGAGCGCGCGATGCGATCGAGCATTTCCACGCAGCGCACCGGATATTTGCCCACCGTGGTCTCGCCCGACAGCATGATGGCGTCGGCCTCTTCGTACACCGCGTTGGCGACATCGGTGACTTCCGCGCGGGTCGGCGTCGGATTCTGGATCATGGATTCGAGCATGTGGGTGGCGACGATGACACGCTTGCCCTGCACCGCGCACAACCGCACGATGCGCCGCTGCACGCGCGGCAGGAACTCGATGGGAATCTCCACGCCGAGATCGCCGCGCGCGACCATGATGCCGTCGGCAGCGGCAACGATCTCCTCGAGGTTGGTCAACGCTTCCTGATTCTCGATTTTGGCGATGAGTTTCATTTTGCAATCTGCGCCGAGCAGTTCGCGTGCCTGGGCGATGTCGGCGGCGCCGCGCACGAACGACAGCGCAATAAAATCCGCGCCCTGTTCGCGGGCAAAGACGATGTCCCGCTTGTCCTTCTCGGTGATGCCCGGCAGATTGATGCGGATGCCGGGCAGGTTGACGTGGCGCTTGCTCTTCAGCACACCGCCGTCGGTGACCCGGCAGCGCATGGAGCGCTTGCCCTTGCTCAGTACTTCGAGATTGATGAGGCCATTGTCCAGGGTGATCTTGTCGCCGACCGCGACATCGCTGATGAGATCGGCGTAATTCACCTGAATCGAAGTCGTCTCGACATCGGTTTCGCCGAGCGGCACGACGGAGATTTCATCGCCGTCGTGGAGATTCATGTCGTGGGCGAGATCGCCGGTGCGAATCTCCGGCCCCTGGGTATCCACCATGATCGCCACCGGGTGGTTGCGGTTCGCGTTGAGGGCGTGGATACGGCGTATCACCTCGCCGTGGGACGCATGGTCGCCATGGGACAGGTTGAGCCGCGCCAGATTCATGCCGGCATCGGCGAGTTTTTGCAGCATCTCCGTTGACTCGGTCGCCGGTCCGATGGTGCAGATGATTTTGGTTTTACGCATGGCGCAGACCTGGGGCAGGATGGAAACTGTGTTCGGTCACGACTCCGTGCAGGGGCACGTCCCAGGGTGCGGGATGCAATTGCGGTACCTGCTGAAAACCATGGGCGAGCCCGATGAGCAGCGGGTGCTTTGCCGGCCTCCCGCGCAGGCACGCGAGACTGCGATCATAAAAACCCGCGCCCTGGCCGAGGCGGTTGCCGGCGGCATCGAAAGCCACCAGGGGCAAGAAAATCAAATCCAGACTCCAGATGGCGGTCGGGCTGCGCAGGCGCGGCTCCGGAATGCCGAAGCGATTCGGAAACAGCGGCTCGCTTGCGTCGTAGCGCACAAAGTACAGCTTGTTGTGGCCCAGGGGATGCAGCACGGGCAGATAGCAGGCCTTGCCCAATGCGGCGGCCAGCTCCAGAGCCGGTTGGGGATCGATTTCACCGCCGTCAGCCCGGTAAAACGCGATGCGCCGCGCGCGCCGGAAGGCAGGCAGGCTGGCGATCACCCGGCACAGCCCGGCGCTGGCCTGCGCCTGCTGGCGCGGGTCGAGCGCGCGGCGTGCGCGGCGCAGCGCGGTGCGCAGGGCTTGGGTGGATTCCTGGCAGGGCGATGCGGAACTGGCTGCGACTGCGTCGGGTGGCCGCAAGCGCCTGCGGGATGGCTCATCGGGCACCGGTGTTCCCGGGTGAGTGGTAGGAAAAAGACCCCGAAATGCCGCTGTCAAGGCTGCCTTGAACCGAAGGCTCAAGGTGGGAATCTCCGGCGGGCTTCAGGCTTTCCGACGTGCGGACATGCGCAACGGCCCTGGTTGGAGAAACCCATGGTGACAATATCGGCCAAGGACGTTTTTGACTGGCGAACACCCCAGGGTGCGTCGATTATAGACACAAGGCGCGGTGCGCACACCTGTAATTCAGCGATGCCATGTGCAGTTGCTGCGCGCAGGAAGTCGTGCCCCGCGTATCGTGCAGCGCGAGCCGCGTAATCGCGACTGCCCGGATTTGCCGGTTCAGGCTGCGCTATTGGCCCGGCGATTGATTCCCGTCAGTGCAATACCGGAGCAACTGCCTACACTGGTTTTCGTAACCCAAATCGCGAGGCCACTCATGAATACGATGAATGACGATGTCGGCGGCAAGCTGATGGTGACGGCATTTTGCCTGTTGGTGTTTGGCGTGTTCCTCGCCATTGTGGTGGCCAATCTGGCCTGATGTGAAGCCGGCCTGCTGCGGGCTGAGGGCGGGCACCGAAGGGCTGCGGGCTCTCTACCCGCGGGAGGGTTGCCTGCGGTTGGGATCTTCGGCAAAGCCCGCCGCTCCGCGGCCCCGGGCAAAGTATTCCGGTTCGCCCAGCGCCCAGACCTCGCCCAGCATCTGATAGCCGCCGTCCACCGCCAGCACTTCGCCGGTGACGAAATCTCCCGCACCTGAACTGAGATAGACGCAGGCTTCGGCGATGTCCCACACATCGCCGGCGCGGCGCAGGGGGTTGGCGTAGCGGAATTTTTCCGCGGCTGCGCGCGAATAGTTGCGCAAACCGGAAGAGGCGATGGCGCCGGGCGCGATGCAATTGACCCGGATGCCGAGCGGCGCCCACTCGACCGCGACACTCTTGCTCAGATAGACCACGCCGGCGCGCGCCGCGGCGGTGTGGGTGGTTTGCAGGGTGCCGCGCTGGATGTTCACCACGATGTTGGTGATGGTTCCGGGCCGGCCGGCGTCGCGCCAGCGCCGGGCGGCCTGCTGCATCATGTACCAGGTGCCGTTGAGGTTGGTGTCGATCACGGCTTTCCAGCCGTTCACGGAATAGTCGAGGGAGTCTTGCGCGAACTGGCCGCCCGCGCTGTTGACCAGCACGTCGAGGCCGCCGCACTCGTCCCACACGCGGTCGATCAGCGCCTCGACCTGTTCCGGGTCGCGGATGGTCATGGCCTGGGTGAGCACCTCGGCGCCGCAGGCGGCGCGGATGCCGGCGGCGGTTTCCGCCAGGGCTTCCGGCCGGCGCCCGCAGATCACCACGCGCGCGCCGAGCCGGGCGTACAGGTAGGCGCTGGCGCGGCCGATGCCGCTGCCGCCGCCCGAGATCAGCACCACCTGACCGGCGCACAGGTCGGGCGCGAACACGGTGGCATGGGTGGCGAGTTCGGCGTCATCGAGGCCGAACAGGGCCTTCTCTTCGGCAAGACAGTCGTCGGCACCAGGGTTGTCAGCAACACCGTTGCGGGTCACAGGGTCGTCGGTCACACAGTCTCCAGGTGGGCCGCTGCGGCCGCTTGCATCAGGGCGTCTCGAACCACGCCGGCTTGCCGTTGGGCCAGACCTCGCCCCACAGCTGCTGGCCGCCATCCACGGTGAGGCATTCGCCGGTGATGAACTTGCCCGAGCTGGTGGCGAGATAGACCGCAGCTTCCGCGATGTCCATGGCGTCGCCGCAGCGCAGCATGGGATTGGCGCGATGAAAGTGCGCCGAGGCTTCCTCCGGATAGACCTCGAGTCCCGGGGTGGCGATGGTGCCGGGTGCGACGCAATTGACGCGAATGTTGAGCGGTGCCCACTCCACCGCCAGACTGCGGCTGGCGAAGATCACCCCGGCGCGCGCGGCGCAGGTGTGGGCGATGCCGGGCATGCCGCGCCAGATGTCGGCGACGATGTTGACGATGCTGCCGGGCCTGCCGGTGTCGCGCCAGCGCCGCGCGGCCTGCTGCATCATGTACCAGGTGCCGTTGAGGTTGGTGTCGATGACGGCATTCCAGCCCTTCACGCTGTAGTCGATGGCCTGCTGGGGAAACTGGCCGCCGCCGTTGTTGACCAGGATGTCGAGGCCGCCGAATCGGTGCCAGCACTCCGCCATCAACGCAGCCACCGCATCCGGGTCGCAGATGGTCATGGCGCGCGTGGCGATATCGCGACCCAGATGCTGTTTGATGCCCGCCGCGGTGACATCCAGATTGGCCTGCTTGCGACCGCAGATCAGCACCTGGGCACCGAGCCGCGCGAACAGATAGGCCATGGCGCGGCCGAGCCCGGTGCCGCCGCCGGAGATGACGGCAACCTTGCCGGCCAGCAGGTCATCGCGGTAGACGGTGGGGTAGCGCGCCAGTTCGGCGTCGTCGAGCCCCCAACGGGGCTTGTCGGTCGCTTCAGCCATGGCGGCGCGGACGGCCGGAATCGTCGAAGATATAGCCCGTCCTGGCCATGGTCAGACGATGGCGCGGGCCGGGGACGCTGGCATCCCAGGCTTCGTAGCCGGCGTCGCCTTCCCACAGGGTCACCCGTTCGCCCTCCGGGGTTTCGCTCAGGTGCGTCACATAAATTTGCGGGGGCTGCGCGCGCAAATGCGCGAGCAGCGCCGCCACCGAGGCATGGCCCGACAGATAGTGCAGCGTGACCCAGGTCGGCGGCACCAGATCGATTTCGCCGGCCTGGTGGCGGGTCCGCGCCACCTCCGGGTTGATCCACAGATGGTCGTGAATCTCGCCGCCGTCGATGGTGACCTGGTGATGGCCCGCGGCCGGTGCGGCAAAGAACCAGGTCGTAAAGCGCTTGGGCGTGATCGGCGGCGGCGTCCAGTGCGAGAACCAGATGAACTCCTCCGGATCCACCTCGATGCCGGCTTCCTCGCGGGATTCGCGGGCGGCCGCGTTGCGGGCGGCCGTCGTCGGATCGCCATCGGGCGGGTAGTCCTCCGGGTCCACCCGGCCGCCGGGAAACACCCACATGCCGCCAAAGCGGATCTCGGAATTCTTGCGCAGCATCAGTACTTCGACGCCGGTCGGTCCGTCGCGCAGCAGCGTGAGGGTCGCGGCGGGCGTGGGTGGCGCGACCCTGGCCGGGTCCACATCCCCCCGCTTCAGCAGGTTGGCGTAGGGGTCGTACTTCTTCGGCTCGCTCATCGCGGTTCCCTATCAGCTTGTTGAAAAACTGCTGCGGCAGCCATCTGCTTCGTTGCGCGGTGCTCGCTTCCTCGCCTATCTATTTGATATGTCTCGGTCGCTGCGCGCCGTGCGCCTCGCATCTGGCCCCCTCGCGACGTTTTTCAACAAGCTGCTATGGCTTCGGCCCCGCATTCAGGGGTCGATACGCGCGGTCGCCTGACCGCTGATGACTTCCTGGCCGTCCTGGTTGACCGTGACCACATCGAGCTGGACGAAATGCTGCCCCTCGATGTTGTCGAGCGCCGTCACCTTGGCGGTGGCGATCAGATCGTCGCCCGGCCACACCTGGCGGGTGAAGCGGGCGCTGTACTCGGTCAGACGGCCATCGCCCACCCAGTTGGTCAACATGGTCCCGGTCGCGCCCATCGACAGCATGCCGTGGGCGAACACGCCAGGGTAACCCGCGACCTCACGCGCATAGACTTCGTCGGTGTGCAGGGGCATGTAGTCGCCGGACGCGCCCGCGTACTGCACGATCTGGGTGCGGGACAGGTTGGTGACGACCTGCTCGGAATGGGTATCGCCGATCTTCAATTGGCTCGCTCGCAGTGACATGGTGCGCTCCTAATTCTGGCTGACGGCCTGGCCGGTTTCGACGCCGACCATGGTGGAGGTAACGACCAGTTCGCCGGCCTGATTGCGAAATTCGGTGATCACTTCGCTGAATTTGAGCGAGCCGCCGCGGCGGCCTTCTTTTTCCCAGCGGCGTCCGGGGCGCGTGGTCACGGTCAGCACATCGCCGGGACGAATGGGCTTGTAGTACCGGTATTTCTGTTCGGCGTGCAGCACCCGGGAACTCTGCCCGCCGCCGCCCTTTTCGCCCTCGGCCTTCGGCTTGGCCTTGACGCCGGTGGCCTCGCGACCGGAGCCGAACCAGGGCTCGCCGATGCGGGGCCGCAGGGGAAAGTTGGGGTCGTACTGGGCCGCGGCCTGCACGAACGTGGGCGGCGCGATGATGCCGCCCGGCTCGGTGGTCCTGGCGTAGGCGGCGTCGTGGTAGATCGGATTCTTGTCGCCGACGGCGCGCGCAAACAGCATGATCTGGCTTGCGTCCACGGGAAACTGGTATTCGGCCATGGGTTCCTCCCGTTATGGTGATTGTGGTGAGGCGGGCAGGCTGGGTAGCCCCCGCATTCTTGACCTTTGGCGGGCTTCTGACAACCGGGCACTGTGATGGTTCTGCGCGCGGCCGCGACGGAAGCCGTCGTCAACCGACGGTGCTTAGCGCGGTAGCGATGGGGTGTCGTATCGGACCCTGACGACGGCGGTTCGCATGGCGTGACGCGGAGCCGGCCGCGGGTTCTGCCGGCATCCTGAGGGCGCCTGAGCGCCGGAACTCCAGTATTCTTGACGTTCGGCGGAGCGCCGACCACCGCTCCCAACCGGTCCCCTGATGGCCGCCGGGGCATTCCACCGCTGCTGAATCGTGCGCAGGTCCAGACCATGAAAAAAATTGCCACCATCGCGTTGATCATCGCTCTGCTGGCGGGGCTGGCGCTGCTTGCCGGCGGTCCCGGCGCGCGCCTCGGGCTGTGGGATTTTCGCTTCGGATTCCTGCTGATGCGTTACTCGGCCTATGTCGGGATCGCCGCTCTCGTGCTCGGCACATTGGCGCTGCTCATCCCGGGTGCCCGCCAGGGCCAGGGCGGCAAGCTGATGGTTGCGCTGGCGATCGCGGCGATCGTGGTGTGGATTCCCTGGCAGATCCTGCGGCAGGCGCGCGCGGTGCCGCCCATCCACGACATCACCACGGATACCGACAATCCGCCGCCGTTCGAGGCCATCGCCCCGCTGCGCGCCGACGCGCCCAACCCCGTCACCTACGACGGTGCCGACAGTGCCCGCCAGCAGCGCGCAGCCTATCCGGACATCCAGACCATCGTGCTACCGACAGCTCCCCGGACCGCGTTCGACCAGGCGCTGGCCGCCGCTCGCGATCTGGGCTGGGAGATTGTCGCCGCCGTGCCCGATCCGGGCCGCATCGAGGCCACGGAAACCAGCTTCTGGTACGGCTTCAAGGACGATGTGGTGATCCGCATCGCTGGCGATGACCGCGAGAGCCGCATCGATATCCGCTCCAAATCCCGGGTCGGAAAAAGCGACCTGGGGAAAAACGCGGAGCGGATTCGCGCGTTCCAGAAAAAGCTTCTGGAACGGCAATGAGCCCGTCGAAGGCACTGTGCGGTGGATCCTGACGAAGTTCTGAGCCGGGAGTAACGGCGGCGATACATCTTTCATCCCGGTGCAATCCATCAATTCATCAAGCCACATAAATAAAAGCGGTTTTGCTCAAATCGGGGGTACCGAATGCATCAGCACCAGCCCACCACGCAACGCTTTGATATCGGCGGCATGACCGTCACCAAGGTGATCGATACCGTCGAGTCTTTCAGTCCCAAGGTGCTGTATGTCGACAAGGACCGCAGCGCCTTCGATCCGCACCTCGACTGGTTGCAGCCGCACTTTGTCGATGCCAACAAGGCCATGCGGCTCAGCGTCCACAGTTTCATCATCCAGACGCGCCACCACCGCGTGCTGGTGGACACCTGTATCGGCAATCACAAGCAGGGCTCGGGCTTTCCCCAGTGGAACGACCGCACCGATGCCGGCTACCTGACCGACCTGACGGCGGCGGGCTGTCGGCCCGAGGACATCGACTATGTGTTCTGCACCCACATGCACGTCGATCACACCGGCTGGAACACACGCCTCAAGGACGGCCGCTGGGTGCCCACCTTCCCCAACGCCCGCTATCTGTTCAACCGGCGCGAATGGGCCGCCTGGGAGCACAGCGACAACCCCCACGACAAAGCCACGATGACGCAGAACGTGGTGCCCATCATCGAGGCCGGGCAGGTGCAGTGGGTGGACAACAACTGGGCCATCGACGACCAAGTGGAACTGCTGCCGACTCCCGGCCACACGCCGGGCCATTGCAGCGTGCGGATCGCGCATCAGGGCGCAAGCGCCGTGATCACCGGCGACATGATGATTCACCCGGTGCAGATCGCCGAGCCCGGCTGGCACCAGACGGCCGACGCCGACAAGGCACTGGCGGCGCGCACCCGGCAGACGTTCGTGGACGACCATTGCGACCGCGACGTGATGATCCTGGGCACCCATTTCAATACGCCCACGGGCGTGTACATCGTCGAGCACAAGGGCGCACGGCGCGTGCGTCTTGCCAATAATTGATTGCCCTGCCGGAGAAGCACACAGTGAATTTCGATCTCGACGAGGAATACCGCCTCATCAACACCACGGTGAACCGTTTCGTGGATGAAGCTCTGATGCCGCTGGAGACGGTTGTGCTCGCCCGCGAAGCCGCAGGCCAGGGCTATCACCTGACACCGGAGGAACTCGAACCCCTGCACCGCCAGTGCCGGGAACTGGGTCTGTGGGGACTCGACTGCCCGGCCGCCACCGGCGGCGCCGAGCTGCCGGCGCTCGCCATGGTGGGCGTGAATGAAGCACTCGGGCGCACCGTGACGCCTTTTACCTTTCCGCCCGATTCGCCCAACCTGCACATGCTGCAAGCGACGGTCAACGACGCGCAGCGCAGCAAGTATCTCGAACCCTATGCGCGCGGCGAGACGATCTCCGCCATCGCCATTTCCGAACCCGGCGCCGGCGCCGACCCGGCGGCGATGATCACCCGCGCCCGCCGCGACGGCGACGATTGGGTGCTCGACGGCCGCAAGATCTGGGTCAGCAAGGTGGACGAGGCCGATTTCACCGTGGTGATGGCGGTCACCGACCCGGCGCGGGGCGCGCGCGGCGGCATCTCGGCGTTTGTGGTGGATCGCGGCACGCCGGGCTTCGAAGTGGCGCGCGCCATTCCCATCATCGGCGGTCACACCACTTTCGAGGTAGTGCTGGACAACTGCCGCCTGCCGGCCAGTCAGCTGCTGGGCGCCGAGGGCCAGGGCTTCGCGCCCATGCAGTTGCGCTTGATCGTGCGCCGCCTGCAGATGGGCGCCTGGTGCCTGGGCATGGCGCGGCGCGCGCTCGCCATGCTGTGTCAGCACGCCAACGAGCGCACCACCTTCGGTGCGCTGCTGGCGGACCGCCAGGCGATCCAGTGGTGGGTGGCCGACGCCGAGACCCGCATCCACTGCCTGCAACTCATGCTCTGGCACGCCGCCTGCCGGCAGGACGCGGGCGCCGATGTGCGCACCGAGGCCAGCATGATCAAGCTCTATGGCACCGAACTCGCCACCGACGTCATCGACTGGGCCATGCAGGCCCACGGCGCCATGGGCATGACCAAGGAGCTGCCGCTGCAACTCATGGCGCAGCGGGTGCGGGTGATGCGCATCTACGAGGGGCCGAGCGAAGTCCATCGCTGGGTACTGGCGCGCAATCGGCTGCGGGAAGGGAAATGACAGCGCGTTGCGAGGGAAATGCCGCGCAGCCCAAGCCCGCGGATTGCCCTGAGCCCGCGGATTGTCCTGAAACCTGTTTCGTGTAGATCAGCGTCCGCGGCAAAAACCCGAACAAAAAAATCGGCGCCGGGTTGCAGCCGGCGCCGACTGGATCGGCAATGTTGCTGTCAGCGCGCCGCGGCCAGCGGTCCGCGCAGCAGTTGTCCCGGGTAGACGCCGGTGTGCTCGCCGTTGCGCATCAGCACCTGGCCGTTGACCACGGTGGCGGAGATGCCGGCGGCTTTCTGCACCAATCGGCGCGCACCGGCGGGCAGGTCGTGGCGCACTTCGGGCATCAGGGGCGCGACCTTGGCCGGGTCGAACACGATCAGGTCGGCGGCCATGCCGACGCGGATCAGACCGCGGTCGTCGAAGCCCCAGGCGGTGGCGGGCTCCAGGGTCAGCATGCGCACCGCTTCTTCGAGGCTAAGCGCGCCTTTCTCCCGTACCCAGTGGCTCAGCACATGGGTTTGCAGCGAGGAGTCCATGATCTGGGAGACGTGCGCGCCGGAGTCGGAGAAGGTCACCACCGAGCGCGGGTGACGCATCATCGCGAGCACATGGTCCTGATCTTCGTTGAACAGCGGCTGGCGGAAGAACACCTTCAGCCTGTGTTCGAGGGCGACCTCGATCATCACCTCGACCGGGTCCTTGCCGCGCTCCCGCGCCAGCTCGGCGACGGTGCGGTGCGGCCCGGCGACGCTGTCCATGACCAGCAGCCAGTCGTAGTCGGGACGGCGCATTTCGGCGCCCACGCCCTGTTTTTCCTCGTGGTTGCCGTTGGCGGACTCCACCAGTCTGGCACGCAGCGCCGGATCGCGCAGACCGGCTTCCTGGTCGGCGAGCGATTGCTTGCGCAGTTCCTTCCACACCGGGAACTTGTCGAAGGGCAGTCGCGTTTCGAACGACATCAACACATTGAGCGCGCGGCTGTGTGCCTGGATGAACATGCGTCCGCCCATGGCGGCGGTTTCGTCGAGCAGATCGAAGTAGGGCGGCCAGATATCGGGTGCGCGGCGGCTGCTGAACATGCCGAAGGTAACCGGCCGGCCGGATTCGACCGCGAGGTCGCGCAGCCGCACCTGGTATTCCCGCTGCGCCTGGGGATCGCGGCCCGCCTCTTCATTGGCAATTTCAACGATGCCGGCGTCGAGGTCGCCGAGCACGCCCACCAGTTCGCGCACTTCGTCCCAGGTGGCGACGCGGCTCGCCACCGGCTGGCCGTCCGGGGTCTGGTGATTGCGGGTTCGCGAGGTGGAGAAGCCGATGGCGCCGGCGCGCAGGGCGGATTCCAGCTCGGTTTTCATCGCGCGCATTTCGTCGGCGGTGGGCGCCTCGGAGAAGGCGCGCTCGCCCATGGCGTAGGTGCGGAGCGCCGAGTGGCCGATGTAGCCGCTGTAGTTGATGCCCTTGGGCAGGCGGTCGAGGGTGTTGAGGTAGTCCGCGAAAGTCTCCCAGTTCCAGTCGATGCCCGCCGCCATGGCTTCGCCGGAGATGTCCTCGGCGCGCTCCAGATTGCGCACCACCAGGGCCTTGTCCTTGGCGGCGCAGGGCGCCAGCGTAAAGCCGCAGTTGCCCATCACCACCGTGGTGATGCCGTGCCAAACGGAGCAGGTGCCGAGCGGGTCCCAGTTGATCTGGGCGTCCATGTGGGTGTGGCCGTCGACGAAACCGGGCGTGACTACCTGGCCTTCGGCGTCGATGACTTGTTTGGCCGGCTCGCGAATGCGGCCGATGTGGGCGATCTTGCCGCCGATCACGCCGACGTCGGCGCGGTAGCGCGGCAGCCCGGAACCGTCGATGACGGTGCCATTCTTGATGATGAGGTCGTAGGTCATGGCTTTGGCTCCCGATGCCGGGGTCGGCATCTCGGTTGGAAATCGGGTATGGCGGAGCGCGGTGAAGTGCCGGTGGGCGATTGTTATGCGCGTCCCGGGCCGTCGCGCGCGGCCGGATCAGTCGAGCATAGCCCAGGGTAGTGCCAATAACCATCTGGAATAGCCCGGCCTGTGGCCGGGTCGTTGATTCCAGTCATGGCGCGCGGCGCGGTTTCAGTGCTGCCCTGTCATTGCGCGACAAAGCCGCCGTCGATCGCCAGCTCGGCGCCGGTGACGTACCTGGATTCCTCGCTGGCGAGGTAGAGCACGCCGTTGGCGATATCCAGGGGTTCGCCGAGCCGGCCCAGGGGCGCCATCTGCTCGAACATGCCGCGCACCTGCGCGGTGCCGCCGAGGTCCTGCATACCCTGCTCCAGCATGGGGGTGAGGATCGGCCCGGGATGGATGGAATTGACCCGGATGTTGTTCTTGCGCTGCGCGCACTCCAGCGCCATCGACTTGGTGATGAGCCGCACCGCGCCCTTGCTCGAACTGTAGCCGCCCGCCGCCGCGAAGCCGACGATGCCGGCACCGGACGAGATATTGATGATGGAGCCGCCGCCAGTGCGCTCCATCACCGGGATCACCGCCTTCATGCCGAAAAACACGCCGTCGACGTTGATGGCGTTCTGGCGGCGGAATTCCTCGGTGCTGGTTTCCATCAGCGGCTTGGCGATGAACAGGGCGGCATTGTTGTCGAGAATGTCGATGCGGCCATAGGTGTCGAGCGCGAGCTTCACGATCGCGGCCCAGTCCGCTTCGCTGGAGACATCCTGGCGCATCGCGACCGCCGCGCCGCCCGCCGCGACGATCTGCTCAACCGTGGCGCGCGCGCCGGCTTCATTGATGTCGCCCACGACAATCTTGGCGCCTTCGCGGGCCAGCAGCGCGGCCGTTACCCGCCCCATGCCCGCACTGCCGCCGCCGGTGATAATGGCTACTTTGCCTTCGACACGTCCCATGGTGAATCCCCTGTTCCGGTTCTTGTTGGTTAGTTGGTTAATGGCCTTTTTTCAGTTGTCGCCCGCGATCTGATACGCCAGCCGCTTGAACTCATGGCTGAACGGATGCCAGAAGCCGTAGGCGCGCTGGGTGAAGATCAGCCCGGCCAGGTTGGCGCGCGGCGCGATCCAGGAATGGGTGCCCGCCATGCCGCCCCAGTGGTATTCGCCGACGGCGCTCGCGGGTTCGCCTGTGGCCGGCGCATTCTTGATCGCGAAGCCGGCGCCGAACACCGTGTCTGGCATCTTCCAGGTGGGCAGGCGTACCTGCACGCCCGGCGCGAGCTGGTTGGTGTGCATCAGCGCGACCGCTTGCTCCGACAGATAGCGTTTGCCGTTCCACTCGCCGCCGTTGACGATCATCTGGATGAAACGGGTGTAGTCGCCGATGGTGCCCACCAGACCGCCGCCGCCGGAATGAAAGCGCTTGGGTGCCAGCACGCTGCCGATCAGCAGATCGGGGCAGGGCTTGAGTCCCGGCTTCATGCTGTCGCGCAGATCGAGGGGCATGTAGTTCTTGGTGAGCCGGTGATGTTTTTCCGGCGGCACATGAAAATCCGTATCCACCATGCCCAGCGGTTCGAACAGGCGCTCGCGCAGAAAATCGCGAAAGCTCTGCCCGGTCCAGATCTCGATCAGGCGCCCCAGGATGTCGATGCCGATGCTGTAATTCCAGCGCGCGCCGGGCTGGAAGATCAGCGGCAGCGCGGCGAGCTTATCGATCATCTCCTCCAGCGACGAATTCATGTCCATGATGCGCTGCTCGGTGTAGAGCCTGTCCACCGGCGTCTCGGGAAACAGCCCGTAGGTGAAGCCCGAGCTGTGGCTGATCAACTGGCGCAGCGTCGGCGGCGTTTGCAGCGGCTCGGTGTCCGTCACTTCGGTCGCGCCCGGCTTCATCACCCGCAGGTTGCGAAACTCGGGGATGTAATCGGCCACGGCATCGTCCAGATCGAACACGCCCTGGTCGTGGAGCATCATCACCGCCGCCGAGGTGATGATCTTGGTGCTGGAGTAGATGCGGAAAATGGCGTCTTCCCGCATCGGCGTTTTGGTCTCGAGATCGGCCTGTCCCCAGGTTTTGACATCGACGACCGCGCTGCCCTTGAGGATCACGGACACCAGCCCGCTGACCAGACCCCCATCGACATAGGGCTGCATGGCGGCGTGGATGGGGCTGAAGTCGTAGCGGGACGGGGTGATGGTCAAGCTGCTGATGGTGGCTTCTCCCGGTGCTGGCCTCCCGCGCCGCGCGGCAGGGCGATCGCGCAAAGTTACCCCAGGGTAGAAGGGGCGTCCAGTGCCATCGAGCGGGAGCCGTCGAGCGGGAATTCCGTGGCGCCGTCAGCGAAAGGCAATCCTTCTGAATTACCCATTATTTCCTGCCACAAAATCAGGACTTCCCCAAAACGGGCCGCGACCGCATAGGATTGCAATACCGAGCGACCCAGATAATGGCCCGAGAATTCTCTACTTTGTGCGCCCTACTGATTTCTGGGGGATTACCTCATGCGCCGGCATAGCCGGTCGCGCGGAGCGCGTTGTTCATTCCCGTTGGAGACCGAACTGCTCGTGCTGGCGATGGGTCGGATGGCGAGAATACGTATGAGATCCGGGCTGATGACACGGAACAGCACCGAGTACGGAAAGCGATGCACTAAACAGCGACGGATCTCGTTTGCAACGATTCGAAGTTGGTTTGGGTTTTGGGTGAGTCTTTCGATGGCGCTGTAGACCTCTACCCGCAAGGCGTCGCCGAGACCCGCCCGGATTGCATTGTAGTGGTCTGTTGCACAGTTCAAATCCTCGGCCGCTTCCGGGTGGTACTCGACCCTCGTTTCCTGGTGGTGCGCCGAAGAAACTCGTCGTGAGAAATTGCTGTGACCTTTCCCGACTCGATGTCCTTATCCCGCGCAGCCGCGATCTCCAGGCCATCTGGGGCAAACGTGCGATCGGCGGCAAAGGCGGGGTCCGCCACCAAGCTTTCCCAGGCGGCCAAGACCAAGTGGGCCCTCTCTGCCGGAGGCAGGGCGAGGACCTCGCGCTCCAATTGTGCAGCTTTCATGGTGTCACTTTACCCCTTCCGATGCTGAAGCCCAGCACTGAATATCTGGAAAAGTTCCGTGCTTGAACACGGAGCTTTTCCGCATGCCTCGCATGACTGCCAATGCCGGATTTTTCCAGCGCCAAGAGAGCGGGATCTCCTTGCCCGGCCGGTTGCAGCCTAGCTTGGCGTTCGGCCGGTGGTCAATGTTGTGTTCCGTTTCGATACGGTTTGCGCTTGGCGCATATGCGCAGTCCCGGAAGGTTTGTCACCGGCCATGTCCACGGCCGCGCCCTAGGCCCACGTCTGGCGGTTCACTACGCCGGAAAATCCCAAGAGCGCGTCCATTCCACTGGTGTCCCTGTATCGGTTGAGCTGGAGGTGTGGTGACGCCACGCCGCTTCCACCCACGATCTGTTCCAGCAATTCGAACCATATGGGCGTCACCTATACGGCGGACACCGCTGGCGTGTCCGCCTATCAAAGTGTGGGCTACAAGCTGGATGGCATCGAGGGCTATCTCTATCCCGAGACCATGAGCCAGCCCGCGGGCACGGTGCGGCTGATGCGCAAGTACAATCCGGCGCGCGATGACCACGCCATTTTTCCCGAGAGCCAGCTCAGCGCCATGGCTGCCCAGGGCTACGAACTCGGGCAGCGACTGGCTCGGCTACGTCTATGACGACCGCGCTGCCCTTGAGAATCACGGACACCAGCCCGCTGACCAGACCGCCATCGACATAGGGCTGCATGGCGGCGTGGATGGGACTGAAGTCGCAGCGGGACGGGGTGATGGTCAGGATGCTGATGTGGCTTCTCCCGGTGCTGGCCTCCCGCGCCGCGCGGCAGGGCGATCACGCAAAGCTACCCCAGGGTAGGGAAGCACCTCCAGCACGGCGCGCTCGACGACCGACCACTGGGCGCGCCGGATCGCCGGCCGTGACTTGTTCCGGTCATGGGGAAGGGATACGCTGGTCAGGCACCGGCGGCGGGGGAGGGAAGCGAGAGCGCGGCGGCGTCCCTCTCCCGAAACCCGGTTCCCCTGGCCTGGATGGTACCCAGGTCCGGCATCGGTATCGACACGACAAAAGGAGAGGTCCCATGTCATTACGCAATCCGCAATCCGCAATCCGCAATCCGCAATCCGCAATCCGCGGCCGTTATCTATTTGTGCGCTGCTCGCAGCGCTGCTGCTTTGCCCGGTAGCTGCTCAGGCGCAGGAACCGGAACTCCCCAACGACGAAGGCCCTTATCTGGAGGGAGTGTTCGCCCGCGAGGCCGGCCAGCCGCTGGTCCTGCCGGCCAAGCAGTCGGAGTACGAACCGGCACCGCTGTTCGATGAAGAAGGCAACAGCAACAGCGTGATTGTGCTGCTCGATTTGGACGACCCGGCCTTCGATCCGGTACTGTCCGGCAAGGTCGAGCCGGGTGACCAGCTCGCCGCCGAGCAGGCCATGCTGGAGGCCATCAATGCCAGGGAGCCGGCAACCGGGTTGATGTTCTCCAACCCCGAACAGGCCCGTTATCTGATCCCGTCCGACGATCGTCTTGGCCCCGAAACGCGCGCATTGTTGAGTGCCGATCACCCCGACGAACTTCTGCATCGCTACCTGGTGCTGCGCTATCCCTCGGTGGAGGCCGCCAAGGCTGCCGTCGGCTATCTCGGGAAGCGGCCCGGCGTGGTGTCGGCCGGTATCGACTGGAAGCTGGAGTTTCTGTGGGCGCCGAATGACCCCTACTTTCCGATCAACGCTGTCAGTGCCGGCCGCTACCAGTGGGGGATGCACGCGATGAACTTCCCCTCGGCCTGGGATCGCACCAAGGGACATGGCTATGTGGCGGCGATCGACGGAGGGCTACCCAACAATCAACCCCACGCCGATCTGGTGGCCAATTACCGGTCGCAGTTCTCTTTTGAAACCACCCCCAACCTAAATGGATTTCACGGCTCTCATGTGCTGGGCATTATCGGCGCCACTGCGAATAACAGCGTGGGCGTGGCCGGCGGCTGTCCCAATTGCAGCGTGGCCATGGTCCGTTGGAGCGGCACAACCTCGGAAAGCGCCTCCGGGGTTTACGGCTTGATCGAACGCGGCATCCAAGTGGTCAACATGAGCTTCGGAAAATCCGGTGTAAGTTGCTCAAGCTCCGAGATGACGTCGCTGTGCAATGCCATTGCCTCAGCGGATTCCCGCGACATTCTGTTGGTAGCCGCCGCGGGTAACAACGCTTCCAATACGACTCCCCAATTCCCTGCAAGTCATGGGTCGGTACTGGCGGTTGGCGGAGTCGAAAATACCAACGTTACCATTCCGGGGCAGTGGATTCGGTGGCAATACGGTTATGATCCTGCGTATGGAATAGAGATTGGTTCTACATACCCTGGTCTTACCGGTGTTATGGGTCCCGCACGATCCATCGTATCGACCGTACCCACAAACTCAAACTACATTTCGACCGTCTCAATCAAATGTGGGGACGTTACGGGCGTTGACGAATCTGGCACGCCTGGTGACGGTTATGGAAGCTGCACCGGCACCTCCATGGCGGCGCCCCATGTCTCGGCCCTGGCGGGCATCCTCCGCTCCATCAATCCGCGTCTGTCGCGAACCGCGATCCGGGATCGCATCCGCGCCAGCGGCAGCCACTATGCCGCCCAGACGGCGGCGCTGGGATCGGGCCTACCCAACGCCCGCACCGCCGTGGACCAGACCATCGCCCAGACGCCCAACAAGCTGGCGCCGCTGTTTTCGATGTATAGCTCCGGGCGGCTGGATTATTTCTACACCACGGTGCCGCAGATGGCAGCGGCGGCGGCCTGGGGTACGCTCAGGCCGGTCAATGCCACCCAGGGCAGCGCCTATGTCTCGGTAGGCACTGCAATCACCAATTACGCGATTTTCCCAGGGGTCACACCGGCCATGTCCACGGCCGCGCCCAAGGCCCAAGTCTGGCTGTTCACCACCCCGGAAAATCCCAAGAGCGCGTCCATTCCACTGGTGCCCCTGTACCGGTTGAGCTGGAAGTGTGGTGACGCCACGCCCGTTCCGCCCACGATCTGTTCCAGCAACTCCAACCATATGGACGTCACCTATACGGCGGATACCGCCGGGGTGTCCGCCTATCAAAGTGTGGGCTACAAGCTGGATGGCATCGAGGGCTATCTCTATCCCAAGACCATGACCCAGCCGGCGGGCACGGTGCGGCTGATGCGCAAATACAACCCCGCGCGCGACGACCACGCCATTTTTCCCGAGAGCCAGCTCAGCGCCATGGCCGCCCAGGGCTATACCCAGAACTCGGGCAGCGACTGGATCGGCTACGTCTACCCCAACACCAACGGCAATGTGCCGGTGATCCAGTGAATTGAAACGCCGGCAGCGGCTCGCGCCGCTGCCGGTATTCTTGATGACGGAGGAAATTTTCCATGAATATCATTCAGCGCGCCATTCGCGGTTTTCTGCGGCTAGGGATCGCCAGCTGCCTGCTGGGACTAGCGATTCCCGGGCAGGCCCAGCAGTTGACGGTAACTCCGGCCACGCCGGAGGCTTATCAGCCCTTTAACCTCACACTTATAGTTCTTTGTGGGGGCGACTCTCTGGACCCGGCGACGATAGATGTCGATACGTCGTCGGATGCCATAATAGTCGTGGCGGCCGGAGCAGATTTCACTTGCCCACCTGATGAAAAGCTCGTGAACATCATGGGGCTTCCCGGCGGCGTATACAGCGTCAGCCGAAAAAGTGACCACGATGGTGTTGTAGATCAGGTTTATGGGGACATAACTGTCGCCTCTGCACCCCCTGCCCAACCCGTCTTCGCGTTCTACAACGAAGGTATCCGGCACTACTTCATCACGGCGGGCTCCGCTGAAAAGGACTCTCTGCTGGGCGGCGGCGGTGGCGGAGGCTGGGGGATTGTCGACGATGGTTTCAACGCTTGGCCCGCGGCGGGCCCGGCGCCGGATGCGGCCAAACCCGTGTGCCGGTTCTATTCGGCGGCGGTGAACTCCCACTTCTACACCGCCGGCCCCAACGAGTGCGAACTGCTCAAGCAGCCAAGCTCGGGCTGGACCTACGAGGGCATCGCCTTCCGCGCCCTGGTGCCGACCAAGGGTTCCTGCTATCCCGGCACCACGCCGGTGTGGCGGCTTTACAACGATCGCTTCGCACAAGCGGACAGCAACCACCGCTTCGTGGCCAGCCCGGATACCTATCGGCACATGATGGCCAATGGCTGGATCGGCGAGGGCGTGGCGTTCTGCGCGCCGGAGGCGTGAGCCCCGGGCTCTTCGCGCCGCCCGCCATTCCCGGAAGCCGTCGCGGCTGCATTAGCCTCGGCGCTGCGCGTGCGGTTATGCTTCCGACCTTTCCAGCGCAGACAGCGCAGCGAGACCCGCAGTGCAGATGCCCGCCCCCGAACCGGCCATTCTGGCCCAGCGCGACGCCCTGCTCGCCGAGCTGCGCGCGCTGCTGCCGGCGGCGCGGGTGATTGCCGATGCCGCCGGGCTGCGCGCCTACGCTTGCGATGCGCTGACCGCCTACCGCGAGGCGCCGCTGGTGGCCGTGTTGCCGGACACGGTCGCGGAACTGGCCGGTGTGCTCGCGATCTGTCACCGCCGCAACATCAAGGTAGTCGCCCGCGGCGCCGGTACGTCGCTCTCGGGCGGCGCGTTGCCGCTCGCCGATGCGGTGCTGATCGGGCTCGGACGCTTCAACCGCATTCTCGATATCGACTACGCCAACCGCTGCATCACCGCCCAGAGCGGGGTCACCAATCTGGCGTTGAGCGAGGCGGTCGCCGCGCGCAATTTCTACTACGCGCCGGACCCGTCGAGCCAGATCGCCTGCACCATCGGCGGCAACGTCGCCGAGAATTCCGGCGGCGTGCACTGCCTGAAGTACGGCATGACCACCAACAATCTGCTCGGCCTGGAAATGGTGCTGCTGGATGGCACCGTCATTCGCCTGGGCGGCAAGCACATGGACGCGGACGGCTACGACCTGCTGGGTTTGCTGACCGGGTCGGAGGGGCTGCTCGGCGTCATCACCGAGGTCACCGTGCGCATCCTGCCCCGCCCGGCGACGGCGCGCGCGGCGCTGCTCGGCTTTGCGAGCAACGAGGACGCCGGTCGCGTGGTCGCCGCCATCATCGCCGCCGGCATCATTCCGGCAGGACTGGAGATGATGGACAGATTCATCGTCGCGGCCACGGAGGCGTTCTGCCACCCCGGCTACCCGCTGGATGCCGAAGCGCTGTTGATCGTCGAGCTGGATGGTCCGGCCGCGGAAGTCGATCACCTGCTGGAGCGCGTGGTCGCCATCGCTCGCGCCAATGGCGCTACCTCGGTGCGCGCGAGTACCAACGAGGCGGAGCGACTTCTGTTCTGGCTCGGCCGCAAGTCGGCGTTTCCCGCGGTCGGCCGGCTGTCGCCCGATTACCTCTGCATGGACGGCACCATTCCCCGCCACCAGTTGCCCCATGTGTTGCGGTGCATGGCGCAGATGAGTCGGAAATACGGGCTGCGGGTCACCAATGTGTTTCATGCCGGCGACGGCAATCTGCACCCGCTGATCCTGTATGACGCCAATGTGCCCGGTGAGCTGGCGCGCGCCGAGGCCTTCGGTGCCGAAATTCTCACCCTGTGCGTGGCAGTGGGTGGCGTGCTCACCGGCGAGCACGGCGTCGGCGTCGAGAAGCGCGATCTGATGGGCACCATGTTCGACGCCGACGACCTCGCCCAGCAGATGCGGGTGAAGTGCGCGTTCGATCCCGAGGGCCGGCTCAACCCGGGCAAGGTGTTCCCGCAGCTGCACCGCTGCGCCGAACTGGGCCGTCTGCATGTGCATCGCGGACAAATCCCGTTTCCCCATTTGCCCCGGCTGTAGCGGATTCGACGATGGCCACCGTCTTCACCCCGCACCGCCCGGAGGAACTCAGCGAGATTGTGCGCTGGGCGGTGGCGAACGCCACGCCGCTGCGCGTCCTGGGCCGCGACAGCAAGGGCGGCCTCGGCCGGCCGGTGCCGGCGGAGCATGAGCTCCGCCTCGCGGGCTTCAGCGGCGTCAGCGGGTACGAACCCAGCGAACTGATACTGACCGCGGGTGCCGGCACGCCGTTGGCGGAAATCGAGGCGCTGTTGGCGGAGAACGGCCAGATGCTGGCGTTCGAGCCGCCGGATCATGCGCGGTTGTTCACGGCGTCGACATCACCGCCGACGGGGGATGCGGAGCAGCCAGAGCGGACCGGCACTTTCGGCGCCACGCTCGGCGGGACTCTCGGCGGGACGGTCGCCAGCAATCTTTCCGGACCCCGCCGCTTTCTCGCCGGCGCCGCGCGCGATCATTTCCTCGGCTTTCGCGCCGTCAATGGCCGTGGCGAAGCCTTCAAGGCCGGCGGCCGGGTGGTCAAGAACGTCACCGGATTCGATCTGCCGAAACTGCTGGCCGGTTCCTGGGGCACGCTGGCGGCGCTGTGGGAAGTCACTGTGAAGGTCATGCCGGTGCCGGAATTTTCCTGCACGCTACTGGTTTTCGGCCTTGACGACACGGGCGCAAATCGCCTGATGAGCACCGCTGCGGCGTCGGCCCATGTGGTGAGCGGCGCGGCGCACCTGCCGGCGACGGTTGCGGCGCGCTCGGCGGTGGTCAAGGCGGCCGGGCAAGCGGTGACGGCGCTGCGCGTGGAAGGCCCGGAGCTTTCGACGCGCCATCGCGTCGCGGCGTTGAAAGCGCTGCTCGCCGACGGCGGCCGCGCGGGCATCGAGTGCGATGAGCTCGACAACCCGGCAACGCGCGCGCTGTGGCGGGAAATCCGCGATCTGGCACTGCTCCCCGCCGGCGGCGAGCGCGAGATCTGGCGGCTGGCGCTGCCGCCGGCGAGCGCGCCGGGCGTGATCGCGCACTTGGAAAAAATGGCATCCGCCAGCGCATGGTTGCAGGATCAGGCCGGTGGCGCGCTCTGGCTATCCTGCCCCGCAGGCATTTCGGATGCGCAACTGCGCAGCGCGTTGCGGCCCGGCGGCGGCCACGCGACCCTGTGGTGCGCGAGTGCCGCGCGCCGCGCCGCGGTGCCGGTGTTCCACCCGCAGCCACCCGCGCTGGCGGCGTTGACGCGGCGGGTGAAAAGCAGCTTCGATCCCCGCGCCGTGCTCAATCCCGGCCGCATGTATTCCGATATCTAGGCGCTCCCGATGCAGACCCACTTCACCGATTCGCAACGCACCGAGCCCGGCATCCGCATCGCCGAGGAAGTGCTGCGCAAATGTGTGCACTGCGGTTTCTGCACGGCGACCTGCCCGACCTACCGCATCACCGGCGATGAACTCGAGAGTCCGCGCGGACGCATTGCGCTGATTCAGGATCTGCTCGAAACCGGCGCCGCGCCGACCGCCCTGACCGTCGCCCACCTCGACCACTGCCTGTCGTGCCTGAGTTGCGAGAGCACTTGTCCCTCGGGGGTGTCCTACCGGCGTCTGATCGACCAGGCGCGCGAGTTGATCGAAGCCAAATACCGCCGCCCGCTCTTCGACCGCGGGCTGCGCGCGCTGCTGGCGTGGCTGCTGCCGAAGCAGTCCTGGTTCCGGGCGGCGCTGGTCGCCGGGCGCTGGAGCCGGCCGCTGCTGCGTCTTGCCGGGCGCTTGTCGTTGCGCATCGACGCACTGGCACGCATGGTACCCGCCGCTTTACCGGCGCCGAGCACTGCCATCCGGCCCGGCACCTATGCGGCGCACGGCACCGAGGTCCGCCGCGTGGCGCTGCTGACTGGCTGCGTGCAGGGCGTGCTGGCGCCGGAGATCGACGCCGCCACGCTGCGCCTGCTGCGCCGCCATGGCTGTACCGTCGTGGTGCCGGCGCCCGCCGCCGGGTGCTGTGGCGCGCTGCCTCACCATCTGGGCAAGAGCGCAGCAGCGCAGGCGATGGTGCGGCGCAATCTCGACGCCTGGCGCGGACTGGTGCGCGCCGACTCAGCCACCGCGGTCGATACCCTGCTGATGACCGCTTCCGGCTGCGGCTCGCACCTGGTGGATTACGCGCACCTGTTACCGGGCGATCCGGACGCCACCGCCCTCGCCAGTCGCGTCCTGGATCTGTCGCAACTCCTCGACGAACTGTCCGTCACCGTGCCACTGCGCCCCGTCGCCAATATCGGCAAGGGCATGACAGTGGCCTGGCAGAGCCCCTGCTCGCTGCAACATGGGTTCGGTGAAAAAAGTGCGCCGATCCGGGTGTTGCAAGCCTGCGGCTTCGAGGTGCGCGAGCCGCTGAATCCGCATCTGTGCTGCGGCTCCGCCGGCACCTACAACCTGCTGCAACCGGAGTTCGCCGAGCGCCTGGGCCGCGACAAGGCCGATGCGATGGTCGCCACCGGCGCGACCATCGCGGTCAGCGCCAATATCGGCTGCATCACCCAGTTGCAGGCCAAGCTGGCGGAGACAGGTAATGGGCAGGCATCCATCCCGGTGCTGCATCTGGCCCAGATGCTCGACTGGGCCACCGGCGGCCCGCGGCCTGGGGCGCTCGGCACCCCATGACCGCCGCTCCCCCGCGCGCGGAAACCCGGAAGCGTCCATAACAAGGAAGTGTCCCGGGCGACCGACGAGCGCAACCCGTCAATCGCAACCCGTCAATCGCAACAAGTTAACCGGGCAGAAACAATCCGCCATTGACGTGCATGGTTTGTCCGGTGACATAGGACGATCCCTCCGACATGAAAAAGGCGGCGGCCTCGGCAATTTCCTCGGGTCTGCCGGGGCGGTTCATGGGCACCTCCTTCGCCAGATTTTCGAAAAATTTGTCGGGGATGCTGCCGCGCAGGCCCTCGTGCATGATCAGCCCCGGCACGATCACATTGACGGTAACGCCGTGGGGCGCCAGATCCCGCGCCAGGGAACGGGTGTACCCGAGCACGCCGGCCTTGGCGGCCGCGTAACTGCCCCAGTCCCGGGGCGGGTTGTAGGCCGCGAGCGACGCAAAATTCAGGATGCGGCCAAAGCCCGCTTCCACCATGGGTTTGCAAAACGCCCGCGACAGGAAAAACGTGCCGTACATATTGACCTTGACGACGCGGTCCCAGGTCTTGGTGTCCATCTCCCAGGCCTTGCCCGGACCCTGGATGCCGGCATTGTTGATCAGGTAGGCGACGTGGATGTTGCGTTGCGCGAGTTCGGTGGCGAGTTCCTGGACCAGCTCTTCCTTGGTGATATCCAGCGGAAACAGCGTCACCATTTTGCTCTGTTCGGCGTCCAGTTCGCGCTCGCGCCAGCCGGCCAGTTGGTCGGCCTTGCGGTCGACGCCGATCACCGGGATACCCTGGCTGACAAGTTTCTTGGTCATCGCGGTGCCCAGACCGCCGATGGCGCCGGTGATGAGTGCATGGCCTCGGTTCATGACAGTTCTCCTCATGGGTTGGCGGTTATGGTTTTTTTGCCGGCATCGGACCCTGTCGGTCGCTCTATGCATTGGCGCTCGTCAGGGGAACCCGACAGGGCGCGGGGGGATCGTAGCCAAGGGCCGAAAGTAATACGCGGCGGACATCCGGTTGTCCACCGTTTCCTGTCGGTTGCTCCTGTCCGTTGCCCCTGTCCGGGCGTGCGGCCTGGACGCGGGCATTTCTTGTTGGCGTCAAACTTGCGTGCGCCAAATGCATGAGGTGCCGCGGCCCGCGCAATGACATGAAGATTTTTCCGGGACGCAGCATCCTCGTGCTGCGCGGCGCACGCCATCCATCGGCACAGGAAAATCCATCTTGACCAGGAAAGCATCCGATCTTTTGGTCGCCTGCCTTGAAGAGGAAGGCATCGAATACATCTTCGGCGTCCCCGGCGAGGAAAACGCCGATTTCATGCTCTCGCTCGAAGACAGCCGCAAAATCAAATTCATCCTCACCCGCCACGAGCAGGGCGCGGCCTTCATGGCGGAAGTGTACGGACGCCTGACCGGCAACCCCGCCGGCTGCCTGGGGACGCTGGGGCCGGGTGCCTCGAACCTCATCACCGGGGTCGCCGACGCCAACATGGATCGCGCGCCGATGCTGGTGCTCACCGGCCAGGGTTCGACCAAGCGGCTGCACAAGGAATCCCATCAGGTAATGGATGTCGTGGGGATGTTCGAACCCGTGACCAAGTGGGCGATCTCGATCCGCAACGCCGATACGATTCCCGAGATCGTGCGCAAGGCGGTGCGCCTGGCGCGGATGGAAAAACCCGGCGCCGTGCATATCGAGCTGCCCGAAGACCTCGCCAAGCAGATGACGGCGGAGCAGCCCATGGTGCCGCGCCGGTTTCACCGTTCCGTGCCTGACCCGAGCGTGGTTCGGCAGGCGTTCGAACTGTTGATGAGCGCCCGGCGCCCGGTGATCCTCGCCGGCAACGGCTGCATCCGCAAGCGCGCCAGCAAGGAGATCCGTGCCTTCTGTGAAGCCACCGGCATTGGCGTCATCAGCACCTTCATGGCCAAGGGTTGCGTGGATCGGGACGCGCCCTACTGTCTGTATACCGTGGGTCTCGGCGCCAAGGATCATTCCAACCTTGCGCTCGACGACGCCGATCTGGTGATCACGCTCGGTTTCGACATGGTCGAATACCACCCGAGTCTGTGGAATCCGCACCGCGACAAACGCATCATCCACGCCGATTTTTTGCCCGCCGAAATCGATCAGTACTATCACCCCGAGATCGAACTGGTCGGCGATCTGGCCATGATGCTGAAGGAGCTGAACCGGCTGCTGGCGATCGGGGCCACACCCCATTTCGATCTGGCGCGCCAACGCCAGGTCCGCCAGAACATGGGGGCAGAGATCGAGGCTCACGCCACGGACGATACCGAGGGCAGCATCCGGCCCCAGAAGGCGCTGTGGGACGTGCGCGAAGTCATGGGGCCGGACGACATCCTGCTATCGGATGTCGGTGCCCACAAGATGTGGATCGCGCGCCACTACCATTGCCACGAACCCAATACCTGCCTGATTCCCAACGGCTACTGCTCCATGGGTTTCGCGCTGCCGGGCGCGATTGCCGCGAGTCTGGTGCATCCGAACCGCCGCATCCTCGCCATTGCCGGCGATGGCGGCTTCCTGATGAACGTGCAGGAGATGGAAACCGCGTTCCGGTTGCAAAGCCGCATCGTCGTGCTGGTGTGGGAGGACAAGGGCTACGGCCTGATTTCCTGGAAACAGCAGACGGAATTCAAACGCCATACCGACTTGAGTTTCACCAACCCCGACTGGCTGCTGCTGGCGCAGAGCTTCGGCTGGCACGGTCATGTGTGCCGCAACAGCCGCGACCTGAAAGCGACGCTGGAGCACGCCTTTGCCGAACCCGGCCCGAGTCTGGTGGTGATGCCGGTGGACTACCGCGAAAATCCGCTGCTGACCGCGCGCCTCGGACAGATCAGTTCACGGATGGGATGATTTCCTGCCGGGTGCCACGGCCAGCAATGGCGCTTGCCGCTCCCGTTCCCCGCTCCGGCACCACCCGCAACCCAGGTCCGGAGCCCCGTGATTGGGAGCGCAATTCGTTCACGCAGCGGCGCGCGGCTGCGCGCAAGCGGCGTCGCAACCCTGGCCTACTTGCCCGGTGCTGCGACCGGCTCTGCGTGACTGCCTACCGACAGCCGGCGCCGCTTGCGGGCGTCGCGCCGGCGTTCGAGTTCGTCTTCCGGTGCGACCACGCAACCATCGACGACATTGGCGCCAAGCAGCTGTGCCAGGCCCATGGCTTTCGGATGGTAGAGGCACGGATTCATCGGCCTGAGTTGACGCACGATGACGGGGAACGGAATCAGGTCGAGGATCTGTGTGTCGAGATCGATGCCCGGTGCGATCTCGATCAGTTCGAGACCCTGCGGGGTAAGCTGGAACACCGCGCGCTCGGTGACATAGAGCACCGCCTGTCCCCGGCGGCAGGCGATAGCCCCGTTGAAGGTGATCTGCTCCACCGCCGGCAGAAACTTGCTGGTGCGTCCTTCGCTGACGATGCGGAGTTTGCCGTGGTCGACGGCCACTTCCAGACCGCCGGTGGTAAAGGTGCCGACAAAGACCAGGCGGCTCGCCGACTGCGAGATGTTGATGAAGCCGCCGGCGCCGGCGAGCTTGCTGCCGAACTTGCTGACATTGACGTTGCCCCGGGCATCCACCTGCGCCATGCCGAGCACGGCGAGATCGAGTCCGCCGCCGTCGTAGAAATCGAACTGCTGATTCTGGGCGAGCAGCGCATCGTTGTTGACCGCGGCACCGAAATCCAGTCCACCCTGGGGCATGCCGCCGATGACGCCGGGTTCCGCGGTCAGGGTGACCGCGCCGAGCAGGCCTTCTTCACTGGCGACGCGGGAGACCCCCTCGGGCATGCCGATGCCGAGGTTGATGATGCCGCCCAGGGGCAGCTCACACGCGGCGCGGCGCGCCACCAGCTTGCGTTCGTCCAGGGCCATGGGCGCTGCCTTGGCCAGGTTGACCCGGCACTGTCCCGCGAAGGCCGGATCGAACTGGGTGGCCCAGGTCTGGCGGTGATTTTCCGCCGCTGCCTCGACGAGGTAGTCGACCAGGATGCCCGGCACCTCGACATCGCGGGAGCCGAGCGTGTTGGCGGCGACCACGCGCTCGACCTGCGCGATCACCAGACCGCCGGAATTCTTGGTCGCGGTGGCGATGGCCAGGGTGTCGAGGGTCAGCGCCTCGTTTTCCATGCTGATGTTGCCGTTGCGATCCGCCGTGGTGCCGCGAATGAATGCCACATCGATACCGAAGGGCTTGTACAGCAGCCATTCCTCGCCGTCGATGACGATGACCTTGACCAGTTCCTCCCAGGTCGCCTTGTTCAGCCGCCCACCCTCCTGACGGGGATCGACAAAGGTGCCCAGGCCAATTTTGGTCAGCACACCGCCGCGCTTGCCGGCAATTTCCCGGTACAGCTGACTCATCACGCCCAGCGGGAGGTTGTAGGCTTCCATCTCGCCGGCCAGCGCCAGCGCGCCGAGCTTGGGCACCAGTGCCCAGTGGCCCCCGATGACCCGCTTCAAAAGTCCGCCGTGGGCGAGCCGGTTGACGCCGCGGCTGTCGCCGTCGCCGGGAGCGGCGGCGAACACCAGGGTCAGATCGAAGGGCGCGTTGCTGTGCAGAAAGCGGCTTTCGAGGGCCTTGATCAGTTCCTCCGGCGTGCCGGTGCCGACGAATCCGGAGATGCAGAGCGTGTCCCGGGGCCGGATCCGTTCGATTGCGGCGCGGGCGCTTACCAGTTTGCCGGTCATTTGCAGTTTTCCTTGAGTTGGTGATTAGCAGCTTGTTGAAAAACGTCGCGAGGGGGCCAGATGCGAGGCGCACGGCGCGCAGCGACCGAGACATATCAAATAGATAGGCGAGGGAGCGAGCACCGCGCAACGAAGCAGATGGCTGCCGCAGCAGTTTTTCAACAAGCTGTTAGGGTCCAATTCAGGCAGCGCCGGCTTCATAGGGCGATCACCTGGCGAATGGCCTGCCCGGCGGCGAGGCGATCGAAACCGGCATTGATATCGTCGAGCGCAATCACGTGGGTGAGCAGGCGATCCACCGGCAGCTTGCCCTGCTGATGCAGCGCCATGTAGTGCGGCAGATCGACGCTGGGCACGCAGGCGCCGATATAGCTGCCCTTCAGCGTGCGTTCCTCGGCAACCAGACTGACCGCGGGGATCGAGAGCTTGCGCTCCGGATTCGGCAGCCCCGAGGTCACCGTAGTGCCGCCGCGGGCGGTGATGAAATAGGCGAGTTCGAGGGCCGGCACCGAGCCCGCCATCTCGAAGGCGTAATCGACACCGCCGCCGCTGAGATCCCGGATTTCCTCCAGCGCGCGCGGACCGCCGGCGTTGACGCAGTGGGTCGCACCCAGCTCTTTTGCGAACGCCAGTTTGGCGTCGGCGAGATCGACCGCGATGATCTGGCGCGCGCCGGACAACTGCGCGCCCAACAGCGCGCAGAGGCCGACGCCACCGAGGCCCACCACCGCCACCGATGCGCCCGGCGGCACTTTGGCGGTATTCACCACCGCGCCGACGCCGGTGAGCACTGCGCAGCCGAACAGCGCGGCCTTGGTGAGATCGAATTCGGGATCGATCCTGACCAGCGACTGCTGGGATACCACTGCATGGTCTGCGAAGGCCGACACGCCGAGGTGGTGATGGATCGGGTGCCCCTGGTGGCTGATGCGCCGTGCGCCGCTCAGCAGCGCACCGCTGCCATTGGCGGCGGCGCCGGGTTCGCACAGCGCGGGCCGGCCGCGGGCGCAGAAGGCGCAGTAGCCGCAACTGGGGACGAACACCATGACCACGTGATCACCGGGGGTGAAGCGGGTGACGCCGGCGCCGACTTCCAGTACGACGCCCGCCGCTTCGTGGCCGAGCGCCATGGGCGTCGGCCGCGGCCGATTGCCGTCGATCACCGAAAGATCGGAGTGGCACAGCCCGGCGGCGGCGATCCTGACCAGCACTTCACCGGGACCCGGTGGCGCCAGGTCCACCTCGGTCACCACCAGCGGCAGGGATTGCGCATAGGGCGGCGGCGCACCCATGGTTTGCAGGATGGCGGCATGGGCTTTCATCGCTGTCATCTCCCGCGAGCCACGGCTCGCTCGTAGAAATCCGGAGCCCTGTCACCGGCTAACAGTTCGTTGAAAAACTGCTGCGGTAGTTATCTGCTTCGTAGCGCGGTGCGCCTCGCACCTGGTCGCCGCGCGACGTTTTTCACCAAGCTGATAAAGCGATTACCGTGCCAGTGCGCGGGGCCCTCACCGCGCGCGTGCGCCGCGCTCACAGATGGACGGATTTGATCACCAGCATTTTTTGCACCTGCATGTCTTCGAAGGTGTACTGAATGCCGCCGATGCCGAGGCCGGAGTGTTTGAGGCCGGCAAAGGGCATCCAGTCGACGCGAAAGGCGGTGTGGTCGTTGACGATGACAGCGGAGGCATTCAGGCCCTTGTAGGCGTGCATCGCGGTGTCGATGTCGCGGGTGAAGACCGCCGCGTGAAACGCGAACTTGAGCGAATTCGCGCGCGCGATGGCCGCATCGATGTCGTCGTAGGCGTACACGCAGATCACCGGGCCGAACACCTCGTCGCAACTGACTTCGGCGGAATCCGGTGGATTGAACAGCACCGTGGGCTGGTAGCAACTGGGCGATAGCCGGGTACCGCCGGACAGCTTTTCGGCGCCGGCGGCGATGGCTTTTTCCACCCAGGCGTGCACGCGGTCGGTTTCCCGGGGGCGGATCAGCGGGCCGATCGCGGTGTCCTCCGCCGTCGGGTCGCCGACGATCATGGCATTGCCCGCCGCGGCGATGCCCTGGGCGACTGCACGGGCAATGGTGCGGTGGGCGAAGACGCGCTGCACGGAAATGCAGACCTGGCCGGCGTGATAGAAACCGCCTTTGGCCAGCAGCGGCACCGCGGCGTCGAGATCGGCATCGGCGGCGACAATCACCGGCGCGATACCGCCGTGTTCCAGCGCGCAGCGGGTGCCGGGCGCGAGTTTCGAGCGCAGCATCCAACCCACCGCAGCGCTGCCGATGAAACTGAGGAAGGCGGTGCGCGGATCGCTGGCGAGGGCTTCGGCGACAGCATGGTCGATCGTCGACACCACCTGGCACCAGGCTTCCGGCAGACCGGCCTGATGAAAAATCCTTACCAGCTCGTAGCAGGACAAGGGGGTGTCGTTCGCGGGCTTCACTATAACCGGGCAGCCGGCGGCAATGGCTGGCCCAACCTGGTGCACGATCAGATTGATCGGATGATTGAACGCACTCAGGGCAACCACCACGCCGATGGGTTCATGGTGGCTGAAGGCGATCCGGTTCATCGACGCGGCGTTGATGCCCATGGGGATTTCCTCGCCGTGACCCGTGCGGATGCACTGCGCACAGAGCTTGATGCCGTCGATCGCGCGGGTCATCTCCACCCGGGAATCGATCAGCGGCTTGCCGCCTTCGCGCGCCGCGAGCAGGGTGAGTCGCTCGGCATGCTGCTGCATCAGTCGCGCCGCGTTGTTGAGAATCTCGATGCGTCGCGCGGCGGATAACCAGGCTGACTTGTCCGCAAACAGCTGGTGAGCATTGGTAAGGGCCTGGTCGACGCCCGCGTGATCGAGGGTGGCAACCGTCGCGATCAGGCTGTCATCGAAGGGCGCGCGGACTTCCAGCAATTGCGTGGTCGGCGTCGCGCCGGGCACCATCGGGGCATAGTGTCGAGTCATGACTTTTTCCACGCAGTGAGCGGAGTCCTGGCGCGCACCGCCGGTTCAGCGACAGCGCTGCACAGCCCGAGCATCAAGATATCCACCTGTTGTTGCCACCCGGTGAAAATCGCAAAGTATTTGCATTCAGCGGGCCGTGGCCAAGTGCAACACGCGCCGGCGGCCCGCTCTGGTGACGCAGCAATTAGCAAGCCAACCGATCCCGGTGCGGAAAGGCAAAGGACGCTGGCCACGGGCTACTGCATCCGAACCGCCAGCACTCTGCGGCTCAGCCGGCAGGGCCACAGGGCGCGATTTCCCGTTAGAATGCGGCGACGGGTCCAGATTCATGGCTCCCTGAATGCACTTCCGCAAGAGGAACATCCTATGAGCAAGGGCATGGACAGTAAAAAGACCGAGAAGAAAAAACCGGCCAAGACCCTGAAGGAAAAGAAAGCGGCCAAGAAAGAAAAGAAAGCCGGCAAATAACACCCGCTCGGGCAGGGCGCGGCGACCGCGGTGGGTAGCCGCGCGCCCGGTACTCTTCCGGCGAAAATTTCCAGAAGACCGGCAAGCCCGGGTCGGCGCCAGCAGTCGATGACCCGATCCAGGCCTCCAGCCTGCCGTGACTGTGTTTGTTGGATATGTCGCTGGCGGTGGCTCAACCGGCGTCGGGCAAGCACATCAGCCCCGAGGTTCCGAAACCATGGCCACCAACCTCTGCTACGACCCCACCACGCGCGCCGTCATCGACAACCCCTTCCCCCTGTTTGAACGCCTCCAGCGCGAGGCGCCGGTGCACTGGAGCGCGCCGCTGCGCGGTTGGGTAGTGACGCGCCACGAGGACTGCAAGGCGATCCTGCTCGACAAACGATTTTCCGCCGCGCGCATGCTGCCGTTCTTCAATGCGTTGTCGCAGGAACAGCGCGCCAGATTGCATGCTCTCGAAGCCTCGGTCAGTTTGTGGACGGTGTTTCTCGATCCGCCCGATCACACCCGCCTGCGCAGCCTGCTCAATCGGGGCTTCACCTCGCGCGCGGTGCAGGCGATGGCGCCGCGCATCGCCGAAATCGTCCACGAGACCATCGATGCGGTGGTGGGACGCACCCAAATCGATTTCATCCGCGATCTGGCCTACCGGATTCCGGCGGCAGTGATCATGGAAATGCTGGGCGCCGAGCGCAACGAGATCGAAGCGTTCAAGCTGTGGTCGGACGACCTCGGACTGTTCATCGGCAGTTCCCGCGTCACGCCGGACAAGTACGAACGCGCCGAGGCGGCGATGGCGAATCTGACCGGCGCCTTTCGCGATCTGGTGGCGGACCGCCGCCGTCGGCCGCGCGTCGACATGATCAGCGATCTCATCCGCGCCGAGGACGCGGGCGAAGTGCTGAATGAATCGGAGCTGATCGCGACCTGCGTGCTGCTGTTGTTTGCGGGCCACGAGACCACCGGCAACCTGCTCGGCACCGGCATGTACTATCTGACGCGCCACCCGGACCAGCTCGCGGATTTGCGCCGGCATCCGGAACTGGCCGAATCCGCGGTGGAGGAAATTCTCCGCTACGACGGACCCAATGCGGCGGTGACCCGGGTCGCGGCCGAGGCTATCGAATTCGGCGGCCAGCGCATCGCCAAGGGCCAGCGCGTGTTCGCCATGATCAACGCGGCCAACCGCGATCCGGAAGTGTTCCCCGATCCACAGCGGTTCGACATTCGCCGTCCGCCGCCAAGCGGCACGCCGCTCGGGCAGTTCGCCTTCGGCCACGGCATTCACTTCTGTATCGGCGCACCCCTGGCACGTCTGGAAGGCCGCATCGCGCTGCCGATCTTTGCCGAGCGTATCCGCAATCCCCGCGTGATCGGCGGCGAACCCGAATGGCTGGACAGCCTGAGTTTTCGCGGTCTCACCGCGCTGCCGCTGGCGGCTGAGTTCGTCGCCCGCGACGGTTAGCGGGTGCACCGCGCCGGTGTGCGGACCGGGCTCGCGGCCGGCACATCAGCCCGGGAGCAGGGTTCCTGTGCTACAAAGCCCGACCCCCACCATGACCCGTCCCGCCATACCATGCTGACGCTGCTGTTCAATGGGCAAATCGCCCTGTTCGCCACCCTGCTGCTCGCCATCGTCGTCTCGCTCAGCCTGCACGAATTTGGCCACGCCCAGGCGGCCACCCTGCTGGGCGACGACACCGCGCGGCGCCTGGGGCGGCTCACGGTGAATCCGGCGGCCCATATCGACCCGTTGGGTCTGCTGATGGTCGTGCTGGTGGGATTTGGCTACGCGCGGCCGGTGCCCTTCAATCCCGCCAACATGCGTCGGCGCTGGTCGCCGGCCGCGGTAGCGGCGGCGGGGCCCGGCATGAATCTGCTGCTCGCGGTGGCGGCGGTGAATCTGCTGGCCCTCGGCGCCCAGTCGGACGGCGCTGCCTGGTCGCGGGAAGTCGTGCTGGCGCTGACCATTCTGGCCCGGATCAACCTGCTGCTGATGCTGTTCAACCTCGTGCCGCTGGGGCCGCTCGATGGCCACTACATTCTGTCCTGGCTGCTGCCGCCCCGCCTGGGCCGCCGCTACGACCAGTTCAATGCCCGCCACGGCACCCAGGTGTTTCTGGTGCTGATCCTGCTCAGCGTGATGGGCGTACCGGTATTTCGCGTGCTCTCCGAAGGCGCGGATCGCGTGCTGCCGCTGTTGATTTTCGTCTGAGCCGGCGCCGTCGCGAACCCGGGATACGTGCTCAGGCTGTGGGCGCGCCCCGCAGCATCAGCCGACGGCCTTCCGGATCAGCGGTGCCAGCGCATCCGGCAGATGAATCTGTCCGGCCAGTACAAACGCCTGCGCTTGCGCCGACATCTTGCGCCAGGTCTTGCGGATGATGTCCAGCCACTTGGCTTCGTCGTAATCGGGGTGCTGGGCGGCGAAGCCCGCCAGGTAGTGTTCCAGAAAGACCAGGGCGGACACATCCTCCAGCAGTTGCGTCTCCGGGTTCGTTTTCAGGTCCTGCTTACTGACGGCGGCCTTGACGCGCGCGATCATCGCCGCGTCGTAGCCGGTCTCTTCCATGATGGTCGCGGCAGTCTCGGCATGAAACCGGTACAGCCCCGTGCGCCAGCGCAGGTAACCCGGCCGGCCGGCTGGATATGTAGAGCGCGGCGTCAGCCAGCGCTGGATGTGCTGGGCGCGCACCGCGAGCTGGACGGCTTCCGATGCGTCGGGCGCGAAACGTTTCAGCATCGCGGTCATGCGCTCGGCATAGAGCAATTCCCGGGGTCGGCCGTCTTCTCGATTGGGATCCTGCGCATTGGCGGCGTCGAAGCGGGCGATGGTGGTAGTGAAGCGTTGCGGATCGGTGATCATTTGGGTGTGTGACTGCTGCTCGGAAAATGACCCGTCTGTCTCGGGAAGTTTTCGGAAACCCTTGCTCACGCACAAGGCGTTGGCGCAGTTCCCGCAGTGGACATGATCGTAGAAATCGCGCCGGGCTGCGACTCCGCGGTGGGTATCCCACAGCCCGCGTAACAGCGCAGATGGCTGCCGCAGCAGCTTTTTAGCGGGCTGTCAGGTCGCTCCGTGGCGCAGCAAGGCCAGCGTCGGCTGGCGCAGCGCGCGGCGGCTGGCGCCGACGCCGGCCGCCGCTACCAGTACCGCCAGCAGCGGCGGCAGCAACAGCCAGGGTGAGCTGAGCGGCAGCGCGATACCTAGCCGTGACCCCAGCGGATAGAGCACCGCCAGCGTTATCAGCACGGCGCCCAGCGCGGCACAGCCACCCAGGGTGAGGAACTCGATCCAGGCGATCTGGCGCAGCAGCACCCGCTCGCCACCCAAGGTGCGCAGCAATGCGTTGTCGCGGCCGCGTTCGGCTTCGCCGCCCGCCAGTGCGGCGCCCAGCACCAGCACCGCCGCGAACATCAGCAGGGCCGCCAGCAGCGCGGTGGCGCGGCTCGCCTGACGGGCGATGTCGCCGGCGCGCGCCAGCAACGCCTGGACGTCGAGCAGGGTGATGTGGGGCAGCTCACGCAATAGTGTGGCCGTGCGCGCGGCGCTCCCCGGGGGCAGCCAGAAACCGCTGAGCCAGGTGATGTCCTCGCCGGCCAGTGCGCCCGGCGCGAACATGAAAAAGAAGTTGGGCTCGAAGCTGTCCCAGTCCACTTCGCGCAGGCTGGTGACCCGGGCGTCGAGCGTGCCCCGGCTGGTGACGAATTGCAGCCGATCACCCAATGTGAGCCCCAGGTTTTCCGCCAGTTCCCGCTCCACCGAGACGCCGTCGCTCGGGCTGGGCCAGTCGCCCTGGATTATCCGATTGCTGCGCGGCAGCAGCTCCGCTTCGGTGAGGGCGAGATCCCGATTGAGGGCGCGTTCGCTGCGGGAGTTTTCCTTCGTCACCGCATCGCGCATCGGCACGCCGTTGATGCTGGTGAGGCGGCCGCGCACCATCGCGTAGAGCGGCTGGCCTTCGGCATGCTCGGCATCCAGCCAGGCGCGGTAGGTAGCGCGGTCGGCGTCGAACAGGTTGAGCACGAAATGATTGGGCGCGCGCTCCGGCAGCTGGGTGCGCCAGTCATCCAGCAGGCGCGTACCCACCAGCCCGGACAGGGTCAGCGCGGCCATCGCCAGCGTCAGTGCCGCCAGCAGTGGCAGGGTCAGGGTGGGGCGTCGGCCGAGGCGGCGCAGCGCCAGCCGCGCGGCGAGGGGGAGGCGGGCCCCGGCGATATCCAGCGCCTTCAACAGCGGCCACAGGACCAGGGGGAGCAGGGTGCCCAGCGCCGCCATCAGCAGCAACAGGACGCCGAGATCGGCGAGCGAGTCGGTCAGCAGGCCGGCGAGCAGCACCGGCACCGTCAGGGCGGCGGCGAGCTCCAGTCCGCTTGCGGTCGCGCGCTGCTGCACGCCCTGGCGGAGCACCACCAGTGCCGGCACCCGCACCAGACTCGCGAGGCGAGGCAGGGCGAACCCGAACCAGAGCAACAGCGGCGCCAGGGCCAGCGCCAGCCAGTCGGCCGGGGTTCCGGCCCAGGGTTGCTGCCAGTCGAGCAGCCGGCGCAGCGCGAAAACCAGGGCGATGCCGAGACCGGCGCCGACGGCGACCGCCGGCAGCACGGCGGCGAATTCCCGCCCCAGCAGGCGGCCGATCACCTGGCGGCGGCTGGCGCCGAAGCTGCGCAGCAGACCGGCGAGCCGCGCGCGGCGGGCGACCCTCTGGCTGATGGCCAGATGAATGGCGGCGCCGCAGAGCAGGCTGATCAGCAGCACCGCGAGCTTGGCCCAGAGGGTCAGTTGGCGCAGCGGGCCGAGACTGCGCACGGCCGCATCCGCGATATCTTCCAGTTGCTGGTCCGGGCGCAGTCCGGGCCGCAGCGCGGCGGCGATGGCGTCCAGATCCGCCCCGGGCGCGCGGCTCATCAACAGCCGGTAATCGACGCGGGTGCCGGGCGCCAGCACGCCGGTGGCGGCGAGATCGTCGCGGTGGAACAGCACCCGTGGGCTCATGCCGTAGAAGCCGGCGCCTACATCCGGCAGCTGGCGGATCACGGCGCCGATGACAAAGGTCTTGTTGCCCAGCTCGAGCGTTTCGCCGGGGGTCACGCCCAGGCGGTCGAGCACTGCATCCTCGACCCAGAGTTCGCCCGGCGCCGGGCCCTGCGTCCGCGCCGCGGCGGGCGCAAAGCGCGCTGGCGCCACGGCGAGCGAACCCGCCAGCGGATAGGCGGCATCGACCGCCCGCGCGCTCACCAGCAGCAGGTCGTCGCCGCGCACCAGCACGGTGGAAAAATCCACCACTTCGGAGTGCCGTGCCGGTGCCGCCAGGGCGCGTTGCCCGGCGGTCGGTTCATGGGTGCCCGACAGCACCAGCTCGCCGCCCAGGGCTTCGGCGGTGCGCACCGCAAAGCGGGCTTCCAGTTCCGCGCGCAGCAGGATCATGGCGCCGAGCGCGAAGGCGGCGATGGCCAGGGCGGCGGCAAGGAGCCGGAAACCCGAGTCCCGCCAGGGGCGCAGCAGCGTGCGGATCACGGACGCAGCCACCGTATCGGCTGGGGCTGAGCGCGAATACGGCCCTCTTCGAGATACAGATGTCGCCCGCAGCGCTCCGCCAGCGGCGCGTCGTGGGTTACCAGTACCAGCGCGGCGCCCGTTTCCCGGTTGAGTTCAAACAGCAGATCCTGCACCCGTGCGCTGTTGGCGTGGTCGAGACTGCCGGTGGGTTCGTCGGCGAACAGCAGTTTTGGCGCCACCGCGAAGGCGCGGGCGAGCGCCACCCGCTGCTGTTCGCCGCCCGAGAGCGTGGCTGGAAAATGCCCGGTGCGGTGATTGAGCCCGACCCGGTCGAGCCACGCCTGCGCGCGCCGGGAGGCATCTGGCGCGCGCTGGAGCTCCAGCGGCAACATGACGTTTTCGAGCGCGGTGAGATCGCCGACCAGGTGAAAATCCTGAAACACGAAGGCGCAGAGTTCGCCGCGCCGCCGGGCACGGGCGTCCTCGTCGAGAGCGCTGAACGGTCGGCCGTCCAGCCAGACCTCGCCGCTGGTCGGGATATCGAGCCCGGCGAGCAGGCCGAGCAAGGTGGACTTGCCGCTGCCGGACGGCCCGGTGATGGCGAGGGTCGATCCTGCGCCGAGCGCCAGCTCGATGTCCTGGAGCAGCGTGAGATCGCCATCCGACCCCGACACCTGCTTGCCGAGATGGCGTGCTTCGAGCAAAAGCGCCTCAGGCACGGATGTGTCGGACGTGGATGAATCGGGCATGGCGACAAGACTTCACGAGAGGGGGGGGATGTACCGGGGGCAGTATCGACGCTGCCCGGAAGCCTGACAAGTCGCTGTGCTCCGGCGCCGCCGCGTGCGGCGCGGGTTTGCGGTGGGCAACGGAGCTCCGTTGCGGACTGACGTACAATCCCGATCCTTGATCGCCGCCGCGCGGCGCCGCGCCGCAGGCTGCGCAAGGTCATCCGCGAGGGTTCGTTCCATGGCTGGTTTCCGCCGCGTTTCCCCGGTTCGCTGTGGCGCGGCACTGCTCATTGCACTGGCGCTGCACTCCGCCACCGCGGTCGGCGCCGGGGGCATTTTGATCCTGGGCGACAGCATCAGTGCCGCCTACGGTATCGACAAGGCGCAGGGCTGGGTGGCGCTTATGGAACAGCGACTTGCACAACAGTGCCCGGGTGTTGAGGTGACCAATGCGTCGGTCAGCGGTGAGACCACGGTAGGTGGCCTGCGTCGCTTGCCCGAACTGCTGGCCCGGTGGCGGCCGCAGGTGGTGGTGATCGAATTAGGCGGTAACGACGGCCTGCGTGGTTTGCCGCCTGAGTCGATGGCAAACAACCTGGCGCGCATGGTGCAGCTTGCGCGCGCCGCCGATGCCCACCCGATCCTGCTGGGCATGAAAATTCCGCCCAACTACGGGCCGGTATACCAGCAGCGTTTCGAGCGTGCATTCGCCCGGGTTGCCGTCGATGAAAAATTGCCGTTTGTGGAGTTTTTTCTCGCCGGCGTTGGCGGCGACCCCAACTTCATTCAGGCCGACGGCATTCACCCCAATACCGCAGCGCAACCGTATCTGCTGAAAAATATCTGGAATTCGCTGGTGCAGGTTCTCGATGCCGCGGCAGGCTGCCGACTCGATCCGCGCTTCGGTGCGGCGTCGGTGGGCGGGAGCGGTTCAGCGCGGCCGGTCGCCCTTGAGTGAAATCCGGTGCAGCAGGCGGCGATGGCCGTGGTAATCGTTGACCGGATAATGCTGGGCGGCGCGGTTGTCCCACATCGCCAGCGCACCCGGACTCCAGCGGAACCGGCACTGGTATTCCGGCCTGCGCAGATGTTGGTAGAGCAGATCGAGCAGCGGCTGGCTTGCTGCTTCGGTCCAGCCCTCGAAGCACAGCGTGTGGCCTTCATTCACATAGAGGATTTTTTCGCCGGTTTCCGGATGGGTTCGCACCACCGGATGGAGGTTCGCGAACTCCTGGCGCGGTGCGCTGTCGCCGATGTCCTTGAGGCGGTCCTCGCGGGTTTTGGTGACATCCGCCTTTGCCGAGGAATTCACCGCGCGCAGACCCTGGATGCGTGCCTTGATCTCGTCTGGCAGGGTTGCGTAGGCGAGCACCATGTTGACGAAGATGGTGTCGCCGCCCACCGGTGGAATCTCCAGCGCATAGAGAGTGGCGCCCGCCGCCGGGGTTTCCAGATAGGCCGTATCCGAGTGCCAGACGCCGCCAAAGTTGACGGTTTCGTGGGCCAGTTTCAGCACCGGCGCAATCAGCGGATGACCTTCGATACCGGGCAAAAACGGATATTTTTCCACTTCGCCAAACTGCCGGGTGAACGCGAGCTGCTGGTCCGGCGTCAGGGTCTGGTCGCGGAAAAACAGCACCTTGCGCTCCAGCCACACCTTGCGCAGCTCCGCCAGCGTGGCCGGAGGAATGGGCCGGGACAGATCGAGGCCGGTGATTTCGGCGCCGATCGCCGGCGTCAGCGGATGACTCTCGAAGTGCGTGTTCACGGAACCCTCGGTGCCGCACGCAGTTTCGCGACGACCTTGTCGCCAAAGGTTTCGGTATCGATGGTCTTTACCTCGACGCCCGGCTGCGCGAGGTCGGGCGTGGAGAAACCGTCGGCAAACACCGCCTGCATCGCCGCCCAGATGTTGCGGGCTTCCGCTGCCATGCCGAAGCTGTACTCCAGCATCATTGCGGCCGAGCCGATCATCGAATAGGGATTGGCGATGTTCCTGCCGGCAATGTCCGGCGCCGAACCGTGAGACGGCTCGTAATAGGCTTTGTCGTCGCCGATGCAGGCCGATGGCATCAGGCCCAGGGAGCCGATGATGCCGCCGCCCTGATCGCTCAAGATATCGCCGAACATGTTTTCCATCACCATCACGTCGAACTGGCGCGGGTTGAGACACAGATGCGTGGCGGCGGCATCGACCAGCATGGGGACAATCTTCACGTCCGGGTATGCGGGCGCCATTTCTTCCAGCACCTCATTCCAGAGCACGCTCGATTTCAGCACATTGCTCTTGTGGATATTGTGCAGCACACCCTTGCGGCGCTGCGCCAGCTCCAGGCCTTTTTTCAGTATCTGCTTGATCTGGATCTCGTCGTAGCGCAGGGTTTCTTCGACGTAGCGGTGGTTGTGGGCGTCGACGCCCACCGTCTTGGTGCCGAAATACAGTCCGCCCACCAGCTCGCGGATCAGCATGATGTCGATGCCCTCGCCGATGATTTCCGGCCGCAGCGGCGAAAAGTGCGCGAGCGCCTTGGGCAACACGATGGGGCGGAAGTTGGCGTAGGTGTTGTAGCGCGCGCGCAGCGGCAACACCGCGCCGCGTTCGGGCTGCATGTCCACCGGAATCTTTTTGGTCGCTTCGTAGTCCAGTCCGACCGGCCCTTTGAGAATGGCGTCGGCGCGGTCGCAGACGGCCTGGGTCGTGGCCGGAAACGGGTGGCCGTGGTCGAAGTAGGCTTGGGCGCCAAAGGGTGCCTGAATCAGGTCGAAGTGGACCGGGTTGCGCTCCTCCACCACGCGCAGCACCTTGAGGGCTTCGCAGGTGATCTCGGGGCCGATACCGTCTCCGGGGAGTACGGCGACGCGATGGGTTTTCATGAGCGCTCCGGGGTTGAGTCGAAAAACGGAGGCTATTGTAGGGAAGAATGCCCGGGCGTGAACCCGGGGTCCGCATCCGCCCGAGCTTGATCAATATCCGGGAATCGTCGCCGCCAATCAGTTGCGGGGGATGACGACCTGCACAAGGTTACGGCCGTTGGCGCGCTCGTAGGCCAGGGAGCTGGCCGCCTTGCGCACCAGCATGATTCCCAGCCCGCCGACCTTCGCCTCCGCCAGCGATGTGGCCGGCACCGGGTCCGGCTGCTCCAGGGGATTGAACGGACAGCCCTGATCGCTCACCACCAGCACCACATCTTCCGGCGTCAGGCTGATCGTCACCGCGACGGAATGATCGCTGTCGACACCGCCGTGGCGAATCGCGTTCGTCACCAGTTCCTCGAACACCAGTTCGGTCTGAAAGCGCGGTCGTTCGCCCACTCCGGCTCGGATCAGGATGGCGCCGAGTTCGCTCATGCCGCGGGCCAGCTCGCCCGCGCCGGGTCCGATCTCCAGGCGCGCTGTGTCCGATGTCACGCAGACCTCGCGGTGGCTGGTCAGGATTCGTTATCCGTTGAGTTGTCCGAGTGCTTCCTCGGTACTGAAAACGATCGGAATGATGTCGGCCAGTGCGGCATTGGCGAAGACTTCGTTGACCATTGCCTGCGGCGAGAGCAGCACCAGCTTGCCGCCTTTTTTACCCACGGAACGGGCCACGGTGATGAACATGCGCAGCCCCATCGAGGCGATGAAGGATACCTCGGAAAGGTCGACGATGGCTTGGTGGCCGCCCGGCACGATACTCGCGGAAAACCGGGTTTCGATCTGGTCGACGCCCGCGGTATCCAGGCGGCCACGCAATGCTATTTTTATCGCCTTGCCGTCCAATTCGGTCACTTCCATTTCCATGCCGGGTCGCTCCACTTCGGTTACAGGCTGTGGGCGGCCACAGGGCCGCCCAAATGACCCGACGCTAAAGGGCTTTCATGAAGCGAATGTGACAGTCAGCAGAGAAAAGTCGTCGTCGAAGGGGCCCGGGCGAGCGATGGCCCTGATCTGCCGATGCAGCCGCTCCGGCTCCGTCGTCATGGGGTCGGCAGCCTGGGTCAGCAACGGCAAAAAATCATCGAGGCCCCATTCCGCGCCCGCGGCGGTGACGATCTCGAAGACGCCGTCGCTGAACAGATACAGGGTCGAACCCGGCGTCACGGTCAGCACTTCCGCCTGGTAGGCGTGGTCGGGCATGAGTCCGATGAGCGGCCCCCGGCTCTGCACGGGGGTCGCCTGCATCCGACTCCGCTCAACCAGGAAACCTGGATGGTGGCCGCCGGAGGCAAAGCGCAAGGAGCGCGAGGGACGGTTGTACACGCCGTACCACATGGTGAAGTACATGTCGTCGTGTTGTTCCATCGGGAACATCCGGTTGAGTTTGCGCAACACCTGCCCGGGATCGGTGAAGTCCGTATCCGGGAGCGCGCGCTGGCGCAGCACATTGAGCAATGACACCGAATGCATGGCTGCACTGACGCCATGCCCCGCGACATCGACGATGTAGGCGACGAAATTGTCGTCATCCAGGGCGCTGTAGCCGAAGGCATCGCCGCCCAGGCGTTCCGAGGGCAGATAGCACCAGTCGGTGCGGATCGGACCGTCGCCGAGCGGCAGGGGGAGCAGGGCGTGTACGTAGCTGCTGGCCTTGGTCAGCGCCCTGTCGAGATCCAGGGACTCGCGGGTTTCCTGCCGGTTGCGAAGCTCGTATTGGAGGACATGGCTGCCGACCGAGAACACCACGCCTTCGGTCAGTTCGAACGGCTGGCTGATGCGGGAACCGCCGACCAGCGTGCCGTTGGTGGAGTCGTGGTCGATCAGCACCGGCGTGCCGGAACGCAGTTCCACGGTGCAGTGACGGCGCGACACCCGGCCATCCGGCAGAACGAGGTCGCACTCCGACCCGCGACCGATGACCAGAGATTCCGCGATGATTTCAACCCGCAGGCCCGGCTGCGAACCTTCGAGCACGAGAAGATAGTGGCCCATCTCGGCCTGCCTGACGCGTGCCGCCGGCAGTGCATCGGAAAAGAAAACGGCGGTGCGATCGAGCGGCGAGTCGTCCAATGAAGCCATGTTGTATCCCGTCAAGTGAAGTCTGTCTCGGTACACCATAATGGAGAGCGGCAACGAAGGTAAATGACTTGCGGCCAGTGCCGATGGCCAGCCATCAAGTGACGACAGTCGATCCCGCCCGGTCACGCAGACGCCAAGCCGATGTCGGCTGCATGCCCCGGTTGTCGCGCGTTCCGCCAGTCGTTGGTGGTCGCCCTGCACAGGCTGGCAGAAGGAGGACTGCACCGCCACGGCGCACGACCGTCACTGTTTCACCGGACGCTTGGTGAGCTTGCGTTGCAGGGTGCGGCGATGCATACCCAGCGCGCGCGCGGTGTTCGCGATGTTGCCGCTGTGGGCGTCCAGAACCCGCTGGATATGCTCCCATTCCACCCGCTCCAGCGAGGGTATGGCCGCGGGCGGCGTCGGCGCCGCGGGGGCTTCATCTTCAAAGGCGGCGAGGATCTCGGCAATGCCTGCCGGCTTGCCCAGGTAATGGGTGGCGCCCAGCTTGATGGCATTCACCGCGGTGGCGACGCTGGCGTAGCCCGTCAGCACGACGATGTGGAGCTCGGGGTCCAGCGCCTTGAGGCGGGGGATGAGATGCAGACCCGAGCTCTCCGCGAGCTTGAGGTCGAGGATGGCGCGCTGCGGACGGAAACGCGCGCATTCGCGCACTGCCGCGTCGGCGTCATAGGCGATGACCGCCTCCTGCTGGAGGCGGGCCAGACTGTGGGCCAGCGCCGCACAAAACGCGGGATCGTCGTCGACGATCAGATAGCGGCAGCTCGTGTTCACCGACCGGGCACCGTCAGGGGCAGGGTGATTCGCGTCAGGGTACCGCCTTCCGCATCATCGCGAAGCTCCACCGCGCCGCCGTGGCGGCCGATGGTGGAGTGCGACAGAAACAGTCCGAGCCCCAGTCCGCGGGGTTTTGCGCTGCGTCCCGGTTGCCCCAGGTAGGGCCGCTGTTCCGGAGCGATCCCGGGGCCGAAGTCGCGAATCCGGATGGTCAGGACGTCCGGCGTCCAGTCGGCTTCCACAATGATGCGCGGCGAGGCATCGGCGGCATTGTCGAGCAGATTCTGCAGCGCCGGTTCCAGGGCCGGGTGGAAGCGCGCGCAGAGTTCCGGGTTTGCCGGGTTCAGCCGCAGTTCGGCGATGGCGGTCGGGCGCAGCACCTGCCAACGCGCGAGGAGATTTTTGAGGTAGGTGGCTACCGGCTCGGATTGTGGTTGCTGGTCGCGGATGCCGGCCGCATGCGCGAGCTTCTGCAGGGTTTCGCGGCAGCGCGCGAGTTGCTGGTCGAGGATGTCGAGTCCCGGGTCGCCGAGTCCGGCGCGGTCTTCGCGGGCCGCGTCGACCAGCAGCCTCATGGTATTGAGCGGTGTGCCCAGTTCGTGGGCGGCGCCCGCCGCCAGCGTGGCCACACTCAGCAACTGCTCGTCGCGCAACTGTTCTTCCCGCTGCTGGGCGATCTGTTGCTGCTGGCGGCGCAGGGTTTCCGCCATGTTGAACAAGAAATAACTGATCAGTGCCGCGCTCATGGCAAAGTTCGCCCACATGCCCAGGACATGCAGGCTGAAATCGTCGTGGTGCGTGGCGGGCAGCAACGCCGGGACCGGCTGGTGAAAAATCAGCAGCAGGCTGTAGCACGCAAAGGCAAGCGCGGTGACCGACCACGCGAGGGTCCGGTTGAGTGTCGCGGCGGCGATGCTGACCGGCACCAGGTAATAGGAAATGAGCGGATTGGTCGCGCCGCCGCTGAAAAACAGCAGGCCGCTGAGTCCGCCGATATCGAGCAGCAGGTGGCTGAAAAACTCGGTTTCCGAGATGGGTAGCGGGCGCCGGATGCGCCAGCGCGCCAGCGCGTTCAATACCGCAAACAGGCCGAGCAGGGCGGCGAGTGCGAGGAGGTGTGGTTCCTGTGTGAGATCCGGACCCAGAACGGCGAGCGCGAGGCCGAGACTGCCGAGCGCGATATAGCGAATCGTGGTCAGCTGGCGCAGATTGTCGCGGGCGGCGGACAACAATGGCGGGGGCCGGATCATCCGCGAATGTTAGCAGAGCGCCACGCTTGGGCGCGGGAGCGCGTCGGGGCAAGTTCTCGTGAAGGGAAGTTCTCGTGCAAGGGCGACGGATGCTGGGTAAAATCCCGCCCCCTTCAGATCGTTTTCGGGAGATGTCAGTGTCCGCCATCAACAAAGTGGTGCTCGCCTATTCCGGCGGTCTGGATACCTCGGTGATCGTGCGCTGGCTGCAGGAAACCTACGGCTGCGAGGTGGTGACCTTTACCGCCGACATCGGTCAGGGCGAAGAGCTGGAGCCGGCGCGTGCGAAGGCCCGGGCGCTGGGTGTCAAGGAAATCCACATTGACGACCTGCGTGAAGAGTTCGTGCGGGATTTCGTGTTCCCGATGTTTCGCGCCAATGCCATCTACGAAGGCGAATACCTGCTCGGTACCTCCATTGCGCGACCCCTGATCGCCAAGCGCCTGGTGGAGATCGCCAACGCGGCGGGCGCCGATGCGATCTCCCACGGCGCCACCGGCAAGGGCAATGACCAGGTGCGTTTCGAACTCGGTGCCTATGCGCTCAAGCCCGGTATCCGGGTGATCGCGCCCTGGCGCGAATGGGATCTGGGTTCCCGCGACTCGCTGATGGCCTACTGCAAACAGCACAACATCCCGGTAGATTTCGCCAGCGGCAAAAAGTCGCCCTATTCCATGGACGCCAATCTGCTGCACATCTCCTACGAGGGCGGCCAGCTTGAAGATCCCTGGCTGGAGCCGGAAGAGAGCATGTGGCGCTGGTCGGTGGCGCCCGAGGCCGCGCCCGACAAGCCCGCCTACATCGAGCTGTCCTATCGCGGCGGCGACATTGTCGCCATCGACGGCGAGGCCCTGAGCCCGGCGACGGTGCTGGCGCGACTCAACCAGCTGGGCGGCGCGCACGGCATCGGACGTCTCGATCTGGTCGAGAATCGCTATGTGGGCATGAAGTCCCGCGGCTGCTACGAGACGCCCGGCGGCACCATCATGCTCAGGGCCCATCGCGCCATCGAGTCGATCACCCTCGATCGCGAGGTGGCGCATCTCAAGGACGAGTTGATGCCGCGCTATGCGAGTCTGATCTACAACGGCTACTGGTGGTCGCCGGAGCGCCAGCTGCTGCAGGGTATGATCGACGCGTCCCAGGGTCCGGTGAACGGCACGGTGCGGGTGAAGCTCTACAAGGGCAATGTCACCGTGGTCGGCCGGCGTTCCGAGGACAGCCTGTTCGACGCCCGCATCGCCACCTTCGAGGACGATGCCGGCGCCTACAATCAGCAGGATGCCGAGGGCTTCATCAAACTCAATGCGCTGCGTCTGCGCATCGCCGCCAGCAAGGGGCGCCAGTTGTCCTGAGATGTTCGTCCTGAGACCCTGAGAACAGGCCCAGCTCACCGAGGAGACCAGATCATGCGACTTTTGCACACCATGCTTCGGGTCGGCGATCTCGATCGCTCGATCGCGTTCTACACCGGGCTGCTCGGCATGCAGTTGCTGCGCCGCAAGGATTTTCCCGGCGGTCGTTTCACCCTGGCATTTCTTGGCTATGGTCCGGAATCCGAACAGACGGTGCTGGAGCTGACCCACAACTGGGATATTTCGAGCTACGAGCTCGGCACCGCCTACGGCCATATCGCGATCGGAGTGGACGATGTCCATGCCGCCTGCGAACGCATCAAGGCCGGGGGCGGCAAGGTGGTGCGGGAGCCCGGGCCCATGCAGCACGGCAGCACCGTGCTGGCCTTCGTCGAGGATCCGGACGGGTATCGGATCGAGCTGCTCTCGATTTAGCAGCTTGTTGAAAAACTGCTGCGGCAGCCATCTGCTTCGTTGCGCGGTGCTCGCTCCCTCGCCTATCTATCTGATATGTCTCAGTCGCTGCGCGCCGTGCGCCTCGCATCTGGCCGCCTCGCGACGTTTTTCAACAAGCTGTTAGCCCTACGATGGATCGGCTTCAGTCCTCATCGTCCACCACCAGGGGTGGCGAGCCCGTCCTGGCGCGCAGCCAGTTGAGCCCCGACAGCACCGCACGCTGGCGCGCGATACGCCGCTCCAGGGCGAATTTCCCTGGATAGTCCAGCAGCAGCAGTCCCATCGCCATGGTCAGCAGGCCCTGGCCGGGTATGAAGATCATGGCGAAACCGCCGGTCAGCAGAATGGCGCCGAGCAGATTTTTCCCGATCAACAACAGCAATCGGATCACCGGGTGGCGTTGCTTCAGCGGGACGGCGTGACGCCTGTGGTGGGCAAAATAATCAGGCGGAATGCGCGCCACCAGCCAGGGCAGGGTGACCAGGCTGATGACGAAGGTTGCCACCGACGCGACCGTGAGCCAGCCCAGCAGCACCTGGTTTGCCGTCAGCCAGGCGTTCACTCTGCCGCTGTCGTGTAGGGCAGCGGCAGGAACTCGACGGCGATCGGGCCGCCTCCGAATTCCAGAACGCTCGCATCACGGGCTTCGTCCCGCAAGACCACCAGCGCCTCGCAGCGATCAGCGCCGGCCGGCGCTACCAGCACCACGATGCCGATCGGGTTAGCAGCGCCGGTCTGCGTGGCTTCGGTACCGGGCGCGGGTGGTTGAGCGGTCGCGATGCGCAGGCGGTGTAGATGGCGTTTCAGCTTACCCCGGTATTGGGTTCGCGCGACGACTTCCTGACCGGTGTAGCAACCCTTGGTGAAACTGACCGCGCCGGTGTGGTGGTAAGCGAGCATTTGCGGCAGGAATTGATCGCCGGTCTCGGGGCGCACGTCCGCGTGACCGGCGCGGATGTCCAGCAGATGCCACAGCGGTAGACCGGCCGGGCGGGCGTGGCTTTCGAGTTCGAGCCAGCGCGTCTGTGCCTGCGCGACAGGGACCGCCAGCAGGAAGCGGGTGTCGCCACAGTGGATGGCCAGGGTGCCGTCGTCAGCACGCGCACTGCCCCGGTCGGGAATCCGCAAACCCAGCGATGCAAGGACCGCGGCGGCCTGGTCGCCGGCCAGGCCGAGGATGCGATAGTCATCGCTGGCGTCCGCGAGACTGGTCTTGGAAAACACGGCGTACTTGGCGAGGGTTTGCAGACTGGGCACGACCAGCGCGCGGTTCATCACCAACAGGAGTCCGGCGTCGGTCGCGACGGCGACGAAACTCGTGAATACCCGTCCTTGCAGATTGCAGCAGGCGCCCCTGAGCGTGCCGCCCGGGACCAGTTGGCTGAAGTCCGCGGTGCTCTGGCCCTGGAGAAACTTCGCGCTGTCGGGTCCGCTCAGACTGAGCACCCCGAGATCGCCGAGATCCCAGAGCGCTGCAGCGGCGAGCAGGGTGTCGTAGTCCGCGGGCGTTTCCCCAAACGAGAGCGCCAGCTCGCCAGCCATGCGGGCTCCGCGCGCCGCGAGAAATCGGGACCAGTCTGTCACGCCATTGTCTCCATATGCGGTCTCCATCATGCGCGGCGAGTGTAGCGAGTCGGTCCATGGCCATCCATACCTATAATGCTCGCTGTATTCGCGGAGACTGGGCTATGGACCACAATCGCCTGCGCTGGGCGGCGCGCCGCGGCATGCTCGAGCTCGATCTGTTGCTGACCAGCTTTGTCGAGCGCGGCTATGCGCAGGCCGAGCCGGAAGATCAGGCGCGTTTCGAACGCTTGCTCGCCTGCGAGGATCAGGATCTGTTCGGCTGGTTGATGGGACGTACTGAAGCGCCGGACGCTGATCTGAAGGCGATTGTCGCACTGGTGCTGGATGTCTGCCGCACCGCGCCTTGAGCTGGCGCTACGCCCGTCGCGGCGCTGGGCGTGGTTGCTGGCGGTCAGCCTGGGGGCGGTTGTGCTCGTCTGCGTCGGACTGCCCCTGCAACCCTGGGAGCGGATCGGATTGCTCGGGGCACTGCTCGGCGTTGGCATCCTGACGGCGCGCAGCTGGCGCTGGCTGGCCGGCGCGGACCTGCTGCTCTGGGACGGCACCGCCTGGCAACTGCGCCGGCGGGGCGACTATGTGCGGCTCGAAAACTGCCGGCCGGAATACGTCTCGCCCTGGTTGATCGTGCTGAGCTACAGGGCTCCGCAACGCCGGCGGCAACTGCCCCTGTTCAGCGACGCCATGACACCGGACGGGTTCCGGCGGCTACAGGTGCTGGTGCGCAGCGGGTTGCCGGTCTGAACTGGCCGCCCGACAGCCTGGGCGGGGCGATGCCCGAGGGGAAGCAGGCGGTGCCTTTCAGTCCGCCTTGTTGACGATCAATTCCTGATTGGCGAAGTTCATCGGCACCAGGATGCTGTCCTTGGCAATGGCCGACTGCTCCGGGTGATCCAGGGTGAAATGGAGTCCGCGGCTTTCCTTGCGCAGCAGCGCGGAGCGAATGATCAGCTCGGCCACCATCGCCAGATTGCGCAGTTCCAGCAGATCGCGGCTGACCCGGTAATTGCTGTAGTACTCGTTGATTTCGCGCTGCAACAGCTGGATGCGATGCTGCGCCCGTTCGAGCCGCTTGCGGGTGCGCACGATGCCCACATAGTCCCACATGAAGCGGCGCACTTCGTCCCAGTTGTGGGAGATCACGACGTCTTCGTCCGACGAGGTAACCCGCGATGCGTCCCAGGGTTTGGTGAAGCTGGGGCGCGGAATGGTTTCCAGCTCGCGCGCGATATCGGCCGCCGCGGCGGTCGCGAAGACCACGCACTCAAGTAGTGAATTGCTCGCCAGGCGGTTGGCGCCGTGCAGGCCGGTAAAGGCGCACTCGCCGATGGCGTACAGATTCTTGAGATCGGTGCGGCCGCGGGTATCGGTGACGACGCCGCCGCAGGTGTAGTGCGCCGCCGGCACCACCGGGATGCGCTGGCGCGCGATATCGATGCCGAAGGTCAGGCACTGCGCGCGCAGTGTCGGAAAGTGTTCTTCGATAAAGGCGAGCGGTTTGTGGCGGATGTCGAGATACACGCAGTCGGCGCCGAGGCGCTTGATCTCGTGGTCGATCGCGCGCGCGACGATATCGCGCGGCGCCAGCTCGGCGTCGGGATGCACGGCCGGCATGAAGCGGGTGCCGTCGGGCAGTTGCAACTGGGCGCCTTCGCCGCGCAGGGCCTCGGAAATCAGAAAGGACTTGGCGCTGGGATGAAACAGGCAGGTCGGGTGAAACTGGTTGAACTCCATGTTGGCCACCCGGCAGCCGCGCCGCCAGGCCACCGCAATGCCATCGCCGCTGGCGCCATCCGGGTTGGTGGTGTAAAGGTACACCTTGCTCGCCCCGCCGGTAGCCAGCACCACCACGCGGGCCTGGAACAGGCAGACGTCTCCGGTGCGGGCATCCAGCGCGTAGGCGCCGTTGCAGCGCAGGTGGCGCGACCCCACGTCCGCCTGGGTGGTCAGATCGACGATCAGGTGATCCTCGAAGACCGCGATGCGGGAGTCCGCGGTGACACGGTCGGCAAGCGCGCCGGAAATCGCCTTGCCGGTGGCGTCCGCGGCATGCAGGATACGGCGATGACTGTGGCCACCCTCGCGGGTCAGATGATGCTGATGGCTGTCGGGATCGCGACTGAATTCGACGCCCTGGGAAATCAGCCAGGCGATGGCGGCGGGGCCGCCCGCGACCGTGAACTCCACCGCGTCGCGATGACACAGACCGGCGCCCGCGACCATGGTGTCGTGGGCGTGTGCGGCCAGGCTGTCTTCGGGGTCAACGACGGCGGCGATGCCGCCCTGGGCGTGCCAGGTCGAGCCGGTTTTCAGGCCCGCCTTGCTCAGCAGCGCGATATCGCACTTGCCGGCCAGCTGCAGCGCCAGCGTCATCCCGGCGGCGCCGCTGCCGACAATCAGCACGTCGTGGTAGAAATTTCGCGTCATAACGGGGCGGGTTTTGATGCTGGCGACGCATGATAGTATGGGCGCCGCAAAAAACCCATGATGCCCGGGCAGGGGTGGACATCCGGAATGGCCGCCGCAAGCCGCTGAATGGACCCCCGCCGGAAAGACTGTGGAGCACTATGTGACGCCGCCGAAAGAGTCGGTGCCGGACAGCAAGCTGGTCCGGCGGGTACAGCAGGGTGACAAGACGGCGTTCGATTTGTTGGTGCTCAAATATCAGCATCGGGTGCGCGCCATCGTCAGCCGCTATATCCGCGATCATGGCGAAGTGGACGATGTCGTCCAGGAAGCCTTCATCAAGGCGTATCGAGCGATCGGGAATTTTCGCGGCGACAGCCAGTTCTATACCTGGCTGTACCGGATCGCCGTCAACACCGCCAAGAATTCTCTGGTTTCCCGTGGCCGTCGGCCGCCGGCGAGCGACGTGGATATCGACGACGCCGAGCATTTTTTCGACAACCAGGGGTTGACGGACATCAACACGCCAGAGAATCTGGCGCTGCGGGACGAACTGCAACGGGTCGTCGACAAGGCCATCAATGATCTGCCGCAGGATCTCCGCACCGCCGTTACCCTGCGCGAATTCGAAGGGCTCAGTTACGAGGATATCGCCGCGGTCATGGAGTGCCCGGTGGGCACGGTGCGCTCGCGTATCTTCCGCGCCCGGGAAGCCATCGACCAGCAGGTCAGCGCGCTGATGGGCGAGGGCCAGTAGTGACGGAACCTTTGCGGTGGCGGTCGGTCCCACTGCCAGCGCCTGGATTGTGCCGCCGGCAGTTGGCACAGTGTTGCTCGGCAAACACTTCATTTGACAAAGAACAGAGGTCTCACTGCCCATGAGTGCTGACATCAATCAGGAACCCGCTGCCCGACTGTCCGCGTTGATGGACGGCGAAGTCGGCGATTTCGAGTTGCGCCGTACGCTTGGACAGATCAGTCAGGATCCCGAATTGCGGCGCAAGTGGGATCGCTATCACCTTGCGGCTGCCGCCATGCGCGGGGAATTGGCGTCCGCGGCACCGGATCTCTCGGGCCGGATTGCGGCCGCCCTGGCGCGTGAACCGGGCCCGCGCAGTCGAACGGCGCTGCGCACTCTGGGTCGTGTTGCGGTGGCCGCCTCGGTAGCGGTCCTGACGGTGGTCGGCGTGCGGTATGTGGTACCAAACAACGGCGACGGAAAAGGCACGCAAGTCGCGGTCAGCGCGCCGCTCAACCGACAGCCACTGGCGACAGGTCAGACAGGTCAGGTGGTGTCCTTGCAGTTGCCCGTCGGGATACGCGTTCCGCCCGTACATGTGGCAACCGTAAGCGACGCGGGCAGCGCGTCCGCGGGCCGGACGGTTCCTCTGGTGGTGGGCTTCTCGGACGCAGAGGAGCGTGAAGTGCGGCATTATGTGGAACAGCGCATGTTGCGTCACGCCGAGCGTACCGCGGTGAATCACCAGGGCATGTTGCCCTTTGTGCGTATTCCCCAGCAGACGGCTGCCTCGGCCGGACAATAAACGCTGACCTGCCGGAACCGTGCTGGTGGTTTGCTGGAGCTTAGCGTCAAGGCGCCGGGCGAGCCGGCGCTTGGCACTGCTCGCCAGTCTCGGTGTTGGGCTGCCGGCGTTGGCGGTCGAATCCACAGTCTCTGAATCCACAGTCTCTGAATCCACAGTCTCTGAATCCATGGTTTCGGTTCAGCAAACGCTGGCGCGCATGGTGGACGCTTCCCGTACGCTGAGCTATCGAGGTATTGCCACCTACGAACAGGGCGGTACCGAACGTACGGTCAGCGTGATGCGCACCATGCGCGGCGGTCGCCAGCTGGAGCGGCTGGAATATCTCGACGGCCCGCGTCGTGAACTGATTCGCAAGGGCGAGCTCGGCGATTGCGACCCTATGGCTGACCGGCTGCTCAAGGGCGGCGTGGTGCCGGGAAGTCATGCCGCCTTGGAGCGCTTTGCAGATCATTACCGCGCGTCGTTTCAGGACGACGACCGCGTTGCCGGGCGTGCGGTGAAGCAGATCTACCTGGAGCCTCGGGACGGTTACCGCTATGGCCATCTGCTGGGCGTGGACGTGGTCAGCGGCCTGCTCCTGGAGGACCTGGTGCTGGACGCCCGGGAAGGGATTATCGAGCGCTTCAAGTTCACCGCCGTTGAGGTCGGCGCGTTCATCGATGAAACCGCCAGCGAGCCGCGTTCGGGAAATCATACCGTCGTGGCCGCCGCGAGCTGCGTTCGGCCCGCGACGCCGCCGGAGTTCGAAGGCGTCGCGCCAACCTGGGAGGCGGCCTGGGTGCCGCCGGGCTTTGTCCTGATCGATCCGCCGCAACTCTCGCCCGGCAATACGCAGGAGATGCACTACACCGACGGTCTGGGCGCGTTTTCGGTTTTTATCGCTCCCGAAAGTGTTCCGCTACGCGAAGTCGAGGTGCACCGGGGTGCGACAGTGGTCTATTTGCTGCACTGGCGGGACGCCACCCGGAGTTTCATTATCAGCGTTGTGGGCGAACTGCCCGCGCCGGTCGCCAAGCGCATTGCGGAGGGTGTTCGTCCGGCGCCGAATCGGTCCTGACAGACATCGATCCTGATTGACATCGATCCTGATAGACAATGTGGTAACTGCCGGTTGCGTTGTGCCGGCGGACTCGACGTGATCTCAAAATCCCAACCATGACCAACCATGAAGAGGTGTTCAATGGCAGTGTGCTGGCGATCTGCTTTCGTTGGATGGATAGCTGCGACGACGCTCCTGCTGGCCGTGGGCGCCAGTGCGGCGGCGCTCCCGGATTTTACGCAGCTGATCGCGGATAACTCAGCGGCCGTGGTGAAAATCAATACGACGCACAAGATAGCGAGCCGGCGTCCCCGGGACATGCCGCCCGATATGCCGGACGCATTCCGGGATTTTTTTGGCCAGCGGCAAGGTCCGGAGCGCCGGGCCAGTGCGCTGGGATCGGGGTTTGTGATGTCCGCGGACGGCTACATCGTCACCAACAATCATGTCATTGACGGTGCCGATGAAATCAAGGTGCGCCTGATCGATCGGCGCGAATTCGACGCCAAGGTGATTGGCGTCGATGCGCGTTCGGATCTGGCGCTGCTCAAGATCGACGCGAGTGGTCTGCCGACGGTTCACTTTGCGAAACCCGACAGTCTCAGAGTCGGGGAGTGGGTGGTTGCGATCGGCTCGCCCTTTGGCCTCGATTATTCAGCCAGTGCCGGCATCGTGAGCGCCATCGGCCGCAGTATTCCCACCGAACGGGGCGAAGACTACGTCCCCTTCATCCAGACGGATGTGGCGATCAATCCGGGCAATTCCGGAGGACCGCTGTTCAACCTCAATGGCGAGGTGGTGGGGGTCAATTCGCAGATCTACACCCGCTCCGGAGGGTCCATTGGATTGTCGTTCGCGATCCCGGTCCAGGTGGTCCTGGAGGTCGTCACACAGCTCAAGGACAGCGGTCGCGTCGAGCGCGGGTGGCTTGGCGTCTATATTCAGGACGTCGATCGGGCACTGGCCGAGTCCCTGGGACTGGACAAGCCCCAGGGTGCATTGATCGCACAGATCGAACCCGGCAGTCCGGCCGACAAGGCGGGACTGGAGGCGGGCGACGTGGTCGTGGCCTTCAACGGGCGCCCGATCGTGGATGCGAGCGATCTGCCCCATGTCGTCGGGCAGATGAAGCCCGGCGCCAGTGCCGACGCCGAAATCATTCGCAAGGGCAAGCACAGAGTGCTGAAGGTGGCCGTCCTGGGCCGTCCTGGCGATGGTGCAGTGGCAGCGCGCACCGGGCAGGACCGACTCGGGGTGGGCGTCGTCGACATCGATCCCAAGATGCGGGATAGCGCGCATTTCCCCGGGGGTGTACAGGTCGAACAGGTGCACCCGGATTCGCCCGCGGCGGACGCGGGCATCGAGCCGGGTGACATCATTGTGCAGCTCGGATACAACGCCATAACCGATCTGGCTACCTATGATCGGGTGGTCGCCGAGTTGCCGGCCAAAAGCCCGGTGGCACTGCGTTTCTTTCGCCGCGGACGCTCCATTTTCCGCACCATCGTGCTGGAGTGAAGTCGGTGCGATGCGGGCGCCCCGGGGGCGCCCGCATCGCAGGTGTCGCCTGCCGACATGGCTAGGTGGGGGCAAATACGCTAGACTCGCGCCTGTTTCCGCTGTCCCCTCCCGGTTTCGAGCCAGCCACGTGCCCGACCTCGATCATATTCGCAATTTTTCCATCATCGCTCACATCGATCACGGCAAGTCGACACTGGCCGACCGCTTCATCCAGACCTGCGGTGGCTTGGCCGAGCGCGAAATGGCCGAGCAGGTGCTCGACTCGATGGATATCGAGCGCGAGCGCGGCATTACCATCAAGGCGCAAAGTGTCACGCTGAATTACGTCGCCCGTTCCGGCGAGACCTATCAGCTCAATTTCATCGATACGCCGGGCCATGTGGATTTTTCCTACGAAGTGTCGCGCTCGCTGGCGGCCTGCGAAGGCGCGCTGCTGGTGGTGGATGCCGCCCAGGGTGTCGAGGCCCAGTCGGTCGCCAATTGCTACACCGCCATCGCCCAGGGTCTCGAAGTCATCCCGGTGCTGAACAAGATCGACCTGCCGCAGGCGGACCCGGACCGGGTGGTGCGGGAAATCGAAGAGATCATCGGCGTGGAAGCGACCGATGCGGTGCGGTGCAGCGCCAAGACCGGTGTCAACGTCGATCTGGTGCTGGAGGAAATTGTCGCCCGGGTGCCGCCGCCGCAAGGCAATACCGAAGCGCCGCTGCAAGCCCTGATAATAGACTCATGGTTCGACAAGTACCTGGGCGTGGTATCCCTGGTGCGCGTCATGCAGGGCACGATCCGCTGCAAGGACAAGATCCTCGCCAAGACCGCGGGCAAGGCGCACGGCGTCGACAGCATCGGCATTTTCACCCCCAAACGTGTCGAAACCGGCGTGCTGCGCGCGGGCGAAGTCGGTTTTGTGGTGGCCGGCATCAAGGAAATTCACGGCGCTCCGGTTGGCGATACTTTCGTGCATGCCCAGGGCGCCGATCTGGTGCCGGCGCTGCCGGGATTCAAGCAGGTCAATCCGCAGGTCTATGCCGGGTTGTTTCCCGTGGATTCGGACGACTTCGAGGCATTTCGCGATGCGCTCGACAAGCTGACCCTGAACGATGCCTCGCTGTTTTTTGAGCCCGAAACCTCCGACGCCCTGGGCTTTGGTTTTCGGTGCGGGTTTCTCGGCATGCTCCATATGGAAATCGTCCAGGAGCGCCTGGAGCGCGAGTACGACCTCAATCTGATCACCACCGCGCCGACGGTTCAGTACGAAGTGCTGAAGACCGACGGCACGGTCGGGCATTACTCCAATCCGTCAACTCTGCCGAGTCCGAGTCAGATCGCCGAGATGCGCGAGCCCATCTGCGAAGCCAACATTCTGGTACCGCAGCAGTATCTGGGCAACGTGATCGGTCTGTGTGTCGAAAAGCGCGGTGTCCAGCTCGACATGCGCTACGTCGGCAACCAGGTGTCGCTCAGCTACGAGCTGCCGATGAACGAGGTGGTCATGGATTTCTTTGACCGCCTCAAATCGGCGAGCCGCGGCTTTGCCTCGCTCGACTATCATTTCAAGCGCTTCGTGGCGGCGCCGCTGGTACGGCTCGATGTCCTCATCAATGGCGAGCGTGTGGATGCCCTGGCCATCATCGTGCATCGCGACCAGGCACCTTACAAAGGACGCCACCTGACCGAGCGGATGAAGGAGCTGATCCCGCGGCAGATGTTCGATGTGGCGATCCAGGCGGCACTGGGCGGGCATGTGATCGCCCGCACCACGGTCAAGGCGCTGCGGAAAAATGTCACCGCCAAGTGCTATGGTGGCGATGTCACCCGCAAGAAAAAGCTGCTCGAAAAACAAAAGGCGGGCAAGAAGCGCATGAAGCAGGTGGGCCGGGTCGAGATCCCGCAAGAAGCGTTCTTGGCAGTGCTGAAAACCGATGGTTGATGGGGGATAGCGATGGATGTTGATTTTCCACTGATCCTGGTGATCCTGACCGCGATCACGGGGGTGGCATGGGGTTATGAGCGACTGATCGCCCGTCGCCACCGCGACACCAACGCACGGCGACCCTGGTATCTCGAGATGACGGCGCCATTTTTCCCGGTATTTTTTGTCGTCCTCGTGCTGCGGTCCTTTGTGGTCGAGCCGTTTCAGATTCCGTCCGGGTCCATGATCCCGACGCTGGAAGTCGGCGATTTCATCCTGGTCAACAAGTTCGCCTATGGTCTGCGCCTGCCGGTCCTGGGAACCAAGGTGGTGCCGGTGGGCATGCCGAAACGCGGCGATGTGATGGTGTTCTTTCCGCCCACGGACAAGCGCTATTTCATCAAGCGCGTCATCGGTCTTCCTGGCGATGACATTCGGGTCATTGATAACGTGCTTTACGTCAACGGCGAGGCCATGCCGCAGGCGCATGTTTCCGCCGGTTATCTTGAAATCGAACCCGGGTTCTCCGTGATGTCGGAAGATCTCGGTGACGTGCGACATTTGATCCGCAAGCGTGGGCAGGCGGGACCGTTGGGCAGGAATTTCCACGGCGTGGTGCCGGAAGGACAGTACTTCATGATGGGCGATAACCGCGACAACAGTTACGACAGTCGCGCCTGGGGCGCGGTACCCGAGCACAACATCGTCGGCAAGGCAGAAGTCATCTGGATGCACTGGGATAATTTCTTCAGCTTGCCGACCTTTGACCGGATCGGCAGAATTGATTGAACCGCATGGAGGGTGATCGTCATGGGCAGATCCGCCGAGCGAGGCATCTCCCTGTTGGGGATTTTGTTTATTTTGTTGTTGGTGGGTTTTGCCCTGACGGTGCTGTTCCGCGTCGGGCCGCTCTATCTGGACGACTACACGGTGCGCAAATCCTTTGAAGCCCTTGGCGACGGCAACACGCGCACGCTGTCCGATCAGGCGATCCGGGAAAAGCTGTACAAGTATTTTGTCGTCAATAATGTCGACAACATCGACGTGAAACAGGTCCGCATCGACCGCAATGCGGCGCGAATTCTGGTGTCTCTGTATTACGAACGGCGCATCGAATTCATGGGTAATCTCGATGTGGTCGCGAAGTTCAATCATGTCTATGACAGCTCCAAGGATTGAGGTGCGTAACGGCGGTGGCTGAGCCGGGTGGCACGATCGGTGTCCTGGGTGGCTATGCGTTTGGCGACCCCGGCTTGTTGCGGCTTGCTCTGACGCATCGCAGCAGTGGTTCGCCCCACAATGAACGCCTCGAATTTCTCGGTGACGCCGTGCTGGGTTTGGTGATTGGCGAGCTGCTCTACCGGCGCTTTCCCGAACTGGACGAGGGTGCGCTGAGCCGCCTGCGCGCGCGTCTGGTCAGCGGCGAATATCTGGCGGGTGTCGCGCAAGCCCTGAAGCTGCCCGATTGGGTGCGGTTGGGGCCGGGAGAACGCAAGAGCGGTGGCGCGCGGCGCAAAACCATTCTCGCCGGTACCCTCGAAGCGGTTATCGGTGCGGTGTATCTGGACAGCGGCCTGGCCGCCTGCCGCGATTGCATCGAGCGGTGGTTTGGAGAGTCGCTCGCGGTGGTGATCCGCGATCCGGGCGACCGCGACGAAAAGACCCAGCTCCAGGAGTTGCTGCAGGCGCGCGGCGAGCCGTTGCCCGTCTATACCGTGGTCGCGGTTTCCGGCCCCGAGCACGCGCGGCGGTTTGAGGTGTCCTGCACCCTGCCGCTGCTGAAGACAGCGGTTACCGGCGCGGGCAGCAGTCGGCGCGCGGCGGAAAAACAGGCAGCGATCGAGGCGCTCGCCGCCCTTGCGGCGCGGGAGACATCATGACCACCAGGCACTGCGGTTACACGGCCATTGTCGGCCGGCCCAATGTGGGCAAATCGACGCTGCTCAATCATCTGCTCGGGCAAAAGCTCTGTATTACCTCCCGCAAGCCCCAGACCACACGCCACAACATTCTGGGTATCAAGACCCACGCCAGTCATCAGATGCTGTTTGTGGATACGCCGGGCATCAACAATGCCAAGGGTCGGGCCATCAATCGCTATCTCAATCGCTCGGCCCTGAGCGCGATGCGCGATGTGGATCTGATTATTTTTGTCCTCGATCGCGATCTGTGGACCGATGCCGATGCGGCGGTGGCGCAACAGGTCGCGCAGGCCGGTGCGCCCGTGGTGGTGGTGCTGAACAAGGCGGATCGCCTGGCAACGCCGGGGATGCTGCTGCCGCGCATGGCGCAGCTATCCGAATTGCTGCCGAACGCCGAATGCCTGCCGGTGTCCGCGCTCAACGGCACCAACCTCGACGCGCTTGAACGCATCGTCATGGCCCATATGCCGGTGGGCGAGTTCTGCTTTGCGGAGGATCAGTACACCGACCGCAACGAACGTTTTCTGGTCGCCGAAATCGTGCGCGAGAAAATCATCCGGCAACTGGGGGCGGAGCTGCCCTACAGCACCGCCATCGAAATCGAGGAATTTCGCGACGAGGAAAAAATCTGCCACATCAGCGCGCTGATTCTGGTGGAGCGCGACGGCCAGAAACGCATCATCATCGGCGACGGTGGGCAGCGCATCAAAAAAATCGGCGAACAGGCGCGCCACGACATCGAGGCGCTGCTCGGCAAAAAAGTGATGCTGCGACTCTGGGTGAAGGTCAAGAGCGGCTGGTCCGACGACGAGCGGGCGCTGCGCAGTCTGGGCTATCGTGATGAGCGCTGACGCGCGGGAGCGTGGTGGCTGCTGAAGCGCGTACAACACGAACCGGCCTATGTGCTGCACCGGCGCCCCTACCGGGAATCCAGCCTGCTGGTCGATCTCTTCGCGCAGGAGCACGGCCGACTGCGGGCGGTAGCGCGCGGCATCCGCAGCGGCAAATCCCAGGCATTGCAGCCGTTCGTCGCACTGGAGGTGGCCTGGAGCGGCGGCGGCACCTTGAAGACGCTGACCCAGGTCGAAATCGCTGCGCCGACCGCGCCACTCTTGACTGGACGCGCGCTTTACCTCGGGTTGTATGTCAACGAGCTACTGGTGCGGCTGCTGCACGAATACGATCCTCACCCCGCGCTCCATGCGCGTTATCGGCAACTGCTGCGCGAACTGGCCGGGCCGGGCGACGCCGAGCCCCTGCTGCGCCGTTTCGAACTGGCGCTGCTCGCGGATCTCGGCTACGGCCTGACGCTGGATCGCGACGCCCATACCGGGCTGCGGATCGTGCCGGACCTCGATTATGTGTTTGTCGCGGGCACCGGACTGATACGCAGGGACGCAGTGGGCGGTGACGCTGCGCGCCATCGGCTGAGCGGCTGCCATCTGCTGGCGATGGCAGCGGAAGACTACACCAGCGCCGACGTCCGCCAGTGCGCCAAGGAACTGCTGCGCGCGGCGCTGGCGGACCATCTCGGCAGTCGTCCGCTGCGCAGCCGCGAGCTGTTCCGCAAGTTGGTAGCCGGCGGAGTCGGCGCCCCATGATCCGGGGCATCGGCACCGACATTGTGGCGATAGCGCGCATCGAAAACGCGCTCGCCCGGCACGGCGCGCGTTTTGCCGCGCGGATCCTGCGTCCCGAGGAGTTGACGGTTTTTGGCGCGGCATCGCGCCCCGCGGCCTGGCTCGCCAAGCGTTTCGCGGCTAAAGAAGCGCTCGGCAAGGCGCTCGGTACCGGCATCGGGACGGTGTCCTGGCAGGATTTCAGCGTGCTCGGCGCGCCCGGCGGGGTGCCGGTCGTGCAGTGCCACGGGCGCGCGCAGCAATTGTTGGCCCAGCGGGGCATCACCGATGTCCGGATCAGTCTCTCGGACGAGCGCGACTATGCACTGGCGTTTGTGGTGCTGAGCGGCACCGGCGGCTGATCAATCCCGGCATGCCGCGACATCCCCGGGTCGGGGAGTAAAATGCCGGTATCTGCGATAGCGAGCTGGTAACCCTATGGACTTTCCCACCATTGAATCCTGTGTCGGCAATACGCCCCTGGTGCGCTTGCAGCGCCTGAGCGCGGGCCGCAACAACACCATTCTCGTCAAGCTGGAAGGCAACAATCCCGCGGGTTCGGTCAAGGACCGGCCGGCGCTGAGCATGATCCGGTGCGCCGAAGCCCGGGGCGAAATCAAACCCGGCGACACGTTGATCGAGGCGACCAGCGGCAACACCGGGATTGCGCTCGCCATGGTGGCCGCGATCAAGGGCTATCGCATGATTCTCATCATGCCGGATCACATGACCGAGGAGCGCAAGGCGGCGATGGCGGCCTATGGCGCGGAACTGGTGATGGTGAGTCGCGAAGCCGGCATGGAAGGCGCGCGCGATCTGGCGCTGGCGATGCGTGCCGAGGGCCGGGGTATCGTACTGGACCAGTTCAACAATCCCGACAATCCCCGCGCCCACCGCGAGACCACGGGGCCGGAAATCTGGCGACAGACCGGCGGCACGCTGACGCATTTCGTCAGCGCGATGGGCACCACGGGCACGATCATGGGCGTATCCGAATACCTCAAGTCTGTTGATCCCGCGATCCAGGTGATTGGCTTGCAGCCCGCCGACGGTTCGAATATCGCCGGCATCCGGCGCTGGCCAGAGGCCTATCTACCCGGCATCTACAATGCGGCACTGGTGGATCGGGTGCTGGACATCGAGCAGTCCGAGGCCGAAAACACCACGCGCGAACTGGCGCGGCAGGAAGGGATTTTCTGCGGTGTTTCTTCAGGCGGCGCCGTGGCGGGAACCTTGCGGTTGGCGAGCGAGTTGAGCGATGCGGTGATCGTTGCCATCATCGCGGATCGCGGCGACCGCTACCTGTCCTCGGGCCTGTTTCAGGCGCCCTGATTTTCCGCGCCGCGACGGATCCCAGCCATGGTGCATGTGCGCAACATTCCACCGCTGCCGACCGATGTCGAGGTCGATCTGGCGGACTGGCTGCAACGTCTGGCCGCACGCCACGCCTGGGATGCTCGCAAGATCGCCGCGGTCACCGCGGCGGCTGAACTTGTCGCCGCCAACGCCCCGGCGGCACTGACGCCGGGGTTTGCGATCACCGAAATTCTTGCCGATCTCTACATGGATGCCGAAGGGCTGGCCGCCGGCATGTGTTATCGCGCGGTCCGCCGCGCCACCCTGGCGCTCCCGGTCGTCAGTGCCAAACTCGGCGAAGGCGTCGCGAAGCTGATTGAAGGCGTGCTGCGCATGGCCATCATCGGCGAGCTGCGCAGCCGTTCCAATCAGCCGGTGCTGGGCGTGGACCCGGCGCAGCAGGCGACCAAGTTGCGCGCCATGCTGGTCTCCATGATCGCGGACATGCGCGTGCCGCTGATCAAGATCGCCGAGCGCACCTGGGCGCTCCACGCCGCGCGGGATGCCGCCGTGGAGCGCCAGCAGCGCATCGCGCGCGAAGTCTTCGATGTCTACGCGCCTCTGGCGCACCGACTCGGAATCGGCCATCTCAAGTGGGAGCTCGAGGATCTCGCCTTTCGCTACCTCGAACCGGCGGAATACCGCCATATCGCGGCGTTGCTGGAAGAAAAACGCAGCGACCGTCAGCACTATATCGATGAGGTGATCGACACCCTGCAAACCACGCTGCGGCAACTGGGCAAGGAAGCGCAGGTCAGCGGTCGCCCCAAAAGCATTTACAGCATCTGGAAGAAGATGCACAACAAGGGCCTGGGGTTTTCCCAGATTTATGACATTCGGGCGGTGCGCGTGCTGGTGCCCACGGTGACCGACTGCTACGGCGTGCTGGGTATCGTGCACAGCCTGTGGCGCAACCTTCCCGATGAGTTCGACGATTACATTGCGTCGCCGAAAAACAACGGCTATCGATCCCTGCATACCGCCGTGATCGGGCCCGGCCGAAGGGTGGTCGAAATCCAGATTCGCACCTTCGCGATGCACGAGGAGGCGGAGCTGGGGTTTTGTTCCCACTGGCGCTACAAGGACGGCACCAACACCGCCGGCGCGGATTACGAGGAGCGCATCGCGTGGTTGCGCCAGGTGCTTGAATGGCAGGAGGAACTGGGCGGCGAAGCGATCGAGGATTATCTGCGGGTAGATCAGGCGCCGGAACGGATTTATGTGTTTACGCCGGAAGGGCATGTGGTCGATCTGCCGCGGCAGGCAACGCCGCTGGATTTTGCGTATCGCATCCACACCGAAATCGGGCATCGCTGCCGTGGTGCGCGGGTTAACGGCGCCATCTATCCCCTCAACCGGCCGCTGGAAACCGGGGTCCAGGTCGAGATCATCACCGGGCGGCATCCGGCGCCGAGTCGCGACTGGCTGGTGCGCGCCCAGGGCTATCTCACCACAGCGCGGGCGCGTGCCAAGGTGCGGCAGTGGTTTCGCGAGCGCGACCAGGGTGACAACCAGGCGGCCGGGCAGAACCTGTTGCAGCGCGAGTTGCGCCAGCTCGGCTTTGCCGACACCGACCTCGATGCCCTGGCGCGAACCTTCAACCGGCAGGATGCCAATGCGCTTCACGAAGCTATCGGGGCTGGCACCATCCGCCTGGATCAGGTGGTGCGGCGGGTGCTTGCCGAACGTCAGCACGACCGCGACCGCGCCACACCCCGCCGCGCCGCCCGGCGCTCCGCGCAGCGTTTTGCGGAATCCGAGTTCTATATCTACGGCGTCGGCGACCTGCTGACCCGCACCGCGCACTGCTGCATGCCGACGCCGGGCAACGAAATTGCCGGGTATCTCACCCATGGCCGCGGCGTCACCATTCATCGCGCCGACTGCGGCAATCTGTTGCACCTTCAGGCGACCCAGCCACGCCGGGTGTTGCAGGTCAGCTGGGGTGCGATCCCGACCACTGCCTATGAAATCAAGTTGCGCATCAGTGCCTATGATCGCGCCGGCCTGCTGCGCGATGTCACCGCCGTGCTGGACGACGCCCGTGTGTTCATTCTGGCACTGCATAGCGGCGACACCCAGGATGGCATTGCCAGCATCGAAGTGAGTTTTGAAGTGCCGGGGATGGATTCCCTGCGCGAGCTGATCGGGCGTCTCGAACAATTGCCGAACGTAATCGACGTCTGCCGCGTCACCGATTGACCGACTCCCGGAGAACACCGATGCCAAACGCGCATACCATCGCGGATCTGCTGCAACTGATGGCCAGGCTGCGGGACCCCGATACCGGCTGTCCCTGGGATCGCGCCCAGGATTTTCGCTCCATTGCGCCGCACACGCTGGAGGAAGTCTGCGAAGTGATCGACGCCATCGAGCGCGACGATTACCCGCATCTGCGCGAGGAGCTGGGCGATCTGCTGTTTCAGGTGGTGTTTTACGCGCAGCTCGGCAGCGAACGCGGGCTGTTCGATTTCGCCGCGATAGTCGACGGTCTGGTGGCCAAACTGGTGGCGCGTCATCCCCACGTGTTTCCCGCGGGCACCCTGGCGAGCCGGCGTGTTGCGGGCGATCCGGCGCCGGAGACGCACGGCGTCAAACAGCTCTGGGAGACCCTCAAGGAGCGTGAACGCGCCGCGCGCGGCAGTAGCGGGCCGCTGGGTGAAATACCGGCGACGTTATCGGCACTGATGCGTTCCGCGAAAATACAAAAGCGCGCCGCGCATCTGGGTTTCGATTGGCCGGATGCAGCCCCGGTGCCCGCGAAGATCCGCGAGGAACTCGCCGAAGTGGAAGCCGCCATGGCAACCGGCGTCAGGGCGGATATCACCGAGGAAATCGGCGATCTGCTGTTCGCCTGTGTCAATCTCGCGCGTCACCTCGGCATTGACGGCGAGGCCGCGTTGCGCGGCGCCAATCGCAAGTTCGAACGCCGTTTCGAGCAGATGATGGCGCGCATGGACGGCGACGCCGATGCATTTCGCGCCCTTGGCGCAGACGCGAAAGAGGCGCTGTGGCAAGCGGTGAAGCTGGCCGAACGCGACCCGCCGGAAAGCGCGGCGAAAAACTGAAAGTGCGCGCGGCACGTGCATGGCCCCGGTGTTGAGGCAGTTCGGGAATCTGTGTAAGGTGCCCGCTTTCTCGCGTTGCGCAACCGTGCGTGGCGCCGGAGCCGAGGAGATACCTATGCGAATTATCCTGTTGGGACCACCGGGCGCAGGGAAAGGAACCCAGGCAGAATTCATCTCCCGCAGCTACGGTGTGCCACAGATTTCCACTGGCGACATGCTGCGCGCCGCCGTAAAAGCCGGCAGCCCGCTGGGTCTTAAAGCGAAGGACATCATGGCCGCGGGCGGCCTGGTTCCGGACACCCTCATCATCGATCTGGTGAAAGAGCGCATCGCCGCACCGGACTGTCGGGAAGGGTTTTTGTTCGATGGCTTCCCGCGCACCATTCCCCAGGCGCAAGCCCTGGCGGATGCCGGCATCGAGATTGATCGTGTGGTTGAGATTCATGTGGACGATCAGGAGATTGTCGCGCGCCTGAGCGGTCGCCGTGTGCACGAGGCGTCTGGTCGCGTCTACCATCTGAAACACAATCCGCCACGACGCGAAGGTCTCGACGATGTCACCGGCGAGCCGCTGGTGCAGCGCGCCGATGATCGTGAAGACACCGTGCGCAATCGCCTGCGGGTCTATCACGAGCAGACCGAACCGCTGGTCGCCTTCTATCAGGATTACATTGCGCGCCATCCGGGACGCACCCGCTACTGCCGTGTCGATGGCGTGGGATCGCTGGCTGACGTACAGGCGCGGTTGGTCGAGGCGCTGCGGGGCGATTGACGCTGCGATCGTAACGGGCGCGACGATGCCAGCCGATGTGTACGGCGTTCTGCTCGTCAATCTGGGTTCGCCACAGACACCGACGCGGCGTGGCGTGGCGCGCTTTCTGCGCGAATTCCTGCTCGATTCCCGCGTGGTGGAGCTGCCACGCCCGCTCTGGTGGTGCATCCTCAACGGTCTCGTGATCCCGCTGCGGGCCACCCGCGTGGCGCGGGCCTATGAGTCCATCTGGATGCCGGACGGCTCGCCACTGCGGGTCTACACGGAAAACCTGGCGGCGGCCGTCGCCCAATGTTTTCCGCAGCGGGCCGATGCACCGCAGGTCCTGGTAACCTCGGCGATGACCTATGGCGGCCCCTCCATCGCCGCGCAAGTTGCCTCTCTGCGCGCCGCAGGTGCGCACCGGATTTTGCTCATCCCGCTGTTTCCGCAGTATTCCGCGACCTCCACCGGCGCGGTTTACGATGTGGTTGCGCGTCTGGTTCAAACCACGCGCGATATTCCCGATATCCAGGTGGTGAAAAGCTACGCGACCTTTCCACCCTACATCGCCGCGCTCGCGGCCAGCGTGCGGCATCACTGGGAACGTCAGGGCCGTGCGCAGCGGCTGCTGATGTCCTTTCACGGCATTCCCCAGATTTGTGCCGAGCGCGGCGATCCCTATCCGAACGAATGCCGCGCAACCGCGTTGGCACTGGCCAAAGCGCTGGAATTGGCCGACGCGGACTGGGTCATGGCGTATCAATCGCGCTTTGGCCGGCAGCAGTGGTTGCAGCCCTATACGGTGGATATTTTGCGCACGCTCGCTGAATCGGGAGTAACGTCCGTGGATGTTATCTGTCCCGCTTTTGCGACCGATTGCCTCGAAACGCTGGTGGAGATATCTGAAGAAAATGGCGAGCTGTTTCGCGCCGCAGGCGGCGAACGGCTCGCACTGATTCCCTGCCTGAATGATTCAGAATCACATGCGGCTGCACTGAAAATGTTGATTGAACGAAAATTCTGCTTCAGTGTGGCAGAATGATCGGACGGGAAGTGCTGGCGGTTTCCCCGTACTGGTTTGTGGACAGTAAAAATTCGCTTGGATAGAATCGGTAGCGAGTGCCTGTCGACAACAAAAACAACGTTTCTTCATTTTTGTCAGGAGATGCCGAATGGTTTCGACTCGAGTGGATGCCTCGTCCAAACTGAAGCAGGCCGATGCAGCGGTAGCGGCAGCGAAAAAAGCGGTAGCACAGCATGGTGCGAAACTTGCAGCCGCCCGCGCCCAAGTAAAAACCTTGCGTGCCAAGGCGGTCAAGGGAGGCACCAAGGCCGCGAAGGTAGCGCTGTCGAACGCGCGCGATAAAACCCGCGCCGCGCAAAAAGCACTGGCGGAGGTCAAGGATAAAGCCCGGGTCGCTCTGGCGGAGCAGCGCGTGAGCAAGGTGGAAATGCGCAAGTTGCAGGTCGAGAAGCGCGCGCTTGCCCGCGTTGAGGGCGTGCGCAAGACCATCGAAAAACGTCGGAGTGGCGATCTCGCCAAGGCCCTGAAGAAATATGAAGAGCGCTGGCTCAAGCGCCGCCGCGCCGCGGATGCCCGCAAGATAAAGGCGTCCGAAGCCAAGGCGGCAAAGCGTATCAAAGCGGCGGCGAAACTCGCTGCGGCAGCCATGAAGGTGGCGCGCAAAGCGGTTTCCGGCGCGCCGGTGCGGGCCAAGCGTGCAGTAAAGGCGAATCCTGTTGCAAAAACGGGGACAGCCAAAACCAAGCCCACCGCAAAAGACAAAATCGCCGCCAAAGCGAAGCCCGCCGGCAAGGCCAAGGTAATGGCCAAAGCCAAGGTGGCCGCCAAGGCCAAAGCGGCTCCCAAGACTCGGCGTGCAAAAAAATCGGTCCCCGCAGCTCAGGCAGCGGCCGTGAAGGCCCCGGCCTGATCTAACGACGGTTTTCGCTGCCAGCCAGGCCGGTCGGGGTTTGCCCCGATCGACCTGTGCGTTGCAACCCGCTGGCGGTGGGTAACCCGCGTATCGCCGTTGTTGGCGCGCGGTGGTGGCCATCAGGTGCCCTGTCATGACCATTTTGCTCGCCATCGAGACTTCGGCCAATCTATGTTCGGTCGCTCTGGCGCGGGATGGTGAAATCGTTGACCTGGTTGTTTCTGAACCGCGCGGCCACGCCCGATATCTGCTGCCAGCGATTGATCGCCTGCTGATCGATACGGGTCTGACGCTGCGCCATCTCGATGCCATCGCCGTGACGACCGGCCCGGGATCGTTTACCGGCCTGCGCATCGGTATCGGTGTTGCGCAAGGTCTGGCCTATGGCGCGGATCTGCCCGCGGTGCCGGTGTCGTCGCTGGCGACGTTGGCACAGGGTGGTATTCGCGGCGGGCACTTGGTGCAGGGTGATGTCGCGGTGACCGTGCTCGATGCCCGCATGGATGAAGTGTACTGGGGGCTTTATCAGGTCGCCGGTGAGCTGGTCGTCGCTGTGTGCCCGGATCGGGTCGACGCTCCGCGTGCGATAAAGTTCGCTGGCGATCCGCCGGGCGGGTCGCGTTACGTCGGTCTGGGCGACGGCTGGAAGTTCGCGGCGCAATTTCCATTCAAGCCCGCCCACTACGACGTCCAGGCGGCACCCCAGGCGCGCGATATGATTCCCCTGGCGCTGGCCGCGCTGCGTGCCGGAGCGACGGTGACGCCGGAGGCGCTCGAACCGCGATATTTGCGCGACAACCACTGGCAGAAACGGCAGCGACCCCAACGCGCCGGGTGAGACGTGCAGCGGGCCAGGCTCGGCAAATGTGCCGAGCGCGCTGGCGGACGACCGGGTTGCAGCGCAATCGCTGAGCGATGGAGCATGGCATGAAGATCGAACGGGTGGCCTTTATCGGTCTCGGCGTCATGGGTTTCCCCATGGCGGGCCATCTGCGCGCCGCGGGACTCGAGGTGACGGTCTACAACCGCACACACGCACGCGCCCGGCAGTGGGCCGGACACTATCAGGGCAGTATTGCGGCGACCCCGGCGGAAGCCGCCACCAACGCCCAGGTGGTGTTCGCCTGCGTCGGCCGTGACGATGATGTACGGGAAATTGCCCTCGGTGAGCGCGGCGCGCTCGCCGCCATGGACGCTGGCGCCATCTTTGTCGATCACACCACGGCGTCCGCGGCACTTGCGCGTGAACTCGATGGCCGTTGTCGCGAGTTGCAACTCGGTTTTCTCGACGCGCCAGTGAGTGGTGGTCAGCTCGGTGCCGAAAAAGGTGTGCTGACCGTGATGTGCGGCGGTTCTGCCGATACCTTTGCCCGGGTGGCGCCGGTGCTGGCCCATTACGCCCGGGCCGCGCAACTGTTGGGCCCGGCGGGCAGCGGTCAACTGTGCAAGATGGTCAATCAGATCTGCATCGCGGGTCTGGTCCAGAGCCTCGCCGAAGGCATCCACTTTGCGCAACAGGCAGGGCTGGACCCGGTGCAGGTGATCGAGACCATTTCGAAGGGCGCCGCGCAGTCCTGGCAGATGGACAACCGGCACGCCACCATGATCCGGGGTGAATACACGCACGGTTTCGCGGTCGACTGGATGCGCAAGGATCTCGACATCGTGCTTGCCGAAGCGCGCCGCAATGGCGCGCGCCTGCCCGTCGCGGCGCTGGTGGATCAGTTCTACGCCGACATCCAGGCCGCCGGTGGCGGGCGCTGGGATACCTCGAGCCTGCTTACCCGGCTACAGACCGCGACCGCCGCCGGCAAGGAGAACAACGGATGACGCACGCGAGCGAATTCAACGCGGGTCTGCTGGACTTTCTGGCGCGGTCGCCGACACCGTTTCACGCCACTGCGAATCTCGCGGCGCTGCTGGCAGTCGCGGGGTTCGAGGCGTTGGCGGAAACCGCCGACTGGGATCTGAAGCCCGGCGGTCGCTACTACAGCATCCGCAATGATGCGTCGCTGATTGCTTTTGTATTGGGTTCGGAAGCACTCAGCCGCCATGGCATCCGCATGCTGGGCGCTCACACCGACAGTCCCTGTTTGATGGTGCGGCCCCATCCGGAAAAAAATCGGCGCGGGTATTTTCAGTTGGGCGTCGAGGTCTACGGTGGCGCGCTGCTGAATCCCTGGTTCGATCGCGATCTTTCCCTGGCCGGGCGGGTCGTGGTGCGCGACAGTGCGAGTGGCCGCCTGCGGTCGCGCCTGGTGGATTTTTGCCGCCCGCTGGCGGTGATTCCGAGTCTCGCCATTCATCTCGACCGCGAGGTCAATCGCAACCGCAGTATCAACGCTGAAACCGATATCCAGCCGTTGCTCGGGCAACTGATCGGTGAATCCACCGGCGATCTGCGGCGGTTGCTCGCCGAAGAACTGGCCGCCAAGGGCGCCGCCGCGGGCGAAGTGCTGGATTTCGAGCTCTGCCTGTACGATACCCAGCCGCCGGCGCAAATCGGTCTCTGTGGTGAGTTCATCGCCGCCGCGCGGCTCGATAATCTGTTGAGTTGCTATGTCGGTGTGCAGGCGTTGCTCGCCGCGCGGAGCAATGAAACCCGTCTCGTCCTGTGCAGCGATCACGAGGAAGTCGGCAGCGCTTCCGCGAGCGGCGCGCAGGGCCCTTTTCTGGAATCGGTGCTGACGCGCCTGGTGCCGGATGCGACCGAGCGCACCCGCACCCTGACGGCGTCGTTGCTGATTTCTGCCGACAACGCCCACGGCGTGCATCCCAACTTTCCCGCCCGCCACGAAGACGATCACGGACCCTTGCTGAATCGCGGCCCGGTGCTCAAGGTCAACACCAATCAGCGTTATGCCACCAACAGTGTGACGGCGGCGCGACTGCGTCAGTGGGCGCGGGATGCGGACGTGGCGCTGCAAACCTTTGTGGCCCGCAACGACATGGGTTGCGGCAGCACCATCGGGCCGCTTACCGCGACGCGGATCGGCGTCCCGACGCTGGATCTGGGGGTGCCGACCCTGGCCATGCATTCGATCCGGGAATTGGCGGGCAGCGCGGATGCGAAAAGTTTATTTGCGCTTGTCACGCGCTGTTTCAATCATCCCGGATCGCTTGCCGTCGATTGACGCGCGCGCTTTTCACGACGAGTTTCCCGTCACGCCGTCAGCACCGCCAGCGACATCAACGATTGGTTTAAGGCATCACAGTGTGCCGAGCGCCCGATGTAAAAGCAGGCCCGCAAGTATCCGGTCGTAAGTCGCATTGAGTCGGTTGATGGACGCCTGCAGACGCAGGGTTTCGGCGTCCAGGACCTGGGAGTGGCTGACCATCCCCTCGCGGTAGAGATTGCCGGTGGCGGTGAGATTTTCCTCGCTCTGGGCCACGGCACTGGTGGCTGCGGCCAGACGCTCGCCGGTCGCGTTGTAGTCGAGCCAGGCCTGGCGCACTTGCAGTTCGATGAGGGTCTGGAGATCGTCCAGTTGCGCCTGTGCCGCGGCAGCCTGGTGGTTCAGATCGGCGCTCTCGTGGCGACTCGCGCCGCCGTCGAAGACCTGCCACACCATGCCGACGTTGGCTGCCCACACGGATTCGTTGACCTGATTCGAGTTTTCCTGGTAGCCATAGCCCCCGCCCAGCGCTACCTGGGGCCGCACCGCGGCCCGGACGCTGTCGGCGCGGCGGGTGAGGGCGGTGATGCGCTGACGCAGCGCGGCGAGTTCGGAACGTTGCGCAAGCGCAGACGCGGTAAGCAGCGCAAGGTCGCGGCCATCGACGCTGACCACGGGTTCGGCGAGCGCAACGGGCTGATCCAGCGGCCTGGCGAGCAAGCGGTTGTAGGCGGCGCTCGCCAGGTCGTGACGATTGCGCGCCGTGGTGAGCTGCTGGCGGGCGTCCGCGATCGACACCGCCGCCGCCAGCACATCGGTGTTGGCCACCAGTCCCTGGCGCTTGAGGTTGCCGACATCGCGCGCATGCTCGGTGAGACTCGCCAGATGACTCTCCGCCAGTTCAATGCCATGTTCGGCGCGCAGCACCTCCACCAGGGCCGCTGCCACGGCCATTTTCAATTCCTGGGTTTCACTCTCGGCGTCGCGCTGCGCGGCGTTTTCGCCGGCCCGCGCGGCGGCGATGGTGGCGGGAATGCGGCCGCTGGTATAGAGCGGCAGCATCGAATAGGCACTGTAATACAGCGCGCTCTGCTCCCAGTAACCGAAACGGAAATCCTGGCCGGCAAACTTGCCCTCAATCGTCGGTGGATTATCGAGGCGCATGTAGTTGGCGCTCAAGGTGACTTGCGGCAGGCGCGTCGCCTCGGCCTGCGCCACGCCTTGCGCGGCCGCGCGCTGCTGCTCCCCGACGGCTTGCAGGTGATGGTTGTCGGCGAGTGCGATGCGCCAGGCGTCGTCCAGTGTTTCCAGTGCAACGCTGGCCCCGGTCCACAACATGAGTGTCAGGCCGATTGGCAGGGCGAGCGGTTTCACAATGTGATCTCCCTGCGGCCGCGATATTCGCGTTCGAGCATCTGATGGAACAGCACCGGGACCACAACGATGGTGAGAAAGGTGGATACCAGCGTACCGAAGATCAGCGAAATCGCGAGACCGCCGAAAATCGGGTCACGGATCATTACCGCGCTGCCGAGCACGGTGGCGAGTGCGGTGAGCAGGATCGGACGCACCCGCAGCAGGGTCGCTTCCAGCACTGCCTCGCGCAATGCGACCCCTTGTTTCAGGTGGTCGCGCACGAAGTCGATGATGAGCAGCGAGTTGCGCACCACGATTCCGGCCAGCGCGATCACCCCGATCATGGATGTGGAGGTGAAGGTCTGACCCAGTAGCCAGTGGCCGGGGAATACGCCGATCAGGCCCAGCGGGATGGATGCCATCGCCACCAGGGGAATGCGGAAGGACTGGTAGTAGGCGACCAGCAGAATGTAAATGAACAGCAGTGCCAGGCCGAGCGCATTGACGAGGTCGCGGAACGCATCCAGCGTAAGGCGCATTTCGCCGTCCCACAGCAAGTGGTAACCGGTGATGGTGTTGGCGTCGGTCCGGTTGAGCCGCAGGTTGCCGGTGGTCAAATGCTGGCCGTCGGGCGTTGCCAGGCCGTCGAGCACACGATCGAGGTGCAGCACGGCGAAGATGGGCGTGCTGCGAGCGAGTTCTCCCGTCACATAGACAACGCGCTCATAGTCCTTGTGGAGGATCGGCTTTGCGGCGAAACCCCGGGTTACCGAGGTGAGGCTCGAGAGTGGAATCTTCTGTCCCGTGGCGTTCGTTATGAGCGCGGTGGTCAGATCTTCGGGATTGAGCTCGCGCGCCTGCGGCAGGGCGAGGCGAATCGGGACCGGGTGCCGCTCCTCCGGGGCATAAAGCCGGCCGATGGTCGTGCCGCGCAGCAACAGGTGCAACTCCTCGGCCACCGCGGTCGGACTGATGCCGGCGAGCGCGGCCTTTTCGCGGTCCACGCCGAGAATCCGGGCCGGCATCGACACATGTGAGGAGGTGTCGACCTCGACCATGTCATGCGTCTCACGGAAAGCCGTTGCGACCTGGGTGGCGATCGCTTCCATGACGCCGAGATCGCGGCCGTAGATTTCCGCCAGCACACTGGCCCGCATCGGCGGGCCGGGCGGATCTTCCACCAGGCGGATCAGCGCGCCCGGGTAGCGATTCTGAATGGCGACGACTTCGTCGCGCAGACGCAGCACCAGGGCGATGGAGCTGATGTCGCGGTGCTCCTTGGGCGCCAGATTGACCCGTACCTCGGCGATATGCGCGCCGGCCTTGTTGGTCGCGCCGCGCAGCAGACCGTTGAAATCGACCACGCCGGACTGTCCCACCCAGGTCTGGTAGTTGAGGATTTCCGGCTGCCGGCGCAGCAGGTCGCCGACTTCACGCGCCACCTGATCGGTGATCTCGAGCGGGGAGTCCTCGGGCATGTCGATGGTGATGTTGAAGGTGTTTTTGTTGTCCTTGAGCAGCATCGCCAGATCGACGCCCAGCAGCGACACCGGCCCGCCGACGCCGCTTGGCCTCAGGAACTGCCAGGTGGGTTGCAGACAGGCAAGGACGATGGCGCCGATCACGGCCAGGTAGAGGCAGCGCCGCGCGTTCGGACGAATCAGCAGAGGTGTCAGCCAGCGCCGGTACAGGCGCGTGAGCCGCGACTGCTTCTGGATCGGGGCCAGCAGGGGCGACTCGCGGCCGAGCCAGCGATGGGCCGCCCAGGGCGTGACGATATAGGCCACCAGCAGGGACGCAAACATGGCGATCGGCACATTGAATGCCACCGGGTAAAAGTACTGCCCCACCATGCCGCTGAGGGCAACCAGCATCGAGGAAAAGCCGAGGATGACGGCGAACGTGGCCAGGCTGGTGGCATTGCCGATTTCGTTGGTGGCCTGGATGGCGAGCTCGCGCCGGTTTCCGTTGCCGCCGTGATGGAAATGGCGGTGGATGTTTTCCACCACCACCATGGCATCGTCCACCAGCATGCCGAGCGACAGAATCAGGGCGAACAGGGTGACGCGGTTGATGGTGGGGCCGAACAGGTAGTCCGCGCCCAGGGTGAGCGCTACGGTGATCGGGACCGCCATTGCCACCACCAGCGCGGAACGCCAGCCGAGAAAAAAGATGGTGACGACGAGGACGCACACCAGCGCGATGCCAAACTCCTCCAGCAAACGGTTCACGGCCTCGTTGGCCTTGGCGCCGTCGTTGCGGGTGATGATGAGATCGATCCCGGCAGGGACGAAGGTGGGACGCATGGCGTCGATGCGGGCGAGCACTTCATTCGCCATGGCGACGGCGTTGGTGTTGGCCCGCTTCGCCACCGCGAGCGTCACCGCCGCCAGTTCCGGATCGGCATCGCGGCCGAATGCGGGGTCGGCGGGCCCGTAGGCAAACCGGCTCAGGCTGGTGCGCTCGGGCGGGGGGCCGTCGCGAACCGAGGCAACGTCCGACAGATACACCAGGCGCTGGTTCTGACTGCCCACGACCACCTGTTCGAGTTCCCCAACATCGAACAGCCGATCGTTCAGCGTGGTTTCAACCTGGCGCTGGCCGGCGACCTGAGTCCCGAGCGGAACCCGGATGTTGGCGAGCGCGATGGCCTGCTGCAACTGCGCCAGCGGGATCCCGTAGGCGTCGAGTCGCGCCAGATCCGGCTCGACGCGCACTTCGCGGTCGCGGCCGCCGCGCACATAGGCGTCGGCTACCGGGCGCAGACTGCGCAACTGATCGGTCATGCGTTCGGCGATGCGTCGGAGGGCGTAATCGTCGTACAGCGAAGAGGCAAGCGTGACCGTGACTATGGGCACGTCGTCCACATCGACGCTTTTCACCAGTGGTGTACTGGTGTCGGCGGGCAGCAGTTCGCGCGATTGCAAAATGTGATCGTAGAGTTTGACCAGGGATTTTTCCTTGTCCTGACCGACTTCGAATTGCACGTTCAGAATTGCCAGCGAATCCATCGCCGTGGCGTAGGTGTGATCGACGCCCGCGATCTGCTTGATGGTATTTTCCAGCGGGCGGACGACGAGGGTTTCCATCTCTTGCGGGGTGGCGCCCGGCAGTTGCACGATGATGTCGGCGGCCGGTACCACGATCTGGGGGTTTTCCTCACGCGGCGTATTGCGGATCGCCACCACCCCCAGCAGCAGACAGGCGAGGATGATCACCGGGGTGATGCGCGAAGTGACGAAGGTCCGCGTCAGCCAGCCCGCGGCGTTGAAGCCCGAATCATTCACCGGGCACGACTTCCGGATCGATGCGCGTCCCTTCCGGCAACCGCGGCGCGGCGCGCGCGATGATGCGTTCGCCGGGCGCGATCCCGGCGGTGACTTCGACCCGGTCCGGCCATTCGCGGCGGGTGCGCAGCCAGCGGAACCGGGCGCGCTGCTCGGCATCGACCACGAACACGCCGGTGAGTCCACCGCGCTCCACCAGCGCGGCGCGCGGCACCGCGAGCAGGGTTTCGGTGCCGAGCTTGAAGTGCGCGCGGCCAAACAGGCCGGGCGCGAGGCCCGGCGTTTCCGGCAAGGCGATTTTCACCGCGAAGCGCCGGGATACCGGATCCCCGGAGGGCACGATGCGCGCAAGCCTTCCCGGCAAGGGTGCGGCAATGCCGTCGACGGTCACGTTTACCGGCGCTCCCGGTGCGAGTGCCCCCACCCATTCTTCCGCGACCCAGGTTTCGAGCAGCAGGCCCGTGGGCGATTCCAGCGTCAGTAGCGGCAGTCCGGGTGCCACCAGATCGCCGCTGCGGCGGTGGCGCGCAATCACCACGGCATCCACCGGGCTGGCGATACGTGTGTACTGTTGCTGCGCGCTGGCCTGCTCCAGTGCGGCGCGTGCCGCGCGCAGCTGGCCGCTCGCGGCATCCCGTTGCAGACGGGCTTTGCGTACCTGCGCCTCGGGAATGCTGTTCTGCGCCAGCAGCGCCTCGTAGCGTGCGAGATCCGCCGCCGCATCCGCCAGCGCAGCCTGTGCGGTGTCGAGCGCGGCGCGGGCCTGAGCGATGGCGGCGGCGACCTGGCTGTCGTCGATCTGTACCAGCAGATCGCCGGCCGCGACATGATCGCCTTCGGCGACCGCGATGGTCTGGATATAGCCGCTGATCTTGGAGGCGATCTCGATGCGTCGGTCCGAGACGACATTCCCGGCCGCCTCGTAGTCGCGTGACTGGGTTGTGGTGGCGACGGTGATCACCGGCAACCGCAGCGCCGTTTCCGGCGCGGGCGCCTGGGTGTCGCCGGAGCAGCCCGCCAGCGCCATGACCAGCGGGATCAGCAGCCGCCATCCGGTCAGCGTGGTTGAACAGCGCATCAGGCCGGCGCTCCCAATCCGTGGCGCAGCAGGTCGGCGACGTGGCGTGCCACCGTGGCCGGTTTGTCGTGGCTCACCCGATTGCCCGGCAGCAGCTTGCGCGCGTCCCGGGTCTGATAGTGGAACGCCACCAGGCCGATGATCGAGATCGACAGCAGATGGGGGTCGTAGCGGGATTTGAAGGAATCCGCGAGCTGCTGGATCGCGGCAAACAGTTCGCTGAAGGTCTCCTGCACCAGTTGTCGGGTGCGGACGGGATCGGCGTCCAGCAACACCCACTGCAACAGCTTGCGGAAATTGCTCTCCCGCGCCAGCGTCTGCGCGAACCACAACAGGAACGCCTCCAGGCTCGCAAATGGATCGCCGGCGGCGGCGACGATCTTGCGGGCCGCCGCGGTCTTGGCCCGGAACGCGTATTTCACGGTGTCGAGATACAACTGCTCCTTGTCCGCGAAATGATGGTACAGGGCCGCCGGCGTCACCCCGACGTGCTCGGCCACCTGGCGCATGGATACGCCCGCGAACCCGGCCGCCGCGAACAGGTGAATGGTCTGTTCCAGAATCTGGGTGCGCGCCTTGCTCTCATCCGCGACGGGGCCGGATGCCATGACCATTCCTGGCTAAACGAACGTTCGGTTAATGATAGACGTGGCGTGGCGGTATCGCAACCGACATTCTCCGCCGGTCCTGCCAATACGGCCTGTGTCCATGAGAACGGCTTCACGGCCTGTCGATCCTGAGTCGCTACCCGGTCCGGGCTTTGCCATGAATCACCTGCGCGGTGTGTTCAGGGTCCCCGCAAACCCCGCTCAAATTCCGCGCCATGGAAATATTTTGTCTTGGGGGATCAAGTCCGGTGGATATGCTTCGAGTACATTCCCCGCGGCAACCATTGGTTGCCCTTGCGCGAGCGCCGCTTTCACTGCTCGTCAATGCCGGTGCAGCTGGGGCCCAGCCACCGACCGTCGACATCCACATGAATTTTCCCGTTGGCGCCCCGCTGTGTCATATCCATGTTGGCGACGACGTTTTCAGGTGTCTTGGCCTCGATGATCACATTGGAGGTCGATGCGTGTGGCGCGTTGCAGGTCTCTGTCACCACGATTTTGGTGGCCGACCTGGATATGACTTCCTTTTTGCAATCGACATTGTCCGACTTGATCATGTTGTCCTGGTCCAGGTCTTCCTTCGTGACACAGCTCTTCGACACATGGATGCTGGGCTTCCCTGCGCGCGCGGCCAGCATGGCTTCAACCCTGGCGCGTTGCTCGGGAGACATTTTCGCGAGGGTTTCCGGAGGCACGGGCATCCCGGCGATCAAGGTCGTGGTGGTCATTTCCCATCCGCCGGTCTTGACGTTGAGCGCATCGGCAAATACAGGTAATGGCGCGACAATGGCAAGGGCGACAACGGCAAGGGCGACAGTGCATCGAAAAATGTCTTTGATGAACATAATGGCTCCAGAAATCCTTACAAAGAGGCTGGATCAGCGTAATAGAGAAGGCCGACAAAAAAGTGGCCAGGGACGGTGTCCCAATGCTGTCCCCTCCGGGTTGATTCACGATTCTATGCTTTCTGCTTCGGTTTCTTCCTGTTCCGGGGAAATTTATTTTCTCTCGCTGTCAGGGGCCTCGCCGGACGAAAATAAACCCTTGGTTCGTCAGATCTTTTCGTCCAAACCGCGCACGCCCGGCTCCGGCGGTTTTTCCGGAGGACCCGCAAAGCACTGGGCAATCGCCATCCAGGCTGCTGCCGGCGCGCCTTTCACCCGCAACCGGGTATCGGCGATATTGCGTACTTGCGTAACAACCTGACAGAACTCCACGGCGGCGCCGGTGATCCGATTATCTTCCTGCGGCTCGTGCCACTGCCATACCGTCCCCGAAGGCGCCTCAAGTTCCAGATAGGGCGCCGGGCCGGGAACTTCCATGCCGCGATTGGCAAAGCTCCAGCCGTAGGTTCTGGCACCGATGGTGGCAATGTGTCGAATGCGATCCGACTGCGGTCGTGATACGCCCAGCAGATCATAGATCGCCCAGCTGTGGGCCCAGGTCTCCATCAGGCGCGCAGTGGTGAACATCTTGATGCCCATGTCCGGCCCTGCCCAGGTCAGGCGCAAATTCGGATCGCTGGCGGCAAAAAGATCGCACATGGCCGTGAACTGGCGGCGCCACTTTTCCAGCATGGGCGCGTCGGACTCGTTGTCGAGCCACTTGCGGGTATAGGTGACCAGGGGCTCGCCCGCCGCTTTTACCTGCGCCATGAAGGCCAGGAATTCCTGTGCGCTGCGGTGCGAGGTAACGCCGAGGTAATCGCCAAAATAGAGATGGGCGACCACATCGTTGATGGTCCAGGCCTTGAAACGGGTAACGGCGGCCCAGTCCGCCGCTTGGAGATTGCGCAGAAAGCCGTACAACTCGTCGCCTTCGGCACGGAGATCGGCAACGATATTTTGGAGGTCATTCATGCGCGGCCTTGAATGGTCTGGATATCCGGGTCGGTACTAAAGCATAAAAAATGGCGGAAACAGACGGACCGACGTATTTTCCGTTTCCGCCACGAAGCGTTATCCCGGGAAAAAATAAGCCGGTCGGACTTTTTCAGTGCCGTCTTCACCGTTGCGCATTTGCCGCAGGGAGATGCCGCGTGGACGTTGGCGCCTGCGCCGCCACCGAATCCGCCAACAGCGCGCGGGTCGCGGTCGACAGGTAGGCGGTGAGATTCTGCGCCAGGCGCGCCGTTTCGCCTTCGTTCCGCGCGGGGGTTGCCGCCAGCGGCGCGAGCCGATAGTCGTACAGGCGCGCGACTCCGGCCGGGGTGCGCACCAGGATCTCGCCGCCGGCGACGATGGCGGTGGTGGCGTCGCTGCCGGAGGGTTTGATCACCGCAAAACCCGGATCGTCCGCGGGCAGCGCCAACAGATCCCGACCCCAGCACTGGTGGGTAAAAGGCTCGCCGAGCTGGCTGATTGCGGTGGGCACCAGGTCCACCTGGCTGGCAACGGTGGCGCTGCGGGCACCGAACTGGGCACGGATACCGGGACCGATCAGCAGCGCGGGTATATGGAAGCGCGCCAGATCGATATCGGTCACTTGGGTGAAAGTGCCGAAGCCGTGGTCGCCCACCACCACGAACAGGGTCTGGTCGAACCAGGGCGCGTGTCGCGCCTGCTCGAAAAACTGTCCCAGCGCCCAGTCGGAATATTTCATCGCCGTCAGGTGCTGATCCAGTTCGCCGAAACCCTGCACGGGCGCGAACGGCAGCGGATCCGGCAGATGATAGGGCGTGTGGTTGGACAGGGTTTGCAGGACCGCGAAAAACGGCTGGTCGGTGGGCAGCGCGGCCAGTTCCGCCGCCGCCCGGTTGAACATGTCTTCATCCGACACACCCCAGGTGGCGTCGTGGAATTTCGGCGCGACGTAATCATCGCGCCCGATGAAATGGGTGAAACCCTGGTTGCCGAAAAAGCCGTTCTGGTTGTCCCACGAGAAACTGCCGTTGTAGACGTAGAGGTTGCGGAAGCCCCGCGCCGAGAGCAGGTTGCCGAGGCCGGAAAACTGGTGCATGCCCTCCGGAGTCTGCATCAGATACTCGAACCCGGGCAGGTTGGGAAAGCAGGCCACGGACGCGAACATGCCCTGATGGGTGTGGGTGCCGTTGGAGAAAAATCGCTCGAACAGCAGGCCTTCATCGGCGAGCCGATCGAACGCGGGCGTGACGCCACCGGGATGGCCGAGGGCGCCCACGAACTCGCCCGAAAAACTTTCCATGATGATGAACACGATATTGCGCGGTCGCGGTCCCGGGTACGCAATGGGTGTGTGGTGGCGCAACAGCGGCGCGGTTCCAGCATCCAGCAACTGATCGCTGCCCGTCACCACCAGCTTGCGGGTGAGCGCCAGGGCCTCCGTCTCGGGCATCACCTTCAGCCAGTGCACGCTTTGATCCCGACCGTCGGCCGCCACTGCCTTGGCGAGTGTGAAGACACCGTTGAGTCCCAGGTGGTTGGCGAACGCGAAGGTGCTGTGATAGGCGTCACCCCAGCGCAACGGGGGACCGAAGCGCAGGGTGCCCCGGCAGGCAACGCCCAGCAGCAACACCACCACCAGTACCATCGGGATGCGCAGCGCCCAGCCCGCGCCATGCTCAGTCGGCGCGGGCTGGGTGATCCGGTCCAGTTTCCGGTAAGCCCAGCCGGCTCCCAGCGACAGCACCAGCCACAGCGCCAGATAGCGCAGCACCGGAAAACCGTTCCAGATCATGCTGGACACCGTGCCCGGATCGGCGCGCAGGTACTCAAACGCCAGACTGTTCAGCCGGACGTGAAACTGGTGGTAGAAGTCGAGTTCAACCACGCCGGCGAATGCGATCAACGAGCTGGCGACAGTGAGCGCGGCGACCCAGAAAGCGCGGGGACGCAGGCCGCGCGGCAGCAGCAACGCCAGCGCTGGCAGCAGCAGCAGATAGCCGACGATGATCAGGTCGAAGCGAACGCCGGTGGCCAGCGCCTCGACCAGGGTGGATCCGGGAATGCCATCGGCGAGCGCGCGGTTGCGCCAGTACAGCAGTATCCGCAGCAGGGTCTGCATGATCACCAGCACCGCGCCGGCACCGGCAAGAAATGCCAGATCGGCACCGAATGCGTTGCGTGCGATGCGGTGGGGCGCGTGGTGAGGGGCGTTGCAGTCATTTGGATGTCACCGGGGAGCAGGAGGCGCCACACGCTGGCTGACGCCGGAACAAGAGCGGATAAAACCCGCGGCTTTTGCGCCAGCGGATGACGGCGGTCCCGCGATCATGGGGTGCCCGAGATCCGCCGGGATACTGCGGGTCACGGTAGCCATCGCGATTTAACGCAACATTTTGCATAGGCACGGGTCTATTCCCGACCGGGTGAAGTACTTGCGATGCCGGCTGCCCACCGCGTCCGTCAATGGGGTCCGTCAATGGGGGTCAAGGTCATTTTTTTCAAACATCGATTGCGCCGCCAGACCGAGACCGGCGCGAGCGACATTGGATTGCAACCCGCTTGAATTTCCACAGAGCCCCAAAGGATGATACGGCGTGGCGTACCTTTCGCTCCAGCACTGTAAACTTCACCTGCTTCCCCGGCGGAGCTGCGCGCCACCGCCATAAGCAGCTCGTTGACACATGTCGCGGGGGGCAAGATGCGCGGTGCGAATACCAGGCGCCGAAGCAGATGGGTGCCACCGCAGTTTTTCAACACCCGGTCGGGTCCCACTCCACGGAGTAATGCAGTGCCCAGTACTTCTGGCTATCAGACCCTATGAAGCGCCATCTGATTTTTTTCTACCTGTTCGGATTCGCCGCGCTGGTTGCCATCTGCGCGCTCAACAATGGTCAGCTGACGGCGGCCCGGGACTGGTTGCACGTCTATCCGCTCCTGCTGCTCGCGACCTATCCGGCGATGTACCTGGCGCCGGCGGTGCTGCTGAGCGCACTGGCCGCGGCCCTCGGCGTCGGGCGGCCGCGGATGGTTGCCGGCGTTTCCATTGCCGCGCTGTCGGTGGTGGCGATACTGCTTTACGCTGATCTGACCCTGTATGCGCTCTACAGTTTCCACTTCAATGGTTTCGTCTGGAATGTCATCTCCACGCCCGGCGGCATGGCCTCCCTGGGTTTCGATCAGTTGTCGGTGGCGAGCCTGGCTGCGGTATTGGGCGCTGTCGTTGCCGGGGTCTGCGGTCTCTGGTGGCTGGCGGGTGTCGTCCCCCGCCGGCCGCGCGTACGGCTGTCCGCGCTGGTGGCGCTGTTTCTGCTGCTGACGTTGAGCGAGCGCGGGGTTTATGCGGTCAGCCATTTCTTTGCCAATGGCGAGGTGCTGGATCTGGCGTCGAGTTTTCCGCTGTACCAGCCGGCCAAGGCCGCCGGGTTGATGGAGCGGCTCGGGTACCAGCGCAACCAGGGCGGCATGGTCAAGTTCGCGGTCTCCGACAACAGCGCAATCCACTATCCCCTGACGCCGCTGAGCGTCCGCCCCGGTGTCAAACCGCCGAACATCATCGTGCTGGTGGTGGAATCCCTGCGCGCCGACATGCTGACCCCGGAGATCATGCCCAAATTGTGGCAGTTTTCATCGGGTGCCCTGCGCTTCGACCGCCATTACAGCGGCGGCAACGGCACGCGCCAGGGTCTGTTCGCATTGTTCTATGGGCTCTATGGCAACAACTGGGATCGTTTCCTGCACGACCGCACGGCCCCGGTGGTGTTTTCGGTGCTCGACCAGTACCACTACCAGCGCCTGGCGATCACCAGTGCGTCCTTCACCTACCCCGAATTCGATCAGACCATCTTCGCGGGTTTCAAGCCCGACGAGCTGGTACAGGACAGCCAGGGCGCGCCCTGGGAGCGCGACGTGCGCAATGTCGATCGGCTGTTGGCGTCGCTTGCAACGCCAGCGCCCGCAACGTCATCACTTGCAAAGACAGCGGCCCCGACCGTGCAGCCGCAGTTCCGTTTCATGTTCTTTGAATCCACCCACGCCCGCTACGACTTCCCCGCCAGTGCCGTCATTCGTCCGGATTACCTCAAGTCCGTCGATTACATGAAGCTGTCGCCGGGCTACCTGCGCGACAATCTCGCGGCCTTCAGGAACCGCTACATCAACGCGGCGCACCACATCGACACCCAGATCGGCCGGGTGCTCGACGCCTTCGTGGCGAGGGGAATGGCCAGCAATACCGTGCTCATCGTCACTGGCGACCACGGCGAGGCATTCATGGAGCACGGGCGCTGGGGTCACAATTCCGATTTCACCGATGAGCAGGTACGCGTGCCTTTCGTGATGGCGATCCCCGGACAGCCGCCCGCCGTGATCGAATACCCCACCTCGCACCTCGATCTCGTCGCCACCCTGATGCCGCTGCTGGGTGTCGACACGCCGACGGATCAGTACTCCCTGGGCAGTCCGCTGTTGTCGGAGCAGGGCCGGCTGGTGGTGGTCAGTTCCTGGAACGACATCGGCATCATCAGCCCGGATGCCAAGATCGTGGTGCCGTTCGGGCCGACCACCCAGCACGCCAACCTGCTGACCACCAATGACGATCATCCACTCAACGGGCGGGGGTTCGGCGATTTTCTGCCCCTGGTAAAAACCGCCTTGGCGCGCGCCAACAGCTTTGTGGTCCGCGCCCACTAGGGTTTGAGGAAAATCCGGTGACGGCGCTCAGCCGTCACTGGCCGATCAATATGCACAGGGTATGATGGGCCGGTCGCGCCCGGACGCCGCTCAGGAGATGTATCGCCATGCCGCCACTGCCCAAATCCCGGTTGCTCCGTCTTGCCATAGCGCTGGGGCTCGCCGGTGGTCTGGTCTGGGGCTGGTATAGGTATACCGCCGTTGTCGCCGAGCCCTGGATCGCCAGCGGCAACGGCCGCATCGAGGCGACCGAAATCGACGTCGCCGCCAAAATTCCCGGGCGGATCAAGGAAGTGTTGGTCCGCGAGGGCGACTTCGTCAGCGCGGGGGCGGAGCTGGCGCGCATGGACACGGCCGTGCTCGAAGCCCAGCGCGCCGAGGCCCAGGCGCAGCTCGAGCGGGCGCAGGTCGGCGTCGCCACCGCCGAGAGTCTGGTGCACCAGCGCGAGGCCGAAAAACACGCCGCCGAGGCGCGGGTGGCGCAAAACGAAGCCGAACGCGTGGCGGCGCAAAAACACCTGGCCCGCTCGCGTGAGCTCAGCGCGCGCCTTACCATCTCCGAGCAGGAGCTCGACGACCAGCAGGCGCGGTTCGAGGCGGCGGTGGCGGTGGTGGCGGCGGCGCGCGCGCAGGTGGCGGCCGCCGATGCGGCCCTGGTCAACAGCCGCGCACAGGTGGTCGACGCCCGCGGGGCGGTGGATGCGGCGCGCGCCACCATCGACCGCATCCAGGCCGACATCGACGACAGCGTGCTGCGCTCGCCGCGCGACGGGCGCGTGCAGTACCGCGTGGCCGAACCCGGCGAAGTGCTGCCGGCGGGCGGCGTGGTACTGAACCTGGTCGACCTGGACGACGTGTACATGACCTTTTTCCTGCCCACCGCGGCGGCGGGGCGGGTGGCACTCGGCGCCGAGGTGCGCTTGGTGCTCGATGCCCTGCCTCAGCACGTGATGCCGGCGCGCGCCACCTTTGTCGCCGACGTCGCCCAGTTCACGCCCAAGACGGTCGAGACCGCGGAGGAGCGGCTCAAACTGATGTTTCGCATCAAGGCCCGGATCGAGCCGGAACTGCTGAAAAAACACGTCCGCCAGGTCAAGACCGGCTTGCCGGGGGTCGCCTATGTACGCCTGGACCCGAGCCGGGATTGGCCGGAGCGGTTGACCGTCACGTTGAAACCCTGAGGTTTGTATCCGTGAGAGGTGAAGCCGTGCGCCTTGAGGGCGACTTTCAGTGAGTGCCGCGCCGGCAGCTCCCGTGGCGCGTCTGGCCGGCATCGGCCTGCGCTACGGCAAGGTCGAGGCGCTGGCCGATGTGACGCTCGACCTGCCGGGCGGTTGCATGGTCGGTCTGATCGGCCCGGACGGGGTCGGCAAGTCGAGCCTGCTGGCGTTGACCGCCGGCGCCCGCGCCATCCAGCGCGGCCGGATCGAGGTGTTCGGCGTGGACCTGGCCGATGCCCGCGCGCGCCGGGGTATCCTGCCGCGCATTGCCTACATGCCGCAGGGCCTGGGCAAGAACCTCTACCCGACGCTGTCGATCGCCGAGAACCTCGATTTTTTCGGCCGCCTGTTCGGCCACGACGGCGGCCAGCGGGCACAGCGGATCGAGATGCTGACGCGCGCCACCGGGCTGTTCCCGTTTCTGGACCGGCCGGCCGGCAAGCTGTCCGGCGGCATGAAGCAGAAGCTCGGCCTGTGCTGCGCGCTGATCCACGACCCGGACCTGCTGATCCTGGACGAGCCCACCACCGGCGTCGATCCGCTGTCGCGGCGCCAGTTTTGGGAGTTGATCGCCGACATCCGCCGCAACCGCCCCAACCTGAGCGTGCTGGTGGCCACCGCCTATATGGAAGAGGCGGCGCGCTTCGACTGGCTGGCGGCCATGGACGATGGCCGGGTGCTGGCCACCGGCAGCCCCCAGGGCATCCTGGCGCAAGCCGGTGCGGCGACGCTGGAAGAGGCCTTCATCCGCCTGCTGCCGGAGGACAAGCGCCGGGGTTATCGGCCGGTCGAGATTCCGCCGCGGCCGCAAGACGATGGCGATACCGCGATCGAGGCCCGGGATCTGACCATGCGCTTTGGCGACTTCACTGCGGTCGATCACGTGAGCCTGAGTGTGCCGCGAGGTGAGATCTTCGGTTTTCTGGGCTCCAACGGCTGCGGCAAGACCACGACCATGAAGATGCTCACCGGCCTGCTGTCGCCGACCGAAGGCCGGGCCTGGCTGTTCGGAAACGAGGTCGACCCGCACGACATCGCCACCCGCCGGCGCGTCGGTTACATGTCGCAGTCGTTCTCGCTCTACAACGAACTGACGGTGGTGCAGAACCTCACCCTGCACGCGCGCCTGTTCGGCGTGCCGGCGCCGCAGATAGCACCGCGGGTGCAGGAAATGGCCGAGCGCTTCGGCCTCACGCAGGTGATGGACAAACTACCCGGCGCGCTGCCGCTGGGCGTGCGCCAGCGCCTGTCGCTGGCGGTGGCCATGATCCACAAGCCCGAGATGCTGATCCTGGACGAACCCACCTCGGGCGTCGACCCGGTGGCGCGTGACGCCTTCTGGCGCATCCTGGTCGAGCTGTCGCGCCGCGAGGGGGTGACCATCTTCATCTCCACCCACTTCATGAACGAGGCCGAACGCTGCGACCGCATCTCGCTGATGCACGCCGGCAAGGTGCTGGCGGTCGGATCGCCGGCCGAACTGGCGCAGCGGCGTGGCACCGCGACGCTCGAGGATGCCTTCATCGCCTATCTCGAGGATGCCACCGCGGCCGACAAGAAGGATGACGAGCCACGACTGGCGGTCCGCGCGTCGGAGGCCAGCGACGGCGGCTTGAGCGGCTGGCGGCAGCACTTCGACCCGCGGCGCTTCGTGAGCTATGCCCGGCGCGAGACGCTCGAGCTGGTGCGCGACCCGATCCGCCTGACACTTGCCCTGCTCGGCAACGCCTTGCTGATGCTGGTGATGGGCTATGGCATCACCCTGGACGTCGAGAACCTCAGCTTCGCCGTGCTCGACCGCGACCAGACCACGCTGAGCCAAAACTACGCCCTGGACCTGGCCGGGTCGCGCTATTTCAGCGAACAGCCGCCGATCATCGACTACGCCGATCTGGACCGGCGCATGCGCGCGGGCAAGCTGAGTCTGGCGATCGAGATCCCGCCGAGCTTCGCGCGCGACGTCGCCCGCGGCCGGCGGGTCCAGATCGGCGCCTGGATCGACGGCGCCATGCCGACCCGCGCCGAAACCATCCGCAGCTATGTGCAGGGGATTCACGCCCACTGGCTGGCCACCAAGGCGCGCGAGGCCGGCCGTGGCGAGGCCTTGGCGGGGCTCATCACCATCGAGACCCGGTTCCGCTACAACCCGGACGTCAAGAGCCTGGTGGCGATGGTGCCGGCGGTGATTCCGCTGCTGCTGATGATGATTCCGGCCATGCTCGCGGCTCTCGCCGTGGTGCGCGAGAAGGAGCTCGGCTCGATCACCAACTTCTACGTCACGCCGACCACGCGGCTCGAATTCCTGCTCGGCAAGCAGATCCCTTACGTGGTCCTGTCCTTCCTGAGCTTCCTGCTGCTCACGCTGCTGGCGGTGACCGTCTTTCGCGTGCCGCTGAAGGGCAGCTTCCTGACGCTGGCGGCGGGTGCGCTGCTCTATGTCGGCGCCGCTACGGCCCTGGGTCTGCTGATTTCCACCTTCATGCGCAGCCAGATCGCGGCGATCTTTGGTACGGCGGTGCTGACCATCCTGCCGGCGGTGAACTTCTCCGGCATGATCGACCCGGTCTCCTCGCTCCAGGGCGCCGGCCGGCTGATCGGCGAGATCTACCCGACCACGCATTTCCTGACCATCGCCCGCGGCACCTTCTCGAAGGCCCTCAACTTCTCCGACCTGCATGCCGCCTTTTTCCCGCTGGCGCTGGCCGTGCCGATCCTGATCGGCTTGTCCGCCGCGCTGCTCAAGAAGCAGGAGCGGTAGTCCATGCGCCTCGCCAATATTTTTCATCTCGGTGTCAAGGAGCTGCGCAGCCTGGCGCGCGACCCGATCATGCTGGTGCTGATCGTCTATGCCTTCACCGTTTCGGTCTACACGGCGGCCAAGGCCATGCCGGAGACCCTCAACAAGGCGCCGATCGCAGTGGTGAACGAGGACCGCTCGCCGCTGTCCTGGCGCATCGTCAACGCCTTTTACCCGCCTTATTTCATGCCCCCCGAAATCATCGATCAGGCCGGAATGGATGCCCGCATGGACGCCGGCCTCGACACCTTTGCCCTGGACATCCCGCCGGACTTCCAGCGCGACGTGCTGGCGGGGCGGCGGCCCACGATCCAGCTCAACGTCGATGCCACGCGCATGAGCCAGGCGTTCACCGGCAGCGGCTATATCCAGACCATCGTGAACGATGAGGTGCGCGCCTTCGTGAAGCGCTATCGCGAGGTGTCGGAGTTGCCGGTCGATCTGGCGCTGCGGGCACGCTTCAATCCCGAACTCAACAAATCGTGGTTCGGCGCCATCGTGCAGGTCATCAACAACGTGACCATGCTGTCCATCGTGCTCACCGGCGCGGCGCTGATCCGCGAGCGCGAGCACGGCACCGTCGAACATCTGCTGGTGATGCCGGTGACACCCTTCGAGATCATGACCAGCAAGGTGTGGTCGATGGGGCTGGTGGTGCTTGCCGCCACCGCCTTCGCGCTCACCGCCGTCGTACAGGGCTGGCTGTCGGTGCCGATCCAGGGCTCGCTCGCGCTGTTCCTGGCCGGGGCGGCACTGCATCTGTTCGCGACCACCTCGATGGGCATCTTCCTGGGCACCATCGCCCGCTCCATGCCGCAGTTCGCCCTGCTGCTCATACTGGTGCTGCTGCCGCTGCAGATGCTCTCCGGTGGCACCACGCCGCGCGAGAGCATGCCGGAGGCCGTCCGGTACATCATGCTCGCCGCCCCCAACACGCATTTTGTGATGCTGGCCCAGGCAATTCTCTACCGCGGCGCCGGATTTTCGGTGGTGTGGCCGCAAATGGTGGCGATCGCCGCCATCGGTACCACGCTGTTCAGCCTTGCGCTGCTCAGGTTTCGCCGCACCATCGCCGCCATGGCCTGAAACCCGGACCAATTCCAGACGCGCAAGGTCAACCTGTGCCATCTTTCGCCGTTGTTTTGACCTGCCGACACTCGCGTCGGTAACCACCCGCTACGGAGAAGGCCGTCATGAAAAAATTGCTCATCCCCGCACTGCTCGCGGCTACCCTTGCCGCCACCATGGCCCACGCCGCTGGCACCAACACCCCGGTCCTCGACCAGCGTCAGGAGAACCAGGAGCACCGGATCGAACAGGGCGTCGAGTCCGGAGCCCTGAACCCAGGAGAAGCGGCACGACTCGAGGCGCAGCAAAACGGTGTGCAGCGTGCCGAGGGTCGCGCCAAAGCTGATGGCGTAGTGACCGGCAAGGAGCGTGCTGTCCTGCACCACCGGCAGGATCGCGCAAGTGGCACCATCGCCCGCAAAAAACACAACGCCCGCTGACCCGGATAGTTCACCGTTTTCCGCCTGCAGCGCGACCGCTCCCTGTGCTTGCGCCAGCGGCATACCGGAGCGCCCAAACAACGTGTACAACAGTGTCGAGCGGTCGCGCGCGGCGGGCGAGCGCTGAAGCGACTACGGCGCGCACGGCGTTCACAGCCAGTATTCCCACAGGTGCGCAACGGTCTCTTTAGCCCGGTCAGCGATGGGGCGATGGCGCCATTCGTTGAGTTTGATCTGGTGCGATTTAGCCAAGTCGGCCTGGAAGGCGGCGCGCATGCGCTCCCCAAACTCGGTGCCGAGCACGACGGCATTGACCTCCTGGTTGTGCAGAAAGCTGCGCCAGTCGAGGTTGGTCGATCCAACCGTGGACCAAACGCCGTCGATCACCGCGGTTTTGACATGCAGCAGCGCATCGCCGCGCTCGTACAGTTTGACGCCCGCTTTCAACAGTTCGCTGTAGTGCGCACGGCCGGCGTGAAATACCAACCACGAATCGGTGATGCTCGGCACCACCAGGCGCACATCCACCCCGCGCGCGACGGCTGCTTTCAATGCCGCGATCAGTTGCGGATCAGGCACGAAATAGGCATTGGTCAGCCAGATCTCGGTCTGGGCGCTGCGCAGTGCCGATATCAGCGTGGCGTAGATCAGGCTGTAGGGTTCATCGGGTGAGCTGCCGATGGCGCGTACCACTTCGTTGCCGACCACCACGGGTGGCGGAAAATAAACGCGCTCGGCGAGGGGTTCGCCTTTCTGCTTGTCCCAAGTTTCGATGAATAGCTTTTGCAGTTCAGCGACCACGGGTCCTTCCACCTGGAGGTCGGTATCGCGCCAGGGCAGTGTGCCGGTGGGGCGCGCCTGCAAGCCCGGACCGGACCCGCTGGCGTAAACGCCGCTGATATTGATGCCGCCGAGGAAGGCGATGCGTCCATCGACGATTAGCAATTTGCGATGATCGCGTTGATTGACGTCCCAGCCGATCTTCGCCGTCAATGGATTGACCGGATTGAATTCCACCAACTTGATGCCGGCCGCGGCGAGGCGAGTGAAGAATTCGTCCGGCGTATAGAGCGTGCCGACGCTGTCGTAAATCAGATTGACCTGAACATCTTCCTGCTGCTTGGCGATCAGTGCGGCAGCGAAGCGCTGGCCGATTTCGTCGTCGTCGAGGATGTACGTCTCCATGTTGATGTGGTCGCGCGCGGCGTCGATCGCGGCGAACATCGCCGCATAGGTGGTTGGGCCGTCCTGCAACAGCTGAACCTTGTTGCCGGCGGTCAGCGGACTGCCGTTGATGGCCTCTTCGACGGCCAGATGGACGGCGAAGATATCGGTATCGGCGCCGCTTGCCTTGAGTTGGTCGACGATAGCCTTGCTGCGTTTGGTGGACAGCGGGCCGCGCGTGCCGCTGACCTGAACCGCCTTCGCTGGCCTATGCGCCATGTCCGGCACTATCGTCGGCAGTGAAGCACGCCGCGGTCAGCGCCAGGCACAGCGCGAGGGCAACTGCCACCAGAGCGCGCGCATCCAGTGGATTCATTCGGGGCCCATGCATGGCGAGGTATTGAGCCAGGTCGGCGGAGCGGTGAGCGGTGCGGCATTGTGGTGCAGGAAGCGAACAGGAAAAAGATCCCCGCGCAACTCCGGGATGTGGAGCGGGCGAGGACCCTCAGGCACCGCTCAGTGGCATCAGTGGGCGCTATGAGTGAGACCCTTGGCGTCCACGCTCTTGACGCCGCGCACATTCTCCGCGAGCTCGATGGCGAGCGCTTGTTCACTGCCGCTATTGAGAGCGCCGGCCAGCGTGACCACGCCGCCCTTAGTGTCAACGGTGATGGCAGAGCCGTCAACATTGCTCGAATACATCAGCGTCGACTTCACTTTGGTGGTGATCCAGGCATCGGAAATGTCCTTGCCCATCGTCGTGGCGGACTTTTTGATCGCTGCCGTCACGCTCGGCTTTGCGTCCTCGTTGACGACCACTTGGTTGTTCACTGCCACCACACCGCGGGTATTGAGTGCCAGGCGTTCGGCAAGAACCTTGGCTGCTGCGGTATTGGCAGTCCCCTTAAGCGTCACTTCGCCCCGGGTCGTGCTGACCTCGGTGCTCAGGTCGTCGGCATGCTTGCTCCACAACAGTTTCGACTTGACAGCGGCGGTGATGGTGGCGTCGTCAATCACTTCACCGAAACTGCGGTCGGCGGCGCGCGCGGGGGGCGTGTAATCAGGCTTCACCAGGATTTGATTATCGACGGCGGTGATGCCCTTGACGCCGAGGGCGACTTCCTTGGCCAGATCCTTGTTCACATCGTCCTCAACGGTTCCGGTCAGCGTGGCCTTGCCGTTGTCGACGGATACCTTGAGATCGCTGGCACGCAGATAGGGACTCAGCGCATAGGTGGTCCAGATCTGGGTTTCCTGTCGTGCCTCGGTGACATCCTGGGATACGGTGTCGGCGACGACAGGACCGCTGGCAGTCGCTATCGCCAGCGCGATCCCGGCAGCGAGGGTCAGTTGTCGAAATTGCGTGGTCATGGTCATGATCATGATGTTGCTCCAATCGGATAATGGGATTAATGGGATTAATGGGGTTAATGTGGGTTGTCGGCAGCTATATGACTGTTCGCAGGGATTTCTCGTGACCGACCGGGTCAGCGCTTGATGCGCGAGATCTTGGTGCCTTCAATGCTGACGCTGGCCATCAAGCCCTGTTGGTCGAACGCAAAGGCGTAGGCATCATCTTTCAGTGTGGACGTCGAAATATTCTTGGCGATGCCTTCATTCACGACCACTACTGTGGGCCCGACGCCAAGCTCCCAGCCTTCCGACTTGTCGAGATACTTGATCGCGCTGTCGGTCATCAGAAATAACGCATAGCCATAGGATTGGGCGCCGGCCTGCAGACCCCAGGATGCCGACACCGAGTTGTAGTAACCGGAAGGCGCGGAGCCCTTGAATAGAACGCCTTCGCCATAGGCTCCACCAAAGATCAGCCCGGCCTTGACGATGCTGGGAAATACCAGCACCGCCTTTGCACTCTTGGCAATTTCCTGCGCGACGGGATTGGTCTTGTAAAGTTTTTCCAGGGCTTGGTGGCCTTCGGTGTTCAGCTCATCCGCAGTGGCGGCCGCGCTGGCGGCGCCGCTGAACAAACCAGCGTAGATGAACGCCGTAGTTGCGAGCATTACAGCAAAAGTGCGGTAGCAAAATTTGTTTGTGTTCATCGTGGTGTTCTCCGTCAGTTGAAGCGCCGACAACGGCGACCCGGTGTGTGTGCGCACCTGACCTGTGCGCACGTGAAGTGCGTGCCTGTGAAGTCTACGCACGTAAAGATTGACCGAGTAAATGATATTGAGTTCAGGGTTATTGCTTGTCAAAAAATCGTCGCACTTGTTTTTCGGCTTCGTCGCGCGTGATCGCGTAACGTACCTGGATCAGCCCGGCCAGCTTCTGTTGATGACCTTCGAGTTTCAATAATTCGTCTTCGGTCAACTTGCCCCAGGCGACCTTGGCAGCGCCGATCTGTTGTTTCCACTTGCCTTTGATTTCATCTGCATTGAGTAGACTCACCATTTTTCTCCGATTGGTTTGGGGTTTCATGGTTGCCGTCGGCGGTGCTGCGCAGAGCCGCCAGCCGCCGTCTTGCGGGGAACGGATGGAACGGCACACCGTGGTGACACACCAATGTTGCGCAACGGTTTTTCCACTACCGCTGCTCGGATTTGGTTCCGGTGGATTGTTGAGGATTACCGTCAGGACGACGACTGTGACCATTGCCAGAGTGCGGCGTCGACACAGTTCAATGTCTGCACAAGGTAGCGGCGAGAGTGCCCAACGTCTGTGCGCTGCCGTACCGAGATAGCCAGTGCGTGGGCGCAGGAGACGCTGGTGAGCACGCTGGCAGCAGGCAAGAGGGCGCATCTGGGCGCCACACAGTGTTGGGCAACAAACGCACGGAGATTTTCTACTCGACAGCGCTTCGCCGTTGGGTTGTCGGAATAGCCAAGGATGAGGACAGGATGAAAAAACACAGAGATTAGCGCGGATATTTCACCACTTTTCGTCTGCTGCGCTGTCGGACACGTTGGTTTGGCAAATGACGGCGCTTGCGATTCCAGCTGTCTGCTGCGTAGCGGGATTCGCAGATACAGCGCTGCTTCTGTCCGGTCTCGCGGTAGGCGTTCGCCAGCTTCACTTTCCAACGCAAAGCGCGCGCCTGCGAGATGGAAAGCCGATCGCCACTTGGGTTACAGTAGCCCGCCTTTCATAATAAAACCGGTCGGTACACATGTTTGGAACCGCCTCATCGACGATCGTCAATGCAACCCTGCTGCTGCTGATCGCGTTCTCGGTGGTGTGCTGGACCATCATCCCGGTGAAAATCCTGCAACACCTGGGCGCGGCCACGCGCAATCGCGCATTTATCCGGGCGTTCTGGGCCGCCGAGGATCTCGGCGCGATCCGGGCGCGGTTTTCCGGTCCCGCCGCGCGGGTGGCCCGGGCCGGACTCGCCACGCTGCATGCAAGTGCCGGCGCGCATAACCTTGCCCGGCAAGGCAACCCGCGCGAACGTCTGGAGCGCGCCTTGCGCGCCCAGTTATGGCGCGAGCGGCGGATCATGGAAGCGGGGCTGCCCTGGCTCGCGAGCATCGGGAGCACTGCACCCTTTGTGGGACTGTTCGGCACCGTCTGGGGTATCCGCCATGCGCTGCAGGATATCTCCCGCGCGGGCACGGCCAGCATCGACGTGGTGGCCGGTCCGATCGGCGAGGCGTTGATCGCCACCGCCATCGGCATCGCGGTGGCGATTCCGGCGGTAGTGGCCTACAACATCCTGCTGCGCCGTCAACGCATGGCCACCGCCGCACTCGATGGCTTTGCCACCGACTTCGTGGGAGTGGCACTGCCCACCACTGATGCCGCTCCGGTCGGGAAGGTATAAAACATGGCTTTCAATACCCAGGGCGAAGACGATCCGCTGATGAGCGAGATCAATGTCACGCCCCTCGTCGATGTGATGCTGGTGCTGCTGGTGGTATTCATCATCACCGCGCCGCTGCTGAACAACGCGGTCCGCGTCACCCTGCCCAAGACCGTCGCCACCGCCGCACCCGACGTGAAGCGCTCAGCCAACGTGACCATCGAGCGCGACGGTCGCATCTTTCTCGATCAGAAAGAAATTGCGTTCGAAGCGCTCGATGCGACGCTGAAACAACTCAAGGCTGCGAACCCCGAACTGAGCCTGCAACTGAACGCGGACCATGGCGTCGGCTACGGGCGCGTCGCCAAGGTGATGGCGGTGATCCAGCGCGCCGGAATCGACAAGCTCGCGGTGATGACGGAGGTGGAATAGGCATGGCCGCTCCGGTTGTAGAGCCGGGGCAATCGAAGTCTGATCCTAAGCTGGCTACCTCAATCGGCATATGACAATCCCCGCCGATTTTTCCAAAGATTTTTCCAAAAAGGCGCCCGATTTTCGCGTCCGTGCCCATGAGCCAGACTCTGCTATCGCTCCGCAGCATCGGCAAGCGCTAGGACGGTCGCGCGGCACTGGACGATCCGACGCTCGACATTCTGGGTGGCGAATTTCTCATCCCACTCGGACCCTCGGGTTGCGGCAAGACCACGCTGCTCGCCTCCCGAGATCCTCAACGACCGTGTCGTTAGCCCGGCGCCGGCGGATCCGGTCAACGCCGAGTTCCAGCAAGACGTGGACGAAGCATTGCTGGTCTACCAGGCTGGTCTATCAGAAATAGGGGGAACGGCTCAAAGCCGGTCGGTGATGTTGGCTAGCGCGCGGTTGCATCGGCCAACTGCGGGAGCCGCACCGCCTTGCCGGTTTCATCGAGGTCGCGCGCGATGCGTTTGGCGGCCGCGGTCGCCGCCGCCCGCGTGGGGTAGGGGCCGGCCAGCACCTGGTATTGCCGGCCCTGCGCCAGACGCTGGGCGGGGATGGGCGGACCCTGATGGGTGAGCATGGCGGTCAGCCGGCGCGCGCCGAGCTCGGACTTGAAATTGCCGAGATCGACGTACCAGTCGCCGTCCTCGGGGATCGGCGCCGGATCCGGCGCGGACAAGCGCGGCGCGGCGGACACTTCCGCGAGGTAATGGGCAGAGTCGGGCGCGCCGACCGCGATCGGCACCGGGTAGCCGGTGTGGCGGGCAGCATCGGCCTGCGCCCGCTCCAGATCCACCGCCACCCGGTCGGTGGGCCGCTGGCGGGCCTGGGCCGCCTTGATGACCTGCTTCACCGCGGCGGCGCCGGCCTTGCCGCCTGCGGCGGTCGCCGGCGTGTGCGCTTCCAGCACCAGGCCGTCGGGGCCCGAGCCGGCCAGATAGGGCTGATCGACCACGGTGACGGGTGTACCCACCGGCAGCGCCGCGAACAGGGGCGCGATGTCTTCCGGATAGAGCTGGATGCAGCCGTGGCTGACACGCATTCCGATGCCGGCCGGCTTGTTGGTGCCGTGGATGAGGATACTCGGCCAACCCAGCCGCAGGGCATGGCTGCCGAGGGGATTGTCCGGCCCCGCCGGCAATACCGCCGGCAGCGGATCGCCCATGGCAGCATGCTCGCGGCGGATGGAGGGCGGCACCGTCCAGGTCGGCGCCGCCTGCTTTTGGGCCACCTCGGTGCGGCCGAGCGGTGTCGACCAGCCTTCGCGGCCGATCCCTATGGGGTGCGTCACCACGGTGCGTGGTGCGCCCTTGCGCGCCGGCAGATAGTAAAACAACCGGCGCGCCGCGAGGTTGATGACTACGCCTTCGCGCGGCGCGTCGGGCAGCACATGGGCGGAGGGCAGCATCACGCGCTCGCCTTCCCCGGGCGTCCAGGGATCGACGCCTGGATTGGCGCTGACGATCTCGTCATAGCCGAGGTCGTAGGCGCGGGCGATATCGAGCAGCGTTTCCTCGCCCTGCACCCGGGTGAAGCGCAGGCGGCCGATCACCTCGGTCCCGGCGCCCATCGGAAACTTGTTGAGCGCAAAGGGTTCTGCCGGCGGCGGCGCGGGCGCGGGTTCCTCGGGGATTTTGCTCTCGATCCAGCCGGCGCAGCCGGACAGTTCCAGTATCAGCAGCGCAAGCCAGACAAATCTCGCCGAGGTGCGGGCAGAGGTGCGGGCAGAGGTGCGGGCAGAGGTGCGGCGGAGGGTCGATGGCGGGGTCATGGCGGGGGCTATTCTAGCCGCTCGGGCGGGGTTCGGGTATCAGCGGCCATGTCCTCCCCAGCGGCGCCGCCGATGATCATCAGGGTCGCGCCGGTCCGCCTTGGCGCCACCGCCGCATCAGCGCCTTGCGCATCTCCTCCGCAGCCATCATCACGAACGGGAACGGCAGCGCGAACAGCCACACCGGCCAGGACAGGGCAGCGGTACCGAACAGGCGCTGCCCCCAGGGGGTGTAGACGATGGCCAGCAGCAGCACCAGTTCGACCACCACTCCCCACACCAACAGGTGGTTGCCGCGCAGGCGCAGGCTTAATGTCGAAGCGCGCGGATGGCGGCACAAAAACAGGTTCGCGACCTGCGCAAGCACGATGGCGGCAAGGCAGGCCGTGGTGGCCTGGCGATAGAGCGGATCGTGCCAGTCGAGCACCGCGCCGTAGTGCCAGCCGCCGCCATCGAGCACAAAGAAAAACGCCGCCATGGCGGCGGCCGCTTCCAGCAAACCCAGAAAACCATAGGCGCGCAGCATCAGCGGCAGGTTTACCAGGCGTTCGCTGCGGGCGCGGGGCGGCTGACGCATCGTATCGGCGGCGGGCGGCTCGGCCCCCAGCGCCAGCGCCGGCAGCAGGTCGGTGCCGAGATCCACGGCGAGGATCTGCACCACGGTGAGTGGCAGCGGAATGCGGAACAGCACAAAGGCCAGGTAGGGCACGATCTCCGGGATGTTCGAGGTCAGGATGTAGGTGAGGAACTTGCGGATGTTGGCGAATACCGCGCGCCCCTCCTCCACCGCCGCCACCACGCTGGCGAAGTTGTCGTCGAGCAGGACGAGATCGGCCGCCGCCCGCGCCACGTCGGTGCCGGTCTGGCCCATGGCGATGCCGATGTGCGCGCTCCGCAGCGCCGGGGCATCGTTGACCCCGTCGCCAGTCACCGCCACCACCTCGCCCTTGGCCTTGAGCGCTTCCACCAGCGCCATTTTCTGGTCCGCACCCACGCGGGCGAAGATGAGTTGCGGCTGATCCAGCAGCAACTGAAGCTGGGCGGGCAGCAGATGGCGCAACTCCTCCCCCGTCACCACCCGCGCGTCGCTGCCCTGTACCAGGCCGATTTCACGGGCGATGGCGAGCGCCGTGTGCGGGTGATCGCCGGTACACATGATGACGCGAATGCCTGCGTCGTGGCAGCGCAATACGGCATCGGGCACCTCCGGGCGCGGAGGATCCTCGAGGCCCACCAGTCCGGCGAAGACGAGATCCTGCTCCCAGCCATCCCGTTCCGTGTCTTGCGGGAGTGGCCGCCACGCGAACGCCAGCACCCGCAGCCCCTGGTCCGCGAGGCGCCGCTCGGCGGCCTCGATCCGCGCCCGGTCGGCGGCATTCAGCGCAACCGGCCCCTCGTCGCTGTGCAACTGCTGGCACAGGGGCAGCACCGCCTCCAGCGCCCCCTTGCAGTACAGCAGACGCTGCGCCCCTGCGCCACACACCACCGACTGGCGCCGACGCTCGCTGTCGAAGGGCAGCGCATCGCTTCTCGCTCCCGCCTGCCACGCGCCGAGCAGTGGCTGCGCCAGCTCGACCAAAGCGACTTCGGTGGGATCGCCGCGCCAGCGCGGGCCATTGTCGCCCTGCACCTTGTTCAGCTCGTGGCAGCAGAGTGCCGTTTCGAGCAGCGGGCGCGCGGTGGCGCGCAGCGCGGCGGAGCCGGCCAGTTGGTCGAGACTGCAATCCCCGTCATCCGGCAGACGGTCATCCGGTAAATACAGTCGCCGCGCCGCCATTCGGTTTTGGGTGAGGGTGCCCGTCTTGTCGGTGAGGATGACGGTGGCAGCGCCCAGGGTTTCGATCGCCGGCAGGTGGCGCATCAGCGCGTTGCGCCGCGCCATGCGCTGGGTCGCCATGGCCAGCGCCAGGGTCACGGTGGGCAGCAGCCCCTCGGGCACATTGGCCACGATGATGCCGATGGCAAAGGCGAAGTTGGCCCAGAACGGCAGGCCGAGCGCCATCCCGATGACAAAGAACACCGTCCCCACGCCGGTGGCCAGCACCGCGATCCAGCGCGACAGGCGGCGGATTTCCTGTTGCAGGGGCGACAGCTCCGCGTCCGCGCTCTGGGTGAGGCGGGCGATCTTGCCGAACTCGGTGCGCATACCGGTGGCGAACACCACCGCCACGCCCTCGCCCGCGACCAGGGTGGTGCCGGCCAGCACCAGGTTCGCGGTCCGCAGCGGATCGTCGGCGGTCGCCGCTCCGGCACTGCGCGGCTGGGGGACGGATTCGCCGGTCAGGGTCGCATTGTCGACGCGCAGCGCGAACGCCTCGATGAGCCGGCAGTCGGCCGGCACCGCATCGCCGTCCCGGAGCAGGATGAGATCGCCCGGCACCAGTTCGGCCGCCGGCACCTCCCACACCTTGCCCTCCCGCCGCACCCGCACCTGGGGCGGCAGCAGCGCCCGCAGCGCCGCGAGCGCCCGCTCGGCGCGGTACTCCTGCCAGAAGGAAAAGACGGCGTTGAGCAGGATCACCGCGACGATGGCATAGCCCAGCAGGGCCATGCCCTGCCCGGGCTGGCGCCACTCGGCGAAAAAGGCGAGCGCCGCGGCAACCCACAGCACCAGCGCGAAGAAATGCCCGAGTTCGCGCGCGAAGCGCCACCACAGCCGCTCCCGCGCTACCGCTTCGAGGACATTGGGTCCGTATTCGGCCAGACGGCGGCTGGCTTCGGCCATGTTGAGACCGTCCCGACCGCTGCCGAGACTGGCGAGTGCCGCGTCGGGATCGAGATGCGGCAGTTTCACGGGCGCGGCCGTCGCGGCCGGATCAGGGAGTGATCGGGCAAAAGCGCGCGGCCGACATCGGCCTCGACCCGGTCTGCAGGGAACGTCCGCCTGATGCCGAGGGCGAAAGCCGGCCCCGCTTGTCGCAAGTCAGGATACTGCACTGGTAGGTGTCCCGATCCTTATGTCATAGTCGGTCAGCGTATTCCTCCTACTCAGCGTGGGGAACCATATGACTTCCAAGAAAATCCTGTTTCGTTCCCAGGCCCGCGAGAAGATTTTGCGCGGCGCGACCCAGCTCGCCGATGCCGTGCGCATCACGCTCGGACCCAAATCCAAGTCCGTCCTGATCCAGAAAAAATGGGGTGTGCCCATCGTCTGCAACGACGGCGTCACCATCGCCCGGGAGACCGAGCTCGAGGATCCGGAGGAGGATCTCGGCGCGCGCATGCTGCGTCAGGCGGCGGAGAAGACCGGCGAGGCGGTCGGCGACGGCACCTCGACTTCGACCATCCTCGCCCATGCGATCCTCGCCGACGGCATCCGCAACGCGGTAGCCGGGGCGAGCGCGATCGATCTCAAGCGCGGCCTCGACCGTGGCCTGAAAGTGGCGGTCGCGGCGCTGCGCGCCCTGTCGCGGCCGGTGCAGACCCGACTCGAAAAGGCGCAGGTGGCGACCATCGCGGCCCACAACGACCCCGCGATCGGCGAGCTGGTGGCCGAGGCCATGGAGAAGGTCGGCGGTGAGGGCGTCATCACGGTGGAGGAATCCAAGACCACCGAGACCGTCCTTGAAGTGGTCGAGGGCATGCAGTTCGACCGCGGTTATATCTCGCCCTATTTCATCACCAATGCCGAAAAAATGGAGGCGGTGCTGGAGGACGTCTATGTGCTGCTGTGCGACCGCAAGATCGGCGGCCTCAAGGATCTGCTGCCTTTGCTCGAACAGGTCGCCAAGACCGGCCGGCCGATCCTGTTCATTGCCGAGGATGTCGAGGGCGAGGCGCTCGCCGGACTGATCGTCAACCAGCTCCGCGCGGTCCTGCGCAGTTGCGCCGTGAAGGCACCGGGTTTCGGCGACCGCCGCAAGGAGATGCTGCAGGACATCGCGGTGCTGACTGCCGCCCAGGTGGTTACCGAAGAACTCGGCATCAAGCTCGAAGACGTGCAACTGGACCAATTGGGGCATGCCGAGCGCGTCGTGATCGACAAGGACCAGACCACCATCATCGGCGGCGCCGGCGACCGGCAGGCCATTGCCGCGCGGGTGAACCAGATCCGCCGCCAGATCGAGAAGACCACCAGCGACTACGATCGGGAAAAGCTCGAGGAGCGCCTGGCCAAGCTGGCCGGCGGCGTCGCCGTGATCCGGGTCGGCGCGCCTTCCGAGGCCGAGATGAAATCGAAGAAGGAGGCGCTTGATGACGCCATTTCCGCCACCAAGGCCGCGGTGGCCGAGGGCATAGTGCCGGGCGCGGGGCTGGCATTGCTGCGCGCCGTCTCGGCGGTGGCGGGGGAGGAGGCCCAGACCGAGGGCGACGAACGTACCGGGGTGCAGATCCTGCGCCGGGCGCTGGAAGCCCCGGCGCGCCAGATCGCCGAGAACTCGGCGGTGGACGGCGGTGTGGTGGTGAATGCCATGCTCACTAGTGAAGGGGCGATCGGCTTCGACGCGGCGCGCAAGGAGTACGTCGATCTGGTCCAGGCCGGCATCGTCGATCCCACCAAGGTGGTGCGGATTGCGCTCGAAAACGCCGTGTCGGTGGCAAGCGTGCTGCTGCTCACCGAAGCGACCATGACCGAGATCCCGGAAAAAGAACCACCGGGGGCCGGTCCGGCGCCGGAACTGTAGGCACGATTCCTCGTGATCGCCGGCGTTTGGGACCCGAAGACGGCGCTCCCGGGAGGTGGTGCATTCACCCCGGGTCTTGATGCACATCAAACTTCGGTCCGATCCCGGGGCCTACCCTGCGTGAACATTCGATCGAGTGGTCTGATATCGAGCGACGCCGCGGCGGGCCGAGAGGCGGTTTTGCCGCCGCCGCGCATTGATGTAGAGTTGGGACGCACTACCCGTGTTCTTCACATTGACGAGGAGGCTCACCATGGCCGAAGCAAACAAGAAACAGGAAGTACAGGAAGCAACCAAGAAACAGGAAGTACAAAAGGCCGCTCCGACGCGGGCCCTCCGCCCGTTCGAGGAGATTGATAGCCTGTTCGACCAGTTTCTGCGCCGCAACTGGATGCGGCCCTGGCACCTGGACTGGCCGGCACTTCCCGAACTGTCGCTGCCGGAACTGAAAGCGCCCAAGGTGGACGTGCTCGACCGCGAGGCCGAGATCGTGGTGAAGGCCGAGATTCCGGGCGTCGACAAAAAGGACATCGACATTTCCGTCGGCGATGACAGCGTCACCATCAAGGGCGAGACGCGCAAGGAAGAGAAAGAGGAAAAAGGCGACTATTTCCGCTGTGAAATCTCAAGCGGCAGTTTCAGTCGCACCATTCCCCTGCCGACCACCGTCGATGGTGCCAAGGCGACGGCGATTTTCAAGGACGGCATCCTCGAATTGACCCTGCCCAAGGTGAAAGCCACCAAGCGGCACAAGATCAGCATCAAGTAGTCGGTTTGCAGACCATGCGGGACGCCATTCCGGCGCCCCGGCACGGTCTGTGCACGGTTAGCGCAAGGATTCCGTGACAAGGGAAGTTCGCGATGATGCACGAATTTTATTTCGCCCATCTGCTGTGGGCAGGGATTTGGATCGCGTTGATCCTGCCGCCGTTCTGGACAATTTTCGCCAAGGCCGGCTTCTCGCCCTGGCTTTCCCTGTTGATGTTGGTGCCAGGGGTCAACCTGATCGTGCTCTACATGGTGGCCTTTTCGCGGTGGCCGTTTCGCGCTGGCCGGCGCTGACCAGATAAGGTCGCGACACCAGCGTCGGCCACGATGGATTGAGCTATAGCACCACCGGTTTATCCGGCAATTCATTGCGATCCGCAGTGGATGCGGGAAAATGCCGCGTCAAATGCTGTGTGACGGCCGCAATCCCGCTGACCACGCCGCCTGCATAGTCCGCCTGTTTGAAAGCAGCCTCCATCGCGCGGCAGATTGCCTCCCATTCCGGGGCGCCCACCTTGGTGTGAATGCCGCGATCGGCAACAATCTCGACATCCCGATCGGCCAGCAACAAATAAATCAGCACGCCGTTGTTGTGCGCGGTATCCCAGATCCGCAATTGTGAAAACACGTCGATGGCGCGTTCGCGTGCGGATTGCCCCCGCAACAAGGGAGCGACGTCCAGCGCGCCTTCCACAACGAAACGCAGCTCCCCGGTATGTTCTGTCTCGCTCGCCTTGATCGCCTGTTCAATCGCGGTCAAGGCCGCGCGGGGGAAAGCCCGCCTGACCTGCCAAGGGGTCATCAGCAGATGTCTGGCAATGCGTTTGATGTCCATCCTCACCACCGCCCCGACGCGCCGCCGCCGCCAAAGCCGCCACCGCCGCCGCTGAAACCGCCGCCGCCCAGACCGCCACCAAAACCACCGCGACCGAATCCTCCCAGCGGACCGCCCATGCCGCCACCAAACAAGGTGAACAGGAACGCGATCAGTCCCGCGACCAAGCCGATGACCAAGGTTCCGACCAGTAGCCAGGCGATCACCGCGATGATGCCCCCGGTGGCGAGCGCGCCGGGAAAGCTGCCCAGTACCGCGCGCAGAAATCCGCCCACCACCAGCGCCAGGATAAAAATCACCGGAAGATATTGCTGGATACCCGGTGTTCCGCCCGCAGCTCGCCCGCCAGGTTCCGGCAAGGGTTCGCCGTCGATGACGCGGATGATCTGCTCGACTCCGGCCGCAATGCCGCCCGGGAAATCGCCCTGCTGGAAGCGCGGCACGATGATGTCGCTGATGATGCGCTTGCTGGTGGCGTCGTTGAGCGCTCCTTCGAGGCCGTAGCCCACTTCGATGCGCAGCGCGCGATCATCCTTGGCGACGACCAGAATCGCACCGTCATCCACTTGCTTGCGGCCCAGTTTCCACTGCTCCGCCACGCGCAGGCTGTACTGCTCGATTGTTTCCGGCGCGGTGGTGGGCACCATCAGCACCGCGATCTGGCTGCCCTTTCTGGCCTCGAAGGCTTGCAGGGTCTGCTCCAGAGCGGCCTGTTGCGCCGGCGTCAGCGTGGCGGTCTGGTCGGTGACATGACCGCGCAAGGGCGGCACTGCGATTTCCGCACCGACCAGGAAAGACCAGCACAGGGTCAAGGCCAGCGTCACCGCGAGCAACGACCCCCATAGTCTGTTCATTGCTGTCACTGCGTCGCGCCTTGTGGCTTGGCGGGCGGCGCGCTGAAATCGACGCTCGGCGGCCGGGCAATTTCCTGCTCGTTTTCCACCGTGAAGTTGGGTTTTATCTTGTATCCGAACACCATCGCGGTCAGGTTGGACGGGAAGGAGCGCACCGTCACGTTATATTCCTGCACCGCCTTGATATAGCGGTTGCGCGCCACCGTAATCCGGTTTTCGGTGCCCTCCAACTGAGCCTGCAAGTCGCGGAAGTTGGCGTCGGATTTCAATTGCGGATAGTTCTCGGACACCACCAGCAGCCGGGACAGGGCGCCGGATAGCTCGCCTTGAGCGGCCTGGAATTTCGCAAAGGCTTCCGGATCATTGATGAGCTCCGGGGTCGCCTGGATAGCACCGACTTTGGCACGGGCATTGGTGACGCCAAGCAACACGTCCTTTTCCTGGGCGGCGAAGCCTTTTACGGTATTGACCAGGTTGGGAATCAGATCCGCGCGGCGCTGGTACTGGTTGATGACCTCGGACCAGCTCGACTTGACCTGCTCGTCATTGCGCTGGAGGTCGTTGTAGCCGCAGCCGGAAAGACCGAACGTAACCAGCACAGCCAGGGTTGCCCATAATTTACGCATTGCAGTTCTCCGCGATTAACGCTGTTTAACCAGCCCGTCGGTCGACAGCATATAGCAGTCAGTGCTGCACTGACCTGAAAAATGCTGATCGACCTTGTCCAGGCGCGCGCCACAGGTGCGAACGCACCGGCATTTGCACCCGCGCGCTGGTAAGTTTCCAGATGCAGCCGCCCTTCGGCCTTGAGCCGTCCGTGCCGATCGGCCCAGACAATACCATGACTTTCCGGACGGATTGCAGCGCGGCCAAACCTCCCTCGTACATGCCCCGCAGCCCGCAGACGTAGATAAGGGTGGCGTCGCTGGCCAGCGAGTTGGCGATAGCGGCGGCGCGCTGACGTGTCAGGCCGGCGCTCCCAGACCGTGGCGCAGCAGGTTGGCGACGTGGCGCGCCACCGTGGCCGGCTTGTCGTGGCTCACCCGATTGCCCGGCAGCAGCTTGCGCGCGTCCCGGGTCTGATAGTGGAATGCCACCAGGCCGATGATCGAGATCGACAGCAGATGGGGGTCGTAGCGGGATTTGAAGGAATCCGAGAGCTGCTGGATCGCCGGCAGCGGCGACGATCTTGCAGGCCGCCGCGGTCTTGGCCCGGAACGCGCATTTCACGGTATCGAGATACAACTGCTCCTTGTCCGAGAAATGATGGTACAGGGCC